>NZ_BMRN01000003.1:0-204176 GCF_014648655.1 Streptomyces atratus
CCACCGCAGTTCCTTGCCGTGGTACTCATCCGCCACACCGTCCGCCGCGAAGTCCGCCATCGCGGCCTTCACCTGCGCGTCACGCGCCGCGATCACTTCCTCCAGCTGCGCGATCACCACCTGGATGTTGCCCTGCGCATCCGCGGACGCACCCGTGTCATACGAACGACGATCACTCTGACCAGCCATCAGAAACCCAACCCCCGTCTGTCAGCGGCCGCCGAAGCGCGCCGCGTCGAAGTTCGCCGCCGACATCTGCTGCCGCGCGTTGTCACCCTGCTCCTGATCACCCGAGCTGAACGCCGCCTCCATCCCCGACTGACCACCGAGGAGAGCCGACAGCGAACCGTTCAACGCCGCCGTGATCTCATCCGACCGCCCCTTAAACGAATCAAACGCCGCACGCCCCGCACCGTTGAACTTCCCCTCCAACGGCTGCGCGGCCTGCACCAGCTGACGAATCAACGTCCCCAGATCAGTACTCGACCCACGCGACTTCGACGACAGCGTCGAAAGAACCTGCGCCCCCATGTCGAACTTCATGCCGGTGTTCCCCCGTTCCATGCATGCGCTCACGCCACATTGAGCTGACGATCGTACCAATGTGTTGGGTGGTGCGGAGGAGTCGTCCTCTCTCCCGCCATCGGATCGAAAACACGTAGAGGTGCATGGCGCCGGCGGACATGATGACGGGATGGACAATCGTGCGCTTCCCGCAGAGGCCCTGCTCGTTGTGGACGTTCAGAAGGCCGCCGTCCGCGGTGACAGGGCAGTACCCGAGACGGCCCGGCTCCTGGACCGGACGGCGGACCTGATCGCACGGGCGCGAAGGAGCGGGGCGCTCGTTGTCCACATTCAGAACGACGGGGCGGCCGGAGCCGGCGACGAGCCGCACACGCCGGGTTGGGAGCTCCACCATCCTGTCGAGGCCGGCCCCACTGAGGTCGTGATCCGCAAGACCGAGGACAACGGGTTCGACGGGACTTCGCTGGGTGGTCTCTTGACCGAATCGCAGGTGCAGGCGCTCGTCATCTGCGGTGTGATGTCGGAGATGTGTGTCCAGGCGACGGCCCGCGCAGCCCTGGCGCTGGGGTATCGGGTCGTCATGCCGCACGACGCCCACGCGACGCAGGACATTCCGGCGGCCCCCGGAATCAGCGACCGCATCCCGGCCGCCACGGTCTCGCGGGTCGCCGAATGGGCTCTCGGTGACGAGCTCGAGGTCACCGCTCACGCCGCGGACGTCATGTTCAAAGCCCTGCCCTCGAGGTCCTGCTGAAACGCCCGGCAGCAGGGCGGCAGGCAATCGCCTGGACACCTCCGTAGATCCAAATTTCAGACGGTAGCAGCAACGATTCGATGGGCAATCGGACTTGACCGAAGCACCGCCCTACGCGTGGCCGAGCGCGTGGCGGTGACACCACCGGCGGGGCAGAGCGTGGAGAGTGGGGGCAGCGGTACGGACGACGAAGGAGGACCGATGGTAGGTGTCGTGGCGAACCAGCGGAACGGGGCGGTGGGACAGGCCCTGGAGGGTCCGGGGGCACGGGACCGACTCCTGTGGGCCGGACGCCAGTTGTTCGCCGCGTACGGGTACGCGCACACGAGCGTCGAGGCTCTGTGCGAGCAGGCGAAGGTGCCCGTCCACATCTTCCAACAGGAGTTCGTCTCGCGGGAGGTGCTCCTGATGGCGATCTACGACGAGGTGGCGACCTACGGGCTGCGCGCCGCCGAGAACGCCCTGATGGCCGAGGGCATGGAGGACTGTCCGACGGCGGAACGGGTCCGGCTGCTCTTCGACGCCTATGTGAAGGCGGTAACCGAGGACCCGTGCGCGGCCCGGGTGGCGTTCGTCGAGGTGCTGGGAGTGAGCCGGGAGGTGGACAAGCACCTCGCGACATGGCGGGCGATGTGGATCGACTTCCTGACCTCCGAGGCCGAGCGCGCCGTGCGACGGGGCGAGGCGGTGGCGAGCGACCACACCGTGACCGTCACTGTGCTGAACCACTCGGTGGACGAACTCATGGCCCATCACGGCCGCCGCCCCAGGCAGGTCGACGCCGAGTGGCTGACCGATGAGCTGACCCGTCTCTCGCTGGCCATGATCCTGCCGTCCTGACACACCCCGTTGCCGGGACGGCAAATAATGGGGAGATGGATGAACAAGACGGAGAGCGTGCAGAGCGTACGGACGGCGAGATCTCGACCGTCCTGACAGGCGTCGGGCCGCGGTTGCGCGCCCTGCGCCAGGAACGCGGCACGACCCTGGCGCGGCTCAGCGAGACGACCGGGATCTCCCTCAGCACCCTCTCGCGTCTGGAATCGGGTGGCCGCAAACCCACGCTCGAACTGTTGCTGCCACTGGCCAAGGCGTACGGGGTGCAGTTGGACGAACTCGTCGGCGCACCCGCCACCGGTGATCCGCGTATCCATTTCCGCCCCTTCACCCGGGACGGCATGACCTTCGTGCCGCTCACCCGGCACCTCGGCGGGCTGCACGCATACAAGCAGATCCTGCCCGGCGGCCGCGGGGCGACGGGGCCTCTGGAGCAGCGGGTGCACGAGGGGTACGAGTGGGTGTACGTACTCGCGGGGCGGTTGCGACTGGTGCTGGGCGAGCACGATCTGGTGCTCACGGCCGGCGAGGTCGCCGAGTTCGACACACGTACGCCGCATGCGTGGGCCAGTGCCGGGCCTGATCCGGTCGAATTCCTCAGCCTGTTCGGGCAGCAGGGGGAGCGGATGCATGTGAGGGCCCGGCCCACGGGGTCGGAGCGGTGAGGTGCCGGGAACCCGGTGACAGGCGGGTTCTCAGAGGCGGGGGCCGGGCGGGAAGCCCGTCCGGCGCAGCTCGTCGGGCAGGTGCCGCACGTCGTTGCAGACCAGGACCGACACCGGGCGCGGCTATGAGTGCCGACTGCGGATGCCGGCTACGGGCGGGCTGCGTACGGGCCGCCCAGGCCCCACGCCTGGTGCATCGCGTCGGCGAACGAGGCCGCCAGCTTGTGTTCGCCGGTGGGGCCGGGATGCGTCCCGTCGTACGTGTCCTTGTGAATGTCGTACCCCGGCGGGCGGGAGGCCAGCAGGATCGGGGACATCGGGTTGTCGAGGTCGGCGACGGCCTTCGCCAGGAGCTCGTTGAAACGGTCGCACTCGGCGGCGAACGGGGCGTCCGATTCAGCCCGTATGTTCGGTATCACGGGCAGGATCACCATCTTGACGTGCGGGTTCGCGGTGCGGGCCGCCGTGATGAACGCCCTTGCGTTCAGGGCGGTCTGACCGCTGTCCGTATAGAAACCGAGGTCTATCAGGCCGAGCGAGACGAGCAGGATGTCCGTGCGGTGCTCGGTGACCGTGTCGGCGATCACCGGGGCCATGTGGAGCCAGCCCTCACCCCAGCCGGCCAGATGGGTGCGGGCTTCGGCGGGAAAGTCCGGTGCGCCGTACTCGTGCGAGACAGGGGTGTTCGTCCCGGTGTCGTACAGCTCGCTGCGCGGGCCGACGATCGCGAACGGGGCACCGAAAGTGGAAGCGAGGTGCTGCCACATCCGGTAGCGCCAGGTGAAGTCGCCGGCGCGGCCGATCGACATGGAATCGCCGACAAACGTGAAACGCATGGCGTCATCATCGCGGATCATCCATCCGGCCTGCGACGTGACGATGGACACTTGTGTCATGCGTTCGTACCTGACTGTGTCCGGAGCCGCCGCGCTCCTCCTCCTCGCCGGGGCGGCTCCCGCCGTCGCGGCCGGAGACGGAGCCGATCGGAGCTTCACGATCGAAGACCCCCGGATCACCGAGTCCAGCGGCCTCGCCGCCAGCCGCGCCCACCCCGGCATCTACTGGACGCACAACGACAGCGACGACGGCCCGTACATCTACGCCGTCGACTCCCGCACCGGGAAGACCGTCGCGACGATCACCCTGCGAGGGGTGGGGCAGCCGCGCGATGTGGAGGCCATCTCCCTCGGACCCGACGGCAATCTGTACATCGGTGACATCGGCGACAACCTGAACGGCAGCTGGGACCATGTCTGGATCTACCGCTTGCCGGAGCCGAAGGAGCTGAAGGACGCGACGGTCCGCGCCACACAGTTCGATGTGAAGTACGCCGATGGTCCGCGCAACGCCGAGGCGCTGATGGTCCACCCCACGACCGGGCGGGTCTACATCGCGTCGAAGAACGAGGACGGCGGCGGACTGTACGAGGGCCCGGCCGAGCTCACCACCGGCGCCACCAATGTCTTCCGACGTGTGGGTGAGGTGCCGTGGGTGACGGACGGGGCGTTCTCGCCGGACGGCAAGGAGCTGGTGCTGCGCTCGTACTTCAGCGCCCGTGGCTACGCCTTCAAGGACGGCAGGCTCGGCGCCGACCACGCGGTCCAGGCACCGCTGCAGCGGCAGGCCGAGTCGGTGACGTACACGGCGGACGGCTCGGCGCTGATGTTCGGCACGGAGGGGGAGCGGAGCGATGTGGTGCGGGTGGACATCGCCGGCGGCAGCGGCGGTGGTGGCAGCAAGTCGCCGTCGAAGGACGGCGGTGGTGCGTCGTCCTTTGCCGGTGACGGGAGCGGCGAGATGAAGGGCAGCACTCTGGTCGGGGTATTGGTGCTCGCCGCCGTGGGCGCACTCGTCTTCACGAAGCGGCGTCGCAACCGCGGCTGACCGTCGGCCGGCCTCCACCGGTGCACGGCCCCGGCTCCGCTCACTCCTTGGCGCGCCGCTCGACGAGCACTTCGAAGCCGTCGATCAGTCGTTGCAGGCCGAACGCGGGACGGCGCGCGTAGGGTCGGGCACCTATGACGAACCATGGGCCCGAGGCCTTTTCCACCGAGCGGCTCGACGCACTGCCGCTGCGCGCCGCGCACGCCGAGGAGATGGCGACGGTCCTCGCCGACCCGGCCCTGCACACCTACACGGGCGGCGCCCCGGAGGATCTGGACACTCTCCGGGCCCGCTACACCCGCTGGGAATCCGGCTCCCCCGACCCCGCCGAACACTGGTGGAACTGGGTACTCCAGGTCCGCGCCGACGGCCGCCTGGCGGGCTGGACCCAGGCCACTGTGGCGGGCCCGCAGGCCGAGATCGCCTGGGTCATCGGCACCGAGCGGCAGGGGCTGGGCTACGCCAAGGAGGCGGCGAAGGGCCTGGTGACGCACCTGCTGGACGGGGGCACGATCCGTACGGTCGTCGCGCACATCCACCCCGACCACACCGCATCCGCCGCGGTGGCCGCGGCGGCGGGACTCGTGCCCACCGACGAGTGGGAGGACGGGGAGCGGCGGTGGCGCCGCACGGATGTCACTTCCGGTGCTGCCCGGCCTTGAGCAGGTCCGCGACATCGAGGGTGACCTCGGCGCCGATGGAGGCGGGGAGCGTGACCTGCTGGCCGGGGGCGTACACCTGGTGGCTGTCGTACCCGTCGGCGAGGGGCTCGGTCAGGACGTGGACCCGGCCGTGCTTGCGGTTGACGATCACATAGACCGGGATCTTGGCCTCGGCGTACGCGGTGACTTTGGCACGCAGATCGTTGTTGTAGTTGCTCGACGTGACTTCCAGGACTAGGCGGAAGACCGCAGGGTCGTAGCAGTTGTTCTCCAGCACATGCTCGTCGAAGTCGGCGTCGACGAGGGAGAGGTCGGGGATCGTGTAGTCCTCGGGCCCGTCAGGCAGCCACAGGCCGATCCCCTGGAGGACCTCCGTCTCCCCGTCATCGAGCCCTGCCGCGATGAACGGCCGCATGACCTTGGTCAGTGCACGGGCATGGGGGCCGTCCAGGGGTGGGGCCGCGGTGATAACGCCTCCGATGATCTCGACGCGGTAACCCGGATGCTGCTCCATCAGCCTGTTGGCCACGTCGAGCTGCGAATCCGGCTCACCGTCACAGGGGTGCTCGACTGATGCTGCAGACATTGCGGGCCTCCTGGTGGGTGGTGTCGAGAGCATCGTCGTAGAACGGTGCGCCTTGCGTGTCCTGTATGTCGTCGTCCACTCGGTCGAGTGAACGAGGCGTGCCAGACCCTATGCGGAGGAGGCGCTCTGCGGGTGTGCGCCCGTCGCCCCGTCGATCAGTTCGCGGACGATGTCCATGTGTCCGGCATGCCGTACGACGTCCTCCAGCATGTGGATGAGCACCCAGCGCATCGACACCTTCCGCCCGTCCCACGCCGTACCGGTCGCGTCGAGTGGGATCTCCTCTATCGCCCGGTCCGCGGCGGTGCGGGCGCGGGCGTAGAACGCCAGGATATCGGCGGTCGTCTCGTCCGGGGCGACCGTCATGTCCTCCGTGTACGCGTCGAACCAGAGTTTCTCCGTCTCGCGGCCGAACGTCGTGCAGAACCAGCCGTACTCGACCGTCGCCAGATGCTTGACCAGGCCCAGCAGATTCGTGCCCGTCGGGGTCATCGGGCGGCGCAGCTGCTCGTCGTCGAGGCCGTCGAGTTTCCACAGCACCGTGTCGCGGTGCCGGTCGAGCGCGATGTGCAGGGAATCCTTCTCGCCGCCGGTGTACGGCACGGTCTTCGTCATGCGAGGAACGTAACAACGAGCACTGACAGGCCCGTTGTCAGTGGTGGTTGCGAGGATGGCTGGACCATCGAAGAAGGGGGCGCCATGGGCACCTGGGACATCGGCCATTTCGACAACGACACCGCAGCGGACTTCTCGGGGGACCTGGACGGCGCCCCGCAGGGCAAACGTGCGGAGCTGATCCGGGATGCTCTGGCGGATGTCGTCCGGACCGAGGACTACCTCGACTCCGACGAGGCCGTCGTGGCCGTGGCGGCAGCCGCTCTGGTGGCCGCGCAGTGCCCGGGTGGGGAGCCCGTGACGACCGCGTACGGTCCGGACAAGCCGCTTCCGGAGCTGCCCGTGGAGCTGCGGGGCCTCGCGGTTCAGGCCCTGGACCGAGTGGTGGCCGAGCCGTCCGAGCTGCTGGAGCTGTGGACCGAGGGCGGAGACGGGGAGCAGTGGAAGGAAGGGATCGGCCGGCTCCGGGCGGTCCTCGCGCAGGCGGCGGGGTGAGGAACGGCGAGGGGCCCCTGGTACGGATCCGGATCCGTACCAGGGGCCCCTCGGAGATGTACAGCTGCTCGTTACAGCTTCTCGATCACGTAGTCGATGCAGGCCGTCAGCGCCTGGATGTCCGACGGGTCGATCGCCGGGAACATCGCCACGCGCAGCTGGTTGCGGCCCAGCTTGCGGTACGGCTCGGTGTCGACGATTCCGTTGGCGCGCAGCACCTTGGCGACGGCCGAGGCGTCGATCTCGTCGGCGAAGTCGATCGTGCCGATGACCTGCGAGCGCTTCGCCGGGTCGGTGACGAACGGGGTCGCGTACTTGGACTCCTCCGCCCAGCCGTACAGGTTCCGCGCCGAGGTGGCCGTGCGGCGGACCGAGAAGTCCAGGCCGCCCTGGGTGTTCAGCCAGTTCAGCTGCTCGTTCAGGAGGAACAGCGTGGCGAGCGCCGGGGTGTTGTACGTCTGGTTCTTGAGGGAGTTGTCGATCGCCGTCGGCAGCGAGAAGAACTCGGGGATGTGCCGGCCCGACGCGTGGATGCGCGCGGCGCGCTCCAGGGCCGCCGGGGAGAACACGCCGATCCAGAGGCCGCCGTCGGAGGCGAACGACTTCTGCGGGGCGAAGTAGTAGACGTCCGACTCGGTGATGTCGACCGGCAGGCCGCCCGCACCGGAGGTGGCGTCCACCAGGACCAGGGAGCCCTCGTCGGCGCCCGCGACGCGCTTGACCGGTGCGGCGACACCGGTCGAGGTCTCGTTGTGTGTGAACGCGTAGACGTCGACGCCCGCCTCGGCCCGCGGGTCCGGGTGGGTACCGGGGTCGGAGACGATCACGGTCGGGTCGGCCAGCCACGGGGCGAGCTTGGCGGCCTTCGCGAACTTCGACGAGAACTCGCCGAAGTTGAGGTGCTGGGACTTCGTCTCGATGAGTCCGTGCGTCGCGATGTCCCAGAAGGCGGTGGAGCCGCCGTTGCCCAGGATCACCTCGTAGCCCTCGGGGAGGGAGAAGAGGTCGCGCACGCCCTGACGCACCGCGCCGACCAGGTTCTTGACCGGGGCCTGGCGGTGGGACGTACCGAGAAGAGACGTACCGGTGGCGGCCAGCGCGTCGAGCGCCTCCGTCCGCACCTTGGAAGGACCGGCGCCGAAGCGTCCGTCGGCGGGCTTGATGTCAGCGGGAATCTGGATATCGGCCACGAACCGGAGCGTAGTACCTCACTGACACGGCCCTCGACCGTGTCCGTCGGATGAGACGCCTGCTCCGGTCCGTGGACCGCGTGCGTTGTGGTCCGTGGACCGTGTGCGGGAGGCCGGGTCAGCCCAGTTCGACCGGCAGGTCGTACAGGTCGTTCTGGGTGACGATCGGCTTGTTCCGCAGCTCGGTCGCCGGGACGGCGAGCTCCAGTTCCGGGAACCGCTCGTACAGCGCGGGCAGCGCCACCCCCGCCTCCAGCCGGGACAGTGCCGCACCCGGGCAGACGTGCGGGCCGTGCCCGAACGCGATGTGGCGGTTGGGGGAGCGGGTGATGTCGAAGTCACCGGCCGTCGGCCCGTGCTGCGCCTCGTCGCGGCCCAGCGCACCGAAGGAGATGATCAGCGCCTCGCCCTTCGGCAGGACCTTGTCGCCCACCTCGACGTCCTCCGTGGCGAACCGGATCAGGACATGGGACGTGGGGGTGTTCCAGCGCAGGGTCTCCTCGATCACGTTCTCCCACGGCACCTGCCCGCTCAGCACCTGCTTGCGCTGCTCGGGGTGCGTCTGGAGCGCGACGACCGCGTTCACGATCAGGCTGATCGTGGTCTCGTGACCGGCCGCGATGATCAGCTGGAGGGTGTTGACGATCTCCTCGTCGGTGAGGCGGTCACCGTCCTCGGAGGCCGCGATCAACGCGCTGGTGAGGTCGTCGCCCGGGTTCTCCCGCTTGGAGTCGACGATCTGTGTGAAGAGCGCGCCGAGGTCCGCCATCATCTGCGGGACCTCCTCCGGCGGCGTCTGCGTGGAGAAGAACTTCTCGAAGAGCTCCTTCAGTCGCGGGTGGTCCGCGCTGTCCACGCCCATCAGCTCGCTGATCACGTTCATCGGCAGCGGGTACGCGAACTCCGCCTTCAGGTCGACCTTCTCGCCCCGGGGCAGTGCGGCCAGCCGGTCCAGGCTCGCCGTGGTCAGCGCCTCGATGCCGGCCCGCAGCCGCTCCACCCGCTTCACGGTCAGCGCCTGCGCGACCAGCGTGCGCAGCCGGCGGTGGTCGGCGCCGTCGACCGTGAGCATGGAGCGGCCCGGGTTGGCGAGGCCGATCAGCGGCCAGTCCATCGGTATCTCGCCGCGCTGCCAGGCGCCCCAGACGTTGATGTCCTTCACGATCCGGCTGTCGGTGAGCAGCTGGCGCGCCTCGGCGTGGTGGGTGACCGCGTAGCAGTGCACTCCGCCCGGCAGTTCCACCTCGGCGAGCGGGCCCGCCGCCCGCAGCCGGGCACTCTCGCCGTCGAGGTCGGCGACGAAGGGGTCGAGGGCGATCCGGGTCATCTCTGGCCTCCGATGGCGAGTCCGACGGCAGGGGTGGGTGTGAAGGTCACCGGCAGGTCCGTCAGGCCCCGCAACCACGGGGACGGGCGCCGGGTGAGCTGTTCGGCGGGGACGGCGAGGTCGATGTCCGGGAGCCGGTCCAGCAGCACCTCGATGCCGGTACGGGCGATGACCTCGGCGGTCTCCTGGGCCGGGAACGGGCAGCGGTGCTCGCCGTGGCCGAAGGAGAGGAACGCGTTGTTGCCGCCGGTCAGCGCGGAACCGTCGGTGCGCACCTGTGGGTCCGAGTTGGCGGCGGCGATGCCCAGCAGCAGCAGGTCGCCCGCCTGGATGTGGCGCCCGCCGAGATGGGTGTCGCGCGATGCCCAGCGGCCCGCGACGTTCTGCGTCGGGGTGTCCTCCCAGAGCACCTCGTTCATGGCCTCGGCGACGCTGTGCCTGCCGCCCGAGAGGGAGGCGGCGAACCGGTCGTCGGTGAGCATCAGCCGCAGCGAGTTGCCGATCCAGTCGGCGGTCGGCTGGTGGCCCGCGGCCATCATGACCATCAGGTCCTGCGCGACCTCCTCGTCGGTGAAGTGGCCGCGGTCGGCGATCATCCGCGAGGCGACGTCGTCGCCGGGCTCGGCGTGCTTGTCGGCCAGCAGCTGGAACATGGACGAGGCGAGGTGCTGCTGACCGGCCAGCGCCCGCTCCCGGCCGTCGATCATGTCGTTGAGCGAGCCGACCAGCGCGTGGCCGATGGTGTCGCTGAAGCCGTACATCTTCGCCAGTACGAGGGCGGGGAGCAGCATCGTGTACTCGGCGATGATCTCGGTCCGGCCCGTGGAGCAGAACCGGTCGATGAGACCGTCGGCGAACTCCTCCGCGTACCGCTTCAGCGCGAACGTGTCGACGGCCTCCAGCGCATTGCTGATCATTCCGGCGCGCTCGGTGTGCCGCGGGCCGACCGTGTAGAGGATCGACGGCTGCTTGCGGCCGATCATCGGCAGCAGCGGCCAGTCGTCGGGGATGCGGTCCCACTGGTTCCACAGGTCGGAGTCGCGGCTGAACAGCACCGGGTCGCTGGTCAGCTGGTGCAGTTCGCGGTAGCCGAGCACGAGCCAGGCGGGGATGTCGCCGTCGAGGACGACGGGCGCCACGGCCCCGTGGTCACGGCGCATCTCCCGGTACAGCCGGGTCGGTTCGGTCTGGAACCGGGGGCCGGAGAGAGGGGCGCGGCCCTGGGACACGGGGCAGCCGGGGGCCGGCGCCGGGGGCTGGGTCACGAGGTGGGCTCCGGGGTCTTCTCCGGTGTGATCTCCGGACGGGCGGCGGATGTGGCGGAGGCATTGCCCTGCGACAGGGCATGCAGGTGCTCGACCAGCGTGATCAGTACGTACTTGCTGGAGGAACGGTCCCGGGCGTCGCACTCCACCAGGGGTACGTCGTCCGAGAGGTCGAGCGCCTCCCGTATCTGCTGTTCGGTGTGGAGCGGGCCGCCGAAGTCGTTGCACGCCACGATGAACGGCGTGCCGTGGTGCTCCAGGCGGTCGATCGCGTACCAGGAGTCGGCGAGCCTGCGGGTGTCGACGAGGACGACGGCACCGAGCGTGCCGGAGAACAGCCGGTCCCACAGGAACCAGAACCGTTCCTGACCGGGGGCGCCGAACAGGTACAGCACCGAGCGTTCGTCGAGCGAGATCCGGCCGAAGTCGAAGGCGACGGTCGTGGATGTCTTCGACTGCACACCGTCGAGATGGTCGACGGCCTCGCCCGCGCGGGTCATGGTCTCTTCCGTGTTCAGCGGACGGATCTCGCTGACGGAGCGGACCATGGTGGTCTTGCCGACACCGAAGCCGCCGACGACGACGATCTTCAGTCCGTTGTCGGCCGTCGCCTGCAGGGCGGCACGGTCAGAGGTTGCGGAGTCCAACGAGCACCTGTTCCAGGATGTCGGGGTCGGGGAGCCGGTCCGCGACACGGGCGGTACGGGGGTGACGGGCGCTGATCCGGCCGGTGTCCAGCAGATCGGACAGCATGATCCGGACGATGCTGACAGGCAGGCCGAGGCTCGCCGCGATCTCCACGACCGCGGTGGGCCGCGTGCACATCCGCAGGATCGTGACGTGCTCCGACTGCATGCCGGGGGCCGGCTCGCACTCGGAGACGACCAGCGTCACCAGGTCGAAGGCGTCCGAACCGGACCGGCTGCGGCCACCGGTGAGGGTGTACAGCCGGTCCGGGGCGTCGTCCCGGCCGGGGCGGCGGCGGGTCATACGTTCGCTGTCGCGTCGACGACCGCGGCCGCCTCGGAGGCCGAGGGGGAACGCGGCGGGGCGCTCAGGTGCTCGCCGAGCTGCTCGACGAGTTCGCTCATGTTGTGGCCGATGAAGCCGACGTCGGCGTCCTCCGAGGCGACGACCGCGAGATGGGCACCCGCACCCGCCTCGACGATGAACAGCACACCGCCGTAGAACTCGGCCATCGCGGACCGTACGCCGCCGGTGCCGTCACCGAACTCGACGGACGCGCCGTGCGACAGGCTCTGGATACCGGCCGAGATCGCGGCCAGTTGATCGGCCTGGTCGACGGAGAGCTCGGGGGTACGGCACAGCTTGAGTCCGTCCCTGGACAGGACAAGGGCATGGCGGGTGCCGGGGGTGCGCTCCAGGAGCCCCTCCAGCAGCCAGTTGAGCTTCTCGTCGGTGGTCGCGGTCATCGGGTGTTGCCTTCTTCCGGGTGCGGGGAGTTGGCCCGAACAGCCTGGCGGAAGCTGCTGAAGCGGGCTGCTTGTTCCTTGGGGTCGGCGGTACGGGGCCGGGGAGTTTCGGTGGCACCGTTGGTGTTGGTACGGGCCTCGGCGGCGGCGAGGGTGCGGCCGCGGGGGCGTTTGGGGAGTCCGCTCTCGCCGAACCGGGGGAGGTTGCCGGTGGTCTCGGACGCGGGGGAGTCCGAGAAGGCGGGGACGGCTTCCGCTGCCGTAGTGGCAGCTGTTTCGTGCGTGGGCTCCGGCTCGGGCCTCGACTCGGACGCCGGCTGGGGCGCCGATGCACGGACCGGAACCGGGGTCCGGGTGAGGAGCTCCTGCGGAAGCATCATCAGGGCGCCCGTGCCGCCGCGTGCGGACGGCCGGAACGACACGTTCAGACCGTGCTTACGGGCCAGCCGGCCGACGACGGCGAGGCCGAGCCGGGTGCCGGAAAGACCCGTCAGGTCCTGGTTGGTGGCCGACACCGCGCGCTCGGCGCGGCGCAGCTGCACATCGCTCATGACCAGGCCGCTGTCCTCGACGGTCAGGACGATGCCGGCCGGCACCTCCTCGACGTACACATGGACCTCCGCCGTGGGCGGCGAGAAGTTGGCGGCGTTGTCGAGGAGTTCGGCGAGCGCGTGCATGACGCCCTCGGCGGCGTGGCCGGCGACCGCGACATCGCTGGTCGAGTGGAGGCGTACCCGCTGGTAGCCGCTGATCCGGCCCATCGCGCCGCGCAGGATCGACTCCATCACGATCGGCTTCGCCCAGCGCCGTCCGGAGCGGGCGCCGGTCAGCACGGCGATGGAGTCGGCGAGCCGGCCCGCCTGGGCGGTGCGGTGGTCCAGATGGAGCAGATCGCCGAGGACGTCCTCGGCGGCGTGCCGGTGCTCCATGTCGCGCAGGTCGGCGAGCATGCTGGTGGCCAGGGCCTGCATCCGGCCCGCGGCGTTGGCACAGGCGGCGACCGCGGCGGAACGCTCGGTGTCGCTGCGGGCCGCGCGGGCACCGAGCCGCTCGACATCGGCGGTGAGCCGTTCGGCATCGGCGGCGGCCTGCGAGGCGATCCGTGCGGTCTCGGCCTCGGCGGCGGCCTTGATCCGGGCGGTCTCGGCGGTGAACCGCTGGCCCTCGGCCGCGGAGGCGGAGACGAGCCGGCTGATCTCGCCGGTGAACCGCTGGGTCTCCGCCGCGAGACGGGCGCGCAACCGGTTCGCGGTGGCGCGGGCATGGACGGCGGCGGCCACGGCGGCGGACAGCAGCACGGCGGCGGCGCCCGCCCCCCAGGCCAGCGTGGTCCGTACCGAGTCGGGGGCGGCGACGACCGCCCACAGGCACAGGGATCCGGTGACGGCCAGTGAGATCAGCAGGGCCAGTGCGGTCGGCCGGGATGAGGGGCTCAAGTGCAGTCCTTGGGGCGGACGGGGTAAACGGGACGGGCAGGGCGGGAAGGGCCAACAGGCCCGATCGGGACAGTTCGGTACTACAGGGACGAAAACGACAACTGGAGCTGATAATTCCAAGGCAAGTCTTGGTCACTATATGAGAATTGACGCTCTATTTGGGAAGTACTTGTGGCGTTCTCTGTCACGTATGTGACTACGCGTCCGACGTATTCCGACGTATTGACGTATTCGGGGGAATCGCGCGGGCGCGGGGCCGCCGAGAGACCGGATCAACGGCATCCTGGGCCCATGGCCGCACATCGCACACCGTCGGAATCCGCCGCACTCGCGCAGGCGCTGAGCGCCGCGGTCCGCGGAGAGGTCGACTTCGGCCCCACCGCACGGGCGTTGACGACGATGGACGCCTCCAACTACCGCCGCGTACCGCTCGCCGTCGTCACCCCGCGCGACGCCGACGACGTGGCCGCCGCGCTCGCCGTCTGCCGTTCACACGCCGTGCCCGTGGTCCCGCGCGGCGGCGGCACCTCCATCGCCGGTCAGGCCACCGGCACCGGCATCGTCCTCGACCTCACCCGCCATATGCGGAAGATCGTCGAGCTGGACGCCGAATCCCGTACAGCGATCGTCCAGCCGGGAGTGATCCTGGACGACCTGCGCACCGCCGCCGCCCCGCACGGCCTCACCTTCGGCCCCGACCCCTCCACGCACAGCCGCTGCACGCTGGGCGGCATGATCGGCAACAACTCCTGCGGCGCGCACTCGGTCGCGTGGGGCACCACGGCCGACAATGTGCGCGCCCTGACCGTGGCCCGCTACGGCGCCGACATGCTGCGTCTGGGCCGGGCAGGGGAGGTCGAACCGCCCACCGGACTCTCCGGACCCACCGGACTCTCCGGACCCACCGGACTCATCGGACTCCCCGAACTCATCGGCGAGAACCTCGCCCTCCTGCGCACCGGATTCCCCGAACTCCCGCGCCGTATTTCCGGATACGCCCTGGACGCACTCCTGCCCGAGCGCGGAACCGACCTCGTCCGCGCCTTCTGCGGCAGCGAGGGCACGCTCGGTGTGGTGACGGAGGCGACCGTACGGCTGGTCGAGGCACCGGCGGCCCGCGCGCTCGCCGTACTCGCCTACGCCGACGAGTCCGCGGCCGCCGAAGCCGCCTGCGGCCTGCTCCCGTTCCAACCCCTGACCGTGGAGGGCATGGCCGCCGATCTCGTGCGGGAACCGGCCGGGCTGCCGCGCGGAGGCGCCTGGCTCTTCGTCGAGACCGGCGGCGCCACCCCGGCCGAGGCGCGTGCGCACGCCGGGCGCATCCTCCGTGCGGCCGACGCGCCGGCCGGCCTGGTCGTCACCGACCCGGCCGGACAGCGGGCCCTGTGGCGCATCCGCGAGGACGCCGCCGGCACCGCCACACGGATGCCGGACGGCACGGAGGCCTGGCCCGGCTGGGAGGACTGCGCCGTACCGCCCGCCCGCCTCGGCCCGTACCTCCGCGACTTCCGTGCCCTGCTCGCCGCCCATGGGCTGCGTGGCACCCCGTACGGGCACTTCGGCGACGGCTGCATCCACGTGCGGATCGACTTCGACCTGCTGGACCCCGAGGGCGTGGCCCGCTTCCGCCGCTTCTCCGAGGAACTGGCGGACCTGGTCGTCGCGCACGGCGGATCACTGAGCGGGGAACACGGCGACGGCCAGGCGCGGGCCGAACTGCTCCCACGTATGTACGGGGACGAACTGGTCGCCCTCTTCTCCAGGTTCAAGAACATCTGGGACCCGTACGGCGGCATGAACCCCGGCATCCTCACCCAGCCCGCCCGGCTCGACGAGAACCTCCGCTTCGAGGTGCTGCCGAAGCGCCCGGTGGACGTCACGTTCGGCTACCCGCACGACGGCGGCGACTTCTCCGCGGCGGTACGCAGGTGCGTGGGCGTCGCCAAATGCCGCACGGCGGAGCCGGCGGGCGCCGGTGTGATGTGCCCGTCGTTCCGGGCGACCGGCGAGGAGGCCCACTCCACCCGCGGCCGGGCCCGCCTGCTGCACGAGATGCTCGCGGGCGAGGTGATCACGGACGGCTGGCGGTCGACGGAGGTGCGCGACGCGCTCGATCTCTGCCTGTCCTGCAAGGGCTGCCGCAGCGACTGCCCGGTGGGTGTCGACATGGCCACGTACAAGGCGGAGTTCCTGCACCACCACTACCGGGGGCGGCTGCGCCCGGCCGCCCACTACGCAATGGGACGGCTGCCGGTCTGGCTGCGTGCGGCGGCCCCGTTCGCACCTGCCCTGAACGCCCTGGCCCGGGTCCGACCGCTGGCGGCCCTGGCCAAACGGCTGGCGGGCATCGCTCCGGAGCGGACCCTCCCGGTACTGGCGCGGGAGACGTTCACCCAGTGGCTCGGGCGGCACCGGGGCAGGGGGACGGTGATCCTCTCCAACGACCAGGTGGTCACCGTCTGGCCCGACACCTTCACCAACCACCTCTCCCCCGAGGTGGGGCGGGCGGCGGTGCGGGTCCTGGAGGCCGCGGGCCGCAGAACGCTGCTGCCCGGCCGGGGGCTGTGCTGCGGCCTCACCTATGTATCGACGGGCCAACTGGACAAGGCCCGCAAGGTGATGCGCCGCACCCTGGACCGGATGGGCGACGGTGTCGGTGACCCCCTCGTCGTCCTCGAACCCAGCTGCGCCGCCACCCTCCGCACCGACCTTCCCGAACTCCTCCCCGACGAACCCCGGGCTGCCGAACTCGCCGGATCGGTACGGACGCTGGCGCAGTATCTGGAGGAGTACGCCCCGCACTGGCAACCACCTCGCCTGGACCGCCCGGCCACCGGTCAGACCCACTGCCACCAGCACGCGGTCCTGGGCGACGCGGCGGACCGCCGCCTGCGCGAACGGGCCGGACTAGCAGGCGAGCTGAGCGGTGGCTGCTGCGGACTGGCCGGAAACTTCGGCTTCGAGAAGGGCCACTGGACGGTATCGGCGGCGTGCGCGGAGGAGACCCTGCTGCCGTCGGTACGGGCGGCGGAGCCCGGTACGGAGTTCCTGGCGGACGGCTTCTCCTGCCGGACCCAGATGGAGCAACTGGGCGGGGTGCGGGCCCGGCACCTGGCGGAGGTGCTGGCGGAGGGGCTGGCCGAGGACTGAGTGCGATGGCCGGGAGGGGTGCGCACACGCACGGGCCCGGCCCCGGTCGATGGCGACCGGGCCGGGCGGGTGCGGCGTGTGACCGGGCAGGCGGTCAGCAGTTGCGGATGGACCAGACGGAGTTCCAGTCCTGGTCCCGGTCGCCATCGAACGGCTTGAAGGTCTTGATGACATTGCCGGACTGACCGTAGAAGGTCGAGGTCGGGTTGCCGGTCTGGTTGTCCCAGTAGTAGCCGGTGTTCGCCCAGTTGGACAGGTAGTACCGGTTGCACGTGTAGAAGTGGAAGATCTCCCAGTTGGAAGTCGTGGGGTCCCAGACCGCGGCGCAGAGTTCGCCGCCGAGGCAGCTGAAGGTCCCGCCCGGTGCCACGTGCTCGGACCTGACGGACGGGCTGACGCTCGGAGAAACCGCGGCCAGCCCCTGGGCCGACGCGACCGCGGCCCCTGCGGGAGCGGCCGGCACCCTCAGGACCTGTCCGGCGCCGCCCTGGTCGAGAGGCGCGGCGGCCTGCGCGGAGCCGGCGGTGACGCCGGCCGTGAGGACGAGGATCAGGGCGCTGATGGCGCCGACGAGTGAACGCTTGTGTCGCATGTGAGGAATCCCCCTGTCGCAACGGCACGCACGCGAGGTCCGCGTACGGGTGCGAACCGGACTCGGTTTCTTCTCCCGTGGCCCGTTCGCGATGCCAGGTTGTCGTCGGCGGACCGGAGGGCGCCACACGTTGAAGCCGTCGCTTAAGCGTCCGGCGCGGGCAGGGCACGACGCCGAACGGGCGGCCGGGACGGTGAACGACGCAGCGTCGAAGAAATGCCAGAGAAGCGTGTTATCCGGACATCCCCCTCACTCCGTCTTGCTCGCCCCCTTGCCCGGCGTCGAAGGTGAAGGCATCGGCCATACCCCGGGGGGGGCGCATGAATCAGGTCGCACCGGAGGGCGGGCGCCGACCACGCCCGGCGCTCCGCGGCACAGGGGCACGTCAGGGCGCGGGTGCGGGCAGCCGCGGCGGACCAGCCGGCTGAACGGCCCGTGTACGAGGTCCGTTTCCCCGGCCCGGTGCCCAGGGTTCCGGCCGGGCCGCTCGACGCGCGTGACGGCTGAACGGCCGCACTCGGGTCCGCCTGCCGAGCCCTTGCCGTACGGGCGCCGCTGCGCCCCGTCCGAGCGATCACCATCGGAGATCCCTTTGCTGCGGGTGCACTTCACCAACGAGGACATCGGGCGCGTGCGCGTCGCCGCCGCGCCCGACCCCATGTGGGAGATCGTCAACAGCTTCCAGGCGCTGGTCACCGGGAGGAACCCCCTGATGTTCGGCGACTGGCGGCGCCGGGTCCGACAGCGGCTGCCCCCGGCCTGCAAGCTGCTGGGCCCGTTGCTCCCGCCGCTCGGCTACTTCCCGGACTTCCTCACGCCCGACCTGGGCGGCACGTTCGACCTGGACCATGCGGTCGGGACCGTGCTCGACACGCCCCGCTCCACCATGCACGCCCATCTCGCGGAACTCGCAGCGGCCCGGAGCCGGACCCGGCCGCTGCCCCCGGTGTTCCGCTCGCTGGCAGACGGCTCGCCGGAGGCGCTCAGCCAGCTGGGCGCCGCTCTGCACACTTACCACCGGAACGCACTCGCGCCCTTCTGGCCGCGGATGCGGGCGCAGTTGGAGACGGACCTGGCCGTGCGGGCGCGGGCGGTACTGGGGGGCGGTACGGACGGACTGCTGGGAGGTTTCCGCCCGGTGCTGCGGTGGCGGCCACCGGTGCTGGAAGCGGACTACCCCGTCGAGCGCGACGTATGGCTCCGCGGGCGGGGCCTCCTGCTCCAGCCCTCCTTCTTCTGCGTCCGCACACCGGTCACGCTCGCAACCGACGAGCCGGTGCCGGTTCTCGTCTACCCCATCCAGCACACGCTCGGCTGGGCGCGGGAACGGGGGACCGGGCTGGGCTCCTTGATCGGTGGCACCCGCGCCGCGATCCTGGAGGGCGCGGTGTCGGGTCGTACGACCGGTGAGCTGGCGTGCCGTCTCGGCGTCTCCGCGGCAGCCGTCAGCCAGCACACGGCGGTCCTGCGCCGGTGCGGGCTGCTGCTGAGCGTGCGTCGCGGCAAGCACGTACTGCACACGATCACCCCGGCGGGACTGGACCTGCTCGGCGGCCGGCCGGGGGTGCCGGTGGGCGGGTGAGCAGGCCGGGCGGGGTGCGGGCCCGGCACCTGGCGGAGGGGCTGCCGCCGGAATCGGGCACTTCCTGCGGCTGAGGCGCGGGGCGGCCGGAGCCCGAGCTTCGGGGGCCGGGGTCCGGATGTCGGGATTCGAGCGGTGTCGTACAACCGGTGGGTGAAAGAAGGGGGTTGGGGAAACCTCTCGCCCTCCCTGACCTGTCACGGCCAGCAAGTATGACTAATCGTGACCGACTTGCGGCGCGGATTCGCGGCTGCTTACGGTGCCCAACGTAACGACCCCGACGCGGTGTTCGCAGCACCGGCCGGGGCCTGACCCCAAGATCGAAGCGAGCGATCCCGTGGCTGTTTCAGACCTTAGCCCTGCCCCGCGCGCGTCCGCATCCTCGCGCTCCCATCCGAAGGCCAAGCCCGGTTACGGAAAGCGATCCGTGCCGGATCAACGCCTGCCCCACGAGGGCGATTTCGCGATGCTGCCCGAGCGTGAGCGGCACATCGCCGGTTACGTCGACGCGCTGCCCGAGGGCGCGGCGATGGATATCAAGTCGCTGGCCCGGAGTCAGCCGTTGTACGGGCAGATGGCCGTCGGCAGCGCGTTGCGGGCCCTGGGCGTGGCCGGTCATCTGCGGCATGTCCGGTGCCTGAGCGGCGAGGGCGGCCAGGTCCGCTGGGTAACCCGCACCTTCTGGTCCCGCATCGCCCGTGACAACGAGTGGTGGGAGGCATTCCTCGCCGCCGAGGAG
Source organism: Streptomyces atratus (assembly GCF_014648655.1). Classification (GTDB taxonomy): domain Bacteria; phylum Actinomycetota; class Actinomycetes; order Streptomycetales; family Streptomycetaceae; genus Streptomyces; species Streptomyces atratus. The sequence continues at coordinate 19,738 of NZ_BMRN01000003.1, forward strand.
CGCGGCTCCGCGCCGCAGGAGGCCGCCGCGCCACTGCCCCCGTGGGTCCCCACCGACCCCGCCGCGTCCGAAGCATCCGCATCCGTACCGGCGCAGCCGCCCGTCACGACAGTGCCGCAGCAGCGCACCGCAGAGCCCGAGCCGCAGCCGCAGCCGGAGCCGGAGCCGGAGGCGACCGTGGACCGGCCCTCTCCCGCTTTCGTCGCCCTGGCCCGTCTCGGCCGTACCGACTCCCGCCTGGCCCTCTCGGCAGCGGACTGTGCGGCACTGGAGCAGGCGGCTGCCGAGTGGTTCGCGCGCGGTGTGGACGCCGACTACCTGACGCGCGTCCTCACCGCCGGGCTTCCCGCGTCTGTCGACTCGCCCTTCGGGTTCGTCCGCCGCCGTCTCCGCGACAAGATCCTGCCCCGTCTGCCCGCCGCAGCCCCGTTCGTGCCGGGAACTCCCGTACGCCGTCTGATCGTCGAGTGCACCGAGTGCGCCGTCCCGGGGAGGCCCGAAGCGTTCCGTGACGGCCTGTGCAGGCCCTGCCGCCAACTGGGCCCGGCCCGACCGGCCGGGCCGCGCGAACTGCTCGCGAACTTCGGGCCCAAGGAGCCTGTGCACGTGCCCCAGCTCGTCGTGGACGCCGCCTGCCCGGCGGGGCGTGAGGGTCAGCCCTGGACGGCGTAGGAGACGAAGTCGTCCCACGCGGCGGGGGAGAGGGCGAGTTCGGGGCTCAGCCGGTCCTTGGAGTCGCGGACGTGGATCGCCTGCGTCCCCTTCGCCACCTCGATGCAGGCGTCACCCTGCGAGCCGCTGTAGCTGCTCTTGAACCAGGCCAGTTCGGACGTGCTCATAGCGCTCCTCGCAATCGCTTCAACAGGCCCAGAGAGTCCTCGGGGGTCAGGGCCTGTGAGCGCAGTTTGGCATACCGCTGCTGGAGCAGACTGATCTCTTTCGCGTTGGCGATCAGTCGTCCGTTCTGCTGTCCCTCCGAGTACGCGAACCAGTGGTTGTCGGGCGTCTCCGCCAACATGATCGGCCCGTCCAAGCCCGCGTGTGACGGCTGCCGTAGCGGCATTACCTGAAACTCCACGTTCCAGTTGTGCTCGATCAACTCCAGCAGCCGGTCGAACTGTTCCCGTGTCACCGCCTCCCCGCCCGTCCACCGCTCCAGCACTCCCTGCTCCACGATGAAGCTGAAAGCCGTCGGTGGTTTCCGTGTCACCGCCAGCAGCTCCTGCCGGGCGAGCCGCGCCGCGATCCGCTGCTCCAGCTCTTCCGGGTCGGGGAGTGGTGGCACGTCCAGCGACACCGCTCGCGCGTACGCCTCCGTCTGCAACAGGCCCGGCACGACCCGGCATTCGTACGTGTACAGGCTGATCGCCGTCGTCTCCACCCGCGCCCATTGCCGGAACCAACTCGCCAGTCCCGCCTGCCGTGTCAGATGTGGCGCCGCCTTCCGTAGCGCGCCGGTGTTTCCGAGCGTCGCCTCCGCTCGCTCCACGAAGTCGCGGTCCGGCATCTGGCGGCCCTGCTCGATCGAGGCGACGGTGTGCTTGGAGAAGCGGACCAGCGCGCCGAACTCCTCGCGGCTCAGGCCCGCGTGCTCCCGTAAGGCCTGGACGAACGCGCCGAATGTGCGCAGACTGTCCGACACCCCCGGCTCGGCGCCGGCTCCCGCGCCCGTTCCTCCTGCCGCCGTTCCCGCAGCGCCGTCGTCCGTGTTCTCGTAGGCCACAGTCGGCCACCTTTCGCGCGCACCCGCCCCGCCGTACCGCTTCTGACTCGGCTCCATCGTCACGCCGGGTGATGCGTACTGTCCACTGATTGTGTGCGTACGCTGACTCAGCGTACGCACGTCGGTCCTGGTGAACACCCTTGCGCGCCCTGCACATTGGGCGCATGACGCCACTGTTCGTCCCCGCCAACCGCCAATCGCCAACCGCCAAGTGCCGGTTGCGTGTTCTCAGTTCGCGTTGAACGACCAGAAGGCCCCGACCTCGTCCGCGCTCACGGCGATCAGTCCGAGGTCCATCAGGTGGTCGGTGAAGGAGCGGCCCCGGGAAGCGCGCGTGCCACTCCCAGTGAGTCTGCGGGGACGACGGTTCCGGGACGTCGCCCTCCTCGATGCTCTTCTTCAGTGGTCGGCCAGCACGATCAGCCAGTCGCCGATCTCCGACTGCGGCTTCCCGGTGTCCGGGATCGCGTAGAACTCGCCCAGGCCCTGCCGGATGCGGCCGGGAGGGTTGCGGCTGTACTCGCGCAGCTGGCGCTCCGCCTCCGCGATGGCCGAGGGGCGGTGTGCCAGGTGTGACGGAGTACGCGTCCAGGGCGCGACTGCGGCGCTCCGGGGTGTCGTCGGCCGGCTGCCCCAGGTACGCGCGCATCACCTGGTCCAGCTCGCCGTACCGGCGGTCGTGTTCGAGGGGCTTCATGGACATGTGCGTGCGGCCCCTACAGGTAGAACGGGACGGTCGTGTGGACGACGAAACCGTGTGGGCTCGACGGCTCGCGGCGCAGCACCACGCGCGCCGCGCGGACGTCGGCGGGCCCGCGGCCAGCCAGCAGCTCGGCTTCCAGCTGGACCCGGCCCACGGGCTCCTCGTGGGAGGGCTAGGCAGCCTCGATGGTGAGGCGGGCCCGGGTGTTCTGGGCGAGCCAGCGGTGGATGGCCTGCTCGTTGGCGGTCACCACCTGCTGGGTGGCCCATTGGGCAATCTCCCGGTCGGGGTAGGAGGCGGAACGGGTCAGCACGGGGGGCATCCTCTCAAATCACCTGCTCAGGAGCAGAGCTCGTACAGGTGGCAGGCGGTTCAGTAGTCGGAGAAATTCCAGAACATGCCCACCTCGGTGTCCGAGACGACGATCAGGCCGCAGTCCTCCGAGTAGACGCTCAGCGGGCTGTACCCCCAGTTCGGCGTCGTGAAGTCGAGTGTGCCGGGCTCGCTGCCGGGCTTGCTGACGTTGGTGTGATAGTTGGCCTCGTCCCCGTAACGTGCGAGGACTGTCCGCGCCATCGCCCGCAGTTCCTCCTCGCTTTCCGTGAAGCGCCTCAAGTTGGACAGGGTGCAGCGGTCGTCCGTGAGGGCAAGGAGCAGGTTCTCGGCGCTGTCCTGGTCGATCTCCTGTAGACGCCTCGCGATGTACTCCGGGGGGTGGGCGACGAAGGGGTACGTGGGGGATGCCTCGCGCTCCGGGTTCTGGGCCGCGTCGTCGAGACCGGCCCAGCCGCGGGGGTCCGGGACCCGCGCCATCAGAGCGAGGACGTCGAGGACCCAGTCCTCGTGGCGACGCGGGCCTGTGGCGTCGTACGGGTACGCGTCTTCGTACAGGTGGCGTACCGCGGCTTCCCAGGACGTCTGGTCGACGGACATGTGGTGCTGGCCTTTCTCGGCGGTCGCTAGGGCTTGGAGGGCATCGACGTCATGACAGTGAACGGCGGGTTGCGGCTGCTGTCGTAACGGATGCGCATGGCGATGCCGTTCACGTCGTACGCCTTGGCGTTCAGGCCGCCCTGCTTGCACCCGGACAGGGGGTCGCTGGGGTCCACCGGCTGCTTGCTCACGCTGCGGCCGCTGGTCTCACCGTTGGGCGCCGTGTCGTAGAACGACTTGACTTCGCCGTCGGAGGCCGGCGGGGGTCCCTTGATCCAAGCCTCGATGGCGGCCTTGTTCTTGTTGAGGTTGCGTTCGGTCAACTCCTCCGCGCGCTGATAGTTCGGGAAGGCAGAGGAGCCGCTGGGTATTGGCTTGCCGTGTGGCCAGGCCTGTGTCGGGCCGTTCGACTGCTGGTCACGCAAGCGCTGCGCCAACTACTCGTCCGTCTTGCCGACGTGCTTGTCCAGGGTATGGCCGTCTCCCCTGTACTCGTTGGCGGCGAGGTTCAGGTCATAGTTGCCGTTCGAGTCGATCTTCAACCAGACCTGTGAGTCCTTGAACTCCTCCAGGGCCGGCCGGCGTGGAACTGGGGCTGCCCGCCGAAACCGCCCTGGCCTTTCCGGTGGTCGAGGAGTGAGCCGAGGCGGGCGGGGGCGCTCACCCCGACCGTCCGGCCCCGTGCGGGAGTTCCTCAGCGTCGGTGGTGTCCTGCCCCACGATCTCCCGGGCGAGCGCGGCGAGCTTCGGCAGCGCGGGATGGCCGGGGGCGTCGCGCCGGGCGAGCAGGACCGGGACGGTCGGGGCGTCGACCAGCGGGCGGTAGGCGACTCCTGAGTGCGGGTGCATCCCGGCGGTGGACGCGGCGGAGACCCCGGCGCCGCGCCCCGCCGCGATGGCGGTCAGCCAGTCGTCGGTGTTGGCGACGGTGAGGGTCGCGGCGGGCCTTGCGTCCGGCGGCCACAGATCGACGGTGGTGGTGCCGGAGACGGTGTTGAGGACGACGGTGCCGTCCGCGAGATCGGCGAGACGGAGCGTGGCTCGGGCGGCGAGCGGCCCGTCCGCGGCCACCGCCGCCACCCGGTCCTCCTCGAACAGCACCTCGGTGACGAGCCCCGGTGCCTCGACGGGGCCTCGCAACAACGCCGCGTCGACCTCGCCGCGGGTGAGCCCGGCGGTGCGGTCGTCGATCCGCAGCAGTTCGAGCGGGGTCTGCGGATACCGCTCCTGCCAGCGCCGGAGCAGGGGTGTGGTGTACGGGCCGAAAGCGGACCAGGCGTGCCCGAGCCGCAGCGGCCAGTGGCGCAGCCCGCCGGAGTCGAGCGCCTCGTCGAACGCGGCGACCGCGGCGGCGGCCTTGTCCCGGAAGGCGACGCCTTCGGGGGTGAGGACGAGATGGTGGGTGGACCGGTCGACGAGCCGGATGCCGAGGTGCTGTTCCAGGGCGGCGAGGGTGCGGGAGACCGCGGGCTGGGTGAGGCGGAGGCTGGCGGCGGCGCGGGTGACGTTGCCCTCGTCGGCGATCGCGAGGAAGGCGCGCAGATGGCGGACCTCGATACCGCGTCCGGAACTCCGGCCCGCATGGCTCCCGGTGCGGCCGTCACCGCTGCGTCCAAGGCTCATGCGCGTGGAGCATAACGGGAGCCCAGTAGGCATTTCACGTGCCACGCGGAGGTACCTACCGTAAGGGGAGGTATCGCACGGAGAGAGTGCAGTATCTTCAATCGGGCAGTGCATTGAAATGCACTGTCGGACTCGGGAGGAACACCGCAGGTGAACGACCAGCGCAGTGCAGCAGGGGCAATGGCCGCGGAGCAGGCCGCAGCCGTCGCCGTACCGGAGGCGGTGTCCGCCCTGGGCGGGGCGGCAGGTCCTGTGCGTCCCAACGGCCGTAGGGCGGCACTCGCCCCGGTCGCGCTGGTGGTCGCGGGCGGCCTGTCCGTCCAGTTCGGCTCCGCCGTCGCGGTCCTGCTGATGCCGCGGGCCGGCGCGCTCGGGGTGGTCACCCTGCGCCTGGCCGTCGCCGCGCTCGTCCTGATGGCCGTCTGCCGCCCGAAGCTGCGCGGCCACTCGCGCGCCGACTGGGGCACGGTCCTCGCGTTCGGGGTGGCCATGGGTGGCATGAACACACTCTTCTACCAGGCCGTCGACCGCATCCCGCTGGGCGCGGCCGTCACCCTGGAGGTGCTGGGGCCGCTGGCCCTGTCCGTGGTCGCCTCGCGCCGCCTGGTCAACCTGGTGTGGGCGGGCCTCGCGCTGGGCGGCGTCGTGCTGCTGAGCGGGGGTGGCTTCGACCGCCTCGATCCGGTGGGCGCCGCGTACGCACTGGGCGCGGGTGCCATGTGGGCCACGTACATAGTCTTCAGCGCCCGCACCGGCCGCCGCTTCCCCCAGGCGGACGGCCTGGCCCTGGCCATGGTGGTAGCGGCACTTCTCTCCCTGCCTCTCGGCATCCTGGAGTCGGGCTCGAAGCTGCTGGTCCCGTCCACGCTGGGGCTGGGCGCGGCGGTGGCACTGCTGAGCTCGGTCCTCCCGTACACCCTCGAACTCATGGCGTTGCGCCGCCTGCCCGCGCCCACCTTCGCGATCCTGATGAGCCTCGAACCCGCGATCGCGGCCACGGCCGGCTTCCTCATCCTCGACCAGGCCCTCTCCGCGACGGACGCCCTGGCCATCGCACTGGTCATCGGCGCGAGCATGGGGGCGGTGCGCAGTCAGGTACGGGTCGGGAAGCGCCGCGACCACGCCTGACGGCTCGCCCGCGCCCCGCCCGCGCTCCGCGACCGGCTGCCCCGGACGCTCGACGCGTCGACCCGTGTCCACCGCCCGGAACGAGCCGCACACCCTCGGCTGCGTGCGGCCGGTCCACCGGCCCGCCGCGCCTCCTAGGCTTGCTCCTGATCCGAACGGGAAGGGGCGGGGCACGTGGCGAACTGGGGACTGGTCATGGAGACGACCGTGGGGGTGGGGGAGCGCAAGCACGCGGAGGCATACGTGCTGGCGCACCTGGAGGGCACACGTGAAGACGCCCTGGCGGAGCTGGAGCAGCGGGCCCGGAACCATACGCCGGAGCACCCCCGGAGCCCGAAGCGCCGTCGGCTCTTCCGGGAGGGCGACGGCTTCCTTCTGGTGATCGACGGCGCCTGGCAGTCCTTCAGTACCCGGTTCACGGTGGCGGAGCTGCTGGACGACAGCGCCGCACCGCCCCCGGCCGAACCGGAGCCGGAGCCGGTGGAGCCGGAACCGGGGGCCACGGTGCCGTCGCCTCCGCCGCCGCCCTCGTCGCCGCCGGTGGAGCGATACGCGGACGGGGTGCCGGTCCGGCCGAGCTGGCTGGGCCGCATCGATGTGCAGTGACGTCCTGCCGGGTGGGCGTTCTCGGGGGACGCCGGCCGGGTCGGCGAAGGGGGCGGCGTGTTCCGCCTGCACCCTCTGCACCAGCTTGCCCTGAACGGGGCATGACCCGGATACGCCGGAACCCCGCCACAGGACGATCTCGGAGCGTTGAGAACTTGTCGCTGTCACCCATTCGGCTCAGCGTCGTTGGTGGTGATGTCGGGTTCCGTCTGGGGTGGGGTGGGTTGTGACGTCGATCGAGTGCGCGGCGATGGCCCCGGCGCGTGGGCAGCTTGTGCGGCGCCGGCGGCCAGGCGCAGCCGGGGCCGGGCAGCCGCGCGACTCGGAAGCCCTCCCGGACCAGGGAGCCGCTGCTGCCCTCGGGGTACGCGCAGTCGCGTGCCAGGTCGATCCACTTGTCGACCTCGATGTGCCGGCGGCCGCGCTCAGGCGCGGCGGACCCGCCAGAGCCACACTGCCGTGCCGATCATCAGGGCGAGGCTTCCCAGGTTGCCCAGGAGGGCCGGGACTTCGCCCGCCGCCCAGCCGCTGATCAGGTTCCAGGTGACGATGACGGTGGTCGGCACGATGACGGTGAGCAGCACGCCGGTGGTCTTCTGGACGGCGGTCCAGTGCACTGAGGTGCAGAGAAGTACCGCGCCGGTGACACGGAACAGGAAGCCGAACACCGGGCCGGGGTCGAACGCCGCGTCGGGCCCGATGGAGAAGATCATCGTGAAAGGCAGCGAGAGGGTGAGCATCAGGAGCGGGACCAGGGGGTGCACCTTGCCGCGCCGGGCGGGTGCGTCCACGTCGCTCCGGGCCGGGGTGCCGGTGGTCCCGTTCCCCGCCTCGGCCAGTGCCGTCGCCGCGATCGTGCGGGGGTCCCCCAGCTCGGCGAGTATCTCGCCGATCGCGGCGTCGGGACGCTCGGTGCGCGTCACCTCTATGTGTTCGGCGAGGTCGGCGAGGAGTTCCTGGCGACGGTCGGCGGGGAGTGCGGAGCTCTCGCGTTCGACGGCGGAGAGGTAGTGGCGTACGGGGTCGGCAGAGGTCTTCATGCGAGGTCTCCGGTGGAGGGGTGCGGGGTGGCCAGGAAGGCGTCGACGGCGTTGCGGAAGCCGGGCCAGACGCGGGTGAACTCGTCGAGTGCGGCCCGGCCGCTGTCGGTGAGCGCGTAGTAGCGACGCGGTGGTCCGGAGGCGGACTCCTGCCAGGTGGTGGTGACCAGGTCGTCGCGGCGGAGCCGGGACAGCAGCGGGTAGACCGTGCCCTGGCTGGTGGCCAGGGCGCCGGAGTCCTCCAGGGCGTGGAGGAGTTCCACGCCATAACGGGGACGGTCCCGCATCAGGGCGAGTACGCAGTACTCCAGGACCCCCTTGCGCAGCTGGGCGGCTGCCCGGGCCTGCTTGGTCGAATCACCTGGTTCCATGCGATGCAAGATACCTGGTTGGGCAAGTAGATGGGAAGGGGGTGCTCTTGACCCATCGGTCTGGCGGTTCGGTCTGGCGGTGTTGGCGCTTACGAAGACCCAGCCCTGCCCGAACGCGGAGACCTCCACCCCGGAACCTTGATCGTTCTCACCGGGATCTCCCTTTGCCTCAACTGCTCACACCCGAACTGCCGGCCGCCCGAGAAGCGATGGCCCCCGCCGGTCTGCCCGGCCTCCCGTGCCCGTCGGCAATCGAATGACGACAGGCGCGGGAGGAGTCCGACCTCGCCCTGCGCATCCACGGTGGCGCGTTCGGGCGCACGGCCTGCCAACGCCCGGTGGCGGGACAGAAAATAAGGCAAGCATGCTTGCTTGTTTATAGGTCCGCTGCCATGCTCCTGGGCACACCGCCTTGCCCCGAGGGGAGCGCACCGTGCCCGATGTCGCCGCCTTGCTCGACGATCTGCGCGAAGAGAGCCAGGAACTCGACGTACTCGTACGGGAGTTGAGCGCCGGGCAGTGGGCCGCGTCGACGCCTGCCCCCGGCTGGAGCGTCGCGCATCAGATCGCCCATCTCACCTGGACCGACGAGGTCGCACTGCTGGCCGCCACCGATGCCGACGCCTTCGCCGGGGAGGTGGCCAGGGCCATGGAGGCACCCGAGTCCTTCGTCGACCGGGGTGCCGAGGAGCTGGCCGTGCTGGATCCGGCGGCGCTCCTTGCGCGGTGGCGGGACGGGCGGGGGCGGCTCGACGCGGTGTTGCGGGCCGCTCCGGCCGGTGTTCGTATCCCCTGGTACGGGCCGCCGATGAGCGTCGCTTCCATGGCGACCGCCCGGATCATGGAGACCTGGGCGCACGGCCAGGACATCGCCGACGCCCTCGGGGTCACCAGGACCCCCACCGCCCGGCTGCGGCACGTCGCCCGGATCGGTGTGCGGGCCAGGGACTACGCCTACCTGGTACGGGGCATCAAGGCGCCCGAGGAGGAGTTCCGAGTCGAACTGAAAGCACCCGACGGCGAGTTGATCGTGTTCGGGGCACAGGACGCACCGCAGCACGTCACCGGGCCGCTGCTCGACTTCTGCCTCCTCGTCACCCAGCGCGCCCACCGCGACGACCTCGCCGTCCGGGCCGTCGGGCCCGACGCCGACCAGTGGCTCGGCATCGCGCAGGCCTTTGCCGGGCCCGCCGGACCGGGCCGCGCACCCCGGGGAGCCGGCGCGCCGAAGGGAGACGACGAGTGACTGGACCGCGTACCCCGGCCGACCCGTCGCAGACGACCGGGAAGCCGCCGAGGACGACCGGGCCGCTGCGGATCGGCAACGCCTCCGGGTTCTACGGCGACCGCTTCGACGCCATGCGTGAGATGCTCACCGGCGGCCCCCTCGACGTCCTCACCGGGGACTACCTGGCCGAGCTGACCATGCTCATCCTCGGCCGGAGCCGGCTCAAGGACCCCACGCACGGGTACGCCACCACCTTCCTGCGCCAGCTCGAAGAGGGCCTCGGGCTCGCCCACGAGCGCGGGGTGAAGATCGTCACCAATGCCGGAGGACTCAATCCGGCAGGACTGGCCGACGCCGTAAGGGAGTTGGCGCAGAAGGTGGGGGTGCCCGTACGGGTCGCCCATGTGGAGGGCGACAGCCTCCCCGTACCCGAGGGCTTCCTCACCGCCAACGCCTACCTCGGCGGCGCGGGGATCGCCGCCTGCCTCACCGCGGGCGCCGATGTCGTCGTCACCGGACGGGTCACCGACGCCGCCCTCGTCACCGGGCCCGCCGCCGCCCACTTCGGCTGGGGACCCGACGACCACGACGCCCTCGCCGGGGCCGTCGTCGCCGGACACGTACTGGAGTGCGGAACCCAGGCCACCGGGGGGAATTACTCGTTCTTCCGGGGCCATGACCTGCACCGGCCCGGCTTCCCCGTCGCCGAGATCCATGCCGACGGATCGTCCGTCATCACCAAGCACGACGGCACGGGCGGCGTCGTCGACATCGGCACCGTCACCGCCCAGTTGCTGTACGAGACCGGCGGGGCCCGGTACGCCGGACCGGATGTCACCGCCAGACTCGACACCGTACGGCTGGCCCAGGAAGGCCCCGACCGGGTACGGGTCTCCGGCGTGCGCGGCGAGGCCCCGCCGCCCGCACTCAAAGTCGGACTCAACCGGCTCGGCGGCTGGCGCAACGAAGTCGTCTTCGTGCTCACCGGGCTCGACATCGAGGCCAAGGCACAGCTCGTCAAGGACCAGTTCGCGCAGGCACTCGACCGGTCCCGTACCCGCCCCGCGGAGGTTCGTTGGGAGTTGGCCCGGACCGACCGGGCCGACGCCGACACCGAGGAGAGGGCCTGCGCCCTGCTCCGGCTCGTCGTCCGCGACCAGGACCCGGAGGCCGTCGGACGCGCGGTCTCCGGCGCCGCGATCGAGCTCGCCCTCGGCAGCTATCCGGGTTTCCATGTCACCGCCCCGCCCGGAAAGGGCGCACCGTACGGGGTGTTCGAGGCACAGTACGTACCGGCCGACGAGGTCCCGCACGTGGCCGTCCTGCCGGACGGGCGGCGACTGAGCCTGGCACCTCCCGCGACGACACAGCCGCTCCGGGACGCCGGGGAACCGCCGCTCCCCGCACCCCTGCCGGACCCCGGCCCCACCCGGACCGCCCCGCTCGGCCGGGTCGCGGGTGCCCGCAGCGGTGACAAGGGCGGGGACGCCAACGTGGGGGTGTGGGCCGTCGGCGACGACGCCTGGCGGTGGCTGGCCCATGAGCTGACCGTCGAACGGTTCCGGGAGCTGCTGCCGGAGACCGCCGGCCTCACCGTCGTACGCCACCTCCTGCCGAACCTGCGCGCCCTGAACTTCACCGTCCACGGGCTGCTCGGCGAGGGCGTCGCCGCCCAGCGCCGGTTCGATCCGCAGGCCAAGGCGGTGGGGGAGTGGCTGCGCTCCCGGCACCTGCCCATTCCCGTATCGCTGCTGGAGACCGTCCACGCACCGGAGGTGAACGCATGACCGTCCTGCCCACCGGGCTCGACACCGCGAGCCCCGAATACGCCGCCAACCGCACGGCCATGCTCGCGAAACTCGACGAACTGGCCGACGAGCACACCAAGGCGCAGGCGGGCGGCGGCGAGAAGTACGTGGCGCGGCACCGCTCGCGCGGAAAGCTCCTGGCCCGCGAGCGGATCGAGCTGCTGATCGACGAGGACACCCCGTTCCTGGAGCTGTCGCCGCTCGCCGCCTGGGGGAGCGAGTACGCGATCGGCGCCTCGCTCATCACCGGGATCGGGGTGATCGAGGGCGTGGAGTGCCTGATCACCGCCAACGACCCGACCGTACGCGGCGGCGCCTCCAACCCCTGGACCCTGAAGAAGGCCCTGCGGGCGAACGAGATCGCCTTCGCCAACCGGCTGCCCTGCATCAGCCTCGTCGAGTCCGGGGGCGCCGATCTCCCCTCGCAGAAGGAGATCTTCATCCCGGGCGGGGCGCTGTTCCGCGACCTCACCCGGCTGTCGGCGGCCGGCATCCCGACCGTGGCCGTCGTCTTCGGGAACTCGACCGCCGGTGGGGCATACGTCCCCGGTATGTCCGACCACACCGTCATGATCAAGGAACGGTCCAAGGTGTTCCTCGGCGGACCGCCGCTGGTGAAGATGGCGACCGGCGAGGAGAGCGACGACGAATCGCTCGGCGGCGCCGAGATGCACGCCCGCACCTCCGGGCTCGCCGACCACTTCGCCGTCGACGAGCAGGACGCGCTGCGCCAGGCCCGCCGGATCGTCGCCCGTCTCAACTGGCGCAAGGCACACGCCGATCCGGGACCGGCCGAACCACCGAAGTACGACGAGGACGAGCTGATCGGCATCGTGCCCGGCGATCTGAAGGTGCCCTTCGACCCGCGCGAGGTCATCGCCCGGCTCGTCGACGGCTCCGACTTCGACGCGTTCAAGCCGCTGTACGGAACCAGCCTGGTGACCGGATGGGCCACGCTTCACGGCTATCCCGTCGGCATCCTCGCCAATGCGCAGGGCGTGCTGTTCAGCGAGGAGTCGCAGAAGGCCGCCCAGTTCATCCAGCTCGCCAACCAGCGCGACATCCCCCTGCTCTTCCTGCACAACACCACCGGCTACATGGTCGGCAAGGAGTACGAGCAGGGCGGCATCATCAAACACGGCGCGATGATGATCAACGCGGTGTCGAACTCCAAGGTCCCGCATCTGTCCGTGCTGATGGGCGCCTCGTACGGGGCCGGGCACTACGGCATGTGCGGACGGGCGTACGACCCGCGCTTCCTCTTCGCCTGGCCCAGCAGCAAGTCCGCCGTCATGGGGCCGCAGCAGCTCGCCGGGGTGCTGTCCATCGTCGCCCGCACCTCTGCCGCCGCGAAGGGGCAACCGTACGACGACAAGGCCGCCGAGGCGGACGCCGGGCTGCGCGCCATGGTCGAGCAGCAGATCGAGTCCGAGTCGCTGCCGATGTTCCTGTCCGGGCGGCTGTACGACGACGGGGTCATCGACCCGCGCGACACCAGGACCGTCCTCGGGATGTGCCTGTCCGCGATCCACACCGCCCCGGTCGAAGGCGCCCGCGGCGGCTTCGGAATCTTCCGGATGTGAGGCCACAGATGATCTCCACACTGCTCGTCGCCAACCGGGGCGAGATCGCCTGCCGGATCTTCCGCACCTGCCGCGCGCTCGGCATCGCCACCGTCGCCGTGTACTCCGACGCGGACGCCGACGCGCTCCACGTACGGGAGGCGGACACCGCCGTACGGCTGCCGGGCGCCGCCCCGGCCGACACCTATCTGCGCGGTGACCTCGTCGTACGCGCCGCGCTCGCGGCGGGCGCCGACGCCGTCCACCCCGGGTACGGCTTCCTCTCCGAGAACGCCGGATTCGCCAGGGCCGTGCAGGACGCCGGTCTCGTCTGGGTGGGGCCGCCGGTCAAGGCCATCGAGCTGATGGCGTCCAAGACCCGCGCCAAGGAGCTGATGGCCGCCGCCGGGGTGCCGCTCCTCGCCCCCGTCGACCCGGCACGGGCCCGCTGCTGCTCAAGGCGGCGGCGGGCGGCGGCGGACGCGGGATGCGGATCGTACGCGAACTCGCCGGATTGCCCGCCGAGTTGACGGCCGCGTCCGCCGAGGCGGCGTCCGCGTTCGGGGACGGCGAGGTCTTCGCCGAGCCGTACGTGGAACGAGGCCGGCACGTCGAGGTCCAGGTCATGGCCGACGGGCACGGCGGCATCTGGGCGCTCGGCACCCGCGACTGCTCGCTCCAGCGACGCCACCAGAAGGTCATCGAGGAAGCCCCCGCCCCCGGACTCGACGACGAGCTGCGGGACCGGCTGCACGACGCCGCCGTGGCCGCCGCGCACGCCGTCGGCTACCAGGGAGCGGGCACCGTCGAGTTCCTGCTCACCGCCGACGGACGCCCGTACTTCCTGGAGATGAACACCCGCCTCCAGGTCGAACACCCCGTCACCGAAGCGGTCTTCGGCCTCGACCTCGTCGCCCTCCAGCTGCGCATCGCCGAAGGCGAACCGCTGCCCACCACCGCACCCCCCGCACCGCACGGCCACGCCGTCGAGGCCCGCCTCTACGCCGAGGACCCCGCCCGCGACTGGCAGCCGCAGACCGGCGCACTGCACACCCTCGACGTGCCGACCGCACCCGGCCTGCGCCTCGACACCGGGTACACCGACGGCGACACCATCGGCGTCCACTACGACCCGATGCTCGCCAAGGTCATCGCCCACGCCCGCACCCGCACCGAAGCCGTACGCCTCCTCGCCCGCGCCCTGGAACGCGCCCGCATTCACGGCCCGGTCACCAACCGCGACCTGCTCGTACGGTCCCTGCGCCACCCCGACTTCCGCGCCGCCCGCCTCGACACCGGCTTCTACGACCGCCACCTGGACGCCCTCACCCCGGCCCCGGCCCCGGACGAAGCGGAACCGCGCCTCGCCGCCCTGGCCGCCGCCCTCGCCGACGCCGCCGCCCGGCAGCAGGCACCCGGCCCCGGCCCCGCCCGCTTCGGCGCCTGGCGCAACATCTCCTCCCAGCCCCGGACCAAGCGCTACCGCGCCGAACCCGACGGCACCGAGCACCAGGCCGCCTACCGCACCACCCGCACCGGCCCCGTCCCCGAAACCGGAGAACGGGTCATCGCCGCCCGGCCCGGCCGCGTCACCCTCGAAGCCGACGGCATCACCCGCCACTTCGACATCGCCGCCCACGGCGACAAGGCGTACGTGGACACCGCCACCGGCTCGTACACCTTCACCGCCCTGCCCCGCTTCACCGACCCCACCGACCGCACCGAACCCGGCTCGCTGCTCGCCCCCATGCCCGGCACCGTCGTCCGCATCGCGGACGGACTCGGGGCCGGGGCAAGCGTCGAAGCCGGGCAGCCACTGATCTGGCTGGAGGCGATGAAGATGGAACACCGCATCCTCGCCCCCGCCACCGGCACCCTCACCGCACTCCACGCCGCCCCCGGCCTCCAGGTGGAGGTCGGCGCCCTGCTCGCCGTCGTGCAAGACGTACAGGAGGAACCGAAGCAATGAGCACCGTCCTCGAAACCGAAGAGCACCAGGCCCTGCGCGCAGCCGTCGCCGCCCTCGGAAAGCGCTACGGGCGGGATTACACGACCTCCGTCGTACGCGACGGCGCCCACCCGCGCGAACTGTGGGCCGAAGCCGCCAAGCTCGGCTACCTCGGCGTGAACCTCCCCGAGGAGTACGGTGGCGGAGGTGGCGGCATGGCCGAACTCTCCATCGTCCTGGAGGAGTTGGGCACGGCCGGCAGTCCGCTGCTGATGATGGTGGTCTCCCCCGCGATCTGCGGCACCGTCATCGCCCGCTTCGGCACCGAAACCCAGAAACGGCAGTGGCTGCCCGGCCTCGCCGACGGCAGCCTCACCATGGCCTTCGGCATCACCGAACCCGACGCCGGATCCAACTCCCACCGCATCACCACCACCGCCCGCAAGGACGGCGAGGACTGGCTGCTCACCGGCCGCAAGGTCTTCGTCTCCGGCGTCGACATCGCCGACGCCACCCTCATCGTCGGCCGCACCGAGGACGCCCGGTCCGGCCGGCTCAAGCCCTGCCTCTTCATCGTCCCCCGCGACGCCCCGGGCTTCGGGCGCTCGCAGATCGACATGGAACTCCAGGCCCCGGAGAAGCAGTTCGAGCTGGTCCTCGACGACGTACGGCTACCCGCCGACGCCCTCGTGGGCGATGAGGACGCGGGACTGCTCCAGCTCTTCGCCGGGCTCAACCCCGAACGCATCATGACCGCCGCGTTCGGCATCGGCATGGGCCGCTACGCACTCGCCCGCGCCGTCGAGTACGCGAAGACCCGCCAGGTGTGGAAGGAACCCATTGGCTCCCACCAGGCCATCGCCCACCCCCTCGCCCAGGCCCACATCGAACTGGAACTGGCCCGGCTGATGATGCAGAAGGCCGCCCGGCTGTACGACGACGGCGACGACATCGGTGCCGGCGAGGCCGCCAACATGGCGAAGTACGCGGCCGGCGAAGCCTGCGTCAAAGCCGTGGACCAGGCCGTGCACACCCTCGGCGGCAACGGCCTCACCCGCGAATACGGTCTCGCGTCCCTGATCACGGCGGCCCGCGTCGCCCGGATAGCGCCCGTCAGCCGGGAAATGATCCTGAACTACGTGTCCCACCAGTCCCTGGGTCTCCCCAAGTCGTACTGACGCGGGACATTCCGTCTCTCCACGCCGCAGCTGCCCACCGCAGCTCCCGCCGCGTCCGAGAAGTCCCGCGACAAGGAGACCGACACATGACGCCGCTCGCCGAACCCACCCACGACCGGGGCATCACCACCCTCACCCTCGACTCACCGGCCAACCGCAACGCACTCTCCGCGCAACTGGTCGGCGAGCTCTCCACCGCCCTGGACGCGTGCGCGGCCGACGACACCGTACGAGCAGTCGTCCTCACCCACACCGGCAACACGTTCTGCGCGGGCGCCGACCTCACCGGACCGCCCGACCCGGCAGCCTTCGTCGCCCTGATGCGGCAGATCGTCGCACTGCCCAAGCCTGTCGTCGCCCGGGTCACGGGACACGTCCGGGCGGGCGGCCTCGGACTGCTCAGCGCCTGCGACATCTCCGTGGCCGGCCCCGGCGCCTCGTTCGCCCTCACCGAATCCCGGCTCGGCCTCGCCCCCGCCGTCATCTCCATGCCACTGCTGCCCCGCACCGACCCGCGCGCCGCCGCCCGCTACTACCTCACCGGCGAACGCTTCGACGCGACCGAAGCGGCCCGCATCTCCCTGATCACGATCGCCGTCGGGTCCGCCGAGGACATCGACAAGACACTCGTACCCGTACTGGACGGACTGCGCAGGGCCTCACCACAGGGGCTGGCAGCATCGAAGGAGCTGGTCACAGCTACTGTGCGGATGAGTTTCGACCAGTACGCCGAAGACCTCATCGCCCGCTCGGCAGCACTCTTCGCCTCCGCCGAGGCACGGGAAGGGATGACGGCCTTCCTCGAACGACGGGACCCCGCATGGGTGTTGTGACGCCCCCCACCGACAGGACCCCCAAGCAGGACCGCAGCCGCGCCACCCGCCGGCGACTCCTCGAAGCCGCGGTCGCCTGCCTCGCCGAACACGGCTGGGCGGGCTCCACCGTCTCCGTCGTCGCCGAACGCGCAGGCGTCTCGCGCGGCGCCGCCCAGCACCACTTCCCGACCCGCGAGGACCTGTTCACCGCAGCCGTCGAATACGTCGCCGAAGAACGCTCCGCCGCCCTGCGCGCCCTGCCCGTCCAGGGCCGCACGGCCGTCGTCGCCGCCCTCGTCGACCTCTACACGGGCCCGCTCTTCCGTGCCGCACTCCAGCTCTGGGTCGCCGCGTCCAACGAGGAACAGCTCCGCCCCCGCGTCACCGAACTCGAAGCCCGCGTCGGCCGCGAGACCCACCGCATCGCCGTCGAACTCCTCACCGCCGACGAAACCAGGCCCGGCGTACGCGAAACCGTCCAGGGCCTCCTCGACATGGCCCGCGGCCTGGGCCTGGCCAACGTACTCACCGACGACACCGCCCGGCGTCAGAGGGTCGTGGCACAGTGGGCGGCACTGCTGGACGACGTACTCAACTGACCCCGGGGGACCTGTGGGCGACTACTTCCAGACGATCGTCGACCTCGACGCCACCGAGCAGGACGCCGCACGACTCGGCGCCGGGCTCCTCGACTGGCTGATCGCCGACGGAATCGTCAGCGCCGAGCGCACCGACTGCGTCCTCGACAACGACGGCTACGGCAACGCACCCGGTCCGGACTACGCCAAGGCCGTCGACGACCCGGAACCGGTCGAGCTGTGGAGCAACGGCCTCCACGTCGCGACCGGACGCACCGTCTTCGACAGCGGCCAGGGCGAGGCGGGAGCTGCCACCTGCCCGCTCTGCGTCACCGAGATCCGCCTCGTCGACGACACCTGGTGCCCCGTCGACAGCGCCTGGGCCCCGTTCGCGGGTCGGCTCGACGCCTGGGCGAACGGCGGCGAAGGCGTCGTGGAGTGCCCCTCCTGCCGCCGGCCCTCCGGCATCGACCGCTGGAGCTGGGAGGACGACTACTACGCCTGTGGACAGCTCGGCCTCACCTTCTGGAACTGGGCGGAGCTGACCTACGGCTTCGAACAGGAGGTGCGGCGCCGCCTCGGCGGACACCGCACCGTCACCCTCCGCGGCAAGCTCTAGACGTACGGACAAGCAGGCCGGGCGAGACCCCGCGGACCTGTCCGGGGCACTGCTTCCGGATCACCCAGGGCGCTCGCGGGGCACCGGGACCGTCAGTTCCCCAGATCCGTGATCTGCTCGTACCCCTCGATCTCCCGGGGATCACGCGCCCCCGGCCCGACATACCTCGCCGACGGCCGCACCAGCCGCCCCGTCCGCTTCTGCTCCAGAATGTGCGCCGACCAGCCCGCTGTACGCGCACACGTGAACATCGACGTGAACATGTGCGCCGGAACCTCCGCGAAGTCCAGCATGATCGCCGCCCAGAACTCCACGTTCGTCGCCAGCACCCGGTCCGGGCGACGCGCGTGCAACTCCTCCAACGCTGCCTTCTCCAGCGCCTGAGCCACCTCGAACCGCGGCGCGCCCAGCTCCTTCGCTGTACGCCGCAGCACCCGCGCCCGCGGGTCCTCCGCCCGGTAGACCCGGTGCCCGAAGCCCATCAGCCGCTCACCCTTGTCCAGGGCCTTCCTCACATACGCGGTCGCGTCGCCGGTCCGCTCGATCTCCTCGATCATGCCGAGGACCCGGGACGGCGCACCACCGTGCAGCGGCCCCGACATCGCACCCACCGCACCCGAAAGCGCCGCCGCCACATCGGCGCCGGTCGACGCGATGACGCGGGCGGTGAACGTGGAGGCGTTCATGCCGTGCTCGGCGGCCGACGTCCAGTACGCGTCCACGGCCTTGACGTGCTTGGGGTCCGGCTCACCGCGCCAGCGGATCATGAACCGCTCGACCACGGACTGCGCCTTGTCGATCTCGCTCTGCGGAACCATCGGCAGCCCCTGCCCACGCGCCGACTGGGCGACGTACGACAACGCCATCACCGCGGCCCGGGCCAGATCGTTGCGCGCCGTCTCCGCGTCGATGTCGAGCAGCGGCTTCAGGCCCCACACGGGAGCGAGCATCGCCAGCGCGGACTGCACATCGACCCGGATGTCCCCGGAGTGCACCGGGATCGGGAACGGCTCGGCCGGTGGCAGACCCGGGTTGAACGCCCCGTCGACCAGCAGACCCCAGACATTTCCGAACGACACATGGCCGACGAGATCCTCGATGTCGACACCGCGGTAACGGAGCGAACCGCCTTCCTTGTCCGGTTCGGCGATCTCCGTCTCGAACGCGATGACTCCCTCTAGTCCCGGTACGAAGTCGGACATGGCGGCTCCCTCGGTCGGCGGCTGTACGGAGGCCACAGTGGCCTGCCCCAAGATATTGGCGGGTTCCCACGACGCGGGGAAGCGTGACATCCGGCACAGCTTCCCGATTCACCGGTGACGGATTGAAGCCCCTCCTTGCCGGGCGGACTCGGCCGCTGCGGCAGGATGACCCCGTGCCCACCGCAGACTCCCCCTCCGATTCCACCACCGATCCGGCCGCGATGCGCGAGCAGTACCGCTCCAAGGCCTTCACCGAGGACACGCTGGCCGCCGACCCGATGCAGCAGTTCGCCCACTGGTTCAGGCAGGTAGCCGTGGGCGGGGTGCTTCACGAGCCCAACGCCATGGTGGTCTCCACCGCCACCCCCGAGGGCCGTCCGTCCTCACGCACGGTGCTGCTGAAGAAGTACGACGAACGCGGCTTCGTCTTCTTCACCAACTACGAATCCCGCAAGGGCCGCGAACTGACCGCCAACCCGTACGTCTCGCTGCTCTTCCCCTGGCACCCGATGGCCCGCCAGGTCGTCGTCACCGGCACGGCGGCCCGCGTCGGCCGCGAAGAGACGGTCGCCTACTTCCGCACCCGCCCCCACGGCTCCCAGCTGGGCGCCTGGGCGAGCGCCCAGTCGACGGTGATCGGCTCCCGCGACGAGCTGATCGAACGCTACGAGGAACTGGCTGCCCGCTACCCGGAGGGCGAGCATGTCCCCGCGCCCCCTCAGTGGGGCGGCTTCCGCGTGGTCCCCGACACGATCGAGTTCTGGCAGGGCCACGCGAACCGGCTGCACGACCGGCTGAGGTATGTACGCGAGGGCGAGAAGTGGCGCGTCGAGCGCCTGTGTCCGTAGAAAACCGTTCCAGTCACGCAGAAACCCGCAGGCTCTGGTCCCTCCTTGCGGAGGAGCCGGCCGGACTTACCGGCGAGCCTGCGGGTCGGTGACTGCTTGGGTTTCGGCAGACAGCCTGCCGAGGTGCACTGTGTGCGACGACGGGCTGTCAGCCCGCAGCCACCTCACGAATCCGATAAGACTGCACTTTTCGGATCACCTCCTTTCATTCGCTGGCAACAGCCTAGGAACCCTCGGAGAATGTCTCAACCTATTTATTCGGTGGCTTCCTGCCGGTAGCTGTACGCGTATCCGTCGGCACGCTGCAGCAGCCGCAGGCGCACGCGGGACACGGTGCAGCGGCCCACAGGCGTGCTCAGGCCGGGTCATGGTCGAGCCGCTGGATCTCTCGCAGCGCCCCGGACTCGCGCGATCCCGGACATGCAGCTTGAGCTGGGGCTGGTGCAATCCAACGCCGTTTCCTGGAACCGAAGTTGCTGAGACAGAACCCGGACACTCACAGGATCATTTCAGGATCGACGCGGCCCTAGTGTCATCGGTGTCAGCAGGAAACACTGCAACCGACACCCGCTGGAGATCATGATGCGTTCGCGTCTCGCCGCCCGTTCCGCCCGTCTCGTCCTGGCCGCCGCGGCCGTGACGGCCCTCGCCGCCACCACCACCGCCTGCGACCCCGACGACGTCGCGGACGCCGGCAGCTCCACGGCCCCCTCCGCCGTCGCCTCCGCCGGCAGCGGCGGGAGCGACAGCACCTCCAGCGACAGCCCCTCCACCAGCGGCTCCGGCACAGGCGGCTCCGGCTCCAGCGGCTCCGGTTCCAGCGGCTCCACCGACAAGGCCGGCGACTCCGGCGGCGGCAAGAAGGGCGGCTACGGGCAGTCCTGCGGCACCAACGACCTGGACTTCACGGTCACCTCGGAGTCCCAGGCCGGCGGCTACTACCTCGTCACCGCCAAGGCCAAGTCCGGCATCACCTGCTACCTGGAGATCAACACCCCCAGCGTGTCCTTCGGCTCCGGCGCCGACGGCGTCGCCTCCCCCGTCGGACAGGGTGGCGAAGACCCCATCAAGCTCACCGGCTCCGCCGTCGCATACACCGGTATCAGCCCCAAGACCACCAACAGCAATGCCGGCAAGGAGTTCGAGCACGTCATCATCGCCACCACCGACGACGATCCCAACCCCGCCGAACTCAAGCTCCCCGACACCGCCGAAGTCGACAAGCCCATCGTCACCAACTGGGCCACCAACCGCGCCGAGGCCGTCCCCGTCATCGTCTGACACCTCCACGCCGGGCAACCGCCCCACTCCACTCCACGCTCGTCCCGGACCCCGACGTGTCGTCCCGGCAATCGCAGCGCCCCCTCGCCTTCACAGATCCGCAGTCGTCGCCCGAGCACGCCCCGAACGTCCTGGGCGCCGTCATTGCCCGTACACATCTGCGGAGGCTTGAGCGGCCGGATTCCGCGCCGGATGGGAGTGGATTTCAGCGAAGTCGGTGTGCGCTGGGTCACGTTCGAGTTCAATGGTCTGACGTGCGGTAATGCCGGATACGTCCTGCGGGGGGTACGGGATGAGTGCGTCCACGAGCAGTGGGACGACCGACGCGCTCGAGCCCGAGAAGGGGCCGAGGGCGGGGCCCGGGGCCGAGCTGCTCGCGGCGCTGCTCGACGGGATGGATGCGGCGCTCTGCGCGTTCGACGCGGACGGCACCATCACCCACTGGAACCGTGAGGCCGAGCGGATTCTGGGCTGGTCCGCCGAGGAGGCCGTGGGCCGGCCCGGGTTCGCCGGGTGGGCGGTGCGGCGGGCGGACGCGGCGGAGGTGCAGGAGCGGCTGATGGCGGCCATGGACGGTGCCGGTCGCCGGGTGCATGAGTTCGCGCTGCTGCGCAAGGACGGCGGGCGGGTGCTCGTGCGGACGCAGTCGGCGGGGGTCCGGGGTGCGGACGGGAAGCCGGCCGGGGTGTACTGCGCGTTCGGGGAGGTGCAGGCGCAGATCGACCTGGAGCGGTCGATCGCGCTGAGCGAGGCGCTGTTGGAGGACGCGTCGTGGGGTGTGGTGCTCGTCGACGCCGATCTGCGCCCGACGGTCGTCAACACGCACGCGGCACGGGCGCTGGGCGGCGGGCGTACGACGCTGCTGGGGCGCCCGCTGGGGGAGTTGATCGCGCAGGGCGTCGAGGATCTGGAGGGTGCCCTGCAGCACGTACTCGCCGAGGGCGCGCCACCGGCGCTCGGCGAGCTGTGGGTGACGTTGCGGACGGCGGAGGGGGACCGGCGGCGTTGCTGGCGCAGTGGCTTTTTGCGGCTGACGTCGCCGCTCGCGCAGGAGCCGGTTCCGTTGGGGGTCGGCTGGCTGTTCCAGGACGTGACCACGGAGAAGCTGGCAGCGCAGGAGGCGGACCGGGTGCGGTTCCGCTCGAACCAGCTGCACCGGGCTTCGAGGTCGGCGTCCGAGTGCGAGGATCCGATGGAGGCGGCGACGTCCTATCTGGACTACGCGCTCGCGGGCTTCGCCGACCATGCGCTGGTCGACCTGGTGGCGGGGGAGCGGCTGGTGCGGGTGGCGGCGACCCCGTCCGGTGAGCCGGGTCCGTGCCTGCCGGTGGCCGGCGGTGGGATTCCGCTGCGGTACGCGGCGGGGCACCCGGCTCTTCAGGCGGTGGACCGTACGGGTTCGGTACGGGCCAGCGCGGGGGCGGGACCCGGGGCCGGGGCGTGGGCGGCCGAACGGCAGTGGCCGGGGGATTCGGTGCACGCGTTGTGCGCGGTGCTGCGGAGCAGGGGGCGGACGCTGGGCGTGGTGACGTTCCTGCGCTCCGCCCACCGCACGGCCTTCGAACGCCCCGACGCGGTGTACGCGGAGAGCGTGGCGGTGCGGGTAGCGGCAGCGGTGGACCTGGCGCAGGTGACGAAGCGGCCGTAGGCGACGCGGTCCGGCCAGGGGTGTGCCGGGCCCCGTCGCGGAGCCCGGCACCGGACCCGGCCGGGGCCCGTCCTCACGCCGCGTGCAGCGCCAGCGTCGGTGAGAGACGGGACGCCCGCACCGCCGGGTAGAGGCCCGCGATCGTGCCGATCACCAGCGTCGCGCCGAAGCCGCCGCCGACCGCCCACGGCGGCACCACCCAGGGCAGCCCGCCGGAGTACGCGTACACCCCGGTCGCCGCCGCACCGAGCGCCACGCCCGCCAGGCCGCCCAGGCCGGAGAGCATCAGCGACTCCGTGACGAACTGGATGCGGATCTGGCCCCGGGTCGCGCCGAGCGAGCGGCGCAGCCCGATCTCGTACCGCCGCTCCAGCACCGAGATGATCATGGTGTTGGCGACCCCGACGCCGCCGACGAGCAGCGCGATGCCGCCCAGGCCCAGCAGCATGCTGCTGAACGCCCCTTCGGTCGCCGCCTTGGCCTGGAGTGCCGCCGACGGGTCGGTGACCTTTACGTTCTGCGGGTTCTGCGGGTCGACCGTCGCCGCCATGACCTTGCGCACGTCCTGCACCGCCGCGTCGGCCGAGCGCTCGTACACCGACGTCGGGTGGCCCTCGAAGCCCAGCAGGCGCTTCGCACCCTCCCAGCCGACCAGTGCGGAGCGTTCGATCTCCGGGGCGAGCGGCAGTGGGGCGAGGATGCCGACCACGGTGAAGTACCGGTTGCCGATCCACACCTGCCGGCCCGGAGCGGTGATGCCGAGACGCTCCGCGGAGACATGGCCGAGCACGACGGAGGGGTAGCGTCCGGTCGCATTGTTGAGCCAGCTCCCGCTGTGGACCTCGCCGCGCAGTACCCGCAGCAGGTCGCCGGTGGTCGCCTTGACGACGATCCCGCCGGTGTCGTCCTTGTCGATCTTCTCGTTGCGGCGTGCGGTCGTGTCGAGGTCGGCGGTCGCGCCCACCTCCTGGACGCCCTTGATGCGGCCCACCATCCCGACCGCGTCCTCGGGCAGCTCGACGTCCTGCCCGGCGAACATCGAATCGCCGGGGGAGGCCACGAGCAGGTTGGTGCCCAGCTTGTCGAGCTCCCGGAGCAGCTGGGCCTGGCTGGAGGCGGAGATGCCCACCACCGAGATCATCGTCGCGATGCCGATGGCGATGCCCAGGGCGGAGAGTACGACCCGCATCGGCCGGCTGCGCAGCCCCGCCGAGCCGACGTGCAGTACGTCCCGGGGGCCGAGCCGGGCCGCTTTCAGCCGCCCCCGGCCTCGGCCGGCGGAGTCGCGGTCCGCCCGCCGCGCCCTCACTGGTCCGCTCCCGTCGTGGCTGGGGAGCGGCCGTTTCCGGATCCATCGCGCACATCCGTGGATGGATCGCGCATGCCCGTGGACGTATCGCGTACGTCCGCGGACGGATTGCGTACGTCCGCGACCACCTGGCCGTCCCGGATGCGCACCTCGCGCGGCAGGTCCCGTGCGATCTCGGTGTCGTGCGTGATGACCGCGATGGTGGCGCCCTCCCGGTTGAGGTCGCGCAGCAGCTTCATCACCGCTTCCCCGGACGCCGAGTCGAGTGCCCCGGTCGGTTCGTCGGCCAGCAGCAGCGCGGGTTCCCCCACGACGGCCCGCGCGATGGCGACCCGCTGCTTCTGTCCGCCGGAGAGCTGGTGCGGCTTGTGGTCGAGGCGGTCGGCGAGCCCGACCCGCTCCAGCGCTTCGGCGGCCCTGCGGCGGCGTACGGCACGGGACAGGCCCGAGTACAGCAGGCCCTCCGCGACGTTGTCGCGGGCGCTGACGCCCGGCACCAGGTGGAACGCCTGGAAGACGAAGCCGACGTGCTGGGCACGCAGCGCGGAGAGCCTGCGGTCGGAGAGCGCCGCCACGTCGTGCCCCGCGATGTGGACGGACCCGGCGGTGGGGCGGTCCAGGGTGCCGATGATGTGCAGCAGCGTGGACTTGCCGGAGCCGGACGGGCCGACGATGCCGAGGAGTTCGCCCTCCTCGACGGTGAGGTCCACCCCGCGCAGGGCGGCGACCGGGCCCGGGTACTCCTTGGTGACGGCCCTGAGGCCGACGACCGTGCTCATATCTTCGGCACCCCGACCTTCATGCCCTCGCGCAGCCCGCCGCCGGACACCTCGACCCGGCCCTCGGCGAACATGCCGAGTTCGACCTTCACGTCGCGGACCGTGCCGCCCTGGACGACCTGGAGGCCGAAGCCGCCGCCGGGCAGCGCGAGCAGCGCGTTCACCGGGACGCTGAGGACATCCTTGTGCAGCTCGCCGTTCAGGTTCACCGTGACCGGCGCCTGGTCGAAGCCGCCGACCTTGTCCGGCTTGTCGAAGGAGACGGTCAGAGAGACCTTGGGGCTGTTGTCCTGCGGGTCCTTGCCGGGCTTCGCCGTCCGGCCGACCGAGGAGACCGACCCGGCCGCGCGGCTGCCGTCCGGCAGATCGACGGTGACCTTGGTGCCCGCCTTGGCGAGCTGGGTCTCGGCGACGTCGAGCTCGAACGTCACGATGCGCTCGGAGCCGGTCGTGGTGAGGACCGGAGCGCCGGGCTGGGCCAGTTCGCCGACGGCCGCCTCGACGCTCTTGATCCGGACCTCCCCCGGGGAGAAGGCGATGTCCTGCGGCCCCACCGTTCCGGTCCGCTCGCTGTCGTGGGACTTCTGCCAGCGCTTGACGGCGGCCGCGGTCAGCTCGGTGTACTCGTCGTCCGGGGTGAAGCCGGTGTAGCCGAGCTCCGCGAGATTGCGCTCCAGCTGCTCCACGTCCCGGCCGCGGTCGCCCGGCTTCATCGTCCGGTACATCGGCCCCGAGCCGTACATCAGCCATACCGGCCGGCCGTCGACCTCGTACAGCCGCTCGTTCCGCTTGACGGTCGAGCCGGTGCGCGGGGTCCAGGTCATGGTGCCCCCCGCGCCCGCGTTGACCTTGCGCTGCTTGTCGTAGCCGAGCGTGCCGTCCGCCTGGGCGCTGTCGCGCAGGTCGCGGCGCTCGACCGCGGCGGTGGCCGGGGGCAGCCCGGTGTTCCTCGGGCCGCCCGTCTCCCCGGCGGAGCCGAACTGGGTGAGAGCCAGTGACCCGGCCGCCACGGCGAGCACCGCCGCGGCGGCCACCATGACGCGTCCGTGCCTCACCGCCCGGCGCTTTCGCACGCCGCGTTGGCCTTCTCGAACTTCTTCATGTCCTTCTGTATGTCCTTCTGCTGTATGGCGGGCGCCTGCGCGATCCCGCCCTCGAACTTCGGGTCGGGCATGTCGATGCCGTGCTTGCGCATGCACCGGGCGAAGGCGAGCATCTTGTCCTTCTGGGCCTGGGTCATCTCCTTGGCCCCGCCGACCGATTTGTCCTGGCAGGCCTTGAGCGCCTTCTCCATCTCCTGCTTGCTCTTGCCGTCGCCCTTGATGGTCATTCCGTGGCCGTCCTCGCCCGGCTTCGGCTCCGCGACGTCCAGGCCCTGCTCCCGCAGGCACTTGCGGTGCTCCAGGGCCTGGTCCTCGGCCGTCTTCTTGGTGCTCGAAGCAGAGCCGCCGCTCTTGGTTCCGCTTCCGCTTCCGCCGCCGTCGCCGTCGCCCGAGCAGGCGGTGGCAGACAGGACGACGGCGGCGGCCATCAGGCAGGCGGCGACGACGCTGCGGCTCTGTGTGCGGGAGGTGGTCCGGCGGGAAATGGTCGGGTTCATGAGGACTCCTCGTCCGTTGCTGACAGGCCGGGTACGAACGGCTTGAGCGTGCACGAGGTCGCGGTTTCGTTTCTCTCAGCCCGGATGCTTACACCGACGAAACATCGCTTTGGGTTACACAGGACTCATGCGTGTGCTGGTGGTGGAGGACGAGGAATTCCTGGCGGGGATGATCGCCGAGGGGCTGCGCCGCGACGCCGTCGCGGTGGACATCGCCCCCGACGGCCGGGCGGCGCTGGACCGGCTTCGGTTCGGCGCGTACGACGTGATGATCCTCGACCGCGATCTGCCGGGGCTGCACGGCGACGAGGTGTGCCGGCGGGTCGTCGGCATGCGCCTGCTGACCCGGATCCTGATGCTCACCGCGTCCGGGACGGTACGGGACCGGGTGGCCGGCCTCGGGCTCGGCGCCGACGACTACCTGACCAAGCCGTTCGCGTACGACGAACTCCTCGCCCGGGTCCTGGCGCTCGGCCGCCGTGCCCGCCCCGCTCTCCCGCCGGTCCTGGAGCGGGCCGGGCTGACGCTCGACACCGCCCGCCGCCAGGTCTGCCGCGACGGCCGCTACCTCTCGCTCTCCCGCAAGGAGTTTGCCGTGCTGGAGACCCTGCTGCGGGCCGAGGGCGCGGTCGTCAGCGGCGACGACCTGATCGAGGAGGTGTGGGAGGAGGACACCAGCTACCACACCAACGCGGTCCGGGTCACCCTGTCCAAGCTCCGCGCCAAACTGGGCGCGCCCCCGGTGATCGAGACGGTCCCGGGGGCCGGCTACCGCATCGGGGACGGCCCCGCGGACGGGCCGGGGCACCACGGCCCCGCGACCGGACCGGTGAGCGGGCCGGCGGACCAGCCGGACGACGGCTCCGTGAACCGGCCGGGGGAGAGCCGGTGAGGAGCGAGCGCGCCCGGCTCACCGCGCTGTACGGCGGACTGCTGGTGCTGGCCGGCGCCCTGCTGATGGGGCTGGTCTACCTGCTGGTCAGCGAGCGCCTCTACGCCACTGTGCTCACTGCGGTGGCCCCGGCGGTCCCCGACGGGGCCGGCCCCGCCATCCGGTCGGGCGTGGCCTCCGCGCCCCAGCCGCCGACGGACTGGGCGCAGACCGTGGTCATGGAACCCGGGCAGTACGCGGTGGCGAAGAGGGTCACCACCGCGGCCGGGGACGCCGCGCTCAACCAACTGCTGACGGTCTCCGGGGTCTCCCTCGCCGTCTACTCGGCGCTCTCCGTCGCGCTCGCCTGGTGGATGGCGGGCCGGGTGCTGCGGCCGGTCGGCGTCATCACCGCCCGCGCCCGCCGGCTCTCCGGCAGCAACCTGCACGAACGCCTCGCGCTGAAGGCCCCGCCCGGCGAGCTCAAGGAACTGGCCGACACCTTCGACGGGATGCTCGACCGGATCGAGGAGCTGGTCGCCGCCCGGCAGCGGTTCGCCGCCAACGCCGCCCACGAGCTGCGCACCCCGCTCGCCGTGCAGCGGGCCGCGGCCGAGATCGGCCTCGCCGACGACCCGCCGCCCGAGAAGGTCGCCTGGATCCGGGACAAGCTCATCGACACCGCCGCCGACAGCGAGCAGCTCATCGAGGGTCTGCTGCTCCTCGCGGTCTGTGACGAGGGCCTGCGGCGGCGCGAACGGGTCGGACTGGACGCGACCGCGTCCACGGTGACCGAGGCGCTGGAGCCGGAGGCGAAGAACCGTTCCATCACCGTCGAGGCGGAGGTCCGGCCGCTGTCGGTCGAGGGCGACCCGGTCCTGCTGGGCCATCTCGTGCACAACCTGGTCGCCAACGCGCTGCGCCACAACCACCCCGGCGGGACGGTGCGGGTCCGGGTGGGGCCGGGCGGTCTGGAGGTCGCCAACACCGGGCCGGTGGTGGACCCGGCGACCGTGCCGCTGCTGTTCGAGCCGTTCCGCCGGGCGCAGGCCCGCCGCCATGCCCCCGGTGAGGGGGCCGGTCTGGGGCTCTCCATCGTGGCGTCGATCGCGAGGGCGCACGGCGGCGAGGCGAGTGCGACGGCGAACCCGGGCGGCGGACTGACGGTCCGGGTCGTGCTGCCGACGTGCCCGTAGCGGGGCGGCAGGCGGCCCGGCGCGATCAGCGGCGGTAGAAGATCCGGTCCCGGTACTCCGTCATCACGCGCCCGTTCCACTCGTGACCGCCGTCGACGTTCCCCGACCGCAGCATCGGCGGCTCGATCCCCCGCGCCACGAGCTGCTCCGCGGCGGCGGCCATCATCGCCTGCATCACCGCACTGGTGACAACCGTCGACGCGGGTGCGAACGGTGCCTCGATCCCGTCGGCGGTCAGTTCCGCGTCACCGATGGAGATCTTGCTGTCGAGCACGATGTCGCAGTGGTCCCGCAGGAAGCCGCCCGAGCTGTGCCGGGACCGGGTGCCGTCCGCGTACGCCACCGAAGTGACGCCGATGACCTTCAGGCCGAGCGCCCGCGCATTCATCGCCATCTCCACCGGAAGCGCGTTGCGCCCGGAGAGCGAGATGATCACGAGGACGTCGCCCGCCTCGGCGGGGCTGGAGTCGAGCACCGCGCCCGCCAGCCCGTCGACCCGCTCCAGGGCCGAGCCGAGGGTCGCCGGCATGACGTCGACGCCGACCGCCCCCGGCACGGCCAGCAGGTTCATCAGGGCGAGCCCGCCCGCCCGGTAGACGACATCCTGCGCGGCGAGCGAGGAGTGCCCGGCGCCGAAGGCGAAGAGCCTGCCGCCCGCGGCGACGGTGTCGGCGATCGCGGCACCGGCGGCCGCGATGTTGCCGGACTCCTCGTCGCGTACGCGCTCCAGCAGGCCGATCGCTGCATCGAAGAACTGACCGGCCAGCTTGCTGTCGCTCATCGAGGAGGCCCTTTCCGGCGGGGAGAATGGTCCGTGGGGTGTCCGTGCCGCGGATCACGTTGCGGTCCGGACCAGTGGCCTGTCAATAGCGCCCACGCCGCTCCGCCGCACAGCGCTCGGCCGGCGCGGCACGGTTGTCGGTGGTATGCGTCAGAATTGGGGCAGGGCCAGCGCACAGCGCTTACGACGTTTTCATGTCACAGCATCGAGGGGCACGAATGTCCGGACTGATCGACACCACGGAGATGTATCTCCGCACCATCCTCGAACTCGAAGAGGAAGGCGTGGTCCCCATGCGCGCCCGGATTGCGGAACGGCTGGACCAGAGCGGTCCGACGGTCAGCCAGACGGTGGCGCGCATGGAGCGCGACGGCCTGGTGCAGGTCGCGGGCGACCGCCACCTGGAGCTGACCGACGAGGGGCGTCGCCTCGCGACCCGCGTCATGCGCAAGCACCGGCTCGCCGAGTGCCTGCTCGTCGACGTGATCGGCCTGGAGTGGGAGCAGGTCCACGCCGAGGCATGCCGCTGGGAGCACGTGATGAGCGAGGCCGTGGAGCGGCGGGTGCTGGAGCTGCTGCGCCACCCGACGGAGTCCCCGTACGGGAATCCGATCCCAGGCCTGGAGGAGCTGGGCGAGAAGGCCGAGGCCGACCCGTTCCTCGACGAGGGCATGGTGAGCCTGTCGGAGCTCGACCCGGGTACCGAGGGCAAGACGGTGGTCGTGCGCCGGATCGGTGAGCCGATCCAGACGGACGCCCAGTTGATGTACACGCTGCGGCGGGCGGGTGTTCAGCCCGGTTCCGTGGTCAGCGTGACCCAGTCGCCCGGCGGGGTGCTGGTCGGCAGCAGTGGCGAGGCGGCGGAGCTGGGCGCCGAGATCGCCTCGCATGTGTTCGTGGCCAAGCGCTGACGGCCGCCGCGACGTGCACCCATGCGCGCCCGACCGAGTGCCGGCAGGGCGCTGAAGCGCAACGTCCGCTTTCCGTTTTTCCGCCCGGAAGTGCAGCGCCCGGACGGATCCCGTGCCAGGCTGTGGCTGAGGCATACCTGAGAGTGTCGGCCATCTGGTCGCGCGGCCGGGGAGGGAGCAGGCGCATGCACCCGTCGTACTGGCATGTCCGGCACGTCCGGCACGCGCACCGGAAGGTCGTTGCCGCGGTCCCGGCCGCCCACGATCCGCACCCGGCTGCCTGCGGGTCGCGCCCGGCCGTCCATGAAGCCCATGCCACCGCCCGCGGTACCCATGCCACCGCCCACGAAGGTTTTTTGGCGCCGGCCGCCCCCGAACGATCGCTCCCCGAACGGCAGAGGGCCCCGGCGCCTTGCGGCGCCGGGGCCTGCCCTCCCCTGTTTCGGCCTGGAGCCCCGAGCTCTCAAGGCCGATCCCCACGAGCCCTCATCCCCGAGTGGCCCGCCTCCCGGAGAAGATCTCCCCTCCGAGGCCGCCGTCAATCCTTGGAGCCGGTCACTCGAACGAGGGGTGTTGGGTGCCGGAACCCAGTTTTCGAATAGAGGTTCGATAGTCTGGCGTGACGCGACCACACGGTGATCGAGCGGTGATCGAGCGGTGATCGAGGACCAGAAGGGGGTGCCAGAACATATGGTGCGGCGCATCGATGTGACCGGGACCGACGGCGTACGCCTCGCGGCCTGGGAGTTCGCCGACCCGCCCAAAGGGCGCACGGAGGGCGAACGCGCCCCCGGGGTCTTATTGCTCCACGGTTTGATGGGCCGGGCCTCCCACTGGGCCTCGACCACCCGCTGGCTCGCCGAGCGGCACCGCGCCGTCGGCCTCGACCAGCGAGGGCACGGCCGCAGCGAGAAGCCGGCCGAAGGCCCGTACACCCGTGAGGCGTACGTCGCCGACGCCGAGGCGGCGATCGAACAGCTCGGCCTCGCCCCCGTCACCCTCGTCGGGCATTCGATGGGAGCGCTCACCGCCTGGCAGCTCGCCGCGAAGCGCCCCGATCTCGTCCGCGCCCTGGTCATCTGCGACATGCG
The DNA here is from genome assembly GCF_014648655.1 of Streptomyces atratus. Lineage (GTDB taxonomy): Bacteria > Actinomycetota > Actinomycetes > Streptomycetales > Streptomycetaceae > Streptomyces > Streptomyces atratus. The sequence goes on from NZ_BMRN01000003.1 coordinate 51,118, forward strand.
GGCCTCCGCGCTCGGGGCGGCCTCGCAGCGGGAGTGGGAGGACTGGTTCAAGTCCTGGCCGGTGCCGTTCGCGACGCTCTCCGACGTACGGAAGTGGTTCGGCGAGGACGACCCCTGGGTGGAGCGGCCCAACCCCGCCCGCGGCGAATTCTTCGCCGAGGTGATGGCCGAGCGGGCCGACGGCTGGCGCCCCGTCTTCTCCCGCCGCCAGATGCTCCAGTCGCGCGCGACGTGGGTGTTCGACGCGCACTGGGAGGAGCTGGCGCAGGTCCGGTGCCCGGCCCTGGTGCTCCGCGGCCTCGACGGCGAGCTGGGCCGGGCGGAGGCCCAGGAGATGGTCCGCGTACTGCCGCGCGGGCAGTACGCGGAGGTGGCCGACGCCGGCCATCTCGTCCACTACGACCAGCCGGAGGGCTGGCGAGCGGCGGTCGAACCCTTCCTGGAGCAGTTCGCCGAGGACCCCCAGGGCGACCGCGAGCCCGTTTCCTCTTGAGGCCGACCGGCACATGGGGGCGCCGCCCCCCATGTGCCGGCCGGTCCAGGAGAGACAGGCCCTGCGCGGGAAGCTCTCAGCCCTTGCTGACCGCCGCCAGGATCTCCGGGAGCCGGTTCGCCGTTCGGGGAGCGGCGAGCCGTAGCCCCGCCCAGGAGATCAGCGCTCCGTACACCGCCCCCGCGGGCAGCAGCAGCCACAGCCACTGCTCCATGTCGGCGACATGCAGCCAGATCGTCACCGTGATCACGGGTGCGCAGAGCAGCGCCGCCGAGATCATGCCGCCGAAGATCGAGATCCAGGCGAGCCCGGCCTGCCCCGGTGCCACGTTCTTGAACGCCCCGTCCTGCGGGATCGAGTACGGGAAGTTCGCCGACGCCACCGCACCCGTCGCCAGCATCGCGCCCAGCATGGCGAACGACAGGCCCATGACCTCCGGCAGCGCCTCCCAGTCGCCGAGCACCGCCGCCGTCACCACGGTCACCACAATCGTGTACGGCAGCGTGATCAGCAGCAATGCCAGCGCCCGCGCCCGCAGTTCGAGGTACGCGTCCCGGGTGGAGGAGATGGTCAGCGCCACCATCCAGAACGCGGAGGTGTCCTGCCCGAACTGGTTGTACATCTGCATGCCGAGCATCCCGGCGGCGAAGCAGGCGAAGTAGAGAGAGCCGGTGCCCTGCAACGCGTTGAGCATCGGCACGATCAGCCCGATCGCCAGCGCCGTGACCCAGGCGGCCTTGGTCTTCGGGTCGCGTGCGATGTACCGCAGACTGCGCTCCATCACGGGGCCCGTACGCCCCTGGGGCAGCAGTGCGGAGAGTTTGGAGCCGCCCTTGCCGGCCTTCTCGCGGTTCGGCTCGGCAGCCGCCAGGGTCGAACCGTCCGGGGCCGTCATCAGCTTCACCAGGCTCCGCTGCCACAGCCACAACAGCGCGAGCAGCGCCGCCACGGACAGCAGCAGCTGTACGGCGGCCTGCCCGTACGAGCCCTGCGACGCCGAGTCGACCGCCCCGATCGCCGAGGCGGGCGGCAGCCAGCGCACCACATCCGCGACCGGATCGAGGGCGGAGAGCCCGCCCGCCCGGCCGAGCCGTTGCGCACCGAAGTTGACGACCTGGAAGCCCACCGCGATCAAGAGTCCGCTGAGCACCGCGAGATCGCGGCCCTTGCGCGATGTCAGCAGCCGGGTGTTGGCCGTGGCCACGGCCCGCGTCAGCGCGACGCACACCAGCAGCGTGAGCGGCGCGGCCACCACGGCGAACACCGCACCGGCCGCCCCCTGCGCCACCGCGATCACCGAGCCGGCCGTCAGACAGAGCGTGAACAGCGGACCGATCCCGACCAGCGACGCCATCAGCAGCGCAGCGATCAGCGGGCGCGGCCGCAACGGCAGCATCACGAGACGGCTCGGGTCGAGGGTTTCGTCACCGCTGGGGAAGAACAGCGGCATCACGGTCCAGCCGACCGCCAGCAACCCGGCCAGCAGGACGACGAGGGAGCCGGCATGGGCGTTCCCGCGCAGCGCGATCAGTGCGATCAGCTGGCCCGCGGCGATCAGCAGGGCGAGGACGAGGGAGGCGATGTACGCGGCCCGTCGGCCGGCCGACTGCCGCAGCCCGTTGCGCAGCAGGGTGAGCTTGAGCCGTACGAAGACGGGGACGAGCCCCTCGCCACCGCTCGTGCTGTCCCGGCCGGGGGCGGCTCCCACAGGGGCGTCGAGCACGCTCATCGGTCGCCGCCCAGCCAGTCCAGGGACTCGCCGGTGGTCCGGGAGCCCGCGCCGACGAGTTCGAGGAAGGCGTTCTGCAGCGAGGACGCCTCGCCGCGCACCTGGGCCAGGGTGCCCTGGGCCCGGATCGTGCCGGCGGCCATGACGGCCACCCAGTCGCAGAGGGACTCCACGAGCTCCATCACATGACTGGAGAAGACGACGGTCGCCCCCGAGCGGGTGTACCGCTCCAGAACCTCGCGGATGGTCTGTGCCGACACCGGGTCGACGCCCTCGAACGGCTCGTCCAGGAAGAGTACTTCGGGGTTGTGCAGCAGCGCGGCGGCGAGTCCGATCTTCTTCCGCATGCCGGTCGAGTAGTCGACGACCAGCTTGTGCTGGGAGCCCGCCAGATCGAGTACATCGAGCAGCTGGGTGGCCCGTTTGTCGACCTCGGCGCCCGGCAGCCCGCGCAATCTTCCGGTGTACGCGAGGAGTTCGCGCCCCGAGAGGCGTTCGAAGAGTCGCAGCCCCTCCGGGAGCACACCGATCCTGGACTTCACCTCGACCGGATCGCGCCACACGTCGTGGCCGCCGACCTCGATCAGTCCCTGGTCGGGGCGGAGTAGTCCGGTGACCATCGACAGAGTGGTGGTCTTGCCTGCTCCGTTGGGGCCCACGAGACCGATGAACTTGCCTGCGGGCAGCTCCAGATCGATCCCGGCGACCGCGGTCTGCTCGCCGAACCGCTTCCACAGCCCCTGTACGCGAACGGCGGGCGGCGCCGTCGGAGCTCCGCCCGCCTCTCCCGCTTCTCCCGCCCGCACTGCTCTGTCGGTCTCTGTCCGGTCCTGCATGATGTAAGCCTTTCGGTGTCCCCGTGTACGGGGACAGCCTACGAAAGGGCAGCTCAGGAGAGGCGTGCTCGTGCGTCGGCTGCTTCCCTTGCGCAGGCGTAGGCGAGCGGGCTGATGAGCTCCTTGGCGTCCGGCAGCCACCGGTTGGCGGATGTGGGACGGCGGGCCCACTGCACCGCCCCGCGTCCGCCGACCCGGGTCGGCGGCCCCGTCACGTAGTGGCCGTCGCCGCGGCCGACGAGGTCGATCGCGACTGCCCGCCAGCCCAACTTCCGTACCAGATCGTCCACGTCGGCCGCCGTGCCCGGCAGGACGAAGAAGAACATCCGCCGGTCGGGGGTGCGGGTGACGGGTCCGAGCGGTACGTCCATCCGCTCCATGCGGGCCAGGGCGAGGAAGCCGGCGGACTCCGGTACGTCGATCGCGTCGAAGGAGCGACCGGTGGGCAACAGGATCGACGCCCCGGGGTGCTTGGACCACATCCGGCGGGCCGCGGTACCGCTGCCGGTCGCCCGGCCCGCCCAGTCGGGTCCGGCGGGGTGCGCGCCGGGCGAGGCGCAGCCGGCGTCGCCGCACGAGCACCGCTCGGCTCCCTCCGCCGCCTCCAGCCAGGTGCCGGGGCACACGTCCCAGTGCCGCTCGTCCGCGTACCGCACCGCGGCGTCGAGCAGTTGCTCGTTCCGCTGCAGGGGGTTCTTCGCGGCTTCCATGACTCCGATGGGCTCTTCGACTCCGATGGGCTCTTCCACGAACAGCACAACTACCGCCCTCACATGGGGTTACGGGCGTGGCGGGTGTGGTCAGAGCTCATCGATCCGGCATGCGGGGCGCATGGATGCATGGGTGGGGGCGCGCGTGAAGCGGTGCCCGATCGGGCGGGTAGCCATTTAGGGGCAACTCCGGAACGGTCGGCCTCTGTCATATGCCGACATGAATGACAAGGAACACGTCGTACGTGATGAACACGATGAATGTGTGCATTTTCCGTGTATTAGCCGGGCAGTGATCCGCTCATCGATCACTGCGGCCTCAGGGGGAAACATGGCAGCCAGGCCTCTCGTCGCCCGCCAGCCGAACGAACGGCTCCAGGCGCTCATTCAGGAAGCCGGATGCTCCAACGCCGGCCTCGCCCGCCGCGTCAACATGGTCGGCGCGGAGCGCGGGCTCGATCTGCGTTACGACAAGACCTCCGTGGCCCGTTGGCTGCGTGGACAGCAACCACGCGGCAGGGCATCGGGAATCATCGCCGAGGCGCTCGGGCGCAAGCTCGGCCGTACGGTCACGATCGACGAGATCGGCATGGCCAACGGCAAGAATCTGGCGTCCGGCGTCGGCCTGCAGTTCGCCCCGACCGTGATCGGGGCGATCGAGCAGGTCTGTGAGCTGTGGCGCAGCGATGTCGGCCGCCGCGACTTCCTGTCCGGTTCGACGATCGCGTCGTCGGCGCTGGTCGAGCCCAGCCGCGACTGGCTGATCACCGGCGCCGACCCGCAGGTGGCCCGGGCCGCCGGAGCCCGCGTCGGGACGTCGGACGTGGAGGCGGTGCGGGCGATGACGGCCGCGCTCGTCGACCTCGACCACCGGTTCGGCAGCGGACATGTGCGGCCGGTCCTGGTGCACTACCTGAACAGCGTGGTCTCCGGGCTGCTCTCGGGGGCGTACCGCGAATCGGTCGGGCGGCAGCTGTTCGCGGCGGTCGCGCGGCTCACCGAACTCGCCGGGTACATGGCGGTCGACACGGGCCAGCCGGGGCTCGCCCAGCGCTACTACATCCAGGCGCTGCGCCTGGCGCAGGCGGCGGGCGACCGGGCGTACGGGGGTTACGTACTGGCCGCGTCGATGAGCCACCTTGCCGCGCAGCTCGGCAATCCGCGGGAGATCGCCCAGCTGGCACGGGCCGCACAGGAGGGCGCGCGCGGGCGTGTCACCCCGAGGGCGGAGGCGATGTTCTACGCGGCGGAGGCGCGCGGGCACGCCCTGCTCGGCGACGCCCGCACCTGTCAGGCGGTGACGGGCCGGGCGCTGACGGCCATGGAGAATGCCGAATCGGGCACCGGGGACGACCCCGACTGGATCGCCCATTTCGACCACGCCTATCTCGCCGACGAGCTGGCGCACTGTCACCGTGACCTCGGGCAGGCCGAGGCGGCCGCCCGCCGGGCGAAGGAGTCCCTGGACGGCCACCCGGAGTCCCGGGCCCGCCGCCGCGGCATCGGCCTGGTACTTCTCGCCACGGCCCAGGTCCAGCTGCGCGAGGTGGAGCAGGCCTGCCACACGGGCACGCGGGCGATGGAGCTGCTGGGGTCGGTGCGCTCCAGCCGGGGAGTGGAGTATCTGGACGATCTGCAGCAGCGGCTGATGCCCTACGGGGACGAGCCGGCGGTGCGGGAGTTCGGGGCGCGGCTGGAACTCCAGGCGGCGTGAGAGGGTCCGACCGGTGGAGTGCGACGGAGCGCCCCTTAACTGCGTCTTGAGAGCGCTGGATGTTACAGCGCCTGTGAAGGGGCGGTGAGTGACATCACGCGCTTGGCGAAGGGTGGCAACCACCCGATAGCGTGAGCCGACGATTCCGTAGGTTTACACGTAGGAGTCCCGGTGACGCAGAGCGGACAGGGTGACGAGCAGCAGCTCCCTGCTGTACGGCCCGCGCACGAAGGTGTCGTGCTGCCCGCGGGTGGCGGCGAGCCCTGGATACCGGGGGGGCCTGCGGATCAGGGCGCCCCGGCGGGCGGCCAGCCGTGGGGGCAGCCCTGGGGGCCGCAGTCGGCGCACCAGGACGCCTCGTCGCAGCCACAGGCACAGGCTCAGGGGCACGGCGCGTACGGGCAGGGCGCGTACGGGCAGGGGCAGCCGGCGCAGGCGTACGGCCAGCCGCAGGCATACGGACAGCCGCAGGCCCAGCCGCTGCCTCCCGCACAGCCCCAGCAGCCCCAGCAGCCGTACGCGCAGCCGTTGCCGCCCGAGGCCGTGCCCGGCATGGGCGGGGACGCGGACGCCACGCAGTACATCGCGCCGGTGCCCGCCGGGCCCGCGCCGGGCGGGCTGCCGCCGGAGAGCCCGGCGGAGGCCACCCAGTTCCTCGACCACGGAGCGCCGCAGCCGCAGGCGTACCAGCAGCCCCAGGCGCCTGCGCACGGCGGCGACGCCGAAGCGACCCAGTTCATCCCGCCGGTCCCCGGTGGCGCCCCGTACGGCATCAGGCCCGGGACCCCCGGCGAACGGCAGCCTCCCGCCGAGTTCGACAACCTGTTCCGCAACGACGGGCATGCGGGCGCCACCCAGCAGATGCCCCGGATCGACCCCGCGCAGCAGCACCAGGGCGCCCATCAGCCCCCACGGGCCCCGCAGCCCCAGTACCAGCCCGTGGACGAGGGTCCGCAGGGGCGGACCGGGCAGCCCAAGAAGCGGGCGCACGTCAAGCTCATCGCTGCGGTCGTCGTCGGCTGCGCCGTCGTCGGCCTCGGCGCGGGCGCGTTGATGAGCGGTGGCGACGACAAGGGCGCGGACAACAAGCAGCCGGTGGCCGCCGCCGGTTCATCCGCCGGTCGGCCTTCCGCGCAGCCCGAGGCCGATCCGGCGAAGCCGCAGGCCGAGGCGCTCGACAAGCTGCTGGCGGACAGCAACAACAGCCGCGCCGCGGTCATCGGGGCCGTCGAGAAGACCAAGAGCTGCACCGACCTGGACCAGGCCGTGACCGATCTGAAAGGCGCCGCCCAGCAACGCCGTGATCTGGTGACCCGGCTCCAGGGGCTGACTGTCGACAAGCTGCCGGACCACGAGCGGCTGACCGCCTCCCTCACCAAGGCCTGGCAGGCGTCCGCCGCCGCCGACGAGCACTACGCCGCGTGGGCGGGCCAGGCCAAGAACGGCAAGAAGGTCTGCAAGCACGGCAAGGCCCGGACGACCTCCGAGTTCCAGCAAGCCAACGTGAAGAGCGGCGAGGCGAGCAAGGCGAAGCAGGAGGCGTCGGGGCTGTGGAACTCGATCGCGTCGAAGTACGGGCTGACCCGGCATGCGGCGACCGAGCTCTGACCCGGGGCTCGGTATCGGGCCCCTCCGGCGATTGAGGAGAGGGGGTCCGGGGGCACGGCCCCCGGTACCTCACCCCTTCGCGCTCGCATCCGACAGAGTCTTCGTCACGTCCACGAACCCCTTCTTGTCCGCGACGAGCCGCCCGTCACGCACCACCTGAAACGTCACCCTGGTGTTCACGACACGTGGATACGCGGACGATCCGAGCATGTCCGTGAAGCGCCAGCGCAGCACCGGAGTGAGGCCGCCGGTGTCGACGGGGGTGCCGTGGTTGAGGGCGGAGGTGAGCTTCCAGGCGGTGATCTCCGGGGCGTCGATCGACTTCACGAGTTCGTTCAGCACGGTGTACGCGATCCACGTGGTCTGGACGCCCGTGTCGTCCGGGTCGATCCGGTTGTCGCCGAAGGCGTGCTTACGGATCACCTCCCGCATCAGGTCCCAGCGGGCGTCGCCCGATTCCGGGTACCAGCCGGTGAGGTACGCCCCCTCGAACGGGCTGTTCCGGCCGCCGGTGCTGTCGATCAGCGGCTGCCCGACACTGCCGAGTACGGACGAGATCCCTACGCTCCCGTACGACGGTTCGAGCCGGCGGAAGGAGTCGAAGAACGTCTCCGTACTCTCCCCGAGCACACTTGTCACACAGCCGCCGCTCGTCCCCGCCGCCTGGAGCGCCCGCTCGGCGTCCTTGTCGTACGAAGTGGCCGACTCCGCCGCCCGGATGTCGGCGGGCTCGGGACGACGGGCCTCGGTGAGTCCGGTCTTGAGGAGCCAGGCCTGGTCGTCGCCGGCCAGGGTGTCGGGCCGCACCACGGAAACCCGCTCGCAACTGCGGGCGAGCTGCTGGGCGTTGCCCGCGAGCAGTGCCGGCTGGCCGCCGTTGACGGGGTAGGAGACGTAGCTGCTGAACTCCTCGTCGGAGGCGCCGTAGCCGCCGATGTAGGGGATCTGGGCGGTCTCCAGCGGCGCCATGAACGAGGACCCGTGCCGGCTGTACGAGCCGACGACCGCCACCGCCTGCTCCTTGACGGCCAGCCGGGCGCAGTTTGCCGCGCCGAGCGAGGTGTCCTGCTCGTCGCAGGTGACGACGCGCAGCTTGTGTCCGTCGAGCCCGCCGCTGTTGTTGACCCAGCGGGCGTACGTGCGCGCCATGGCGGTCATGCCCGCCATGTTCGCCGTGTCCGGTTCCGTGGCGCCGCCCGGGGCCCACGTCACGACGGTGAGGGGCTCCCTGGAGTCCCCCGAAGCCCCAGGGAGCGCACCGCAGCCGGTGACCAGCAACGCCCCGACCGCCGCCGTACTTGTGAGGAGCTTGTAGGGGCGGGGGGAGGTGAGGCGTCGCCGTCCGGTCATAGACATGCACATTTCCGCCCGTGGGGTAACGCTGCTGTGTGCTTGGTACAACGCTCGGTGACATCCGGGTGAATTACGGGGGCCTGTGCGGGGAGCCGGGAAGGGAACGTACGATCGACAACCGTGCAGCAAGGTTCGGAGAACACTTCCCGTCGCGGCCGTCGCTCCTCCACCATGGGCGGCATGCCGCTGAATGACATGCCTTGGTGGCGCTGGCGCAGCAACGTGCGCTCGGCGCTGCACATGCTCTCCGACCCCGTTTTCCACCACGAGTGCTGGCTGGCCGGACAGGAAGGGTACGGCGACGTCACCGACGCCGTGTACCGCCTGGTCGAGGACACCTGGCTGGACAACTGGTCCGCCGAGAAATACGTCGGGACGATCTTCCGCGACTCCGGCGAGTCCGCCCTCGTCGACGTCGCCGTGCTCCGGGTGCTGCGCATCATGCACCAGGTCGGCGCGGACGCCCCCGTGTCGGCGTATCTGGAGCACCACGGCTGGCCGGAGGCCGTACGGGCCGCCCGCGAGGCCCATGTGCTGCTCGCCACCAATGACGGCGACGACCCGGACGCCCCGCCGCGCTCCCTGGATGTGCTCCGCATCATGACCAGGACGGCCTGACAGCGGTCCGGTGTGGCACGCTACGGGGATGACCGCGCCGCAGCCTGCTGAGACCACCCCGGAGCAGTACGTCCTCACGCTCTCCTGCCCGGACAAACAGGGCATCGTGCACGCCGTGTCGAGCTATCTCTTCATGACCGGCTGCAATATCGAGGACAGTCAGCAGTTCGGCGACCACGACACGGGTCTGTTCTTCATGCGTGTCCACTTCTCGGCGCACAGCCCGGTGACCGTGGAGAAGCTGCGGGCCAGCTTCGCCGCGATCGGCGACTCCTTCCGGATGGACTGGCAGATCCACCGCTCCTCGGAGCGGATGCGGGTCGTGCTGATGGTCAGCAAGTTCGGGCACTGCCTCAACGACCTGCTGTTCCGCTCCCGGATCGAGGCGCTGCCGATCGAGATCGCCGCCGTCGTCTCCAACCACACGGACTTCGCCGAGCTCGTCGCCTCGTACGACGTTCCCTTCCGGCACATCCCGGTGACCAAGGAGAACAAGGCCGCCGCGGAGGCGGAGCTGCTGGATCTGGTCCGCGAGGAGAACGTCGAACTGGTCGTCCTCGCCCGCTACATGCAGGTCCTCTCGGACGATCTGTGCAAGCAGCTGAGCGGCCGGATCATCAACATCCACCACTCCTTCCTGCCGAGCTTCAAGGGCGCGAAGCCGTACCACCAGGCGCACGCCCGTGGTGTGAAGCTGATCGGTGCGACGGCGCACTATGTGACGGCCGACCTCGACGAGGGGCCGATCATCGAGCAGGAGGTCGAGCGGGTGGGCCACGGCGTCACGCCGGACCAGCTGGTCGCCGTCGGCCGCGATGTGGAGTGCCGGGCGCTGGCGCGGGCGGTGAAGTGGCACGCGGAGCGCCGCATCCTGCTCAACGGGCGCCGCACGGTGATCTTCTCGTAGGACGCGGGCCGGGCGGGACTTTGCGGGCCCGGCACAGGTCCTGTCGTCGGACTGCCGCCGTCGCCCACGGCGGACGGCGGCAGTCCGACGACAGGACGGACCTAGAGCCGGCTCAGCGACGCGGCCGCGAACAGCACGTCGCGGATCGCCTCACGGTCGCCCTGCTGACCGGCCGCAGCCTCCACCGGCGGCACATGCCCGGCCACCAGCTGGCAGAACTCGACGCTGTCCAGCGCGACCTGCGCCACCGCGTGCGCGGGCGAGCCGACCGCGGCCGGGGAGTCCAGCGGGATGTACCAGTCCCCGCCGCCCGAGCCCTCGACCTCCAGATGCAGCGAACGGCCCGGTGAACCGGCCGTCACCAGATGGCGGGCCGGCCCGGCCGGCCCCGACCCGCGGCGCTCGGCAAGAGCCGCCGGAAGGAGCCGGGCCGCCAGGTCGATCATCCGGTTGAGATGGGCGGCCGAGGGCGCCTCGTAGGGATAGTCCACCGCCTCCGCGATGTCGCCGCCGTGCACCCAGCATTCGAAGGCCCGGTCCAGCAGCGAGTCGTGCATCGGTAGGGCGAAGTCCCCGTACGAGACGGAGAGTTCGGCGACTTTGCGGCCGGCGAAGGACACCGTACGGATGAGGGCGTGGCTCTGCTCGCGCCAGGGCCCGCGGATTGCGCGGGTGAGTGGCCGCCGGGTTCCCGACCAGTACTTCTCCGTGCGTGCACCGGGCGAGAGCGGCCAGTCGACGCCCCGGCCCGAGGCGCCGTCGCCGAGCTGTACGTCCATGCCGAGGGCGGTGCCGACCAGCCCGTCGACGGTCATGAGGTGGCCGATGACGCCCGCGACCGTCGTCTTGCGATTGACCGCGCGCTCGCCCTCGAACCACTTCAGCCGCACCGGTGCGTGCCACTCCGAGCCGCCGATGTCACGCAGCAGCGCGTCGAGCCGCGCGGTCTCCGCGTCGTACGGGGCGGCCCAGTGCGGCACCGGGATGTTGGCCGGACGGCGGCTCAGACAGGCGTCGATCACCCGGGAACGCAGCGCCGGATCGAGATCCAGGCTGCGGTCGGTCTGCAACAGGCCGACCGCGTCGCGCAGCCGCAGGGCCTCGTCCGCGCACGCGGCGCACACGGTCAGATGTGCCTCGACGGCCTCGGTCTCCTCCGCCGAGCAGGCGGCCAGGGCCCAGGCGCCGAGGAGGGCCTTGAGGACGCGATGGGGCAGCACCAGCGCCGGTGCGGCGGGCGGGCCGGAAGGGGCCGGTGGTGCCGCGGCAGATTCCGGTTCCGGTGTCGGCGGTTGCGGGGCCGGCCGCGGCTCCTCGGGCTCGGTCGCGGGCACGGGCGGCGGCAGGGGGAAGGCGTCGAGGTCGAAGTCGTCCGCGGCGGCCCGGGGTCCCGGTATGCGCGGCGCGCTCCGCATCTCGTCGTCGCGTCCGTCCCCCTCGCGTTCGTTCGAGTCGTCGTCACCGGTCACAGCGGCCGTCCGTATCCGGGCGGCGACGACCCCTCCAGCGGACGGGTGTGCGCGGTGGAGAGCAGCTGCAGCCCGAGCCGCAGCCGGCGGCGGGCCTCGTCCTCGGTGACCCCGAGGTCGGCCGCCGTCTGCCGGTAGTCCCGGCGCTGGATGTACGCGAGCTCCAGTGCGGCCCGCAGCGGGGCGGGCATGGACGCCACGATGTAATCGGCGCGGGCCGCGGCCGTGGCCCGGCGCACCCGCTCCTCCAGATCGGACCGGTCCGCGGCCCCGGTCCCCTCGTCCGTACCGCCCGGGAGGCCGTCCTCCTCGCGCAGCCGCCGCACGGACTGGCGGTGCGTGAGCCGGGCCACCCAGGACCGCATCGAGCCCTGCTTCGGGTCGTACGCGTTCGGGTTCTCCCAGACGTAGCCGAAGACCTCGCGGGTCACCAGATCGGCGGCGGTCTCGTCGTCGAGCATCCGGTGGGCCTGGCTGTGCACGAGCGAGGCGAACCGGTCGTAGAGCTCGCCGAGAGCAGCCGCCTCACCGCGCGCCAGCCGCTGCTGCATCTTGCGGTCCCAGCGGGGTGGTGCGTTCTTCGACATACGACCCCCAGCCCTGTTCCCCTCGTCACATCGAATGTAGTCGGCGGCACCGACGATGCACGCCCTTTACGGCAAGTACGCCCCTGATGAGGCCTGGGATGGTAGGGAATGCGCCATCCACCGACGACGGTCCCGATTGTGTCCCGCCGGGCGGCTCGGTGTTTCATAGGGCTGCGGCGGGGGCAGCCGCGAGGAGGAACGGAAACTTCCGGAACGTCGGAATCCCCGCAACGAGAGGCCCAGTCGCGTGAGGAATCCTTGCCCTCGTGGAAACCACCCACCGGCTGCAACCACCCACGCACCGCGGCTCACCCAGGAACGTTCCCGGACGCCACTGAAAGTGGCCGAGACCGTGCAGGGCGACTGGACCGTACTGCGCATACGGGGCGAACTGGATCTGGTGACGTCGCCCCTCGTGCGCCAGTCCGTCCACGACGCGGTCGCCGTCGGCCGCCACGATGTGGTGCTCGACCTCTCCGAGGTCCTGTTCTGCGATTCCAGCGGCGTCGGCGTACTGATCGCGGCCCGCCGTCTGATGCGTTCCTGCGGGGGCCGGCTGCGGCTGATCCTGCCGGCCCGCGGCGCGGAAGAGGGCTCCCACGTCAACCGGGTGCTCGCCGCCCTCGGGGTACGCCGTCTCTTCGACGTCTACCCCGACCGGTACGCGGCCGTCGACGACGGGGCCCGCCCGCTCTCGGCGTGAAGCCGGTCCATGACCAGGTTGTAACACCGGTGGCGCGCGTAAGTGGCACGTGACGTCTGTCGGCGCCGTAGGCTCCCCGCATGGACAGCGCAGAGTATGAGCGCAAGATCGCCCTCCGCTTCGCCGCCTTCGACCAGGACGGCAACGGATACATCGATCGCGCGGATTTCAGTGCCGCCGCGGCCCGTCTGCTCACCGAGTTCGGTACGACGGCCCGCTGCGACAAGGGCCAGGCGCTCTACATCGGGGCCGAGGCCTTCTGGCAGGGCATGGCGGGCATCGCCGATGTCGACGGGGACCAGCGGGTCACCCGTGAGGAGTTCGTGGGCGGGGCCGTGAAGCGGCTGCGCGACAACCCGGAACGCTTCGCGGAGATCGCCCGCCCCTTCCTGCACGCCGCGCTCGCCGTGGCGGACCAGGACAACGAGGGCGCGGCCTCCGTACCCGCCGTGCAGCGAGCACTGAGGGTGCTGGGCGCGAGCGCGGAGACGGCGGCTTTCGCGGCGCGGAACCTGGACGCGGACCAGGACGGCAAGGTCGGCGAGAACGAGGCGGTGGCGGCGCTCGCCGCCTATTTCACGGTGATCGCGCCGGACGCGTAGCCGGTCGGTCCGGCGGCCGATCGTCCTCAGTCGCCGGACGGGCCCATGAGGTGCCCTCGAACGCCGGGCGGGCCGGGGGTGGAGAACCGCTCCCGCAGCCGGTACTTCAGTATCTTCCGCAGCGCCTCGTTGCGCGGCAGCGCCGCCACCACCTCCAGCTGTTCCGGCAGCTTGTGCACGGAGAGCCCCTCCGCCCGCAGGTAGCCGGTGATTTCCGGCAGGGTCAGGGGGGCGGCGCCCGCCGGCTGTTCCACGACCGCGCAGACGCGTTCGCCGCGCTCCGGGTCCGGAAGCCCGATCACCGCCACGTCCCCGACGCCCGGGTGCCGGTGCAGCAGGTCCTCTATCTCCTTGGCTGAGATGTTCTCGCCCTTGCGGATGATGATGTCCTTCAGCCGCCCGGTGAGCACCAGATGCCCGCTCGCCTCGACATGGCCGACATCGCCGGTGATCAGGAACCCGTCCGCGTCGAAGGCCGCCGCTGACGCCTCGGGGTTCAGATAACCCTTGCAGACGGCCTCCCCACGGAGCCGTACCTCGCCGTCCGTGCCGTACGGCAGTGGCTTGCCGTCCTCGTCGGTGATCCGTATCTCCATGCCCTCGGGCGGGCGCCCCTCCGTCTCGGCGAGGTGTTCCGCCGTGTCGTCGGGGGCGCCCATCGTGATCATGGGGACCTCGGTCATGCCGTAGCCGTGGGTGAGCTGGATGCCCATCTCGCGTACCACCGAGTGGTAGATCTCCGGCGGTTTCGGCGCCCCGCCGCCCGCCAGCAGCCGCAGGGTGGGGATCAGCATCCGGTCCGGGGCCTTGCGCTGTTCGGCCAGGAACATCGAGTAGAACGCCGTGGACCCGCCGGCGACCGTCACCCCGTGGCGCCGGTACCCCTCCAGCGCGTCAGGCATCGCGAAGTGCTCGAAGAGGACTGCCGGGAAGCCGTACAGCAGCAGCATCACCGCATAGTCCGGCCCGCCGACATGGGCGAACGGGAAGGCCACCGAACCGACGTCGTCCGCCGACAGACGCAGCGCGTGGGCCAGGCAGGAGCCTCCCGCGATCAGGCTGCGGTCGGTGTGGAGGACCCCCTTCGGGTCGGAGGTGGTGCCCGAGGTCCAGTAGATCCAGCGCACCCCCGTCCCGTCGGCGGGCGGCGGTGGCAGTACGGACGGGTCGCCGTCCGGCAGTGACTCGTACGCCTCGAAGACCAGCGGCGGATGCTCGGCCTCCGCGGCCAGCCGGTGCGCCATCGCCGTGTGGTCGAAGCCGCGCCAGGCACCCGGCACGGCGAAGAAGCCGGCCTTCGACTCGCGCAGGGCGAACCCCGCCTCGCGGTCCCGGTAGAACGGGATGACGGGCGACTGCACGGCCCCGATCCGGGTCAGCGCGAACGACAGCAGCACCGTCTCGATCCGGGTCGGCAGCTGCCAGGCGACCACGCTGCCGGGGCGCACGCCCATCCCCCACAGCCCGGCCGCGACCCGCTCGCAGCGGCTGCGCAGCTCGCCGAAGGTGAGGGTGCGGTCGTCCTGGATCAGGACGGGGCGGTCCGGGGTCAGTGCGGCCCGGCGCTCGATGAGTTCCCAGAAGGTGCCCGATGCGCCCAGGGCGTGTGCGGTCTCGTTCACTGCGTTCCCCGTTCCCTCGTAACTGACGGGTAGTCAGATCATGTCGAGAGCGTAGAGCGCTGCGCCTTGTCGGTCCAGGGGTGCGGGGCTAGCCTGAGTGCCGAAACCGAATCTGACGAACCATCAGATGCGTGCAGTGTGCGCCGAAGGGGACACCATGACGGAACTGCCTCGGATCGTCAGCGTCGACGACCATGTGATCGAGCCGCCGCACCTCTTCTCGACCTGGCTGCCCGCCAAATACCGCGAGCGCGGCCCGCAGCCGCTCACCGCGGGCATCGGCGAGCTGGCGTACACAGGGGGCAAGTACGTCATCACGATGGACCCGGACGGGCCGCCGACCGACTGGTGGATCTACGAGGACCTCAAGTTCCCGTACAAGCGGAACATCGCCGCCGTCGGCTTCGACCGCGACGACATGACGCTGGAGGGGATCACCCGCGCCGAGATGCGGCGCGGCTGCTGGGACCCGGCCGAGCGCCTCAAGGACATGGACCTCAACCATGTCGAGGCGAGCCTCTGCTTCCCCACCTTCCCGCGCTTCTGCGGCCAGACCTTCGCCGAGGCGCAGGACAAAGAAGTAGCGCTGGCGTGCGTCCGCGCCTACAACGACTGGATGGTGGAGGAGTGGTGCGGCGACAGCGGCGGCCGGCTCATCCCGCTCTGCATCATCCCGCTCTGGGACATCGACCTGGCGGTGGCGGAGATCGAGCGGAACGCGGCGCGCGGGGTGCGGGCGGTGACCTTCTCCGAGATCCCCACCTACCTCGGACTGCCGTCGATCCACACCGGCTACTGGGACCCGTTCTTCGCGGTCTGCCAGGAGACCGGCACGGTCGTCAACATGCACATCGGGTCCAGCTCGCAGATGCCCGCCGCCTCGCCCGATGCCCCGCCCGCCGTACAGGCCAGCCTCTCCTTCAACAACGCCATGGCCTCGATGATGGACTTCCTGTTCAGCGGGGTGCTGGTGAAGTTCCCACGGCTGAAGCTCGCCTACAGCGAGGGCCAGATGGGCTGGATCCCTTACGCCCTGGAGCGCGCCGACGACGTCTGGGAGGAGCACCGGGCCTGGGGCGGGGTGCGCGATCTGATTCCCGAGCCGCCGTCCACGTACTACTACCGGCAGATGTTCTGCTGCTTCTTCCGCGACAAGCACGGCGTCGCCTCGCTCGATGTGGTCGGACGGGACAACGCCACCTTCGAGACCGACTACCCGCACGTCGACTCGACCTTCCCGCACACCAAGGAGGTCGCCCTCGACCACGTCAAGGGACTGGACGACGAGACCGTCTACAAACTGATGCGCGGAAACGCGATCCGGATGCTCGATCTGGACCTGGACAAGTAGGCGCGCGGTGGATCTCGCGTACACGGAGGCCGAGGAGGAGTTCCGGGCACGGCTGCGTGAGTGGCTGGCCGCCGTGCTGCCGTCACTGCCCGCGAAGCCCGGCCCCGACGACTGGCCCGGGCGCCGCGCATACGACACCGCCTGGCAGCGGATGCTGTACGACGCGGGCTACGCGGGCCTGCACTGGCCCGCCGACGCGGGCGGGCGGGGCGCCACCCCGACCCAGCATCTGATCTTCCTGGAGGAGACCGAGAAGGCCGGCGCCCCGTACGTCGGCGCGAACTTCGTCGGGCTGCTGCACGCCGGGCCCACGATCGCGGCCGAGGGCACGGCCGAACAGCGGGCGCGCTGGCTGCCACCGGTGCTGCGCGGCGACGAGATCTGGTGCCAGGGGTTCAGCGAGCCGGACGCCGGCTCGGACCTCGCCTCGTTGCGGACCCGTGCGGTGCGCGACGGCGACCACTACGTGGTGAGCGGGCAGAAGATCTGGACCTCGCACGCGGAGGTCGCCGACTGGTGCGAGCTGCTCGTGCGTACGGACCCGACGGCGCCCAGGCATCGCGGGATCAGCTGGCTCGCGATGAGGATGGACGCTCCCGGCGTCACCGTCCGCCCGCTGCGCACGCTCGCCGGGTCCACCGAATTCGCCGAGATGTTCCTCGACGAGGTGCGGGTGCCGGTCTCCCACCGCATCGGCGCGGAGAACGACGGCTGGCGGGTCACCATGGTCACCCTCTCCTTCGAACGCGGTACGGCATTCGTCGGCGAGGTCGTCGCCTGCCGCCGCACCCTGGCCGCCCTGGCAGCCGAGGCGCAGGCGAACGGCCGCTGGGACGACCCGGTCCTGCGCCGCAGGCTGGGCAGGCTGAACGCCGAATTCCGGGCACTGTGGCGGCTCACCCAGTGGAACGTCAGCGAGGCGCAGAGCAGCGGGGGTGTCCCGGGCACCGGCGGCTCGGTCTTCAAGCTGCGCTACTCGCACGCCCGCCAGGAGCTGTACGAGGCGGCCGCCGAGGTGCTCGGCGCGGACGCGGCCGATCTGGACCGGGAGTGGGCCGTGGACCGGCTCTCCTCGCTCTCGTACACCATCGCCGCGGGTACCTCGCAGATCCAGCGGAACATCGTCGCCGAGCGGATCCTCGGCCTGCCGAAGGGGCGGTGAGCGGGCTGTGGACTTCCAGCTCTCGGACGACCAGCGGGCCCTGCGGGCGGGGGTGCGGGAACTCCTCGCCGGACGCTTCGGCAGGGACCGGATGCGAGCGGCTCTCGACGGCGGCACGGGCATCGACCGGGCCCTGTGGCGGGAGCTCGGCGAGGCCGGGTTCTTCGCGCTGCGGCTGCCGGAGACGGAGGGCGGTGTCGGGCTCGGGCTGCCCGAATCGGTCCTCCTCTTCGAGGAGGCGGGGCGGTCGCTGTTGCCCGGACCGCTGATCGCCACCCACCTCGCCGCCGGTGCGGTGAAGGGGGCGGCGGAGGGCGAGACGGTGGTCGCGGTGCTGGACGCGGGGCAGCCGGTGGGGCACCTGGGGGATGCGGACGGCCTGCTCGTACTCGGGCCGGGAGAGGCGCGGGTCATGACCGGCGGGGCGCTGCGGGATGTCGTACGGGAGGCCGCCAGGCCTCTGCGGTCGCTCGACCCGTTCACGCCCCTGTGGCGGGTCACGGGCCCCGTCGGGCCCGGCGAGCTCCTGTCCGGCGGGGCGCGGCTGCGCGACGAGGGAGCCCTGCTCGCCGCCGCCGAACAGCTCGGCAGCGCCGCCCGTACGACCGAGATGGCCGTCCAACACGCCGGTGAACGTGAACAGTTCGGATCGCCGATCGGGTCCTTCCAGGCGGTCAAACACCTGTGCGCCGGGATGCTGGTCCGCGCCGAGCTGGCCCGCAGCGCCGTCTACGCGGCGGCCGTGACCGCGGACCGGGCCGAGATCGCGGGCGCCAAACTGCTCGCCGACGACGCGGCGGTCCGCAATGCGCGCGACTGCCTTCAAGTGCACGGCGGAATGGGCTTCACCTGGGAGGCAGATGTCCATCTGCACCTCAAGAGGGCGTGGCTGCGGTCCGGGCAGTGGCTGACGGCAGCGGCGGCCGAGGAGGCGCTTGCAGCCGACCTGTGCTGATTGCGCATGGGTTCCGTGGAGGCTTCGGGCGGGCGACGGCGGGTGGATGCGGGGCGCACGCAGGTGACAGGCGGGCCGCTGAGCCTCACGCTGCGGAGTTACGCAGTGGAGTCGGCGGGTTCCGATGCCGGCTTGTGTCCTTTGCGTGATTCGTCACGGGGTGGAGTCGGCGCCGGGCTCGGGTACGCTCCGTGGGATGCGAGAGGTTCTGGAATCGGATGATCCGGATGTTGCCCGTGCGGCGACTCCGGTCCGGAAGAGGTGCCCTGCTCGCATTCCACGCAGAAGCGCCGGGCCTGCCCGGGAGACGACTCCCGCGGCCTCGATGCGCCTCTGTTCGACTCCCCGCAGCGCGCGTCGCACAGTATGCATCACGCGTACTCCTTCGCGCTGGAATATGCCCGAAGCGCTTGTTGCGGTGACTGTACGTCAACCATGCTGTCTCGTAAGGGAATCACGTTCCGTGACCCTGAGGAGGCGCGAGGCGATGTGTCCGCCGGTTCGGATGGTGTGAGCGGTGCAGGTGCTTCAGGTTCAGCTGGAGGTCGGGCCGGATCCCGCGGAGGTCGGGAGGGCCCGTAGATGGGCGCGATCGAGACTGGTCGGGTCCGGGATAAGAGACGACGAGCCGCTGGCCGAGACGCTCATCCTGCTGATCTCGGAGCTGGTCACCAACGCGGTCGTCCACACCGGCTGTCCGGCCGTGCTGCGCATGCTGTTCGGCACGGCGGAAACGGCGGGGACGGCCGGGACCGTGCGGGTCGAGGTGGCCGACACCAGCTGTCGTCCGCCGCAGCAGCGCCACGCGGCGGGTGAGGACACCGGCGGCCGGGGCCTGGAGCTCGTCGACGGCCTCGCGGACCGCTGGGGCTGGCAGCCGGAGGGTGCCGGGAAGCGCATCTGGTGCGAGGTCGACCGGGGCGCCCCGGTGATCCAGGTGGTGCCGGTGCACCCGGTCGTGCAGAGCGTGCAAGGTGTTCATGGCGCACCGGGCGCGGCGGATGCGGACCGCGAGGCGTACGAGCCGTCACGAGTCATCACGCATCGCGCATAAAGGCTGAAGCGGTCGGTCCGGATTGCGGTACGGCGCCGGCCCGAGCCCCCTTCAGAGAACGGCGACCGGGGCGACCGGGGTGCCGGTCGCGCCGACGAACGGTTCCGCCATCGCGGAGAGCAGGAAGCTGTACCGCTTCTCTTCCGCACAGGCTGTGGACAACTTTTCCAGGTTCCAGTTCTGGCCCTGCAGCATGCCCATCTCGACCAGGTCCAGCGCATGCACCCCCAGCCACAGATCCTCGATCTCGGGCGGGAAGATCTCGAAGGTCAGGGTGTCATTGGCGACCGCCGCGACATCGCGCGCACGGAACCACTCGGGCGTCCTGATCGAGAGACCGGGCGATGGATAGGCATACGCATGCTTGTCGCCCGCCAGATAGGCCTGCACCTGCCCCGTCCGTACGAGCACGATGTCACCGGCCCTGACCCCGACTCCTGCCAGTTCCTCGGCCGCGTCCAGGTCCTCGGGGGTGACGGCATGGTCGCCGGGCAGCCTGTCCGTGCCGTGTGCGCGCGCCACATCGAGCAGCACCCCGCGCGAGACGATGTGCGGCGCCTTGTCGATCCCGCTGAACTGCGCGCCGCCGTGCGCGGTGATCGTGGCGGCCGGGCGGCCGTTGTAGATCTTCCCCGAGTGCGAGGCGTGGGTGAGGGCGTCCCAGTGGGTGGCCGTCTGCAGGCTCAGGACGGCTGTGTCGTCGCTGGTGGCGACGGTGCCGGGGCCGAAGAGCTCCTGATTGATCTGGACCATGGTGTGCAGCGGATTGATCCGCCCCGGGATCAGTCCGCTCTGGACGCCGTCCTGCTGGAGGGGGAGCGCGAGCGGGATGCGCAGCCCGGTGCGGACGGCGGCGACCGCCTCGCGTACGACCGCGTCGGTGATCAGGTTGAGCGTGCCGATCTCGTCGTCGGCACCCCAGCGGCCCCAGTTGTTGACCCGCTCGGCGATCTCGTGGAACTCGGCCGGCAGTGACACGGGGCCTCCCGGGGCTTGTGTTCGTGGACCTGATGACCCATAAAATCTAACGGTCCGTCAGAAACCGTGGGAAGGGTCCGGGCATGGGGAACTTCTTGGCAGGCAAAGTGGTCGCCGTGACGGGGGCCGGGCGCGGCATCGGGAGGGCGGTCGCACTCGCGGCGGCGGCCGAGGGGGCGAGAGTCGTCGTCAACGACTACGGCGTCTCCATCGAGGGCGGCGAGCCGAGCAGCGAGATAGCGCAGTCCGTCGTCAAGGAGATCGAGGCGGCGGGCGGCGAGGCGGTGGCCGTCGCCGACGACATCTCCACGATGGCGGGCGGGCAGCGGATCGTGGACACGGCGCTCGCGCGGTACGGGCGGATCGACGGGGTCGTGTGCGTGGCCGGGATCCTGCGGGAACGGATGCTGTTCAACATGTCCGAGGAGGAGTGGGACCCGGTGGTCGCCACCCACCTCAAGGGCACCTTCACCGTCTTCCGGGCCGCGTCGGCGGTGATGCGGAAGCAGGAGGACGGCGGCACGCTGATCGGCTTCACCAGCGGCAACCATCAGGGCAGCGTCGCCCAGGCCAACTACAGCGCCGCCAAGGGCGGGATCATCTCGCTGGTACGGAGCGCGGCGCTCGGCCTGCACAAGTACGGCGTCACGGCGAACGCCGTCGCCCCGGTCGCCCGCACCCGGATGTCCGCCAATGTGCCCATGGAACTCAAGGAGATCGGCGAGCCGGAGGATGTGGCGGCGCTCGTCGTCTACCTGCTCAGCGAACGGGCCCGCAAGGAGAAGATCACCGGCCAGGTGTACACGATCGCAGGACCGAAGATCGCGGTCTGGGCCCAGCCGAGGGAACTGCGGGCGGGGTACGCGGAGGGGGCCTGGACCCCGGAACGGATCGCGGACTTCCTGCCGGGGACGGTGGGCACGGACCCGATGCCGATGCTGGCGCAGCTGGAGGAGATGGCGGCCGCGGCGGCGGCGAGGGCGCGGCCGAACGCGTGACCTCCACCGGGGCTCCGCCCCGGCCCCGCTCCTCGATCGCCGGAGGGGCTGGATCTTCCGCCCGACACCGAGGAGTGGACGTGGACTTCGCATTCGACGCGGTGGACGACGCCTTCCGCCAGGAGGCCCGGTCCTGGCTGGAGGCCCACCTCACGCAGCCCTGCGCCGCCGAGGGTGGCCGCGCCTGGGAGCAGGAGCTGGGCCGGGCCGGCTGGATCGGTCTCGGCTGGGACAACCACGGCGCCGGCCACGGCAACCGGCATGCAAGCCTCACCCAGCAGGTCGTCTGGGCCGAGGAGTACGCCCGCGTCGGCGCCCCCGCCCGGGTCGGCCACATCGGCGAGAACCTCCTCGCCCCGACCCTGATCGCCTACGGCACGCAGGCGCAGAAACAGCGCTTCCTGCCCGCCGTGGCACGCGGCGACGAGCTGTGGTGCCAGGGATACAGCGAGCCGGGCGCCGGATCGGACCTCGCCGGGGTGCGGACGGCCGCCGTACCCGACAAGGGCCGCGGCGGCCACCGCGTCACCGGGCAGAAGATCTGGACGTCGCTCGCGAGAGACGCCGACTGGTGCTTCGTCCTGGCCCGTACGGAGCCCGGCTCCAGCCGCCACCACGGCCTGTCGTTCCTGCTGCTGCCGATGGACCAGCCGGGCAGGATCGAGGTGCGGCCGATCCGTCAGATGTCGGGTGCCAGCGAGTTCAACGAGGTCTTCTTCGACGGGGCGCACGCGCAGGAGTGTGTCGGCGGCGAGGGCAACGGCTGGGCGGTCGCCATGGGGCTGCTGGCCCTGGAACGCGGCGTCTCCACACTCGTCCAGCAGATCGGGTTCGCCGCCGAACTCGACCGGGTGGTCCGCGCCGCTGTCGACGGCGGCGCCGTCACCGACCCGGTACTGCGCGAGCGCCTCGTGAGGCAGTGGGCACAGCTGCAGACCATGCGCTGGAACGCCCTGCGCACCCTGGGCTCCACGGGCGACCCCGGCGCACCCAGCGTGGCGAAACTGCTCTGGGGCGGCTGGCACAAGCGCCTCGGCGAACTGGCCGTGGAGATCAGGGGCGCGGCGGGTGCCGTCGGCCCGGACGACTGGTCGGCGCGGACACCGTACGAACTCGACGAGGCACAGCGCCTGTTCCTGTTCACCCGGTCCGACACCATCTACGGCGGCTCGGACGAGATCCAGCGGAACATCATCGCCGAGCGGGTGCTCGGCCTACCGAGGGAGCCGAGATGAGAGGCGTCGTCTTCGACGGCAAGCGGACCGAGGTCGTCGACGATCTGGAGATACGCGACCCGGGCCCCGGTGAGGTGCTGGTGGCGGTGGCCGCGGCCGGGCTGTGCCACAGCGATCTGTCGGTGATCGACGGGACGATTCCGTTCCCGGCGCCGGTGGTGCTCGGGCACGAGGGTGCGGGTGTGGTGGAGGCCGTCGGTGCGGGCGTCGGTCATGTGGCGCCCGGCGACCATGTGTCGCTGTCCACGCTGGCCAACTGCGGGGCGTGCGCCCAGTGCGACCGGGGCCGGCCGACGATGTGCCGCAAGGCGATCGGGATGCCGGGAGCGCCGTTCTCGCGGCGCGGGAAACCGCTGTACCAGTTCGCGTCCAACTCGGCCTTCGCCGAACGGACCCTGGTCAAGGCCGTGCAGGCGGTGAAGATCCCCGCCGGTCTGCCGCTCACCTCGGCGGCCCTGATCGGCTGCGGGGTGCTGACGGGAGTCGGAGCCGTACTCAACCGGGCGAGGGTCGACCGGGGCGACACGGTCGTGGTGATCGGCACGGGCGGCATCGGACTCAATGTGATCCAGGGCGCCCGGATCGCGGGCGCCCTGACGATCGTCGCTGTCGACGCCAACCCGGCGAAGGAGGCGGTGGCGCGGCAGTTCGGTGCGACGCACTTCTTGACGTCGGCAGAGGGCGTACGGGAGATCCTGCCCAGCGGCGCGGACCACGCCTTCGAGTGCGTGGGCCGGACAGAACTGATCCGTACCGCGATCGATCTGCTGGACCGGCACGGCCAGGCCATCCTGCTGGGTGTCCCCGCGGCGACGGCCGAGGCGTCGTTCCTCGTCTCGTCGATGTACCTGGACAAGTCGATTCTGGGCTGCCGGTACGGCTCCTCGCGCCCGCAGCGGGACATCGCGCTCTACGCGGACCTGTACCGGGAGGGCAGGCTGCTCCTGGACGAACTCGTCACCGAGACCTATGCGGTGGAGGACTTCGCCAAGGCGGCGGACGACGCGCACCACGGCCGGGTGGCGCGCGGGGTGCTGGTGTTCTAGGCCCTGTGAAGGCCGTCCGGGGCCGGCGTCCTCCCGGACCGGCGAATCCCGGGCCCTCCTGTCCGGATCGCGCCGGGGTCGCGTGCCCCGGCGCCGCGCCCGGCCGCGTTGCCGGCGGTCAGTCGCCGAAGGCGCTGCTGTCGCGCCGGGTGACGCCGGGCCGCGTGTTCACGGACCACATGTGGGTGCACTGCGGGCACTGGAGGTGAACGACCGGTCCCTTGTTGGATATCAGATAGCGCCAGTGCTCACCGCAGGTGCGGAGGTCGGCGCAGTTCTCGCAATGACGGGCGTCGTCGCAGACGGGGCAGGGCAGCCAGGCGCGGCGGGCCACGTCCGCCTGCGGATCAATGGGCAGTCGCACGACCCGGTCCCCTTCCCGGCAGGACGCCGCTCGCCACCAGCAGGTCGTAGGTGCGCTGCTGTTCGGCGTCCAGGCCCGAGTAGAGGAGCGCATACGCCTCGTCCTCGCCCTGGAGGACGGCGACCGGGTCCCAGTCGGGCCCGAGTGCGGTCACGACCTCGGCCCGGCGCCGAGCTTCCTCGAACGTCAGATCGATCGTGAAGGGTATGAGGCTGTCTGGATTTCCCTTTTTCATGGCGAAACTCCCGAAGTGCCGGTGGAACTCCACATGCGTATCAGGCGGAAGCGGTGACAGGGAAGGGTGACCTAAGTCGCTCCGTGGAGGAGCGGCCCCCGGCCTCCGGGGAAGGAAGCCTCGGATCGGTCGGCGGGGGTGGGGCGTTGCCGGCGCCGGGGCCCCGGCGGCGGACGCGGTCCACGGGCGGCACTGTGACGTACTTCATGCGGTCGTCCGGGGCGTCGGGGCGGGGGGAATCCGAGCGATGCGGAGGGGTAACGGCTGGAGCGCCCGGTCAGGTCCTCCCCGCGCGAAATGTGCGTCGGTACACCGTGGGGGACACCCCCAGCGCCGCCTGCAGATGCTGCCGCAGCGATGTGGGTGTCCCGAAGCCCGCGTCCCTCGCCACCTGGTCGATCGACAGGTCCGTCGACTCCAGCAGCTGCCGGGCCCGTTCGACCCGCTGCCGGGTCAGCCACTGGACGGGACTGACCCCGACCTCCTCGCGGAACCGGCGGGTGAACGTCCGTACGCTCATCGACTCCTGCTGCGCCATGTCACGCAGCAGGATCGGCCGGTCCAGCCGCCCGAGCGCCCAGGCGCGCGCACCGGTCGTGGTCGCGAACTGTGCCTCGGGGACAGGGCGCTGGATGTACTGCGCCTGCCCGCCGTCCCTGTGCGGGGGCACCACCGTGCGGCGGGCGACGTCATTGGCGACGGCGGTGCCGTGGTCGCGGCGCACGATGTGCAGGCAGAGGTCGATTCCGGCGGCGACCCCGGCAGAGGTCAGGACGTCCCCGTCGTCGATGAACAGGACGTCCGGGTCGACCTGGACCTTGGGGAAGAGCTGCTGGAAGTGGTCGGCGGAGGACCAGTGGGTGGTGGCGGGGCGCCCGTCGAGGAACCCGGCGGCGGCGAGGACGTAACTTCCGGTGCAGATCGAGACGAGCCGGGTGCCCGGCCTGATGTACGCGAACGCCGCGGCGAGCTCGCCCGACAGTCTGCCCTCTTCGTGGACGGGGCCGAGTTCGTACGAGGCGGGGATGACGACGGTGTCGGCGGTGGCCAGTGCTTCGGGGCCGCGCTCGACCGTGATCGTGAAGTCCGCGTCGGTGGAGACCGGTCCCGGTGGGCGGACGGAACAGGTAACGACTTCGTACAGTTTCCGGCCCCTGTCATGCGGCTCGGAACTGAGCGCCAGGCCGAAGATCCTTTGAGGGATGCCCAGTTCGAACGGGAGCAGCCCGTCGAGGGCGAGGACGACGACTCTGTGCTTCACGGCAGGCCTCCCTTACCCCTAGTGGTATAGACCATAAACTGATACATGTCACCGACGTGAAGGAAAAGTCAGCAGAGCACGAGTGCATTCCCGGCGCGGCCCGCGCGAACGCACCCTCGCAGTCGTCCCCCTCGGACCCGTCGGCCGCCCTGCCGCCCCTGGACGCGCGCCGGGACGGCGAACGGCCGGGAAGCGAGCTCTGGAACCGTAACTTCCGGCTCTTCTTCATCGCCCGGACCGCCGCACTCTTCGGCGACGGCATGATCCCGGTGGCGCTCACCGCGGGTCTGCTGGGAGCCGGTCGCCCGCACGCGTCCGTCGGCTTCGCGCTGGCCGCCTGGATGGGCCCGCTGGCGCTCTTCGTGCTCTTCGGCGGCGTGCTGGCGGATCGTTTCACCCCGCGTCGAATGATGATCATCGCCGATGCGCTGCGGCTGGTCGGGGCGTCGGTGCTCGCCGTCTCCTTCGCGACCGGCAACCCGCCGCTGTGGGCGGTGTACGCACTGAGCGCGGTGGCCGGCGTCGGGGCCGCGCTCTTCCAGCCGGGCGTCGCGTCGACCGTGCCCCGGGTGTCGCTGGACGTGCAGCGCGGCAACGCGGTGCTTCGGGTCTCCGAGGCGCTGATGACGATGGCGGGCCCGGCCTTCGCGGGACTCCTGGTCGGACTCGCGAGCGCCGGAGCGGTGTACGCGGCGAACGCGGCGACCTTCGCGGTCTCCGGCGTCTGCCTCTTCCTGCTGCGGCTCGCCCCGATGCCGTCCGACGCGGCACAGCGTGGCACGTTCGTCGCCGAACTGGTCGACGGATGGCGGGAGTTCAAGGCCCGTAGCTGGCTGTGGGGGGTGATCGCGATCTGGACCGTGTACGGATTCACCGTGATCGGCCCGATGCTCCCGCTGACCGCGGTCGAGGTCACCGAGGCGCACGGCTCGGGGACGTACGGCGTGATGATGGCGGTGAACGGCGCGGGCAGCGTCGTCGGCGGGCTGCTCGCCCTGCGCCTGAGACCGCGCCGCCCGCTCGCGGCGGGCGCGATCGCGCTGACCGGGGTGTGTGTGAACCTGGTGGTGCTGGGGCTCGGGCTGCCGGTGTCCGCACTGGGGGTCGGGCAGTTCGTGGCGGGCGGGGTGTTCGCGTTCTGGCTGGTGATGTGGTCGACGACGGTCCAGACCCATGTCCCGCCGCAGGCGCTGAACCGCCTGCACGCGTACGACGTGGCGGGCTCCCTGCTGATGCTGGCGGCAGGCCGGGCACTGGCGGGACCGGTCGCGGACCGGCTGGGCGCACCGGAGGTGCTGCTGGCCGGAGCGGTGATCAACATGATGGTGGTGGCGGTACTGCTGGCGGCCCGGCCGATCCGGCGGCTGGAGCGGATCGGGTGAGAGGGGATCGGGTGAGCGTGGACGCACTGACGGCACGGGCCGTCACGGCCGGGGCAGCGGTGCTGACCGCCATCGCAGGGCTCGGGGTGAGGGCGTTCGCGAACGGAGACGTCGCCAAGTACGCCGGGGACGCGCTCTAAACCGTACTGATCTGCGCCCTGGTCGCCGTGATCGCACCCCGCGCGCGGCCGGTCACCAAGGCCGGGACGGCGCTGGCGTTCAGCTGGGCGGTCGAGCTGCTGCAACTGACCGGGGTGCCCGCGGAGCTCTCCCGGCACAGCGCGGTGGCGCGGCTGGTCCTCGGCTCGACCTTCAACGCACCCGATCTGTTCTGGTACGCGGTGGGGGCGTCAGCGGCCTGGGCCGCATTCGCAGGGGCGGCGGCGGTGGCTCCGGCTACTTCCCCGGTTCGCCCGCGGTCATGGCCCGATTCTTGCGAAGCGTGTCCCTCCGGCCACTCGTGAGGGCGCACGCCATGACCCGATGCTGAGTGACGTGACCCAGACAACCGAAAGCGCCGCCCGGGACGACGACCGGCAGGCCACCTCCGTAGCCCCCGACAGGCGCTCCCGTCGGCGCGTTCACCGCGCCTGGATCGTCGCCGTCGTCACCTTCGTGACGATCATCGGCGGCGCCGCCTTCAACTCCCTGCCCGGCCTCCTCATCGACCCGCTCCACACGGAATTCGGCTGGTCGCGCGGGGAGATCGGACTCGCCGTCTCCATCGACATGGCGCTGTACGGGCTCACCGCGCCGTTCGCGGCCGCGCTGATGGACCGCTTCGGCATCCGCCGGGTCGTCGTCGTGGCCCTTTCCACGGTGGCGGCCGGGGCGCTGGCCAGCGTCTGGATGACGGCCTCCTGGCAGCTGATGATCTATTGGGGGCTGCTCGTCGGCCTCGGCACCGGGTCGATGGCGTTGGCCTTCTCGGCAACGGTCACCAACCGCTGGTTCGTCGCCCGGCGCGGCCTGGTCACCGGCATCCTCACCGCGGCGGGCGCCTCCGGCCAGCTGGTCTTCCTGCCGCTGTGCGCCTGGATCGTCGAGGAGCACGGCTGGCGCCCGGCCTCGGTGACCGTGGCCCTCGCCGCCCTGGTCGTCGTCCCGTTCGTCCGGCTCCTGATGCGCGACCACCCGGCCGATGTGGGCCTCGCCCCGTACGGCGGCACATACGTGGAGAAGCCCGCACCCGCACACGGGGCGGCGAGGCGCACCGTACGCGTCCTGTTCGACGCCGCCCGCACCGGGCCGTTCTGGCTGCTGGCCGGTACGTTCGCGATCTGCGGGGCCTCGACCAACGGCCTGATCCGTACGCACTTCGTGCCGTCGGCCCACGACCACGGCATGCCCATCACCGCCGCGGCCTCGCTGCTCGCCGTCATCGGGGTCTTCGACATCATCGGCACGGTCTTCTCCGGCTGGCTCACCGACCGCTTCGACGCCCGCCGGCTCCTCGCCGTCTACTACGCGCTGCGCGGCATCTCGCTGCTCTTCCTGCCGATGCTGATGGAACCGACGGTGCACCCGCCGATGGTCTTCTTCATCGTCTTCTACGGTCTGGACTGGGTTGCCACCGTCCCGCCGACGCTTTCCCTGTGCCGCGAGCAGTACGGCGAGGACAGCGCCATCGTCTTCGGCTGGGTCCTCGCCTCCCACCAGGTGGGCGCGGCCCTGGTGGCGTTCCTGGGCGGTGTGGCGCGCGATGTGTTCGGCTCGTACGACATGGTCTGGTACGCGTCGGGGGCGCTGTGCGCGATGGCGGCCCTGATGGCGCTGGTGATCCGACGGGTCCGGGAGCCGTCGGGCGTCGCCGCGGGACTCGGCTGACGGTGCCGGCCGGTCTCAGGCGGAGAGGTTCTCGGCGACCGTCAGGAAGACAGGGAAGTTCGCGATGTCGCTGACCGCGACGCTGCACCAGCGGCCGGATTCACCGGTCCTCATGATGTGAACCCTGCCCGCCCCGACCTGTATCTCCTGGACGTCGGACCAGGGGAGGTGACCGCTCCTGCTGGTGGTCACGCCGGTGCGGGAGAGCGAGAAGTCACCGAAGTTGACCCTCTGCCCTTCCAGGATCGATTCCAGGACCGCCGGTCCCTGGGCGCGGAGAACGGCCCCCTGCATATGAGGTCCCCAGGTTTGGGGGCCTTCGTAGAAATCCGTGATCGTCGCGTTGACGCGGCCCGGGGCGACCGCGGAGTAGACGTGGTCGATGGGGCCGGGGACACCGTTGATGATCTTCTGGCTGATGTTCTGGTAGAGCCGCACGGAGTCCCAGCGGATGGCGACCATGCCGTCGCCGGACTGCGGGTGCACGATCATTCCGTGCTCGAACAGATGGAGACGCTTGGCGGCCTGCTTTCTGCTGAAGTCCGGATACCGGCGCAGCCACCAGAAGAACATCAGGCCGGGTATCACGAACATCGCCAAGAGGTGGGCAATCGTGAAGATGTAGAGGGCAAAGAGCGGTTTGCTCAGGCGCTTCGGGCTGAAGGTTCCTTCCAGCGCGCCGAGTTGATGACGGGCGGCCAGTTCGGCGGCCTCAGGCGACAGATGGGGCTGTGTCGGTCTGGTCATCGCCGGGTCCTCTCGATCAGCTGGGCGAGCAGGCGGGTACGGGGGATCATTCGTCCGACCGCGAGGTGCGCGGTCACCGGCCCCGCCGCGGGTCGGTTTTCGTCGGTAACGACACGTTGCCCTCTCGGAGTTGATGCCGGAGAAGTCGCGGGGCGACGGTTCCGTCCGGCCCCGTCCCGCAAGCGCGACCACGTGATCGACGCTAGGGCGGGACAAGTCATTCCACCAGCGACTAGATTGCATGCGGGCCATGCTTGGGGGGAATGTGTTCGAGACCGACGCACTGCGTCTGCTGGTGACGGTGGCCGAGACCGGATCGTTCACGAAGGCCGCGGTCCGGCTCGACTACACGCAGTCCGCGGTGTCCCGGCGCATCGCCTCGTTGGAGAAGCGGGCGGGCGGGCCGCTGTTCGAACGGCTCGCCCGGGGCGTACGGCTGAACCCTGCCGGGCACGCGCTGCACCGTCACGCCGTGGAGGTGCTCGACCGTCTGTCGAGGGCGGAGCACGAGCTGACCGTGATCCATGCGGGGCATGGCGGGACGCTGCGCGTCGGGGCGTTCGCCACCGCCAACATCTCGTTGGTGCCCGCCGCTCTGCGGGCGTTTGTGCAGTCCAGACCGGATGTCGAGGTCATAGCGGCCGAGGGCCGGAGCGGTACGTTGATGCAGCGTCTCGCGGAGGGAGCGCTCGACCTCGCCGTGGTCAGCGACTACCCGTCCGGCCTGTCGTCGGCCGACGGTGTCACCACGGAGACTCTGCTGGTGGACGAGCTGCTCGTCGCTCTCCCGCGCAGCCATCGCCTGGCCGGATCCGGGGCGATCGATCTACGTGAACTGCGCAATGAGGCCTGGCTCCAGGACGCGCCAGCGGACCGGCCCATGATGCTCGCCGAGATCTGCGCACGGGCCGGCTTCAGGCCGAGAAAGACCATCCGGATCGCGGAGTGGACCGGGAAGTTCGGCTATGTGGCCGCCGGGCTGGGGGTCGCGCTGGTCCCGTCGCTGGCCGCTTGGGCGGTCCCGGCCGAACTCGCCCTCTGCCGGCTCGGCGACCTCGCCCCGCGCCGGACCGTACATGTCGCGCTGCCCGCAGCCCCGCTTCCGGCGGCACTGAAACTGCGGGATCTGCTGCACGACGCCGTCGGCTGAACCGCCGTCCGCCGGGCACGATCGGGACCATGGTGCGCGTTCACACGCCGGGCCGGGCCGGGCCGGGGCCGCGGTGAACGTTCACCCCCCGAGCGGCCCGAACCGCCCGAACACCCCCCGGTGGAACAGCAGCGGACCGTCCCCGTCCGCCGCCCCCAGCGCCTCCACCCGGCCGACCACGATCAGATGATCGCCCCCGGTGTGGACGGCCTGGATGCGGCAGTCGATCCAGGCCGGTACGGAGTCCAGCAGCGGCGACCCGGTCGCGGGGGCCGCCTCGTACGCCACCCCCGCGAACTTGTCGGCCCCGCTCACCGCGAAGCTCCGGCACAGTGCGCCCTGGTCCGCGCCCAGGATGTTGACGCAGAAGGCCCCGGCGCGGGCGATGCGCGGCCAGGTCGTCGACGTACGGGCGACCATGAAGGTGACCAGCGGCGGGTCGAGGGAGAGTGACGCGAACGACTGGCAGGCGAAGCCCGCCGGTCCCTGTGCGTCGTCCGGGTCGTGCGCGGTGACGATGGTTACCCCGCTCGCGAAGTGCCCCAGTACGCGGCGGAATTCGGCCGGGTCGACCGGCAGCCGCTCGTCGTCGGCGACGGCCCGCAGATCCGGGCGCGGCAGTGGGTCGACCGGCGCCGTCCCTGCGGTGGTGGCGGCGCCGACGGACCTGAGGTACCGGACGGCGGTGGCGGCCATGCCTGCGTGTCCCATCACGCCTTCCATTGAAACTGACGTAGCGTCAGATCGGAAGGGTTGAGGCGAAGACGGTTCGTGCACCGAGCCGCTGCCACGCCGTGGAACCGGTGCTGGTCCGGGTGAACCCTGCGACTCCGACGGCTGGCGGATCGGCGGCACGTCGGTCCGGCCCGAACTCAACCGGGAGTATGGCGATCTCGACTCACCGGACTGGTACATGCTCAGCCGGTGACGGTCCCCCGACCCCGCCAGACCCGGGGCCGGGATCGGGGCGAGGTCCGACGGTCAGCTTCCGGCGGCGTACGTCACGAAGTGCCCCCATGCGTCGGGGGTTACGGCGAACCGGGGGCCCTGCGCGTTCTTCGAGTCGCGGACGTGGACCGTGCTGGGGGTGGTGGCGACCTCGACGCAGTCGTTGCCGCTGCTGCTGTCGCTGTAGCTGCTCTTGAGCCACTTCAGCGCGGTGCCTTCCCCCACTGAGGTCTTTCGGATCATGTCTCTCCCAGCACTTGCTCGATGAAGGCCAGCGACTCCCCTGGCGCGAGAGCCTGGGCCCGGATCATCCCATATCGCAGTTCGAGGATCCGAAGCTGTTTCGGGTCGGAGACCGGGCGACCGTTGAACGCGCCTTCTGAGCGTCCCACGGCTGTGCCGTCCCCGAACTTCAGCACCTCGATCCCGCCATCCAGCCCAGGGTGGGTCTCACAGTTGAGGGGCATTACTTGCAGTGAGACGTTGCGCAACCGACCCACCTCCAAGAGACGTTCGAGCTGGCGGCGCCATTCCATTCTGCCCCCGATGGGGCGTCGCAGCGCCGCCTCTTCCTGAACGAAGCTGAGCGCCGGCGCGGGTGAGCGGTCGAAGATCGAGCGGCGGGCGATGCGTGCTGCCACACCTCGCTCCACCTCGTTCCGGGAGTACGCGGGCTGCCGCGTCTCCAACAACACCCGGGCGTGCCCTTCCGTTTGCAGCAGGCCGTGAATGCCGTGGTTGGCGTACACAGCGACCTCGACCGCCTTCGCCTCCATCCGCGCCAGATCCCGAATCTTCTTCGGGTACCGGACCTCCGCCACATCCTTCTTCATGGCGGCGATGAGCCCACCCGCCCCCAGCACCTCGTCCGCTCTGTCCAGATACTCCTGGCGCGGAATCCGTTTCCCGGCCTCGACCTTGTAGACCTGGTCCTCCCCGTACCCGATCGCCACACCGAAATCGGCCGCCCGCATGCCGACCGCCTCACGCCGCAGCCTCAGCTGCCGCCCCACCGTGGCGACGACCGCCGCCCCCGACTCGTCGTCGGGGTCGACGTCCCAACCGGGCTCGTCCGCCTCGCCCCCGGGCCGTTCCGTACTGTTCGCATCCACCCGCATACGCGCCACCTCCGACGTGCCGTCACACCTCGACGCCCTCTACCCGCACGCCCCCTCCGGACAGCCCGGACAGCTCCGGACAACCGCCGGATAGTCACCGTACGCATCCAGTCGATCACTGGTCAGCTTATGCGTGCCCGGCCACGCTGAGTGACGTGAAACAAGAAATCACCCTCCCTCAACCCCCCGCCTCCAG
Organism: Streptomyces atratus; assembly: GCF_014648655.1. GTDB lineage: Bacteria > Actinomycetota > Actinomycetes > Streptomycetales > Streptomycetaceae > Streptomyces > Streptomyces atratus. Next base: position 84,076 of record NZ_BMRN01000003.1, read on the forward strand.
CCGCACGTTCACCGTGTTGCTCTCGCCCACCCGCCGGGGAGCCAGGCTGGCCCGGCTGCTCACCGCCGGGTATCTGGGCGAGTGGGGGATCCCTTTGGAGTCGGCCGTGCAGATCGTCGCCGAACTGGCCGCCAATGCCATGGTGCACGGCCGCGTACCGGGCAGGGACTTCCGGCTCGACCTCACGATCCACGACGGCGGTGCGCTCCTGCGGATCGAGGTGAGCGACGCCCGTGGCGAGTGCCTTCCGCCCGGTCCGGGCGGCACGGCCGTTCCGGATGACGACTGCGAGTCCGGGCGCGGCCTGTTGATCGTCGAGGCGCTCGCCGACCGTTGGGGCGTCAGCCCCGGTCCCGTCCCCCGCAAGACCGTCTGGGCCGAGCTCGACCTCGTACCGTGACCCGCCGCCACCGGATCGCAGATTTCCACGATCCGGTGGTCCGCGACGCGGCGCCGTGGGACATCAAAAGCCTTGAATACCTTGGGCAATGAACCTTTCCGAACCCACCCCACCTGCCGTCACCCACACGGGTGAGATCGTCCAACTGGGCTGGATTTCAGGCTGGTTGGCTGGCATATGCTCACCGCGACAAACAACCCCAGACATGCGACGGCCCCCGGCCGGGACTGGCATCCCGATCGAGGGCCTGACCAACGAGGAAGAGAACGCTTCCCGATGGATACCCAGCAGATTAGCGCGCCCTCGCGCGCTTCGTCCGGTGTCGTGCACGACAACTCCCGGCACACCAGCCGTTTCACGGTCGTGGGCAACCACCTCACCCAGCACCGCGAGCTCTCCCTTACCGCGATCGGGCTCGCCGCGCACATCCAGTCCATGCCCGCCGGGGCGGGGATCGGCATCAAGGATCTCGCCGGCCGCTTCCCGGAGAGCGAGGCCCGGATCGCCGCAGCGTTACGCGAACTCGAAGCCCATGGCTATCTGCGACGCACCCGGACGCGTCTGGCCAACGGTCGGATCGTCACCCGTACGGTCTCCTGCAACCAGCCTTCGGACCAGCGGCGCACGGACTCTCTGCCGGGCCGCGACTGCCCGCAGCGCACGGTCCGCCCGCCTACGCCCGTCCGGCCCTGTAGCGAGCCCGAGGCCGACGACGCGCATCCGGCCAGGTCCAGGACCCGGACCCACACCAAGCCCGCGCCCCGTCGTGAGCCCGCGCCCCTGCTCGTACCGAAGCCGGCCTTCCCCGCCGCGTCCCTCCTCCGGACCGCCACCGACCTGCTTGCCGGACTGCACCACCAGGACCCGCGCCTGCTGCTCTCCGAGCAGGACGTGGACGCCCTGGCCCCGGGGGTCGCCGCATGGCTGGAGCGCGAGGTCGGTCCCGCCGCCGTACAGCACGCCCTGACCACCGATCTCCCGCCCGAGGGGATGCGCCGCCCCGCCGGTCTCCTTGCTCACCGGCTCACCGCCCGGCTTCCGCCACCGCCCCCGTTCCTGCCCCCGGCCACGCTCCCGCCCGGGCCGATCCCGCTGCAGAACTGCGAGGGCTGCGACAGGGCATTCCGCGCGGCGGAGCCAGGAGAGTGCTCCGACTGCCGGACCGAAGACTTCCATCCGACCGCTCAACAACTCTAGGAATCCCACATGGTCAGCTCGTCTCACGAGGCGATGCACCGCATCTTTCAGGAGTACCCGGGCCTGTTCTCCCGCGTCTCCGAGGTGTTGGGGGTCGAAATCGGCCCACCCGCCTCAGCGACCGTCATGCCCACCGATCTCACCGAGAACCGGCCTCTCGAACGCCGTGTCGACACCCTGCTGCGCATCGACATGGAGGACGACCGTTCCTACCTCCTGGCGATCGAGGCCCAGGGCAAGAAGGACCCGGACAAGCCGGCGAGCTGGATGTACTACCTGTCGTACCTCCAGGCGAAGTACAAGCTGCCACCCATGCTGCTGGTCGTCTGTCAGGACCGAGCCACCGCCGAATGGGCCGCACGCCCGTTCCCCGTCGGCCACCCGCAATCGCCCGTGCTCACCCTGCAAGCCCTCGTCGCGGGGCCGCACAACATGCCGGTGATCACGGATGTGGCCGAGGCCCGCAAGGACCTGGCATTAGCCACGCTGGCCGCGATCACACACGCAGGCGATCCGGACATCGGTGCCATACTGAAAACGCTGTCGACCGCTCTGCGCGACGTACCGGAAACCATCGCCGACCCCATCGTCGAACTCACCGCACAGGGCCTGGGCAACCGCCCGGCCGCACAACAGTGGAGGAACCTGGTGGCCGTGGACCTTTCTTTCTACAAGTCGTCCCTCTCGGAAGAGATCCGGGACGAGGGCCGCACAGAGGGCCGCACAGAGGGCCGCGCAGAGGGCACCGCGCGGGGCATCTTGCTCCTTCTTGCTCAGGCCGGCGTCGACGTGCCCGAGGAGGCGCGCGAGCGCGTCATGGGCTGCGCTGACCTTGACATCCTGAGTCGCTGGCTCCTGCGCGCCCCCACCGCCACATCCGTCGAGGACGTCTTCGCCGAGAAGTAGGCAGGTTGCGGCCGGGACCCGCCGATGGCTCACGCCAATGGATGAGTTCCGGCCGCACAACAGTGGAGGAACCTGGTGGCCGTGGACCTTTCTTTCTACAAGTCGTCCCTCTCGGAAGAGATCCGGGACGAGGGCCGCACAGAGGGCCGCGCAGAGGGCATCGCGCGGGGCATCTTGCTCCTTCTTGCTCAGGCCGGCGTCGACGTGCCCGAGGAGGCGCGCGAGCGCGTCATGGGCTGCGCTGACCTTGACATCCTGAGTCGCTGGCTCCTGCGCGCCCCCACCGCCACATCCGTCGAGGACGTCTTCGCAGTGGGGTAGCCGCAGCCGACGAGGAGGAGCGCACCGGCACCTCTCCGGCGGTAGAGCGTAGTGGGAGGACAGGCCGGAGGAGCCTTGCCCGGCACGGGACCCCTGTGCTGCCTCAGGTGCCTGGTCCTCAGCCGGGGCGCTTGGCCATGACCACCAGGCCCGGCCCGCTGTACTCCTCCGGGGGAAGCCGAAGTTCGGCGACCGGGTGCAGGCCGGCCTGCTCGATCAGGGCCACGAGTTGTTCCGGCTGCCATTTGTGTGTCGTCCAACGAACGGGTACTCCTCCGTAGGCCTCGGTGCGCACAGCGTCTTCGTCGCCGACGTGTGTTGCGGTGATGAAGTGTCCGCCCGGCTTCAGAGCGCGCGCGAACTGGGCGAGAACCTGAGGAAGGACGTCACGGGGGAGGTTGAACAGTGACCACCACCCGAGCACGCCGCCAAGGGACGCTTCACCGAGGTCGAGGTCGGTGGCAGAGGCGACGCTGAAGCGGCATTGCGGATGAAGACGGCGCGCGTTCTCGATCATGCGAGGGGAGAGATCGACCCCGGACACGTCGAGTCCGCGTTCGGCAAGGTAGGCGGTCACCGTTCCGGGTCCGCAGCCGACGTCGAGGACAGGCCCGAGCTCGCTCACGGTGTCAGCGAAGGCGTCGATTGATGCCTTGAGCCATGGATGGCTACGGATGTCGCCGATTCCCGTCGTCACCACCATGTGTGCGTAGTTGTCGGCCACGCGGTCATAGGACTCACGGACCACGTCGAGATCGGCTGGGCGGTCGATATGGTGGGCGCGCATCACCCAACGATAGTTTGCGACGGCTGAGTTGAGGTACAGGAAGTAGCGCCGAGATCGATCTCGGTCGCTGAGCCGGCTGTTCCTGTGGCCGGCGGTACAGCCGGGGTCCTCGGCGATGCCGTGGCCCTGTCGGCGGTGACCGGCAACAACTGGGCCCCGCGCGCACATCACCCTGGGAAAGATCCGTTATCGGGCGTTGCGTATCCCGAGAATGTATGTCGCAGTAAGCGCAACGGCACGGTCTTCGTCATGTGACAGATCTGCGAGGGCACGTGACGCTGTGACCCCCGGGATATCCGCGAGCGCCTGTGCCAGCCGTCGACGTACGGACGATTCAACGGTGCCGTGGGCGAGGCCATCGACGAGCCCGGTAGCGATCTGCTCCGCCAACGCGGGACGACTCGCCAGCGCGCTCAGCGCATCGGCTGCATCGACGTCGTTCGTCTCCTCGACGACCATATCGATGAGCGTCGGGATCGCGTCGGCTGCTCCACGTGCCCCGAGCGCCAGAGCTGCATACCTGCGGACCACGATGTCGGGGTTCGTGAGGGCGTCCTGCAGCAGTGCGGTCGCCTCACCGTTCGGAATCTCGGCGATGGACTGGACGGCACGTTTCCGCACCTCGGCCACTGGTGAGCCGAGGCCCTCCGCCAGCAGTGCCAATGCGCCATCGCCCGATTGCGCCAGAGCCCATCGAAGGGCTCCGGCGACGTTCGGGTCCGTCTCGCTCAGCGCTGCCTCGACCAGTGCTTCCACCGGCACCGGAGCCTCTTCGATCGAGGACAAGGCCGCGCGCTGGCGCGTCCCAGCGCTCTTCGACCCCAACGCCTGGAGGAGTGCGACGATCTGGAGGACGTCCTCCCAGCCGGCGGGTTCCGCGGCACCGATCCGACAGAGTCGCGTGAGCAGCTCCGTCTCACCCGCAATGCGTTCTCGCGTCCGGCGGATGAGGTCGTCGACGAGCTCTGAGGGCGTGAAGCCCTGATCATCGAGCGCGCGCCTGACGTCACGCAGCGACAGCCCCAATGACCGCAGGCTCTCGATATGGAAGATCCGTCGGATGTCCTCGCTGGAGTACTCCCGATAGCCGGCGTCGGTACGACCCGTTGGCCGCACCAGGCCGAGCGAGTCGTAATGCCTGAGCATGCGGGCGCTGACCCCGGACCGTCGTGCGACATCACCGATCAACACTGCCCATCACCCCTCCTGGCCCGCCCCGCCGAGGGCTACGGTGCGCTTCGCCTCCTCGATCGCGAACTCGAATCCGGCATCCGGGTCGCGCAACAGCCTTTCCGTGGCGAACGCGTGCGCGCGCACGCGAGGGTCGAGATCCGTCATCGCAGCGCGCAGAGTTGGCAGAATCACCTCACCGAGAGCGATCAGTGCCCGGCTGAGGCTCAGCTGCGTCTCACGTTCGCCGCGTCCGAGCTGTGTCGACAACACCGCCGCCAACTCGGGGTCTTCACCTTCGGGCACGAGCACGACCGCTGCCCGCCAAGCGCTCCGCGCCACCTCATCGTCGGCGTCGGACAGAAGCGCCCGTGTGATCGCCGGCCACGCTTGCCGATCCCCGATCTTGGACAGCGTGTGCAACGCCTGGCTCCGTGCCTGCGCACGCTCCGAGCGGACTTCATCGAGAAGCTCCGGGACCGTCATTGATGCTGAGTGGCGGGTGAGTGCCCATGTAAGCATTTCGCGCACATAGAACTCGGGTTCGATCGCGCATCGTTCGATGAGCTTGCCGATGAACCGCGGGTCCGGGGTCGTGCCGACCGCCAGCGCTGCCCGCAGCCGCACTGACGAGCGGCTGTCCTCCAGCCCCTGGAGAGCTCGCATCGTTTCCGTGTCCTGTTTCGGCAGGGCCATCGGGACCACCTCCTTGACACAGTGAAGACCTTGTCACTGTGTCAAGGTCAAGCGGGGCCGCGCCGCTTGATCAGCAGGCACCCTCTGCCCACCGAGTTCGGTGCGTGTCAGGTCGGATGAGACGTGCGTGACGATATGAGGCACTTTCATGTGTGCGCCTGGATCACGCAACGTCGCGAATCACGAGTCGTGACACAGGCGCTCAGCTTGTGTGGGCGGAGTTGATCAGCCAGGTCCAGTGGTCGGCTGCCTGTGGGGTGCGGAGTTTCGAGCGGGCCCAGCCCAGTGTCTGCTTGATCATTCTGAAGGTGCGTTCGAGGTCGGAGGGACGCCAGAGGGCTTCCGGGGCTGCTCACACCCCCCGGTACTTCGGCGTACGCCGTTCAACGAAGCTCGCCACGCCCTCGTTGGCGTCCTGCGTCGTCATGTTGATCTCCTGGGCCATTGCTTCCGCCGCGAAAGCCGTCGCGCGGTCGGAGTCCAGGGAGGCGTTCACCAGTTGTTTGGTGAGGACGATCGCGCGGGTCGGGCCGTCGGCCAGGCGCTGGGCCCACGCGCGGGCCGTCGCCGTCAGTTCCTCGTCCGGGACCACCCGGTTGACCAGACCCAGACGCTCCGCCTCCCTCGCCGCGAGCGAGTCGCCGAAGAACATCAGCTCCTTGGCGCGCTGCGGGCCGATCAGGCGCGGCAGCAGATACGCGCCGCCGCCGTCGGGCACGAGGCCGCGGCGTACGAACACCTCGATGAACCTCGCCGAGTCGGCGGCCAGCACCAGATCACAGGCGAAGGCGAGGTGTGCGCCGATACCGGCCGCCGTGCCGTTGACGGCCGCGATCACCGGCTTCTCGCAATCCAGGACCGCGGCGATCAGGCGCTGCGCGCCGAGCCGGATCGTACGGGCGACATCGCCCGGCACCCGGTCGCCCGTCGCCGGCGCGCCCCGCAGGTCGGCGCCCGCGCAGAAACCACGGCCGGTGGCCGTGAGGACGACGGCCCGGACCGCCGGGTCGGCGGAGGCCTCGGCGAGCAGGGCGATGACGCGCTCCCGCTGGTCCCAGGTGACGGCGTTCATCGCTTCGGGACGGTTGAGCGTGATCCAGGAGACGCCGTTGTCAGTGGCGTGGAGTACCAATGAGTCAAGCGGGTCGGTGGACTCGGTGGTGTCTTCGGGGGAGGACGGCATGAGGCAGCTCCTGGGTAGGTGGGCCGGCCGGTGGCGCGGCCGTCGAGGCGGTCGGCGGGGTGACCGGTCAGCGGCAGACGGCGAGCGCGTCCAGCGCCACCGCACCCTGCCCGCGCCCCAGCACCATCAGCGGGTTGATGTCCAGTTCGGCGAGGTCGTCGCCCAGCTCCAGGGCCATTCGCTGCACCCGCAGCACGACCTCGACGAGCGCGTCCACATCCACCGGCGGACCGCCGCGTACGCCCTCCAGCAGGGCCCGGCCGCGCAGTTCGCCCAGCATCGACCGCGCCTGATCCTCACCGAAGGGCGGCACGCGCACCGCCGCGTCGTGCAGCACCTCGACCAGTACACCCCCGAGTCCGACCGTCACCGTCGGTCCGAACAGCGCGTCCTGCGTGACACCCACCATCATCTCGACACCCCGCTCGACCATCTGGCAGACCAGGATGCCGTCCAGCTCGACGCCCTCGTACCGTGCGATGTCGGTCAGTTCGCGGTACGCGTCGCGCACCTGGCTGGCGGAGGTGAGCCCGACCTTGACCAGGCCCAGCTCGGTCTTGTGGGCGAGCCGGGCGCCCGACGCCTTCATGACGACCGGGTAGCCGACCAGCCCCGCGGCCCGGACGGACGCCGCGGCGCTCGTCACCAGCTGCTCGCGCGGAACGCGGATTCCGTACGCCCGCAGCAGCTGCTTCGCCGCGTGCTCACTCATCTGGTGGCCCGGGCGCATCAGTGCCTGCGCCTTGCGGAACGAGGGCGACGGCGTGCGGGGCGCCTCGTCGAAGGGGGAGCGGTAGGAGGCGGCGAACCGGTGGTGGTCCAGATAGGCCTTCACGGCGGTGATGCAGTTGCCGAAGGTACGGAAGGTGGCGACGCGGGACGAGCCGAGCAGCGTCGTACGGTACGCGTCCTCCGTACCGACGGGCGATCCCCACACCACGCACACCAGCTTGTCCGTGGCCTCCGCCGCGTCCACCAGGTCCTGCGCGAGCCTGTCGCTCATCGGGGGGAAGGGGCCGGTGATCGGACAGATCAGCACCCCGACGGCGGGGTCGGCGAGGATCGCGTCGATGATCTTCCGTCCGCGCCAGTCGCCGACCGGATGGCCGCCGTTGTCGACCGGGTTCGCCACGTTCAGATATCCGGGGATCCACTCGTGCAGCTCGCGCTGCTTCTCCTCGGACAGGGTGGGGATCTTCAGCCCCGCGCCGGTCGCCAGGTCCGAGAAGTGCGCGCCCGTGCCGCCCGAGATCGAATACACGACGACCCCGTCGGCCTGCGGCTTCCGCGCCCGGGCCAGCAGGGCCGCGGTGTCCTGGAGTTCGTCGAGCCCGTCCACCCGGATCACGCCGAACTGTCGCATCGCTGCGTCCACCACCTGGTCGGCGCCGGTCAGCTTGCCGGTGTGCGAGGCGGCCATCCTGGCCCCCGTCTCCGTGCGCCCCACCTTGACCGCGACCACCGGAACGCCGGCCCGCGCCGCCCGGTCCGCGGCCAGCAGAAAGGAGCGCCCGTCCTTCAGCCCCTCCACGTAGCAGGCGATGGCCCCGACCTCCGGGCGCTGTGAGAAGTACGAGATGAAGTCGGCGGTCTCCAGATCCGCCTCGTTGCCCGTGGGCGCCCAGTGCGAGAGCCGCACGCCGAGCTCCTGAAGGGTGTAGACGGGGCGCCCCTGGTGACCGGACTGAGTGATCAGCGCGATGGCCGGCCCGTCCAGATCGTCCCGGAACTCCTCGAAGGCGTTGAGGTTGGTGTTCGGCCCGAGCAGCCGCAGCCCGGACCGCTCCACCGCCGCGGCCAACCGCGCCTGGGCGGCGGCGCCCTCCTCACCGGTCTCGGCGAACCCGGAGGCGAAGGCCACGGCGAACTTCACCTTGGACTGCGCGAGCTCCTCGATCACCGGGAGCGGATCACCGACCAGCAGCACGGCCAGATCGACCTGCTCCGGCAGGTCCGCGACGGAAGGAGAACAGGCCCGCCCGAACACGGACTCCCGGCTGGGATGCACGGGATACAGCCGCGCCCCGACCCGCTCGGCCCAGCCGATCAGCTGTCGGGTGATCCCGGTATTGGGCCGCCCCTCGGTGTCGGACGCGCCGATGACGGCGACGGACTCGGGCCGGAAGAACCGGTCCAGATCCGGCACGGGCGCGTGCAGCGGGCGGCCGCTGACATCGAGATCGCCCTCCGCGGCGGCGGCCGTCATGCTGTGGACGATGGCATGCGGCTCTTCGCCGCAGGCCACCACCCTGGCGCGGAAGTCGGTGGTGAGGGTGCCGTGAGTCGATCCAAGCATCGTTCCGCCCACTCCTGCTCGAGGTCCGTCGGGTGATCGTGACCGGCCAGCCGAAAGCTGACGCTCTGTCAGGTTACTGAACTGACGGCCCGTCAGGAATGGGTGTGCAGGCAAAGGCTGATCCGGACGCATGGACATCCACTCCGGATTCCGGGACATGGCCCGCATGCGGGGCGCCGGGACAGGCTTCTCGTATGACACAGGAAGCACAGAACACTCGTACAGACCGGCCCGTACTCGTCATCGGAGGTACCGGAAAGACCGGACGCAGGGTCGTGGACCGGCTGCGGGAACAAGGGGTGGAGACGCGGGTGGCGTCGCGGTCCGGGGAGACACCGTTCGACTGGGACGACCGGGGGACCTGGGAGGCGGCGCTGGAGGGGGTCGCGGCGGCGTACATCGTTCCGCTGGACCTCGCTCCCTCCCGGACCCCCGCGCTGGTGGAGCAGGCCGTGGCGGGCGGGGTCGGGAGGCTGGTGCTGCTGTCCGCCCGGGGCGCCGACGTGCCGGGGTACTTCGGGGATTCCTACGACGGGACCGGGCCGCACCTGGAGGGGGAGATCGCGGTGCGGGCCTCGGGGGTGCCGTGGACGATCCTGCGGCCCGGCTGGTTCGCGCAGAACTTCAGCGAGGGAGTCTTCCGCGACGGGGTGATCGGCGGTGAGCTGGCGCTGCCCGCCGGGGACGGGGCCGCCGCGTTCGTCGACGCGGACGACATCGCGGACGTCGCCGTCGCCGCGCTCACCCGGCCCGGCCACGAGGGCCAGGTGTACGAGCTGTCCGGGCCGCGGGCGCTCACCGTCGACGACGCGCTGGCCGAGATCGCGAAGGCCACCGGGCAGCGGGCCGGGTACGTCCCGGTCCCCGAGCAGGAGTTCGTGGCGGGACTGGTCGCCCAGGGGATGTCCCCCGAGGAAGCGGCGCTGTGGACGGACGCGATGAAGCCGATCCGTACGAGCCAGGAGGCTCCGGTCGTCGACGGAGTGCAGCGTGCGCTGGGGCGCGCGCCGCGGGACTTCGGCACGTTCGTGCGCAAGGCGGCCGACGCGGGAGCCTGGACCGGCTGAGCCCGGGGCCCGGGGCCCGGGGATCCGGGGATCCGGGGATCCGGGCCCCGGCGATCCGGGGAGGGGAAAGGGGCGGGGCGTCAGCCTGCCGGGGCCTCCCGGTCCAGTTCGCCCCGTACCGCCGGCTCGCGGCGGTACGCGCTCGGGCTGACGCCCCGGACCCGCTTGAACGCCGCGCTGAAGCCGAACGCGTCGGCGTACCCCACCCGGCGGGCCACCGCCGCCACCGTCAGTTCCTGGCGGCTCAGCAGATCGGTGGCGAGCGTCATGCGCCATTCGGTCAGATACGCCACCGGGCCCTCCCCGACCAGTTCGGTGAACCGTTTGGCGAACGTGGTGCGCGAGACCCCGGCCCGTGCCGCCAGCTCGGCCGTCGTCCACGGATGCGCCGGCTCCTCGTGCATGGCACGCAGCGCCGGGCCTGCCACCTCGTCGCCGAGCGCGCGGTACCACATGGGCGGGGCCGCCTCCGGACGGTCGAACCAGTCGCGCAGGGTGCACACCAGCAGCCAGTCCAGCAGCCGGTCCAGCACGATCTGCCGGCCCGGCCGCACCCTGCCGATCTGCGCCTCCAGATAGTCGCGCAGCGGTGAACAGTCCTCTTCGTCCGGTACGACGAGCACCGGAGGAAGGACCCGGAGCAGCCGCCGCGGAACCTCGGCGTGCACGTCGAAGGCGGCGGCCAGCAGCACGGTGGGGCCGGTGAGTTCGTCCGGCGGTGCCGGGTCGTTACCCGGTCCCGCGTCCCAGCGCACCTCTCGTACGGACGCACCCGGGCCCGGGCCCGGGCCCGTACCCGTGGCCGGGTCGTCGGTGAAGACGAACGGGGCCGGCCCCCGTACGATCGCCGCCTCGCCGACCCGCACCCGGCGCGCCGTACCGTCGCCGCCCCGGCCCCCATCCCCGTTCCCGTCCTCCGGGATGATCCAGCCCTCGCCGCGCAGCGGCACGCACAGGGTCAGATACGCGCCGTCCGTGAACCTCAGCGACCACGGCGGCCACAGCACCGAGCGGCCGAAGAGCGCCCCCTTCCCCCGCACACCACGCAACAACTCGTCGAACACGTCCATGCGCCAACGGTACGTACACGGGGCGGCGGACCGGCCGGACAACGTCGCCGTACAACCTCCTGGTGATCTTGAATGTCCAACCGACAGGCCGAATTTCCGGCCGTCGCTCACCATCGTCGGTCCATCCCTGGGGGAATTCATGAGACCTGTATCCGTCCGGCGCACCGCGCGCCTCGGCGCCAGCATCGCCGTGGCCGCCGGGCTGCTGACCGCCGGACTCGCGGCTTCGGCGTCCGCGTCCGCCGAGGAGCAGTCCGACCAGCTCTGGATCCAGGCGCCCTCCGAGCAGAACCTGCTGCTCGGAGGCAGCGGCGGCGGTGCACCGCAGAGCCGGTCGCTGGACATCGGGCTCTATCACGACAACGACAACTTCACCGTCACCGACGGCCGGCTCTCGGTCGACATCTCCGGTGTCGCCGGAGTGGCCGATGTGACCTGGCCCGACAACTGCGCACCGAGCGGAACCACGGCCGTGTGCAGCGTTCCCGTGGTGCCCACCACCGGCGACGACTACACCCCGCAGGTCAACCTCACGATCCGTGCCGCGGACGGTGCGACGGCCGGGGCACAGGGGCGTATCACCTACGCGGCCGTGGCCACCGGCGGCCCCTCGGGCACCCTGGAGGCCCCGCTCGACTCGTTCGACACCACGGTCACGGTCGCCTCGGGGCCGGACCTGTCCCTCGCGGAGATCGCTCCCGTGAAGGGCGCCCGGCCGGGCAGCGTGCACACCGTTGCGTTCGCGGTGACGAACAAGGGCGGTGAGCGGTCCGAGGGCTTCACGGCCACGCTCGACGCGTCGTACGGGCTCGACTTCGTCAACGAGTACCCCGAGTGCACGTACGGGACGACCGGTGGCGACGACTACGCCCCGATGACCCACGCCACCTGCACCTTCGACCGGGTGCTCGAACCGGGTGACACCTATACGCTGCCCGAGCCGATGCGGCTGGCCCTCGCTCCGCACGCGCTCGCCGAGCGCCTGGACATCAGCGTCGAGCCCGGCAACGGCGCCACCGACCTGGCGGACGAGGACAACTACACCATCGCCACCTTCAAGGCGGTGAACACGGCGGACTTCGAGGCCACGGGCGCCCGCGTCGCCGGTGGTGCCGGTGAGACCGTCACCGCCGAACTCGGCTTCCGCAACAACGGACCGGCCTGGCTCGGCAACCTCGGCTCCGGCGACCCCGTCGCGGACGTCGACTTCACCGTCCCCGACGGCGTAACCGTCACCTCCGCCCCTGCCGACTGCGAGCCGCGGACCCTGAGCGGCGGCTACCACCCGCAGCGGACGGGCGCCCCGCGGTACGTCTGCTCCCTGCCGTACTGGGCGCTGCCGGACACGGCGCGTTCCTTCCCGTTCCAGCTGCGCGTCGACCGGGTCGTCGCCGACGCCACCGGCCGGGTCGTACTCACCTCCGGTGGCCCCGGGGGCACGTTCCCGTTCGACCCGAAGCCCGAGAACAACACGGCGAAGGTCGTGGTGAACGCCACGCCCGAGGCGTGACAGACGCTTCACGAACAGGGCGGGGCGCGGCCGGTTTCTCCCGGCCGCGCCCCGCGCGCGCGTGGGGGCCCGGCGGTCAGCCGGTACACGCCAGCTTTTTGGCGATCTTCTGTGCGTCCAGGGCCAGTTCGCGCAGCATGCCGCTGATCGGGTTGGTGAACCCGGTGAAGTACAGGCCGGGTGCCTGCTTGGGCGTGCGGCCGCCGTGCACCACCGGGCGGCCCCGGGCGTCCAGTACGTCGAGGTGGCCGACCAGTTCCTCCAGGGCCCGCCGGTAGCCGGTTGCGGCGATCACCGCGTCCGGGGTGATCCGGTCCCCGTCGGCCAGCACCACCACGTCCTTGTCGAACGACTCGACGGCCGCCACCGGCACCACCCGGCCGCTCTTCACCGCGTCGATCAGCCCCACGTCCTGCACCGGAATGGCCCCGTCCTTGACCCGTGAGTACAGGCCGGTGTCCGGACGCGGGAGCCCCTGCCCGGCGAGGTCGGGCACGGCGATCCTGGCCATCAGGCCCCCGGCTGCGTCGACGAGCCGGACCGGCAGCCTGCGGACCAGGATGCCGGTCGCCTGCGCGGGCCAGCCCGCCGTCGAGCGGCGCACGATGTGCGGCACGGTGCGCACGGCGATCCGAACTCGGGACGCCCCGCCCTCCACCAGGTCGGCGGCGATCTCGGCGCCCGTGTTGCCGATGCCGACGACAAGGACGTCCCTGCCCGCGTACGGGGCGGGATTGCGGTAGCCGCAGGCGTGCACCAGGTCGCCGGTGAAGGTGTCGCGGCCGGACCAGTCGGGGATGCGCGGGGTGTGGTTGTAGCCGGTGGCGACGATGACGGCCCGGCCGGTCAGTATCCGGCCGCCGGTCGCGCTCAGCTGCCAGCCGGTTCCGTCGGGGGCCCGGTCGATCCGGGACACCTCGACGCCTGTCACCACTTCCAGCCGGTGGTGCTCGACGTACTTCTCCAGATAGCGCACCACATCGTCCCTGGCCACCCACCGTCCGAACCGGCGTGGCATCGCGAGTCCCGGCAGCGCGGACCAGCGCCGGGTCGTGTGGAGGTGCAGCCGGTCGTAGTGATGGCGCCAGGACGCGCCCACGTTCTCGGACTTCTCCAGCACCACCGCCCTCAACCCCTGCTCGCGCAGGGCCGCCGCGGCGGCGAGACCGCCCGGACCGCCACCGATGACGTACACGGGCCGGCCCTCGGTGAGGTCGATACGGGCCCGGGTGGGGCTACCGGCGGTAAATGCGCTGTCGGGCATGGTTCGGAGCGTATCCGCGCACATACTTGATGGGTCTCGGACAAGACCGGAATCGATTGCGAATCGATCACGGGGTGTGGCTCTTGCATGCCTCCTGCGCGCCCCGTGCATGCCCCTTGCGCAAGCCGCCGCCATCAGGTGAACTGACGTACCGTCAGATCCAGTGAGCGGGAGGCCCCATGCAGACGATGTGGCTCGGTGGCGCCGAGTGGCTCGCCGTCCTCCGGATAGGCCTCGGCCTGTGGTGGCTGGAGAGCTGGCGGCACAAGGACAAGAAGGGCTGGTTCGAGCGCGGTACGGGCATCGCCTGGGCCGCGGACGTGGCGGGCAAGCACCGGTGGACGGCCGTGCGCACCGGATTCCAGCGGATCGTCGCCCCGCGCCCCAAGGCCATGGCCTACCTCGTCGTGTACGCCGAACTCGCCCTGGGCCTCGGCCTGATCGCCGGATTCCTCACCCCTGTCGCGCTCGTCGCCGGACTCCTCCTCAACCTCCTCTACCTCGTGCTGATGATCCACGACTGGGCCGAGCAGGGGCAGAACGCGATGATGGCGCTCATCTCGCTCGTCGCGCTGTTCGCGATGTCCTGGCAGACCTGGTCCCTCGACGACGCGATCGGACTCTTCCTGTGACCACGGCCGCCGTACGTTTCGACCTCCCCGAGCCCGACGCCTTCACCCGCCCCTACTGGGACGCCGCCGCCCAGGGGCAGTTGCTGCTGCGCCGCTGCCGCGCCTGCGGGCGCGCCCACCACTACCCCCGCGAGTTCTGCCCGCACTGCTGGAGCGAGGACGTCACCTGGGAACGGGCGAGCGGAGACGCCACGCTCTACACCTGGTCCGTCGTCCACCGCAACGACCTGCCGCCGTTCGGTGCCCGCGTCCCGTACGTCGCGGCCGTGGTCGACCTGGCCGAGGGGCCGCGGATGATGACGGAGATCGTGGGGTGCGAGGAGTCCGCTCTCGCCATCGGCATGGCGTTGCGGGTGGCCTTCCGGCGGGAGGAGGGGGAGGAGGCCGTTGCGGTCTTCCACCCCGGAGACTGCTGAGGTCCACGCAGGGAGTGCACGTGCCTGTGCCTCGGCGCGGCTCAGTGCAGCTCGGCGCGGATCAGGGCTCGATGCTGCGCAGCTTGCGGCGTTCGCGGAAGTTCGGGTGGCGGACGACCACACCGCCCATGCCGCAGGAGCCCGTCAGTCGGAGGAGCGGGGCGCCGGACTTCCTCTCGTCCGTGGTTCTGGCCTTCAGGCCGCCGAGTCCGTGGTCCAGGCTGTCGGTGTGTACGGTCCAGCCCTCCGGGATCACGATCTTCACCCCGCCCATCTCTCCGCGCACTTCCAGTTCGATCTCGCGCAGCCGGCACTCGGCGCGGGTGAAGTCGATCCTGACGCCGCCGACGCCGCCCTGGGCGCGTATCACCGGGGGCACCTTCCAGACGCCCGAGCGCGTCATCCCGTGCATGCCGCCCTTGAGGACCAGCGGCTCGCCCGTGGCCACCTCGATGGGGACCAGGTCCTCGGTGAGGGGCGCGAGTTCGGCGTAGGTCTTGGCGGACAGCGCCTGCCCGAGCCGGGTGTCCAGCTCGTCCATGTCGATGCGGCCCTCGGCCGCCGCCTCCCGCAACTGCTCGACCACCGCCTCGCGATCGGCATCCGAAGCGCGCATACGGTCGGCGGAACGAGAGGGTTCAGCAGTCATGGAAGCGATGATACGGGCGGGTGCGGCGCCGGGT
This sequence comes from Streptomyces atratus, assembly GCF_014648655.1. Lineage (GTDB taxonomy): Bacteria > Actinomycetota > Actinomycetes > Streptomycetales > Streptomycetaceae > Streptomyces > Streptomyces atratus. The sequence goes on from NZ_BMRN01000003.1 coordinate 99,674, forward strand.
CCCCTGTCATCGGCCGCCCCGCGTCACAGCCCCGGCGCCCCCCACACCGGGAACCACCGGGCCAGGTCCTTCTCCATCCGGAGGTCGTCCCCGACCACCGCCCGGACCTGCAACTCCAGCTGGTTGTCACGCTTCTCGGCGCCACCCGGCACCGGCGCGAACGGATAGAACGTGCCGCGCTTGTAGAGATAGACCAGGGCCAGCGGACGGTCCCGCGCGTCCCGGAAGCCGATCAGGGAGCAGAGCAGCTGCGGCCCGAAGCCGCCGTCCTGGAGCAGGGTGTTCACCGCGTGCAGGTCGTTGACCAGGGCGGCCGTGTCCTCGGCCGGCTGCCGGGCGAGCAGCCAGGTGTAGCCGTACGTGTCCTGGCTGAACTCCACCGGAATGCCGCCCCGGTCGGTGTCGGCGTCGAGCAGTTCGCGTACGTCCTGCTGGATGCGGGCGAAGGTGCCGCCCTCGACGCCCGCGAAGCAGACCGAGCCGAGGCCGGTGGGGGCGAACCCCGCACCGGCCTGGAGGGTGAGGGCGGCGGAGGGCACGGCGAAGAGCTGGTCGAGGTCGGGGCGGACCGGTTTGGTGCGGCCCAGGATGGTGTCGAGAAGACCCATGAACGTTCCTTACGGGCGGGCGAGGTCGGCGGAGATACGGGCCAGCTGGTCCAGGCGCTGTTCGAGGGTCGGGTGGGAGGAGAGCAGCCGGCTCAGGCTCTCCTTGGAGGAGAACGCGGGAACGAAGTAGAAGGCGTTGTACGGCTCCGCCTTCCGCAGGTCCTCGGTCGGGATGCGGGCCATCTGGCCGCACACCTTCGTGAGGGCGGAGGCGAGCGCCGAGGGGCGGCCGGTGAGCAGGGCGGCGGTGCGGTCGGCGGAGAGCTCGCGGTAGCGCGAGAGCAGCCGGGTGAGCAGGAAGCTCAGGGCGTACACGACGGCGCTGACCAGCGGGATCAGCATGACCGCGATGCCGACGGGGTCATTGGCCCTGCTGCTGCGGGAGAGACCGCCCCACAGGGCGACACGGGTGATGATGCCGGCGAGCACACCGAGGAACGAGGCGATCGTCATGACGGCGACATCGCGGTGCGCGACGTGCGACATCTCGTGCGCGAGTACGCCCTCCAGCTCCTCCGGCTCCAGTCTGCGCAGCAGTCCGGTGGTGGCGCACACAAGGGCGGTCTTCTCGCTCCGGCCGGTGGCGAAGGCGTTCGGCACATCGCTCTGGGCGATCGCCACCCGGGGCTTGGGCATGTCGGCCAGGGCGCAGATCCGGTCGACGGTGCCGTGCAGCTCCGGCGCCTGCTCGGGGGTGACCTCCCGGGCGCCCATGCTGAAGGCCGCGATGCGGTCGCTGAACCAGAACTGGGCGATGAAGAGGCCGCCGGTGAAGATCAGAATGATCGGCCAGGCGCCGCGCAGCACGGCGAGCAGCACACCCACCAGCACCACGTACAGCAGACCGATCAGGAACATGGTGGTCACCATGCGCGTGGTCAGCCCGCGGTCGGGGGCGTAACGGGAACGGGTTCGGCTCATCGGTGCCTCCAGTCCTCACCTGCCTCCCATAGTGCTCCTTTTCGGTTGAATCCGAATAAAGCTGCGGCCCGTGAGTGCCCCACCTCCAGGCCGGGCGGCCGGCGGCCGCTGTCCCTACGGCCAGAGCAGTTCCCGCGTCCAGTGCGCACCGTCCCGGCGGTAGCGCAGCCGTACGTGTCGGCGCCCCGCGTCGCCCTGGAAGAACTCGACCTCCCGGGGCTCAACCACGTACCGCGTCCAGCCGGCGACCTCCGCGTCCGGCTCGGCCGACGCCCGTTCCCAGGCGGCGTCGGCGGTCCGGGCCAGTTCCTCCTGCGATTCCAGCACCTCGCTCTGCGACCCGGTCAGCGCCGCTGCGAGCGCCCCGGCCGAGCGGGCGTGCAGATCGGCCAGGCTCTCCGCCCGGCTCGTCTCGGTGACCGGTCCCCGCACCCGTACCTGCCGCCCCTGCACCGGCCAGTAGAAGCCGAGCGCGGCGTGCGGGTGGGCGGCGAGCTGGCGGCCCTTCGCGCTGGTGCGGTGCGTGGCGAAGTGCCAGCCGCGCTCGTCCGCGTCGTGCAGCATCAGCGTCCGCACATCGGGCCGGCCCTCGGCGTCGACGGTGGCCAGCGACATCGTGTGCGGCTCGGCCTGCCCGGCGGCCACGGCCTCGGCGAACCAGGCGTGGAAGAGGGGGAGCGGGGCGGAGGGCGCGGCGTCCGGGTCGAAGGCGGGAAGGTCCACGTCCCAGACCCGCTGGGCGTGGAGCAGGTCCAGGAAGCTCTGCTGCGCATCGGTCTTCTGTGCGTCGCTCATGGCCCCATTGCAGCGCATGACGCCCTCGCACAGGGCATCGGGCAGATCGCCGTAGCCCGGCACGATCCCCGGCCCCGGCGCATGGACCTGGTGATCGCTTCCATTGCCCAGGTCAGGGGACTGCCGCTCTTCACCCGCAGCGCGGAGGCCTTCGAGGGGCTCGAGGGGGTGCTCACGGTCATCGCGGTGTGACCGGCTGCCCCGCCCCGGCCCTCACCCCCGCCCCAGCACCACCGTTCCCGACGAGCAGAACCAGCCGCCCGTCCCCGAGGCCACCGCCAGCTCCGGCAGTCGGCCGCCCGCCCTGCGCACCTGGCGCCCACCCGCCTCGCCGCGCAGCTGCCGTACCGCCTCCACCAGCAGGAACAGTCCGCGCATCCCGGGGTGGCAGGCGGACAGGCCGCCCCCGTCCGTGTTGACCGGCAGCTCGCCCGTCAGGCCGGTCCGGCCCTTCTCCACGAACGCGCCGCCCTCGCCCTTCGCGCAGAAACCCAGGTCCTCCAGCGTCACCAGCGTCATATAGGTGAACGCGTCATAGATCTCGGCGAGATCGATGTCCGCGGGCCGCACCCCTGCCCGTTCGAACGCCAGGCGGCCCGAGACCGCCGCGGGGGAGACCGTGAAGTCGTCCCACTCGGACATGGCGGAGTGCGAGACGTGCTCACCCGTACCGAGGATCCACACCGGTTCCTTCGCCGTGTCCGGTACGTACTCCTCGGCGGCCAGCAGCACCGCGCAGCCGCCGTCGCTGCGGATGCAGCAGTGCAGCTTGGTGAACGGGTCCGCGATCACCGGCCCCGACATCACGTCGTCCACCGTTATCGGCTCACGGAACATCGCGTCCGGGTTGGCCGCCGCGTTCGCCCGTGCCTGGACCGCCACCTCGGCGAGCTGCTCCAGGGTCGTGCCGTACTCGTGCATATGGCGGCGGGCGGCCATCGCGTACTTGGCGATCAGCGAGTGCCCGTACGGCACCTCGAACTGGAGCGGGCCGCGCGCCCCGAAGGAGAGATTGGACGTCCGGCGGCCCGCCTTGATGTCCGCGCGTGCGGTCGATCCGTACACCAGCAGAACGGCATTGGCGTGACCCGCCGCGATGGCGTCCGCCGCATGGGCCGCCATCACCTCCCAGGTCGAGCCGCCGACCGCGGTGGAGTCCACCCAGGTGGGTTTCAGCCCCAGATACTCGGCGACCTCGACCGGGGCGAGCGTGCCGAGTCCGGCGGAGGCGAAACCGTCGACGACGGACCGGTCCAGACCCGAATCGGCCAGTGCCCGGCGGGCGGCCTGGGCGTGCAGTGCGTACGGCGTGGCCTCGTCGACGCGTCCGCAGTCGGCGAGGGATATGCCGACGACAGCGACCTTGCGGTGGGAAGAAGGCATGAATCTGACGGTACATCAGATAGTGAGCGCGCGGACCGCTCGGTGGGGCGGGATCTTCCCGGCTCCCCGCCGTGCGCGACTCTGGGAATCTCATGGATTCACCCCTAGCATGACGGGCCGTCAGATCAGAGGCCGAAGTCCTCTGAGGGGAAGGAGCCCGACGATGGATGCCGCCTTCACCGCGGAACAGGACGAGATCCGCCGCACCCTGCGCGAACTGCTGGCCAAACGCAGCGGCCCCGGCGACGTCAGGAGTGCCGTACGGACCGCCGACGGATACGACGAGACCCTGTGGCGACAGCTCGCCCAGGATCTCGGGCTGCCCGGACTCGCCCTCCCCCAGGAGTACGGAGGTGTCGGCTGCGGCCTCGCCGAGCTCGCCGTCGCCTGCGAGGAGACCGGTCGTGCCCTGCTGCCGTCACCCCTGATCGCCACCGCCGCACTCGCCGCGCCCCTGATCGCCGCCCTCGGCACCGAGGCCCAGCGCACCGCCCTGCTGCCGCGCATCGCCGCCGGCCGGCTGACCGCGACCCTGGCCGTCCCCGGCGGCTCGCTCGCCACCGCACTCGGCCTCACCGGTGACCCCACCGGCGGCGCCTGGGCGGGTGGCGGCCGGGCGGGCGGAATACAGGCCAGGCCGGTCGGCGGCGCGGAGGGCTGGCGGCTGTACGGGGAGGCCGCCCAGGTCCTCGACGGGCACAGCGCGGGACTCCTCCTGGTCGCCGCCCACACCGGCGGCTTCCCGCGCAGCCGTACGCTCCTCTTCCTGGTCCGCCCGGACACGGCGGCCGGAATCGTCCGCACCCGCCGGACCTCGCTGGACGAGACCCGCCCGCTGGCCCGCATCGAACTCCGTGACACCGAGGCCGAACTCCTCGGCGCGGACGACACCGTGGACGTCGTCGACGCGCTCGCCCCGGCAGGACGCGGGGCCGCCGCACTGCTCGCCGCTCAGGCGGTGGGGGCGGCGGCGAGCGCACTGGAGCGGACCGTCGAATACGTGAAGACGCGCGAACAGTTCGGCCGGGCGATCGGGTCCTTCCAGGCCGTGAAGCACCGCCTCGCGGATCTGTACGTACGGGTGCAGGCGGCCCGTTCCGCCGCGTACTACGCGGCCTGGGACCCGGCGGCCGGGGGCCTCGCACTCGCCCAGGCCCTGGAGGCGCTGCGGATCACCACGGCCGAGGCCGTCCAGCTGCACGGTGGGATCGGCTTCACCTGGGAACACGAGACGCATCTGTACTTCAAGCGGGCCGCTGCCGACGAACTGCTCTTCGGCCCCGTCCACCGGCTCCGCGACCGGGCGGCGGAGCAGGCCGGACTGTTCGCACCGCCGCACGGGCAGCCGTCCGCGTCCTCGGCATTCGCCACCCCGGGACCGACCGGGCAGGTGGCGGTCTGATGGCGCCCGGCGTCCGGCTGATCCAGAAGGTGTCCTCGACCCGCACGTTCGCGAGGATCGCCCCGCATGTCATACCCGCCATGGACCGTACGGTGCACCGGCTCACGCGCGGCAAGGTGCTGCTCAGCGCCCGGATGCTGCCGGGGCTGATCCTGACGGTGCCGGGGGCGAGGAGCGGGCAGCTCAGGAGCACTCCACTGGCCTGCATGCCGGAGAACGGGACGGAGCAGAGCTGGATCCTGGTCGGCAGCAATTTCGGCCGTACGGGGCATCCGGCCTGGACCGCGAACCTGCTGGCCGGTCCCGGCAAGGCCGTCGTCAACTGGAGGGGCCGGGACATTCCGGTGCGCGCCACACTGCTGCAGGGCGCGGAACGGGACGCGGTGTGGCAGACGGCGCTGAAGTTCTGGCCGCCCTACGCGACGTATCAGGCGCGGGTCGAGCGGGAGATCCGGCTCTTCAGGCTGGAACGGCAAGGTGACGCCGCGACCTGACGAGGCCGGACGCGGAAGCGGTGCGTGCGGACCGTGACTGTTGGTGATGCGCGAAAACCGTGCGCGGGATCGGCCGTCGGAGCGATCCGTGGAACGGTCCGGGTGCACCGACGGCGGACCACGTGCGTGGTCCGCCGTCGGTGAGACAGGACCTGGGGCGCCCGGAACTGCCGCGCGGTACCCAGTGGGGGAGGGGCCCGGTGCGGCGCTACTTGGTCGGCTTCCTGCCGGTGATGCCCAGATGTACCAACAGTGCGAGATTCGGCTTGAGTTCGGCCTGCTTCACGCCCCAGGTCGTAAAGCCCTTCTGGTGCGAGGCGACCGCGGCCAGCATCGCGACGAGCGAGCCCGCCATCGCGGCGGCGCTGACGTCCTTGTCGACCTTGCCCTTGGCCTGGAGCTCCTTCACCGAATCCGTAAGGGAGTTGGTGACCGAGTTCAGGATCTTCATACGGATCTTGTAGAACCGCTTGTCGCCCTCGGCCGCTCCGAGGTCGACCACTCGCAGGATCGCGTCATGATGTCGCCAGAAGTCGAGGAATCCCTCGACGAGTTCTTCGGCGGTCTGCCAGCCGGCCTTGCCGACCCAGGAGCGGCCTGCGACCAGTTCGGTCAAACCGGCACCCTCCTTGGCCATTTCTTCGGCGATTTCGAGGACGGCGCCCTCGACGTCGGGGAAGTATTGGTAGAAGGTCGCGGGTGAAGTCCCCGCCTTCCGGGCGACGTCGATGACTTTGACGTCCCGGTACGGCGAGGAACTGAGCATCTCGCTGAGGCAGTCGAGCAGCTTCTGCCGCGTCGCCTGTCCGCGTCGACCGGCCACGCGGCCGTCGACGGTGCGCACTTGTCCTGTCATGCCGTCAGCTTACCGAGGGGGGATCGGAGCGCGATTCGGCCGACTGCAAATGGGGAGCACCGCAGGTGGGGTGGGGGGAGTGGCCGGATATCGACGGATGCGCCCCACGGGGCGATAAGTCTTATCAACAGCCTGTGGATAACTTCCGTGGATAACTTTCCGTGAAGCCGCGGGCACGGGACCCCTCTATCGAAAATGAGTTCGATGCGGACGGGTCGGTGCGCGGTGCATGCCGCCCGCGGTTACGTTTGGTGTGGCGAGCGTCACTGCCATGAACTGTGAACGGCCGCGAACGACTGCGGACAACTGCGAACAAACCGCGAACGGCCGCGACCGACCGCGACGGAAGGACCCGGGCCCATGGCCGCATTCGCGCAATCCGCGCCGTGCTGGGTGGATGTGAAGCTTCCCGACCTCGAAGCGGGCAAGCGCTTCTACGGTGAGCTGTTCGGCTGGACCTTCCGGGCCTGCGACGGCCCGTGCGCGGACGCGCTCAGCGACGGGAAGCTCGTCGCCGCACTCGCCGCCAAGCAGGACGGCCGGATGCCGACCGCCTGGGGCGTCTACTTCGCCACCGATGACATCGTCGCGACCGTCGCCCGCATCAGGGAGGCGGGCGGTCAGGTGATCACCGACCCCGTGCGGGCGGGCGGGGCCGGAGCGCTCGCCGAGGCGGCCGATCCCGGCGGAGCGGTCTTCGGGCTCTGGCAGGCCGGTGACCGCGAAGGCTTCGAGAAGCGACACGAACCGGGCTCCTTCTGCTGGACCGAGGTCCACACCCGGCAGAAGGACCGTGTCGACGCCTTCTACGAGGAGGTCTTCGGCTTCCAGGGCACCGACCTCGACACCTCCGGCGCGGGTGAATCCGGTACAGCCGGGTCCGGCGTCGACTTCCGCATCTGGTCCCCGGCCGGCACGGAACCCGGACCGGACACCGCGGTCTGCGGGCGCAGCGTCATCACCGATGCCTTCCCGGCCGAGATGCCCAGTTACTTCCTCAACTACTTCGCCGTCGAGGACTGCAATGCCGCCGCCGGACACGCGGTACGCCTCGGCGGCCGCATCTCCGCGCCGCCCTTCGACATCCCGTACGGGAGGATGGCGGTCCTCCAGGACGATCAGAGTGCCGTGTTCGCCGTACTTCAGCCCCCTGTGTCCGGGAAGAGTGCAGAGTGAGCTGTGACACCCCGGTCCGCCCCCGGGTTCGCAACCGGAGCCTCAGCCAGGAACAATCGGGGTGCGCACCGCCGGGTGGTGCCCAGTGGTGAGACGCCGTACAGGGCGGGTTTTCGCGGGCTTCTGTTCCTGAGGCCCGTACGGGGAGGTGGCAGGGCAAGTGGTGGAGCAGCTGACGCAGCACGACCCGAGGCGGATCGGCCCGTTCGAGGTGCTGGGACGGCTCGGGGCCGGTGGCATGGGGCTGGTCTATCTCGCCCGCTCGGCTTCGGGCCGGCGGGTGGCGATCAAGACGGTACGTACGGAGCTCGCCGAGGACCAGCTGTTCCGGGTCCGCTTCACGCGCGAGGTGGAGGCAGCCCGGGCGGTCAGCGGCTTCTACACGGCCGCAGTGGTGGACGCCGACCCGCGGGCCGCCGTGCCGTGGCTGGCCACCGCTTATGTGCCCGCCCCGTCGCTCGAGGAGATAGTGAATGAGTGCGGGCCCATGCCGGTCCAGGCGGTGCGCTGGCTGGCCGCCGGCATCGCCGAGGCGCTCCAGTCGATCCACGGTGCGGGGCTCGTCCACCGCGACATGAAGCCGTCGAACGTGCTCGTCGTCGAGGACGGCCCGCGGGTGATCGACTTCGGGATCGCGTCCGGGGTCTCCAACACCCGGCTGACCATGACGAATGTCGCCGTCGGCACGCCCGCCTACATGTCGCCCGAGCAGGCGCGGGACTCGCGCAGCGTCACGGGCGCCAGCGATGTCTTCTCGCTCGGCTCGACGCTGGTCTTCGCCGCCACCGGCCATGCGCCGTTCCACGGCGCCAACCCCGTGGAGACGGTCTTCATGCTGCTGCGCGAGGGCCCCGATCTGGAGGGCCTGCCCGACGAACTGCGGCCGCTGATCGAGTCCTGCATGCAGATGGACGCCGGGCTGCGGCCCACCCCCGCCGATCTGCAGGCCCAGCTCGCTCCGCACCTCTTCGCCTCCGGCGGTGACGACAGCGGTACGGCTTCGGCATGGCTGCCGACCTCCGCCACCGCGATGATCGAGCTCCGCCGCGGCGGAGGCCGCAAGACCGCGGCTCCGGCGCCCGCTCCTGCCCCCGTGCCGCCGCCGCCCCAGCAGCCGCCCGGCGCGGACCGGGACACCGCCTGGCGCAGCGGCGCCGACCTGCGCTCCCCGGCCGCCGCGTCCGCGCAGCTGTCCGACGGGGGCGGCCCGGTGCGGCTGCCCGGTGCGAAGGTGCCGATCGGCCCCGGCCCGCGCGCCCAGGACGTACGGGCCACCGCCACGGCCACCGCGGACGCCGGTCCCGCGACCGGCTGGGTGCGCCCGCCCGCCGGGGTGAACGGCACGGCCCCCGCCGCCGCACCGGCCCCCTTGCCCGCGCCCGCGCACGCGCCCGAGACCGCGCCCCCGGGCCCGGACCGCTGGCGGCCCTGGCGGTTCCGGATGTCCAACGACGTCTGGGGGACGCCCGTCGTAGCCGGGGACCTCCTCTACGTCACGTCGTTCGAGGTGCATGCCCTGGACATCGGCAACGGGCGGCGCCAGTTCAAGACCCGGGACGTGGCCTGGGTGATGGCCGTCGAGGGCGGCCGCATCCACGCCTCCGACGGGCCGTCGCTGTACGCCCTGGACGGGGCGACCGGCGCCGAGCGGTGGCGGCTGCAGACAGATGCCTGGGTGTACTCCCTCAAGGCCGACCGCGGCACCGTCGTCACCGGCACCCGGGGCGGCGGCGTCCAGGCGTGGGAGGCGTCCACGGGCGAGAAGCTGTGGGAGAGCAGCGGCGTGCAGACCGACTTCGAGACGGCGGAGGCCGGGCCCGCGATCCACGACGGCACGGTCTACCTGTGGCAGGACGCCCGGCTGCGTGCCGTCGACGCCCGTACCGGCATCGAACGCTGGTCGTACCCCATCGGCGACGCGGCCTCCTGCGGCGGCGTGCCGGTCCGGGTGACCGCGGCGCCGGACGGTTTCGTGTACGTCAGTGCGGGGGCCCGGGTCCTGGCCGTCGACACCGTGTCCGGTCATGTCCGCTGGCACTTCGAGTCGCCCGCGGTCTTCCTCTCCCCGCCCGCGTTCGCACCCGGGCCCGCCGTCACCGGCGGTGGCGTGTACCTCGCCGACTACCTCGGCACGGTGTACGCGATCGACGCCTCGACCGGCAAGGACCGCTGGCGCATCGCCACGGAGGCCCGCCAGTCGATCGAACCGGTCCTGGTCACGGCCGGGAACGTCCATGTCGGCAGCGGCAGCGCCCTGTACACGCTCGACGCGGTCACCGGCACCCCGAAATGGCGGTTCGCGGCAGGCGGCGAGGTGGTGGGGGCCCCGGTGGTCGCCGACGGCCGGGTCCACTTCGGCTCCGCCGACCACGTCCTGTACACCCTGGACGCGGCGGGCGGCCAACTCCGCTGGAAGCTGGCGACGGGCGGCGAGATCACGGGTTCGCCCGTGGCTAGGGGCGGTGTCGTGTACGCGTGCAGCAAGGACCGCTGCGTGTACGCGCTGGATGCGCTGAAGGGAACGGGCACGGGCAACCGGCCCCGGACGTAGTACCTCGCCGGGCTCGTCCGGCCGCCGCTTCGTCCTCGAGCGCCGGACGGGCCTGATCGTGCCGACCGCGGTCCGTCATGCGTGCGGGGGCCGGTGGGAGTCGGGCCCCTCGTCCGGTACGACGGGGTACTGGGCCGTGTCAGCCGTGTCCTGGTCCCTCGGCCCGGTCACCGGATGCGGCGCCGTGTCCCGGTCCTCCGGGCCCGGGCGGCGGTCCGCCGGAGTGGGCCCGGTGTACGGGTCCGGCTCGGGCTCCGGCAACGTACTCGTCTGCACGGAGGGCCCCGGCTCCTGCGTGGGCGGCCACGTATCCGGATGCTCCGATCCGGGCGCCGCATACGGCTGGTCACGGCCGCCGCGGGCAGGCCGGCGCCCACCGTGCCGCCCCGGCATCACCACCGCACCCAGCAGCAACAGCACCGCGCCGCCCACCGCGTTCGCCACCCCCCACTGCAGCCCGGAACCGTCGCCCGCGACGGTCAGACTGCCCATCGATTCCCCCTGGCGCACCATCCACAGCACGGTGAACCCGAGCACCACCACACCCGCGGATGCGACCAGTAGACGCGACCGCAGCACCACACCGACCACCGCCAGCAGGGCGGCGAAGAGAAAGGCCAGGAAGATCGAGCCCAGCGGCCCCGGCCGGCTGCCGGTGACACCCGTGAACAGCTCGTCGATCCGGTAATGACGTCCCAGACGGCCGTCGTACCAGTCACGGAAGGGGCTCAGCACGGCGGCCGCCGCTCCGGCGAGAGCCAGGACCGAGCCGAGGACGTTGCGGACCATCATCGGCCTCCTGCAGGTGCGCGGACCGGCGTCGGGGATCAGCACCGCTCTCGGCCTCGACGCTACGCCCGGACCCTGACCCCCGCACCTTGCGCTAGCGTGTCGCGCGGTCGTTCGACAGCAGCAACAGCACATTCGGCAGCGACAACACGGACAACAACACAAGGGGGGCTGCATCGATGATGCGGCAGCACATAAAACTTTCCGCGGTACTGGTCGTGGTGGTACTCGCACTCACCGGCTTCTCGACCTCCAGCCACGGCGGCCGAAGCGGCAAGAGCAAGGGGTCGGGAAGCAGCAGCAGCGGCGGCGGCGGATGCTCCAACTCCAAGAAGAGCAACGGCAGCTACCACGACAACAGCTACGACAACAACGACAACGACTACGACTCGTCGAGCAGCTCCTCCGGCAATACCGACTACGGGACGCCGACCCCGAGCGCCACCGCTTCGGACGCGCCCCAGGCGTACGTCTTCCGCTGCGCCCAGCCCCGCAAGGGCAAGCGCAAGGCCGTCACCACCTCCACCGTCCGGCTCACCGCGAACGCCGTCGGCTCGCACACCTACGAAGTCGATGTGACCTTCCTCGACGCAGCGGGCAACACCGTCGACACCGGTGAGGCGAAGGTGGACGCCGAGGGTGGCGAGACCAAGACCGTCTCCGTGCGGATGGACAGCCCGCGCAAGGTCTCCCGGGTGAAGAAGTGCCGGGTCGAGGCCGAGCTGAGCTACTGACCTCACCGCATCCGGAACTCATTGCCGCCCCGCCTCAGGAACAACTCGGCCTGCCGCTCCGGCGGCAGGTTCCCGAGTGCGATGAGGTGCGGGGCGTGGGCCATGGCCTGCGCCCTGGCCGCCTCCTTCGCGGACCACACCGCCCGTACGGTCCCCTGCACCGCCCGGGTCGGGTACGAGGCGATCACTCCCGCTGCCAGCAGCGCCGCCGCCACTGCGCCGCCGGGTGCCGTCACCTCACTGACCAGCCCGGTCTCGTACGCCCGGCGGGCCGTGACCCGTTCGGCCGTACCCATCAGGGACATCCGGGCCACCTCGCCGAACGGCATCCGCTGCGCCATGGTGATCGCCTCGTACGCGCTGACCATGCCGTACGTCGTGTGCGGGTCGAAGAACGTCGCCTCCTCGGACGCGATGACGAACTCCGCCTCGCCCAGCAGATAGAACGCCCCGCCGCAGGCCATCCCCTCCACGGCCGCGATCACCGGCTTCCACAGGTCGTTCGCCTTCGGCCCGATCGCGATCAGCGGATCGTCGATCGTGTACGGGGACGAGGGTTGCGGCACTTCCACGCCCCGGTCGATCCCCGTACAGAAGGCCCGGCCGCCCGCACCGGTGACGACAACGGCTCGCACCCCGTCGTCGAATCGGAACGCCCGCCAGGCGGCGGTCAGTTCGGCGGCCGTCGCCAGGTCGATGGCATTGAGCTTCTCGGGCCGGTCGAGGGTGACGAGCGCGACCCCGGTCTCCTTGTCCGTCTCCGTCCGCAGCGCCATCACCGATCACCTCTCCAGCAGCCAACGCACCAGGGTCGCCCCGGAACCGGCCGGGCAGAACACCACCCGCACCGCCGCCCCGATCCGCAGCCGCCCCGGATCGACCGAGTCCAGCGGGGCGTCCGGGCCGCTCACCACATTCCCGACCAGCCGGATGTCCGGGGCGTCGGCCAGCTCGACCACGACGGCGTTGTACGGGGCCTGCGCGGCGTACGCGGGCAGCAGCGGCGGATGCGGCAGCACGTACGACCAGATGCGGCCGCGTCCGCTCATCGGCCGCCACTCGCTCTCGAAGGACTGGCAGTGCGGGCAGCACGGCCGGGGCGGGAAGCGGAGCCTTCCGCACTCCGGGGCGGCGCAGGCCTGGACGCGGAGTTCGCCGCGGGCCGCGTACTCCCAGAAGGGTGCGCCGTCCTCGTCCACGACGGGCAGCAGCAGAGCATCCATCCCGGTCAACTCCTCAGCAGTACGGCAGATGTGGGTACGCCCTCACCGGCGGTGACCAGACATGTCCCGGCGTTCGGGACCTGTGCGGTGGAGACGCCGCGCAACTGCTTCACACCCTCGTTGATGAGGTTGAAGCCATGCACATACGCCTCGCTGAGCCCGCCGCCCCCGGTGTTGATGGGCAGCCGCCCGCCGCTCTCCAGCGCCCCGCCCTCGGTGAACGCCGCGCCCTCGCCGCGCCCGCAGAAGCCGTAGCCCTCCAGGGAGAGCGGAATGAGCGGGGTGAACGCGTCGTAGATCTGCGCGACATCCACATCGTCCGGGCCGAAGTCGGCCTGCTTCCACAGCTGCCGGGCGGCCGTCCAGGCGGGTCCGGTGAGCGGGTCGTCGTTCCAGTAATTGACCATGCCGTGGTGCTGGGCGGGCAGCCCCTGGGCGACGGAGTGGATGTAGACGGGTTTCTGCCGACAGTCGCGGGCCCGCTCCGCCGAGACGATGACGCAGGCCAGCGCCCCGTCGGTCTCCAGGCAGTTGTCGAAGAGACAGAGCGGCTCGCTGATCCAGCGCGAGGTCATATACATGTCGCGGGTCAGCGGCCGCTCGTACATCACCGCGTCCGGGTTCTGGTTGGCGCGGTTGCGGCAGGCGAGTGCGACGTTGAAGAGATGGTCGCGGGTCGCCCCGTACTCGTGCATGTACCTGCGCGCCAGCATCCCGATCTCGTCGGCCGGCCGCAGCAGCCCGTACGGCCGGGTCCACTGGGCGGGAGTGGGCAGTTGCACGGCGGTGTTCCTCCAGGGCCGGGGCCCCGACCCCCGCTTCCGCGACCGCCAGGCGACACCGACGCTCGCCTGCCCGGTCGCCACGGCGGCGGCGAGATGCGCGATCGTCGCGCACGAGCCGCCGCCCCCGAATCCCACCTTGCTGAAGAAGGTGACATCGCCCGCCCCGATGGCCTTGGCGATCTCGACCTCGTCGGTCTCCTCCATCGTGTACGAGGCGAAGGCATCCACCTCCGAGGCGGCGATGCCCGCGTCGTCGAGCGCCGCGACGATGGCCCGACAGGCCAATGTCTTCTCGGATTCGGGCAGTTGCTTCGCGAAGGCCGTCTGCCCTATGCCGGCTATCGCTGTCACGTCCTTGAGTGCCGCCACCGCCACCTCCGAGACCGTCATGACTGCTGACAGCGGCTGAGGCTACAGCTAATCTGACGGATAGTCAGCTACTGTGTCAGGGAGGGTGAGCGATGCGCGGCGACGAGGAGTGGGGCAGCATCCCGAAGCTGGTCCGGGCGGCGGCGCGGCGGTACGGGGACCGGGAGGCGGTCGTCGAGGGCCGGACCCGGATCTCGTACGCCGAACTCGGCGACCGCGTCGAACGGGCCGCCGCCGCATGCATGGCCTCGGGCGTGGAGCCGGGGGACCGGGTCGCGATCTGGGCGCCGAACACCCTGGACTGGATCGTCTCCGCGCTCGGCGCGGTCACGGCCGGCGCGGTCCTGGTCCCCCTCAACACCCGCTTCAAGGGCACCGAGGCGGCGTACATCCTGGAACGCAGCCGGGCGAAACTGCTCTTCGTCACCGGCACCTTCCTCGGTACGTCGTACGTGGCGTCCCTGCGCCGGGCCGATGTGCAACTCCCGCACCTGGAAAGGGTGGTGGTGCTGGCGGACAGCGCCCCCGACGACTACGTCACCTGGAAGGACTTCCTGGCGGCGGGGGAGGGTGTGTCCGGAGCGGCGGTACGCTCCCGCGCCGACGCGATCGCCCCTTCGGCCCCTTCCGACATCATCTACACCTCGGGCACCACGGGCCGGCCCAAGGGCGCCGTCATCACCCACGCCCAGACCCTGCGCTGCTACGCGATCTGGAGCGAGCTGGCGGATCTGCGCGAGGGCGACCGCTATCTGATCGTGAACCCCTTCTTCCACACGTTCGGCTACAAGGCGGGCATCATCGCGTGCCTGATGCGGGGCGCGACGATGGTTCCGCAACCGGTGTTCAACGTGGACACGGCCCTGGCCAACATCGCCGCCGAACGCATCTCGGTGCTGCCCGGCCCACCCACCCTCCACCAGTCCCTCCTGGACCACCCGGCCCGGCGCGCCCACGACCTCTCCGCCCTCCGCCTGGTGGTGACGGGCGCGGCGGTGGTCCCCCTGCAACTGGTGGAACGCCTGCGCACGGAGCTCGGCATAGCGACGGTGCTCACCGCGTACGGCCTCTCCGAAGCGAGCGGCATCGTCACCATGTGCCGCCGCGGCGACCCGCTGGAGACGATCACCTCGACGTCGGGCCGTGCGATCGACGACACGGAGATCCGCGTCCTGGCCGCCCCCGGCACGCCCGGCGAGGTCCTGGTCCGCGGGTTCAACGTGATGCAGGGCTACTTCGAGGACCCGCAGACCACGGCCGCCACGATCACCGCCGACGGCTGGCTCCGCACGGGCGACGTGGGCGTCCTCGACGAGGACGGCAACCTCCGGATCACCGACCGGATCAAGGACATGTTCATCGTCGGCGGCTTCAACGCGTATCCGGCCGAGATCGAACAGCTCCTCGGCCTGCACCCGGACGTGGCCGATGTGGCGGTGATCGGCGTCCCGGACCCCCGACTGGGCGAGGTGGGCAAGGCGTACGCGGTGCGCAGGCCGGGCGCGACGGTGACGGCCGACGACCTGATCGCCTGGTCGAGGCGCGAGATGGCGAACTACAAGGTCCCGCGGGCGGTGGAGTTCGTGACGGAACTGCCGCGCAATGCGAGCGGCAAGGTGGTGAAGGGGGAGCTGCGGGGGCGGGAGGCCTGACGAGTCAGGCTGCTCCGGGGCTCTCGACCGGCAGCCCCGGCGACTGTGCGGATTCGACGAGCCGTTTGTCGTACACGACGAAGGCGATGAGTGCCTGTCCCAGTCCTTGCGCCGCGGCGAGGTGCAGCGCGTCGACCGAGCGGAGCCGGTTGCCGGGGGACAGCTGCCCTGCGCGGTCGAAGAGGAGCGGTGGCATCCGTACGAGCGCACTCTCGTCGAGCCATTCCTCGGCTTCGGCGGTGACATCTGCGCCCGCACCGACGGGCGCGCAGTGCGCGCCCGACCTCCGTACGCGTGAGGTCACACGTGGGGACGGTGGCAGACCCGTGGGTGGAGAGCCATGCCCTGAGCGCGGCGGTCGAACGTTGGTGCGATTGTGCTGACCGGGCGCAGACATGCAGCGGCCGCGACGGCTCCCCCTCCGCGCCGCCGCGGCCGCTCCCCCGTACCCCGTCGAATTCAGCTCTAGTTGGCCGGCTCCGCCGTCGCGTGCGTGTTGTCGGTCGTGGCCTCGGTCTCGCCCGTCGGAGCCACGGTGGCGTGGGTGTTGAGCGGCTTGATCTCGCCGTCCGTGCCCCGGACGTCGGGAACCGTCTCGCCCGTCGGAGCCGCGGTGGCGTGGGTGTTGAGCGGCTTGATGATCGGCTCGTTGCTCTTTGCGTCGCTCATGATCGTCTACTCCCGTTGGTGATTCGGCGTGCTGGGTCGGCAAGGCCCGCCCGGCTGTTCCCCCGTGGACTGCCGGACGGGCCTGTCAGGGCCGCTCACATTAGTGCCACGGCCGTCTGTCGCCCCGTCTGCCCCCCGACGCGACGGATCGACTGGAAAAGAGAGTGTCCTGCGGCGATAAACGAACGATGAACGGCCTGGCGGGAGCCGGTCAGGCGACTACGGCCGGGTGGAGGAGACTTCGTACATCATCGGCCTCCGGGGAACCGAGCGCCTCGAAGATGGCCAGGGCCTCGCGCCAGCAGACCTGGGCCCGGTCGGTCTGCCCGATGCCGGACAGTGCCCTGCCGAGGACTGTGAGGACATTACCGCGCCGCCATTCGCCCCCGATTCCGCGGAGAACAGTGAGCGCGATCTCGGAGTTGGCCGCGGCCTGCGCCGGGCGCCCGGCGGCGATGTCGACCTCGGCGAGACGGAACAGCGCCATGCCTTCGTAGAGTCGCTGGCGACTGTCCTTGAAGACTTGGTGCGCTTCCTTCAGGCTGTCGGCCGCGTCCTCCAGCCGACCGCTCTGCGTGAGTGCGAGGCCCAATGCGTAACGTCCGTTCGCCCCTTTGAGCGCGTGGTCCATCTCGTCGTACATCTCCGTGCCCTGCTGTGCGAGCGATACGGCACTGGCCGTTCGGCCCATGGCCAGGTGAACCCGCGAGAGGTTGCAGAGAGCGGCGGCTTCGCCGGGGCGGTCCTCGACTTCCCGGAAATGAGCTATGGCGCGAGTCAGATGCTCTTCGCCGTCCTTGTGACGGTTCTCGTAGAGCGCGATGATGCCGAGCAGATTTGATGCCCAGCAGGCGGGGAGCGGGTCCTGCGCGACGGCGGAGAGGTGAAGTGCGCGCCGACATTCGTGATCGGCCAGGTCGAAGCGACCGGAGACATGGTGCACATTGGCCAGAGTGATGAGCGCCCTGCCCTCCGATTTGGCGTCGCCGACCAGTTCGGCAGCCTTGCAGGCAGCAACGACTGTCGCCTCGTACTCCTTTGAATTCGCCCCGGATTCCGCCAGCTCGATGGCAGTCCAGAGCAGGTCGACGGCGTGGCGCAACGTCTGCCCGCCCGCGGACTGGCGGGCGCAGGCCAGCAGTGTTCCCGCCTCGGCGTAGAGCCAGTCCTGAGCATCGCGCCGGCTGGAGAACGCCAGGCCTGCGTAGGAGGTGGGCGCGAGGTGGTCGACCAGCGTGTCGCCCGGCTTCTCCATGGCGCTCACGCGCGCGACCGTCGCCAGATAGAAGTCCAGCAGTCGCGACAGCGCCAACTCCCGCCCCTTTGGATCCTGCTCGTCCCGTTCCGCGCAGGAACGCGCGTAGAGGCGCACCAGGTCGTGGTACCGGTACCTGCCCGGCGCCGCCGACTCCAGGAGGCTGGTGTCGACCAGGGCCTCCAACAGGTCTTCCGCCACATGGGCTTCCAGGTTGAGCAGAGCCGCCGCCGCTGCCAGGGAGATGTCCGGGCCGTCCGCCAGCCCCAGCAGGCGGAACGCGCGCGCCTGGGCCGGTTCCAGCTGGCCGTAGCCGAGTTCGAAGGTGGCCTTCACCGCGAGGTCGCCGGCCTGGAGTTCGTCCAGGCGGCGGCGCTCGTCGGCGAGTTTGGCGGCCAGGACGGAGACCGTCCAGGTGCGGCGTGCGGCCAGGCGGGAGGCGGCGATGCGGATGGCCAGGGGGAGGAAGCCGCAGGCGGCGACCACGTCGAGGGCGGCCTCGCGCTCGGAGTCGATGCGCTCCTCGCCCACGATGCGGGTGAAGAGCTGGAGAGCCTCCTCCGGGGACATCACGTCCAGGTCGACCAGGTGCGCACCGGCCAGGTCGACCATGCGGACGCGGCTGGTGACCAGGGCCGCGCAGCCCGCGGTGCCGGGGAGGAGTGGGCGGATCTGGGCCGCGTCGTGGGCGTTGTCGAGGAGGACCAGGATGCGGCGGCCGTCGAGCGTGGACCGGTAGAGCGCGGCGCGTTCGTCCAGGGAGTCGGGGATCGCCGAGTCCGCCGTGCCCAGCGCGCGCAGGAACGCGCCGAGCACCGTCTCCGGCTCCGCCGCCCGTGCGCCGGCGCCCTGGAGGTCCACGTACAGCTGACCGTCCGGGAAGTGCTGGCGCGCCTGGTGGGCGACGTGCACGGCGAGCGTCGTCTTGCCGACGCCGCCGATGCCGGCCAGTGCCGAGACGGCCATGACCGAACCCTCGGCGGTCGCCAGCCGGTCGCCCAGTCCCGTACGAAGTCGGCGCGGCCGGTGAAGTCCGGGACGGTGGCCGGGAGCTGGGCGGGACGCAGCGGTGCGGCGGCCGGGGCCGGTTCGTCGGCCGGGCGGGCCAGTTCCTCGTCGGCCTGCAGGATGCGCTGCTGGAGCTGGGAGAGCTCGGGGCGCGGGTCGACGCCCAGTTCGTCGGCGAGCAGCCGACGGGTGTCGGCGTACACCGCGAGGGCCTCGGCCTGCCGGCCGCTGCGGTACAGGGCGATCATGAGGAGTTCGCGCAGCCGCTCGCGCAGCGGATGCGCGGCGGTGAGCGCGGTCAGTTCGGAGACCGCCTCCGCGTGGCAGCCGACCTCCAGGTCCAGGTCGAGCCGGGTCTCGGTGAGCTGGAGCCGCCACTCCTCCAGACGGGTGCGCTGATTCTCGGCGTACGGGCCGGGCACGGAGGCCAGGGTCTCGCCGTCCCACAGGCCGAGCGCCTTGCTGAAGAGACTGCGGGCCTGGGCGCGGTCGCCGCCCGCGCGGGCCTTCTCCGCCTCGGCCACCAACTCCTGGGCCATGGTCAGGTCGAAGGCGTCGTTCCTGGTCCGGATCGCGTAACCGCCGGCGTCGCTGACCAGCGTCTGCGGGTCGAGGACCTTACGGAGCCGAGAGGCGTACGTGCGTACGGCGGCGAGCGCCTGCGAGGGAGGTTCCTCGCCCCAGATGGCGTCGATGAGTTCGGAGGCCGTGGCCGTGCGGCCGTCGCGCAGGAGCAGTGCGGTCAGCAGGGCGCGCTGCTGAGGTGAACCGGACGGCAGCGCTTCTCCGTCCCGCCAGGCCCGTACCGGGCCGAGTACGGAAAAGCGCAGATAGGTGCCGTCGGCCGACTGCTGCTGCGGAGCCCGTTGCCCCGGAACACGCACGCGTGGCCCGTGGTCGTCACGGTCCATTGATGCCCCCTGTCCTGCTCGCCCCGCCGGTCCTGCCGATCGTGCTGGTGCTGTCTGTTCCGGATCGCCCGCCCTTGTGCCGGTCCGGTGCGGGTGGATCCGGATTGTTCGGTACCGCTGGTATCGCGCTCAACAGTCTGCCTTGTTTTGGGCGGACACGTCAGCAGTGGGTGACTCTCTGCACAAGCCCTCGACAACGATTGTGGAACGGGGGCCGGTACAGATAGCTGACGGTACGTCAGATCAACGCTACCGTGGGAGGCATGGAGACCTTCCCGAAGATCATCTCGGTGGACGACCACACGGTGGAGCCCGCTCATGTCTGGCGGGACCGGCTCCCGTCCAAGTACCTCGACCGCGGCCCGCGCATCGTCCGCGCACCGCTCAAGGAAATGACCTTCATGGGCGGCAAGTTCGCGCCAGTGATGGGTGCGAAGGGCGACGACGGGCCGGTCGGCGACTGGTGGGTGTACGAGGATCTGCACCGCCCGCTCACCCGGCTCGACACCGCGGTCGGCTACGACCGGGACGAGATCAGGCTTGAGGTCATCACCTACGAGCAGATGCGCCCGGGTTCGTTCTCGGTTCCCGACCGGCTCGCCGACATGGACGTCAACCACGTCCAGTCCGCCCTCTGCTTCCCCACCTTCCCCCGCTTCTGCGGCCAGACCTTCACCGAAGCGAAGGACCGCGAGCTGGGGCTGCTCGGGGTGCGGGCGTACAACGACTGGATGGTGGAGGAGTGGTGCGGGCCCGAGGCGCGGGGCCGGCTCATCCCGCTCACCCTGATCCCTCTCTGGGACGCGCGGTTGGCCGCGGACGAGGTCCGGCGGAACGCGGCGCGCGGTGTGCGCGCGGTGGCGTTCTCCGAAATACCTCCGCATCTCGGCCTGCCGTCCATTCATACGGACGAGTGGGATCCGTTCCTGCGGGCCTGTGACGAGACGGGGACGGTGATCGCGATGCACATCGGCTCGTCCTCGAAGATGCCGTCCACCTCGGCCGACGCCCCGCCCGCCGTCGGGTCCACCATCACCTTCGCCAACTGCTGCTTCTCGATGGTCGACTGGCTGATGAGCGGCAAGTTCGAACGGTTCCCGAACCTGCGGATCATGTACGCGGAGGGCCAGATCGGCTGGATCCCGTACATCCTGGAACGCGCCGACGTGGTCTGGGAGGAGAACCGGGCCTGGGGCGGCGTCGCCGACAAGGTCCACCGTCCGCCGTCGGAGCTGTTCGCCGAGCACGTCTACGGCTGCTTCTTCGACGATGCCTTCGGGCTGAAGAACCTCGACTCGATCGGCGTCGGGAACGTTCTGTACGAGACGGACTACCCGCACTCCGACTCCACCTGGCCCAAGTCGCGCGAGGTCGGCGAGGCGCAGATGGGGCATCTGGACGCCGATGTCGTGGACCGAATCGTGCGCCGCAACGCGATCGACCTGCTGGGGCTGACGGACGACGGGCTGTGGGCGGGGTCCGGAGGACGGTAGGGGGTGCAAAGGAACGTGACACCCGAGGTGTGGGGTGTCACGTTCCTTTCAGCCTGCGGACGTCCGAAGGGGATCAGGCCCCGGTGACCGGCTCCTGGAGTTCCGTCACCCACTTGTCCTGGTCCTCGGGGCACTCCAGGCTGATCTCGCGGGCGTATCCCGCGGACCGGTAGCCGTTGGCGTCGATCCAGCGGGCCAGGGCCTGGGCCGTCGGCAGTACGCCGTCCATCGAACCCCGGTGGATCACGGTCGCCGCCTCGAACGGGGGCAGCTCGACCACCGTGATTCCGGTGTCGCCGAGCGGGCCCACCGGGGCGGCGACCGTCACCCCGGCGTGGACGACGACCGCGCCGCCACCCTCCGGAGCGTCCTCGTAGTGTGCGATCCCGGGGCCGCTCGGCGCGACGCCCACCGTGCCCAGCAGCGGGAAGAGCCGGTCGTACAGCGGGCCGATCACCGGAGTGATGTCCTCCGGTTCGTAGCTCGCCGCGGTGCCGGTCAGCTCGGCCACCCGTACCGCGGCAACACTCTTGACCACCACATCGTCCGCAGACATGCGTCCCTCGCTCTCGATCGACCGGAGCCTCGCCTCGACCTGCGCCAGCCGCGCGGCCGCAGCCGCCATGGCCTCCTCCAGCTCCGCCCGCCGCAGCCGCAGCATCCCGCGCAGCTCCTCCGATCCCACCTGCTCGTCGAGGACGGCCTGCACCTGCTGGAGCGTGAAGCCGAGATCCTTGAGGGCGATGATGCGGTTGAGGCGTGCGAGCTGGGCGGCTCCGTAGAAGCGGTAGCCGGTGGCGGGGTCGGTGCGGTCGGGGTGCAGGAGCCCGATGGCGTCGTAGTGGCGCAGCATCCGGGCCGACACCCGCCCGTACCGGGCGAAGTCTCCGATGGTGAACATGATGTCTCCCACTGCACTGCTTCACACGGTGTCAAGGTCAAGCATCGCAGCGTCCCGATGCCGCCGAGAGGGGAAAAGACGGGAGAGAAGGCAGGAGCCCCGCTCCTCCGTCGAGACGGAGGAGCGGGGCTCCTTGGGTACTACTAGCCGGCCGCGATCGGCCGACCCGGGCAACTAGGCCGGGGTGACGTTCTCAGCCTGCGGACCCTTGGGTCCCTGAGTGACGTCGAAGTTCACGACCTGGTTCTCCTCGAGGGAGCGGAACCCGGACGCGTTGATCGCGGAGTAGTGGACGAAGACATCCGGGCCGCCGCCGTCCTGGGCGATGAAGCCGAAGCCCTTTTCAGCGTTGAACCACTTGACGGTTCCGGTAGCCATAAGCCCTCCTTGGGCCAAAGGGTTGCCCTGCTCCAGAACCTGCAAAGAAGTCTGAAAACTACAAAAGCCTGCGGGTTACATGCTCCGCAGGCTCTGTACTGCAAGGGAAACCAAACTGCAACTTGCGTCGAGCCTAGCACGCAGTGTGTACGGAAGGGTAGAGGGAAAGATCACTTCACCCGGATGTTTGATAGCTGTGCCGATGAGCTGACGAAGTGGGCGTCCCGGAGGGTGTTGTGGAGGCGCCTTCAGGCGGTACGGGGGAAGGCTTTGGCGCGCTCTCCGGGGCGGTATCGGTGCGCCCCGGGAGTGGGGTCGGGTGACGCCCCGAGTACCCGGTGCCGTCCGTGCGGCACCACGGGTCTAGCCTCGCGATGTGGACAATTCAACCGTCTCAACTGTCGCAGGCGACGGCCGTCGCAGCCGGCCGCGCGTCGGCCACATCCAGTTCCTGAACTGCCTCCCCCTGTACTGGGGACTGGCGAGAACCGGAACCCTGCTCGACCTGGAGCTCTCGAAGGACACCCCGGAGAAGCTCAGTGAGCAGCTGGTCAGGGGCGATCTGGACATCGGTCCCGTCACGCTGGTGGAGTTCCTCCGCAACGCCGACGACCTGGTCGCCTTCCCGGACATCGCGGTGGGCTGCGACGGGCCCGTCATGTCGTGCGTGATCGTGTCGCAGGTGCCGCTGGACCAGCTGGACCGGGCCCGGGTGGCGCTCGGTTCGACCTCGCGCACCTCCGTGCGTCTGGCGCAACTGCTGCTCGCCGAGCGGTACGGGGTCAGCCCGGACTACTACACCTGCCCGCCGGACCTCGGCGTGATGATGCAGGAGGCGGACGCCGCCGTGCTGATCGGTGACGCCGCGCTGCGCGCCAACCTGCACGACGCACCCCGGCTCGGTCTCCAGGTCCACGACCTGGGCCAGATGTGGAAGGACTGGACCGGGCTGCCGTTCGTCTTCGCGGTCTGGGCGGCCCGCAAGGACTATCTGGCGGCCGAGCCCCACCACGTGAGCAAGGTGCACGAGGCCTTCCTGGCCTCGCGGGACGTCTCCCTGGAGGAAGTCACCAAGGTCGCGGAGCAGGCGGCACGCTGGGAGGCCTTCGACGCGGAGGTGCTGGAGCGGTACTTCACGACCCTGGACTTCCGCTTCGGCCCGGACCAGCTGGCGGGCGTACAGGAGTTCGCGCGCCGGGTCGGTCCGACGACCGGCTTCCCGGCGGACGTGAAGGTCGAGCTGCTCGGCGGCTGACCGGGCGGCGGGGCGGGATGCCGGACGTGCGCCGAGTGCGCCGTGCGCGGGAATGGCCGGGGCTATAGGGGAATCCTGTTCCCCCTGCGGTTGATATCTCTTCACGCTCCCGCTCTCGCCCCTTCTCCTGGCCCGGCTATCGATTCGGGTCAATACGCGTCGAATAGTCGATTCCCGGATGGTGTCCGGGGAGAGTGCCGGTCGTGTTCCGGAATCGCTCGGGTGAACGACGCATTCACGCCTTTTGTTGTGTCGAAAGCCGTTGTTCGTTCCCTTGGGGGTGAAATCGGCGGATGGTTTCCTCTGTGACCCGATGACCTTCGCCCCTAGGCTTCGGTCGGAGGTCAGGCCGGTCCACAGGGGGAGTCCATATGCAGCCGCTGGAAGCCGGCGAACCGCTGACCATCGGTGCCTACCGACTGCTCGGCAGGCTCGGTGCGGGCGGAATGGGCCGGGTCTATCTCGGGCGCAGCGCGGGCGGACGTACCGTCGCGGTCAAGGTCGTGCACCCCCACTTCGCTCTCGACGAGCAGTTCCGGGCCCGCTTCCGGCGGGAGGTGGACGCGGCACGGCGGATCGGTGCGCAGTGGACGGCGCCCGTCCTGGACGCCGACCCGGACGCCCCCATTCCATGGGTCGCCACCGGCTATGTGGCCGGGCCCCCGCTGTCCACCGCGGTCGCCGAGCACGGGCCGCTGCCCGAGCACGCGGTGCGGACGCTGGGTGCCGGACTCGGGGAGGCGCTGGCCGCGGTGCACGAGCAGGGCCTCATCCACCGCGATGTGAAGCCGTCCAACGTGCTGCTCGCCCTCGACGGCCCCCGGCTGATCGACTTCGGGATCGCCCACGCCATCGGTGCCACCGCCTCGCTCACCTCCACCGGGGTCTCCGTCGGCTCGCCGGGCTACATGGCACCGGAGCAGATCCGGGGCGTGGACATCTCGGGAGCGGCCGATGTCTTCTCGCTCGGCGCGGTGCTCGCGTACGCGGCGACCGGTACCGCCCCCTTCCTCGGCGACTCCTCCGCCGTACTGCTCTACAAGGTGGTGCACGAGGAGCCCGAGCTGGGGGAGCTGGAGGGGGAGCTGCGGGACGTCGTCGCCGGGTGTCTGGAGAAGTACCCGGAGGACCGGCCGACCCCCACGGAGCTGGCCCGGCAGCTGGCACCGGGCGGGGCGGCGGCGCTCGTGGCGGCGGGCTGGCTGCCGGGACCTCTGGTGCGCGAGGTCAGCCGGGCGGCGGTCGCACTGCTGGACCTGGAGCCGCAGGACGCACCGGTGCAGTCGGGGCCGGTGCCGTTCAGCAGCGCGGCGTGGGGCGCGAACGGCGCCGACGGCGGGCGTGGTGCGGGCGGTGGGTTCGGTCCGCCGATCGAGCCGTTCCCGTCGCATGGACCGCCCCGGCCGCCCCGGCCGAACGGGCCGCCCTCATGGCCCGCGACCGCCGGTACGGCCGAGCCGGCCGGGCCGTCGAGGCCGACCGGGTCCTCCGGGCAACGTACGCCCGACACCCGTTTCTCCGTCACCGTCAGCGCGGACTCCGCCCCGGCCCGCCCCGATGCGAACCGCGGCCGCAGGCTGAGCTGCACCGTCGCCCTCGCCGTGGCGGGCGCCCTCGCCGCCGTGACCGTGGGCAGTGCGTACCTCTTCGATCTGATGCCGGGAGGCGGCGACGGCGACACCGCCGAGAACGGCGGTGTCGGCCACACCCCGCCGGCCGCCACCTCCTCCGAGCAGCCGTCGCAGCCATCGGACTCGGGTACGGGTGGCCCGGAGCAGATCAGCGAGCTCCCGAAGGCGTTCATCGGCACATGGAAGGGCCCGATCACCGAGAAGACCTCCGGGCAGTCGCACGGCACGCTCACCGCCGTGTTCACCGAGGGGAAGAAGGGCGCGGACGTGGTCCGTATGACCACGGAGGTCAGCGCTCTCGGACTGACCGTCCGCTGCAACAGCGTCGCCAGCCTCTCGTCCGGCACCGACAAGGAACTGACGCTCCGGGAGCGCGCCGACCCGGAACGCCCCGGCGACCCGACCCTCTGCACCTCCACCACCACCGACGTCCACTTCACGCGCGCCGCCGACGGCACCCTCCGCTTCCGGTCCGAGGAGGGCGGCGCGGGACGTCCGTACGGCACGCTCACCCGGTCCGGCAGCTGACGCCGGCAGGGGCTGGCGTAGGGTGAACCGGTCCGTAGATCCGTTGAAAAACCGCCGAAAGGTGACAGCCCGGTGACCGAGAAGGCCGACCTTCAGCCCATCCTCGACCGAGCCGCCGAGGGCGGTCGGATCACTCCGGAGGAGGCGCTCGACCTCTACCGGTCGGCGCCGCTGCACGCGCTGGGCGCGGCCGCCGATGCCGTACGCCGACGCCGTTACGCCGGTACGGAGCACATCGCGACGTACATCATCGAGCGCAACATCAACTACACGAACGTGTGTGTCACGGCCTGCAGGTTCTGCGCCTTCTACGCCGCGCCCAAGGACACCGCCAAGGGCTGGTCCCGCGACCTCGACGACATCCTGCGCCGCTGTGCGGAGACCGTCGAACTCGGCGGCACGCAGATCATGTTCCAGGGCGGGCACCACCCGGACTACGGCGTCGAGTACTACGAGGAGCACTTCTCCGCCATCAAGAAGGCGTTCCCGCAGCTCGTCATCCACTCGCTCGGCGCCTCCGAGGTCGAGCACATGGCCCGGATCTCCAAGGTCTCCGTCGAGGAGGCCATCCAGCGCATCCACGCCGCCGGTCTCGACTCCTTCGCGGGAGCGGGCGCCGAGCTGTTGCCGGCCAGGCCGCGCAAGGCGATCGCCCCGCTCAAGGAGTCCGGTGAGCGCTGGCTGGAGATCATGGAGGCCGCGCACCGCCTCGGTGTCGAGTCCACCTCCACCATGCTGATGGGCACCGGCGAGACCAACGCCGAGCGCATCGAGCACCTGCGGATGATCCGCGACGTACAAGACCGGACGGGTGGCTTCCGCGCGTTCATCCCGTACACGTACCAGCCGGAGAACAACCACCTGAAGGGCCAGACGCAGGCGACGCTCTTCGAGTACCTGCGGATGATCGCCATCGCCCGGATCTTCCTCGACAACGTCGCGCACATCCAGGGCTCCTGGCTGACCACCGGCAAGGAGGTCGGCCAGCTGTCGCTGCACTACGGCGCCGACGACCTCGGCTCGATCATGCTGGAGGAGAACGTCGTCTCCTCGGCCGGTGCCAAGCACCGCTCCAACCGCCTCGAAATCATCGACCTGATCCGCAAGGCGGGCCGGGTTCCGGCGCAGCGTGCCACGACGTACGAGCACCTCGTCGTCCACGACGACCCGGCGAACGACCCGGTCGACGAGCGCGTCGTCTCGCACATTTCGTCCACTGCGATCGAGGGCGGCACGGCCCATCCGGAGCTGAAGCTCCTGAACGCCAACTGAGGCAGTTGTGCTGACCGTTCATGCCGCGCCGCTGGTTCTTCCGGTTGGCGCGGCTGCCGTTGCGCAGGGTGCGGTGGCCGTGGAGGGCGACCGGATCGTCGCCCTCGGACCGTACGACGAGGTCGTGGCCGCCCACCCCACGGCCCGGGTCCGCACATGGCCGGGCGTCATCACGCCGGGACTGCGGCAGTGGCACGGGCTGTGGTTGCTCACCCGCTGTTACCACCCCGACCCGCGCGAGGCGGACGCGCTCGGCGACCAGCCGCTGTGGGGCGAGGCGTTCGAGCGGCTGGTCGGTGAGATGGACGCGACGCGGCGGGCGGGCAGTGTACGGCGCGGGCTGCAGCAGATGCTGCGGTACGGCACGACGCACCTCGCGGGCCGCTTTCACGACCCGGCCGTCCGCACCGCTGTCGCCCGCTCGGGTATGACGGAGGTCTCGGCCGTCGGCGCCCCCGGCATCCTGGTCGGCGAACCGAGCCTGGACCCGTTCGTGGAGGGGGACGATCTGCCCGGTTCCGTGCACGGCCCGCTCATCGTCGGCGGCCGCGCCGACCTCGCCGTCTTCGACGTACCCGATGAGGCGGCGCTGTGCGCGGCGGGGGCGGGGCGGTGCGTGGCCACGGTGCTGGGCGGGCGGCTGGTGTACCGGCGGCGCTAGCCAGTGCCCCTCCGGAGCCGGACGCGCCCGGAATCCGGGCATCCGTGCTTGTCACGGCACGGACGGGCCGCGTATGTATGTGCCTGCGGCTGTGTACGGCCACGCATTGGCGACGCACCCCTTCAGCCCGTTGATCTGCTGCATCATCGCGGGGGCGGGGCGGCCCTTGCCCGGGCAGGTCTCATGGCCGTGGCCCAGCCAGTGGCCGACCTCGTGATTGATGATCAGCGCCCGGTACTCGGCCAGCGGCCCGTCGAACTGCGGTGACCCCCGCATCCACCGCTTCAGGTTCACCACGACCGTGGTGCCGACACGGCAGTTGACCTCGCCGTGTGTGTCCAGCCCGTACGCCCCGCAGAGCCGGTCGACGGTGTCCGGTGTCGCGATCCGGATCACCAGACCGGCCGGGCCCGAGTCGACCTGCCGGAACGCGTCGTGCCCGGTGCGGGTCCAGCCGCGCGGGTCGCCGAACACCTCGGAGATCGCGGCCGCGGCGGGACGTGTGGCCAGACCGGTGCCCCGCTCCACCTCGACGCGGTAGCGGTGGACGGTGCCGGTGCCATGGCTGCCGGTGCCCGCAGCGGCGGCGGTGACGAACGTACCGGAGCCATGTCCGGGCACAAACCCGCGCGAGGTCCGGGACCCGTCCGCCCGCTTCCTCGGCTCGGGCCTCTTCTTCGCCCTGCGTTCCTTCCCGGCGTCGGAGGCGGCACCCGAGGCGGAGGGGAGCGGACGGCCGGGCACGGAGCGGGAGTCCGGCCCGGGGGCCGAGGCCGGGGACGACGACACCGCCACCCGGTCCGACGGGGCGTCCGCCACCGCAGACGCCCCGTCACCGCCGCCCCACGGCCCCCACACCAGCGCCCCGCAGAGCAGCGCGCCCGGCACCAGCAGGGCGCCCATCACTCGTATCCGGGTCCGTCGGCGGCGTGCCCGCCGGGTTGCAGCACGACCACGGCCCCGCCCCCTGCGGCCCCGCTCCTCACCCGCCATGGACGGACCCCCGCTTCGGCTCCATCGGGAACGCGTCCGCGTACTGCACGAGGTGCAGGAAGCGGGCGTCCCGGGCGACTTGGAGCAATTGGTCGGTGGTGACCGGCGCCGAGACCACGGCGGAGTCGTCGCCGTCGGCCGAGAGGACGACGGTGCTGTCCTTGAACCTGAAGCGGACACTGACGCCGACGATGTCCTTCCCGCCCTTCGAAGTCCCTACCGCGGTGACGGTGCGGGCCACGATGCCGTCCGGCAGTGCCGCCTCCTCGCACCGGTACTTCTTCTTCTGGCCGTAGTGGCACGGCTCCTGTGCCGGGCTGACGGACACGTCGCCGGTGGGCTGTACGGAGAAGACGACGGGGAAGACCTGCCCCCCAGACCCGCCCTGGTACCGGCTGACGGCCAGGTCGACCGGGCGTACCGTGCCGAACGCCGCAGGAAGCAGCTCGTCCAGCACGGCCGCCGCCTTCTGCTGGAACTCCTCCTGCCGCCCGCGCTCGGTCGCGGGCAGGTCGGCCATGGACGACTCGCCCGGAGTGGGTTGGATGTGGACGGGCGTACGTGACGGCCCGGGGAACGAGGGGGGCCGCGTCGGGAAGTCGGTCGTGGGCCTGGTGGGCCCGGGGGACGGGGTCCCGTGCCCCATGCTCGGTGCGGCAGGTGCCCCGACCCGCGCGGCGCCCTCGCCCGTACCCCAGGACGGCAGCATCGCGCCGAGCACTCCCAGCGCCACCACTCCCACCATCCCGCCGCCGATCGCCGCCCGCGCCCTGGTGCGGCGCCTGCGGCCCCCGGCCAGGGCGGCCGGTACCAGGTCCGGCAGCGGTGGCGCACCCTCGGCCGCCTCCGCCATGGCCTCCCTGATCAGCCGGGCCTCGCTCTCCTGCGGCGCACCTTCCGGAAACATGTCCATGACGTTCTCCTCAGCTGCGGGTGGTGTAGAGGTGCGGGTCGCCCAGCCGCGTACGAAGCGTGGCGAGCGAGCGTGAGCACTGGCTCTTGACGGTGGACTCACTGCAGCGCAGCAGCTCGGCGACCGTCTGCACGCCCAGGTCCTCCCAGTAGCGCAGGACGACCATCGCCCGGGCGCGGGGCGGCAGTTCGGCGAGCGCGGCCAGCAGCGTCACCGTCAGTTCGGGGCCCACCGCGGAGGGCGGGGCGTCGACGTGGCTGTGGGCCAGGAAGTCCCGGAGCCGGCGCCGGCGCTCGGCGAGATACGTCCGGGTGAGGACGGTGCGCGCATAGGCTGCGGGTTGGTCGGCTTTGCTCGCCCGGTGCCAGTACTGGAAGAGCTTGGCCAGCGTCGTCTGGGTCAGATCGCGGGCGCTCTCCGCATCACCGCACAGCAGATATGCGGTCCGGTACAGACGCCGTTGGTTCGCCCGGGCGAACTCTTCGAATCCGGTGGAGTCCCGACTGCCGTCTGCGGTCATCTGTCCCCCTCTCCGGGGTCTCGGTGGTCTCTCACCTCTGTACTGAGTGATGCCGTGGCCAAAAGGTTGAAGCCGAGTTCCGGAACGTTCCGGCGTCGGCGCACGACCGGCGCGAGACGGCGCCGACCGGGCAGCGGTGTTCGGTGTACGGGACCTGGCGGCGCCGCGTACCGCGGGCGACGGGAGCTGCACGGCGACGGTGCTCGGCGCACGGCTGGTCTTCCGCCGCAGCTCAGCCTGTGTGCGCCGGTTGCTGTACTGCGCGGCAGATCAGGGCCGGCCTGCGGGGACTGGGCACGCTCTCTCCCCGAAGAGCAGGCCGTGGTGAGGTTTCCCGGATGTGGCCGCAACCTCGGGGGGTGTCGCGGTGCTGCTGCCCGGCAGCCCGCTGGACCCGGCTCCGGCGCCACCCGCTCGCGCCCCGGGCATCCGTGAACCAGTACCGGCCACACCTGCGCGCACGGCCGGCCCGTCCGGTGCGGACTCCCGTGTGATCAGCCCGCCATGGATCACGTCCCGATCGCGGCCGGTACGGCATACTCGCCCGCCCGTCGGCACCTTTGGCGCCGTACCCCGGAACAGCTCCCACGGACCGCCCTCAACCTGCTGCTCCACGCTCCATGTGACGAGGGCGACGAACCTGAATATCGCTCTTCGTCTTCCGGAGCATGGCCACCCGCCGCGACAGGCGTGGCCATGTGTTCCTCGGCGCAGCCACCTTCGCGACCGTGATCACCCGGCTTCGCCCGTGATCGCAGAGACAGCCCCTGGGCCCGTCCGGCGGAGGGGCCCGTCACGGTACCGGCGGGCCGCCCAGGTAGTGGCCCTCGGCGTCGTACGGCCAGGGGTTGGAGACACACCCCTTCAGTCCGTAGATCTGCTGCATCATCGCGGGGGCGGGGCGGCCCTTGCCCGGGCAGGTCTCGTGGCCGTGGCCCAGCCAGTGTCCGACCTCGTGGTCGATGATGAGCGCCCGGTAGTCGGCGAGCGGGCCGTGGAATTCGGGTGATCCCTGCTGCCAGCGCTTGAGGTTGACCATGACGTCGGCGCCGACCCGGCAGTTGACCTCGCCGTAGGTGTCCAGGCCGCTCCGCCCGCAGATGGCGTCGGTGGTCCCGGGGGTGGCGATACGGATGACCAGTCCCGCCGGACCGTCGGTCACCTGGCGGAAGGTGCGCTCGCCGTGGTGCGACCAGCCCCGTGGCGCAGCCAGGATGCGGGCGATCTCCGCGGCGGCACGGTCGGGGTCGACGCCCGAACCGTCCTCCACCTCGACCCGGTAGGCGTTGCCCTTGCCCTTGCCGGTGTCCGAGGCGCCGGCGCGGGCGACGGTGAATGTGCCGCTGCCCGACGAGGTCCCGGACGCGGACGGCGCGGCCGTCTTCCCCTCGGCGTCGGTGCTCCACCGGGGCCCCACCACAGCGGCGGCACAGATCAGCGCCGCCGGGACGACAGCAGCCACGAACAGCCGTTTCCGGCCGCGTTCCGGCCCGAGCCGCCGACGTGCCCTCTCTGCGGACATCTGGGCTCCCCCCTGGTTCCCGGTGGCTCTGTGTTCTGTGTTTCCTTCTGTACTGACTGCCGGTGGACCCAATTGGTTCAGTCCGTCCGGGGCCGACTCGCGACCGGCGCGAAGCACCGCAGACCGGGCTGCTTGAATGGATGGGTGACCCGAGCCTCTCTGGACAAGCAGCCGCACGAAGTCGCCACGATGTTCGACGACGTGGCGGCGAACTACGACCTCACCAACGATGTGCTGTCGCTCGGCCAGGCCCGGCTGTGGCGCAAGGAGGTCGCGAAGGCGGTGCACGCCCGACCCGCTGAGAAGGTCCTCGACCTGGCCGCGGGCACGGCGACGTCCTCGCTGCCCTTCGCCGCGACGGGCGCGTACGTCGTGCCCTGCGACTTCTCCCTCGGCATGCTGCAGGAGGGCAAGAAGCGCAACCCCTGGCTCCCCTTCACCGCGGGCGACGCCACCAGGCTGCCGTTTCGCGACGAGACCTTCGACGCGGTGACGATCTCCTTCGGGCTGCGCAACGTCCAGGACACGGATGCGGCGCTGCGCGAGTTGTACCGGGTGACGAAGCCGGGCGGCCGGGTGGTGATCTGCGAGTTCTCGCAGCCGACCTGGACGCCGTTCCGCACGGTGTACACCGAGTACCTGATGCGGGCGCTGCCGCCGGTCGCGCGCGCGGTGTCGTCCAACCCCGACGCGTACGTCTATCTCGCCGAGTCCATCCGCGCCTGGCCCGACCAGGCCGGACTTGCGGCGAAGCTTCAGCGGGCCGGCTGGTCGAAGGTCGCCTGGCGCAATCTCACCGGTGGTGTGGTGGCACTGCACCGGGGCGTACGTCCCTGAAACAACGCTCCGGTGACGCCTGTTGACGGGAACCGGACGGTGGGGAAGATGTGTCCGTTGATACGCCACACGTCTTCCCCGTCCCCGTTCCTGCCGCCGGAGCTGTCATGCCGTCGTACTGCCCCTTCTGTGGAACACCGGCCCCGGACGAGGCGCGCTTCTGCATGAAGTGCGGGCGCGAGCGGCCGACCGTGGAAGCGGCGCCGGCCGCCCCGCCGACGATGCCTGACGCGCCGCCACGGCCACCTCAGCTCCTGCCGCACCAGCCCGCGCCGCATGAGCCGCCCCAGCCTCCGCCGCCCGGCTATGCGCCGATGCCGGCCGCCCCGCCGCTGCCGGGCCCCGCCGCGCCATCGCCCTTCGGTGCGTTCCTCGGCCGGGCCTTCCGCGGCGACTGGGCGGGTTCGGCGAAGGCGGCGGCCTGGCCCACCGGGCTGATCCTCGCCCTCGCCGTGGCGCTCGCCATCCCCTCGTACGGCCAGGGTGACGACGTCGTCGTCGGCTGGAGCGACCGGCTGCGGATCGCGCTGGCGATGTTGCTCCAGGCGTTCGGCGGCGGCTTCGAGGTGCGGTCCACCGGTCCGGGCGGCGGCTTCGACGGCAACGGCTTCGACGGCAGCGGGTACGACTCCGGAGGCGGCGTTTCGCAGGGCGGTGCCACGCTCTCCGTGGTCCCGCTCACGGTCACCGTGCTGTGGGTGGGTGCGCTGTTCCTGGGCGCCCGGGCGGCCCGTAAGCAGGGCGGTGGCATGGAGGCGGCGGTACGGATCAGCCTGGTGGCCACCGCCGCCGTCCTGGTCCTCGGGCTGTTCGCCCAGCCCGATGTCGCGGGTGTCTCGGTCTCGTCCGCGCCGCTGCTCGCCGCCCTCGGGGCGCTGGTGATCTCGTTGCTGGTCACCGGCGGCGTACTGCGACGCGACGCGTCGGCCCAGTGGCCGGCCGCGCGGCCGGTCGCGCACACCGTGGTCCGGGCGGCGGGGACGGCGGTACGGGCGCTCGGCGTTGTCCTGCTGCTCTGCACCCTGATCGGCTTCATCGCGTACGCCAATGCTGACGGTGTGGACGGCGAAGCCATGCTGATCGCGCTGCCGTTGCTGCCGAACATCGGTCTGATGGTGCTCGGACTGAGCTGGGGCGCCCCGGTCGAGTACGACATGCGGGGGCAGGTGAGCTACCTCGGCTCCAACCTGGAGCACGGCGGCTTCGGGCTGTCCGAACTGGGCAAGGAACTGAACGGCTGGGCGGTGGCCGGAGCGCTGGTGACCGGTGTCGTCTGCGCGCTGACGGTGGGGATCTCGGCCGCGCGGCGCTCGGCGGACCGTCGTGAACAGGCCACCGTGGGCGGGATGTTCCTGGCGATGTTCCTGGTGCTGTGCGGGTTCAGCGGAGTGTCCACACAACTGTCGGGCGGCGTCGGGGGCGTGGGCGGCCAGGGCACGGCGGAGCTCGCACCGAGCGTGCCGGACGCGCTGCTGTTCGGGCTGTTGTGGGTGGGCGGCGCGGTACTCGTGGCACCGCATCTGCTGCGGCTGCTGGGGCGGACCGCGCCGACGCCGGTGCCTCCGCCGCCTGGTGCGGCTCCGGCGGTTCCGGCCCAGGCCCCGGCCTCGTACGACCCGGCGGCCTCGGCCCCCACCGCGGTCGTCCCGGCGCCGACGGCCACCCCGCCGACACCTCCCGCTCAGGCTCCGACTCCGGCTCAGGCTCCGACTCCGGCTCAGGCTCCCGCTCAGGCTCCGTACGACGCGGCCCCCTACGACCCGCAGACCGTCGGGCTGACCGTCGCGCCCGCGGTTCCTCCGGCCTCCCCGGCCGGTGACCGCAGGCGCACCGCGCTCGTCTGGACCGGCACCCTCGTCGCGGCGCTGCTCGTCGGCGGCGGCGCGACCGCGGGAGTCCTGGCCCTGATGGACGGCCGGGGCGGCGACGGAGCGGTCACGGACGACAAGCCCACCGCCGAATCCCGGAGCAGCCTCGCGCCTTCCGGTGAACCGACCGCGTCCCCGTCCGTGTCCGGCAGCCCGACCCCCACCGCTTCCACCACCCCGTCCGCCCCCACCGTGCCCGAGGGCTTCCGGCTCGTCTCCGACACCGCCGGCTTCTCCTTCGCCGTCCCCACGCTCTGGGACCGGCAGAGCGAGAAGAACCACCAGATCACCTACGCGGGCTCCACCGGCCGGGCCGAACTCAAGGTCGGCGTCATCCGCAACGCCCCGTACAGCTCGTACGAGAACTTCCGGACGCTGGAGCGGACCGCCGACGCCAACCAGAAGAACTACCGACGGCTGCAGTTGTCGGCCAACACGTTCCAGGGGCTGCATGGCGCGATCTGGGAGTACACGTACGAGGACCGGGACAGCGGCGAGACGATCCACGCGATCGACCAGAGCTACCTCGCGGACGACGGCACCGAGTACGCCATCTACACCACCGAGCGCGACACCGACTGGCCGCAGGCCCGGCGGATCTTCGACACCGCCCTGTCCACCTGGATGCTCAACGACATCGACTGATCCGGCTCGTCACGCGTTCAGCGCCAGCCGGAAGCACTGCACCACCTGTCCCGCCCGCTCGGTCGTGAAGCTCTCCGCCCGCTCCATCCCCAGCCGCCGGGCCACGGCGATCGACCGCTCGTTGCGCGCGTCGACCGTCGCCACCACCCGCTCCACCCCGGCCGCGCGCAGCCGCTCCAGAGCGAGGCGCGCGGCGGCGGTGGCGTAACCCCGGCCCCAGGCCGAGCGGGCCAGCCGCCAGCCGATCTCGACCTCGCCCACCGGGCCGTACTCGGTCCGCGGCCAGGGCTGGGCGCCGGTGAAACCGGCCACCTCGCCGTCCTCGCCGAGCACCGTCCACAGGCAGTAGCCCAGCTCGGCGTCGAGTCGGCGCTGGCGGGCGGTCCACTCCTCGTACATCGAAATCTCCTCCGACGTACCGCCGAAGAACTCCATCACCTCGGGGTCGTCGAACGCGCGGTGCCAGGACAGCGCGTCCTCGTCGGTGGGGACGCGCAACTGTACGGACGGGGCGGCGGAAGGCAGGGTCGACATCGGGAGCCCTTCGGAAGGTTGATCAGCAGGCCCCCATAGACTGCACGGGACAGGTGCCGCGCGGCACGCGATTTCGAGCCTTCGGGAGATCCGACCGTGACCGAGCAGCCCCTCTCCGAGCACAGCGCGGATGTGATCGTCGTCGGGGCAGGCCCGGCCGGCTCCACGACCGCGTACTACCTCGCCAAGGCCGGACTGGACGTCCTGCTTCTGGAGAAGACGGCCTTCCCCCGCGAGAAGGTCTGCGGTGACGGCCTCACCCCGCGCGCCACCAAGCAGCTCGTCTCCATGGGTATCGACATCTCCGAAGAGGCCGGCTGGCTGCGCAACAAGGGTCTGCGCATCATCGGCGGCGGCGTCCGCCTCCAGCTGGACTGGCCGGATCTCGCCTCGTACCCGGACTACGGACTGGTCCGCAAGCGTGACGACTTCGACGAGCAACTGGCCCGCCAGGCGCAGAAGGCGGGCGCGCGG
Organism: Streptomyces atratus; assembly: GCF_014648655.1. Lineage (GTDB taxonomy): Bacteria > Actinomycetota > Actinomycetes > Streptomycetales > Streptomycetaceae > Streptomyces > Streptomyces atratus. Next base: position 135,680 of record NZ_BMRN01000003.1, read on the forward strand.
CTGTACGAGCGCTGCAATGTCGGCGCCCCGATCGTCGACGACCGCACCGGCCGCATCACCGGCGTCAACGCGAAGCTCGGCGAGGAGAAGACCCCGGTCACCTTCCACGCCCCGCTCGTCGTCGCGGCCGACGGCAACTCCACCCGGCTGTCGCTCGCCATGGGCCTGCACCGCCGCGAGGACCGCCCGATGGGCGTGGCCGTGCGTACGTACTTCACCTCGCCCCGCCACGACGACGACTACCTGGAGTCCTGGCTGGAGCTGTGGGACCGCCGAGGCCCCCAGGACCGGCTCCTGCCCGGCTACGGCTGGATCTTCGGCATGGGCGACGGCACGTCCAACGTCGGCCTCGGCATCCTCAACTCCTCCTCCGCGTTCAAGGAGCTGGACTGGCGCGAGGTCCTCAAGGCCTGGTGCGCGTCCATGCCGGAGGACTGGGGCTACACCCCGGAGAACATGACGACGCCGATCCGCGGCGCCGCGCTCCCGATGGCCTTCAACCGCCAGCCGCACTACACCAAGGGCCTGCTGCTCGTCGGTGACGCGGGCGGCATGGTCAACCCGTTCAACGGCGAAGGCATCGCGTACGCCATGGAGTCGGGCCAGATCGCCGCGGACGTCATCGTCCAGGCCCACGCCCGCGCGACCCCGGCCCAGCGCGAACTGGCGCTGAACAACTACCCGAAGGTGCTCAAGGAGACCTACGGCGGCTACTACACGATGGGCCGCGCCTTCGTGAAGCTGATCGGCAACCCGAAGGTCATGAAGATCGCCACCCAGCGCGGTCTGACGCACCCGCTGCTGATGAAGTTCACGCTGAAGATGCTCGCCAACCTGACCGACCCGACGGGCGGCGACGCGATGGACCGGATCATCAACGGGCTGTCCAAGGTGGCCCCGAAGGCCTGATCCGGTGACCGGCCGACAGGGCGCGACCGGCGAGATCTCCCTCGGCGCCTGCGCCTGATCGGCCGGGGTGCGCGACGACCGGCCGCCTCGTGGACCGGTTCCGTCCCGTCCCGGGTGCCACCCACCGAGGGGCACCCGGCGGCGAACGAACCGCGCCCTGCCCGTGCCTGCCGCAGGGGCGGCATCACGACGGATCGTCAGGGACGGCGGACAAGAGGCTGTGCAGGATCGGACCGGCTGAACCACCACCCGTGACGCCCTGCTCGACGACGCACGCCACGGCCACATTGCCGCGCCGGGCGACGAGCCAGCCGTTGTTGGGTTCGTCCTCGGAGACCTCCGCGGTGCCGGTCTTCGCGCCGATGTCACCGGGCAGACCGGCGAGCGCGTGCGCCGTCCCGTCGGTGACGGTGGCCCGCATCATCGTGCGCAGTTGGGTCACCACGGACGACGGGAGCGGCTTCGTCGAGGTGGTGTCCTTGCCGCCGGGGACGATGGTCGGCTGGTGGAACCGGCCGGACGCCGCGGTCGCCGTGACGGACGCCATGATCAGCGGGTTCGCCTGGATCCGGCCCTGCCCGATCATCGAAGCGGCCTTCTCCGTCTCGTCCTTGGGCACCGGCACCGAGCCGTCGTACGACGGGATGCCCACGTGCCACTCCTGCCCGACCCCGAAGTAGTCCCGGGCGACATCGCCGAGTTCGGTGTCTCCGAGCTTGCCGCGAAGGCTGATGAAGGCGGTGTTGCAGGACTGCATGAAGTCCTGCCGGAAGGTGGCGCCCGGGAACTCGGATGTCTCGACGTTGTGGAACTCCTTGCCGACGGTGAGGTACTTGGGGCAGTCCACGACGTCGTCGGGCGCGACGGCATTCTTGAGCAGCAGCGCGCTGCTCGTCACGATCTTCCAGGTGGAGCCGGGCGCGTACGTACCGGAGACCGCCCGATTGAAGCCGGTTGCGGGGGAGTTGGCCATCGCGAGGATCTCGCCGTTGTCGACCCGCAGGGCGACGAGCGAGGCGTTCTTGCCGCCGGCCTTGTCGGCCAGGGCCTTGTCCGCCGCTGCCTGCCAGGTGGCGTCGAGTGTCGTGGCCAACGGTTTGTCGGACGGCTGCCCGTCCTTCTTCCCGAAGGTGGTCTCCGTGCCCTCGACTTCGCCGGTGGCCCGGTCGACGAGCCGGATCGCGCCGCGCGGCCCGGAGCCTCCCCCGGCGAACTGGGTCAGCACCGGGTGCAACGACGGATGGGCATCGCCCGTCAGGGACGTTCCGTTCCGGTCGGTGACCTCCGGCAGAGCAGTGTCCTCCCGCTCCAGGCGGAACTTGGCGGTGTCGCTGAGATGCGGATGGACGAGCGACAGGGACCAGTCGACCTTCCAGGCCCCGTTCTTCTGTTCCCGCACGGGGAGCTGGGACCGGTAGGTCCAGGTGCCCAGCCCGGTGACGGGCATCTTCGCCGTGAAGGCGACCCGGACCGTGCCGTCGTCCTCCTTCGTGGCCCGTGCGGGGGTGAGCTCCGGCTTGCTGATGTCGAGACCCGCGGTGAAGTTGCGCAGCACCTCCTGAGCCCTCGCGGGACTCGTGGTGCGGGAGCCCGCGCTGTCGAGCCGGCCGCCCGCCCAGTCCGCGAGGAACGCCCGGGCCTGAGCGGTCGCCGCGGCATCGGGGGTGTCGTCGCGCTCGAAGGGGCCGAGTCGGGCGGCATACGCGCCGCCCGCGGCGACGGCCGTCACGACGGTCAAGGCGATGCCCGCCCGGAGGCCGGTGCGACGGCCCCGGTGGCGGTGGGTGGTGGTGTGCCCGGAGTCCGCGTCGGGAGCTGGGAAAGGGTGCGTCATACCGTGAGGAGAGCAATCGGCCCAGCACTCTGTCCAAGTCGGATATCGATGGTCTATCGATCAAATTTGCATATGATTGCTGCTCGTGGACCTGATTCGGCACCTGGAGTGCTTTGTGGCTGTTGCAGAAGAGTCACACTTCGGGCGTGCCGCGGCCCGCCTCGGAATGGCCCAGCCGCCCCTGTCTCAGCGCATCCAGCGGCTGGAGCGGGAGCTGGAGGTGCGGCTCTTCGACCGGACCAGCCGCCAGGTGGCCCTCACCAAGGCGGGCCGGCTGCTGCTTCCCGAGGCGCGCGAGCTGCTCGCCCGGTCCGAGTCGCTGCGGGCGGCCGCGCGCCGGATCAGGGACGGCGAGAGCGGACTGCTGCGGGCCGGGCTGCCGCCCGACATCGCCGGCGACACGGTCGCCGCGCTCCTCACGGGGTTCCAGGACCGGCGGTCCGGCGTGGAGCTGGAGCTGCACGAGCTGTCCACCACGGATCAGCTCGCCCGCTTCGCCGCACACGAACTCGACGTCGGACTCATCCACCACCCCTGCGACGTGACCGGCCTCGAACTCGGCCCGGTCCTCCGGCGCGAGCTCGGCGTACTGCTGCCGCGCCACGCCGAGGCGGCCGGACTCACCGAAGTGCCGCTCTCCGCGCTCGCCGGGTCCGACCTGATCCTCTTCCCGCGGGCCGGCGCCCCCGTGCTCTACGACGACCTGCTCACCACCTGCGCCCGCGGCGGCTACACACCGCCCGCGGTCCGGCACGGCCAGGGCGTCAGCTTTGTGCGCGGCCTCGTGCTCTCCGTCGGCGCCGTCGCCTTCGGCCCGCGCGACGCACAGGCCGCCGACCCCGACGCCGACCTGGTGTGGCGCCCGCTCGCGGGCGCCCCGCTGGCCTGGCGGCACTCCGTCGCCTGGCCGCGCGGGCACGGCGACACCGCCGTACGAGCCTTCGCCGACGCGGCCACGCACGCGCTGCGTACCACCGCCGACGCCCGTCCCGACACCCCCACCCGCCCGATGCGCCTGCGTCCGGCATCGGAGTACTGGCTGTGACCCGAACCGTGAACGTGCCCGACGCCCCCGACCGCATCCGCGCGGCCTTCGCCGATGCCGGAGTCACCGGGCGAATGCACGCACTCGACATCGATTCCGGCGCCCAACTCGGCGTCGACGCCGACCAGTTGGTCTGCACGGCGAGTGTCCACAAACTCTGCCTGCTGGTCGCGCTGCACGAGAGGGCCGCGGCCGGCGACCTCGATCTCACGGAGCAGGTCGAATGCTCGCCGGACGGCCGCGCCCCGGGGCCCACCGGGCTCGCCGCGATGCTGGACGCCACCCGGCTGTCGCTGCGCGACCTCGCGTACCTGATGATGGCCGTCAGCGACAACGCCGCGGCGGATCTGCTCCTGGCCCGGGTCGGCCTCGACGCGGTCAACCGCACGACGGCCCGCCTCGGCCTCGATGCGACGCGGGCCGTGCACACCTTCGGCGCCATGCTCGCCTCGGTCAAGGAGGACGCGGGACCCGCCGGTGCCCAGGCACTGGCCGACCCGCACGTCGTCGCGCGGCTGCGCGCCCTCGACCCGGCCCGTTCCAACCGCAGCACCCCGCGGGACATGACCCGGCTGCTGCGCGCCGTCTGGCGCGACGAGGCGTGCCTGCCCGAACACGGCGCCGCCATCCGGCGGGTGATGGGTCTCCAGGTGTGGCCGCACCGCATGGCCTCCGGCTTTCCGTTCGACGACGTGCTCGTCGCGGGGAAGACCGGGTCGCTGCCGACCCTGCGCAATGAGGTGGGCGTCGTCGAGTACCCCGACGGCGGCCGTTACGCCGTCGCCGTCTTCACCCGCACCGCCCGCACCGCGGCCACGCTCCCCGCGGCCGACGCCGTCATCGGTACGGCCGCCCACATCGCCGTGGACGCGCTGCGCAACCGGTAGCGCCGAGCGGGGGCGGGTACGGGCGTCCGCCGAAAGTCTGCGGGTGCGCGACCAAGGGATGAACCGGGCGTGCGCAACGGCTGCTCAAGACTTCTCGGGTGCGGCACCCGGCGGCCCGGGCACCGCGGTCACCCGGCCGACACCCGGCGTTCCTCGTCGGCCTCGGTGCGCTTTCCGCCGGTGGCGACCACGCGGCCCCTGGGCCTGCGCGGCAGCAGTCGGCGGGTGAGACCGGATGAGTAGCGGGGCTGGAGCAGCAGGAACAGACCCACCGCACAGACGAACGCGACCCCGAAGAGCATCCAGGACTTGGCGCCCCGCGCCGAGTAGGCCACGATCCCGAACGAGAACAGCGCCGACCAGAAGTACATCAGCAGCACGGCCCGGCGGTGCGAGTGGCCGAGCTGGAGCAGGCGGTGGTGGAGGTGGCCCTTGTCGGCGGCGAAGGGGGACATTCCGTTCCACGTACGCCTGACGACGGCGAGCACCAGGTCCGCGACCGGCAGTGCGATGACGGACAGCGGCAGCAGCAGCGGAATGTAGACCGGCACCATCGCGGCCGATCCGGACGTGCCGTCCATCGACTGGTTGAGAAGGCTCGGGTCGACCTCACCCGTCACGGAGACCGCGCATCCGGCGATCAGCAGACCGAGCAGCATCGAGCCCGAGTCACCCATGAAGATCCGGGCCGGGTGGGAGTTGTGGATCAGGAACCCGAGGCACATGCCCGCCAGGATCGCGGAGAGCAGCGTGGTGGAGGCGGCGGCCTCGATCCCGTAGCCGTACCAGAGCCGGTAGGCGTACAGGAAGAACGCCGACGCCGCGATGCCCACCGTGCCGGCGGCCAGCCCGTCGAGTCCGTCGACGAAGTTGACCGCGTTGATGGAGACGACGATCAGACCCACGGTCAGGAGCGTGCCCTGCCAGTCGGCGAGGTAGATCCCGTCGGTGCCCGGCACCGGCAGCCAGAGGATGGTGAGTCCCTGGAAGACCATCACTCCGGCGGCGAGCACCTGACCGCCGAGCTTGACCAGCGCGTCGACCCCCCATTTGTCGTCGAGTACGCCGAGCAGGCAGATCAGTGTCGCGCCGGACAGCAGCGCCCGTGGCGTCGAGCTCTGGGTGAAGATCTCTTCCAGGTGCGGCAGGTGGGAAGCGACCAGCAGTCCGGCGAGCAGCCCACCGAACATGGCCATGCCGCCCAGGCGCGGAGTGGGCTCGCGGTGGACGTCGCGTGCCCGGACCTCGGGGACCACCCCGATGGAGATCGCGAACTTTCTTACCGGGCCGGTCAGGATATGGGTCACCGCCGCCGTGACGAACAGCATCAGCAAGTAGTCCCGCACGGGCGGCCTCACATTCCGGCCCAGCGGGCCGATACCTGAGCCCGATCGATGCCCTCGCTGCGCCCCGGCGAGCCTAACTCATACGGATTTCCGTGCGACGGGGAGCGGGGCGGGACGGTGGTGGGCGCGGGCGTCGAGCGATACGTCCATTCGATGTGCCGGCCGCCGCGCAGCATGAGCGTGAACCCGCAGGGCTCGCCGCGATGGAGCGTCGCCAGGGCCTGCACCCAGCCGCCCTGGTCGGCCCAGTGGAGGGCGCGGATCAGTTCGCGCGGTGTGAGGCCGAAGAGATGGTTCGCCCGGAGCTGGATCCGGATGGCGCGGACGGCCTCCTGAGGCGCGGCCAGGATGCGCAGGTCGATGGGCTCGGGGACGAAGCCGGTGGCGGGGCCGTAGCGGAGGGCCTCGAACCGGTAGCCGCGTTCGACGGCCGGTCGTAAGGGGGTGAGGGGGGTACGCATCGTCGACTGTCCGATCGCAGCGGGCGCGCCAAGTGCGCGGGAGCGGGGGGGAGGTGTGGCATCGCGCCTGTGCGGGGGCGGGTGACTCCCGCCGTGTGGCGACGTAGAGCGACGTTATCGTTACCGAGGATGGCGGTGCAACAGTGTGACGTCCCTATGTTGCGCCGGGTAGGTAAAACGCCCTCCGGTGTTCGAACCAGAGGGCGCTTGTGGGTCGGGCTCAGATCAGGTGGTCGAACTCCCCGGCCTTCACGCCGAGCACGAAAGCGCGCAGCTTGGCGACGGTGGTGGTGACGACGACGTCGGGGTCGTCGCTCTCGCGCATCTTGATCGAACCGTCGACCGGGGCCAGCTCGATGCAGCTCTGATTGTTGTCTGCTCCGGAGAAAGAGGACTTCTGCCAGTTGATTGCGTCGGTCATGCGGATGGGCTCACATTTCCTGTGCGATGCGTTGAATGAATTGTGCGGACTCCTTCGTGTCGAGAGAGATGGACTCGATGGAGTCAAGGAGGGTTCGATATCGCGCCAACTGGGCCTCGGCGTCCAGGAATCCTGCGTCGAAGGCGCTGTCCAGCTGGACGGTGTCGAGTGCCGGGACGCTGGCCCCGGCGTACAGCGTCGAGTGCACTGAACCGGTGATCTGCTTGTCGAACGGGATGATGCGGATCGTCACGGACGGCCAGGTGGAAACCTCGTGCAGGAAGGCGAGTTGAGCCCGCATGGTCTCCGGTTCGCAGTACCGCATGCGCAACGCGGCCTCGTGGATGAATGCCTCGAACGGGGTCGGCCTGGGGCGGTCGAAAATGTCGCGTCGTCTGGTGCGGTGTTCGACGCGGGCACTCAGTTCGTCGGCGGGAAGGTCGGAGATCCCGCTCCGGATGATGGCTCGCGCATACGACTCCGTCTGAAACACGCCAGGGATGTTGAGCATCTGGATGGCGCGAATGTAGGACGCCTTGTGCTCAAGCTCCGCCAGGTCCAGGAACCCGGGCGAGAGTACTCCGCGGTAGTCGTCCCACCATCCCTTTGTGCGTTCCTCGGCCATCTCGGCCAGGGCGTCGACCAGATGCTTGTCGGTCGCCGAGTAGTGGGCCGCGAGCCGGCGAACCCGTTCGCTGCTCACTCCGTACCGGCCGGACTCGATGTGGCTGATCTGGGCTCGCTCGCCGCCCAGGTACGCGGCTGCCTCGCTCCCGGACATCCCCGCCCGCTCGCGCAGCTTGCGAAGTTCCGCACCCAACCGCCTCTGCCTGGCGGTCGGATAGCTCCTCGGTGGCATGGGCTCTCCTCTTCGTGCGGGTACGAGTGTGCCGCTCAACCATGCCGCTGGTCCACTCGTATGGGTGCTACGGCCGTCACACTGTTGCGCCGTCCCATTGTTGTGCCCTAGCGTCCAGTGGTGTCGAGCCCAAGGGTGGGCCGACCCGAAGTGCAGCTGCCCGTAAGCGAGTTGAAAGCTCACGGGACTCGGCCAATGCCACGGACCGCGCCCACCGCACGACGCCCCCGGAGACCGCATCACGCAGGGAGATCGCGCCATGCCCCCCCGTAACCGCTCCTCCAGCACCCGCCCCCTACCTCCCCCAGCGCGGCGAGCGATACCGGCTCGTCGCGCCGAACACCCCCACCGCCCCCAAGATCGTGCGGGACTTCGTGGCGACGGTGCTGTGGGCCACCGGGCACCCGCGCCTCGTCGACGACGCCCGGCTCTGTGTGAGCGAGGTCGTCTCCAACGCGTACTGCCACACGGACTCACCGCAGGTCCGGGTGGAGGTCACCGTCAACCAGCGGCAGGTGACGGTGTACGTGACGGACGACGAACCCGGCCGCCTCCCCGCACCGCCGTCTCCGCGCACTCCCTCGCCGGAGGCCGGTGCGGACGAGAACGGCCGGGGGCTTCTGCTTGTGGACGCTCTCGCGGCCCGATGGGGGGCCACCCCGTACGGGGACCCTGTTCCGGTGGGATTCGCCCGGATGCCGGGCCTGACCGGTCTCGACCTGCGACCCCTGCGCAAGGTGATCACGGCAGTGATCCGCTGGTCATCACGGCCTGCCCCGTCACCGTGACAGCAGGGTGTGGATCTGGCGGGGCTTGACCTCGCGCTCGTCGAAGCCGATGGCCGCGCCGCGTTCCCGGGCCGCAGCGGCGAACGCCGCCTGGAACGCCTGCTGGGACTCGAACGCTCCGGTGGTGACGACGGCGTCACCCTCGGGGGTGACCCAGGGCTCGGCGCGCAGGAATCCCGGCTGTGAGGACAGCACCTCGCGGACCTGATGGCAGCGGTCGACGAACTCCTCGACATGCTCGGGGCTCGGGTAGTGAAAAGCGACGAAGCCGAACGACATGACGATCCCCTCTTTGGGATATACGCTTACGTATAACGAGAGGTTAGACCTGTTGTACGGTCCCGTACGACAGGCAGAGGAGTGAGGCGGGTCACACCATGGGTTCGTTGCGCACACCGCGCGAAAACTGGGTCGAGGAGGGCCTGCGGGTGCTGGCGTCGGGAGGCGTGGACGCCGTGCGCGTCGAGGCCCTGGCCAAGTCCCTCGGCGTGACCAAGGGCGGGTTCTACGGCTACTTCGCCGACCGCGACGCACTGCTGAAGGAAATGCTGGACACCTGGGAACGGGAGGCCACCGACGACGTCCTCGACCGGATCGAGCGCGAAGGCGGAGACCTCATGGACAAGGCATACCTGGCCGGGCAGCTCACCTTCTCCGACCGCCTGCACCCCATCGACCTGGCCATCCGCGACTGGGCACGCCGCGACCAGGCCGTCGCCGAGCGCCTGCGCCGCGTGGACAACGCCCGCATGGGCCTGCTGCGCGAGGCGTTCGGCACCGTCTGCGCCGACCCGGACGAGATCGAGGCCCGCAGCGTACTGGCGTTCTGCGCGGCCATCGGCAGCCACTTCCTTGCCGCCGACCACCCCGGCCGCACCCGCGCCCAGGTTCTCGCTCGCGCCGGCGACCTGATCCTCAACCGCCCGCCCAGCAACCCCGCCCAGTGATCACTCCCTGATCCCCGCAACGGCTCCTCAGGTGCCCGCCCCCTGCCTCCCTCGATGCGGCGAGTGGTACCGGCTCGTCGCGCCGCCGCCCCCGCGTACCCCTCGCCGGAGGCCGGTGCGGGCGAGAGCGGCAGGGGGCTTCTGCTCGTGGACGCTCTCGCGCCCGGTGGAGGGCGATCGACGGCTACCTCCTCCAGCGGTCGCTCGACCCGTCCGTCGAGCCAGGCCCTCTCATCGACGGATTGGTCTGCCTGGTCCGGCAGCAACTCGCAGCCGACGGATCATGAGGGTGCAGAAGTGAGAGAACCGTCAGGTGAGGGGACCACCGCGTGCGGGGCGCGGTCACGCACGCGAAGAGACCTCACCCGCTGCCCTGCCGGGAGAGAACCCGGTCACCTTCATGGCGTACGGCCAACTGAACAGGCACGGTGCGAACGCCTTGTGCGGCAACGGCCTTCGGGGTGTTCTTCTCCCGTACGACGAGCAGCCCTGCCAGCACCAGCAGCACCCAGAGCACCGGACCGAGCGGGTTTCCGGGGGAAATGAACCCCTGCGCGGCAAGTCCGAGAAGGCCGCCGGCAGAAAGCACCGCCGCGAGAACGACCTTGCCGAGGCTCATGTCCGATGCCGCACCGGAACGGCGACGGAATTCGAACCGGCCGAAAATTCTGGTGAAGCACATCAGGAAGGTTCCCGCAATGCCGACCCACAGCGGTGCAACCGCGAACCACATCGGGCTGCCGGGCGTCGGGGTCGCGAAGCCGAGTCCGACAATTGCGATTCCCGCCGTCATCACGAGCGCGGGCATGTGCCAGAGATACAGCGTCATGAAGCGGGTTCCGCACCACTGAAGTACGGCGGTGGCCATGGGGCGTTCGGCGAATCGCGCTATTGCAGGCTTGAGCGTCAGCCACAGCCCGAGCTGGCCGATCGTCAGCGACAGCATCACCGCGGTCGGCGGGCTCATGTTGGAGACCGGCGCCCCGGGCATTCCGATCATGGATGCCGGGTAGGGCCCGAAGAACACGGCGGCCGCGGTGATTCCGAAGCCGACGGCGGCCAGACCGGCCGATGTCCAGCCGCTCCGCATGCGCAGGCCGCCGTCGGCGTAGTGGAAGCCGAACTGGTGGGCCGCCGGCCAGACGAACAGGGCATTCAGGAAACCGATCGCGGGGCTGACCTCGAAACGCAGTACGTCGACGACCAGGGCGCAGACGGCGAGTACGCCGATCACACGCCACCCGTACCGTCGGTACCACCTGAACATCACCGGCGTGAGCGCCACCACGAGCACGTAGACGGCGAGGAACCAGAGCAGCTGGCCGGCAATCTTGCCCGCCATCAGCACCGGTTGCTCGGGCACCCCCGCGCCGATCAACACGTGGGGCAGCACCAGCCACACGGCTGCCAGGGGTACGACCGGCACCAGGAGTCGCGCGATTCTGCTCCGGAGCCAGGCACGCGCCGATTTCGCCGACCGGAAGGAGAAGAAATTGGCGGCCCCACCGGCGAAGAACACCATGGGCATGACCTGCGTCAGCCATGTGACGATCCACCAGCCGGGACTCGCGAGAGCATTTCCGGTGCTCAAATGCCCATTCTCATAGGCCAGTACGGGCATGAGCCAATGCTGGGATATAACGGCCAGCACGCACAGCGCTCTGATGACGTCTATGAATGGATCGCGACCGCGACTGCTGCTGAGAATGCTGCTGCGACCGGGCGAATGCGCGTGAGTTTGCTGCATGTAAACAGCGTGGCGTCAGTGGGCGATATTCACAGTGAAGTGGCCCCCCGAATCGGTCGGGGGGCCAGCACTTCGTGCCATGGTGGGGTTTTCCCCACCGGCCCTATTGATGTGCCGCTTTCGTTTCTGATCAATAGCGGGTGTCTGAGCCCGATGGTGCCGCTCAGTGGTCAGGCGGGAAAGTCTCCGCTGGTGGCGTTGATGGCCACTACGCCGCTTTCGTTGGTCACGTAGACCAAGCCGCCCGCGACGACAGGAGTGTTCGGCGCCCCTTCGCCGCGCACCCTGGCTCCGGTTCGGGCGGACCAGCGCCGGGAACCGGAGGCCGCGTCGACGGCGTGGACGGTTCCGCGGGGGTCGTTCAGATCAGCGACATAGACCATCCCGCCTGCCACGGCCGGTGTCGATGGGAGGAAGGGGCCGTTGACGTCGAAGCTCCACCTCTCGGTGCCCGTCTTTGGGACCAGTGCGTGGAGGGCGTTGTCGCCGCCCCCGACGTAGACCGTGCCCGAAGCGACGACTGGCGGTGAGGGCCGGAACCAGGCGTCGGTACCCGCCGCACGCTTGAGGGGCACGACCCATCGCCCGGTACCGTCAGCCGTGTTCAAGGCGTAGAGGCTGTCGTCGCTGCCGGTGGCGAAGACGATGCCGTCGGACACCGCAGGGGTCTTGGTGAAATAGGTGTCGCGGAAGGCCCACGTCTTCTCGCCGAGCACTGCGTCCAGGGCGTACAGCCCCGGCTCCTTGCCGCCGAGACCGATGTAGAGCGTCCCATCGGCCACAGCAGGGGAACAGAAGACCTTGTCTCCCGTGGCGAAACTCCACTTCTTGGTGCCGGTGTCCGCGTGGACGGCATAGACGTGCTTGTCGATACTGCCGAAGTAGATCGTCCCGTCGACCACGGCGGGCTTGCCCGTGATGACGTCCCCTGCGGTGAACACCCACTTCTCGCTACCGCTCCGGGCGTGCAGTTTCCCCTTGGAGTCGGCGAAGTACAGCATGCCGTCGGCCGTCGCGAGCTGATACACCTCATCCTTGGTGTCCAGCTGTGCCCGCTCCGCTCCGGTGAGCGCGTCCAGCCCATAGATCGTTTCACCATCGGTGAAGCGGAGCGTCCCGCCCGACACAACCGGGGCGGACGGGTCGGAAATCTTCGCCTCGTAACGCCATCCGCGCGGCCCGGAGCTCGCCTGTCCGCCGCCACCGTCCCCGGAGCCGCGCCCAGTGGGTGGTTTGTCCGTATTGTTGTCGCGGGTTAGTACTGCGGCCGTCACGCCGGTCGCCGCCACCGCGGTCGCGCCAAGGCCCAGCCACAACACACGTCGGCGAGTGAGGAGTTGGGGCTTGCTGTCCGTACCGGCCGTCCCGGGCCGGTCATCAACGGCGGGGTACAGGGGCCTGGGCGGGGACATTGCCGTCCGGGTCGTCGCGCCGTGGACGGGGTCGGGCGCGGGACCGAACCCGGCGGGGGGCCTTGCGGGCAGGTCGGGCACCGTACGGACGTCCGCGGGCGTCGCGTGCAGAGTGCGCAGCGCGTCGTGGACCTCGACGGCGGAGACCGGGCGGTCCTCGGGCGACTTCGCCAGGAGCCGCAGCACCAGGGCGTCGAGCGCGGCCGGCACGTCCGTCCGGAGCTTGCCGGGCGGCACGGGCGCCTTGCTGAGGTGGGCGGTCATCAGCGACACCGGCCCCGTGGCCTCGAACGGCGGCGCGCCGGTGAGGAGTTCGTGCAGCACACAGCCGAACGCGTACAGGTCCGAGCGGCCGTCCCCGCTCTGCTCCTCGAAGCGCTCGGGTGCCATGTAGGCGAGAGTGCCCATGACTTTGCTGGACTTGGCGCTGGCTGACATGTAGCGGGCGATCCCGAAGTCCAGGACCTTCACCTCGCCGCCCGCGGTGAGCATCAGATTGGCGGGCTTGAGGTCCCGGTGCACGACGCCCGCGGCGTGGGCGGCGGCCAGAGCCGCCGCGCCCTGAGCGGCCCACTCGACCGCGACCGGCACCGGGGGCAGGCCGTCCTGGCGCAGCACCGCTGCCAGGTCCCGGCCCTCCACGTACTCCATGACCAGGAAAAGCGTCCCGTCAGCCGGATCCTGGCCCATGTCGTGGACGATGACGACGCCGCGGTGGTTGAGACCGCCCGCGATGCGCGCCTCTCGGAAGAACAACTCCGCGCCGCCGGGGTCGTCCTGGCCATGGGGCAGCAACTTGACCGCAACGCGGCGGCCGATTACCCGGTCCCGCCCCGCCCAGACTTCCCCCATACCGCCCCGGCCGACGAACGCCGTCAGCTCATACCGCCCCGCAAGAACGCGCACAGACTCCCCCGTCCCTTCGGGACACACCGTCCCACTCACGCACGCGGCTCATTGAACCCCAGAACCCCGGACAGTTCGGAGTCGGGGCCTGATGTGCTGGAGGACGAGGAACGTCCATGCGGGCGCGGGATCGACCCGGTGCGCCACGTCCGGGACCTTTGTTCGGGCACCCCTCGGAAGTCGTATCAGCCGGCGAACCGCCGCCCGGAGCACGGCCCCGCCACGACCAGCACCAGAGCTGCGACCGCACCGCCGAGCAGCATGACCGCCGACAAGGACAGGTGGTCCAGGACGGCTCCGCCTGCCAGGGCGCCGAGGGCGAAGGTCGCCTGGAAGGACGCGGTGAACAGGACCGACGCCGCTTCGGGCGCGTCGGGCGCAGCCTTGGCGAACCAGGTCTGCGAGCAGACCGGCACCGCGCCGTAGGCGACACCCCAGACAATCAGCAGCGCGACGGCCCCGGCCTCCCACCTGCCCAGGACCGGGAGCAGCGCGGTCGCGGTGGCGATGAGTCCCGCGGCGAGGGAGACCGCGACGCGCGGGCGGCGTGTCACGAGTGCGCCGCCTACGAAGTTGCCGACGATCCCGGCGGCGCCGTAGACCAGCAGGAACACCGTGATCAGCGCCGGGTCGGCGCGGGTGATCTGTTCCAGAAAGGGGGTTATGTAGGTATACGTGGCGAAGTGGGACAGGACGATGAGGAAGGTGAGGAGCAGTGCGAACCGGGTGCCGGTCCGGCCGAGCACGGTACGGAGCACGCTCGCGCGGGTGACCTGCGTCGGGGGCAGGGCCGGAATCACCAGGAGCATCAGGGCCAGTACGCCCATGGTCAGTACCCCCATGGCGACGAATGCCGTCCGCCAGCCGGCCAGGCCGCCGATGAACGTACCGGCGGGGACGCCGAGCACGGAGCCCAGCGGGACGGCCGAGAAGACCACCGCTGTCGCTCGGCCGACCGACGCCGGGCGGACCAGCCGGCCCGCCAGTCCGGCCCCGATGGACCAGAAGCCGCCGATGGTGATCCCGACCATCACCCGGGAGACCAGGACGAGTCGGTAGTCCGTCGCGGCGGCGACGAGGAAGTCGGCCAGGGCCAGCAGGAGCATGAAGGCGCAGAGCATCACCCGCCGGTCGACGCGGGCCGTCACCACGGTGACCAAAGGGGCCGAGACCGCTGCGAGGAGCCCGGGCATGGTCATCATCAGGCCCGCGGTGCCGTCCGAGACGGCGAAGTCCGACCCGATCGACGTCAGCAGACCGATGGGCAGGATCTCGGTGGTGACGATGGAGAAGATGCCCAGCATCACGGAGACGACGGCGAGCCGGCCGCGTAAAGGGGTGCGGGCGGGGAGGGCGGTGCGTTCGGAGGGGGTGGTGGCCGCGGTGGGGGGCATGGCGGATGCCGTCCTGTGCTCGGTGACGCGAGGGCTGTTCGCCCCAGTTCACAAGCCGCGGTGGACGGTGTCTGGCAGGTTCGCGACGTCAACGCTGCCGGCCTGGGGTGATGTCGCTTTTTCGCCGGAGGCCGGACACTTTTCGCCGGAAGGCCGGGAACAGTGAAGGGCCGTCGCTCCCGAGCGGGGGAGTGACGGCCCATCACCAGGCGCCGAGAAGGCGCTTGTGAATCCGTGAACCCAGAGGTTGCGCCGAATCAGAGAACGCGGACCGCGCCCGACGGCGGGTCGTAGGAGAGCGGACGCTGCACCACACCGGTGCTGGAGTTCTGCGCACCGACGAACTCGCCGCCGCCCACGTAGACCCCGACGTGGTACGCGCTGCCCGCGCCGCCCCAGTACAGGATGTCGCCCGGCTGGAGGTTGCTCAGGGAGACCTGGGTGCCCGCGGTGGACTGGGCCTGCGAGACACGCGGCAGGTCGACGCCGACCGAACGGAACGCGGCCTGGACGAGGCCGGAGCAGTCCCACGAGTTGGGGCCGGTGCCGCCGGACACATACGCGTCGCCGACCTGGGCCTTCACGAAGGAGATGACGGACGCGGCGGAGCCGGTGGCGCTCGACGAGGAGGAAGAGGAGGCCGAGGCCACGGCGCTGCCGGCGGAGGAGCCGGAGGTCGCGCTGAGCGTCGTACGGGCGGCGGTGCGGGAGGCGCGCTCGGCGGCCTCCGCCTTGGCCTTGGCGGCCGCCTCCGCCTTCTTCTTGGCCTCCGCCTTGCGTACTGCCTCGGCCTTGGCCTTCTTGGCGGTCTTGGCCGCGGTGGCGGCTGCGGCATCCTCCTGGGCCTGCGTCTGCAGGTCCTGGGCGACCTGCTGCGTGGCCTGAGCGGACGCGGCGACGGCGGTGGAGAGCCCGGCGGTGATGGTGGGCATCTCGATGGTCTGGGTCACCGGCTCGGCCTGGGCCGGACCGGCAGCGCCTGCGACCGCGATGGTGCTGAGGACGCCACCGGCAACTCCGGCCCGCAGCGCCGTCTTCGGCGCGTTTCGGCGGGGCTTCCGGTGGCTGGGTATGTGAGCGGTGTGGGACATGAGTACTAGCGCTATCAGGGCCCCGGGGCTCCCATCAAGAAACGTGTGTTGCGACACAGTTACGTTCGGAATCTGTGAATCCGCTTTCTGGCGGCCCTTATTGACGCCGTAACGGGCAAAACGGGCATGCTTGATCAACGCTGTGATCACGGACTTTCGGTAATACGCCCGAATTGCCCGCCGCTTACCATCCGCTTACACCGATGGCCAAGCCCGCTTTTGTCGAAGCCTCGATGGAGTGACGCAGGTCACAGCATCATTGACGGGTGACGGGGCGTGCGAGTGATCCGCGGTCGGCGTCGCGGCGGATCGCCGGCCGGCCGGTCTTCGCCCGGAAGATCGTGAATGCGGGCACGCGTCCACTTCGTCCGACGTGAGCCCCTCGCACGGGTGAGCCCGGAGTGGGGTGGATCCTCATATCACGCAT
Organism: Streptomyces atratus; assembly: GCF_014648655.1. Classification (GTDB taxonomy): domain Bacteria; phylum Actinomycetota; class Actinomycetes; order Streptomycetales; family Streptomycetaceae; genus Streptomyces; species Streptomyces atratus. The sequence goes on from NZ_BMRN01000003.1 coordinate 152,154, forward strand.
CTTTGTCCATTGCTAATTTGCGCGTAGAGGCGTCTGATTGTTAAAGGAAGAACGCCTTGACCAGCGACAACAGCATCAGATGTCACGTCTCGTGACCGCACAGCCGCTTTGCGTGTGAAGATCAGCCCTCATCCGGCTTCATGATCATTCGCCGGGTGGTGGAGATCACAAACTCGGTGTACTACTCCGTGTCGCAGATCACAGGATGGCGGGCATAGGATGCGGGGCAGTCGGGCTTGTGAACTGCCTCACATGTACACGATCTTGGTGAGGTGGCGAGCCGAATCGCCCGATGCGGTCCAACGGTCAAGGACGACTGGAAGGAGCGAGGAGCGTGAATGCCTACGCGCCCATCCTCGTGCTCGGCGCCCTCGGGGCAGGGTTTGCGATCTTCTCCGTGGTCATGGCCACGCTTATCGGCCCGAAGCGGTACAACCGAGCAAAGCTCGAAGCGTACGAGTGCGGTATCGAACCCACCCCCACTCCAGCCGGAGGCGGCCGCTTCCCCATCAAGTACTACCTGACGGCGATGCTCTTCATCGTCTTCGACATCGAGATCGTCTTCCTCTATCCCTGGGCGGTCACCTTCGACGCCCTGGGGATCTTCGGGCTCGTGGAGATGCTGCTCTTCGTGCTCACCGTCTTCGTCGCCTACGCGTATGTATGGCGTCGCGGCGGCCTGGAATGGGACTGAGGGGCTGAGGGGCACACCATGGGACTCGAAGAGAAGCTGCCCAGCGGCTTCGTGCTGACCACTGTCGAGCAGGCCGCCGGCTGGGTGCGGAAGTCCTCCGTCTTCCCCGCCACCTTCGGCCTCGCCTGCTGCGCCATCGAGATGATGACGACCGGAGCCGGGCGTTACGACCTGGCCCGTTTCGGGATGGAGGTCTTCCGCGGATCGCCGCGACAGGCGGATCTGATGATCGTGGCAGGGCGGGTCAGTCAGAAGATGGCGCCCGTCCTGCGGCAGGTCTACGACCAGATGCCGAACCCCAAGTGGGTCATCTCCATGGGAGTTTGTGCATCATCGGGCGGGATGTTCAACAATTACGCCATTGTTCAGGGTGTTGATCATATTGTCCCGGTTGATATCTACTTGCCGGGCTGCCCGCCGCGGCCCGAGATGCTGATGGACGCGATCCTCAAGCTCCACCAGAAGATCCAGAGCTCCAAGCTCGGGGTCAACGCGGAGGAGGCCGCCCGCGAGGCCGAGGACGCGGCGCTCAAGGCACTGCCCCTGATCGAGATGAAGGGGCTCCTGCGGTGAGTGAGAACCAGAACCACGACGAGCAGAACAACAACGGTGTTCCCGCGCCGCGCGACGAGACCGGCGAGGTCATCGGCGTACGCAAGGGCATGTTCGGCGCCAACAACGGCGGCGACACCTCCGGCTACGGCGGCCTCGTCCGCACGGTGGCGCTGCCGGGCGCCACGTCCCGTCCGTACGGCGGCTGGTTCGACGAGCTGGCCGACGAGCTCGAAGGGGCCCTGGAGGAACAGGACCTGCTTCCCGAGAACGTCATCGAGAAGACCGTTGTCGACCGCGGCGAGCTCACCTTCCACATCGCCCGCGAACACCTCGTCCGGGTCGCCCGGACCCTGCGCGACGACCCGGCGCTGCGCTTCGAGCTCTGTACGGGGGTGAGCGGCGTCCACTTCCTCGGCGACAAGGGCCGGGAACTGCACGCCGTCTACCACCTGCGCTCGATCACGCACGGCCGGCTGATCCGCCTGGAGGTGTCGGCCCCGGACAACGATCCGCACATCCCGTCCCTCGTCGAGGTCTACCCGACCAACGACTGGCACGAGCGTGAGGCATACGACTTCTTCGGGCTCATCTTCGACGGGCACCCCGCCCTCACCCGGATCATGATGCCGGACGACTGGCAGGGCTTCCCGCAGCGCAAGGACTACCCGCTCGGCGGCATCGCCATCGAGTACAAGGGCGCCCAGATCCCGGCTCCGGACCAGCGGAGGTCGTACTCCTGATGTCTACTCCCCATGCAACACCTCGGGCGACGACCGAGGGGACTGTATATACAGTCACCGGCGGCGACTGGGACGAGGTCGTCGAGTCGGCGGTCAAGTCCGACGACGAGCGCATCATCGTCAACATGGGCCCTCAGCACCCGTCCACGCACGGGGTGCTGCGGCTGATCCTGGAGATCGACGGCGAGACCGTCACCGAGGCCCGCTGTGGCATCGGCTACCTCCACACCGGCATCGAGAAGAATCTCGAATTCCGGAACTGGACCCAGGGCACCACCTTCGTGACGCGTATGGATTACCTGACGCCGTTCTTCAACGAGGCGGCGTACTGCCTGGGCGTCGAGAAGCTCCTCGGCATCGAGGACCAGATCCCTGACCGGGCCAGCATCCTGCGCGTGCTCCTGATGGAGCTCAACCGGATCTCCTCGCACCTGGTGTGCATCGCCACCGGCGGCATGGAGCTCGGCGCCACCACGATCATGATCTACGGCTTCCGTGATCGTGAACTCGTTCTCGACCTCTTCGAGCTGATCACCGGCCTGCGGATGAACCATGCGTTCATCCGGCCCGGCGGACTCGCCCAGGACCTCCCGCCCGGTGCGATCGACCAGCTCCGCGAGTTCGTGAAGACCATGAAGAAGAACCTGCCGGAGTACGACAAGCTCGCCACCGGCAACCCGATCTTCAAGGCCCGTATGCAGGACGTCGGCTATCTCGATCTGACCGGCTGCATGGCACTCGGCGCCACCGGCCCGATCCTGCGCTCCGCCGGACTCCCGCACGACCTGCGCAAGACGGACCCCTACTGCGGATACGAGAACTACGAGTTCGACGTCCCCACCGCCGACAGTTGCGACGCGTACGGCCGCTTCCTCATCCGGCTCGAGGAGATGCGCCAGTCGCTGCGGATCGTCGAGCAGTGCATCGACCGGCTCGCCCCCGGGCCGGTGATGGTTGCCGACAAGAAGATCGCCTGGCCGGCCCAGCTCGCGCTCGGTCCGGACGGGCTCGGCAACTCGCTCGACCACATCAAGAAGATCATGGGCACCTCCATGGAGGCCCTGATCCACCACTTCAAGCTGGTGACCGAGGGCTTCCGGGTCCCGGCCGGGCAGACGTACACCGCCGTCGAGTCGCCCAAGGGCGAGCTCGGCGTCCATGTCGTCTCGGACGGCGGCACCCGCCCCTACCGGGTCCACTTCCGCGACCCGTCCTTCACCAATCTGCAGGCCATGGCGGCGATGTGCGAGGGCGGCCAGGTCGCCGACGTCATCGTCGCCGTCGCGTCCATCGACCCCGTGATGGGAGGCGTCGACCGGTGACCGAAACACGTCAGGAAGTCAGTCTGGGGATGCCGCAGCTCCCCGCCCCCGCCTACCCGGCCGAGGTGCGCGCCAGGCTCGAAGCGGACGCGAAGGAGGTGATCGCCCGCTACCCCGGCAGCCGCTCCGCGCTGCTGCCGCTGCTGCACCTGGTGCAGTCCGAGGAGGGCTACGTCTCCCGTACGGGCATGGCGTTCTGCGCCGAGCTGCTCGGCCTCACCACCGCCGAGGTCACCGCGGTCGCCACCTTCTACACGATGTACCGGCGCAAGCCGAGCGGTGACTACCAGGTCGGTGTCTGCACCAACACGCTGTGCGCGGTGATGGGCGGCGACGCCATCTTCGACCGGCTCAAGGAGCACCTCGGCGTCGGCAACGACGAGACAACCGAGGACGGCAAGGTCACCCTCGAACACATCGAGTGCAACGCGGCCTGCGACTTCGCTCCCGTGGTGATGGTCAACTGGGAGTTCTTCGACAACCAGACGCCCGAGAGCGCGACGCGCCTGGTCGACGACCTGATCGCCGGGCGCACCGTCGAACCCACCCGTGGCGCGCCCCTTTGCTCGTACAAGGAGACGTCCCGGATTCTGGCCGGCTTCCCCGACGAGCGCCCCGGTGCCGTCGAGGCGTCCGGCGGCGCGGGCCCCGCCTCGCTGATCGGTCTCCGGCTCGCCAGGGGCGAGGAGCCGTACCCGAGGGTCGTCGCCCCGCGGGGCGAGTCGGGGCACGCCGATGCCCCGCAGGACCCGGAGCACCCGTCCGGCCCGACAGGCGAGGAGGGAGAGTGATGACGTTGGCAACCGAAATCAACGACAACGGCAGCGGGGGCAGCCCCGAGAAGCTGCTCGCCCCCGTCCTCTCCGCCTTCTGGGACCAGCCGGAATCCTGGACCCTGGAGACCTACCGGCGTCACGAGGGGTACGAGGGTCTGCGCAAGGCCCTCGCCATGCCGCCGGACGACCTCATCGCGTACGTCAAGGACTCCGGTCTGCGCGGCCGCGGCGGCGCGGGCTTCCCCACCGGCATGAAGTGGCAGTTCATCCCGCAGGGCGACGGCAAACCGCACTATCTGGTGGTCAACGCCGACGAGTCGGAGCCCGGGACCTGCAAGGACATCCCGCTCCTCTTCGCCAACCCGCACAGCCTCATCGAAGGCATCGTGATCGCCTGCTACGCGATCCGTTCCTCGCATGCGTTCATCTATCTGCGCGGTGAAGTCGTCCCCGTACTGCGGCGGTTGCACGAGGCCGTGCGCGAGGCGTACGAGGCGGGCTTCCTCGGGACGAACATCCTGGGCTCGGGACTCGACCTGGAGCTCACCGTGCACGCGGGCGCGGGCGCGTACATCTGCGGTGAGGAGACCGCACTGCTCGACTCGCTCGAAGGGCGACGCGGCCAGCCCCGGCTGCGGCCTCCCTTCCCCGCGGTCGCCGGTCTGTACGCCTGCCCCACTGTGGTGAACAACGTCGAGTCCATCGCCTCGGTTCCCGCGATCCTGAACCGGGGCAAGGACTGGTTCAAGTCGATGGGCAGCGAGAAGTCCCCGGGCTTCACGCTGTATTCGCTCAGCGGGCATGTCGCGAGCCCCGGCCAGTACGAGGCCCCGCTCGGCATCACGCTGCGCCAACTGCTCGACATGAGCGGCGGCATGCGCGCCGGCCACCGGCTGAAGTTCTGGACCCCCGGCGGCTCCTCGACCCCGATGTTCACCGACGAGCACCTCGATGTACCGCTCGACTACGAGGGTGTCGGCGCCGCCGGTTCCATGCTGGGAACCAAGGCGCTCCAGTGCTTCGACGAGACGACCTGCGTGGTGCGGGCCGTCACCCGCTGGACCGAGTTCTACGCCCATGAGTCCTGCGGCAAGTGCACACCGTGCCGCGAAGGCACCTACTGGCTGGTCCAGTTGCTCCGCGACATCGAGGCCGGCAAGGGACAGATGGCCGACCTCGACAAGCTGAACGACATCGCCGACAACATCAACGGCAAGTCCTTCTGTGCCCTCGGCGACGGCGCGGCCTCGCCGATCTTCTCCTCGCTGAAGTACTTCCGCGAGGAGTACGAGCAGCACATCACGGGCAGGGGCTGCCCCTTCGATCCCGCCAGGTCGACCGCCTGGGCCGACGACAAGAACGCTCACCAGGGGGTGAACGCATGACAGTCACCACGAGTGCGCCCTCCGGGGGCGGCGAGGCGGCCCTTCCGCCCGAGGACCTCGTCACGCTGACGATCGACGGCATCGAGATCAGCGTGCCCAAGGGCACCCTGGTCATCCGGGCCGCCGAACTCCTCGGCATCGAGATCCCGCGTTTCTGCGACCACCCGCTCCTCGACCCGGCCGGCGCCTGCCGCCAGTGCATCGTCGAGGTCGAGGGGCAGCGCAAGCCGATGGCGTCCTGCACCATCACCTGCACCGACGGCATGGTGGTGAGGTCGCAGCTCACCTCGCCCGTCGCCGAGAAGGCGCAGAAGGGTGTGATGGAGCTGCTGCTCATCAACCACCCGCTGGACTGCCCGGTCTGCGACAAGGGCGGTGAGTGCCCGCTGCAGAATCAGGCGATGTCGCACGGCGGCGCCGACTCCCGCTTCGACGGCAAGAAGCGCACGTTCGAGAAGCCCGTCCCGATCTCCACCCAGGTGCTGCTGGACCGTGAGCGGTGTGTGCTCTGCGCACGCTGCACCCGGTTCTCCAACCAGGTGGCGGGCGACCCGATGATCGAGCTCCTGGAGCGCGGTGCGCTCCAGCAGGTCGGTACTGGCGAGGGCGACCCCTTCGAGTCGTACTTCTCCGGGAACACCATCCAGATCTGCCCGGTCGGAGCGCTGACCTCGGCGGCGTACCGGTTCCGCTCCCGGCCCTTCGACCTGGTGTCGTCGCCGTCGGTGTGCGAGCACTGCGCGGGCGGCTGCGCGACCCGTACCGACCACCGGCGCGGCAAGGTCATGCGGCGGCTCGCCGCCAACGACCCCGAGGTCAACGAGGAGTGGGTCTGCGACAAGGGCCGCTTCGGCTTCCGTTACGCGCAACAGCCAGGCCGGCTCACCACTCCGCTGGTACGCAACGCGGACGGCGTCCTGGAACCGGCGAGCTGGCCCGAGGCGCTGGACGCCGCGGCCGCCGGACTCGCCGCCGCACGCGGCAGGACGGGTGTCCTCGCGGGCGGCCGGCTGACCGTCGAGGACGCTTACGCGTACAGCAAGTTCGCCCGGATCGCGCTGGACACGAACGACGTCGACTTCCGGGCCCGGGTGCACAGCAGCGAGGAGGCCGACTTCCTGGCCGCCCGCGTGGCCGGGCGCGGCCGGGACCTGGACGGCAGCGGTGTCACGTACACCTCGCTGGAGAAGGCCCCGGCGGTGCTGCTGGTCGGGTTCGAGTCGGAGGAGGAGGCGCCCGGCGTCTTCCTGCGGCTGCGCAAGGCGAACCGTAAGCACGGACAGCGCACGTTCGCCGTCGCCTCGCACGCCACGCGCGGCCTCACGAAGGCGGGCGGCACGCTGCTTCCGGCCGCCCCCGGCACCGAGACCGAGTGGCTGGACGCGATCGCGGGCGGCGTCGGACTCGACGGCGACGGAGCCGCGGCGGCCGAGGCGCTGCGCGGCGGTGGCGCCGTGATCGTGGTCGGTGAGCGGCTGGCGGCCGTGCCGGGCGGGCTCACCGCCGCGGTACGGACAGCCACCGCCACCGGGGCCACGCTGGTGTGGATTCCGCGCCGGGCCGGCGAGCGCGGTGCGGTGGAGGCGGGTGCGCTTCCGTCGCTGCTGCCCGGCGGCCGTCCGGCGACCGACCCGAGGGCCAGGGACGAGGTGGCGGCCGTCTGGGGCGTCGCCGAGCTCCCGTCCCGCTTCGGCCGCGACACCGGCCAGATCGTGGAGGCCGCGGCCACCGGTGAACTGGGCGCGCTGGTCGTCGCCGGGGTCGAGACCGTGGACCTGCCGGACCCGGCACGAGCCCTGGAGGCGCTGGACCAGGTCGGCTTCCTGGTCTCGCTGGAGCTGCGGCCCAGCGAGGTGACCGAGCGGGCCGATGTGGTCTTCCCGGTCGCCGCGGTGGCCGAGAAGTCCGGCACCTTCCTCAACTGGGAGGGCAGGGCGCGGATGTTCGAGGCGGCGCTGAAGCCCGAGCAGATGACGCGGACGCTCGCGCCGACCGATGCGCGGGTGCTGCACATGCTGGCCGACGCGCTGGCCCGCGCCGGAGGCGCTGATGAAGTCAGTCGCTTCGCGCTGCCGGATCTGAAGTCCGTACGCCGTGAGCTGGACCGGCTCGGCGGCTGGACCGGTACGCACGCCACCGACCCGAACGAGCCGGCGCAGCCGATGCCCAGGCCCGGCGACGGCGAGGCGGTCCTCGCGGGCCACCGGATGCTGCTCGATCTGGGCCGGCTCCAGGAGGGCGACGACGCGCTGGCCGGCACCCGGCACGCCTCGGTCGCCCGGCTCTCCGCCGTCACCGCGGCCGAGACGGGCGTGAAGGACGGCGATCTGCTGGCCGTCACCGGCCCGGCGGGCAGCGTCGAACTCCCGTTGAAGGTCACCGACATGCCGGACCGGGTGGTCTGGGTGCCGCTGAACTCCGTCGGGCGGGGCGTCCCGGCCGACACCGGCGCCCAGCCCGGCGGTCTGGTCCGGATCGGCCCCGCCGCACCGGGCACTCCCGACGTCACACCGGAGGTGGGGGCGTGACTGCCTTCGCTCAACTGGCCGCGGCACCGCACAGTGCCGTACTCGCCGCCGAGGATCTGTCGATGTTCGGCACCGACCCGTGGTGGCTCGTCGTCATCAAGGCGGTGTTCTGCTTCGCGTTCCTGATGGTGACCGTGCTCTTCTCCATCGTGTGGGAGCGCAAGGTCGTCGCCTGGATGCAGCTGCGCATCGGCCCCAACCGGCACGGCCCCTGGGGCATGCTCCAGTCGCTCGCCGACGGCATCAAGCTGATGCTGAAGGAAGACGTCGTCGTCAAGCGTGCCGACAAGGTCGTGTACGTGCTCGCGCCGATCGTCGCCGCCATCCCCGCGTTCATGGCGATCGCGGTGATCCCGTTCGGCCCGTCCGACGAGGTCTCGATCTTCGGGCACCGTACGGCGATGCAGCTCACCGACCTGCCGATCGCGATGCTCTACGTCCTCGCGGTCGCCTCGGTCGGGATCTACGGCATCGTGCTGGCGGGCTGGTCGTCCGGATCGACGTACCCGCTCCTCGGCGGTCTGCGCTCGTGCGCGCAGATGATCAGCTACGAGATCGCGATGGGCGCCGCGTTCGCCTCGGTCTTCCTCTACTCCGGGTCGATGTCGACCTCGAAGATCGTGGAGGCGCAGCAGGACCGCTGGTTCATCATCCTGCTGCCGGTCTCCTTCATCGTCTACATCGTCACGATGGTCGGTGAGACCAACCGGGCCCCGTTCGACATGCCGGAGTCCGAGGGCGACCTGGTCGGCGGCTTCAACACCGAGTACTCATCGATCAAGTTCGCAATGTTCATGCTTGCCGAGTACGTCAACATGGTCACCGTCTCCGCGGTCTCCACGACTCTGTTCCTGGGCGGCTGGCGGGCCCCGTGGCCGATCAGCACCTTCTGGGAGGGCGCGAACCACGGCTGGTGGCCGATGCTCTGGTTCGTCATCAAGGTCCAGCTGCTGCTGTTCTTCTTCATCTGGCTGCGCGGCACGCTGCCCCGGGTCCGCTACGACCAGCTGATGAAGCTCGGCTGGAAGGTCCTGATCCCGGTCTCGCTGCTCTGGCTGATGCTGGTCGCGACGGTGCGGGCGCTGCGCAACGAGGGGTACGACTTCTCGAAGATCGTGCTGTACGTGGCCGGGGCCGTGATCGCGATCCTGCTGATCTCCTTCGTCGCCGACATCTTCCGCGACAAGAAGGGCCGCGCCGCCGAGGCGGAAGCGGGACCGGAACCGGCGTTCGACCCGATGGCGGGCGGATTCCCGGTGCCGCCGCTGCCCGGACAGACTCTGCCGCCGGTGCCGCGCCGCAGGCCGCGCAGCGAGCGGGAGCTCGTTGTCAGTGGTGGGCCGGACACTGAGAGTGACGGAAATTCGAGTGACGGAAAGGAGGCTGACGGTGTCTGAGTCATCAGAGCCCTCGGAGGAGAAGTTCCAGAACCCTGTCGCCGGCTTCGGCGTGACCTTCAAGGCCATGTTCAAGAAGCGGCTGACCGAGCAGTATCCGGAAACGCAGAAGGTGACGGCGCCGCGCTTCCACGGCCGGCATCAGCTCAACCGTCACCCGGACGGTCTGGAGAAGTGCGTCGGCTGCGAGCTGTGCGCCTGGGCATGTCCGGCGGACGCGATCTACGTGGAGGGCGCGGACAACACCGACGAGGAGCGCTACTCCCCGGGGGAGCGCTACGGCCGCGTCTACCAGATCAACTACGCGCGCTGCATTCTCTGCGGACTGTGCATCGAGGCGTGCCCGACCCGGGCGCTGACGATGACCAATGAGTTCGAGCTCGCCAACACCACCCGCGAGAGCCTCATCTACACCAAGGACGAGCTGCTCGCGGGCCTGGAGGAGGGCATGGTCGACACTCCGCACGCGATCTACCCCGGGATGGACGAGCAGGACTACTACCGGGGTCTTGTCACCGGGGCCGCGCCCGGTACGGAGCGCCAGGCCGCGGTCTCCAAGGGCGAGTCCAAGCAGGACAACGGGCACGGAAGCGGCTCGGCGCGGGAGGTGGACGCATGACCGGCCTGGCCGCAGCGGCCTCCCAGACCTCGACCGGTGAGGCCTTCCAGTTCTGGGTGCTCGGCACTGTCGCCGTGATCGGCGCGCTGTCCACCGTACTGATGAAAAAGGCCGTGCACAGTGCGCTGAGCCTCGCCGGGACCATGATCGTCCTGGCGGTGTTCTACCTCGCCAACGGCGCCTACTTCCTGGGTGTCGTCCAGATCGTCGTCTACACCGGCGCGATCATGATGCTGTTCCTCTTCGTGGTCATGCTCGTCGGAGTCACGGCGGCCGACTCGCTGAAAGAGACCCTCAAGGGCCAGCGCTGGCTGGCCGCGGGCTGCGGGATCGGCTTCGGCGTCCTGCTCATCGCGGGCATCGGCAACGCCTCGCTGAACAGCTTCAACGGGCTCGGCACCGCCAACGCCGAGCACGGCGGGAACATCGAGGGGCTGGCCAGCCTCATCTTCACCAAGTACGTCTTCGCCTTCGAGATCACCGGCGCCCTGCTGATCACGGCGACGGTCGGCGCGATGGTGCTCACCCACCGGGAGCGCACCGAACGGGCCAAGACCCAGCGGGAGATGTCCGAGGAGCGCGTACGCGGCAAGCAGCTGCCGCCGCTGCCCGCCCCCGGCGTCTACGCCCGGCACAACGCCGTGGACATCCCGGGTCTGCTCCCGGACGGCACACCGTCCGAGCTCACCGTCATGCAGACGCTGCGCAATCGCGGGCAGATCCGCGATGTGTCGAACGAGTCGCTGGACCAGCTCAAGGCGCTGGAGCAGCGCTCCGAGGAGCGACTCGGCCGTGACAACGAAGACGAGGAGGTCGCCAAGTGAATCCGGTCAACTACCTCTATCTCGCCGCTCTGTTGTTCACCATCGGTGCGGCCGGGGTGCTGATCCGACGGAACGCGATCGTGGTGTTCATGTGCGTGGAGCTGATGCTCAACGCCTGCAACCTCGCGTTCGTGACCTTCTCCCGGATGCACGGCAATCTCGACGGGCAGATCATCGCCTTCTTCACGATGGTCGTCGCCGCCGCCGAGGTCGTGGTCGGGCTCGCGATCATCGTGTCGGTGTTCCGTTCCCGCCACTCGGCCTCGGTCGACGACGCCAGCCTGATGAAGCTGTAAGGGGACGTTGAATCGTGGAGAACCTGATTGCGCTGCTCGTCGCGGCGCCTCTGCTCGGAGCCGCGGTCCTGCTCTGCGGCGGCCGACGGCTGGACCGTGCCGGACACTGGGTCGGCACCCTGCTCGCCGCCGCGTCGTTCGTCATCGGTGTCGTGCTCTTCCTCGACATGCTGGGGAAGGGCGCGGAGGACCGGGCGCTGCACCAGAAGCTGTTCAGCTGGATTCCGGTCGAGGGCTTCCAGGCCGATGTGGCCTTCCAGCTCGACCAGTTGTCGATGACGTTCGTGCTGCTGATCACCGGTGTGGGCACGCTGATCCACATCTACTCGATCGGCTACATGGCGCACGACGAGCGCCGGCGCCGCTTCTTCGGTTATCTGAACCTGTTCCTCGCGGCGATGCTGATCCTGGTCATCGCCGACAACTACCTGCTGCTGTACGTCGGGTGGGAGGGCGTCGGTCTGGCGTCGTACCTGCTGATCGGCTTCTGGCAGCACAAGCCCAGCGCGGCGACGGCCGCCAAGAAGGCATTCCTGGTCAACCGGGTCGGCGACATGGGCCTGTCGATCGCGATCATGCTGATGTTCACCACATTCGGCACCTTCGCCTTCGGCCCCGTCCTGGGGGCGACCGGTCAGACGAGCGAGGGCAAGCTGACGGCGATCGGCCTGATGCTGCTGCTCGCGGCCTGCGGCAAGTCGGCCCAGGTGCCGCTGCAGTCCTGGCTCGGTGACGCGATGGAGGGCCCGACCCCGGTCTCGGCCCTCATCCACGCCGCGACCATGGTGACCGCGGGTGTCTACCTCATCGTCCGGTCCGGTGCGATCTTCAACGCGGCGCCGGACGCACAACTGGCCGTCGTGGTCGTCGGTGCGGTCACGCTGCTCTTCGGTGCGATCGTCGGTTGCGCGAAGGACGACATCAAGAAGGCCCTCGCCGGGTCGACGATGTCGCAGATCGGCTACATGATCCTGGCCGCCGGGCTCGGCCCGATCGGCTACGTCTTCGCGATCATGCACCTGGTGACCCACGGCTTCTTCAAGGCCGGGCTCTTCCTCGGCGCCGGTTCGGTCATGCACGGTATGAACGACGAGGTCGACATGAGGAAGTTCGGCGGCCTCAGGACGTACATGCCGGTCACCTTCATCACCTTCGGCCTCGGCTATCTGGCGATCATCGGTTTCCCCGGTCTGTCCGGCTTCTTCTCCAAGGACAAGATCATCGAGGCGGCCTTCGCCAAGGGCGGCGCCGAGGGCTGGATCCTCGGCTCGGTGGCCCTGCTGGGTGCCGCGATCACCGCGTTCTACATGACGCGCGTGATGCTGCTGACGTTCTTCGGCGAGAAGCGCTGGCAGCCCGACGCCCAGGGGAATGAGCCGCATCCGCACGAGTCCCCGAAGTCGATGACCATCCCCATGATCATCCTGGCGTTCGGGTCGGTCTTCGCCGGAGGCCTCTTCTCCATCGGCGACCGCTTCCTGAACTGGCTGGAGCCGGTCACCGGCCACAGCCACGGCCACGCGCCGGTCAGCGCCGCGACCGTCACCGCCGCCACCATGGTGGTGCTCGTCATCGGCGTCGCCATCGCCTGGGCGATGTACGGACGCAAGCCCGTTCCGGTCGTCGCGCCGCGCGGCTCGCTGCTCACCCGGGCCGCCCGCCGCGATCTCCTCCAGGACGACTTCAACCATGTGGTCCTGGTCCGCGGCGGCGAGCACCTCACCCGCTCCCTGGTGTACGTCGACCACACCCTGGTCGACGGCGTCGTCAACGGCACGGCCGCCTCGATGGGCGGGCTCTCCGGCCGGCTGCGCAAACTGCAGAACGGCTACGCCCGCTCCTACGCGGTCTCGATGTTCGGCGGTACGGCGGTCGTCATCGCCGCGACCCTGCTGATGAGGGCGGTCTGATCACATGTCCTTTCCCCTCCTGACAGCGACGGCGGCGCTCCCGGCGATCGGTGCGATCGCCACCGCCGCCGTCCCGGCCGCCCGGCGCACCACCGCCAAATGGCTGGCGCTGCTCTTCTCGCTGGCCACGCTCGTACTGGCGGGCATCGCGCTCGCCCGCTTCGAGCCCGGGGGCGCCCGCTACCAGCTCACCGAATCGCACGCCTGGATCAAGGACTTCGGCGTCCGGTACGAACTGGGCGTGGACGGCATCGGGCTGGCGCTCATGGCGCTCACCGCCCTGCTGATCCCCTTCGTCATCCTGGCCGGCTGGCACGACGCCGACCCGTCCCCAAGCTCTCAACTCCGTTCGAGCAGGGGAGGCCCCAACGAGACCAAGCCGTATCGATGGCGGCCGACTCAGGGCTTCTTCGCCCTGATCCTGATGGTCGAAGCGATGGTGATCCTCTCCTTCGAGGCCACCGACGTCTTCCTCTTCTACATCCTCTTCGAAGCCATGCTCATCCCGATGTACTTCCTCATCGGCGGCTTCGGGGACCGGGCACACACCGGCAGCGACGAGAACGCGGCGGCGCAACGCTCCTACGCCGCCGTCAAGTTCCTCCTCTACAACCTGGTCGGCGGCCTCATCATGCTGGCCGCCGTGATCGGCCTGTACGTGGTCGCGGGGACGTTCTCGCTCTCCGAGATCGCCGAGGCCCGGGCGAGCGGCTCGCTCTCCATGGCGACCAGCACGGAGCGCTGGCTCTTCCTCGGGTTCTTCTTCGCCTTCGCGGTGAAGGCCCCGCTGTGGCCGCTGCACACCTGGCTGCCCAACGCCATGGGTGAGGCGACCTCCCCGGTCGCCGTCCTGATCACCGCGGTCGTGGACAAGGTCGGCACCTTCGCGATGCTCCGCTTCTGCCTCCAGCTCTTCCCGGAGGCCAGCAAGTGGGCGACACCGGTGATCGTCGTCCTGGCACTGATCAGCATCGTGTACGGGGCACTGCTCGCCGTCGGCCAGCGCGACATCAAGCGGCTGATCGCCTATGCGTCGATCTCGCACTTCGGCTTCATCGTCCTGGGCATCTTCGCGATGACCAGCCAAGGCCAGTCGGGCGCCACGCTCTACATGGTCAACCACGGAATCTCGACCGCCGCGCTGATGCTGGTGGCGGGCTTCCTGATCACCCGGCGCGGTTCGCGGCTCATCGCCGACTACGGCGGGGTGCAGAAGGTGGCGCCGGTCCTGGCCGGCACCTTCCTGATCGGCGGCCTGGCCACCCTGTCACTGCCCGGACTCGCCCCGTTCGTCAGTGAGTTCCTGGTCCTGGTCGGCACGTTCAGCGCCTATCCGGCAGCGGGCATCGTCGCCACGACCGGCATAGTGCTCGCTGCGCTCTACGTCCTCGTCCTCTACCAGCGGACGATGACGGGCCCGGTGAAGGCCGAGGTCCAGGGCATGGCGGACCTCAAGGTCCGGGAGCTGGTGGTGGTCCTTCCGCTGATCGCGCTGCTGCTCTTCCTGGGTGTCTATCCGAAGCCGCTGACGGAGATCGTCAACCCGGCGGTGCAGCACACCATGTCGGACGTCCAGAAGAAGGACCCCCAGCCTGAGGTGGAGGCCGCCAAGTGAGCGCAACAGCTGTCCACAGCCTGTGGACAATGGCGGGCGGGGTGACATCGGCCGCCCCGGCCGAGAAGTTCAAGGCACCGGTCATCGAGTACGCACAGCTGACCCCGGTCCTCATTGTGATCGGTGTCGCCGTCGTGGGCGTACTCGTCGAGGCCTTTGTGCCGCGCCGGGCCCGCTACTACACGCAGGTCTTCCTGACGGTCGTCGCCCTCGCCGCCGCGTTCGCCGCGGTCATCGGCCTGGCGGCCGGGGGGTACGGCACGACGAAGGCGCACATCGCCGCGATGGGTGCCATCGCGATCGACGGGCCGACACTCTTCCTGCAGGGCACCATCCTGCTGACCTCACTGGTCGCCGTCTTCACCTTCGCCGAGCGGCGGCTCGACCCCGCCGCGCACGGCAACCACGTCGACTCGTTCGCCGCACAGGCCGCTTCGGTCCCCGGCAGCGACAGCGAGAAGGCAGCGGTCAGGGCCGGATTCACCACCACCGAGGTCTTCCCGCTGGTCCTCTTCTCGGTGGCCGGCATGCTGGTCTTCCCGGCGGCCAACGATCTGCTGACGCTCTTCGTGGCCCTGGAGGTCTTCTCCCTCCCGCTCTACCTCCTGTGCGCCGTCGCCCGCCGCAAGCGGCTGATGTCGCAGGAGGCCGCGGTGAAGTACTTCCTGCTCGGCGCCTTCTCGTCGGCATTCCTGCTCTTCGGGATCGCCCTGCTGTACGGGTACGCGGGCTCCGTCTCGTACGCCACCATCGCGAACGTGGTCGACGGCTCCGTCACCCGGATCGATCCGGCGCTCGCCGACACCATGGGCAACGACGCGCTGCTCCTGATCGGCGGGGCGATGATCCTGACCGGTCTGCTCTTCAAGGTCGGCGCCGTCCCGTTCCACATGTGGACCCCGGACGTCTACCAGGGCGCCCCGACCCCGGTCACCGGCTTCATGGCCGCTGCCACCAAGGTCGCCGCGTTCGGTGCGCTGCTGCGCCTGCTGTACGTGGTGCTGCCGGGCCTCGCCTGGGACTGGCGCCCGGTCATGTGGGCCGTCGCGATCGTCACGATGCTGGGCGGTGCGATCGTCGCCATCACCCAGACCGACATCAAGCGGCTGCTCGCCTACTCCTCGATCGCACACGCCGGCTTCATCCTCGCCGGTGTCATCGCGACCACCCCGGACGGCATCTCGTCGGTCCTCTTCTACCTGGGCGCGTACTCCTTCGTCACGGTCGGCGCGTTCGCCGTCGTCACCCTGGTGCGCGACGCGGGCGGCGAGGCGACGCATCTGTCGAAGTGGGCCGGGCTCGGCCGGCGCTCGCCGCTGGTCGCCGCGGTCTTCGCGGTGTTCCTGCTGGCCTTCGCCGGTATCCCGCTCACCTCGGGGTTCTCCGGAAAGTTCGCCGTCTTCAAGGCCGCGGCGGACGGCGGTGCGGGCGGCCTGGTCGTGGTCGGTGTGATCTCGTCGGCGATCGCCGCGTTCTTCTACATCCGGGTCATCGTGCTGATGTTCTTCAGCGAGCCGAAGGCGGACGGCCCGACGGTCGCCGTCCCGTCCCCGCTGACGATGACGACGATCGGGGTCGGGGTCGCGGTCACACTGGTGCTGGGCCTGGCCCCGCAGTACTTCCTGGACCTGGCGAGCCAGGCGGGAGTGTTCGTGAGGTAGCACACACGCACGCAGCTGGGACAACGCCGGACGGGCCCGAGAAGTCAAGCCCGTCCGGCGTTGTCGTAGGCGGCGCCTATCGTGGCAGGGGACGGCGGCAGGACAGAACGGCACGACTTCGGGGGACAGGGCAATGGGCGCGACGGGCGGGACCATGGATGTGACCGAGAGCGACGCGCGGCAGACGCTGCACCGGGTGTTCGGGTACGAGGCGTTCCGCGGCGAGCAGGAAGCGATCGTCGACCATGTGGTGGCGGGCGGGGACGCCGTCGTGCTCATGCCGACCGGTGGCGGAAAGTCCCTCTGCTACCAGATCCCGGCCCTGGTCAGAGCCGGTACCGGCATCGTCATCTCACCTTTGATCGCCCTGATGCAGGACCAGGTGGACGCGCTGCGGGCGCTCGGTGTGCGGGCCGGCTTCATCAACTCCACGCAGGATTTCGACGAGCGCCGCTCGATGGAGGCCCAGTTCGTCGCCGGCGAGCTCGACCTGCTCTATCTGGCTCCGGAGCGGCTCCGCCTGGACGCCACGCTCGGCCTGCTCTCCCGCGGCGAGATCTCCGTCTTCGCGATCGACGAGGCGCACTGCGTCGCCCAGTGGGGCCACGACTTCCGCCCGGACTATCTGACCCTCTCCGTCCTCGGCGAGCGCTGGCCCGACGTACCGCGCATCGCCCTGACGGCCACCGCGACCAACGCCACGCACCAGGAGATCACGCAGCGCCTGGGCATGCCGGACGCGAAGCACTTCGTCGCCAGCTTCGACCGGCCCAACATCCAGTACCGGATCGTGCCGAAGGCCGACCCGAAGAAGCAGCTGCTCTCCTTCCTCAAGGAGGAGCACGCCGGGGACGCGGGCATCGTCTACTGCCTGTCGCGCAACTCGACCGAGAAGACCGCCGAGTATCTCTGCCGCAACGGCATCGAGGCCGTCCCGTACCACGCCGGTCTGGACGCGGGCACGCGCGCCGTCCACCAGTCCCGCTTCCTGCGCGAGGAGGGCCTGGTCGTCGTCGCGACCATCGCCTTCGGCATGGGCATCGACAAGCCGGACGTACGCTTCGTCGCCCACCTGGACCTGCCGAAATCGGTCGAGGGCTACTACCAGGAGACCGGCCGCGCCGGGCGTGACGGGCTGCCGTCCACGGCCTGGATGGCGTACGGGCTCCAGGACGTGGTCCAGCAGCGCAAGCTCATCCAGGGCGGTGAGGGCGACGAGGCGTTCCGCCGCCGCGCGGCCTCCCACCTCGACTCGATGCTGGCCCTGTGCGAGACGGTCCAGTGCCGCCGCGCGCAGCTCCTGACGTACTTCGGCCAGGAGCCCACCGCCGCGACCTGCGGAAACTGCGACACCTGCCTCATCCCGCCCGAGACCTGGGACGGCACGGTGGTCGCGCAGAAACTGCTGTCGACCGTCGTGCGGCTGAAGCGGGAGCGGGGGCAGAAGTTCGGTGCGGGCCAGATCGTCGACATCCTGCTCGGCCGCAAGACGGCGAAGGTCATCCAGTTCGACCACGACCAGCTCTCGGTCTTCGGCATCGGCGAGGAGCTGGCCGAGGCCGAATGGCGCGGAGTCGTACGGCAGTTGCTCGCCCAGGGGCTGATCGCGGTCGAGGGCGAGTACGGCACGCTGGTGCTGACTCAGGAAAGCGGCTCGGTGCTCGGCCGGGAGCGCGAGGTGCTGCTGCGCAAGGAGGCGCCGAAGCCCGCGTCGCGCTCCACGAAGGGCGAACGCAAGGCGAAGCCCCAGACGGCCGCCGCCGAGCTGGCGCCCGAGGCCGTCCCGGTCTTCGAAGCGCTACGGACCTGGCGCGGCGCCCAGGCGAAGGAACAGGGCGTCCCGGCGTACGTCATCTTCCACGACGCGACGCTGCGCGAGATCGCCACGGTGCGACCGGACTCGGTGTCCGCGCTGGGGGGCATCAGCGGCCTGGGCGAGAAGAAGCTGGCGACGTACGGAGAGGGGGTGCTGGAGGTGCTCGCGTCGTTCGGGGATGTCACGACGGGCCCGGAGCCCGGCCCTGCGGTGGTCCCCGCCGCACCGGTCCCGGCGGCTCCGGGGGGCCGGGTCGCGTCGGCGGCCGAACTGCCGGGGACCGCCGACGAGGCCACCCCGCTCGTGGAGCAGCCGCCCACGGCCCCGCGCCCGGCTGCTCAGGCGCCCGCCCCGCGCCCGGCCGCAAGGGTGACGGTCCCCGACGCCGACCCGGAGTGGGGCTGGGACGAGGAACCGCCCGAGTACGAGTGACTGTCGAGGCCGGGCGGTGGCGCCACCGGAGCTACTCCGGGGGCGCTGCCCGGCGGCGCGCGGTGATGGCGGTGAGATCCAGATCGGCCGGGAAGGGGACGGAGACCTTCATCCGGTCGTGGAAGATCCCGGTGGAGGTGTAGGCACCGGTCGACGGCTCCAGCTCGAAGACGTAGACCACCGCCCTGCCGTCGTGGTTCTCCACTCGCCAGTAGTGCGGGATCCTGGCCCGCGCGTATTTCACGGGCTTGGTCTCCCGGTCCCGGGTCAGGGACTCCGGGGAGACGACCTCGATCGCCAGCCGTACGGACTCGGCGGGGAAGCGGGTCTGGTTCGGGTCCTGGATGATCTCGCCGTCCACGACGATCACATCGGGTTCGGGCCGGTTGTAGCGGTCGATGTCGATGGTGAATTCGCGCACGACCTCAAGGTCGGGCGGTACCAGCGACTGCAGCTGCCATTCGAAAAAGCTGACCGCCCGTGAATGGAAAAGGGTCTGCGGACTCACGAAAACAAGACTCCCGTCGATCAGCTCCGTGTGCGGAGGCAGATTCGGGAGTGTGTCCAGGTCATCGGCGGTCCAGCCACCCACGGGCGGAACCGCCCACCGCGGCTCGGGGGCCTCGGGTTCGATGCTCATCAGTGCTCCCATGCGCGGAGTCTCGCGGATCTGTCCAGCGTATCCGCCGAGAACCGGTTCCGAACCGCGCGAACAGGTGAACCAATTGCGGGACATTGACGGCCGCGCTCCGTCAGGAGCGCGGCCGTCGACGGGCAGGCGTCATGCGGACGGCACGATCCGTCCCGTGACCTCGCCGAGGCCGACCCGCGTGCCGTCCGGGCCCGGTGCCCAGGCCGTCATCGTCACCGTGTCGCCGTCCTCCAGGAACGTCCGCTTGCCGTCCGGGAGGTCCAGCGGGTCGCGGCCGTTCCAGGTCAGTTCCAGGAGCGAGCCGCGCTGTCCGGGCTCGGCGCCGCTGACCGTGCCGGAGCCGTAAAGATCACCGGTGCGCAGCGACGCGCCGTTCACCGTCATCTGGGCCAGCATCTGGGCCGCCGTCCAGTACATGGTGGCGAACGGCGGCTCGGCGACCAGCTGTCCGTTGATCGCGACGGAGATCCGCAGGTCGAGGCCGCCGGCCTCCTCCTCGCCCGCGTCCTCCAGGTAGGGGAGCAGCGGGAAGTCGCGGGCCGGGGGTGCGATCCGGGCCGCCTCCAGGGCTTCGAGCGGCGTCACCCATGCTGATACGGACGTGGCGAAGGACTTGCCGAGGAACGGGCCGAGCGGGACGTACTCCCAGGCCTGGATGTCCCGCGCCGACCAGTCGTTGAGCAGCGAGAGACCGAAGACATGGTCGCGGAAGTCGCCGAGCGGGACCGGACGGCCCTGCTCGGAGCCCACTCCGACGACGAAGCAGACCTCGGCCTCGATGTCGAGCTTGATGGAAGGACCGAAGACGGGGGCCGCGTCGGCGGGCGCCTTGCGCTGGCCGGACGGGCGCACCACATCCGTGCCGGAGACGACGACGGTGCCGGACCTGCCGTGGTAGCCGATCGGGAGGTGCTTCCAGTTGGGCGTCAGCGCGTCACCGTTCGGCCGGAAGATCTTTCCGACGTTGGTGGCGTGGTTCTCGCTCGCGTAGAAGTCGACGTAGTCCGCGACCTCGTACGGCAGGTGGAGCGTCACGGACTCGACCGGGTGCAGCAGCGGTTCGATGTCCGCGCGGTGTGCCGGGACCGTCACCCAAGCGGTCAGCGCCCGTCGGACGTCCCGCCAGGCGGTGCGGCCGGCGGCCAGCAGCGCGGTCAGGTCCGGCTGGGCGAGAAGCTGTGCGTAGGGCGAGCCGAGTGCGTGTGCCGCCGCTCCGGCGTCCAGTACGTGGCTGCCGATGCGGACGCCGACCCGGCGGTCCTCGGGGTGGTCGGGGGTGGAGAACACACCGTACGGAAGGTTGTGCGGACCGAAGGGGTCGCCCTCGGCCAGATCGAGCGGGCTGCTCTGCTCGGGCATGTGTTGCTGCCTCGCTTTCCAGGTCGCTTGGGGGACACGTTACGTCGGTGTTGCTACCCCGCGGGAGTGTCCCAACTGCTCCTGATGCCCGGAAAGTTCCGCCGTGCCCCCTGCTGTACGGGGGCACGGCGGTGGGTTCACCCGGCCGTGCGCGGGATCCGCTTCTCCCAGGTCCGGTGGAAGACGACTTCGCCGCCGTCCTTGCACAGCACCTCGTCGGACGTGATGAAGTCGGTTTCGTCCGCACTGATTTCGGACCGGGTCTCGATCCGTACGTCCCACGCCATCTCCGGCCGGTGCAGCCGGATCGACCAGTCGGAGCGGGTGCGTGCGGAGAGCGGTTCGTTCTCCTGGATCGTGTACGTCTCCACGGCGTCCTCGGTGAATTCCAGGCCGTCCGGGTAGACGCGGGTGCCGCCGTAGCGCGGGTCGACCTCCAGTCGCCATTCGCCCTTGGCGACATCGCGGACCACCAGGCGCTCGGGGCGCTGTTCGTCGAGCGTCACCGGGTGGACGACGCCGAGCGGCTCCGACTGCTCCGGCTCCTCGAACCGGATCGCGGGGTCCTCGGTGTGCCGGCGTACCGGCAGTTCGACGAAGCTGCCGACGGCGTCCAGGGTGAAGCCGACCGACCCGGCCTGCGGCCAGATCCACGGCCAGTACGAGGAGGAGACCGCGAGCCTGATCCGGTGGCCGGGCGGGAAGGTGTGCCCGATGCCGTTCAGGTCGAAGGTCACGTCCTCGGTCCCGCCCACCGGCCAGTCCTCCGCACGGTCGCGGCCGTGCCGTGCGGAGAGGTTGAGCGCGCCGCGGGTCACCAGGGTGGAGGAGCCGTCCGGTGCGACGTCGCAGAGCCGGGCGATCGCCTGGCCGCGCGGCACGTCCATCCGGATGCGCAGCTTCACCCGGGGGCGGCCCAGGATCTCGATCGGGGCGTCCTCGACCGGGAACTCGAAGCAGACCGACTTGGCGTCCTCGTCGCGCTGGTCGGGCGGCAGGTCGGCGTCGTTGCCGAACGGGAAGAAGCGCCCGGCGTCCAGACCGGTCTGCTGGGGCGAGTCGACGATCTGCGGGCCGCCCTGGAGGGCGTACGCGACCGGCGCGATGTTCTTCGAGGGCCAGCCGGTCTCACCGACCCAGCGGCCGGGCAGCGTCTCGTACACCGTGGCGGGCCGGTGGGACTCGCTGATCCAGGACCGCAGCAGGGGCTCGGCCATGATGCCGGTGTCCTTGTCCTTCAGGTGCTGGTCCCACCAGCGCAGCGTCTCCTGGAGGAAGCCGATTGCCGGACCGGGCGGCAGACCCCGGTCGGGGTACTGGTGCGACCAGGGCCCGATCAGCCCGCGGACCTTGTCCGGGCCGAGGTGTTCGACGAGCCGCAGGACGGTGTCGCGGTACGGGTCGTGCCAGCCGCCCACCGCGAGGACGTTCGCTGTGATCGCGGAGTAGTCCTCGCAGACGCTGCCGTGCTTCCAGTAGTCGTCGCGGGTCTGGTGCGCCAGCCAGGTGTGGATGAATGGTTCGACCGTTTCCAGCCGATTCAGCCACATGTCCTTCCAGCCCTCGCCGACCTGTGCCGGATCCGGCGGGCGGGCGACGAAGGCCAGCATGGTGGCCGCCCAGGCGTGCATGTCGACGGCGAGGACCGAGCCGCCCATGTAGTGGACGTCGTTGTCGTAGCGGTCGTCGGTCGAGCAGACGGTGACGACGGCCTTCAGCGGCTCGGGGGCCAGCGCCGCGATCTGGAGCGAGTTGAAGCCGCCCCAGGAGATGCCGAACATGCCGACCCGGCCGGAGCACCATTCCTGCTCGGCCAGCCAGTGGATGACGGCGACCCCGTCGGCCAGCTCCGTCGCGTCGTACTCGTCGCCCGGCATTCCCTCGCTGTTGCCGTGTCCGCGTACGTCCACCCGGACGGAGGCGTAGCCATGGCCCGCGTACCAGGGGTGGCGCTGCCAGTCGCGTGGCGCCGTCCAGTCGCTCAGCCGGTACGGCAGATATTCGAGGAGCGCGGGGACGGGTTCGTCGGTGATGGGCCGCCAGATCCGGGCGTAGAGCCGGGTGCCGTCCGGCAGCGGAATGTAGACGTCCTCATGGGTGGTGTCATACGGATACGTGGTGCGGATGTGCATGGCGGTACCTCAGTGGACGGGGTGCATGGTGCGCTTGAGCCAGGGTGCGGCGGCGATGACGGCCACACCGGCCACCACCGCGATTGCGCCATTGATACCGAAGTAGGCGGGGTTGGAGACCTCGCCGTACAGCTTCACGACCTGGGCCTGGATGCCGTTGGCGAGGGCCAGCGAGAGGAACCAGAGCGCCATGGTCTGGCTGGCGAACGCCTTGGGCGCGAGCTTCGTGGTCGCGGACATGCCGGAGGTCTCCAGCAGGATGTCGCCGAGGCCGAGCAGCAGATACGAGCCGACGATCCACCAGGCGGCCATCTTGTAGGTGTCGCCGGAGTGCCCGGAGGTCGGCAGCACCATCAGCAGGAACGACAGTCCGCCGAGGATCACCCCGATCGCGATCTTGTTGGAGGCGTGCGGCTGACGCGGGCCCATCCGGGCCCAGACGGCGGCGACCACCGGGGCGAGCGCGACCTCGAAGGCGCCGAGCGCGGAGGCGTACCAGCTCGCCGGGAAGTGGAAGCCGAGGATCTCGGTATTGGCGTTGGTCGACGCGAGCAGAATCATCGTCGAGTACGCCTGGAAGAGGATGAAGTTGAAGACGACGGAGGCCAGGAACAGCACCACGTACGGGCGCAGCCTGCCGCGTTCCTCGCTGGTGACCCGCGGGTTGCGGAACATCACCACGAAGTACACGACCGGTGCGATCACCGAGATGAGGGTGAGCAGGTCGACGAAACGGTTCATGGTCAGCCACCCCGAAAGGGCCAGCGCGGTGGCGACGGCGGCGACCACGACGGCACCCGCCACGATCAGCCGGACGGCGCGGCGCATCGGCTCCGGAGCCAGCGCGAATTCGGCGCTGTGCTTTCGCCCGGCCAGGTGACGCCGGCCCAGTACGTACTGGATCAGACCGAGCGTCATACCGAAGGCGGCGGCCGAGAAGCCCCAGTGCCAGCTCGCATGGTCCCCGAGCCAGCCGGTGACCAGCGGGCCGAGGAACGCCCCGATGTTGATGCCCATGTAGTAGA
This sequence comes from Streptomyces atratus, assembly GCF_014648655.1. Classification (GTDB taxonomy): domain Bacteria; phylum Actinomycetota; class Actinomycetes; order Streptomycetales; family Streptomycetaceae; genus Streptomyces; species Streptomyces atratus. Next base: position 175,892 of record NZ_BMRN01000003.1, read on the forward strand.
GCGCGAAGCCGGCGTCGCGGCGCTCGTCCTCGGTGCGGTAGAGCTTGCCGACCATGGTCGCCACATTGGGCTTGAGCAGACCGGTTCCGGCGCTGATCAGACCGAGGCCGGTCCACGTCATGGCATCGGTGGGCACCGCCATGGCGTAATGCCCGCACGCGATGAGAATTCCGCCGTACAGGACGGCGCGGTACGAGCCGAGGATCCGGTCGGCCAGCCAGCCGCCGGCCACGGAGACCAGGTAGACCAGGGTGCCGTAGGCGGCCGAGACGGACGCCGCGGTGCCCACATCCATGCCCATGCCGCCGTGGGCGACGGTGTCGGCGAAGTAGAGGACCAGGATCGCCTGCATGCCGAGGAACGAGAACCGTTCCCAGACCTCCAGGCCGGACAGGGTCATCAGGCCCCGTGGCTGGCCGAAAAAGGCATGGTCGTCGCCGGGCGGCGGCGGTGTCGGTTCAGTGTCGGTTGCCGTGAGGGACAAAGGGAGAACTCCTGATCGTATGAGCTGATCCCGAACATACCGGCGGTGGCGGGAAGGCGCCCACTGTGATCGAAAGGGGACCGGATACGCTGACTTGAGTGATGACAGCGACAGATCGACATTCCGTGTGATCGTCAGCAGACAGGAGATCCCCTCGTGACCGTCGTCGGGCCGTTCGGACTGAGCGTGCGGGACCACGCTCTTGAGGCCGATGTCCAGGCCGGTTTGGCTGCTGTCGAGTCGGGGCTGCTCGATGCCACCAAGAGCGGCGTGCCCTTCATCACGGAGGCCGCGCAGCATCTCGTACGCGCCGGGGGCAAGCGATTCAGGCCACTGCTGGCCATGCTGGCCGCCCAGTTCGGCGACCCCGACGCGCCGGGTGTCGTGCCCGCCGCCGTCGTCGTCGAGCTGACCCATCTCGCGACGCTCTACCACGACGACGTGATGGACGAGGCGGACGTACGACGTGGCGTCGACAGCGCCAACACCCGCTGGGGCAACTCGGTGGCCGTCCTGACCGGCGACTTCCTCTTCGCCCGCGCCTCGCACATACTGGCCGACCTCGGTCCGGAGGCCGTACGCATCCAGGCGGAGGCGTTCGAGCGGCTGGTCACCGGCCAGATCCTGGAGACCGCGGGCCCGGGCGACGGGCGCGACCCGGTCGAGCACTACCTCGAAGTGATGCGCGGCAAGACCGGCTCGCTGATCGCCGTGGCCTGCCGGTTCGGCGCGATGATGGCCGGCGCGGACGAGACGGCCGTCGACATCCTCACCCAGTACGGGGAGCGGCTCGGCGTCGCCTTCCAGCTCGCCGACGATGTGCTCGACATCGCCTCCGACTCCCACGAGTCCGGCAAGACCCCCGGCACCGACCTGCGCGAAGGCATCCCGACGCTCCCCGTGCTCCATCTGCGGGCCCGGGCCGCGGCCGACGGAAAGCGGGACGACCTGGAACTCGTCGAGCTGCTCGACAGCGACCTGAGCGACGACGCCCGGCACGCCGAGGCGCTGCGCAGGCTGCGCGCCCACCCGGCGCTGGAGCAGGCGCGACGGGACACCATCCGGTACGCGCAGGAGGCGCGTGCGACGCTGGCGCCGCTGCCCGCGGGCTACGCGAAGGCCGCGCTGGAGGAGCTGTGCGACGCGGTGGTGCACCGGGCGGGCTGAGCCCGTCCCCGCCTTCGGTGCGCTGCTTTCGCGGTGGTCCGGTGGTCGGGTGAGTTCCGAGGCCGAACCTGTTGACCGGCCCGGGACGTGGTCCAAAGGCGCTTTCGGCCGTACCGGATTCGGGCCGGTGGCGCCTCGCCCGTCCCGGGCCGGCGCCCGGCGGGTCCCGCCGGTATGACCTGCCCGGAAGAGGGCGCCCCTGGCGCCGCATCCCAGGCACGTCCGTACCTCGGCCCCGGTCGGGCGGGACTTCCCGCCGTTGCCCGAGGCATGGCGCACCGGGGGCCGCGGGTTCTGTCGCCCCAGGTGCGCCGAGGGCGTACGCGGCCCTGACCGACGGTCATCCGCAGATGTCCCAGGCGGCAACGGGAAAGGGCCCGCACCCGGGCACGTTCGTACCCCGGGTGCGGGCCGCTCGTCAGCGCAGGGCGATGGTGACCGGGCCGCCCCGGGCGCTGAGGCCCTTCATCACGGACCACGGCACACGGAAGACGCGGCCGGGCGCGGCGGGCCAGGGCAGGGTCCGTTCCGAGACGACCCGCCCGTTCTGGCGGACGATTACGTGCGGGAACCGGATGGACCGGTCCGTCCACAGCAGCAGGCGCCCACGCGGGGGAGCCGGGTCACCTGGGCGCAGCAGCCCCGGTGACACCCAGCGCAGCGGCGCCTCGGCGAGGATGCGCAGGCCCGGGGCAGGCTCGCCGGCCCCGGTCAGCCATGCCTCGACCTGGTCCGCGACGTGCAGGCCGTCAATGGCTGCGACGTCGGCGGTGTCGACCGGGTGGAGGAGGTTGCCCGCGGCGAAGACGCCGGGCCGGCTGGTCCGCAGGGCGGTGTCGGTCAGCGGGCCGAGGGTTCCCGGGTCCAGGTCGAGTCCGCCGCTGCGGACGAGTTCGTGGTCGGGGATCCAGTCTCCGGTGAAGACCACGGTGTCGCAGGCGACGGTGCGCCGGGCGTGGGTGTCGAGATTCTCGATCTCGACGGCCTCGACCCGGCCCTTGCCGATGATGCGGGTGACCCGGCTGCGGTTGGCGACGGGAACGCGCAGCAGGGCGCGGCCGGCGACGTTGAAAGCTGCGTACGACTCCGTCCTGGGGTACTGGCTGACCATCAGCTCGGTGGCGCAGCCGGCTTCGCGGAGGGTGACGGCGGCGGACCAGCTGACCAGTTCCCCTCCGACGATGACGGCCCGGCTGCCGACCTCGCTGTGGTGGAGGTGGACGGCGTTCTGCAGCTGCCCGGTGGTGTAGACGCCCTGCGGCCGGTCGCCGGGGATGCGCCGGGCCGCGCGGGGCCGTTCGCGTGCGCCGGTGGCGAGCACGACGGCCTTGGCCTCCACACGCAGCCGCCCCTGCGGACCGGTGACCTCCACGGCACGGTCGCCCGCCCAGTGGGTGACCATGGTTTCGGTGCGGATGGTGGCCCCGGCCGAAGTGGCCTGTTCGACGAGGTGGCGTGCGTACTTCGGGCCGGTCATGACCCGGTGCAGGTCCCGCAGGCCGTATCCGGTGTGGTCGCTGTGGCGGGGGATGCCTCCGGCGTCCTTCTCCCGGTCGAGCACCAGGACCTCGCCGCGGATGCGGGGTGCGAGGGCGGCGGCAGCCGTGAGCCCGGCGGGGCCGCCCCCGATGATCAGGACGTCCGGTGTGAGTGTGGTGGTGGTCATCAGGAGTTCACCTCGGGCCGCGCCGGCGCGGCGGCCGCGCCGCCGCAACCGTTTTCGTTCAGGAGTCGGTTGACAGCCGCGCCGCAGAAGAAGCCCTGGCAGCGGCCGTTCATGGCCCGGGTGCGGCGGCGCAGGCCCTCCAGGTTGCGTGCGGGCAGGGGCGACTGGAAGGCGTCGCGGATCTCACCGGCGGTGACGCGCTCGCAGAAGCAGACGACCTTGCCGTACTCGGGATCGGCGGCGATGCGCTCGGCGTCCTGGTAGGGACGTACGGTCGCCTCGCCGATGTTGGCCATCTGCGGAGGGCCGGGCAGGTCGGTGCGTGCGGTGAGGACGAGTCCGGCCTCTTCGAGCACCTCGTGGACGTGCTCGGCGATGGCCATGCCGGAGGTCAACCCGGTCGAGCGGATGCCGCCGACGAGGAGGTACCGCTGCGAGGGGGTGGGCTCGATGAGATAGTCCCCGTGGTCGATGGCGGCCCGCAGCCCCGCGTAGGAAGCGGTCACCTCCTCGGCGAGCAGCCGGGGCATGAGGCGCTCGCCCTTGTCCAGCAGGAAGGCGAATCCGTCCTCGGACGTTCCGGTCGCGGTGCGGTCGGTGAGGTCCTCCGAGGTGGGCCCCAGCATGACGTTGCCGTAGATGGTGGGAGAGATGAGCACCCCCTTGCCCCGGGACGTGGGAACCGGCAGGACGATCTTGTCCACCAGTGGGCGAGCGAGCTTGTCGAAGACGAACAGTTCACCGCGGCGCGGGGTGACGGTGAACCGCTCGTGGCCGAAGAGCCGGTCGATGCGGTCGGCGCCGAGGCCCGCCGCGTTGACCACCCAACGGGCCTGTACGGAGCCGCCCGTGGTGGTCAGCGTGGTGGACCGGGTGTTCACCGACACCGCGGTGACGGCGTGGTTGAGCAGGACCTCGGCGCCGCGCTGCCTCGCGTCGGTGGCCAGGGCCAGGTTCGTGGTCCAGGTGCAGATGATCGACTCGTCGGGGACCGTGAGTCCGCCGAGCGCTCCCTCGCCGAGGGAAGGGATCAGCTCGTAGACCTCGTCGGCGCCGACGATCCGGCACCGGTCGTAACCGTTCTGCTCGGCCTTCTCCTTGAGGCCGGGCAGGACGGCCAGCTCCTCCGCGTTCCATGCGACGAGGATCGCGCCCGTGTGCTCGACCGGGATGCCGGTCGAGCGGGCGTACTCCGACAGCAGGTGATATCCGCGCTTGACGAGCCCGGACTCCAGCGTGCCCGGCTTCGCGTCGAATCCGGTGTGCAGGATCGCGGTGTTCGCCTTGCTGGTTCCGTCGCCGACGTCGTCGCGCGCCTCGACGAGCGCGACCGACAGCTGATGGCCGGACAGGTCGCGGGCGATCGCCGAGCCGACGATGCCTGCGCCGATGACGACGACGTCGTAGACAGGGTCCGGCTCGTGCGGTGTGGTGTCGGTCATCCGAGTTCTCCCTTGCGGGCGGTGGCCTCGGCGGCCGCCGCCCATGTACTGCGGTAGTGCGCGGCCCGGTCGGCCGACCAGACCGGTTCGTAGACGGTGACCGGGTTCCAGTCACCGACGGCTTCCGCCAGGTCCATGCCCGGGGTGAGGGCCAGCCTGGCCAGCGCGGCCGCGCCGAGCGGGGTGGCGTGCGAGGACGGGTAGATGTCGACAGGCACCTGGGCCAGATCGGCCTGGGCCTGCATCAGGGTGCGGCTGCGGGTCAGCCCGCCGTCCGCGCGCAGCCGGCTGAGCGGCGTGCCGAGGTCGGACTCGACCAGGCCGCACAGGGCGGCGACCTGGGCGGCGATGCCCTGCAACACGGCCAGGACCATGTGCTCCTTGCCGGTGGACAGGGTCATCCCGGTGAACGTGGCGGTCGCGTCGGGACGCCACCACGGTGCCGCGAGGCCCGCCAGGGCCGGTACGCACAGGGTGCCGTCGGACTCCTTCGCCGCCACCGTGTCCAGTTCGCTCGCGGACCCGATGAATCCCAGGTCCCGGATCCAGCGGACGGCCGACGCCGCCGTGTACACCTGGCCGTCCACGCAGTACGGCGTCTGCGCCGCGGTCCGCCAGGCCACCGAGGAGGTGAGCCCTGCCCGTGAACGCAGGGCGGTGTCACCGGTGTTGGCCAGCAGGAACGCTCCTGTGCCGTAGGTGCACTTCGCGGTTCCCCGCTCCAGGCAGCCCTCGGCGAGCAGTGCTGCCTGCTGATCGACGATCAGGCCGGCGACCGGCACCTCGCGTCCGAAGGCACCGGTCGTGCCGATGACCTCGTCGCAGCCCACGATCCGCGGCAGCTTCTCGGCGCCCAGACCGAAAAGATCCAGCAGCTCCGGGTCCCAGGAGACCTGGTCGATGTCCATCAGCAGCGACCGGCTCGCGGTCGAGGCATCGGTGACGTACTCGCCGGTCAGCTGGTGCAGCAGCCAGGTGTCGGTGGTCGTCACCACCCCTTCGGTGGTGACGTTCCGCCGCAGCCAGGCCATCTTCGGCGCGGAGAAGTACGAGTCGAGCACGAGCCCGCTGCGCCGGGCCACCCACGGGGCGTGCTCGGCCAGACCGGTGCAGATCGTTTCCGCCCTGCGGTCCTGCCAGACGATCGCCGGGGACAGCGGGGTGCCGGTGCGCGGGTCCCAGGCAAGTACGGTCTCGCCCTGGTTGGCCAGGGCCACCGCGTCGACGGACCGGCCCGAGGCGGCGACGGCGCGCCGTCCGGCGTTGAGGACCGAGTCGAGCAGTTCTTGCGGGTCCTGCTCGACGCCGCCGCCGCTGAGGTAGGCCGGCCGCAGCTCCTCCTCGGCGATGGCGATGGTCCCGCCCCGCTCGTCGACCACGATTGCCTTCGTGCCGGAGGTGCCCTGGTCGATGGCCAGAATGGTGCTCATCGGTTGCTTTCCTTGGCGGTCGCGCCCACCGCGCCCGGCGCAGCGGGGGCCGCGGTGACGTCGAGGGTCTCGTCGATGTTGATCATGTCCGGCATCGACATGCCGGACACGCCGCGCCGGACCAGGAGGTAGACGAGGTAGGCGGCCCCGAGGGCGAAGAGGACGAGGACGTAGAGCCAGGGGTCGCGGAACGACTGGTCACGGAAGATGAGGAGTTCGTATCCCAGCCACACGGAGGCGACCACGATGACCGGTATCTCCCAGCGCCCGAGGGAGAACCCCTGCGTGGGCGGCAGCGACTTCCGCTTGACGATGTACATGAGCACCGTGCCGGCGTAGATGATGGCGGGCAGCAGCGTGGCGGCGGAGAAGAGCGAGAACAGGGCGTCGGTCGAGACGGAGAAGCAGGCGAGGATCAGCTCCGCGACGACGAAGATGAACAGCGTGGCATTGAGCGGGGTGCCACGGGAGGGGTTGACCTTGCGCAGCGCCTGCCAGCCGGGGAAGCGCTCGTCGCGGGACATCGCCCACACCAGCCGGGTGCCGCTCATGGTGATGACCAGACCACAGGAGAAGATCGAGACCACGACCAGGACCAGGAGCGCCTTGCCGACCGTCGATCCGAGTACGGCGGTGATCACGGTGGCCACGGGGGTGGCGGACTGGGCGAGCTTCACGGGGTCGTCGATGAGCGCGGTGATCGCCACGAGGAACAGGAATCCGAGGACGCCGAGGGAGAGCACGGCCTGGGCCATGGCCTTGGGGATCACCCGGGCCGGGTCCTTGGTCTCCTCGGCGAGGTTGGCCGCGGACTCGAATCCGACGATGGTGAAGGCGCCCAGGAGGAACGCGAGGGCGAACGGCCCCGCTTCGGTGGCGGTGCCCAGGGCGTAGTAGCCGTCGGTCGTGGCCGGCGCGGCGCTGAACAGCGTGGAGAAGTCGAGCTTGCCCGTGAACGCTCCGACGACGAAGAGCAGCACGGTCAGCGAGATCATGCCGATGAGCTGCACGGTCACGGCGACCTTGTTGACCTTGTGCGTCAGTTGCGTCGAGGCGGCCACGAGAATCGCCTGGAGCAGGATGACCACGGCGGTGATCGCCCAGGCGTTCTGGGTCGTCCCCTGGTACTGGAGAAGTTCCGGCAGGATCGTCGCGGCGACGGTGTAGTCCACCGCGACCACTACGACTCCGAGGAAGGAGAACGAGATCCAGCCCATGACCCAGCCCCAGACCGGGTTCACCAGCCGGGACACCCACTGGTAGGCGTATCCGTTGATGGGGATGCGGGCGGCGAGAGCGCCGAAGACGAGCGCGACCGACAGCTGGCCGATGACGCTGATCGGCCAGGCGAAGATGCCGCGCGGGCCCGAGCTGTTCAGCACGGAGCCGTAGGTGGTGAAGATGCCCGTCGCGATCGAGACGAAGCCGAAGGCCATGGCGAAAGAGGCGTACCGGCTCAACTCCCGGCGCATCTCCTGCTTGTAGCCGGAGCCCGGCGCGGACGATGGGTCGTCACCTTGTACGACATCAGTGTTTGTCGTGACCATGGCGGTGCTGTCCTTTCAGAAACTGCCGCTCGCTACAGAAACTGCCGTTCGTTGCATGGGGCGGGTCTCACGCGGAGACGTCGCCGAGAAGAGATCGCCGCGGCGCTCAGGAGTGTCCGGCCGAGATCACCACTGCGCCCGACTGCTCGATGACCGAAGCCAGGGGCGGTTCGGGCGCCTGGTCGGTGATCAGACCGGTGCAGTCCTCGAATCCGCAGACGCGGTGCGGAGCCACCCGTCCGAGTTTGCTCCCGTCGGCCAGGACGTAGCTGAGCGCGCTGCGGGCGAGGATCGCGCGCTTGGTCGCGTTCTCCTCGAAGTGGAAGTCGGTCATCCCGGCGGAGCTGTCGACACCGCCGGAACCCAGAAATGCCATGTCGGCGTAGAGGCCGTTGAAGAAGTCCACCGTCAGAGGTCCGGAGCAGACCAGGTCGCCGCCCCGGATCCGTCCGCCGGGGATCAGTACGTCGACATGGGGGCGGGTGGACAGCTCGGCCGCGACCAGCAGGGACGGGGTCGCCACCGTCCCCCGGAAGTCCGGCGCCAGGGCGCAGGCGACCTGCAGAGCCGTCGTGCCGACGTCGATCACGACGGTCATGCCGGAGCGGACCAGGTCCGCCGCGGCTCGTCCGATCGCCGTCTTGGCCTGCTGCTGCGAGGCGGACCGCTCCGTGAAGGATGCCTCTTCGCCGCTCAGACCGCGGACGACGGACAGCGCTGCTGCACCGCCGCGCACCCGCATGAGATGCCCCTGCTTCTCCATCTGTGCCAGGTCCCGGCGCACGGTCTCGGCCGAGACGCCGAGCTGCTCGGCCAGACTCTCGGTGCTGATCGTGCCGCTGCGCTCCACGACGGTGGAGATTCGACGGTGACGTTCGGCTGGCAGCATCCCGGCAACCTCGCTGACTGGTTTCGTGGAAAAGTGACTGGAGATGCCTGAAAGTGTGGACGCGTGACTGAAAATCGTCAAGAGTTGGCGCGTAATTCACCTGTCTCACCGTGCTGTGACCCGATCGGCGGGCATGCGGCGCGGTTTCCCGACCCGGCCCCGGCCGTTGTGGCGGTCCTGGAGCCGGGGGTACCCCTGGGTCCTGGAGCCGGGGGTACCCCCCTACGGGACCGGGGAGACCCGGCCGTGCGGTGTCATACCGAAGAGGTAGGCGGAGTTGCTCCCCGGGAGTGACGATTTCGCGCCGCCGTCTTGGTCAGATGGAGAACAACCACTCCTGAGCAAAACGGTGAGAATGGCGGCACGGAGTGGACGAGTGCATCCGGACGGAAGCCGCCGACCACGGAGGTAGGGCACACATGGCACCGAACGACAGCGTAGAGACCAACGGCGGGACCAGGGGCGCCGCCGCCGGCCGCCGAAAGGCGGCGCGCTACATCGTCCCGGTCGCGGTGGCGGGGGTGGCGGCCGCGACGATCGGGCTCGTCCCGGCGCTCGCGAGCACCGGTGACCCCGATCTGCCGGAGATCACCGCACAGCAGCTCATCGAGAAGATCGCCGCTTCGGACACCCAGCAGCTCTCCGGCACGGTGAAGATCAGTGCGGACCTCGGTATCCCGTCGCTCGGCGGTCTGGCCGGCTCCTTCGCCCCGGGCGGCAGCCAAGGCGACACCGGCAGCGCCAAGGGCGATTCGACCGCCGACCCGCAGACGAAGATGACGGAGCTGGCGTCCGGCACGCACACCCTGCGCGTGGCCGCCGACGGCCCCGACAAGCAGCGGGTGTCGATCCTGGAGAACGCGGCGGAGTACAGCCTGATCCACAACGGTGATCAGGTCTGGGCGTACGACAGCAGGACCAACCAGGCCTACCACGCCACCGAGGACCGGAGCGGGAAGGAGGCCGGGCACTCGACCCCGGCTCCCGAGGGCGTGCCGACCACGCCGAAGGCGCTCGCCGAACAGGTCCTGAAGGCTGCGGGCCCCACCACATCGGTGACGGTCGACGGCACGGCGCAGGTCGCCGGACGTGACGCGTACAAACTGCTCATCAAGCCCAAGCAGAGCGGCTCCACGATCGGCTCGGTCACGGTCGCGGTCGACGCGAAGAGCGGTGTGCCGCTGAAGTTCACGCTGCTTCCGAGCAGCGGTGGCAAGGCCGCCGTCGACGCCGGCTTCACCAAGGTCGACTTCGCGAAGCCGGCTGCCTCCTCGTTCACCTTCACCCCGCCCAAGGGCGCCGAGGTGACCGAGGCCGACGACGCGAAGGCACAGCCGAAGACCGACGGGGCAGGGGGCCTGGGCATGTTCCCGGGCGCCGAGGGACTGGGCGCCGGGGACCAGGGCGCCAAGGACACGAAGGTCATCGGCGAGGGCTGGAACGCGATCGCCGAGATCAGGACCCCGGGCGGCACCGGACTCCCCACGAAGGCGTCGGATGACGTACCGGCCGAGGCGCAGCAGTTCCTGGACTCGCTGGGCGACAAGGTCTCCGGAAAGTTCGGTTCGGGCACGGTCTTCAAGACCCGCCTGGTCAACGCGCTGATGACGGACGACGGCAAGGTGTACGTCGGCGCGGTCACGCCGGACGCGCTGGTCAAGGCGGCTGACAACGCCGCTTGACGCCGGGGCGCGTCGCGCCTCCCGCCGCAGGCCACCCGCCCCGCCGTACCCTCCGTACGGCGGGGCGGTCCGCTGAGGCGCTGTCCGGCCCTGATCCGCCGGACAGGCCCTACCCGACTTATGGGGGAGTACGTATGACAGAGCCTGGGACCGTGACCGAGCCGAGGGCGGTGAGCGCCCCCGGGGCCGTGATCGAGACACGGGGCCTCACCAAGCGGTACCGCGGCGGCCAACTCGCTGTCGACGGCCTCGACCTCAGTGTCCCCGGTGGCAGTGTCTTCGGATTCCTCGGCCCCAACGGCTCGGGGAAGACCACGACCATCCGGATGCTGATGGGTCTGATCGACCCGACGTCCGGCACCGCGCAGGTCCTCGGCCACCCCATGCCGGGCGCGGCCCGCGCCGTACTCCCGCAGGTCGGAGCCCTGATCGAGGGGCCCGCCCTGTACGGCTTCCTGAGCGGCCGGGACAATCTGCTGCGCTACGACTCCGCCGACCCGACCGCCGATCCGCGCACCCGGCGGGACCGGGTCGGGCAGGCCCTGGACCGGGTCGGGCTCGCCGCGGCGGCCGGCAAGAAGGCCAAGGCGTACTCGCTCGGCATGAAGCAGCGCCTCGGTCTCGCCGCCGCCCTGCTCCAGCCGCGCCGCCTGCTCGTCCTGGACGAGCCGACGAACGGCCTGGACCCGCAGGGCATGCGCGAGATCCGTGCCCTGGTCAGAGAACTGGCGGCGGAGGGCACCACCGTCTTCCTCTCCTCCCACCTCCTCGACGAGATCGAGCAGGTCTGCACACACGCCGCGGTGATGGCCAGGGGCCGGCTGATCACCCAGGGCCCGGTCGCGGATCTGGCGGCCGGGGCGCGCGGCCGGCTGGCCGTCACCACCCCCGACCCGGGTGAAGCCGCCCGCGTCCTCAAGGAGTTGGGCGTCACCGGTATCACGGTCGACGGCGACCGGGTGAGCGCCGAGGCCCCGCCGGGCGACGTCGAACTCGCGGACCTCAGCGCGGCGCTGGTGCACGCCGGCGTGCGCCTGCGGTCCTTCGGCGTCGAACGGGCCTCGTTGGAGGACGCCTTTGTCGCACTCACCGGAGAGGGTTTCGATGTCGCAGGCTGAAGCCGGAATCGTAGGGGCGGGCACGGCGCGCAATCCGCTGTGGACCTTCGGAATCCTCCGCTCCGAACTGGCCACCACACTCCGCCGCTGGCGCACCCTCGCACTGCTCGGAGTGCTGGCCGCCGTTCCCGTGCTGATCGGGATCGCGGTGAAGATCGAGACGAATCACGGTTCCTCGCCCGGACCGGGCGGTGGCGGGGGAGGCCCGGCTTTCCTCTCCCAGGTCACCAACAACGGCCTGTTCCTGGTCTTCGCGGCCCTGGCCGTGACGCTCCCGGTCTTCCTCCCGATGGCCGTCGGGGTCGTCGCGGGCGACTCGATCGCGGGCGAGGCCAACGCCGGCACCCTGCGCTATCTGCTGGTCGCCCCCGCGGGCCGGACCCGGCTGCTGCTGACGAAGTACGCCTCCGTCCTCACGTTCTGTCTGGTCGCGACCCTGGTCGTGGCCCTCTCGGCGCTTGCCGTGGGCGCGCTGCTGTTCCCGGTGGGCGAGGTCACCACCATCTCGGGGACCCGGATCGGGTTCGGTGAAGGGCTGCTGCGGGCCGGACTGATCGCGGTGGTGGTCGCGGCGTCACTGATCGGATTCGCGGCGATCGGCCTGTTCATCTCGACCCTCACCAGCAGCGGGATCGCGGCCATGGCCGCCACTGTCGGGATGCTGATCACCGTGCAGATCGTGGACACGATCCCGCAGTTGAGCGGCATCCATCCGTATCTTTTCCCGCACTACTGGATGTCGTACGCGGACCTGCTGCGCGACCCCGTGTACTGGGACGAGGCGGTCAAGAACCTGGGACTGCAAGGCTTGTACGCGGTGGTGTTCGGCTCGGCGGCCTGGGCCCGCTTCACGGCGAAGGACATCACCGCCTGACGCGCGGCGCTTCGCACTCGTGCCGTCGGCCGGGCGAGCCGTCCCCCGATCGGCTCGTCGCGGCACGAACGGCACGAACGGTGCGAACAGCAGGAACGATACGACACGGCACGTTCCGTTTCCGCCTCAGTATTGTTCGACTTCTGGCGACGGACTGTCAACAAGGATTGGCTCAAATACACCTATGCTCACCGAATGATCACATCGCCGAGTTCACTGCGTCGCAGCGAGAGATCACGACGGGCGATCCTGGAGGCCGCCCTCGAACTGTGTACGGAGAAGGGGTACGGCCGGGTCACGGTCGAGGCCATCGCGGCCAGAGCGGGTGTCAGCAAGAAGACGATCTACCGCTGGTGGCCGTCGAAGAGCGCAGTGATACTGGAGGCGTTCACCGACGCACTGGTCGGCACGACGCCGTTCGTCGACACCGGCGACATCGCCGCCGACCTGCGGGCCAATGTGATGGGCGCGGTGAAGCTGCTCTCCACGCCGCCCTACGGCCCCGCGTACGCCGGGATTCTCTCCGAGGTCCACCATGACGACGCACTCGCGGAAACAGTCAGAACGAAGCTGATCGACCCCCGCTTCGAGGAGGCGGTCGACCGCCTGCGACGGGCCCAGGAACAAGGCCAGATCCCGCCGGACGCCGACCTCCCGCTGGCGGTGGAGATGCTGTACGGCCCGGTGTACTACCGCCATGTGCTGCGCAAGCCGGTGCAGGACGAGGAGACGATCGCGGCACTGGTCGCGCATGTGCTGCGGGCGCTCGGGGCGCCACCGGAGCCGTGAGATCCGGCCGGACGGCATGGCAATGTCGGACGGGCGTGCGAGCATGGGGGGCTCCCGGAGGGCGCGGGCCCGACCAGGGCGGGTTCCGGCTCTGCGAGGCCTGCTGCTCGGCGAGCCGGGCCCGCCGCTCAGCCGAACACCCGCTCAAGCACCTCGGCGACCCCGTCGCCCTCGTTCGACGACGTCACCTCGTCCGCCGCGGCCCGTAGGTCCGGATGGGCGTCGGCCATCGCGACGCCGTACCCGGCCGCGCGGAACATCGGCAGGTCGTTGGGCATGTCCCCGAAGGCGATCGCCGTGCCCGCGTCCACACCCAGGAACTCGGCGGCCAGCGCGAGCCCGCTTCCCTTGTCGACGCCGAACGGCTGCAATTCGACGGTGCCGGGGCCGGAGAGCGTGACGGAGGCGAGATCGCCGACCGCCGTACGGGCCGCCTCGGCCAGTGCGTCGTCGGTGAGCTCCGGGTGCCGGATGAGCACCTTGATGACAGGAGCGGACCACAACTCGTGGCGATGGCGGGTGCGTTGGGCGGGGAGTGTGGGATGGGGCATCAGATATCCCGGCTCGATCAGCGTCCGCCCCTCGGCACCGTCCTGGTCGACGGCCGCGTGGACCGGCCCCACCTGGGCCTCGATCTTGCCGAGTGCGGTGTCCGCGGCCTCCCGGTCCAGGGTGACCGCACGCACTATGCGACCGGACCCGGCGTCGTACAGCTGGGCCCCCTGCCCGCAGACCGCCGGCCCCCGGTAGCCCAGCCCGGCGAGCAGCCCCCGTATGCCGGGCACGGGCCGCCCGGTGACCACGAGATGCCGTGCTCCGGCCCGTGCGGCCAGGGCGAGCGCGGCGCGGGTGCGGGGGCTCACGCTGTCGTCGCGGCGCAGCAGGGTGCCGTCCAGGTCCGTGGCGACGAGGGCATATGCGGGTGGGATCGGCATGGATCAAGCCTAAGGTCGGCCCGGTGCGCACACGTCCGCGTTGACAGGCGACGGCCGACTGCGTGTAATGAAAACGGTGTCGCGTGACGCCGGCCAAAGAGCAGTGGGCCGGCCGGTGATCGGGCGAACACCCTTCATCCAAGGGGTCCGTGATGAGTTCATACTCCGCGCCCTGTACGTGACGTAGCGCAGAAGCCGCACGTCATCATCTGCCGTTCGCGCGTCCCGGCACCGTCATGTGCGCCGTCCAGACGCCAAGTCCTGTGACCGCGCACCGTAGTTGCCGGCAGGCCGTGTCCGGCGGCCGGCCGTGCGGTGGCTCCGTCCCGTGCGCTGCACGATCAGCCGTTCCCGCAGTCACTGCGGGCTTCATCCGCATCTTCCGGAGACACAGAACCGTATGCCCACATCCTTCAATCAATCAGTCATCGAGGAGTTCCGCGCCAATGGAGGGAAGGTCGGTGGCCCCTTCGAGGGCGGCGATCTGCTCCTGCTGACGACCACCGGCGCGAGGTCGGGGAAGGAGACCACCACTCCTCTCGGCTATGTCCGTCACGGCGATTCGCTGCTGATCGTCGGCTCCAACCTCGGCTCCCCGAACCACCCCGACTGGTACCACAACCTGCTCGCCCACCCCGTGGTACGGGTGGAGGCCGGCACCCGTAGCTTCCAGGCCCTCGCGGTTCCCGCCGAGGGGGCGCGGCGCGAGGAACTGTTCGCGCACGCAGTGGAAGCGGCGCCCGGATACGGCGACTACCAGGCCGGGACCACCCGGTCCCTGCCGGTCGTGGTGCTGGAGCGCGCCGAACCCGACGGCTGGGAGAGCCCCCGCGAGGTCAACAGCCTTGCCGACAAGGTCATGGAGGTCCACAGCTGGCTGCGGGGCCAGTTGCGCCAGGTGAAGACGGAGGCCGATGCCCACTTCATCGCACGGGCGGCCCACCGGGGCCCCGGTGAAGCGCCGGCCCCGAGCCTGGGGCTCCAGATCAGGCAGCGCTGCCTGGCGTTCTGCCAGGCCCTGGAGTTCCACCACACCAGCGAGGACGCGCACCTGTTCCCCAAAATCGCCCACTACCACCCGCACTTGACCGACACCTTCGCCCGGCTCGCCGACGAACACCGCACGGTCGCGCGCATCCAGGGCGAGTTGGCGGCCCTGCTGGCGGGCATCGGGATCACTGACCCCGAGCGCTTCCGCGCCGAGCTGGCCCGGATGTCGACGGAGCTGAACGCGCACCTCGACCACGAGGAGGAGCAGATCCTTCCCTTGCTGGCCGATGTCCCATGGCCTCCGGTTCCTCCGGCTCCTGGCGAGTAGGCATCAAGGATCCCCCACGCCCTCCGTGCCGACGTGATGATCTCCGGGTTCGTGTCGGGCGGCGGGCGGCGGGCGGTGGGCGGCGGTCGGCCGCGGGACCCACGCCGCACAGCCGCCCGCCGCGCCCGGCCTCCCGCGCCCGGCGCAGGAGCGAACCCGGCGCCCGGCAGCAAGCGGTGTCGGGCTTTCTACGTGGCGCCGTGGACGTGGGTGCTGGGGAAGTGTTGCCTCGGGTACTCCTCGATGGCGTAGACGCGGTGCGTGGCGATCGTGCGATAGGTGCGGCGGACGTCGGCCGTCGCACCGGAGCGCAGGGATTCGACGCCGGACGGGTGGACCTGCTCCACGCTGTCGTCCGCGTGCGTGGTGGGCGAGGTTCCGCAGATGAGGAAGGACAGCGTTGACAGGGCCGCGGTGGCGGTGCGCAGGAGCACGCGGGAGTACCCGGACGTGCGCGTGAATCGGCTCATGACATGTCAGAAGAATATAAACATGTGGTAGTTCTGGGATTGCCTGCCGTGACGCGCTCAAAGCCGCCTGAATGCCGTACCGCTCAGGTGGTTCAGGTAGTCCATGACAGCCCGGCCGTCGTCGGCCGGCGCGATCAGCCCCACGTGGTTGTCCGGGCGGACCAGGACGAGGGTGTCGGCGCCCGTTTCGATGCCGTACGCCGAGCGGGCGTGGCCTGCGTCGTCGGTCAGGCCGTGCCGTGCTTCGGCGTCCACCCCGTACGCCCGCACCGCGTCGCCGTACGTCGTTTCCGTCGCCCGCAGCGCGTCCGCCGTGGCCGGGCCGAAGCCCAGCAGGGTGAAGTGCGGTCCGGCGAACGCCTCGAACAGCCGGGTCGGTGCGCCCGTCCCGGCGTTGCGGCAGGGGGCGTCCGGGGCGCGGTCGCCCGCTCGCAGGCGAGCGGTGGAGCCTGCGGGGGAGAGGGAGCTCCAGCGGTAGCCCAGGCCGAGGCCCGTGGTCTCCCTGGTGAACACCGAGTCCAGGCCGCCGCCCGGCTGCCGGATCGCATCGAGCGTGACCCGCAGCCGCTCGGAGCTGATGTCCAGCGCCCAGGAGGCCACGGGCAGCCGCTCCTCCTCGTAGGTGTCCAGCAGACCGGGATCAGCCTGGCCGGTGACGACCCGGGCGAGCTTCCAGCCCAGGTTGAACGCGTCCTGGATCCCGGTGTTCATGCCGAGTCCGCCCGCGATGGAGTGCACATGCGCGGCGTCCCCGGCCAGCAGTACGCGGCCCACCCGGTAGCGGTCGGCCATGCGCTCGTTGACCCGGTACGTGGACAGCAGGGTGGCCTGCGTCAGGCGGGTGCCCGGCAGCCCGGTGTGCTTGGCGAAGAGCCGCCGGAAGCTCTCCAGCGAGGGCGGTACGGGGGCTCCCGCCCGGTCCCGCTCCGGCCCCGCCTGGAACCACCAGCCCGACCGCGTACCCGGGATCGGGCACAGCATCACGGCGCCGTCGTCGTCGAACCACTGGTGCCAGTAGCCGCGGTCGGGGCCGTCCGCCGCCACGTCCCCGCAGACCATCATCTGCTCCTCGGTCGTCTTCCCCTCGAATGTGACGCCGAGCATCCCCCGCACCGGGCTGTGGCCGCCGTCGCAGCCCACCACGTACCGCGCCCCGATGCTCCGGCCGTCTGCGAGCCCGACGGTCACCGAGTCGGAGCCCACCGTCAACCGCTCGGCTTCCGCGCCGAGTTCGACGTGTACGCCGTACTCCGCCAGGCGGTCCCGCAGGATCTCCTCCAGCCGCCACTGGGCGATCAGCCACCCCCGGTCGTACGGGGCGTCCGGCGTCGGGCGCGATGCCCCGAACGGGTCGGCGTCGGCGATCGGCAGCCCGTTCCGGTACTTGCGCATGGGCAGTGGCGCCGAGCCCGCGGCCAGGACCCTGTCCACGACGCCGAGGTCCTCCAGGACCTCCAGGGAGCGGGGGTTGGGGCCCTTGGCCCGTGAACTGCGAGGAAAGTCCGGGGACTTGTCGATGATCCGCACGTCGATGGAGCGCCGGGCCAGATCGCAGGCCAGGGTCAGGCCGGTCGGACCCGAGCCGACGATCAGTACGGGGGTGGTGGGCGCGGAGGTGGACATGGAGGCTCCTCGGTTGCGTTCCGTGGACCCCCAGGGAAGCGCAACCGAGTTAAAAAAGCAACTCAGTAACTAAATTTGTGGTCACTTCGCTGGGGTTGCGGCGGAGGAGGGCGAAGCGGAATCCCCGGCCGTCGGTGTCTGCTGCGCCGCCAGCTGCACCGCACGAGTCTGCGCCTGCGCCCTCGTCCGCCGCGCCGTCCGGAACGCGTCCCACGTCAGCAGGGTGAGTGCCAGCCACACCAGGGCGAACCCGGCCCACCGCTCCGGCGGCATCTCCTCGTGGAAGTACAGGATGCCGAGGATGAACTGGAAGACCGGCGCCAGATACTGCAGCAGACCCAGCGTGGAGAGCGGTACGCGGATGGCCGCTGCCCCGAAAAGGACGAGCGGCGCGGCCGTGACGACACCCGTCGCGGCCAGCAGTGCCGAATGACCGAGGCCCTCGGAGGCGAACGTCGCATCGCCCTGCGCGCCCAGCCACAGCAGATAGCCGAGTGCGGGCACGAACAGCACGGCGGTCTCGGCGGCGAGCGACTCCAGGCCGCCCATGTTGACCTTCTTCTTCACCAGGCCGTAAGTCGCGAAGGAGAACGCCAGGGTCAACGAGATCCACGGCGGCCGTCCGTAACCGATCGCCAGCACGAGCACCGCCGCGACACCGGTGCCGACCGCCACCCACTGCACGGGGCGCAGCCGTTCACCGAGGAGCAGAACGCCCATGGCGATGGTGACCAGCGGATTGATGAAGTAGCCGAGCGAGGCCTCGACGACATGGCCGTTGTTCACGGACCAGATGTACAGACCCCAGTTGACCGTGATCACGGCCGCGGCGATCGATATCAGGCCGAGCTTCTTCGGCTGTCGTATCAGCTCACCGATCCAGGACCAGCGGCGCAGCACCAGCAGTGCGATGCCGACGACCCCGAGGGACCAGACCATGCGGTGGGCGAGGATCTCGATCGCGTCGGCGGGCTTCAGCAGCGGCCAGAACAGCGGGACGATGCCCCACAGGCCGTAGGCGCCGATACCGGACAGCAGTCCGGCCCGTTGTTCATTTGTTCCCTTCACGGGCCCTCCCAGCATGTCTGTGCCAACTGCTCCGCCGACTGCATGACGGTAGCGCCGGGAGGGCCCCATGTCATAGCCGTATCGGCATACGGTCATGACATGGGGCCCGTGGGGTGCGGGGGAGCGGAGTTGCGCCGCATCCGCCGTCCCGGTGACGGGCGGAGTTACGCGGCGGCCACCGCCGCGGTCACCGTCTCGGCGAGCGGCGTCGTCGGCCGGCCGATCAGCCGGGCCAGGTCACCGCTCGTACCGGCGAGCAGTCCGCGCTCGATCGCGGCGTCGACGTCGACGAGGATTGCCGCGAAACCCTCGGGCAGGCCGGCGCCGACCAGGATCTCCTGGTGCACGGCGGCCGGGACGTTCTTGTACACGATCTCCTTGCCGGTGGCCTTGGCGACCTCCGCCGCGTACTCCGCGAACGACCAGGCGACATTCCCGCTCAGCTCGTAGACCGCGCCGATGTGACCCTCGCCGGTCAGCACGGCGGCTGCCGCCGCGGCGTAGTCGGCGCGGGTGGCGGAGGCGACCCGTCCGTCGCCCGCGTTGGCGACGACGGCACCGTGCTCCAGGACGGGGGCGAGGTTGGCGGTGTAGTTCTCGGTGTACCAACCGTTGCGCAGGAAGGTGTGCGGCAGCCCGGAGTCGAGGATCAGCTGCTCGGTGACCTTGTGCTCGTCGGCCAGCTTGAAGTCGGCGTCGGGGCCGCCCAGCACACCGGTGTACGCGAGCTGCGCGACGCCCGCCGCCTTGGCCGCGTCGATGACGGCGGTGTGCTGCGGTACGCGCTTGCCGACCTCGCTGCCGGAGATGAGCAGGACCCGGTCGCCGGCCCGGAAGACGTCCTTGAGGGACTCGGGGCGGTCGTAGTCGGCGACGCGGAGCTCGACGCCGCGGGCGGCGAGCGGGGCAGCCTTCTCCTCGTTGCGGACGACGGCGGCGATCTCGTTCGCGGGCACGGCGGTGAGCAGCTGGTCGACGACGAGACGGCCGAGTTCTCCGGTGGCTCCGGTGACAACGATGCTCATGGGGGGTTTCTCCTCTTTGGTGGCACTGGTCCTTGTTCGGGCTCGCAGACTCACTGTATGGAATGCACTAACCAATCGAAAGTACCCACTTTGAAGTAAGGTACTGGTATGAGCGTGAGTGGCCTGAGCAGGAAGCCCGATGTGAACCGGCAGATGTGCCCCTCCCGACTGGTGCTCGAACATGTCACCAGCCGCTGGGGCGTCCTGGTCCTCGCCGCCCTGCTGGAGCGCTCGTACCGCTTCAGCGAACTGCGCCGCGAGGTCGGTGGCGTCAGCGAGAAGATGCTGGCCCAGACCCTCCAGACGCTGGAGCGTGACGGCTTCGTGCACCGGGACGCGAAACCGGTGATCCCGCCGCGGGTGGACTATTCGCTCACCGGGCTGGGCCGGGAGGCCGCCGAGCAGGTGTGGGCGCTGGCCCGCTGGACGGAGCGGCGCCTGGACGCCGTGCACGCGGCGCGCGAGGTGTACGACGCCGGGAAGAAGGAGCAGGCTCAGTCCGGCTGAGGCGCGCGCCCCTCCTCCAGCGTGCGCAGCGCCCGCGAGACGTCGAACGGCAGGATCGTCACCGCCACGTGTGGCAGCTGCGCCAGCGTCTTGGCCATCTGTTCACCCGTGCCCCGGTGCAGAAGCTTCCCGAGCGCGTTGCTGTACGTCCGCCGGGGCACCAGCACCGTCAGCCAGGTCTCGCCGTCCTCCGTGGTGCGGGACGCGAGCTCCTTCATCGCATGGCGCAGCCGCCGGTCCGGGCACTCCACCAGCTCCAGGGACACGGACGTGGCGGCCGTCGCCTCCCACCGGGCGGCCAGCCGTCTGCCGTACGCCTCGTCGATCGCGAAGTGCACCGCCCGGATCTCGTCCGGGCGCAGCTCATGGGCGTAGCGCAGGGCCTTCAGCGTCGCCAGGTCGAGCGTCTCGACGAGGACGAACACCAGATGGCGGCGGAACCGCGGCCGGTCCGCGCCCGGAGCCTGGATGGTCTCCAGCGCGGCCGCTTCGTGCCGGTACTCGCGGTTGATCCGCATCAGCGCCCACACCCCGAGCGGGAAGATCACCACGACCAGCCAGGCACCCTCGGTGAACTTGGTCACGGCGAAGATCAGCACCACGGCGGCGGAGATGACCGCGGCGGTCCCATTGACCGCGATCTTGAGCCTGCGGTACGTCTCGCGGCGCCGCAGGTGGTAGGCGGTGAGGCCGGCCCCGGCCATGGTGAAGGCGGTGAACACGCCGATCGCGTACAGCGCCACCAGCTTGTCCACGCTGGCGCCGGTCACCAGCAGCAGCGCCAGAGAGACGACGGCCAGCGAGATGATGCCGTTGGAGAACGCCAGCCGGTGCCCGCGCCGGGTCAGCACCCGCGGCAGGAACCGGTCTTTGGCGACGAAACTCGCGAGGTACGGAAAGCCGGTGAACGGGGTGTTGGCGCCGGTGTAGAGGACCAGCGCGGTCGCCAGCTGCACGAAGACCAGCCCGGCCGTACCGAGCGGCCCGCCGCCGAACGCGAGATGGGCCTCCTGCGCGATGACGGTGGGTGTGCCGTCGGTGTACGGGACTGCATGGGTGAA
Organism: Streptomyces atratus; assembly: GCF_014648655.1. Lineage (GTDB taxonomy): Bacteria > Actinomycetota > Actinomycetes > Streptomycetales > Streptomycetaceae > Streptomyces > Streptomyces atratus. The sequence continues at coordinate 196,987 of NZ_BMRN01000003.1, forward strand.
GTGCGCCAGCGTGGAGACACCGAGCACGAGGATGCCGAGCACCGTGCTCATGACGATGAGGGTGCGGCGGGCATTGCGGCCCTGGGGTTCGCGGAACGCGGAGATGCCGTTGGAGATCGCTTCGAGCCCGGTGAGGGACGACCCGCCGTTGGCGAACGAGCGCAGCACGATGAAGAGCGAGGCGCCGTAGAGCCAGCCGTTGCCCGGAGTGCCGAGCGGCACGACCCCGGCGGCGTGCAGATCGGCGCGCGGCAGCTCGCCCGTGAGCCCGCGCAGCGCGGCGACGAGAAGGACGAGGCCGACGGCGGCCATGAAGAGATAGGCGGGCAGTGCGAAGGCCCGGCCCGCCTCGCGGACCCCGCGCAGATTCCCGTACGCGAGCAGCACGATGACGGCTACGGAGACCGGGAGCTGGAGATGGTCCAGGCCGGTGAAGTTGTTGCCGGCCAGATGGGCGAGCGAGATCAGGGCGTTGGTGCCGGCCGAGACCTGGACGGCGACGGTGACGATGTAGTCGACGAGCAGCGCCACGGCGGCGATCTGCGCGATGTTGGGCCCGAAGTTCTCCCGGGCGACGACGTACGACCCGCCCGCCCTGGTGTAGATCATCACGACATCGCTGTAGCAGAGCGTGAGGAGCAGCAGTACGAGCAGGATCGCCCCGGTCACCGGCATGAGCAGGGTGAACGCGGCGGCGCCGACGACGGGTACGAGGACCCGGAGCATCTCCTCGGAGCCGTACGCGGACGAACTGATGCAGTCGGAGGCGAGCACCCCGAGCGCCGTCCGGTTGTTCAGCTTCTCCTCGCTGATGCGCTCGGTGGTGAGCGCTCTGCCGAGCAGACGCCGCTTGATGCGGTACGCGGGGCGGTCCGGGGTCATGGCCACATGGTGCGCGGTGGCCGGTCGCACCCCTGGCCGCAATCGCCGGACGGGCCGAAATTCAGCCCGTCCGGCGATGGGAAGTAGCCCCGAGGGGGTGCCGTCGGCCGATGTAGCCCAGGGGTGTCCGCTAGCCGACGACCGTCCAGTTGTCGTTGCCCGCGAACAGTGCGGCCAGGTCGCCCTTGCCGTCCGACTCGACGGCGGTCTCGAGCTGTTCGGCCATCTGCGTGTCGTAGACCGGCCGCTCCACGCTGCGCAGTACCCCGATGGGGGTCTGGTGCAGGGTGTCGGGATCGGCGAGCCGGGACAGCGCGAAGGCCGTGGTGGGGCTGGCGTCGTGGGCGTCGTGGACGAGGATCTGCGACCGGTTCTCCTCGGTGACCGCGACGACCTTGAGGTCACCCGTGGCCGGGTCGCGCACGACACCCTTGTCGTTTTCCGCGCCGAAGAGGATCGGCTGCCCGTGCTCCAGCCGGATGACCGCGTTCTGCGCCTGATCCTTGTCCTTGAGGACCTCGAAGGCGCCATCGTTGAAGATGTTGCAGTTCTGGTAGATCTCCACCAGCGCCGTGCCCGGGTGGTCGGCCGCCGCGCGCAGCACGCTCGTGAGGTGCTTGCGGTCGGAGTCGATCGTACGGGCGACGAAGGACGCCTCCGCGCCGATGGCCAGGGACAACGGGTTGAAGGGGGCGTCGAGCGAGCCCATCGGCGTCGACTTGGTGATCTTGCCGACCTCGGATGTGGGGGAGTACTGCCCCTTGGTGAGTCCGTAGATCCGGTTGTTGAAGAGCAAGATCTTCAGGTTCACATTGCGGCGCAGCGCGTGGATGAGGTGGTTGCCGCCGATGGACAGCGCGTCACCGTCGCCCGTGACGACCCAGACGGACAGGTCGCGGCGGGAGGACGCGAGACCGGTGGCGATGGCCGGGGCGCGGCCGTGGATCGAGTGCATCCCGTAGGTGTTCATGTAGTACGGGAAGCGGGAGCTGCAGCCGATGCCGGAGACGAAGACGACGTTCTCCTTCGCCAGTCCGAGCTCGGGCATGAAGCCCTGCACGGCGGCGAGGACCGCGTAGTCACCGCAACCGGGGCACCAGCGCACTTCCTGGTCGGACTTGAAGTCCTTCATGGACTGCTTGGCCTCGGCCTTGGGCACCAGCTGCAGGAGTTCATTGGTGTCAGGCATCGATGGCCTCCTTGAGAGCCGTCGCAAGCTGCTCGGCCTTGAACGGCATACCGTTGACCTGGTTGTAACTGCGCGCGTCCACCAGGTACTTGGCCCGGATGAGCGTGGCCAGCTGGCCGAGGTTCATCTCCGGTACCACCACCTTCTCGTAACGCTTCAGCACCTCGCCGAGATTCCTCGGGAAGGGGTTGAGGTTGCGCAGATGGGCCTGGGCGATGGGCTGTCCCGCGGCCCGCAGCCGGCGGACGGCGGCGGTGATGGGGCCGTAGGTGGAACCCCAGCCGAGGACGAGTGTCCGCGCCTCGCCCGGATCGTCGACTTCGAGGTCGGGGACCTCGATGCCGTCGACCTTGGCCTGACGGGTGCGGACCATGAAGTCGTGGTTCGCGGGGTCGTAGGAGATGTTGCCGCTGCCGTCCTGTTTCTCGATGCCGCCGATGCGGTGTTCGAGACCGGGGGTGCCGGGGACGGCCCACGGGCGGGCCAGGGTCTGCGGGTCGCGTTTGTACGGCCAGAAGACCTCGGTGCCGTCGGCCAGCTCATGGTTCGTACCGGTGGCGAACTGGACGCGCAGGTCGGGGAGTTCGTCGATCTCGGGGATCTTCCACGGCTCGGAGCCGTTGGCGAGATAGCCGTCCGAGAGCAGGAACACCGGGGTGCGGTACGTCAGCGCGATCCGGGCGGCGTCGAGCGCGGCGTCGAAGCAGTCCGCCGGGGTCTTCGGGGCCACGATCGGGACCGGGGCCTCGCCGTTGCGCCCGTACATCGCCTGGAGCAGGTCGGCCTGCTCGGTCTTGGTGGGCAGACCGGTGGACGGGCCGCCGCGCTGGATGTCGATGACGAGCAGTGGTAGTTCGAGTGAGACGGCGAGCCCGATGGTCTCCGACTTCAGAGCCACTCCGGGCCCGGACGTCGTCGTCACCGCAAGCGATCCGCCGAACGCTGCGCCCAGTGCGGCACCGATGCCCGCGATCTCGTCCTCGGCCTGGAAGGTGCGTACACCGAAGTTCTTGTGCTTGCTGAGCTCGTGCAGGATGTCGGAGGCCGGGGTGATCGGGTACGAGCCCAGATAGAGCGGCAGATCCGCCTGCCGGCCCGCGGCGATCAGCCCGTAGGACAGCGCCAGGTTCCCGGAGATGTTGCGGTACGTACCCGGCGGGAAGGTCTGTGAGGCGGGTGCCACCTCGTAGCTGACCGCGAAGTCCTCCGTCGTCTCCCCGAAGTTCCACCCGGCGCGGAACGCGGTGACGTTCGCCTCGGCGATCTGCGGCTTCTTCGCGAACTTGGCGCGAAGGAATGCCTCGGTTCCCTCGGTCGGCCGGTGGTACATCCAGGAGAGCAGCCCGAGCGCGAACATGTTCTTCGAGCGCTCGGCCTCCTTGCGGGAGAGCCCGAACTCCTTCAGCGCCTCGATCGTGAGGGTGGTCAGCGGCACCGGGTGGACGTTGTACGCCTCCAGGGAGCCGTCCTCCAGGGGACTGGTCTCGTAGCCGACCTTCGCCATCGGGCGCTTGGTGAACTCATCGGTGTTGACGATGATTTCGGCGCCGCGCGGCACATCGCCGATGTTGGCCTTGAGTGCGGCCGGATTCATCGCGACCAGGACGTTCGGCGCGTCGCCCGGCGTCAGGATGTCGTGGTCGGCGAAATGCAGCTGGAACGACGAAACCCCCGGCAGGGTACCTGCGGGGGCGCGGATCTCGGCGGGGAAGTTCGGCAGCGTGGAGAGATCGTTCCCGAAGGACGCGGTTTCCGCGGTGAACCGGTCACCGGTGAGCTGCATACCGTCTCCGGAGTCACCCGCGAAGCGGATGATCACCCGGTCCAGACGACGGATCTCCTTCTCGCCGGCGCCCGTGTGATCGGGACTGGGGGCACGCTGTCCCCCGACGAGCGCCTCGCTGGCCTCATCGGCCTGTTCGGCTGGGCTACTGACCTGGCTGGTCACTGAACTGGACCTCCCTCGGGGCGGCGGCTCGGGACCGGCCGGCCCGCCGGCGGTCCCAAGGCCCACCCTACGTCGGTAAGGGTCGCCTTCCCTGGACCGATCATATGGTGGACGTTGTTTTGAGACGCGATTTGATACCGGTTTGTCATATTTCGCAAGCCCCTCAGCCGTTCGGTGAAGACGCTGTGCACTCATTCTTTGGTTCTAGGACCCCGATCGGCCCTTGTCCGGGCGCGGGTCACCGCGGCGGCCGCATCCGGCCCCCGCGGTGACCTTCATCAGGTATCTGACAGGGTGTCAGCTCGTCAGGAGTTCAGGTAGGTCAGCACCGCCAGCACCCGGCGGTGATCCCCGTCACTGGGGGACAGGCCCAGCTTCAGGAAGATATTGCTGACGTGCTTCTCCACGGCCCCGTCGCTCACCACCAGCTGCCTGGCCACCGCGGAGTTCGTCCGGCCCTCCGCCATCAGGCTGAGCACCTCGCGCTCGCGCGGCGTCAGCCCGGCCAGGACGTCCTGCTTACGGCTTCGCCCCAGCAGCTGCGCCACGACTTCCGGGTCCAGTGCCGTCCCGCCCTGCGCCACCCGGACCACCGCGTCCACGAACTCCCGGACCTCGGCGACCCGGTCCTTCAGCAGATACCCCACACCCCGGCTGGATCCGGCCAGCAGCTCGGTCGCGTACTGCTCCTCGACGTACTGCGAAAGGACCAGTACCCCGATCCCGGGATAGTCCTTGCGCAGCCGCACCGCCGCCCGCACGCCCTCGTCGGTGTGGGTGGGCGGCATCCGCACATCGGCGACCACCACATCGGGCAGCGCATCCTGTCCGGCGAGGTCGCGCACCGTCTTGATCAGCGCCTCGGCGTCCCCCACCCCGGCGACGACGTCGTGCCCGAGATCGGTCAGCAACCGGGTGAGCCCTTCCCGAAGCAGTACCGAATCCTCGGCGATGACTACTCGCACCCTGTCCTCCACCATGACGCTGTATCCCCCACTGCTCGCTGGTCCCGCCTGTATGACGTCCAGCATCCCAGTATCGGCAGTGCCGTGTCCCCGGCCGCCGGACCGGCTTGATTTCAAGCCGGTCCGGCGGCCGGGGACGAGGGGGAGCAGTGGGGGTGGGCGGTCCTGTTCACGGCTCCGTGCGTGTGTGCGGGTGTGTTCAGCCGCGCCACGGCAGCTCGGCCGTGATCCGCGTCGGGCCGCCCTGCGGGGAATCCACGACGAGTACGCCGTCCACCGCGTCCAGCCGCTCGGTCAACCCGGCCAGCCCGCTGCCCGAGGACACATCTGCGCCGCCGCGCCCGTTGTCCGTGACCTGGAGCATCAGCCGGTCCGCCGTCCGCCACACATCGACCGATGCGCGGGTCGCGCGTGCATGCTTGCTCACGTTCTGCAACAGCTCGGAGACCGTGAAGTAGGCGATTCCCTCGATGGCCTGGGCGGGCCTGGACGCGAGGTCCACCTCGACCGTCACGGGGACGGTGCAGCGGGAGGCGATGGCGGAGAGTGCGGCGTCGAGGCCTCGGTCGGTGAGGACGGCGGGGTGGATGCCGCGGGCGAGGTCGCGGAGTTCCTGGAGGGCGACCTTGACCTCTCCGTGGGCCTCGTCGACCATGCGGGCGGCGGCCTCGGGGTCGTCGGTCAGCTTCTCCTTCGCCAGACCCAGATCCATGGCGAGGGCGACGAGCCGGGCCTGTGCCCCGTCGTGCAGGTCGCGTTCGATGCGGCGCAGGTCGGCGGCGGCCGTGTCGACGACCACCCCGCGGTCCGACTCCAGCTCGGAGACGCGCGTCGCCAGCCGGGACGGCCCGAGCAGCCCCGACACCATCACCCGGTCCACGCCCGCCAGCCCACGGATGATCCACGGTGTGACGAGGACGAGTACCAGGCCGCACACGCTGGTCGCGGTCAGCTCGAAGGGGGAGTCGAGATAGACGCGGTGGCCGTCGTCGCCGTACAGCTGGATGCCGCCGGTCCCCACGGACGCCGGGAAGACCCACTGCCACAGCGGGTAGGTGAGGGCGGCCCACCCCCACGACCAGAACGTCAGCGAAACAGTGAAGGCGAAGATCGCCCACGGGAGGTGCAGCAGCGCGTAGAGCAGATGCCGCCAGGACACCCCGCTCTTGAGGACCGCGCCCACCCAGGACAGCAGGCCGCCGGTCCTGCCGCGCACCGGCGCCGGGTCCGCCACGTCCAGCTTCAGCAGCCCGCGCGCCCGGGCCCGCTCCATCGCGCCGAATCCGCGGCACATGGCCAGCGCGCCGGCCAGGATCGGAACCCCGAGGAAGGTGATCAGCATGCCGATGCCCAGCGTCGTCAGGGTGATCGAGAGGCTGAACAGGACCACGCTGATCGGCAGACTCAGCAGCAGATAGCCGAACTCGCGCCAGGTCCTGCCCTCGAAAGGCGCGCGCAGCGCGGCCGGGAAGAAGTGCTTCACCGGGGGGTGGTCCCCGAAACCGGCTCCGGACCGCTGGTGGTCCCGAGTGTCCGGTCCGTATGCCGTGGCCATGGGTGCAGTCCGTTTCTTCTCATGGAGCCGGTTTCTCCGGTGGTTTCGGGGTTCCGGCCGGTACATCAAGGTTGCTGGGTCGCGTGTCGGCGCACCATGAGGGCGGTATCCCTCTTCGGCCGGGGGTTTTCCCCACCCTGCTCAGGGGGCTCAGGGGGCTGGGCCCGGGCGTGCCGGCCTTCCGGGGTCGCTGGGCCTCTAGGGCCGCCTGGCCGCCCCTGTGCGGTTCGGCTCCCTCTCCCGGTCCCGCCAGGGCAGCTCGGCGGTGACCGTCGTAGGACCGCCGACCGGCGAGTCTAGGACGAACAGCCCATCGACGGCGCCCAGCCGTTCGGCCAGCCCGGCCATGCCCGTACCGCCGTCCATCCGGGCCCCGCCCTCCCCGTCGTCGGTGACCTGGATCAGCAGCCGGTCCGCCGACCGCCACACCTCGACGGACGCCGAACGTGCCGAGCTGTGTTTGCTCACGTTCTGCAACAGCTCCGAGACCGTGAAGTAGGCGATTCCCTCGATCGCCTCCGCGGGACGCGCCGGCAGATCCACCCCCACCGTCACGGGGACGGTGCAGCGGGAGGCGATGGCGGAGAGTGCGGCGTCGAGGCCTCGGTCGGTGAGGACGGCGGGGTGGATGCCGCGGGCGAGGTCGCGGAG
>NZ_BMRN01000003.1:204334-540796 GCF_014648655.1 Streptomyces atratus
GAGGCCCATGGCGAGGGCGACGAGCCGGGCCTGTGCCCCGTCGTGCAGGTCGCGTTCGATGCGGCGCAGGTCGGCGGCGGCCGTGTCGACGACCACCCCGCGGTCCGACTCCAGCTCGGCGATCCTGCGCTCCAGCTCGTCGGAGGGCGAGAGCAGCCCGCGTGCCATCGCCCGGTCGGCATTGGCGAGGAGCCGCGCGATGTAGGGAAGCACCGGCCACAGCACGAAGAGGCTCACGAGCGTCACGGTGAAGCTGAGTACACCCCAGGGCAGCCGTATGAAGGAATACAGCACCGCCCGCCAGCCCACCGGGTCCGTGAGGCTCGACCACAGCCAGGGGAAGAACCCCTGTTCCCGGCGGGACAGAACCGTCGGGCTCGGTTCGTCGATCCGCACCCCGAGCATCGCCCGCGCCCGGCCCCGCTCGGCCCTCCCGATCAGCCGCGCTCCTTGCAGTCCGGCGGCGAGCAGAGGCAGACCGATCACCGTGACCGCGAGCCCCACGCCGATGCCGATCATGAACACTGTGTAAACAAACCCGGCGATGGCCATGGGGAGATTGGCCAGGAGACAGGCGATCTCCTTCCATGTCCACCGATCGAGGGCGAAGCGGGCGGGCGGCGGCCGGTCGTTGTCGGGCACCAGGGGGCTCATGGTCATACGCCCAGCCTGCCGGGCGGGGCCTGCGCACGCCATGGGGCTCGTGGGTGGGGTGAAGTAGGGATAACCCCACCCGTTGTCCGATGCGACTGCTTACCCTCTCTTTAACAGGGCCTAGACTCCCGTGCGTACAGATCGTCGAACAGGTTTGAGGGAGCGAGGGACGGACGTGGCGGACCTGCCGGAATCGACCGTTCTTGCGTCGGACTACTTCCACAGCTATTCAGTGGTCGGACTGCTCGCTGTGATCGGCGTGCTGTTCGTCGCCGTCGCCTTCGGCGCCGGCCGACTGCTGCGCCCCGTGGTTCCCACGCCGGAGAAACTCCTGACGTACGAGTGCGGCGTGGACCCGGTGGGTGAAGGATGGGCACATACCCAGGTCCGTTATTACGTGTATGCCTTCCTGTACGTGATCTTCGCCGTCGACTCGATCTTCCTGTTTCCGTGGGCGACCGTATTCGCCGCACCCGGATATGGGGCGACGACTCTGGTGGAAATGTTCATCTTCCTCGGTTTCCTGGCCGTAGGACTGCTCTACGCATGGAAGAAGGGCGTCCTCGAATGGACGTGACGAGCCCGCCGCCCCCCGAGCACCGGCCCGCAGTGCAATCGGGACCGGAGCCGATGCCCGAGGCGGGGTCCGGACCGCAGGCCGGGGTGGGGCCCGAACCGCAGCCCGTTCCGACGTTCCTGCCGGAGCCCAAGCGGCTCGGTGTCCTGTCGCGCCTGGCTCCCGAGCCGATGAAGGTGGTCCTGAACTGGGGCCGCCGCTACAGCCTCTGGGTCTTCAACTTCGGGCTCGCCTGCTGCGCGATCGAATTCATCGCCGCCTCCATGGCCCGGCACGACTTCATCCGGCTCGGCGTGATCCCGTTCGCCCCCGGCCCGCGCCAGGCCGACCTCATGATCGTTTCCGGCACGGTGACGGACAAGATGGCTCCGGCCGTGAAGCGGCTGTACGAGCAGATGCCCGAGCCCAAGTACGTCATCTCCTTCGGCGCCTGCTCCAACTGCGGCGGCCCGTACTGGGACTCGTACTCCGTGACGAAGGGCGTCGACCAGATCATTCCGGTCGATGTCTATGTACCCGGCTGCCCGCCCCGGCCCGAGGCGCTCCTCCAGGGCATCCTCAAGCTGCAGGAGAAGATCGCCCGCGAGTCGCTGGGTGAGCGGTACGCGACGGGCGGCGCCGGCCGTCCTTCCACCGCCGCACTGCGCAGCGGCCTGGTCGCCGCTCCGCCGACACCGGGGGAGGGGCAGAAGTGACCGGCGCCGAAAACCATGACCGGGAAGGCTACGACCGGCTTCCGGACGCCGCCGCCGAACTCTTCGGCGAGGACGCGACGGCCGAGTACGCCTACGACCTGCTGACCGTCGACGTACCGGCCTCCTCCTGGACCGCCGCTCTCGAAACGGCCCGCGACCGGCTGGGGTGCACCTATTTCGACTGGCTGAGCGCTGTCGACGAACCGGGCACCGGCTTCCGGGTCTGCGTCCATGTCGCCTCCCTGGCCGAGGGCAAGGTCCGTCGGCTCTTGATCCGTACGACCGTTCCGCACGAGGCGGCGGTCCTTCCCACCGCCATCGGCATCTACGCGGGCGCCGCCTGGCACGAGCGCGAGACACACGAGATGTTCGGCATCGGCTTCGAGGGCCACCCGCACCTGGTGCCGCTGCTGCTGCCCGAGGGCTTCGAGGGCCACCCGCTGCGCAAGGACTTCGTGCTGGCGGCACGCGTCGCGAAGGCCTGGCCGGGCGCGAAGGAGCCGGGCGAGTCGGAGCACGGCGGCCCGAAGCGGCGCACGATGCTGCCGCCCGGCGTCCCCGACCCGAACGAATGGGGCCCCCTCAAGGGCCAGCTCCCGCCCGCCCCGTCCCGCCCGGCCCGCACCCCGCGCGCGGCGGGCGACCGCCCGGTACGCCGTACCCGCAGCGTGAGCGAGGGCTCGGCCGGCCAGCAGCCGAAGACGGCAGCACCGGCCACCGAGCCCACACCCGCCGCAACCCCGCGCCGTACCCGCAGCGCGTCCCAGGGCTCGGCCGGCCAGCAGCGCGAGGCGGCGAAGCCGGGGACGGCCGGGGCCGGGGCCGAGGCCCGGGAACAGGCAGGACCGAACGCGTCGGGGACAGGGACCGGGACGGCAGAGCCGAAACCCGGAAGCAGCGACGCTCCCTGGCACCACGCCCGCCCGGCCTTCGACACGACCGGTGGTCCGGAGGCGGAGCCCCCGGTCCGGGAAGGGGCGGGCAGGGGAGAGGCCCCGCGCAGCGACACCTCCGTCCCCGAGGCCACGCCCACCCCCGACACCACAGCCCCCACGGACACCCCCGACCAGCCCGAGCCCCCGGCCCAGGACCCCACACCCGAGCCGGCCCCCGACCGCCCAGCCGGAGGCGATACCGCGTGAACGACGCACTGGACGTCGCCCTCCGGCTCGTCATCGTCTTCGCCGTGTTCATGGTCCTCCCCCTCGTCGTGGGGCAGACCGAGCACAAGGTGATGGCCCATATGCAGGGCCGCCTCGGACCCATGTACGCGGGCGGCTTCCACGGCTGGGCCCAGCTCGTCGCGGACGGCGTGAAGTTCGCGCAGAAGGAAGACATCGTCCCGGCCGAGGCCGACCGCCGTATCTTCCAGCTCGCGCCGGCCGTCGCGCTGCTCCCGTACCTCCTCGTGCTCGTCGCCATCCCGATCGGCCCCAGCGAGGGCGCGGTCGGACAGATCGTCGACGCAGGCATCTTCTTCGTGCTCGCCGTGATGGGCGTCGGAGTGCTCGGCTCGCTGATGGCGGGCTGGGCCTCGGCCAACAAGTTCTCCCTCCTCGGGGGCCTGCGCACCGCCGCCCAGCTGCTCGCGTACGAACTGCCGATGCTGCTCGCCGCCGCGTCCGTCGCGATGGCGGCAGGCACCGTCTCCCTCCCGGGCATCCTCAACGCCTTCGAGTGGTGGTGGCTGCCCTGGCAGATCGTCGGTGCCCTGGTCTTCTTCGTGGCCGGACTCGCCGAACTGCAGCGCCCGCCGTTCGACATGCCGATCGCCGACTCGGAGATCATCTTCGGCGCGTACACCGAGTACACCGGCCTCCGTTTCGCCCTGTTCCTGCTCGCCGAGTACGCGGGCATCGTCGTCCTGTGCGGACTGACCACCGTCCTCTTCCTCGGTGGCTGGCACGGCCCGTTCGGCGCCGACGGACTCGGCTGGGTCTGGACGCTCCTCAAGACCGCGGTCCTCGCCTTCGTCGTCATCTGGCTGCGCGTGAGCTACCCCCGGCTCCGGGAGGACCAGCTGCAGAAGCTCGCCTGGACCGCCCTCATCCCGCTCGCTCTCGCGCAGATCGCGCTCACCGGCATCGTGAAGGTGGCGATCAACTGATGGCTGCACCGCTCCCGCCCTCGCGGCCCCGCATCCCCGGATCGGGCCTGGCCAAGGGCCTGGCCGTCACCCTGCGGACGATGACGAAGAAGACGGTCACCGCGCAGTACCCGGACGTCCAGCCCGAGCTGCCGCCCCGCTCCCGCGGTGTCATCGCGCTGTTCGAGGAGAACTGCACGGTCTGCATGCTCTGCGCCCGGGAGTGCCCGGACTGGTGCATCTACATCGACTCCCACAAGGAGACGGTGCCCGCCGCCACCCCGGGCGGGCGCGAGCGCAGCCGCAACGTCCTCGACCGCTTCGCGATCGACTTCTCGCTCTGTATGTACTGCGGTATCTGTATCGAGGTGTGCCCCTTCGACGCACTGTTCTGGTCGCCGGAGTTCGAATACGCGGAGACGGACATCCTCGAACTCACTCATGAGCGCGACAAGCTCCGCGAATGGATGTGGACGGTGCCGGAACCGCCCGCGCTCGACCCCGGCGCCGAGGAGCCGAAGGAGATCGCCGCCGCCCGCAAGACGGCGGAGAAACTCGAAGCCCAGCGCGCCAAGGAGGCGCAGGAAGCCCAGCAGGCCGAAGAAGCCCGGCAGGCCGAAGAAGCCCGGCAGGCCGAAGAAGCCCGGCAGGCCGAAGAAGCCCGGCAGGCCGAAGAAGCCCGGCAGGCCGAAGAAGCCCGGCAGGCCCGGGAGACCCAGCAGGTTCAGAGGGAAGAAGAGGGGGAGGAGTGACACTCGCAGCCGCCGCGGCCCACTCCGCCCACTCCGGCTTCCTCTCCCCGACCGGCATCGAGATCGCTTTCGTCCTCGTCGGAATCGCCACCCTCGGCGCAGCCCTCGTCACGGTCACGACCAAGCAACTGGTGCATGCCGCCCTCTGGCTGGTCGTGGCGCTCGGCGGTCTCGCCGTCGAGTACCTCCTGCTCACCGCGGAGTTCATCGCCTGGGTGCAGGTACTGATCTACGTCGGTTCCGTGGTCGTCCTCCTTCTCTTCGGGCTGATGCTCACCAAGGCCCCCATCGGCCGCTCCCCGGACGCCGACTCGGGCAACCGCTGGGCGGCCCTCGGGGTGGCGGTCGCCGCCGCCGGCGCGCTCGTCTGGGTCGTCGTCGACGCCTTCCGCACCACCTGGATCGACCTGGACGGACCGGCCCAGGGCTCCACCGAGGTGACCGGCACCTTCCTCTTCCGGCACTGGGTGCTGCCGTTCGAAGCACTCTCCGTCCTGCTGCTCGCCGCCCTCGTCGGCGCGATCGTCCTGTCCCGCAAGCGCAGTAAGGAGCAGAGCTGATGCACCTCGCCTATCCCGCCGTGCTCGCCGCCCTCCTCTTCTGCACCGGGCTGTACGGAGTGCTCGCCCGTCGCAACGCGATCCTGGTCCTGATGTCCGTCGAGCTGATGCTCAACGCCGTCAACCTCAACCTGGTCGCCTTCGATGTCTGGCTCCGCGACACCCTGCACTCCGGCCAGGCGCTCACCCTCTTCACCATCGCCATCGCGGCGGCGGAGATCGGCATCGGCCTGGCGATCGTCCTCGCCGTCCACCGCAACCGCGGCAGCTCGGACGTCGACCGCCTCCGCGACACCGCCGAGACCGACGCCGCCGAAACCCTCCCCGGCGATGAGGCCGACGAGATCCACGGCACCGAAGACCAGGCCACTGCTCCGGCAGGGAAGGCAAAGAAGGCAGAGGCCACCGCGTGACCACCACGACCCTCGCCGTCCTCGTCCCCCTTCTTCCGTTCCTGGGCGCCGCGGCCGGTCTCCTTCTCGGACGCACCGCCCCCGGATACGTACGCCCCCTCGCCGTACTGCCCACCCTCGCCGCCTTCGTGCTCGCCGTCGTCGTCGCCTCGGACCAGGGCGGCGGCCGGGCCATCGACGCCGCGACCCGGCTCACCCCCACCGGCTCGGTCCCGATCGACCTCGCCCTCCACCTCGACGGCTTCGCGGTCCTCGTCGCCGTTCTGGTCGGGCTCGTCGCGACCTGTGTGCAGATCTACTCGACCGCCTACTTGCGCGACGACCCCCGATACCCCTCGTACGCGGCTCTCGTCTCCCTCTTCACCGCCGCGATGCTGCTCGTCGTCTACTCCGGCGACCTGATGGTGCTCCTGGTCGGCTGGGAGATCATGGGCATCTGCTCGTACTTCCTCGTCGGCCACTACTGGGAGACGCCCGAAGCCCGCGCCGCCTCCCTCAAGGCATTCCTGGTAACCAAGCTCGGCGACGTCCCCTTCCTGATCGGTCTGTTCGCGCTCGCCGCCGACACCGGCACGTTCCGCATCACCGGCATCCTGGGCGCCGTCGCGAACGGCGGCCTGGACCACCCCACCGTCGTCGCCCTGCTGCTCCTTGCGGGCGTCGCGGGCAAGTCCGCGCAGTTCCCCCTGCACACCTGGCTGCCCGACGCGATGGCCGGCCCGACCCCCGTCTCCGCGCTGATCCACGCCGCGACGATGGTCGCCGCCGGTATCTACTTCGTGGCCCGGCTCCTCCCCGTCTTCGCCCAGTCCGGCGCGGCCCTCGTCGTCCTCGCCGTGATGGCGGCGATCACGATGATCGGCTCGGGACTCGCCGCCCTCGCCCAGGACGACATCAAACGCGTCCTCGCCTACTCGACGATCGGCCAGCTCGGCTACATGGCCGGCGCCCTGGCCGTCGGCGACCGCGGTGCCGCCGTCTTCCACCTCCTCTCCCACGGTGCGTTCAAGGCCGTCCTCTTCCTCGCGGCGGGCGTCGTCATCCACGCCGCCGGGACCAACTCGCTGGCCGCCATGTCCCGTATGGGCGGCCTGGCGAAGCGCATCCCGGACGCCTACTGGACGATGACCGTCGCCCTCCTCGCGCTCGCCGCCATCCCGCCGTTCGCCGGCTTCTTCTCCAAGGAAGCTGTCCTCGTCGCCGCCGAGCACACGGCACTCGGGGACCGGCACGTCGCCCCGGTCGCCGCCGGCTGGACCGTCCTTGTCGCGGGACTGCTCGCCGCCGTCCTCACCGCCGCGTACGCCACCCGCCTGTGGCTCCTCGCCTTCCGGGGCCGCGGCACCGAGGTCCCCGACCACGGCAGGCAGCCCGTCGCGATGACCGCCGTCCTCTGGGTGCTCGCCGTCCCCACCATCGCCTTCGGACTGACCGTCGGCGCGATCACCGACTGGTTCGACGGCCACAGCCTCACCCCGTCCGTGACCACCGCCGTCCTCTCCACGGGCGTCGGCCTCGTCGGCGGCCTCCTCACCTACGGCGCCTGGCGCCACACATCGGCACTCGCCGCCCGCACCCCCGTCGGCACCGTCGTCGCCCACCCCGAGGCCGAACCCGCCCTCGTCGAGGCCGAGGCCATGACCCACCACACCGCCGGCTACGGCGACACTCCGGGCACCCCCGACCCGGCCGACCCGGGCCGCCTCCTGCTCGGCCCGCTCCACCGCCACGCCGCCACCGGCTTCCACCTGGACGCCCTGTACACGACCCTGTTCGTCCGCCCCGTCCAGGCCGCGGCGAGCCTCGTCCGCTTCCTGGACCGCGAGGTCGTCGACACCTACGTACGGGGCTCCGGCACCGGCGCGCGCTGGCTCGGCACCGCCGTCCGCCGCGCCCAGACCGGCAATGTGCAGACCTATCTCAGCGCACTGCTCGCCGGTTCCCTGGTCCTGGCGATCGCCGCCGTCGTTTTTGCCAACGTCAACGCCGGGTCGTGAACCGTGATCGATATCAGCGAAACCGTGATGCAGTTCCTTCTCGCGTTCATCGTCGTCGTCCCGCTCATCGGCGCTGTCGCCGCCCTCCTGCCGGCCCCGCCCGGGCTGAAGGGAAAGAGCCCCGACCAGGCCGTGCTCCGCCACGGCGTGACCGTCACCGGCGCGATCCTCATCGCCGCGATCGTGCTCGCCGCCGGCTTCGACCACGACCACCCGTCGAAGATGCAGGCCACCACCGACATCAGCTGGATCCCGGCGCTCGACGTCCGCATCCACCTCGGCATCGACGGCATTTCGCTCCCCCTTCTCGTACTGACCGCGCTGCTGACCTTCCTCTGCGCGCTGTACAGCTACTTCAAAATGCCTGAAGGCCCCTCCCCGAAGGCCTTCGTCGCACTCGTCCTCGTCCTGGAGTCCGGCACCCTCGCGACCTTCGCCGTCCTCGATCTGCTGCTGTTCTTCCTGGCGTTCGAGATGGTGCTCATCCCGATGTACTTCCTCATCGCCCGCTGGGGCGGTGCACAGAAGCAGGCCGCCGCCTGGAAGTTCATCCTCTACACGCTGCTCGGCTCGGTGATCATGTTGCTGGGCCTGCTCCTCATCGGACTGAAGAGCGGCACCTTCGACATGGTGGCACTCGCCACTGACAACGGCCGTGGGCTCACCTCGTCCGTACAGGTCATCGCCGTTCTGGCGATCGGTATCGGGCTCGCCGTGAAAACCCCGATGTGGCCGCTGCACAGCTGGCTCCCGGACGCCCACACCGCCGCCCCGACCGTCGGCTCGGTCCTGCTCGCGGGTGTCCTGCTGAAGATGGGTACGTATGGATTCGTCCGCATCCTGCTTCCCATTGCCCCCGACGGGATGCACACCTTCGCGCCGTACCTCGCCGCCTTCGCGGTCGTCGGCATCGTCTACGGATCGCTCGCCTGCCTGGCGCTGGCCCGCCCGGGCTCCAAGGGCGACCTCAAGCGCCTGATCGCGTACTCCTCCGTCGGGCACATGGGCTTCGTACTCCTCGGCATCGCGAGCATGACCCCCACCGGAGTCAACGGCGCGCTCTTCGCCAACATCGCCCACGGTCTCATCACCGGCCTGCTGTTCTTCCTGGTCGGTGCGGTCAAGGACCGGTACGGCACCGCCGACCTCGACACCCTCTCCGGCGCCACCGGGGCCGCGCTCTACGGCCGCGCCCCCCGCCTCGGCGGCCTCCTCGCCTTCGCCGCCGTCGCCTCCCTGGGCCTGCCCGGCCTCGCCGGGTTCTGGGGAGAGATGCTCGCCCTGTTCGGCTCCTTCGACCCCGCCGACGGCCTCAGCCGCCCCGCCTTCCTCACCTTCATGTCGATCGCCGCGTTCGGCACCCTGCTCACCGCCGCGTACATGCTGATCGTCGTACGCCGGGTCTGCATGGGCGAGAAACGGGAAGAGCCGCAGCAACTGGCCGATGTCCAGACGTACGAATTCGCCGCCTGGACCCCGCTCGTCGCCCTCACCGTCCTCGCCGGTCTGTGGCCCGCAGTCCTCCTCGGCCTCACCGACCCGGCCGTGCAGAAGCTCCTCGCAGGAGGCAAGTCGTGACCACAGCCGTCGTCACCCCGGGCGTCGTCACCACAGCGGCCGAGACCACCACCAGCCTCATCCAGTCCGTCGACTGGCTCGCTGTCGCGCCCCCGGTCGTCGTCGCGGCCGTCGCCCTGATCGTCCTGGTCGCCGACCTCTTCCTGCCCGAGGAGCACAAGCCGCTCCTCGGCCGGGTCACCATCGCCGGACTCGTGGCCGCACTCGCCCTGCTCGTCCCGCTGCGCGACGGCGACCGCTCCACCTTCTGCCTCACCGCGGCAACCACCGGCACCGGTGGCCCCGGGGCCTGCAGTTACACCGCCGACCACTTCGCCCTCGTCATCCAGGCCCTCGTACTCGGCGGTGCCCTGCTGACCGCCCTGCTCTCCCTCGGCGACACACGCAAGCTCCCCGCGGGCGAGTTCTGGTTCCTCCTGCTGTCCTCCGCGTCGGGCGCCGCACTCCTGCCCGCCGCCCGCGACCTCGCCACCCTCGTCGTCGCCCTCGAAGTCGCCTCGCTGCCCGCCTTCGCCCTCGTCGGCATCAAGCGCGGCGACCGGCGCTCCTCCGAAGCCGCGCTGAAGTTCTTCCTCTCCTCCGTCGTCGCGACCGCCGTCATGCTGCTCGGCGTCAGCTTCGTGTACGCCACCACCGGCACCCTGCACCTCACGGAGATCGCCGCCCGGCTCGACGACGTACCCGGTCAGCTCGACACCCTCGCAAAGGTGGGTGTCGTCCTCACCCTGGTCGGCTTCGCCTTCAAGACAGCCGCCGCGCCTTTCCACTTCTGGGTTCCCGACACCTACGTCGGCGCACCTCTGCCGGTCGCCGCCTACCTTTCGGTCGTCGGCAAGGCGGTCGGCTTCTCCGGCCTCATCCTCGTCACCGTGATCGCGTTCCCGGCGTACGCCGACGTCTGGGGACCGGCCCTCGCCGTCCTCGCCGCGCTCACCATGACGACCGGCAACGTCGCCGCACTGCGCCAGAGCTCCACCCGCGTCCGCAGCGCCGTACGCCTGCTCGCCTGGTCGTCCGTCGCCCAGGCCGGCTACCTCCTGGTGCCGATCGCCGCCGCCGCGTACTCCAGCGACGGGCACATCGGCTCCACCGTCGCGTACGCCCTCATGTACGCCGTCGTGAACCTCGGCGCATTCGCGGTCGCGGCCCTCGTCGCGCGTACGAACCCCGGAAACCGGATCTCCGACTACCGCGGCCTGTACGCCACCCGCCCCCTGGCCGCCCTCGCGATGGCCTTCTTCCTGCTCTGCCTGGCCGGCCTGCCGCCCGGCATCATCGGCCTCTTCGCCAAGGTCACGGTCTTCTCCGCGGCCGTCGACGCGGGACTCGGCTGGCTCGCCGTCGTCATGGCCGTCAATGTAGTGATCGCGCTCTACTACTACCTGCAGTGGACCGCGGCCCTCTTCCGCGCTCCGGAGGAGACTGCGGCGGACGAAGCCGCACCCGCCCCCACCAGGCACCGCGCCCCGGCCTCCCTCACCGCCGCGATCGCCCTCACCGCCGTCGTCGGTGTCGTACTGTCCGGTGCTCCGCAGACGGTCCTCAGGTTCGCCGCCGTCAATCTCTTCTGATGTACGCAAGATCGGTTTGCCCGGGACGGCCCGTACAGGGCAAGGTCATGCCCGCACATCCCCACATGCGTACGCATTTCCCAGAGGAGCCAGAGCAGTGCTGAACGGGTTCAAGGACTTCATCCTGCGTGGGAACGTCATCTCCATGGCCATCGGGCTGGCCGTCGGAGCCGCGTTCACCGCAGTCGTCACCGGATTCAGCACCGCTTTCATCACCCCGCTGATCGGCCTCGCAACCGGTTCCGTCGGCGACTTCAGTTCTGCGCAGTTCTCGGTCGAGGGCGCCATCTTCCCGTACGGGAAGTTCCTGGCCGCCGCCATCGCCTTCCTGATCACCGCGGCGGTGCTCTACTTCGGCGTCGTCGTCCCCATGACCAAGGTCCAGAACCGCTTCTCCAAGGTGGACGAGAAGGTCGACATCAAGGCCGCCGTGCGCGACTGCCCCCGCTGCTACACCGAGATCCCGGCCATCGCCTCCCGCTGCGCCCACTGCACCAGCGAGATCGAGCCGGACCGCGAGGCCCTCGCACTCGCCGGCCTTCCCGCCCAGCGCTGAGCAGCCCGGCGCCGACCGGCACACGCCGATCCCTCCACCCGTACGGCCCAGGGCCCGATCCGGCCGCAAATGCCGGACAGGCCCTGTGCCCACGGCCACGCGCACAAGGGAACTAGCTCTCCTCGCCTGGCGTTGACCAGTACGGGAGGCTCCACTGAAGGAGTGGAGACCACCAAGCAAAGGGTTCCCCTGCCGCACCACTTGGAGGGCGTACCGTGCACCGCCGGCACAACGGGCTGAGAACCGCCGTACTCCTCGGGGGCCTGTCCGCACTCATCATCGTCATCGGAAGCTTCTTCGGACGTACGGGCCTGATCGTCGCGCTCCTCGTAGCCGTCGGCACCAACGCCTACGCGTACTGGAACAGCGACAAGCTGGCGCTCAGGGCCATGCGCGCCCGCCCCGTCAGCGAATTCGAGGCGCCACAGCTCTACCGGATGGTCCGCGAGCTCTCAACAGCAGCCCGCCAGCCCATGCCCCGGCTCTACATCTCCCCGACACAGGCCCCCAACGCCTTCGCCACCGGCCGCAATCCGCGCAACGCGGCGGTCTGTTGCACCGAGGGCATCCTGCAGATTCTGGACGAGCGAGAGCTGCGCGGAGTCCTCGGCCACGAGCTGAGCCATGTCTACAACCGCGACATCCTGATCTCGTCCGTCGCCGGAGCGCTCGCCTCCGTCGTCATGTTCCTGGTCAACTTCGCCTGGCTGATCCCGGTGGGCCGGTCCGACGACGACGAGGGCCCCGGCATCCTCGGCATGCTGCTGATCATGATCCTCGGCCCGCTGGCCGCCTCCGTCATCCAACTGGCCGTAAGCCGCTCCCGCGAGTACGAGGCGGATGCCTCGGGGGCCCAGCTGACCGGCGACCCATTGGCCCTCGCCGGCGCCCTGCGGAAGCTCGAAGCCGGTACGAAACAGCTCCCTCTGCCTCCCGAGCCGAGGATCGAGACCGCGAGCCACATGATGATCGCGAATCCCTTCCGCCCCGGCCAGGGCATCTCCAAGATGTTCTCGACGCACCCGCCGATGGCGGAGCGCATCGCACGCCTGGAGCAGATGGCAGGTCATCGTCCGTGAGGACGATCGGTGCGGACGCCCCTGGTGGAAGTCGGAGAAGAGCAGACCGAGGAAATCCACAGAGGGATGCCGAGCACGGTGAGCACGGCGATCGCCGCCCCGGCCGGGCAACCGCACCCCGTCAGTCGGTTGCTGGTTCTCGCGTACTCATCGTCGTCCCCCACGCCGCCATTGGACCGCATCCCCTGTCAGGGGACGCCGACAGCTCCTAGCGGGCTCCGAACGCTTCGTCGGTCGGGACCACCTCTCGGCCCAGCGGCATGAGCGAGATGGGGATCATCTTCAGATTTGCCCAGCCGAAGGGGATTCCGATGATCGAAACGAACAGCGGGATGCTCGTGATCAGGTGCCCCAGCGCGAGCCACCACCCGGCGAAGACGAGCCAGATCACGTTACCGACGCACGAGGGCGCACCCGCGTCGGGCCGTTCCACGGTGGTCCGCCCGAATGGCCACAGCACGTAGCCGGCGATTCTCAGCGAGGCGATGCCGAACGGGATCGTCACGATCAGGACGAAGCAGATGATCGCAGCGAGCAGGTAGCCGAGGGCCATCCAGAACCCACAGAACACCACCCACAAGACGTTCAGGATCAGCTGTACGAGCTTCATGATCACTAGCCTTCCGCAAGTTCGCCTGTCAGGGCTGTTCAAAGCCAGTATCGGTCCCGGAACCGAAGAGGGCTCGCCTGACTGTCAGTGCCGTCGTCCACCATGAACCCATGAACGACACCGAGCAGTTGCTGGCAGCCGCGGAGAAGACCGCACGCACCACCCCGCGCCCGGAGAAGTACCCCCTCCCGGCGCCCCTGCCCGCCGAGGGCGTCGCGCGTGCCGAAGCCGCCCTCGGCTTTGCCCTGCCACCGCTGCTCACTGCCCTGTACACCCGGATCGCCAACGGCGGCTTCGGGCCGGAGTACGGTCTGATGCCGCTGATCGGCGACCGGGCTCCGGACGGGGAGGAGTCCGCCGTCGCGCAGTATCTCGCCCACCGCCGGAGCGCGGCCGAGGAGGGCGAGTGGCCGTGGCCGGAGGGCGTGCTGCCGATATGCAGCCTGGGCTGCGGGATGTACTCCTGCGTGGACTGCCGCAGCGAACACACGACGGTGCTGCTCTTCGAACCGAACGCCGACGAGCCGGAGCACGCCTGGTACGTGGACCAGCCCGACCTCGCACAGTGGCTGCGCAGTTGGCTGGACGGTACCGCGTGGTACTCCGAGGAGTCCGAGGACGAAGGGGCCGACATGGCGCCCTGGCCGGATTTCAGCGCCCGCGTATGACCCATGGGCGGGCGGGTGCGGCCCGTTCGCGGATCGCGCACTGCAACCGCCCGACCGGCAGGAACGTCTTGGATTCCAAGACCGAGTGACGGGTAGGTTCGCACGCATGAGCATCATTGGCTGGATCATTCTCGGACTGCTTGCCGGCGCCATCGCCAAGGTCCTGCTCCCGGGTCGCGACCCGGGCGGCCTGGTCGGCACCACCCTCATAGGGATCATCGGTGCCTTCCTCGGCGGCTGGATATCGTCGCGCTTCCTCGACCGACCGATCTCCAACGACTTCTACGACACGGCCACTTGGGCCGCGGCCATCGGCGGTTCGCTGGTCCTGCTGATCGTCTACCGGCTGCTCTTCGGAAACTCCCGCGAACGCCGCTGACGCCCGTCAGAGCCTGGGGTGCCCAACCCGGTCTCGCGCAGGGTCAGATTGAGCCGGCCACGGCTCATCCCCGTCGCAGGATCGGCCGTCCCCGGACGGACCTTCGGTACGCCGTGGAACGCGAAGCGTGAAGGCCCGCCGAAGACGAACAGGTCACCGGAGGTCAACTCCACATCCGTGTAGGGCTTTCCGCGGTTCTCGGTGTTCCCGAAGCGGAAGACACAGGTGTCGCCGATGCTGAGTGACACCACCGGAGCACCGGACCGCTCCTCCTTGTCCTGGTGCATGCCCATCCGCGCCGCGCCGTCGTAGAAGTTGATGAGGGCGGCGTCCGGCGCGTACGCCCGGGCCGGGCTCTCGTCCCCGTACGCCTCTGCCAGCGCCTCCCGTCCCAACTCCGCCAGCCAGTCGGGAAACTCGGCGACCCGCGCACCGTTCACATCGTCGGCCGTGCGTGAATACCGGTACGGCTGCCAGTGCCACCCCAGACAGACCGTCTGCACGGACATCACCCCGCCACCCGGCACCACCGTGTGCCGCAACGGCACAGGCCCGCGCGCCCATTCCCGGCAGGCCGCCACCAACTCCCGTTGGCGCTCCTGCGGCAGCCACTCGGGCACATGCACGGCCCCCGGCGCGACGACGGCCCGCGGCCTCGGAAAGAGCCCGGACATGTCAGCGCACCGCCAGGGCGCCTTCCAGCCCCAGAAGCTGTTCCTTGCGCTCCAGGCCGCCCGCGTACCCCCGCAAGGCCCCGTCCGCGCCGATCACCCGATGACACGGCCGCACGACCAGCAGGGGATTGCGCCCGATCGCCGTACCCACGGCCCGCACGCCCGCCCCGGGCGTACCGATCCGTTCGGCGATCTGCCCGTACGACACGGTCTCCCCGTACGGGACAGTGTCCAGCGCCGCCCAGACCCGGCGCTGGAAGTCGGTGCCCAGGCCGTCCGCGTACACGACGTCGAAGCGGGTCAGCCGCCCCTCGAAGTACTCCCGCAGCTGTGCGGCGATCCCCGCGAAGGCTTCCGGCGCATGGACCCACCCGTCCTGGACGACAGCGGCGCCCTTCTGGCCGGGCAGTGAGAGTGAGGCGAGCGCGACTGGGCCGTCCGTGCCGGTGGCCTTCTCGCCGACCAGCAGCAGCTCACCCAGCGGGCTGTCGACCGTTGCGTACATGGTCATGACTCGTCCCTCTCCTCCTTGTCCGTGCCGGAAATCGACCGGATCGTCGTCCGGCACGGACAAGTCTGCGTCCCCCGCTCCGCCGCGACCGGCGGTATTCGGACATCGCACCCCGGGTGCGGGGCGGAGCGGCGCATCCGGCTCCGCGCCCCCCCGTGCCCGGAAGGCGCACGGCCTGCCGGAGGCCTACCGGTAGTTCACGAACTGCACGGCGAAGTCGAAGTCCTGGCCCTTCAGCAGCGCCTGCACGGCCTGCAGATCGTCCCGGCTCTTCGAGCTGACCCGCAGCTCATCGCCCTGGACCTGCGCCTTGACGCCCTTCGGGCCCTCATCGCGAATGATCTTCGCCACCTTCTTGGCGTTCTCCTGGGAGATGCCTTCCTCGATCGTGGCGAAGATCTTGTACTCCTTGCCGGACAGCTGCGGCTCGCCCGCGTCCAGAGACTTCAGCGAGATGCCGCGCTTGATCAGCTTGGACTGGAAGATGTCGAGGATCGCCTTGACCCGCTCCTCGCCGTTCGCCTCCATCAGGATCTTCTCGCCGGACCAGGAGATCGAGGCGCCGGTGCCCTTGAAGTCGTAACGCTGCGAGATCTCCTTGGCGGCCTGGTTGAGGGCGTTGTCGACCTCCTGCCGCTCGACCTTCGAGACGATGTCGAAACTGGAGTCGGCCATGACGTGTGGCTCCTTGTATCGGGGTGCTGGGAAACGGGGTGCATACGGGCGGCTGCGGGCCTGCCGGCCCCACGCTGCCGATCAAAGCCTAGCCACCCACGCCCGATCGGGCCGCTGATCAATCCAGTGGCGAAGCACCCTCGGGCATCGGGTATCGTTTACGTCGTTGCCACGGAGCACCGCCGAAAAGCGGTTCTCACGGCAGCAATCCCCGGCGGTGTGGCTCAGCCTACCCAGGTTCGAACCCTGGCGCCGCCACATAGCAAGGCCCCTGTCCCAGGACAGGGGCCTTCTTTGTTTCTGCTCGAGGGGTCGTGAAGAGGTTCGTGAACGTGGATCCTGTGTTGGTCAGCGCCTGTCTGCATGGCGTGCCCTGCCGATTCGACGGCCGCGGCAAGGCCTCCGCCGCAGTGACCGAGGCCATCGGAGACCGCCGCCCCGTCGCCTTCTGTCCCGAGGTCGCGGCGGGACTGCCCACCCCGCGCCGCCCCGCCGAGATCGTCGGCGGCGACGGCCACGACGTGCTGGACGGTCGCGCCCGCGTCGTCGACGACACCGGGCACGACGTGACGGAGGAGTTCGTGGACGGCGCCCGGCGGGCGCTGGAGGCCGCGCGCAGGGCCGGGTGCACCGAGGCGCTGCTGATGGCGCGCAGCCCTTCCTGCGGGCGCGGCGCGGTCTACGACGGTACGTTCACGGGCGAGCTCCGCGAGGGCGACGGCGTCACCGCCGCGCTGCTGGAGCGCCACGGCATCACGGTCCGCCCGGCGCCGGGCGGCTGAACCGGGGCGGCGGGCCGCCCCGGACCGGCAGTGCAGTCGTCAGAAAGCCGAACCAACGGCTCAGTGTGCAACGGCTCAGTTCCCCGCCACGTCCTTCACGGCGACCGACACCGGCATGTTCCCCGAGATGAGTTCCAGGGTCAGCCCCGCAGTCGCAGGGGTATCCAGCAGCTCCAGCAGCGCCGCCGCCACGTCGTCGCGCGGTACCGGTCCGCGGCCGGTCGAGGCGGTCAGGAGGACCATCCCGGTGCCCGCGTCGTTCGTCAGCATTCCGGGGCGCAGGATCGTCCAGTCGAGTGCGGTCCTGGAGCGCACGTACGCGTCCGCGGCGCCCTTCGCCCGCAGGTAGGCGTCGAAGACCTCGTCGCCCGGGTGGTCGGGGTCGGCGCCCATCGACGAGATCACTACGCAGCGCCGTACGCCTGCCCGTTCCGCCGCGTCCGCGAACAGCACCGCCGCGCCGCGATCCACTGTCTCCTTGCGTTCCGATCCGCTGTTCGGGCCCGCGCCGGCCGCGAAGACCGCCGCGTCGGCGCCGCGCAGCACCTCCGCCATCTCTTGCACGGAGGCCGATTCGAGATCCAGGACGACCGGCTCGGCGCCTGCCGCCCGGAGGTCCTCGCTCTGTTCCGGATTCCGGATGACGCCTACGGCCTCGTCCCCGCGCGCGGCGAGCAGCCGCTCCAGCCGCAGCGCGATCTGACCATGTCCACCTGCGATGACAATGCGCATGCTCACGACCGTACGCCGCGGCGGGCCCACGCGCTCAGGGCCCGCCGCAGGGCCCGGAATCCGGCCGGGCCTGGCGGGGCAGACCGAGGGCGACGACGGTCTCCGAGTCGCAGTACTCGCGCACCGCGCTCGTCCGCGTCACGACCCGGCCGCGATGCACCACGACCCGGCTGTAGGCGAGCGACAGCACGCCGGAGAGCTGCTCCCCGCGTACGGCGAGCAGCTCGGCCGGGAAGCCGGCCTCGACCCTGACCTCGGGCAGCCCCATCGCCTTCCTCGCGACCGAGGAGACCGCCTCGTACGCCTCGTCGGCCCGCATCCCGCTCTGCGAGGCCAGCAGGTAGGCGGCCTCCAGCGGATCCCCGCGGCCCACAGGGTTTGCGACGTCCCGCAGCGCTCCGCTGCCCGCCGCGACCCGCACTCCGGCCGCACGCAGCAGCCGTACGGGGGCGGTGCCCCGGCCTTCCACCCCGCAGCAGCCGCCCTGGGGGAGGCAGATCACCGTCACCCCGGCCGCGGCGAGCTGGTCGGCGGCGCGGGCCGCGGCCTGAGGGGGAAGCCGGGACAGGCCGGCGCACGGGCCGATGGAAACACCGGGCCGCAGCCCGCCCGCCATGGCGGCCAGTCGGCCGAGTCGGGCGGGATCGTCACCGTGCGTGTGCAGATCGACGGGGCAGCCCTGTTCGGCGGCGATCTCCAGGACGGCTTCCGCGTATCCCGCCGGATCCGGGTCGAGGTCGGGGCAGCCGCCGACCGCGCCGGCCCCCATCTTCACGGCGTCACGCAGCATGGCCAGGTTGTCGGCGCCCGCGACGCCGGTGAGCAGTCGGGGTACGGCGACAGGGGTCAGCTCGGCGAGTCCGCGCAGCGAGCGGCGCGCCTGCAGTACGGCTCCGAGGGAGGTGAGGCCCTGGACGTCCCCGATCCGCACGTGTGCGCGCAGCGCGGTGGCGCCGTGGCCGAGCTGCAGCAGGGAAGCCTCGGTGGCGCGGCGCT
This sequence comes from Streptomyces atratus, assembly GCF_014648655.1. Taxonomy (GTDB): domain Bacteria; phylum Actinomycetota; class Actinomycetes; order Streptomycetales; family Streptomycetaceae; genus Streptomyces; species Streptomyces atratus. The sequence continues at coordinate 222,880 of NZ_BMRN01000003.1, forward strand.
GGATGTCCTCCCGGCGGTGCGACACGGGTCCCGGACTGTCGGGGCCCGCACCGTGGGCGGTGAGCGCGGTGTCGCTGTGGGCGTGGGGCTCGGCGGGGGCGGGGAGCAGAAGATAGCCGCGCAGGTCCACCCGCGGACCCGGTGCGGTCAGGCTGCCCGCGGTGCCGACGGCCTCGATGCGGCTGCCGCCGAGCCGTACGTCCACGATGCGGCCGTCGGTGAGACGGGCGCCGCACAGCACCAGGGTGCCGGTCTCGGCGGTGGCGGGGCGGCTGGTCGCATCGGCCGCGTCGGCGGCGTCGTCGTCCGGCCGCCGCGGCTGGCTGTCGGGCATCGCGCTCCTGGGAAGGGGTACAAGATCACGCAGAGTGAGTCGAGCCTAGGGGCGTGTTCGGTCCGGTTCGAGGAGGAGCGAAATAGTCGTACCGGTGTGGCCCTGAGGAGTATCCGGGGCACGGGTGTACGGCTGGGGCCGCGGTGGCTCATGCGGTGGCCGACGCACTGTTCAAGTGGCTGGTGGGCGGGCCGAAAGGCCGCCGGTCGAGGGATCGACGGGGTCTCGATCGAGGGCGCAGGCCGGGGCGTCGAAACGGATTTGGGCGATCGGCAACCAACCGTGTAATGTCTTCATCGCTCGCCCCAATAGCTCAGTCGGTAGAGCGTCTCCATGGTAAGGAGAAGGTCTGCGGTTCGATTCCGCATTGGGGCTCTGGTGATCGGGAAACCCCGCTTCGGCGGGGGGACTCGTCATCAAAGCGGTGTAGCTCAGTCGGTAGAGCAAGCGGCTCATAATCGCTGTGTCACCGGTTCAAGTCCGGTCACCGCTACTTACGGTAGCCGATTGTGGGGTCGGTCCTTCGATCGGCTACTCTTTTTTGCGTTCATCCGTCCATCCGTCCGTCCAAGGAGCACTCACGTGGCTGCCACCGACGTCCGCCCGAAGATCACGCTGGCCTGCGTGGAGTGCAAGGAGCGGAACTACATCACCAAGAAGAACCGGCGTAACAACCCGGACCGTCTTGAGATGAAGAAGCACTGCCCGCGCTGCAACTCGCACACTGCGCACCGCGAAACGCGCTGAAACAGGCTCGTACACGAGGCCGTCCCCACTGGGGGCGGCCTCGTGTCGTTGTATGGGGGCTGTCCTTCGGCCTTTTCATCTTTCATCAGGAGGTAGCGAGCTCATGGCGCTCGACCAGTCCTTCGTGGGGCGGATCTATCCGCCCACCCCGCCGTACGAGGTCGGCCGGGAGAAGATCCGCGAGTTCGCCGAGGCGGTGGGCGACACGAATCCGGTGTACGTCGACCCCGAGGCCGCCAAGGCGCTCGGCCACAGCGATGTGATCGCGCCGCCGACGTTCGTCTTCTCGATCACCTTCAAGGCCGCGGGGCAGGTGGTGCAGGACCCGCAGCTGGGCCTGGACTACAGCCGCGTGGTGCACGGTGACCAGAAGTTCGCCTATGTGCGCCCCGTGCGGGCGGGGGACCGGCTGACGGTCACCTCGACGATCGAGGGCATCAAGTCCCTGGCGGGCAACGACGTCCTGGACATCCGTGGCGAGGTCCACGACGAATCCGGTGAGCACGTCGTGACCGCGTGGACGAAGCTGGTGGCGCGTGCTACCGAGGAGGCGTGATGACGGCGAAGGTTGCTTACGAGTCGGTCGAGGTCGGTACGGAGCTGCCGGCGCAGTCCTTCCCGGTGAGCCGGGCGACGCTGGTGCAGTACGCGGGCGCTTCCGGTGACTTCAACCCGATCCACTGGAACGAGAAGTTCGCCCGCGAGGTCGGACTGCCGGATGTGATCGCGCACGGCATGTTCACCATGGCCGAGGCGATCCGGGTGGTCACGGACTGGGTCGGCGACCCGGGTGCGGTCGTCGAGTACGGGGTGCGGTTCACCAAGCCGGTAGTCGTGCCGAACGACGACAAGGGCGCTCTGATCGAGGTCAGCGCCAAGGTGGCCGCCCTCCTGGACGACAAGCAGGTGCGGGTGGACCTGACGGCCATGAGCGAGGGCAAGAAGGTGCTGGGCATGTCCCGTGCGGTGGTGCGGCTCGGCTGAGGCCGCCCCGTGCGGGTGAGGGGCACTGTCCTTGGGCGGTGCCCCTCACGCATGCGGGCTCGGGCGGGGCCCTCACTCCTGCCGCCGCCCGACGCGTCGTTCGACGGGCCCCGGTAGACCGCTTGACTTAGTTAGTGATTGAGCACTAACTTTCCTGCATGGCAAGGATGAGTGCAGAAGAGCGGCGCGAGAGCGTCATCCGTGCGGCGATCACCGAGTTCGCCCGAGGCGGTTACGCCGCCACCTCCACCGAGGCGATTGCCAAGCGCGTCGGTGTCTCGCAGCCGTACCTCTTCCGTCTCTTCCCCAACAAGCAGGCCATGTTCCTCGCCGCCGCCGAGCGCTGCCTCGCGGACACCCGGAAGGTCTTCTCCGATGCGGCCGAAGGTCTTGAGGGTGACGAGGCGCTGCATGCCATGGCCGCGGCGTATCAGCGCCTGATCGTCGGCGATCCGGACAAGCTGCAGATGCAGATGCAGACGTACGCGGCCGTCGCGGCGGCCGAGGCCTCGGGGGATCACGAGTTCGGCGAGTCGACTCGGGCCGGCTGGCTGCAGATGTGGGACGAGATCCATCTCGCACTCGGCGCCGATCTCGGTGAGACGACGACGTTTCTCGCGTACGGCATGCTCGTCAACACCCTGGCCTCGCTCGGTTTCCCGGCCGGTCACCGGATCTGGTCGGGGTTCTACGACTCGGCCAGGCCGATCGCCTGAGCGGTGCGACCCGGGTTCTGCCCGGTTTTCTGCCCAGAGAAGTTAGTCATTGATAACTAACCCCCAGGGGGAGCAGTGAACCAGCACACAGCAGGCCGCTCGGGAGCGGTCTGGGCCCTTGTCATCACCAGCGTCGCCGGATTCATGGCGGCCCTCGACAACCTCGTCGTCACCACCGCCCTGCCCTCCATCCGCGAGAGCCTCGGCGGCGAACTGACGGAGCTCGAATGGACCGTGAACGCGTACACCCTCACCTTCGCCGTCCTGCTGATGCTCGGGGCTGCCCTCGGCGACCGGTTCGGCCGGCGCCGGCTCTTCCTCGCCGGGCTCACCGTCTTCACCGGCGCCTCCGCCGCGGCAGCACTCTCGCCCGGGATCAACGAGCTGATCGCCTTCCGGGCCGTCCAGGGCGTGGGCGCGGCGATCATGATGCCGCTGACGCTCACGCTGCTCACGGCCGCCGTGCCGCCCGCACGCCGCGGTGCCGCGCTCGGCATCTTCAGCGCCATCACCGGACTGGCCGTGGCCGGCGGACCGCTGATCGGCGGCAGTCTCACCGAGCACCTGTCCTGGCAGTGGATCTTCTGGCTGAACGTCCCGATCGGTCTGGTCCTGCTGCCGCTGGCGCGGCTGCGCCTGACGGAGTCGCACGCGCCGGACTCACGGCTCGACATACCCGGCACACTCCTGGTCAGCGCCGGACTCTTCGGCATCGTCTACGGCCTGGTCAACGCCGATTCCGACGGCTGGACCAGCCCCACCGTCCTCACGGCCCTGTTCGTCGGCGCCGCGCTCATCGGCGGATTCATCCACCACGGCTTCCACGCGAAGAACCCGATGCTGCCCATGCGACTCTTCCGCAGCCGTGCGTTCTTCGGGATCAACATGGCCGGCCTGCTGATGTTCCTCGGGATGTTCGGGTCGATCTTCCTGCTCAGCCAGTACTTCCAGGGCGTGCTGGGGTACTCGCCCACCGAGGCCGGCCTGCGGATGCTGCCCTGGACCGGAATGCCGATGCTGGTCGCACCCATCGCGGGCATGCTCTCCGACCGGCTCGGCGGCCGCCCCGTGGTCGTAGCCGGGCTCGCTCTCCAGGCGGTCGGCCTCGCACTCTTCGCAGTGGTCATCGGGCCCGACGCCTCGTACTCCTCGCAGCTGCCCGGCCTGATCGTCGGCGGCGTCGGCATGGCCCTGTACTTCGCGCCCGCCGCCGGCCTCGTGATGTCCAGCGTCCGCCCTGCCGAACAGGGCATCGCCTCCGGTGCCAACAACGCCCTGCGCGAGGTCGGCGGAGCCCTCGGGGTCGCCGTGCTCGCCACGGTCTTCTCCTCGCAGGGCGGTTACGACTCCGCGCAGTCCTTCACGGACGGGATCGTTCCGGCGGTGTGGATAGGCGCCGGTGTGGTGGCGCTGGCCGCCCTCGTCGCCCTGCTCATCCCGGGCCGCCGCAACGTCCCGGCCCCGGAGCCCGAGGCGGTCGAGGGACGCATTCCCGTCGCCGCCTGACCCACGGCTGCGCGCGTACGGTCCGTGGCCCCGCCCGAGCGGCGGGGGCACGGACCGTACTCTTGTCCCCGTGCAGGAACTCCACGACGCCCCCCTCGCCCCCCTGACCACCTTCCGGCTCGGCGGCCCCGCCGCCCGCCTTCTCACGGCGACGACCGACGCCGAGGTGATCGAAGCCGTGCGCGAGGCCGACGAGAGCGGCACCCCGCTCCTGGTCATCGGCGGCGGCAGCAACCTGGTCATCGGCGACAAGGGGTTCGACGGCACCGCCCTGCGCATCGCGACCGAGGGCTTCGCCCTGGACGGTACGACGCTGGAACTGGCCGCCGGGGAGGTCTGGACGGACGCTGTCGCCCGCACCGTCGAAGCCGGTCTCGCAGGCATCGAGTGCCTGGCCGGAATTCCGGGCTCCGCAGGGGCGACACCGATCCAGAACGTGGGCGCCTACGGCCAGGAAGTGTCCTCCACCATCACGGAGGTCGTCGCCTACGACCGGTACACCCGTGAAACGGTCACCATCCCGAACGCCGAGTGCGCATTCTCGTACCGGCACAGTCGCTTCAAGGCCGAATCCGACCGCTTCGTGGTGCTGCGTGTCCGCTTCGAGCTGGAAGAGGCGGGCGGTCTGTCGGCGCCCCTGAAGTACCCCGAAACGGCCCGCGTCATGGGCGTCGAACAGGGCGAGCGCGTGCCCGCCGCGGCGGCCCGCGAAACGGTGCTCAAGCTCCGCGCCGGCAAGGGCATGGTGCTGGACCCGGAGGACCACGACTCCTGGTCGGCCGGTTCCTTCTTCACCAACCCGATCCTGGAGGAGGCCGAGTACGAGGCGTTCCTCGCCCGTGCCAAGGACCGGCTCGGCCCCGAGGTGACGCCCCCCGCCTTCCCCGCGGGCGGGGGACGCACCAAGACCTCCGCGGCCTGGCTCATCGACAAGGCCGGTTTTACCAAGGGATACGGCACGGGACCGGCCCGTATCTCCACCAAGCACACCCTCGCGCTCACCAATCGCGGCGGCGCGACCACCGAGGACCTCCTCGCGCTCGCCCGTGAGGTCGTCGCCGGGGTCCACGAGGCGTTCGGCATCACGCTCGTCAACGAACCCGTTACGGTCGGCGTGACCCTGTAGCGGGCGCAGCGCTCAGTACGCCACGCCCACGCCCTGCTTCACCGCCGCCGGATCGTCGATCAGCGCCAGCATCGCGTGCGCCACATCGGCCCGCGAGATGGACCGGCCGCTGCGCGGGTTGCTGCCGTAGACCGTGCGGTACGTCCCCGTCAGCGGCCCGTCGGTGAGCTTCGGCGGTCGTACGGACGTCCAGTCCGTCGCGCTGCGGGCCAGCGCGGCCTCCATCAGCGTCAGGTCCGCGTAGACCTCCTTGAGGATCGCCCCGATCGCCTTCAGCATCATCCGGTCCAGCAACGGGTCGTCCGCGGGCTCTGGTGCGACCGGGGCCGCGCTGACCACCAGCAGCCGCCGCGTCCCCTCGGCCTCCATCGCCCGCAGCACCGACCGGGTGAGCCGCTCGGCGATCCCGTCGGCCTTCCGACCGCGCGAGCCGAGGCCGGAAAGCACCGCGTCCCGGCCCGCGACCGCCTCGCGCAGCGCCTCCGCGTCGTCGACGCGCGCCGCAGTGTGGACCCGTACGGCGGAGAGCGGTACGGGCAGTCGCGCCGGATCGCGGACCACCGCAGTCACTTCATGGCCCGCCGCCACCGCTTGGCGGACGATTTCCCGACCGATGCCGCCCGTCGCACCGAACACCGTGATCCTCATTGCGCACCCTCCGGGGTGGGTAAGTATTCACTCACCCCTAGAGTGAGCGGATACTCACCACCTCGTCAAGCTTCATTGGAGTGCACATGGAGCAGAAGCCGGCCCGCGTCCGCATCATCGACGCCGCCCATCAGCTGATGCTCACCATCGGCCTGGCCCGCGCCACCACCAAGGAGATCGCCAGAGCCGCAGGCTGCTCGGAGGCCGCGCTCTACAAGCACTTCCCCAGCAAGGAAGAGCTGTTCGTGGCCGTGCTCAAAGAGCGGCTGCCCAGGCTCAACCCGCTGCTGAAGCGGCTCATCGAGACCCCTGGGGCGGGGGAGCGCACCGTCGAGCAGAACCTCACCGAGATCGCCCGCCAGGCCGCCCTCTTCTACGAACAGAGCTTCCCGATCGCCGCCTCGCTGTACGCCGAGCCCAGGCTCAAGGAACGCCACAACGCGGCGATGAGGGAGCTGGGCACCGGCCCGCACATGCCCATCCGCGGCCTGGACGCGTATCTGCGCTCCGAGCAGGCCGCCGGGCGGGTACGGGCCGACGCGGACACCTACGCGGCCGCCTCGCTGCTCCTGGGGGCCTGCGCGCAGCGGGCGTTCGCCTACGAGGCCACGGAGGGCGGGGGGCCGCCGCAGTCCCTCGATGCGTTCGCCGCGTCCGTGGCCAGGACGCTGATGCGGGGCGTCGGGGCGTAGACCGGACCCGACCGCCGGTCGGGGGGAACCAATCCCGGACCGGGTTCCTGGCCTGCCGGCTTCGACAGCCAGTCATCGATGCGCGCCAGGAGCTCCGTCCGTACCGTGGCCGGCGCTGCGGAGCCGCGCACCGACTGCCTGGCCAGTTCCGCCAGCTCCTCGTCCGTGAACGCGTGGTGGCGCCGTACGAGGTCGTACTGCGCGGCCAGCCGGGAGCCGAAGAGCAGCGGGTCGTCCGCACCCAGCGCCATCGGTACCCCGGCTTCGAACAGTTTGCGCAGGGGTACGTCGGCGGGCTTCTCGTAGACGCCCAGCGCCACGTTCGACGATGGGCACACCTCGCAGGTCACCCCACGCTCCGCCAGCCTGCGCAGCAGCCGCGGGTCCTCGGCAGCCCGTACGCCGTGCCCGATCCGGGCCGCGTCCAGATCGTCCAGGCAGTCCCGCACGCTCGCAGGGCCGGCCAGCTCGCCGCCGTGCGGGGCCGCCAGCAGGCCGCCGTCGCGGGCGATGGCGAAGGCCCGGTCGAAGTCCCGCGCCATTCCGCGGCGCTCGTCGTTGGAGAGCCCGAATCCGACGACACCCCGGTCCACGTACCGCACCGCGAGCCGGGCGAGGGTGCGGGCGTCCAGCGGATGTTTCATCCGGTTGGCCGCGATCACCACCCGGATCGGCAGACCCGTCTCGCGCGACGCGCTGTCCACCGCGTCCAGGATGATCTCGATCGCCGGGATCAGCCCGCCGAGCAGCGGGGCGTACGAGGTGGGGTCGACCTGGATCTCCAGCCAGCCGGAGCCGTCCGCGACGTCCTCCTGGGCCGCCTCGCGCACCAGCCGCTGAATGTCCTCGGGGGCCCTGAGGCAGGACCGGGCGATGTCGTAGAGCCGCTGGAAGCGGAACCACCCGCGCTCGTCCGTGGCCCGCAGTTTCGGCGGTTCGCCGCCGGTCAGGGCATCCGGCAGATGCACGCCGTACTTGTCGGCGAGTTCGAGCAGGGTCGTGGGCCGCATCGACCCGGTGAAATGCAAGTGCAGGTGGGCCTTGGGCAACAGCCGGACGTCACGATCCATGTCCGATCACCTTCTGTAGCTGTTACGCTCCGCACTGTGCCGAAAGGCGTCGGGCAGGGCTTGTCCGTCATGCGGCCAATAGTCGACCACATGAGAAGCCCCCTCTTGTAGGGGGAGGAGTCACTCCAAGATCCTGCCGCAAGGATCTCGGTCCAGGCAGCCGGATTCATCGAACGAGCGCTTGCCTGAACGCATGAGCGGGCCCCCGGCTCGGCCGGGGACCCGCTCATATGCACTACGGAGGCGTCAGGCCTTGGCCTCGCCCAGCAGCTTCTGGAGCCGCGAGATGCCCTCGACGAGGTCGTCGTCACCCAGGGCGTACGAGAGCCGCAGGTAGCCCGGCGTACCGAAGGCCTCGCCCGGAACGACCGCGACCTCGGCCTCGTCCAGGATGAGCGCCGCCAGCTCGACCGCGGTGGCCGGACGCTTGCCGCGGATCTCCTTGCCGAGCAGATCCTTCACCGAGGGGTACGCGTAGAACGCCCCCTCGGGTTCCGGGCACAGCACGCCGTCGATCTCGTTGAGCATCCGGACGATGGTCTGCCGGCGCCGGTCGAAGGCGGTACGCATCTCGGCGACCGCGTCCAGGTTCCCGGAGACGGCGGCCAGCGCTGCGACCTGGGCGACGTTGGAGACGTTGGACGTGGCGTGCGACTGCAGGTTGGTCGCGGCCTTGACGACGTCCTTCGGGCCGATGAGCCAGCCCACGCGCCAGCCGGTCATCGCGTACGTCTTGGCGACACCGTTGACCACGATGCACTTGTCACGCAGCTCGGGCACGATCGCGGGCAGTGAGGTGAACTTCGCGGTGCCGTAGACCAGGTGCTCGTAGATCTCGTCGGTCAGCACCCACAGGCCGTGCTCGACGGCCCACTCGCCGATCGCCTTGGCGTCGGCCTCGCTGTACACCGCACCGGTCGGGTTCGACGGGGAGACGAACAGGACGACCTTCGTACGCTCGGTGCGCGCCGCCTCCAGCTGCTCGACGGAGACCCGGTAACCGGTGGTCTCGTCGGCCACGACCTCCACCGGGACACCGCCGGCCAGCCGGATCGACTCGGGGTAGGTGGTCCAGTACGGAGCCGGGACGATGACCTCGTCGCCCGGGTCGAGGATCGCGGCGAACGCCTCGTAGATGGCCTGCTTGCCGCCGTTGGTCACCAGGATCTGGGAGGCGTCGACCTCGTAGCCGGAGTCGCGCAGCGTCTTCTCCGCAATGGCGGCCTTGAGCTCCGGGAGCCCTCCCGCAGGGGTGTAACGGTGGTACTTCGGGTTGCGGCAGGCCTCCACCGCGGCCTCGACGATGTATCCGGGGGTCGGGAAGTCGGGCTCACCGGCACCGAAGCCGATCACCGGGCGGCCGGCGGCCTTGAGGGCCTTGGCCTTGGCGTCGACGGCGAGGGTGGCGGACTCGGAGATTGCACCGATGCGGGCGGAGACCCGGCGCTCGGAGGGAGAAGTTGCAGCGCTCATGACGCCCATGGTCCCAGACCGCGATCCCTGTCGGCACAGGGGTTTCAGGGACCGGACAGGACTCGGACAGCATGCGGACAACATGCGACCAGGAGTTGTCGGGAGCTATCTGTTCGACGCCGGGCCGCTGAACACGTACACTCACCTGTCGTTGGCCTTCACCAGCCGCACCGTTCCTGCACCCGGAGCATCGGGGAAGATGCGGTAGGTTGGTGGAAACCACAAAGGGTCGTAGCTCAATTGGTAGAGCACTGGTCTCCAAAACCAGCGGTTGGGGGTTCAAGTCCCTCCGGCCCTGCTACACACTCCTTCGCCAGGATGTGTGCGCATGTACGTACTTCAATGCACCGCCGTGCGGCTCCACCGGGCGCGGCACGGCCATGACCCGGAATCAGGTGAGAAGCGTGACGGACGCCGTGGGCTCCATCGACATGCCTGATGCCGAGGATGAAGTACCCGAGTCGAAGAAGAAGACCCGGAAGGGCGGCAAGCGCGGTAAGAAGGGTCCTCTGGGCCGCCTCGCGCTGTTCTACCGCCAGATCGTCGCCGAGTTGCGCAAGGTCGTCTGGCCGACTCGTAATCAGCTGACGACATACACCTCAGTGGTGATTGTCTTCGTCGTCGTCATGATTGGTCTGGTGACCGTGATTGACTTCGGATTCCAGCGGGTCATCAAGTACGTCTTCGGCTGATCCCGCGGAGGGCGCCTCATGGGCGCCTCTTTCGCATGTTCCACCCATTTGTATCCAGGAAGAAGCAGCCACCGTGTCTGACCCGAACCTGAACGACGCCGTCGAGCCGACGGCGGGCGCCTTCGAGTCCGCCGAGGACGAGCTCGACATCGTCGAGGCGGCGGACGCCGAGGAGCCGGACCAGGCCGACGCTGCCGACGCCGCCGCAGGTGAGCCCGCCGAGCAGGCCGCCCTGCACACCGAGGACGACGACGAGGCCGCGGAGGCCGACTCCGGTTCCGAGAGCGACGACGAGGCCGACGAGCCTGCCGAGGCTGACGAGGAAGTCGGGGAGGAAGCCGAGCCGGCCGCCCCCGTCGACGCCGTCACCGCCCTGCGCGAGGAGCTGCGCGGCCTTCCCGGCGAGTGGTACGTCATCCACACGTACGCCGGTTACGAGAAGCGCGTGAAGGCCAACCTGGAGCAGCGCGCCGTCTCGCTCAACGTCGAGGAGTTCATCTACCAGGCCGAAGTGCCCGAGGAAGAGATCGTCCAGATCAAGAACGGCGAGCGCAAGAACGTTCGCCAGAACAAGCTCCCGGGCTATGTCCTGGTGCGCATGGATCTGACGAACGAGTCCTGGGGCGTCGTCCGCAACACCCCCGGCGTCACGGGCTTCGTGGGCAACGCCTACGACCCGTACCCGCTGACCCTGGACGAGATCGTCAAGATGCTCGCCCCGGAGGCCGAGGAGAAGGCCGCCCGCGAGGCCGCCGAGGCCGAGGGCAAGCCGGTTCCGTCCCGCAAGGTCGAGGTGCAGGTGCTCGACTTCGAGGTGGGCGACTCGGTCACCGTCACCGACGGCCCGTTCGCGACGCTGCAGGCGACGATCAACGAGATCAACGCCGACTCGAAGAAGGTCAAGGGTCTCGTCGAGATCTTCGGCCGCGAGACGCCGGTCGAGCTCAGCTTCGACCAGATCCAGAAGAACTAGCGGCTTCCCGCCAGTTTCTGGACACATGCCTACCCAGCAGGTCAGACCGGCTTCACAGCCTGTCTGACCTGCTCGGTTTTTGGTCGCGCAGCCATACCCGTTATCGTTGTGCGGTATGCCTCCATCCGGATGACCGGACGGCGGCGAAACACTCTCACTAGGACCCGGAGAGAGCAATGCCTCCCAAGAAGAAGAAGGTCACGGGGCTTATCAAGCTCCAGATCAACGCCGGTGCGGCCAACCCGGCCCCGCCGGTCGGCCCCGCGCTCGGCCAGCACGGCGTCAACATCATGGAATTCTGCAAGGCCTACAACGCCGCGACCGAGTCGCAGCGTGGCATGGTCGTGCCGGTGGAGATCACGGTCTACGAGGACCGTTCCTTCACCTTCGTCACCAAGACTCCGCCGGCCGCGAAGCTGATCCTCAAGGCCGCGGGCGTGGAGAAGGGCTCCGGCGAGCCGCACAAGACCAAGGTCGCCAAGCTGACGGCTGCCCAGGTCCGTGAGATCGCCACGACGAAGCTCCCCGACCTGAACGCCAACGACCTCGACGCCGCGTCGAAGATCATCGCTGGCACCGCCCGTTCCATGGGCATCACGGTCGAAGGCTGATTCAGCCCCTCACGTCCTCAGTGGTAGGGCCAAGCGCTGGCCCGCACCACGACTCCACACCCTGAAACCACAGGAGTAGAAGTGAAGCGCAGCAAGAACCTCCGCGCTGCGGACGCCAAGATCGACCGGGCGCGCAACTACGCCCCGCTCGAGGCCGTCCGTCTCGCCAAGGAGACCGCCTCCACCAAGTTCGACGGCACCGTCGAGGTCGCGTTCTGCCTGGGTGTTGACCCTCGCAAGGCCGACCAGATGGTCCGTGGCACCGTGAACCTCCCGCACGGCACCGGCAAGACCGCCCGGGTCCTGGTCTTCGCGACCGGTGACCGTGCTGCGGCCGCGGAAGCCGCGGGCGCCGACATCGTCGGCGCCGACGAGCTCATCGACGAGGTGGCGAAGGGCCGTCTGGACTTCGACGCCGTCGTCGCCACCCCGGACCTCATGGGCAAGGTCGGCCGTCTCGGCCGGGTGCTCGGTCCGCGTGGTCTGATGCCGAACCCGAAGACCGGCACTGTCACCCCCGATGTCGCGAAGGCTGTCAACGACATCAAGGGCGGCAAGATCGAGTTCCGCGTCGACAAGCACTCGAACCTGCACTTCATCATCGGCAAGGTCTCGTTCGACGACACCAAGCTGGTGGAGAACTACGCAGCGGCGCTGGAGGAGATCCTCCGTCTGAAGCCGTCCGCCGCCAAGGGCCGCTACATCAAGAAGGCCACCCTGGCCACCACGATGGGCCCCGGCATCCCGCTGGACGCCGGCCGCACCCGTAACCTCCTCGTCGAGGAGGACCCGGCCGCCGTCTGAGCCCTCGCGCTCGGCAGTACGCCGCGTCACGTGTGACATTGACGGGCCCCGCAACCTTTCGAGGTGCGGGGCCCGTCCTTGTATCCGTATTGCCGAAGGCTGTGTCGGAGCCGTGCGTTAGCGTGAGGACCCGACGGAGCCGAACGAGGGGTGGAAGCTGACATGAGGACCAGTACCGTGCGACGCGTGTGTCTGTCGGTGGCGGTGGCAGCGGCGCTGACGTCGGTCGCGGCCTGCAGCGGATCGGACAGCGGCAAGAGCGACAACAAGGGCAGCGGCGTCGTGAAGGCCGACCCGATTGCCGCGCTGCTCGACGTGCAGAAGAAGACTGGTGGGGAGAGCTCGGCGAAGGTCGAGGGCACCACCCAGATGGGCACCACCATGTCCATGAAGCAGACCGGCACCATCGACTGGACCGACGGTCTCACCGGCGCCATGGAAATCACGTACACCGGCGGCAGCATGGCGGACGCCATGAAGCAGAGCGGTGGCACCGGCACCATGCAGGCCCGCTACTTCAAGGACGGCTACGTCGTCAACATGGGCGACGGCTTCGCGAAGCAGACCGGCGGCAAGCACTGGATCAGCTACGGCTACGCCGACCTCGCCAAGATGGCGGGCGCCTCCGGCGAGGCGATGAAGCAGCAGATGCAGAACACCACCCCCGACCAGGGCGTGAAGTCGCTGCTGGCCTCGGGCGACGTGAAGAAGGTCGGCAAGGAGGACGTCCGCGGCGTCTCCACCACGCACTACTCCGGCACCGTCGACGTCGCCGCCCTGACCGCGAAGAACTCCGAGCTCGACGCCGACCAGCTGGAGCAGCTGAAGAAGCAGCTGAGCGACGCCGGCATCACCACGGAGACGGTCGACATCTGGGTCGACGACAACGATCTGCTGGTCAAGAAGTCCGAGCGCGGCCAGATGAAGACCGGTGAGCTCAATTCCACGGTGTACTACAGCGACTACGGCACGAAGGTCTCCGTCGAGCAGCCCCCGGCCTCCGACACGGTCGACTTCGCCGAACTCCTGAAGCAGCAGCAGGGAGCGGGTTCGGGCGCGTCCTGACCCTCCCGGGCCGCCCTGAGCGGGACGGATTTGCCCGGCGCGACCACGGTCGCGTACTCTCCTACAGAAGCCAAAGACCGCTGGTCGTTGCTGTGCTCTCGCAAGAGGGAACAGTGACCGAAGGATCCGTTGAGTACGGGCGACCTGCGCAGGTGACTGTGGAAAGCTCCCGGACTTCGTTCGGTCGAGCTACGCCCTGGCGCCTGCGCCGGGGCGTTTCGTCTTTCCCGGCCCCTTCTGAGCGGTCCTCATCACCCGGAAGGAGGCCGACGCTCATGGCAAGGCCCGACAAGGCTGCCGCGGTAGCCGAGCTCGCGGACCAGTTCCGCAGCTCGAATGCCGCCGTGCTGACCGAGTACCGGGGTCTCACCGTGGCGCAGCTCAAGACGCTGCGTCGTTCGCTCGGTGAGAACGCCCAGTACGCCGTGGTGAAGAACACGCTGACCAAGATTGCGGCCAACGAGGCCGGGATCACTTCGCTGGACGACCAGTTCACTGGTCCGACGGCGGTTGCCTTCATCACCGGTGACCCGGTGGAGTCGGCGAAGGGTCTTCGTGACTTCGCCAAGGAGAACCCGAACCTGATCATCAAGGGCGGTGTCCTTGATGGCAAGGCGCTGTCCGCCGATGAGATCAAGAAGCTTGCGGACCTCGAGTCCCGCGAGGTTCTGCTCAGCAAGCTGGCCGGTGCCTTCAAGGGCAAGCAGTCCCAGACTGCTTCGCTCTTCCAGGCGCTGCCGTCGAAGTTCGTCCGCACCGCGGAGGCGCTTCGCGTCAAGCTCGAAGAGCAGGGCGGTGCCGAGTAACTCGGCTCGCGCATTGATCGTCGCCCACTAGGGAGACGGTCGCAGCGGGCCGAACGTACGCCCGCCTACATGTACATCCGGCACCTGCCGAATTAGTGGAAGGACGCCATCATGGCGAAGCTGTCCCAGGACGACCTGCTCGCGCAGTTCGAAGAGATGACCCTCATCGAGCTCTCCGAGTTCGTGAAGGCCTTCGAGGAGAAGTTCGACGTCACCGCCGCCGCGGCCGTCGCCGTCGCCGGTCCGGCCGGCCCGGGTGCCGTTGCCGAGGCCGTCGAGGAGAAGGACGAGTTCGACGTCATCCTCACCGGCGCCGGCGAGAAGAAGATCCAGGTCATCAAGGTCGTGCGTGAGCTGACCTCGCTGGGTCTGAAGGAGGCCAAGGACCTCGTCGACGGCACCCCGAAGCCGGTCCTCGAGAAGGTCGCCAAGGAGGCCGCCGAGAAGGCTGCCGAGTCCCTCAAGGCCGCCGGCGCTTCCGTCGAGGTCAAGTGACTCAGGGAGTCTGCTGACTCCTTCTGACTGCCTGTGCCGCACGGCACGGACGTCAAAACGCGAAGGGCGATCACCCATCCGGGTGGTCGCCCTTCGGCGCACCCGCGGCGGGTGCCTTGCTCTTCCGGCGGCGACGAGTATGGTGATCTTCGCCGTTGCCTCTCGGGGGCGGTCCGCCGGTGCCGGGAAGCGGTCGGGTGAGGACCGCGCGGCGCTGTCCTGGCAGGGGGGCCTTGACGAACCGCACGCGGCGCGCAATTCTCAGGACGCGTCGTCACATCGATCCGAATCCGAGGCATGGATCGTGGGCGAAGAGGGCAGTAAAGAAGAGCGCACCACGCGCAAGGGCTAGTCATAGGTGTTGAGAACAGCTGTTGAGAGCAACGTGGGTCTCTGAGAACCCCGACTGGACATCAGTGCGCCGTTTGGCTACACTGACCCTTTGCGCTGCCTGTTAGCTGCCTCCTGCCCGTCACCAGGGGCATGCCCACGCTTGAGCACCGATGGCCGATCCTCCCTGACCTGGGATTTCTGTCTCCGTGTCCAACTTGGGACCGGTACGCGCGTAGTGAGTCCGAGCCCTCGGAAGGACCCCCTCTTGGCCGCCTCGCGCAACGCCTCGACCGCGAATACGAACAACGGTGCCAGCACCGCCCCGCTGCGCATCTCCTTTGCAAAGATCAAGGAGCCCCTCGAGGTTCCGAACCTCCTCGCGCTGCAGACCGAGAGCTTTGACTGGCTCCTCGGCAATGCCGCCTGGAAGGCTCGCGTCGAGGCTGCTCTGGACAGTGGACAAGACGTCCCCACCAAGTCCGGCCTGGAGGAAATCTTCGAGGAGATTTCACCGATCGAGGACTTCTCCGGGTCGATGTCGCTTACGTTCCGCGACCACCGTTTCGAGCCCTCGAAGAACTCGATCGACGAGTGCAAGGAGCGCGACTTCACGTTCGCCGCCCCGCTCTTCGTCACGGCCGAGTTCACCAACAACGAGACCGGCGAGATCAAGTCCCAGACGGTCTTCATGGGCGACTTCCCGCTCATGACCAACAAGGGCACCTTCGTCATCAACGGCACCGAGCGTGTCGTCGTGTCGCAGCTGGTCCGCTCGCCGGGTGTCTACTTCGACTCCTCCATCGACAAGACGTCCGACAAGGACATCTTCTCCGCCAAGATCATCCCGTCCCGGGGTGCCTGGCTGGAGATGGAGATCGACAAGCGCGACATGGTCGGTGTCCGCATCGACCGCAAGCGCAAGCAGTCCGTGACCGTTCTCCTGAAGGCTCTCGGTTGGACCACCGAGCAGATCCTCGAGGAGTTCGGCGAGTACGAGTCCATGCGCGCCACCCTGGAGAAGGACCACACCCAGGGCCAGGACGACGCGCTGCTCGACATCTACCGCAAGCTCCGCCCGGGCGAGCCGCCGACGCGCGAGGCTGCTCAGACGCTGCTCGAGAACCTCTACTTCAACCCGAAGCGCTACGACCTCGCGAAGGTCGGCCGCTACAAGGTGAACAAGAAGCTCGGCGCCGACGAGCCGCTGGACGCCGGCGTTCTCACCACCGACGACGTCATCGCGACCATCAAGTACCTGGTCAAGCTGCACGCCGGTGAGACCGAGACGGTCGGCGAGTCCGGTCGTTCGATCGTCGTCGAGACCGACGACATCGACCACTTCGGCAACCGTCGTCTGCGCAACGTCGGCGAGCTCATCCAGAACCAGGTCCGTACGGGTCTGGCCCGTATGGAGCGCGTCGTGCGTGAGCGCATGACGACCCAGGACGTCGAGGCGATCACGCCGCAGACCCTGATCAACATCCGGCCGGTCGTCGCCTCCATCAAGGAGTTCTTCGGCACCAGCCAGCTGTCCCAGTTCATGGACCAGAACAACCCGCTGTCGGGTCTGACGCACAAGCGTCGTCTCTCGGCTCTGGGTCCCGGTGGTCTGTCCCGTGAGCGGGCCGGCTTCGAGGTCCGTGACGTGCACCCGTCCCACTACGGACGCATGTGCCCGATCGAGACCCCTGAAGGCCCGAACATCGGTCTGATCGGTTCGCTCGCCTCGTACGGCCGCGTCAACGCGTTCGGCTTCATCGAGACGCCGTACCGCAAGGTCGTCGACGGCCAGGTCACCGACGAGGTCGACTACATCACGGCCGACGAGGAAGACCGCTACGTCATCGCTCAGGCGAACGCGACCCTCTCCGAGGAACTGCGTTTCGTCGAGCCCCGCGTCCTGGTCCGCCGCCGTGGCGGAGAGGTCGACTACGTGCCCGGCACGGACGTCGACTACATGGACGTCTCGCCGCGCCAGATGGTGTCCGTCGCCACCGCGATGATCCCCTTCCTGGAGCACGACGACGCCAACCGTGCCCTCATGGGCGCGAACATGATGCGTCAGGCGGTGCCGCTGATTAAGTCGGAGGCCCCGCTCGTCGGCACCGGCATGGAGTACCGCTGCGCCACCGACGCCGGTGACGTGCTGAAGGCCGAGAAGGACGGTGTGGTCCAGGAGGTCTCCGCGGACTACATCACCGTCACCAACGACGACGGCACGTACACCACGTACCGCATCGCCAAGTTCTCGCGCTCCAACCAGGGCACCTCGGTCAACCAGAAGGTCGTCGTCTCCGAGGGCGACCGGGTCATCGAGGGCCAGGTCCTCGCCGACGGGCCGGCCACCGAGAACGGTGAGATGGCGCTCGGCAAGAACCTGCTCGTGGCGTTCATGCCGTGGGAGGGTCACAACTACGAGGACGCGATCATCCTGTCGCAGCGCCTCGTGCAGGACGACGTCCTCTCCTCGATCCACATCGAGGAGCACGAGGTCGACGCCCGTGACACCAAGCTCGGCCCGGAGGAGATCACCCGGGACATCCCGAACGTCTCCGAAGAGGTCCTCGCCGACCTCGACGAGCGCGGCATCATCCGTATCGGTGCCGAGGTCGTCGCCGGTGACATCCTCGTCGGCAAGGTCACGCCCAAGGGTGAGACCGAGCTGACCCCCGAGGAGCGCCTGCTCCGCGCGATCTTCGGTGAGAAGGCGCGCGAGGTGCGCGACACCTCGCTGAAGGTGCCGCACGGTGAGATCGGCAAGGTCATCGGCGTCCGCGTCTTCGACCGCGAAGAGGGCGACGAGCTGCCGCCGGGCGTGAACCAGCTGGTCCGCGTCTACGTCGCGCAGAAGCGCAAGATCACCGACGGTGACAAGCTCGCCGGCCGTCACGGCAACAAGGGCGTCATCTCGAAGATCCTCCCGATCGAGGACATGCCGTTCCTGGAGGACGGCACCCCGGTCGACATCATCCTCAACCCGCTGGGTGTTCCGTCCCGAATGAACCCGGGACAGGTCCTGGAGATCCACCTCGGCTGGCTCGCCAGCCGCGGCTGGGACGTCTCCGGCCTCGGTGACGAGTGGGCCAAGCGCCTGCAGGCCATCGGCGCCGACCAGGTCGCCCCCGGCACCAACGTCGCCACCCCCGTCTTCGACGGTGCGCGCGAGGACGAGATCTCCGGTCTCTTCGAGGCCACGATCCCGAACCGCGACGGCGACCGCCTGGTCCAGCCCTCCGGCAAGGCCAAGCTGTTCGACGGCCGCTCCGGTGAGCCGTTCCCGGACCCGGTTTCGGTCGGGTACATGTACATCCTCAAGCTGCACCACCTCGTCGACGACAAGCTGCACGCTCGTTCGACGGGCCCGTACTCCATGATCACCCAGCAGCCGCTGGGTGGTAAGGCCCAGTTCGGTGGACAGCGCTTCGGTGAGATGGAGGTGTGGGCCCTTGAGGCTTACGGCGCCGCATACGCCCTCCAGGAACTGCTGACGATCAAGTCCGACGACGTGACCGGCCGCGTGAAGGTCTACGAGGCGATCGTCAAGGGCGAGAACATCCCCGAGCCCGGCATTCCCGAGTCCTTCAAGGTGCTCATCAAGGAAATGCAGTCGCTCTGCCTCAACGTGGAGGTGCTGTCCTCGGACGGCATGTCCATCGAGATGCGCGACACGGACGAGGACGTCTTCCGCGCGGCGGAGGAGCTCGGTATCGACCTGTCCCGGCGCGAGCCGAGCAGCGTCGAAGAGGTCTGACGGGTTGGCCGGCCGGATCCCCGTGATCCGGCCGGCTCTCCCCGGACCCGTTCAGACCATTGCTGAAGTGCCCCGATTTCTCGCGTGACGCGAGGGGGCTCGAACCCCCGAAAGAGGGATTGACGACAAGTGCTCGACGTCAACTTCTTCGACGAGCTGCGGATCGGCCTTGCCACCGCGGACGACATCCGGACCTGGTCCCACGGCGAAGTGAAGAAGCCGGAGACCATCAACTACCGCACGCTCAAGCCCGAAAAGGACGGTCTCTTCTGCGAGAAGATCTTCGGTCCGACCCGGGACTGGGAGTGCTACTGCGGCAAGTACAAGCGTGTCCGCTTCAAGGGCATCATCTGTGAGCGTTGTGGCGTCGAGGTCACGCGCGCCAAGGTGCGTCGTGAGCGCATGGGCCACATCGAGCTTGCCGCTCCCGTCACCCACATCTGGTACTTCAAGGGCGTCCCGTCGCGCCTCGGCTACCTGCTGGATCTCGCGCCGAAGGACCTCGAGAAGGTCATCTACTTCGCCGCGTACATGATCACGTTCGTGGACGAGGAGCGCCGTACGCGTGACCTGCCCTCGCTGGAGGCACACGTCTCCGTCGAGCGTCAGCAGGTCGAGAACCGTCGCGACGCCGACCTTGAGGCCCGCGCCAAGAAGCTCGAGACCGACCTGGCCGAGCTCGAGGCCGAGGGTGCCAAGGCCGACGTGCGCCGCAAGGTGCGCGAAGGTGCCGAGCGTGAGATGAAGCAGCTGCGCGACCGTGCGCAGCGCGAGATCGACCGCCTCGACGAGGTGTGGAGCCGCTTCAAGAACCTCAAGGTCCAGGACCTGGAGGGCGACGAGCTGCTCTACCGCGAGCTGCGTGACCGCTTCGGCACGTACTTCGACGGCTGCATGGGTGCCGCTGCTCTGCAGAAGCGCCTGGAGTCGTTCGACCTCGACGAGGAGGCCGAGCGTCTCCGCGAGATCATCCGTACCGGCAAGGGCCAGAAGAAGACCCGTGCGCTCAAGCGCCTCAAGGTCGTCTCCGCGTTCCTGCAGACCAGTAACAAGCCCAAGGGCATGGTGCTCGACTGCGTGCCGGTCATCCCGCCGGACCTGCGTCCGATGGTTCAGCTGGACGGTGGCCGCTTCGCGACCTCCGACCTGAACGACCTGTACCGCCGTGTGATCAACCGCAACAACCGCCTCAAGCGTCTCCTTGACCTCGGTGCCCCCGAGATCATCGTGAACAACGAGAAGCGGATGCTGCAGGAGGCCGTCGACGCGCTGTTCGACAACGGCCGCCGCGGTCGCCCGGTCACCGGTCCCGGTAACCGGCCGCTCAAGTCCCTCAGCGACATGCTGAAGGGTAAGCAGGGTCGTTTCCGTCAGAACCTTCTCGGTAAGCGTGTGGACTACTCCGCGCGTTCCGTGATCGTCGTCGGTCCGCAGCTGAAGCTGCACCAGTGCGGTCTGCCCAAGGCCATGGCGCTGGAGCT
This sequence comes from Streptomyces atratus, assembly GCF_014648655.1. Taxonomy (GTDB): domain Bacteria; phylum Actinomycetota; class Actinomycetes; order Streptomycetales; family Streptomycetaceae; genus Streptomyces; species Streptomyces atratus. The sequence goes on from NZ_BMRN01000003.1 coordinate 243,187, forward strand.
CTTCAAGCCGTTCGTGATGAAGCGCCTGGTCGACCTGAATCACGCGCAGAACATCAAGTCGGCCAAGCGCATGGTCGAGCGTGGCCGCACCGTGGTGTATGACGTCCTCGAAGAGGTCATCGCCGAGCACCCGGTGCTGCTGAACCGTGCACCGACCCTGCACCGCCTCGGCATCCAGGCCTTCGAGCCGCAGCTCGTCGAGGGCAAGGCCATCCAGATCCACCCGCTCGTCTGCACCGCGTTCAACGCGGACTTCGACGGTGACCAGATGGCCGTGCACCTGCCGCTCTCCGCGGAGGCGCAGGCCGAGGCCCGCATCCTGATGCTGTCCTCGAACAACATCCTGAAGCCGGCCGACGGTCGTCCCGTCACCATGCCGACCCAGGACATGGTGCTGGGCCTGTTCTTCCTCACCACGGACGAGGAGGAGCGCAAGGTCGTCGGCCAGGGCCGTTCCTTCGGTTCCACGGCCGAGGCGATCATGGCCTTCGACGCCCGCGAGCTGTCGCTCCAGGCGAAGGTCGACATCCGCTTCCCGGTGGGCACCATCCCGCCGCGTGGCTGGGTGCCGCCGGTCGCCGAGGAGGGCGAGCAGGAGTACCAGCAGGGCGACACGTTCCGGCTGCGTACGTCCCTGGGCCGCGCGCTCTTCAACGAGCTGCTGCCCGAGGACTACCCGTTCGTCGACTACTCCGTCGGCAAGAAGCAGCTCTCCGAGATCGTCAACGACCTCGCCGAGCGCTACCCCAAGGTCATCGTGGCGGCGACGCTCGACAACCTGAAGGCGGCGGGCTTCTACTGGGCGACCCGTTCCGGTGTCACCGTGGCCATCTCCGACGTCGTGGTCCCCGAGGCCAAGAAGGCGATCGTCGCCGGCTACGAGGCGCAGGACGAGAAGGTCCAGAAGCAGTACGAGCGCGGTCTGATCACCAAGGACGAGCGCACGCAGGAACTCATCGCGATCTGGACCAAGGCGACCAACGAGGTTGCCGAGGCGATGAACGCGAACTTCCCCAAGACGAACCCCATCTTCATGATGGTTGACTCGGGTGCCCGAGGAAACATGATGCAGATGCGTCAGATCGCCGGTATGCGTGGTCTGGTGTCCAACGCCAAGAACGAGACGATTCCGCGTCCCATCAAGGCGTCCTTCCGTGAGGGCCTCACCGTTCTGGAGTACTTCATCTCCACGCACGGTGCCCGTAAGGGTCTGGCGGACACCGCCCTGCGTACCGCCGACTCGGGTTACCTGACCCGTCGTCTGGTGGACGTCTCGCAGGACGTGATCATTCGCGAGGAGGACTGCGGCACCGACCGCGGCCTCAAGCTGAAGATCGCCGTCAAGGGTGCGGACGGTGTGCTCCGCAAGACGGAGGACGTCGAGACCTCGGTCTACGCCCGCATGCTCGCCGAGGACGTCGTCGTCGACGGCAAGGTCATCGCGCCTGCCAACGTCGACCTCGGTGACGTCCTGATCGACGCCCTGGTGGGCGCCGGCGTCGAGGAGGTCAAGACCCGTTCGGTCCTGACCTGTGAGTCCGCGGTCGGCACCTGTGCCTTCTGCTACGGACGCTCGCTCGCCACCGGCAAGCTGGTCGACATCGGTGAGGCGGTCGGCATCATCGCCGCCCAGTCCATCGGTGAGCCCGGTACCCAGCTGACGATGCGTACCTTCCACACCGGTGGTGTGGCCGGTGACGACATCACCCAGGGTCTGCCCCGTGTCGTCGAGCTCTTCGAAGCCCGTACGCCCAAGGGTGTCGCCCCGATCTCGGAGGCGGCCGGCCGCATTCGTATCGAGGAGACCGAGAAGACCAAGAAGATCGTCGTCACCCCGGACGACGGCAGCGACGAGACGCCGTTCCCGATCTCGAAGCGTGCCCGTCTGCTCGTGGGCGAGGGCGACCACGTCGAGGTGGGCCAGAAGCTCACCGTGGGTGCCACCAACCCGCACGACGTGCTGCGCATCCTCGGTCAGCGCGCGGTCCAGGTCCACCTGGTCGGCGAAGTCCAGAAGGTGTACAACTCGCAGGGCGTGTCGATCCACGACAAGCACATCGAGATCATCATCCGGCAGATGCTGCGCCGCGTGACGATCATCGAGTCCGGCGACGCGGAGCTGCTGCCGGGCGAGCTGGTCGAGCGGTCGAAGTTCGAGACCGAGAACCGTCGTGTGGTCACCGAGGGCGGTCACCCCGCCTCCGGCCGTCCGCAGCTGATGGGTATCACCAAGGCCTCGCTCGCCACCGAGTCGTGGCTCTCGGCGGCGTCCTTCCAGGAGACGACCAGGGTTCTGACCGACGCGGCGATCAACGCCAAGTCGGACTCCCTGATCGGCCTCAAGGAGAACGTCATCATCGGTAAGCTCATCCCGGCCGGTACGGGTCTGGCCCGCTACCGCAACATCCGGGTCGAGCCGACCGAGGAGGCCAAGGCCGCGATGTACTCGGCCGTCGGCTACGACGACATCGACTACTCGCCGTTCGGCACGGGCTCCGGCCAGGCCGTTCCGCTGGAGGACTACGACTACGGTCCGTACAACCAGTAAGCGAGTCGCTTGATCGACCGGAGGGCGGTCACCCCGTTTCGTACGGGGTGGCCGCCCTTCGGCATACGCACCGGTTCGGTGAAGCCGCGGCGCGCGTGAGGCCGTCCAGGTAAAATTCGCCCTTGGTCAAGGGGCTTGACGGTGGACCACGGGGGGTGGGCTTGGAGACAGCACGTGTGTTCTTCGGTATAGCGGCGGCGTTATCGCTGCCGTGGGGAACAGGCTGGCAGCGGACTCGTCCGTGGCTGACCGTGTCCTTCGTGGCCCTGTACGGCGCGTACACCATCGCTCCCTACGCGCACGAGCCGAAACCCTGGTCGGCGTTCGGCACCGCTGTTCTGCTCGCCTATGGATCGGTACTGCTGTATCGCTCGGCTCCGACGCCGTCGCCCGGCTTCTCGATCACACTTCCCCTGACCACGGGTTCCTCGCCAGCAACGAAACGCGCGGGGGCGACCCTGCTGTTCGCCGCCGTGCTGCTGTCGTTGTGGACGGCCGGCGGGACGACGATCACCTTGGGCAGTGATCTGTTGCGCAGTGACCGAGCGGCGATCTTTCTGTCGGCTCTTCTCCTCGCGGTGTTCGGTGGCGGATCTCTGGCCAAGGCAGCCACGGCCCCGGTCTGTGCCGAAGTCGAGTCGATGCCGGACGGGCCAGAAAAGACCAGGGCTCTGGATTTCATGAGCGGCAGCAAGAACATCGGATTGCTGGAGCGCGGACTTCTCTTCGTCTTCATCGCCGCCGGTCAGCCCGAAGCGGCCGCCCTGGTCCTGGCGGCCAAGTCGCTGGCGCGCGTACCGACGAACGATCACGGCAAGCACGCCTCGGAATACTTCCTCATCGGTACGCTGGCCAGTGTAATTGCGTCTCTGGCGATGGGGATGGCTGCTCGATCCGCGGTCGGGCTGCCTGTCCTCTAGGAGGAGGGCCTTTGGACCTGACTGAGCATCCATTCGTTCGGAAGCTCCTGTCCCTCGACCTGGCGCCAGGTGATTATGTGGTCGCGGGTAGCGGACCCATGCTGGCTCATGGTCTCAGGGAGGCTGTGGGTGACCTGGACGTCGTGGCGAGGGGAGCGGCGTGGAAGACGGCCGTCAGTCTGGCCGAACCTGTTCCGGCACCGTCCGGGCACGGCCGTATGGTGCTGCTCTTCGGTGGTTGCCTGGAGGTGTTCGACCGCTGGCTGCCGGGCTCCGCGGAGCCCGACGAACTGATCGAAGCGGCCGAATTCATCCAGGGCATACCATTCTGTCCGCTCCGTGAAGTGGCTGCCTGGAAGGGCAGATCCAATCGCCGGAAGGACCGAGAGGATCTTGTCTTGATTCAGAAATTTTTAAATGGCAACGGGCGGAAGGGCAGACAAGGGGATTGAGCTTCGGGTGAATACCTCGGCTAGCTCGGTCCGAAAGCCCGGCCGAGGTAGCCGTGCAGAGCCGGAGCAAGGTCCCGGCGTGTCCCGGTGGACAGCATTTGTTTTGACCGGAGTCGACGAGGTAGGTACGCTCAGACCTTGTGCCTGGGGTGTGCCTGGGCTCGTGTGCGTGTCCTCAACCGCATGGCGAGTCCGTCAGTGGCCACCGCAATCTGCGCTCCCTTCTGCCTTGCGGCAGGAGCCTGCAGCATTCGACACACCCGACCGCGTGGGTCGGTGACGTTCCAGGTTAGTTTCACGAACGGCACACAGAAACCGGAGAAGTAGTGCCTACGATCCAGCAGCTGGTCCGGAAGGGCCGGCAGGACAAGGTCGAGAAGAACAAGACGCCCGCGCTCGAGGGTTCGCCCCAGCGCCGCGGCGTCTGCACGCGTGTGTTCACGACCACCCCGAAGAAGCCGAACTCGGCACTCCGTAAGGTCGCGCGTGTGCGTCTGACCTCCGGTATCGAGGTCACGGCCTACATCCCGGGTGAGGGACACAACCTGCAGGAGCACTCCATCGTGCTCGTGCGTGGTGGCCGTGTGAAGGACCTGCCGGGTGTTCGTTACAAGATCATCCGCGGCTCGCTCGACACCCAGGGTGTCAAGAACCGCAAGCAGGCCCGCAGCCGCTACGGCGCCAAGAAGGAGAAGTAAGAATGCCTCGTAAGGGCCCCGCCCCGAAGCGCCCGGTCATCATCGACCCGGTCTACAACTCTCCTCTTGTCACCTCGCTGATCAACAAGATCCTGCTGGACGGCAAGCGTTCCACCGCCGAGCGGATCGTGTACGGCGCCATGGAGGGCCTCCGCGAGAAGACCGGCAACGACCCGGTCATCACGCTGAAGCGCGCGCTTGAGAACGTCAAGCCCTCGCTCGAGGTCAAGTCCCGCCGTGTCGGTGGCGCCACCTACCAGGTGCCGATCGAGGTCAAGCCCGGTCGCGCCTCCACCCTCGCGCTGCGCTGGCTCGTGGGTTACTCCCGCGCCCGCCGCGAGAAGACCATGACCGAGCGCCTCATGAACGAGCTGCTCGACGCCTCCAACGGTCTTGGCGCTGCCGTCAAGAAGCGCGAGGACACCCACAAGATGGCCGAGTCCAACAAGGCCTTCGCGCACTACCGCTGGTAGTCGCTACCCACATCGAGACCGAGAGAAGATTGAGCCTTATGGCCACCACTTCGCTTGACCTGGCCAAGGTCCGCAACATCGGGATCATGGCCCACATCGACGCGGGCAAGACGACCACCACTGAGCGGATCCTCTTCTACACCGGCGTCTCGTACAAGATCGGTGAAGTCCACGACGGCGCTGCCACGATGGACTGGATGGAGCAGGAGCAGGAGCGCGGCATCACGATCACGTCCGCCGCGACGACCTGCCACTGGCCGCTCAATGATGTTGACCACACCATCAACATCATCGACACCCCGGGTCACGTCGACTTCACCGTCGAGGTGGAGCGTTCGCTCCGCGTCCTCGACGGTGCCGTCACCGTGTTCGACGGTGTCGCCGGCGTCGAGCCGCAGTCCGAGACCGTCTGGCGTCAGGCGGACCGCTACGGCGTGCCGCGTATCTGCTTCGTCAACAAGCTCGACCGCACCGGCGCCGACTTCTTCCGCTGCGTCCAGATGATCACGGACCGCCTCGGCGCGACCCCGATCGTCATGCAGCTCCCGATCGGTGCCGAGGCCGACTTCACGGGTGTCGTCGACCTCGTGACGATGAAGGCGTTCGTCTACCCCGTCGAGGCGACCAAGGGCGAGGCGTACGACATCGTCGACATCCCCGCGAACCTCGTGGAGAAGGCCGAGGAGTACCGCGGCAAGCTCCTCGAGGCCTCCGCGGAGAACGACGAGGCGCTCATGGAGCTCTACCTGGAGGGCGAAGAGCCTTCCGTGGAGCAGCTCTACGAGGGCATCCGTCGCATCACCATCAACTCGGGCAAGGGCGGCGAGACGACCGTCACCCCCGTGTTCTGCGGCACCGCGTTCAAGAACAAGGGCGTCCAGCCCCTGCTCGACGCCGTCGTGCGCTACCTCCCCTCCCCCCTGGACGTCGAGGCCATCGAGGGCCACGGCGTCAAGGACCCGGAGGAGGTCGTCAAGCGCAAGCCGTCCGACGACGAGCCGCTCGCGGCCCTCGCGTTCAAGATCATGAGCGACCCGCACCTCGGCAAGCTCACCTTCGTCCGGGTCTACTCGGGCCGCCTGGAGTCCGGCACCTCGGTGCTGAACTCCGTCAAGGGCAAGAAGGAGCGCATCGGCAAGATCTACCGCATGCACGCGAACAAGCGTGAGGAGATCGAGTCGGTGGGCGCCGGCGACATCATCGCCGTCATGGGCCTGAAGCAGACCACCACCGGTGAGACGCTGTGTGACGACAAGAACCCGGTCATCCTGGAGTCCATGGACTTCCCGGCGCCGGTCATTCAGGTCGCCATCGAGCCCAAGTCCAAGGGTGACCAGGAGAAGCTGGGTGTCGCCATCCAGCGCCTCTCCGAGGAGGACCCGTCCTTCCAGGTGCACTCCGACGAGGAGACCGGCCAGACCATCATCGGTGGTATGGGCGAGCTTCACCTCGAGGTGCTCGTCGACCGCATGAAGCGCGAATTCCGCGTCGAGGCGAACGTCGGCAAGCCCCAGGTCGCGTACCGCGAGACGATCCGCAAGGCCGTCGAGCGCATCGACTACACCCACAAGAAGCAGACCGGTGGTACCGGTCAGTTCGCCAAGGTGCAGATCGCGATCGAGCCCATCGAGGGCGGCGAGGCCTCGTACGAGTTCGTCAACAAGGTCACCGGTGGCCGCATCCCCCGTGAGTACATCCCCTCGGTGGACGCGGGTGCTCAGGAAGCCATGCAGTTCGGCATCCTGGCCGGCTACGAGATGGTCGGCGTCCGCGTCATCCTTCTCGACGGTGGCTACCACGAGGTCGACTCCTCCGAGCTGGCGTTCAAGATCGCCGGTTCGCAGGCGTTCAAGGAGGGTGCCCGCAAGGCGTCCCCCGTGCTCCTCGAGCCGATGATGGCCATCGAGGTGACCACGCCCGAGGACTACATGGGCGATGTCATCGGTGACATCAACTCCCGCCGTGGCCAGATCCAGGCCATGGAGGAGCGCAGCGGCGCTCGCGTCGTGAAGGGCCTCGTGCCCCTTTCGGAGATGTTCGGCTACGTCGGAGACCTCCGCAGCAAGACCTCGGGTCGCGCAAGCTACTCGATGCAGTTCGACTCCTACGCCGAGGTTCCGCGGAACGTCGCCGAGGAGATCATCGCGAAGGCCAAGGGCGAGTAACTCTCCCGAGCTCACGCTTTAGGCTTGTCACCGGAGCCTGGTGGGGCATTCGTCGCAGAGCGCAAGCAATGCGGTGAATGCCCCCGGCCCCGGCATCCCAGCAAAGATCACCTGGCGCCGATGAAGCAAGGCGTACAGAACCACTCCACAGGAGGACCCAGTGGCGAAGGCGAAGTTCGAGCGGACTAAGCCGCACGTCAACATCGGCACCATCGGTCACATTGACCACGGTAAGACGACCCTCACGGCCGCCATTACCAAGGTGCTGCACGACGCGTACCCGGACCTGAACGAGGCCTCGGCCTTCGACCAGATCGACAAGGCTCCCGAGGAGCGCCAGCGCGGTATCACGATCTCGATCGCGCACGTCGAGTACCAGACGGAGTCGCGTCACTACGCGCACGTCGACTGCCCGGGTCACGCCGACTACATCAAGAACATGATCACGGGTGCGGCGCAGATGGACGGCGCCATCCTCGTGGTCGCCGCCACCGACGGCCCGATGCCGCAGACCAAGGAGCACGTGCTCCTGGCCCGCCAGGTCGGCGTTCCGTACATCGTTGTCGCCCTGAACAAGGCCGACATGGTGGACGACGAGGAGATCCTGGAGCTCGTCGAGCTCGAGGTCCGTGAGCTCCTCTCCGAGTACGAGTTCCCGGGCGACGACCTTCCGGTCGTCAAGGTCTCGGCGCTCAAGGCTCTTGAGGGCGACAAGGAGTGGGGCCAGACCGTCCTCGACCTGATGAAGGCCGTCGACGAGTCGATCCCGCAGCCCGAGCGCGACGTCGACAAGCCGTTCCTGATGCCGATCGAGGACGTCTTCACGATCACCGGTCGTGGCACCGTCGTCACCGGTCGTATCGAGCGTGGTGTCCTGAAGGTCAACGAGACCGTCGACATCGTCGGTATCAAGACCGAGAAGACCACCACCACGGTCACCGGCATCGAGATGTTCCGCAAGCTGCTCGACGAGGGCCAGGCCGGTGAGAACGTCGGTCTGCTCCTCCGTGGCATCAAGCGCGAGGACGTCGAGCGCGGCCAGGTCATCATCAAGCCCGGTTCGGTCACGCCGCACACCGAGTTCGAGGCCCAGGCCTACATCCTGTCGAAGGACGAGGGTGGCCGTCACACCCCCTTCTTCAACAACTACCGCCCGCAGTTCTACTTCCGTACCACGGACGTGACGGGCGTTGTGACCCTTCCCGAGGGCACCGAGATGGTCATGCCGGGCGACAACACCGTCATGAACGTCGCGCTGATCCAGCCCGTCGCCATGGAAGAGGGCCTGAAGTTCGCCATCCGTGAGGGTGGCCGGACCGTGGGCGCCGGCCAGGTCACCAAGATCGTCAAGTAATTACCTGACTGTCTGACCTGGTTGCTCCGCACAGAGCACCAAGGAGGGCCCCGGCCCGCCGCGCAAGCGGTGGACCGGGGCCCTTCGGTATGTTCCGAGACTTCTCAGGGGCGCCAGAGCCACGGCAGGGCGTCGGGCCCCAGGGCCACCACCGCCGGCCGCCCGTCCCTGCCGACATGCAGCGCGGGCCCGTCCAGCGCCACCGGCCCGTGCTTGCGTACGGAGATCCCTCGGGATGTACGGAGCTGGATCAGGCCCTTCTCGGTGCGGCCGAGCAGCACCGGGCCGCGAGGCGACCCCGCGGCGGACACCGGCCCGTACCCGTCGAAGCCCACCCGGTCCTTGATCAGCCGCCCGTATCCGTCGATGCCGGTCTCGTCAGCCGTCTCCCCGGTCATCACGGTCGTCAGGCGGGCCTTCGCGGCCGCGCGGTAGAACAGCTCGACGGTCCCGTCCGCACCGGGCAGTGCGGCCGGGCCGTCCGCCGGCACCGGTACCCCGCTGATCTGGGTGCGTGCGGTGACCTCATCCCCGGGCGCGTCCTGCGTCCAGTGATGCACCGCGTAACGGCCCGCCGCGAAGACATGGACGCACCCCGCGTCGTCCACCACGGCGGCCAGCCCGTCCTGGACCTCACCCCCGCCCGTGTCCCGCCACCCGCTCCACCGGCCGTCCGTGTCCCGTACCCGCGTACTGAGGCCCTTCTCCGCGTTCCGTACGAAGAGATGGACGCGCCCGTCAGGGGCGGCGACCGCGACCGGGACGCCGATCCGGCGTCCGGTCTCCCCATTCGGCTCGGGGTTGCCCAGCCCCCGCCAGGCACGGAAGTCGCCGCCGGGGGAGCGCTGTTCCAGCACGACGATCTCGCGTTCGTTGTCCCCGCCGTGTCCGCCGAGCGCGGCGAACCGCAGCCCGAAGAGCAGCTGCCGCCCGTCCGGCAGGAGTGCGCCGCCCAGGATCGGTGCGAGCGGGCCGCCGCCGAGGTCGTCCGGTGTCTTCCACACCCCGCTGCCCGGCGCGCTCTCGCGCCAGCGCACCGCCCGCAGTCCCAGCACCCCGTACGCCACGAGCCGGCCGTCCGGGGCGGTGGCGACGACGGGCCGTGGGCCCGGGTAGCGGTAGTGGGTGGACCGTACCCAGCCCTTCCGGTTGGTGAGCGGCCGGTTGCCGCCCACGTTGTAGTCCCCGCAGCCCGCCGGGTTGCCGCACCGCCATTCGGCCGAGCCCCCGTACGGCACCAGGTGCGACGCCTTCTCGGCCAGCACGGCGGGGGGCAGGTTCTTGGGCCAGTGCCGGTTGTAGTAGCCGCGGAACGCCGTGGTGGCGAAGCTGGGTACACCCCCGCCCACGGCGGTGGTCCGGGCCACCCACCGGATCAGCGCCGTCCAGGTGAACAACGCCGTCGCGGTGTGGTCGGGGTGGTCGGAGTAACCCTTCTGCTCGCTGTCCCGTCGCCGGACGAGCTCGCTGCTGTGCTGGATGTCGGGGTCCGGGTCCATGGTGTGCACGATGCTCGGCCGATAACGGTCGAACAGCCCGTCCAGGACGTCGATGAGCCCGTCGTAGGTGTACGAACCCGCTTTCTGGAGCGGAGAATTGTCGGCTACGACGGTGGGCAGGACGAGCCGCCGGTCCTGCCAGAGGCTGGGCAGCCCGAGGCGCCCGTACGAGGTGTGCATGGCGGTGTTGATGAAGATCAGCTCGACCCTGTGGGCGCCGTTTCCGAGGCGGTTGATCTCGGCGCGATGGTTGCCATGGAGATCGATGACGGACTTCTGCCACTCCGTGAACCTGCCGAGGCCGAGCAGTGTCGCGTACGCCTGGCGGAGCCCCTGGTGACGAGAGGAGGAGTACGCCGCCTTGTCGGGGGCGGGCAACGGCCGGCCGGGGACGCGGTTGACGCCGGTGGCCTCGCCCGCGGTCAGATAGACGCAGACCAGCGGTGTCCCGGCGTCGAGGGCCTGCTGGGTGTCCGGGTTCATGAAGTACAGGTCGTCGTCCGGATGGGCGAGGATCTGCATCATCAGGGCCGGGTGCGAGGGGCTGATCGGCAGGCCGGGCATCGGATTCGCGGTGGGGTTGCGGCGGCGGGGCGAGGCGGGCACGGTGCAGGCACCGAGGACCGCCAGGCTCATCGCACCGGCCGCCGTCATAAGAGTGCGCCGCGACATTCTTGTGGGAGATGCGCGCAGCGCAGGTTCGTCCGTCACACCGTGCTCCGTCCAATTCCCCCGCAGCGGGCAGGCGTGCGGCCCTGCGCTGCGTACCGAATCCCGTGCAGGCGGCGGCAGGGGGGCCGGCCGCTGCTGCGGGGGGATAGACGGAGATTCCCGGGGGTGGGTTGCCTGGGGTTTTACAGGTGTGGGCCGAAGGGCCCGGACGGCCTAGCGTGCGGGCGTACGCACCATGAACACGTCGACCGGGTCCTGTCGTTCCTCGGTGAACCCGTGCCGTTCGTAGAGCGGGCGGGCGGCGCTGCCCCGCAGTACGTTCAGGCGGACGGTCGCGCCCTCCTCATCGGCCCGCGCGAGCAGCGAGCGCAGCACGGCGGTACCGATGCCGCGGCCCTGGAGGGTGGGGGAGAGATAGAAGTTCTCCAGCCACAGCCCGTCCTCGACCGGCCGCAGGGTGACGCAGCCCGCGAACTCGCCGTCCGCGACGACGACCGAGGTGTGCTCCGGTGCGTAGACGTCCCGCAGCCGCTGCCGTACGCGGTGCTCGTCGTAGCACCCGAGCCGCTCCAGGTCGGGGCGCATCACGGTGGCCCTCAGCTCGGCCATGACCTCGACGTCCTCCGGCTCGGCGGGGCGCAGGGCCCAGGCCGCGACGGTGCTGTTGTTCACGGATGGATTCTCGCAGGTGGGTTGCCGCCGGTTTCCGTCACCGCAGCTCCGGTGCCGCGCCCCGGCCCGCCCGGCGCAGGCCCGCTTCCGGGATGCCACGCAGCAGCCGGGCGCCGATCTCCGCGAGCCGGGCCTCGTCCGGCGGGGTCCGTCCCAGGCCGATGGCGTACTGGGTGTGGGACGCGTCCGCGCCGAACGGGCGGGGCCAGGCGTGGGCGTCCGGGGAGCCCGCTTCGGCGAGAGCGGCGAGCAGGGCCAGGAGCCGGCCCCGGAAGCGGCCCTCGTCGGGGCCTGGGCGTACCGAGACGATCGCCCAGGCGGCGTGACGGAGGTGCAGGGGCGGCGGGGCGCAGAGCAGGGCGTGCGGCACGGGGCCGCAGACGGCGGCGGACTCCAGGATCTCCCAGGCGCGGAAGAGCTCCTCGGCGATGAGGTCGCGGCCTGCGGGGGAGACCTGCGAGGTGCAGGGGCGGACGGGGGCGGTCGGGGTCAGCACAGTGAGGGGGAGTTCACCCGCCTCCCCGGACCCGACCGGCCGGTTCCAGTCCCACACGGCCCAGGTCGCGAAGAAGTGCCGGAGCAGGGGCAGCGGCGGCAGATCACCGGCCTCGTGGGCGGTGCGGGCCGCCAGTACGGACCAGGCGAGGCCGGGCAGCCCGCCGCACGGTGCGGAGTCCAGGCCGCGTGCCCGGGCCCAGGCCTTCACCTCGCGCGCGAGGCGGGTGAACGCGGCCCGGTGCGGGTCCGCCGCCGCGAGCACCGCGTCCGCGTCGCTCACCGCGCTGAGCGCCGTGGCCGCCACCTCGCCCAGTTCGGTACGGCGGGCGACCGCCACGTCCGGGGAGAGCTCACCGGTCGCGACGGTCACCAGGTCCACCCGGAGCCCGTCGAGGCAGAAACGCAGACCGGGTACGCGCGCACCGGTCACCTCGCGCAGACCGACGGCCTCCGGCAGAGCAGCGGTCAGCCGCTCCCGTGTCCCCCGGAGATCCCCGTCACCGGGCAGCGCCGCGACCAGGTCCACATCGGCGCCGGGCAGCGCACAGCCCATCCGCCGCGAGCCGACCGGATGGACGCGGCCGTCGGGCAGGGCGGCGCTCACCCGGCGGACGATCTCCGCCGCGTCGGATTCCGATCCGTCCTCCGGCGCCCCGGTCAGCTCCACCCGTACCCCGAAGTGGTCCGACACATACAGCCCGTCCGGCGTCGGTACGTCGCCCAGCAGCGCCGCCGACACGGGCCGCAGCCGCTCCGAGCGGACCAGCACCCGGTCCAGCCGGGACGCACGCCCCGTCAGGGAAGAGACGGCGGCCAGCGGGTTGACGGACGGATCGAAGGTCGGCGTCCGGTCGTCCGCGCCGCGCACCCGGCTCCAGGCATCCGCCATCCCCAGCCGGTCCTGCGGAGTGTCGCCGCCGTCGTTGAAGTCGCCGAGCAGCATCACATCACCCTCGATCGCGGCCAACCCCGCTGCCAGATCGGCCAGTTCGGCATCGCGCCGGGTGGCGCCGTTCGCCGAGTGGTCGCTGCTGAGATGGGTGACGGAGACCGTGACCGGTCCTTCCGCGGTCTCCACGACCACGGCGGCGACCGCCTTGTGCGGGCCGAGGACATGCAGGCCCGCCTCCCGCACGGGGACTCTGCTGAGCAGCAGGAGACCGCAGTCGGCGACATCCCGCCCGGCCGGGTCGGCCCAGAGGGTGTAGCTCTCGCGGACCCAGGGCGTGGCCAACAGCAGGCCGAGCAGGGCGGGTTCGGCCTCCTGGAGAGCGATGACATCCGCGTTCGCCGCGTGCAGGGCGTCGAGGAGCAGTGGCCGGCGCCGGGCGGTGTCGATGCGGTCGCTGTCGTAGCGGTCCCAGAGGGTGTTCCAGGTCAGCAGCGCCAGGGAAGCGGACCGCGCGGGCGCCGGTGCGTCCTCGGGCACGGGTGTCCAGGCGGCCTCCGGTACGCAGTACGCGTGCGGCGTACGAGAGGTGAAGTACGGGGACGGCAGCCGGCGCGGGGTGCGTACCCGTCCGGCGTCCGTCGCGTCGATCCGGTCCACGCCCGAGGACCGGTCCCAGACCACCTCACCGTCGGCCTCGAAGAACAGCACCCGGTGCCAGGGAATGTCCCCGCCGGGCGTGAACCGGGGCAGCGGCACCCGTTTGGGCACGGTCCCGCGCTGTGCCACGCCCATCACGAAGCACGCCGGGTCGAACCGGGCGTCCCAGCGGACCCGGTGGTAGATCTCCTCGCTGGTACGCATCTACGCCCTGTCCTCCACGGTTCCGCTCGCGCCGATGTACCAGGTGCGGTGCGCCTGGCCGGGGTACGGGGGCACGAACCGGTGCAGCTGCGAGGCCAGCACCTGTGGGGGCACCGGGTGGGTGCGGCGTTCGTTGCGCCGGATCAGTTCCGCCTCGTCGACCAGGGCCACGGCGTGGGTGAGCAGCGCGTCCCTGCGCCGGGCGACCGTATGCACCAGGGAGCGCTGGTGCGTGTTGAGCGAGGTGGCGTCCCAGACGACCGTGCCACCCGCGGCGAGCGCGGTGTCCAGCCGGTCGAGCCCCTCGCGCAGCACCTCCCCGTTGGCCTTCTGATCGGCGCGCGATCCCCGGGCCAGCCGCAGGTCGTCGAGCGAGAGATACGTGTCGACACCGGGCAGAGCGCGCGCGAAGGTGCTCTTGCCGCTGCCTGAGGGGCCGACCAGATGGACCAGGCGCGGGAAGTCCCCGGTCCGCCACCGCCAAGTCGCGGCGACGGCCTCCTCGGCGGTGGTGATCCGGCCCAGGGCGTATGCCTCACGTGCCTGCGCCCGGCAGCGGTCGGCGGCCGCCGGCTCCAGATCCGCGAATGCCTCGCGCAGCCCGGCCGGTTCCCGTACATCCTCCGCGTGCAGCGCCGACCACTCCACCTGTTCACGCGTTCCGACGGTGTCCGCCACGGCGGCGGCCAGCGCGTGCAGCAGTGGCAGATCGGCGGCGAACGACATCCGGACCAGGCCGGTCCTGCGCTCCTCGTCCGGGTACGGGCGGTGCAGTGCGGGGTGCAGTCCGACGAGATCCGCGATACGCCGGGCCGATGGCATCCCCAGCGCACCCGCCAGCGCGGGCGCCAGTTCCGTACGCCGTCCGCGGTGCAGCAGCGCGGCCAGTACGCCGGTCAGCCGGTCGTCGCCCGTCCGGCCCAGCGCGTCGAGGGAATCGCCCATCGCGACGGCAGCCCCGGCGTCCCCCGGTGCCGTGCCTGCCGCGTCGGCCAGTGCCGCCGCGTCGACCGGTGCCCCCGACCGTACGGCCCACAGGGCGGCGGCCGGGCCGAGCCCGTTCTCCACGACGGAGGCGTGCATCCAGTGCGTATCGGTCTGCACGTGGCCGGGCCGCACCCACTTCGCCACCCGGCGCCCGAAGTCCGGTGCGTCGAAGCCGTCCGCGGGCCGTACGACGTACCCCTCCTGCCGCCCGGTGTCCGGCCCGAGCGCCCGCAGCGCCTTCTCGGCCCGCGTGTCGAACACTCCCCGCCACAGCACCGGCGGCACGGGAATCCCCAGCTCGCGCAGGAAGGCGACGGTCCGGTCCCAGCCCAGGCAGTGCTCCCCGTCCCAGACGGAGAAGCCGTAGAAGAAGCTCTCCAGGCCGTCGTACGGGATCGAATGGCGCGCGAACATGTTCTCGCCGCACACCCGCCACCCCTCGGGTATGCGGGCCCCGATCCGGCCCTGCAGCGCCTTCACCCACCCCCGTGAGGGGTGATGGGCGGAATCGAGAGAGCGTGCGTGGAGTCCGTCGGCGTAGAGCGTGGTGTTCTCGCCGTCCAGCTTCTCGGTGACGACGACCTCGCGACCGGTCAGCCCGGAGAGGTCCGCGATCCGTACGTCGTCCGAGGTGGCCCCCGGGGACCAGGGCAGATGCGCGGTGCGCGGATAGTGCGTACGCATGATCGATGCCCCTGATGACGACGGCGTGCCCGGCCGGTCACTGTAGGGGCGGGTTCGTACGACGCTCGACCGAATTACGATGAGCGGTGCCCGGCACTGCTCCCGCTGCGCGCCCGCGTTTGACCGGGCGACCACGCGGGGTAAGATCCTCCGCCCGATTGGCCAGGCTCACACCCCGTATGGCACACTGACCAGGTTGCTCGGTTGAGTGTCAATGCTGCGCGCCTCCCGCCGGGAGGACCGGAAGCGAGTCCCACAGTACTCGTCGACCCCCTGCGGGTCGGACGTACGGGAATCTTCCGGGAAGCGTCAGTGGGGCACCGGCCAGGCACCCGGTGGGTGTTCCGCCCCCGGTCTCGCGGTCCTCGGGCCCGCACCCCCTTGGTTGGGAAATCCTTCGGGAGATCTGCGTAGAGGGGATGCGACACGCCCGACCGCGTGGGTCGGAGACGGAGTCCTTAGAACCCCCGGGTTCCAGGGCGTTATGAGAGACAGGACTACTAGTAGCCA
The DNA here is from genome assembly GCF_014648655.1 of Streptomyces atratus. Taxonomy (GTDB): domain Bacteria; phylum Actinomycetota; class Actinomycetes; order Streptomycetales; family Streptomycetaceae; genus Streptomyces; species Streptomyces atratus. The sequence goes on from NZ_BMRN01000003.1 coordinate 259,072, forward strand.
TGGCGGGACAGAAGATCCGCATCCGGCTCAAGGCCTACGACCACGAGGTCATCGACTCCTCGGCGAAGAAGATCGTCGAGACGGTGACCCGCACTGGTGCGTCGGTCGCGGGCCCGGTGCCGCTGCCCACTGAGAAGAACGTGTACTGCGTCATCAAGTCGCCGCACAAGTACAAGGACTCGCGCGAGCACTTCGAGATGCGCACGCACAAGCGCCTCATCGACATCCTCGACCCCACGCCGAAGACGGTTGACTCGCTGATGCGTCTCGACCTGCCGGCGGGCGTCGACATCGAGATCAAGCTCTGAGGTGACGCGCGAGATGGCTAAGAACATTAAGGGCGTCCTGGGCGAGAAGCTCGGCATGACCCAGGTCTGGGACGAGAACAACCGGGTCGTCCCGGTGACCGTCGTCAAGGCCGGGCCCTGCGTCGTCACCCAGGTCCGCACCAACGACAGCGACGGCTACGAGGCGGTCCAGATCGCCTTCGGCGAGATCGACCCGCGCAAGGTGAACAAGCCCCTCAAGGGCCACTTCGCCAAGGCCGACGTGACCCCGCGCCGCCACCTGGTGGAGCTCCGCACCCCTGACGCCAGCGAGTACACGCTGGGCCAGGAGGTCACTGCCGAGGTGTTCGAGTCCGGCGTCAAGGTTGACGTCACGGGCAAGAGCAAGGGCAAGGGCTTCGCCGGTGTGATGAAGCGTCACAACTTCAAGGGCGGCAAGGCGTCCCACGGTGCCCACCGTGTGCACCGCATGCCCGGCTCCATCGGCGGCTGTGCCACCCCCGGCCGTGTCTTCAAGGGCATGCGCATGGCGGGTCGCATGGGCAACGAGCGTGTCACCACCCAGAACCTGACCATCCACGCGGTTGACGCGGAGAAGGGTCTGCTCCTCATCAAGGGCGCAGTTCCCGGTCCGAACGGCGGCCTCGTCCTGGTCCGTACCGCGGCCAAGGGGGCTTGAGGTAATGAGCACCATTGACATCCTTTCGCCGGCAGGCGACAAGGCCGGTACCGTCGAGCTCCCCTCGGAGATCTTCGACGCGAAGACCAGCGTTCCGCTGATCCACCAGGTCGTTGTCGCACAGCTGGCAGCTGCCCGTCAGGGCACGCACAAGACCAAGACCCGCGGCGAAGTCCGTGGTGGTGGCCGCAAGCCGTACCGCCAGAAGGGCACCGGCCGCGCGCGCCAGGGTTCGACCCGTGCGCCGCAGTTCGCCGGCGGTGGCGTCGTCCACGGCCCGCAGCCGCGTGACTACTCGCAGCGGACCCCGAAGAAGATGAAGGCCGCCGCCCTGCGCGGTGCCCTCTCCGACCGGGCACGCCACTCCCGTATCCACGTCGTCACCGGCGTGGTCGACGGTGCAGTCTCCACGAAGGCCGCGAAGACGCTGTTCGGCAAGATCTCGGAGCGCAAGAACCTGCTCCTGGTCGTCGACCGTGCCGACGAGGCCGCGTGGCTGTCCGCCCGCAACCTGCCCCAGGTGCACATCCTGGAGCCGGGCCAGCTGAACACGTACGACGTGATCGTCTCTGACGACGTGGTCTTCACTCAGGCCGCCTTCGAGTCCTTCGTGTCTGGCCCCCAGACCGCTGAGACCGAAGGGAGCGACGCCTGATGAGCGAGGCGACCGTTACCAGCAAGACCTACTCGGACCCGCGCGACGTTCTCGTCAAGCCGGTCGTTTCCGAGAAGAGCTACGCGCTGCTCGACGAGAACAAGTACACGTTCATCGTCGCGCCCGGCTCCAACAAGACCCAGATCAAGCAGGCCGTGGAAGCGGTCTTCTCGGTCAAGGTCACCGGGGTCAACACGATCAACCGGCAGGGTAAGCGCAAGCGCACCAAGACCGGTTTCGGCAAGCGCGCTGACACCAAGCGCGCCATCGTGACCCTCGCCGAGGGCGACCGTATCGACATCTTCGGCGGCCCGACCTCCTGACGGAGGTCGAGTCGTCCGGAATCGGACGAGGACTGAGAAATGGGTATCCGCAAGTACAAGCCGACGACCCCGGGCCGTCGTGGCTCCAGCGTCGCCGACTTTGTCGAGATCACGCGGTCCACGCCGGAGAAGTCGCTGGTCCGCCCCCTGCACAGCAAGGGCGGCCGTAACAACGCCGGTCGTGTGACCGTTCGCCACCAGGGCGGTGGCCACAAGCGCGCCTACCGAGTGATCGACTTCCGTCGTCACGACAAGGACGGCGTGCCGGCCAAGGTCGCGCACATCGAGTACGACCCGAACCGCACCGCGCGCATCGCGCTCCTGCACTACGCGGACGGCGAGAAGCGCTACATCATCGCGCCGCGTGGCCTGACGCAGGGCGACCGTGTCGAGAACGGCCCGGCCGCCGACATCAAGCCCGGCAACAACCTGGCGCTGCGCAACATCCCGGTCGGTACGACCATCCACGCCATCGAGCTGCGGCCCGGCGGCGGCGCGAAGTTCGCCCGTTCCGCGGGTGCCTCCGTGCAGCTGCTGGCGAAGGAGGGCACCATGGCCCACCTTCGTATGCCGTCGGGTGAGATCCGCCTGGTCGACGCCCGCTGCCGCGCCACCATCGGTGAGGTCGGCAACGCCGAGCAGTCGAACATCAACTGGGGCAAGGCCGGCCGCATGCGCTGGAAGGGCGTCCGCCCGACCGTCCGCGGTGTCGCGATGAACCCGGTTGACCACCCGCACGGTGGTGGTGAGGGCAAGACCTCCGGTGGTCGCCACCCGGTCTCGCCGTGGGGTCAGAAGGAGGGTCGTACTCGCTCGCCGAAGAAGGCATCGAGCAAGTACATCGTCCGCCGCCGCAAGACGAACAAGAAGCGCTAGGAGCGGGTTTAGATGCCGCGCAGTCTCAAGAAGGGGCCCTTCGTCGACGGCCACCTCATCAAGAAGGTGGACGTACAGAACGAGGCAGGCACCAAGAACGTCATCAAGACCTGGTCCCGTCGCTCGATGATCGTCCCGGCCATGCTGGGTCACACCATCGCGGTGCACAACGGCAAGATCCACGTCCCGGTGTTCGTCACCGAGTCGATGGTCGGCCACAAGCTCGGCGAGTTCTCGCCGACTCGCACCTTCCGCGGCCACGTCAAGGACGACCGGAAGTCGAAGCGCCGCTAACCGCGGGGTGGAAACGACTATGACTTACACCGAAGGGACAACCATGGAAGCCAGGGCCCAGGCGCGGTACATCCGCGTCACGCCCATGAAGGCCCGCCGCGTGGTGGACCTCATCCGTGGCATGGATGCCACGGAGGCTCAGGCGGTCCTGCGTTTCGCCCCGCAGGCCGCGAGCGTGCCGGTTGGCAAGGTGCTGGACAGCGCCATTGCCAACGCCGCACACAACTACGACCACACCGACGCCTCTTCGCTGGTCATCAGCGAGGCGTACGTGGACGAGGGCCCGACCCTGAAGCGGTTCCGTCCGCGTGCTCAGGGCCGTGCCTACCGGATCCGTAAGCGGACCAGCCACATCACCGTGGTCGTCAGCAGCAAGGAAGGAACCCGGTAATGGGCCAGAAGGTAAACCCGCACGGGTTCCGGCTCGGCATTACCACGGACTTCAAGTCCCGTTGGTACGCCGACAAGCTGTACAAGGACTACGTCAAGGAAGACGTCGCCATTCGTCGCATGATGACGAAGGGCATGGAGCGGGCCGGCATCTCGAAGGTCGAGATCGAGCGCACCCGCGACCGCGTCCGCGTTGACATCCACACCGCCCGCCCGGGCATCGTCATCGGTCGCCGTGGCGCCGAGGCCGACCGCATCCGTGGCGAGCTGGAGAAGCTGACCGGCAAGCAGGTCCAGCTGAACATCCTCGAGGTCAAGAACCCCGAGGTGGACGCTCAGCTGGTGGCCCAGGCCGTCGCCGAGCAGCTCTCCTCCCGCGTCTCCTTCCGTCGTGCCATGCGCAAGAGCATGCAGAGCTCGATGAAGGCCGGCGCCAAGGGCATCAAGATCCAGTGCGGTGGCCGCCTCGGCGGCGCCGAGATGTCCCGCTCGGAGTTCTACCGCGAGGGCCGTGTGCCCCTGCACACGCTCCGCGCGAACGTCGACTACGGCTTCTTCGAGGCCAAGACGACCTTCGGCCGCATCGGTGTGAAGGTCTGGATCTACAAGGGCGACGTCAAGAACATCGCCGAGGTCCGCGCCGAGAACGCTGCTGCCCGCGCTGGCAACCGCCCGGCCCGTGGCGGCGCTGACCGCCCGGCCGGCCGCGGTGGCCGCGGTGGCGAGCGTGGCGGTCGCGGTCGCAAGCCGCAGCAGTCCGCGCCGGCAGCCGAGGCCCCCAAGGCCGAGGCTCCCGCCGCCGCTGCTCCGGCTGAGAGCACCGGAACGGAGGCCTGACCGAAATGCTGATCCCCCGTAGGGTCAAGCACCGCAAGCAGCACCACCCGAAGCGCAGCGGTATGTCCAAGGGTGGCACGCAGGTTGCGTTCGGCGAGTACGGCATCCAGGCGCTGACCCCGGCGTACGTGACGAACCGCCAGATCGAGGCAGCTCGTATCGCGATGACCCGCCACATCAAGCGTGGCGGCAAGGTCTGGATCAACATCTACCCGGACCGCCCCCTGACGAAGAAGCCTGCCGAGACCCGCATGGGTTCCGGTAAGGGTTCTCCCGAGTGGTGGATCGCGAACGTCAAGCCCGGTCGGGTGATGTTCGAGCTGTCCTACCCGAACGAGAAGATTGCTCGTGAGGCGCTTACCCGCGCTGCTCACAAGCTTCCGATGAAGTGCCGGATCGTTCGGCGCGAGGCAGGTGAGTCGTGATGTCGGCCGGTACCAAGGCGTCCGAGCTGCGCGAACTGGGCGGCGAGGAGCTTCTCAACAAGCTCCGCGAGGCCAAGGAAGAGCTGTTCAATCTCCGCTTCCAGGCGGCGACGGGCCAGCTCGAGAACCACGGTCGGCTCAAGTCCGTCCGTAAGGACATCGCCCGGATCTACACCCTGATGCGCGAGCGCGAGCTGGGCATCGAGACGGTGGAGAGCGCCTGATGAGCGAGAAGACTGTGACTGAGACGAACACCGACCGCGGTTTCCGCAAGACCCGTGAGGGTCTGGTCGTCAGCGACAAGATGGACAAGACCGTCGTCGTCGCTGTCGAGGACCGTGTCAAGCACGCGCTGTACGGCAAGGTCATCCGCCGTACGAACAAGCTCAAGGCGCACGACGAGCAGAACGCCGCAGGCGTCGGCGACCGCGTCCTCCTGATGGAGACCCGGCCGCTGTCCGCCACGAAGCGGTGGCGCGTCGTCGAGATCCTCGAGAAGGCCAAGTAATTCCTGAGGGGCATTCCCCTCAGGCAAGTTCCGCCAGGCTCGGTGGGGGCCCGCTCCGGTAACGGAGTGGCCCCCGCCGGGAACCGGCAGACGATCAGGAGATAGACGTGATCCAGCAGGAGTCGCGACTTCGCGTCGCCGACAACACGGGTGCGAAGGAAATCCTCACCATCCGTGTTCTCGGTGGTTCGGGTCGCCGCTACGCGGGCATCGGTGACGTCATCGTCGCCACCGTCAAGGACGCGATCCCCGGTGGCAACGTGAAGAAGGGTGACGTCGTCAAGGCCGTCATCGTTCGCACCGTCAAGGAGCGTCGTCGTCAGGATGGCTCGTACATCCGCTTCGACGAGAACGCCGCCGTCATTCTGAAGAACGACGGCGACCCCCGCGGCACCCGTATCTTCGGCCCGGTGGGCCGTGAGCTGCGCGAGAAGAAGTTCATGAAGATCATCTCGCTCGCGCCGGAGGTGCTGTAAGCATGAAGATCAAGAAGGGCGACCTGGTTCAGGTCATCACCGGTAAGGACAAGGGCAAGCAGGGCAAGGTCATCGTGGCCTACCCCGCTCAGGACCGCGTCCTCGTCGAGGGTGTCAACCGGGTCAAGAAGCACACCAAGGCCGGTCAGACGGCTCGCGGCTCGCAGACGGGTGGCATTGTCACCACCGAGGCCCCGATTCACGTCAGCAACGTTCAGCTGGTCGTGGAGAAGGACGGCAACAAGGTCGTCACCCGCGTCGGCTACCGCTTTGACGACGAGGGCAACAAGATCCGCGTTGCCAAGCGGACCGGTGAGGACATCTGATGACTGCCACCACTGCGCCGCGTCTCAAGACGCGCTACCGCGAGGAAATCGCCGGCAAGCTGCGTGAGGAGTTCTCGTACGAGAACGTCATGCAGATTCCCGGCCTGGTCAAGATCGTGGTCAACATGGGTGTGGGCGACGCCGCCCGCGACTCCAAGCTGATCGATGGCGCCGTGCGCGACCTCACCACGATCACCGGCCAGAAGCCGGCTGTCACCAAGGCCCGCAAGTCCATCGCGCAGTTCAAGCTGCGTGAGGGTCAGCCGATCGGCTGCCACGTCACCCTTCGTGGTGACCGGATGTGGGAGTTCCTGGACCGTACGCTGTCGCTCGCGCTGCCGCGTATCCGTGACTTCCGTGGCCTGTCGCCGAAGCAGTTCGACGGCCGTGGCAACTACACCTTCGGTCTCACGGAGCAGGTCATGTTCCACGAGATCGACCAGGACAAGATCGACCGGGTCCGGGGCATGGACATCACCGTGGTCACCACGGCGACCAATGACGACGAGGGTCGTGCCCTCCTTCGTCACCTCGGCTTCCCGTTCAAGGAGAACTGACCGTGGCGAAGAAGGCTCTGATCGCTAAGGCCGCCCGTAAGCCGAAGTTCGGCGTTCGCGGGTACACCCGCTGCCAGCGCTGCGGCCGGCCCCACTCCGTCTACCGCAAGTTCGGCCTGTGCCGCGTGTGCCTTCGTGAGATGGCTCACCGCGGCGAGCTGCCGGGCGTGACCAAGAGCTCCTGGTAATTCTCCTTCGCCCTTTGGGCGTTGGGAATTGACGGAAGCTCTCGGTAAGCATCTGGTCGGCAGGAGCCCGGCCTCACATGCCGTAGGCTTGTGGGGTTGGGCGCCTGCCGCCCAAGACCGACTTACTACGCCGTAGGTCCCCGCACCGCACCCGTCCTGCCTCTGAGTGGGGAGAGGGATGGCGCATACAGGAAACCCCGGCGAGAGAGGCCGAAGGCCAATTCATGACCATGACTGATCCCATCGCAGACATGCTCACGCGTCTGCGTAACGCGAACTCGGCGTACCACGACTCCGTCGTGATGCCGCACAGCAAGATCAAGTCGCACATCGCGGAGATCCTCCAGCAGGAGGGCTTCATCACCGGCTGGAAGGTCGAGGACGCCGAGGTCGGCAAGAACCTCGTCCTCGAGCTGAAGTTCGGCCCGAACCGCGAGCGCTCGATCGCCGGCATCAAGCGAATCTCGAAGCCGGGTCTGCGTGTATACGCAAAGTCCACCAACCTGCCGAAGGTCCTCGGCGGCCTGGGCGTGGCGATCATCTCCACGTCCCACGGTCTCCTGACCGGCCAGCAGGCCAGCAAGAAGGGCGTAGGTGGGGAAGTCCTCGCCTACGTCTGGTAGTCGGGAACGGAGGAATAGCTCATGTCGCGAATCGGCAAGCTCCCCATCCAGGTTCCCGCCGGTGTGGACGTCACCATCGATGGCCGCACGGTCGCGGTGAAGGGCCCCAAGGGCACCCTCTCGCACACCGTTGCGTCGCCGATCGAGGTCACCAAGGGTGAGGACGGCGTCCTGAACGTCGTCCGCCCGAACGACGAGCGTCAGAACAAGGCCCTTCACGGCCTGTCCCGCACGCTGGTGGCGAACATGATCACCGGTGTGACCCAGGGATACACCAAGGCGCTCGAGATCAGTGGTGTCGGTTACCGCGTCCAGGCGAAGGGCTCCAACCTGGAGTTCGCCCTGGGCTACAGCCACCCGATCCTGATCGAGGCCCCGGAGGGCATCACCTTCAAGGTGGAGTCCCCCACGAAGTTCTCCGTCGAGGGCATCGACAAGCAGAAGGTCGGCGAGACCGCGGCCAAGATCCGCAAGCTGCGGAAGCCTGACCCGTACAAGGCCAAGGGCGTCAAGTACGCCGGCGAGGTCATCCGCCGCAAGGTCGGAAAGGCTGGTAAGTAGCGATGGCATACGGCGTAAAGATCGCCAAGGGCGACGCATACAAGCGTGCCGCCCTCAAGCGTCGCCACATCCGCGTCCGCAAGCACATCTCCGGTTCGCCGGAGCGTCCCCGCTTGGTCGTGACGCGATCCAACCGCCACATGGTCGCTCAGGTGATCGACGACATCGCGGGCCACACGCTCGCCTCGGCGTCGACCCTGGACGTGTCCATCCGTGGTGGCGAGGGTGACAAGAGCGCCCAGGCCAAGCAGGTCGGCGCCCTGGTCGCCGAGCGCGCCAAGGCTGCAGGCGTCGAGGCCGTCGTGTTTGACCGCGGTGGCAACCAGTACGCCGGGCGGATTGCCGCTCTGGCTGACGCCGCCCGTGAAGCCGGGCTGAAGTTCTAAGCCCCGGTTCCTACGCACAGCGGACGTAACAGAGAGAGGTAAATCCAATGGCTGGACCCCAGCGCCGCGGAAGCGGTGCCGGTGGCGGCGAGCGGCGGGACCGGAAGGGCCGTGACGGCGGCGCAGCTGCCGCCGAGAAGACCGCGTACGTTGAGCGCGTTGTCGCGATCAACCGCGTCGCCAAGGTTGTGAAGGGTGGTCGTCGCTTCAGCTTCACCGCGCTGGTCGTGGTGGGCGATGGTGACGGCACCGTCGGTGTCGGTTACGGCAAGGCCAAGGAAGTTCCCGCGGCCATTGCCAAGGGCGTGGAAGAAGCCAAGAAGAACTTCTTCAAGGTTCCGCGTATCCAGGGCACCATTCCTCACCCGATCCAGGGCGAGAAGGCTGCGGGCGTCGTCCTGCTGAAGCCTGCTTCCCCCGGTACCGGTGTTATCGCCGGTGGCCCGGTGCGCGCCGTTCTGGAGTGCGCCGGCGTTCACGACATCCTGTCGAAGTCGCTGGGCTCCGACAACGCGATCAACATCGTGCACGCGACCGTGGCGGCCCTCAAGGGCCTGCAGCGTCCCGAGGAGATCGCGGCTCGCCGTGGTCTGCCCCTCGAGGACGTCGCCCCCGCGGCTCTGCTTCGTGCACGTGCGGGAGCGGGTGCGTAATGGCTCGCCTCAAGATCACGCAGACGAAGTCGTACATCGGCAGCAAGCAGAACCACCGCGACACCCTGCGTTCGCTCGGGCTCAAGCGCCTGAACGACGTGGTTGTCAAGGAGGACCGTCCCGAGTTCCGCGGCATGGCTCACACCGTCCGCCACCTCGTGACGGTTGAGGAGGTCGACTGACATGGCGGAGAACAAGCCGCTGAAGGCCCACGACCTCCGGCCTGCCCCGGGCGCCAAGACCGCCAAGACCCGTGTGGGTCGTGGTGAGGCGTCCAAGGGTAAGACCGCTGGTCGTGGTACCAAGGGCACGAAGGCCCGCTACCAGGTTCCGGAGCGCTTCGAGGGTGGGCAGATGCCCCTCCACATGCGTCTCCCGAAGCTCAAGGGCTTCAAGAACCCGTTCCGCACCGAGTACCAGGTCGTGAACCTGGACAAGCTCGCGACGCTCTACCCCGAGGGTGGAGAGGTCACCGTGGCCGACCTGGTCGCCAAGGGTGCGGTGCGCAACAACCACCTCGTCAAGGTCCTCGGACAGGGCGAGATCTCCGTGGCACTGCAGGTTTCGGTTGACGCCGTCTCCGGCTCCGCCAAGGAGAAGATTGCCGCCGCCGGCGGCACCGTCACCGAGCTCGTCTGAGACAACTCGATGGCCTGAACATCCGACCGGGGATGCCTCTTATTTGGGGCATCCCCGGTTGGTCGTTCCTAGGTGGGCATGGTCGCCGGTAAGGTGGCGTGCGTTGTTGTGTGGTAACCCCTCGGGCACCCGCCCGGGGACTTTTGACTGTTACGTATTCGTCGATCCTCAAGACCGTCACCTCTTCGCATTGCGCGGGGGTCGCAGGAGGCACCGTGCTCACCGCGTTCGCCCGGGCGTTCAAGACGCCCGACCTGCGCAAGAAGCTGCTCTTCACGCTCGGCATCATCGTGATCTACCGGCTCGGGGCACACATCCCCGTACCGGGAGTGAGCTACGAGAACGTCCAGACCTGTGTTGATCAGGCCAGCAAGGGCAACAACAGCCTCTTCGGCCTGGTGAACATGTTCAGCGGTGGTGCACTGCTGCAGATCACGATCTTCGCGCTCGGCATCATGCCGTACATCACGGCCAGCATCATTCTTCAGCTGCTGACCGTGGTGATTCCCCGACTCGAGGCGCTCAAGAAGGAGGGGCAGTCCGGCCAGGCCAAGATCACGCAGTACACGCGTTATCTGACCGTCGCGCTCGCGATCCTCCAGGGCACCGGCCTGGTGGCCACGGCCACCAGTGGCGCGCTGTTCAGCGGCTGCCCGGTCGCCGACCAGATCGTTCCGAACCAGTCGATCTTCACGACCATCGTCATGGTGATCACGATGACCGCGGGTACCGCGGCCGTCATGTGGCTCGGTGAGCTCATCACCGACCGCGGCATCGGCAACGGCATGTCGATCCTGATGTTCATCTCGATCGCCGCCAGCTTCCCCGGTGCCCTGTGGGCCATCAAGACCAGCGGCAAGCTGGCCGACGGCTGGATCGAGTTCGGCACCGTCATCCTGATCGGCTTCGTGATGGTGGGCCTCGTCGTCTTCGTCGAGCAGGCCCAGCGCCGTATCCCGGTGCAGTACGCGAAGCGCATGATCGGCCGCAGGTCGTACGGCGGTACGTCGACGTACATTCCGCTGAAGGTGAATCAGGCGGGTGTGATTCCCGTCATCTTCGCTTCTTCGCTGCTCTACATCCCGGCCCTGATCGTCCAGTTCTCCAACTCCACTGCGGGCTGGGCGACCTGGATCAAGGACAACTTCGTCAAGGGCGACCACCCGTACTACATCACGGCGTACTTCCTGTTGATCGTCTTCTTCGCCTTCTTCTATGTGGCGATTTCGTTCAACCCCGAGGAAGTCGCCGACAACATGAAGAAGTATGGTGGCTTCATCCCGGGTATCCGGGCTGGTCGACCTACTGCCGAGTACCTGAGCTACGTGCTCAACAGGATCACTTGGCCGGGCTCGCTGTACTTGGGTCTGATCGCTCTTGTGCCGACGATGGCGTTGGCCGGCTTCGGTGGTGCGAACGCCAACTTCCCGTTCGGCGGGACGAGCATCCTGATTATCGTGGGTGTGGGGCTGGAGACCGTGAAGCAGATCGAGAGTCAGCTCCAGCAGCGCAATTACGAAGGGTTCCTCCGCTGATGCGAATCGTCCTCGTCGGGCCGCCCGGTGCCGGCAAGGGAACGCAGGCTGCGTACCTTGCCAAGAACCTGTCGATTCCGCAGATCTCCACGGGCGATCTCTTCCGTGCCAACATCAGCCAGGGCACCGACCTTGGCAAGCAGGCCCGCGCCTTCATGGACGCCGGGCAGTTGGTGCCGGACGAGGTCACCATCGGGATGGCCAAGGACCGCATGTCCCAGCCGGACGCCGAGAACGGCTTCCTGCTGGACGGCTTCCCGCGAAATGTGGGTCAGGCCGAGGCTCTTGACGCCATGCTCAAGGACGAGGGCACCAAGCTGGACGCGGTCCTGGACCTGGAGGTCCCCGAGGACGAGGTGGTCAAGCGCATCGCCGGCCGCCGGATCTGCCGGAACGACGGCTCGCACGTCTTCCACGTGACGTACAACCCGCCGAAGACCGAGGGCGTCTGCGACACCTGCGGCGGCGAGCTGTACCAGCGTGACGACGACACCGAGGACACGGTTCGTACTCGGCTGGAGGTCTACCACACGCAGACCGAGCCGATCATCGACTACTACCGGGCCCAGAACCTGGTGGTCACCATCTCCGCGCTCGGCAAGGTCACCGATGTGACCGAGCGGGCGATGGAGGCTCTCAAGTCCGCCAAGGGCTGAGAGGAAACCCCGCAGTACTTGTGCAGTCGGCCGCGGCGTCCATGGGCGCCGCGGCCGACTGTTTGCGCCGTATCGTTGAGTACGGCCGCAGCCGTCACCGTTCTATGCAGTCCGATGCAGAGAGGCGCCGTGCAATGGTGCAGATCAAGACCCCCGAGCAGATCGCGAAGATGCGTGAGGCGGGGCTGGTGGTCGCTGCCATTCACGCGGCCACCCGCGAGGCAGCGGTCCCCGGCGCCACCACGCTGGACCTTGACCGGGTCGCCCGCAAGGTGATCGCCGATCACGGTGCGAAGTCGAACTTCCTCGGGTACGGCGGGTTCCCCGCGACCATCTGCACCTCGGTCAATGAGGTCGTCGTCCATGGCATCCCGGACGACAAGACCGTCCTCAAGGACGGCGACATCATCTCCATCGACGCCGGCGCGATCGTCGACGGCTGGCACGGTGACGCCGCATACACGGCCTTCGTGGGCACCGGTCACGCTCCGGAGCTGGTCGAGCTCTCCCGGGTCACCGAGGAGTCCATGTGGGCCGGTATCGCCGCGATGAAGGTGAACAACCGCCTCGTCGACATCTCGAAGGCGATCGAGTCCTACATCCGCCGCCAGCCCCGCCCCGCCACCGGTAAGTACGGGATCATCGAGGACTACGGCGGCCACGGCATCGGTACCGAGATGCACATGGACCCGCACCTGCTGAACTATGTCGCCCGCAAGCGCGGCAAGGGCATCAAGCTCGTGCCCGGCGTCTGCCTGGCCATCGAGCCGATGGTCTCGCTCGGTACGGCGCAGACCGAGGTGCTCCAGGACGACTGGACCGTGATCACGACGGACGGCACCTGGTCCTCCCACTGGGAGCACTCGATCGCCCTCACCGAGCAGGGCCCGCTGGTCCTGACGGCCCCCGACTGCGGCAAGGCGAAGCTGGCCCAGTACGGGATCGAGGCGGCGCCGGACCCTTCCCCGAGGTCTTGAGGACCGGGGGAGGCCCCACCGGCTGATCACTGTCCCGGCGGGTGGAGTCCGCCGCGGCCGGCCGAAGCTTGTGAGGCGCCCTGGCGCCGAGCCCGTGAGGGCTGTGTGGGGGTGGGGCCGGGATCGAGGCGGCGCCGGACCCTTCCCCGAGGTCTTGAGGACCGGGGGAGGCCCCACCGGCTGATCACTGTCCCGGCGGGCGGAGTCCGCCGCGGCCGGCCGAAGCTTGTGAGGCGCCCTGGCGCCGAGCCCGCGAGGGCTGTGGGGGGGTGGGGCCGGGATCGAGGCGGCGCCGGACCCTTTCCCCAGGGTCTTAAGGACCAGGGGAGGCCCCATAGGCCGATTTGACCCCCTTGGGCAGGTCTAAGGATCTCCTGGGGTGGGCAAACTTGACGGATTCGTCTTTTGGGGTCCGCTGACGTAGACTGACGCGTCGGCTCTCGTGCATCAGTGTGTCCACATGTCCACATGCGATGCCGGAAGTCGATCAAGGTAGCCGATTCGAAAGGCGAAGCGTGGCCAAGAAGCAAGGTGCCATCGAAATTGAGGGCACCGTGATCGAGTCCCTCCCGAACGCCATGTTCAAGGTGGAACTCCAGAACGGTCACAAGGTCCTCGCGCACATCAGCGGCAAGATGCGGATGCACTACATCCGAATCCTTCCGGATGACCGGGTCGTCGTGGAGCTCTCTCCGTACGACCTGACGCGTGGCCGGATCGTCTACCGCTACAAGTAGATCTTGCCCGCACCTCGCTTCGGCGTGGTGATGGCACTGACCCGGAGAACCTGACATCCCATGAAGGTCAAGCCGAGCGTCAAGAAGATCTGCGACAAGTGCAAGGTGATCCGCCGTCACGGTCGGGTCATGGTCATCTGCGACAACCTGCGCCACAAGCAGCGCCAGGGCTGACGCACGACCCCCTGCATCTCGCAGCACTTCGCGCGACGCACGTAATACGTACATACGCAGAGTCCGTCCAAGCTTCGGCTGACGACACCTCCGGCGGGGGCCGGGGACCCGGGCGTACCACCTCTCGTCATGAGAGGTCGGCGATCGGGAGTGGCGCTGCGGAAGACCCCCGAAATAACAACTGGAGCCATTGAATGGCACGCGTTTCAGGTGTTGACATCCCGCGCGAAAAGCGCGTGGAGGTTGCCCTCACCTACGTCTTCGGTATCGGGCGCACCCGGTCCAAGGAGATTCTCGCCACCACTGGCGTGAACCCGAACACCCGCGTTCGTGACCTGGCCGAAGAGGACCTGGTCAAGATCCGCGAGTACGTGGACGCCAACCTCCGCACCGAGGGTGACCTCCGTCGCGAGATCCAGGCCGACATCCGCCGCAAGGTCGAGATCGGCTGCTACCAGGGCCTGCGTCACCGCCGCGGCCTGCCGGTCCACGGCCAGCGCACCAGCACGAACGCTCGTACCCGCAAGGGCCCGCGTCGCGCGATCGCCGGTAAGAAGAAGCCGGGCAAGAAGTAGTCCTCAGCGGACGCACTGCGGGCACCCGGGCCACCGGCCATCCGCAGCAACCAGCGGTCTTCGCTGTAGGACCGATCACCTCCCCTCTCCATCTGGAGTCAAGACATGCCCCCCAAGGGTCGTCAGGGCGCAGCCAAGAAGGTGCGTCGCAAGGAAAAGAAGAACGTCGCTCACGGCCACGCGCACATCAAGAGCACGTTCAACAACACGATCGTCTCGATCACGGACCCCTCGGGCAACGTGATCTCCTGGGCCTCCGCCGGCCACGTCGGCTTCAAGGGCTCGCGCAAGTCCACCCCCTTCGCCGCGCAGATGGCCGCCGAGTCGGCCGCCCGCCGCGCGCAGGAGCACGGCATGCGCAAGGTTGACGTCTTCGTCAAGGGTCCGGGCTCCGGCCGCGAGACCGCGATCCGTTCGCTCCAGGCCACCGGCCTGGAGGTCGGTTCGATCCAGGACGTCACCCCCACTCCGCACAACGGATGCCGGCCGCCCAAGCGTCGCCGCGTCTGATTCCGTCTGAAGCAACGGAGACAACTGGAAAATGGCGCGATACACCGGGGCCGACTGCAAGCGTTGCCGTCGGGAGAAGCAGAAGCTGTTCCTCAAGGGCAGCAAGTGCGAGAGCGCGAAGTGCCCGATCGAGATCCGTCCTTACCCCCCGGGTGAGCACGGACGCGGGCGCACCAAGGAAAGCGAGTACCTTCTTCAGCTTCGTGAGAAGCAGAAGTGCTCGCGGATCTACGGTGTTCTTGAACGACAGTTCGTGAACTACTACAAGGAAGCGAACCAGAAGACCGGCAAGACCGGTGAGAACCTTCTGCGCATCCTTGAGACCCGCCTCGACAACGTGGTCTACCGGGCAGGCTTCGCCAAGTCCCGCGACCACGCCCGTCAGCTGGTGCGTCACGGACACATCGCCGTGAACGGCACGAAGACCGACATTCCGTCGGCCCGCGTCGCTGTGAACGACGTCATCGAGGTTCGTCAGAAGTCCAAGGCCCTGACCCCCTTCCAGGTGGCCCAGGCCGAGGCCGGCGAGCGCACCGTACCGGCGTGGCTCGAAGCCGTGCCGTCGACGATGCGGATCCTCGTGCACTCCCTGCCCGAGCGCCAGGTGATCGACACCCAGGTGCAGGAGCAGCTGATCGTCGAGCTCTACTCCAAGTAGTAGCTCGTGGGTCCGGGCGGTACGGCTCTTTCGGGTCGTGCCGCCCGTACCCTTGTCAGTATCTGGGGGCGTCAAATAGTGGGCGCCCACGACTGAAGGAACGCAACATGCTTATCGCTCAGCGTCCGTCGCTGACCGAAGAGGTCGTTGACGAGTTCCGCTCCCGGTTCGTCATCGAGCCGCTGGAGCCGGGCTTCGGCTACACCCTCGGCAACTCTCTTCGCCGTACGCTCCTCTCCTCGATCCCCGGCGCTGCTGTCACCAGCATCCGGATCGACGGTGTCCTGCACGAGTTCACCACCGTGCCGGGCGTCAAGGAGGACGTCACCGACCTCATCCTCAACATCAAGCAGCTGGTCGTCTCCTCGGAGCACGACGAGCCGGTCGTGATGTACCTGCGCAAGCAGGGTCCCGGCCTGGTCACCGCTGCTGACATCGCCCCGCCGGCCGGTGTCGAGGTCCACAACCCGGACCTGGTCATGGCCACGCTGAACGGCAAGGGCAAGCTGGAGATGGAGCTGACCGTCGAGCGCGGTCGCGGCTACGTCTCCGCCGTCCAGAACAAGCAGGTGGGCCAGGAGATCGGCCGTATCCCGGTCGACTCCATCTACTCGCCGGTGCTCAAGGTCACGTACAAGGTCGAGGCGACCCGTGTCGAGCAGCGCACCGACTTCGACAAGCTGATCGTCGACGTCGAGACCAAGCAGGCCATGCGTCCCCGTGACGCCATGGCTTCGGCCGGTAAGACCCTGGTCGAGCTGTTCGGTCTGGCGCGCGAGCTCAACATCGACGCCGAGGGCATCGACATGGGCCCGTCCCCGACGGACGCCGCGCTCGCTGCCGATCTGGCGCTGCCGATCGAGGAGCTCGAGCTCACGGTCCGTTCGTACAACTGCCTCAAGCGCGAGGGCATCCACTCCGTGGGTGAGCTCGTGGCTCGTTCCGAGGCCGACCTGCTCGACATCCGCAACTTCGGTGCGAAGTCGATCGACGAGGTCAAGGCGAAGCTGGCCGGTATGGGCCTGGCGCTCAAGGACAGCCCGCCCGGATTCGACCCGACGGCCGCGGCCGACGCGTTCGGCGCGGATGACGACGCGGACGCCGGTTTCGTGGAGACCGAGCAGTACTGATTCGCCTCCGGCTGGGGTGCCCGGGTTCTGCGGGTGCCCCGGACCGGGGTGAGGGCCTTCTGTCCTCGATCGCCGGACGGACTTGATTTCGATCGAGATCCTGGTCGGCTCTTGATCTTCCGTGCGGCGTCCGCCGTGCGGGAACTGACACCGGTACCTGATACGGCCGGTGCAGCACACAAGGAGAAAAACCATGCCGAAGCCCGCCAAGGGTGCCCGTCTGGGCGGCAGCGCTGCGCACGAGAAGCTTCTTCTCATCAACCTTGCGAAGTCGCTGTTCGAGCACGGCCGCATCACCACGACCGAGGCCAAGGCCCGCCGCCTGCGTCCGGTCGCCGAGCGCTTCATCACCAAGGCGAAGAAGGGCGACATCCACAACCGTCGCCTGGTGCTGCAGTCGATCACGGACAAGAGCATCGTGCACACGCTCTTCACCGAGATCGCCCCGCGGTACGAGAACCGCCCCGGTGGTTACACCCGCATCACCAAGATCGGCAACCGTCGTGGCGACAACGCCCCGATGGCCGTCATCGAGCTGGTCGAGGCGCTGACCGTGGCCCAGCAGGCCACCGGTGAGGCCGAGGCCGCGACCAAGCGTGCGGTCAAGGAAGACGCCCTCAAGAAGGACGAGGCTCCGGCCGAGGTCGTCGAGGACGCCAAGCCGGCCGAGGCCGACGCGGAGTCCAAGGACGCCTGAGCGTTCTGAGACCACTGGACGGGCCCGCATCACCCTTCGGGGCGGTGCGGGCCCGTTCCGTATGTACTGGCAGAAAAGGATCCTTCGGTGAGTGACGAGGTAGAGCCCGGCTTCGTACGGGTGCGGCTGGACCTGGCGTACGACGGCAAGGACTTCTCCGGCTGGGCCAAGCAGACCGGCAGGCGGACCGTCCAGGGGGAGATCGAGGACGCGCTGCGGACCGTGACGCGGTCCTCGCGGACGTACGACCTGACCGTCGCCGGGCGCACCGATGCCGGGGTGCACGCCCGGGGGCAGGTCGCCCATGTCGATCTGCCGGACGAGGTGTGGGCCGAGCACGCGGACAAGCTGCTGCGGCGGATGGCCGGACGGATGGCGCCCGATGTGCGGATCTGGCGGATCGCCGAGGCGCCCGCCGGGTTCAATGCCCGGTTCTCGGCGCTGTGGCGGCGTTACGCGTACCGTGTCGCCGATCGCCCCGGTGGGGTGGATCCGCTGTTGCGGGGGCATGTGCTGTGGCACGACCGGCCATTGGACGTCGACGCCATGAACGAGGCGGCGGCCCGGATGGTCGGGGAGCACGACTTCGCCGCGTACTGCAAGAAGCGCGAGGGTGCGACGACCATCCGTACGCTGCAGAAGCTGAGTTGGGTGCGGGACGAGGCGTCCGGGATCACGACGGCGACCGTGCAGGCCGACGCGTTCTGCCACAACATGGTGCGGGCGCTGATCGGGGCCGCGCTGTTCGTCGGCGACGGGCGCCGCCCGGCCGAGTGGCCCGCACAGGTGCTGGCGGCACGGCTGCGGGACCCCGGCGTGCATGTGGTCCGCCCCCATGGGCTGACGCTGGAGGAAGTGGCCTACCCGGCCGATGAGTTGCTGGCCGCCCGCTCCAAGGAGGCGCGCAATGTGCGCACGCTCCCCGGAGCCGGTGGTGAGGGCTGCTGCTGAGACCCGGTGACGGGCCTGTCCCCTGCGCTGACCCTGTCGTGGTCCGCCTTTCAGGGCGACGACCCGTCCATGGACGAGGACTCCCCTCCGTTGTCGGCGTCCCCTCCGCGCTGGGTCAGCCGACGGGTGCGGTGGCCGCCGCCGATGCCTGGAGCTCGCCGCGGTGGCGGATCTGACGGAACGTGAAGTTCGTCAGGTCGTCACCGGTGGCGAAGGCGTTCTGGTCGGCCTTGGTGATGTTCTTGCCGCTGGTGAATCCGCTGATGGCGAAGTAGGCGTAGCGGCCGTAGGAGTTGGCGGTACGGCGGCAGACCGATCCGGCGGGGCAGAAGGCCGGCACACCCGCGCCGCTCAGCGTGGCGATGCTGCCGCTCGACTGCTGGGCCGCCTTCTTCGCCTGGGCTTCCGTCTCGAAGACCGCGAGGCCGACGGTGACGGCGACGCCGTCCTTGCTGTACGTGGCCCGGATGACCTGGTCGCAGCCGTTGTTGACGAGGATCGAGCCGAGCGCGCCCTTGGTGGTGGCGGCGCAGTTCTTCGTCTGCTGCGTCGCGCCCTTGGCGTAGACGCGGTCGCCCATCGTCAGCTTCCTGCCGGGGAAGAACGCGTCGACGGTGATCGGCGCCTTGTCCTTCTTGACATCGGATATGTAGTCCTTCGGGTCCGGCGGGGGCAGTGGTGCCACCGAGGAGAAGGACGGTTCGGGCTCGGCGGTGTTGGTCGGCAGGTCGCTCGGTGCCGGCAGCTCGCTCGCGTTCTTGCCGGAGCCGGTGGAGCTGTTGCCTTTGTTGGTCGAGATGACCGCCGTCGCCACGATGGCGCCGACCGCCGCGGTGGCGAGCACGCCGCCGCCGATCATCAGCCACTTCTTGCGGCGGCTGCGCGCGGCGGACTCGTCGGCCAGCGCTGCCCAGTCCGGAGTCTGTGTGCCCCCGGGCCCCCAGGAGGGCCCCCCTTGCCCAAAGCTCATGCGGCGAATCCTAGACGGAACATAATCCGGTTGGGCCAGGGCTTCGCGGCCCGTGACAATGCTGTGCATGGGACATCTTGAAGCAGGCCATCTGGAGTACTACCTACCGGACGGGCGGGTGCTGCTCGGCGATGCTTCGTTCCGGGTCGCGGACGGGGCCGTGGTCGCCCTCGTGGGGGCTAACGGCGCCGGGAAGACCACGTTGCTGAGGCTGCTCGCCGGGGAGCTCCAGCCGCACGGCGGCTCCGTGTCGGTGAGCGGCGGGCTCGGGGTGATGCAGCAGTTCGTGGGCTCCGTGCGGGACGACCGTACCGTCCGGGATCTGCTGGTCTCCGTCGCCCAGCCCCGTATCCGGGAAGCGGCTCTGGCGGTCGACAAGGCCGAGGAACTGATCCTCACCGTCGACGACGAGGCCGCGCAGATGAAGTACGCGCAGGCCCTGAGCGACTGGGCGGAGGCCCGCGGGTACGAGGCCGAGACGGTGTGGGACATGTGCACCACGGCCGCGCTCGGCATCCCGTACGAGAAGGCGCAGTGGCGAGAGGTGCGCACGCTGTCCGGCGGTGAGCAGAAGCGGCTGGTGCTGGAGGCACTGCTGCGCGGGCCGGACGAGGTACTGCTGCTCGACGAGCCGGACAACTATCTCGACGTCCCCGGAAAGCGGTGGCTGGAGGGGAAGCTGAAGGAGACCCGCAAGACGGTCCTCTTCGTCTCCCACGACCGGGAGCTGCTGTCCAGGGCCGCCGAGAAGATCGTCAGCGTCGAGCCGAGCCCGGCGGGCAGCGACGTGTGGGTGCACGGCGCCGGTTTCGATACGTACCACCAGGCCCGCAAGGACCGGTTCGCGCGGTTCGAGGAGCTGCTGCGGCGCTGGGAGGAGGAGCACGCCCGGCTGAAGGCGCTGGTCCACCGGCTGCGGCAGCAGGCGGCGATCAGCCCCGACATGGCGTCGCGCTACCGGGCGATGCAGACCCGCTTCAAGAAGTTCGAGGACGCGGGACCCCCGCCGGAGCCGCCGCGCGAGCAGGACATCAAGATGCGGCTGCGCGGTGGCCGGACCGGCGTACGGGCGGTGACCTGCAAGGGGCTGGAGCTGACCGGGCTCATGAAGCCGTTCGACCTGGAGATCTTCTACGGGGAGCGGGTCGCCGTCCTCGGCTCGAACGGCTCCGGGAAGTCGCACTTCCTGCGGCTGCTCGCGGGCGAGCCGGTGGCGCACACGGGGGAGTGGAAGCTCGGGGCGCGTGTCGTGCCGGGTCACTTCGCCCAGACGCACGCCCATCCGGAGCTGCTGGGCCACACGCTCGTCGAGATCCTGTGGACCGAGCACGCCAAGGACCGCGGCGGGGCGATGTCCGTGCTGCGGCGGTACGAGCTGGAGCGGCAGGGGGACCAGCCGTTCGAGAAGCTGTCCGGCGGGCAGCAGGCGCGGTTCCAGATCCTGCTCCTGGAGCTGGCCGGTACGACGGCACTGCTGCTGGACGAGCCGACGGACAACCTGGACCTGGAGTCGGCGGAGGCCCTGCAGGACGGTCTTGAGGTGTACGAGGGGACGGTGATGGCCGTCACGCACGACCGCTGGTTCGCAAAGTCCTTCGACCGGTATCTGGTGTTCGGCTCGGACGGCGTCGTACGGGAGACGAGGGAGCCGGTGTGGGACGAGCGGAGGGTGGAGCGGGTGCGGTGAGGGGGCGGTGGGGGCGCCGGGGCGGCGCTCACCCGTCCGGGTGAGCGCTGCGCGAAGGGCCGACGTGTCCGATGCCGTGTGCATAGCGTGGCCGCATGGTCAGCTCATCACACGAGGCGATGCACCGGATCTTCCAGGAGGATCCCGGAGTCTTCGCTCGGACCTTCCGCACGCTGGGGCTTCCCTTCCCGGAACCCGTCGCGGTGTCCCTCATGCCCACCGATCTCACCGAGATCCAGCCACTCGAAAGACGGGTGGACACCCTTCTGCGGATCGACGCGGCGGAAGGTGACAGCTATCTGCTGGCTGTGGAGGCGCAGGGCAAGAAGGACCGGGGCAAACCCGGCAGCTGGGCCTACTACGTGGCTCACCTCTACGCGAAGTATCGGCTTCCTCCTCTGCTCCTGGTGACGTGCCAGGACAGGGCCACGGCCGAGTGGGCGGCCGAGACGGTGGCCATCGGTCCCACGACATGGCCGACACTGTCGCTCCGCCCGTTGGTGCTCGGGCCGCACAATGTGCCCGTCTTCACCGACCCGGACGCTGCCGCCAGAGACATTCCCCTCGCCACGCTCTCGGCCATCACGCATGGTAAGGATCCGAATGCGGGTGCCATACTGAAGGCGTTGGCTGCCGCGCTGCAGACCGTTGACGACGACACGGCGATGATCTTCGCCGAACTCACCGAACTCGGCCTGGGCTCTGCTCCGGCCGCACAGATCTGGAGGGATCTGATGTCTGTCGACCTCTCTTTCTTCCGCTCGGAGACGTCTGAGCGGCTGCGGTCCGAGGGACGTGCCGAGGGGCGTGCCGAGGGGCGTGCCGAGGACATTCTGCGGATTCTGTCCAAGCGCGGAGTCGCGGTGTCGGAGCAGGTGCGGGAGCGGATCGTTTCGTGTGGTGATCTGGATGTGTTGAGCGACTGGCTCGACCGGTCGTTGACCGCCGAGGTCGCCGAGGACCTGTTCGCGGCGGCCGAGGCCTGACTTCGAGGCGCCTGAACGCCGGGCTTCGGGGCGGCCGGAAGCCTGGCAGGGTTGAGCGGGAGCGGTAGGGCTGACGCGTTTTGACCCGTCCCGGGCGGGGCGGGTATTGTCGGGGGTTGTTATACGTATCGGCTTCGTCGTTCTCACGCGAAGAGCCCTTACGTAGGTTCTCTGGAGCAGTTACCAGTGGCTCGCATACGGACAGCGTTCCCGGCATTGTGGGCCCCAGCTGCATGATCGCTTCAGGGGTGCCATGTGTCTGGACCTCATCCACTGAAGAAGCGAAGGCTACGAAGTGCGTACGTACAGCCCCAAGCCCGGCGATGTGACGCGCCAGTGGCACATCATTGACGCGCAGGACATCGTCCTGGGTCGTCTGGCCACCACGGCTGCGAACCTCCTCCGCGGCAAGCACAAGGCGATTTACGCCCCCCACATGGACATGGGCGACTTCGTCATCATCATCAACGCCGAGAAGGTTCACCTCTCCGGCAACAAGAAGACCCAGAAGATGGCGTACCGCCACTCCGGGTTCCCGGGTGGTCTCCGCTCCGTCCGTTACGACGAGCTGCTCGCCAAGAGCCCCGAGAAGGCTGTCGAGAAGGCCATCAAGGGCATGATCCCCAAGAACAGCCTGGGCCGTCAGATGCTCTCGAAGCTCAAGGTCTACGCGGGCGACCAGCACCCGCACGCTGCTCAGCAGCCGGTCCCGTTCGAGATCACCCAGGTCGCGCAGTAGTTCCGGCCTCCCCCTAAGACCAAAAGAAAGATCTGAGGAGAATCGTGGCCGAGACCACTGTTGAGAACCCCGTCGAGGGCACCGAGGGCGAAGAGGTTTTCGCCGAGGTGACCACCTTCGAGTCCGAGGTTCCCGTCGAGGGCGAGTACACCAGCGAGTCGCTGGCTTCCCGCTTCGGCGACCCGCAGCCCGCCGCCGGCCTTGGCCGTCGGAAGAACGCCATCGCCCGCGTCCGGATCGTTCCGGGCACCGGCAAGTGGAAGATCAACGGTCGCACCCTTGAGGACTACTTCCCCAACAAGGTGCACCAGCAGGAAGTCAACGAGCCCTTCAAGGTGCTCGAGCTCGACAGCCGTTACGACGTCATCGCCCGCATCTCGGGTGGCGGCGTCTCGGGTCAGGCCGGCGCCCTGCGCCTCGGTGTGGCCCGTGCGCTGAACGAGGCGGACGTGGACAACAACCGCGCCCCGCTGAAGAAGGCCGGCTTCCTCTCCCGCGACGACCGTGCGGTCGAGCGCAAGAAGGCCGGTCTCAAGAAGGCCCGTAAGGCCCCGCAGTACAGCAAGCGCTAAATCGCCTGCTCATTTGCTTTACACGTTCGCCCCGGCGGCACACCTTGTGCTTGCCGGGGCGTTCGTCTATCGGCACCCTCGGGCGTATAACGGCATAAGACGTTCATACGCTTTCATACGCAGCGTTGTGTTGCGTTGCCCGGCGACGGACGCGCCGCGTTGTACGCATCGTGTTGCCGTGTTGCGTTGGTTTGGTTTGCGGTTTCGGAGCATCTTCGGAGGACACCAGTGGGACGACTCTTCGGCACGGACGGTGTGCGCGGTGTCGCCAATGCGGATCTGACGGCTGAGCTGGCGCTCGGTCTCTCGGTCGCTGCGGCGCATGTACTTGCCGAGGCGGGCACCTTTGAGGGGCATCGGCCGACAGCCGTGGTGGGACGCGACCCACGTGCGTCCGGAGAGTTCCTGGAGGCCGCCGTCGTGGCAGGCCTCGCCAGTGCGGGCGTGGACGTCCTGCGGGTCGGTGTGCTGCCCACCCCTGCGGTGGCGTACCTCACCGGCGCGCTGGGCGCCGACCTCGGTGTGATGCTCTCCGCCAGCCACAACGCCATGCCGGACAACGGTGTCAAGTTCTTCGCCCGTGGCGGTCACAAGCTCGCCGACGAGCTGGAGGACCGGATCGAGACGGTCTACGAGCAGCACCGCACCGGTGAGCCCTGGGCACGCCCGACGGGCGCCGGGGTGGGCCGGGTCACCGACTACGCCGAGGGCTTCGACCGGTACGTCGCCCATCTCATCGCCGTCCTCCCGAACCGGCTCGACGGGCTGAAGGTCGTCCTCGACGAGGCGCACGGCGCGGCCTCCCGGGTCTCGCCCGAGGCCTTCGCGCGGGCCGGTGCCGAGGTGATCACGATCGGTGCCGATCCGGACGGTCTGAACATCAACGACGGCTGCGGCTCCACCCATCTGGATCTGCTGAAGGCCGCAGTCGTCGAGCACGGCGCCGACCTCGGCATCGCGCACGACGGCGACGCCGACCGCTGCCTCGCCGTGGACGCCACGGGCGCGGAGGTCGACGGCGACCAGATCCTGGCCGTGCTCGCCCTCGCCATGCGCGAGGCCGGGCAGCTGCGCAAGGACACCGTGGTCGGCACGGTCATGTCCAACCTCGGCTTCAAGATCGCGATGGAGCGGGAGGGCATCCAGCTCGTCCAGACCGCCGTCGGCGACCGGTACGTACTGGAGTCGATGAAGGCCGAGGGCTTCGCGCTGGGCGGCGAGCAGTCCGGCCATGTCATCGTCCTGGACCACGCCACGACCGGCGACGGCACGCTGACCGGCCTGATGCTGGCGGCCCGGGTCGCGGCCACCGGCCGTACGCTCGCCGAGCTGGCCGGGGTCATGCAGCGGCTGCCCCAGCTGCTGATCAACGTCCCCGACGTCGACAAGTCCCGGGTCGGGACCTCCCCGGAGCTGGCCGCGGCGGTCGCCGAGGCCGAGCGCGAGCTGGGCTCCACCGGGCGCGTACTGCTGCGCCAGTCGGGCACGGAGCCGCTGGTACGGGTCATGGTCGAGGCGGCCGACATCGACCAGGCACGGGCGGTCGCCGAGCGGCTGGCCGATGTGGTGAAGTCCGCACTCGGTTAGTCGCGCTCGGCCGGCCTGTAGTCGGCTGGGCCGGAGGTGGCCGGTGCGGGCTCGGCAGGTCCCGGCCCGGCCGGGCCGTTCGCCGGACGGGACCGGTCGGGCCGGCCGCGCCGCCCGCTGTCCGCGGACGGGCTCGGGATGCAGCCCGTCCGGCGGCGGTGCGCCGCCCACAGGATCTTCTGGACCAGCAGCGTCAACGTCCCCGCGACCACGATGCCGCCGAGGTTCGCCAGCAGCTGGGCCGTGGAGCCCGACATCTGGCTGTAGTCGCTGTAACTGAACGCCACCGCCGCGTTGGCCGCGGCCGGCACGGTGGTCACCGAGATGGCGACCCCGATCAGCGCACCGGACTTCGCCGAGGTGAGCGAGAGCGTCCCGGCGATCCCGGCCAGGAACGCCACCACGAACGACATCGCGTCCGGCTTCCAGATGAACGCGGTGTTGGGCCGGGCCGCCTCGATCATCGGGCGGTTGAACAGCCCGAAGACGTCCATCAGCCAGGCGAACCCGGCGGTCAGTATCATCGCGACGGCGAAGCCGCCGATCAGCGCCACGAGTGACCGCCACACCAGCCGCGGAGCGCGCTGCACCAGGGCCGTGGAGATCCCGGCCAGCGGCCCGAACTCCGGACCGACCGCCATCGCGCCCACGATCAGGATCGCGTTGTCGAGCATCACACCGCAGGCGGCGAGCATCGTCGCGACCGCGAGGAACGCCACATAGGTGACGCTGAACGTCGACTCCTCGTGGGTCGCCTCCGCCAGCTCCTCCCACAGCACCGCGTCCGCGCCCTCGCCCGGCGCCTCCTCCTCGGCCTTGTCGGCGTGCGCGGAGAGCGTCAGGTCCATGTTCTCGACGGTGATCGAACCGGACTTGTCGATGCCGAGCCTGCGCAGCGCGCCGATCAGCTCGTCGCCCGCCTCGCGGGCCACATCGCACAGCACCATGTCGCCCGCCGGGTCACGGGCGACCCCGGACATCACCACGAGATGCGTCGTACCGACGGTGCTCTCCAGCAGGTGCACCACCTCGTCCGTACGGTCGGTGGGGACGATCAGGCGCAGATGCAGCACGCGGCCACTCCCAGGAGTCTCGGAGAATCAGAGTTTGCGCAGGGACAGCCGCTGGACCTTGTGGTCCGGCCCCTTGCGCAGCACCAGAGTGGCACGGCCCCGGGTGGGCGCGACATTCTCCACCAGGTTGGGCTTGTTGATGGTCCTCCACATCGTCGCCGCGTACTCCATGGCCTCCTCCTCGGAGACCTGGGTGTACTTGCGGAAGTACGAGAACGGGTTCTGGAACGCCGTCTCGCGCAGTTTCCGGAACCGGTTGAGATACCAGGCCTCGATGTCCTCGGTCCGCGCGTCCACGTACACACTGAAGTCGAAGTAGTCGGCGAGCCCGACCCTGGTCCGCCCGTCCTTGCCGGGCAGCGCGGGCTGAAGCACGTTGAGCCCCTCGACGATCAGGATGTCGGGGCGACGTACGGTGAGCCGCTCGCCCGGCACGATGTCGTAGATCAGGTGCGAGTAGACGGGCGCCGTCACTTCGTCCTTGCCGGCCTTGATGTCGGCGACGAAACGGGTCAGGGCACGCCGGTCGTACGACTCGGGGAACCCCTTGCGCGACATCAGTCCCCGCGACCGGAGCTCCTCCATCGGCAGCAGGAACCCGTCCGTGGTGACGAGCTCCACCCGGGGATGCTCGGGCCAGCGGGCCAGCAGCGCCTGGAGGATACGGGCGCTGGTGGACTTGCCGACCGCGACACTGCCCGCGACCCCTATGACGAACGGGGTGCCCCGCTGCGCGCCGTGCCCGTTGCCCGCCTCCCCGAGGAAGGTGTTCAGGGCGCCGCGCAGGCCCGAGGTGGCCTGGACATACAGGTTGAGGAGCCGGGAGAGCGGCAGGTAGACGTCCCGTACCTCATCGAGGTCGATGACGTCCCCGAGCCCGCGCAGCTGCTCCACCTCGGCGGCGGTCAGCGGCAGCGGAGTCTTGTCGCGCAGGGCGCTCCACTCGGCGCGCGACAGGTCGACGTACGGCGTCGACGCGTGCTCGGTGCGTCGGTGGGTGCTCCGTGGCGGCGAAGTGATCACGTGTTCATTGTTGCGGGAGTTTCAACGGAGTGGGGGGTGTGGTCGGTCACGTGGGGGCGGTGCTCGTTCCGGGGTGCCGGTGGCGATTACGGCTGGGTGTCCGCTTTCCTGAGCACACAGACTTCTCCGCTGTCGGAGTCACCGATGAAGGTCCACAGGAGGGCGGAATCGGGCTTGCCCCTGGCCGTGGCCCGCGCTTCGGTGGACGGGGCGGAGGCGGCCCGGGAGCCGGCTGAGAAGGCCGGAGGTCCCAGGGCGGGCGTGGTGGTGCGGCCGGCCTCTCCACTGGACATGCGGGCTCACCCCCGAGTGCTGGGCCGGCGGGCCGACATCCGGCAGCGACGTGATGCGCCCGCTGGTACCTGCCGCTGTCGGTGGGGCCGGTGTCCGCACCCCTGTGGCGGACACCGGCCCCGGTTCGCGGCTACCGGTGGCGTCTCAGGGCTTTTCGCCCTTGGCGTCGACGACGGCGGCCTCGACCCGGGCTTCGCTCATCTTGATCTGCCCGGCCTTGAACTTCTCCGACGGAAACTTCACCTTGCCCGCGGAGGACGTGTACACGTAGTCCTCGCTGACCACGAAGCGCATCCCGGCGTAGCTGAAGTCGTGCGGGTCGAGGAGGATCTCCCGCTGTTCGTGGCTGCCGTCCTCCTTCCGGGTGATGGCAATGACCTCGCGTCCGGCGGCGTCCTTCACCAGGTGATCGGTGACGTGGACACCGGGGACGGTGGCCAGGGCGCGGTAGATACGGGCGAGGGCGGCCGGTGCGATCGGGTACGCCTCGACCATCAGACCCATCGCGCGAAAGCTGTGCTGGGCCTCGGCCTCGGGCGGGCTCTCGGCGGTGTTGCCGGTCGGGTAGAACGAGCGGACCTTCGCAAGCAGCCGTGCGGGGTCGTCGGGCAGCTCATTGGCGGCCCGGTAGACCTGACGGGACGTGCGGTAGTCGTCGTCCTTCCCGGTCTTGGCCGCGGCGGAGTTGTCGTACGGGACCCAGTTGTCGGGGACGTACGTGAAGCGGCCGGCGGCCGAGCCGTTCTGGGACGGCTGGGCCATCACCGTCTTCGTGTAGATCCACTGGTCGTCGCGCGGCTCCGGGGCCGCCTGCTGCTTCTCCAGCACGTCGGCGGCCCGGTTCAGCACCTCGGCCGGGCTGCTCAGCCGCAGGGTTCCGGTGGTCGCAGCGGGCCCTGAGCGGTCGGGGGCGGCGGCATCGACGAGCTGGGTGCCGAGCACGGCAGCCACGGTGATCGCCGCTGCCGCACCGATCGAGGCGATCCGCCAGTCCGCCTTCAGCCGGCGGACACGGCGGCCCGAAGCGACGGTCTCTGTAAGTCGCATCCGGCCCGGGGCGAGTGCGGAACGGTCAGGGACAGGCGCGTCCGCGCGCAGCTCCCGCAGCTGGGTCATTTCGTCCATGACGGGGTCAGCTCCATGACGTCGGGCGTGAACGAGGGATCCATGTCGAGCGCCTCACGGACCTTGCGGCGGGCGCGATTGAGCCGGGACCGCACGGTGCCGAGCGGGATGCCCAGCGCCTCGGCGACCTCCTGGTACCCGAAGTCGGCCCAGGCGACGAGCAGCAGCACATGGCGGTCGCCGGGGGAGAGCGAGGCGAGCGCCCCGGCCAGCGGCGCCTGCGCGGCGATCCGGTCGTCGGAACGGTCGCTCCAGGACGCGGCCACCGGGTCCTGACCGGTACGGGCCAGGGCCCGCAGCCCCCTTTCCTCGCTGCGCCGCTGCTTGCCGATGAGGTTCGCGGCGATGCCGTACAGCCAGGGGCGGGCGTTGCGATGCGTGCGGTCGTAACGGCGCCGGGAGCGGAAGGCGATGAGAAAGGTCTCCGCCGTGATGTCGTCCGCCGCGCCCTCCCCGAGGCGGCGGGCGACATAGCGGTGGATGTCCGGGGCGTGGCGGTCGTAGAGCCCGGCGAAGATCTCGGGATGCTCCAGCGACTGTGCGACGACCTCGGCATCGTCGTCGGGGCTGGCTGGTGGTCCGGTCACATCGGCTCCTGGGGGCTCGGCGGATGAGCGTGTCATCCCTTGTTGCCCGCAGGGCGCGGAAAGGTTCACAGGATTTCGGAGTGCCTTGGCGCGAGGACTCCGGTGCGCCGGTCCGGTGCCATGTCGGTGCCGACCGGTCGCGGGCCGTCGGCACCACGGACGAGGGGGCAGCCGTCCCGCTTGTCGCGGCCCCTGCGCAGGGCGATGAGCAGGACCAGCGGCGAGACGATCAGCAGCCGGATCAGGATGATCGTGACCGCGTCCGGGTTCGGTTCCTCCAGCTCCATGAGCATGGCCTCACGCCTCCCGCCTTCACCCGACGGTGGCACTCGACGCGGCCTGAACCGCGCCCGGTCCAGGAGGCCCTCACCCATCCGGTGAGGGCCTCCTTGTTACGTGCCCGTCATGTGCCCATGGAGGCGCGATCACGCGGGGCCGGAACAGTGCCACGCATGAACACGAGCATGCGCGTGAACATGAACATGAACCCGAACAGGAACCCGAACACGAGACGGCGGGTTCTCTCCGTACTCCTGGCCCTGTCCGCCTCCACGGCCCTGGCCGTCCCCGGCGCGGCCGCCGCCCCGGAGCCGTCCGGCGCCACCGCCCCTGCCTCGCCGATCAGTTGGGGCGCCTGCCCCAAGGGCGATCCGCCCTACCCCGACCCCAGCCCGAAGGCGCAGTGCGCGACGGTCGAGGTGCCGGTGGACTGGTCGAAGCCGAAAGGCCCGAAGACCGGCATCTTCGTCGCCCGGTACCGGGCCACCGACCCCGCGCGGCGGATCGGTGTCCTGATGTCGAACCCCGGCGGCCCCGGGGTGCCCGGGGCCGATGACGCGCTGTACGCGGACGACCCCGTCGGGGGCTACTCCCCGGCCATGCTCCGCCGCTTCGACGTGATCGGCTTCGACCCGCGCGGTATCGGCCGCAGCCAGGGCGCCCGGTGCGACGAGACGATCCTCGGCTCGATCCCGGCCCGCCCCCACGACGCGGCCGAATTCGAGCGACTGCGCACCCTGAACGGCCGGCTGGCGGCCAGCTGCCTCAAGCGGACGGGCCCGCTCGCGGCCCATATGGACGGCGAGAGCGTCGCCCGCGACATGGACGCGATCCGCGCCGCCCTCGGCGAACGCCGGATCAGTTTCCTCGGCCATTCCTACGGCACCTTCCTCGGCGAGCGATACGCGCGCCTGTTCCCGGGGAACCTCCGCGCGCTGGCCCTCGACAGCGCGATGGACCCGGACCGGCCGGACGCCGAGCGCTACCTCACCGACAGCAGCGTCACCCTTGACAACACCCTGAAACGGCTCGCGGACTGGTGCGTGAAGGACGCGGCCTGCGCGCTGAAGGGCCAGGATCTGACGGCCGTCACCGACCGGCTGTTCGCCCGCGCCGACGCAGGCACACTTCGCGAGCCGGGCCCGAACGGACCGACGCGGACCACGGTCGACGCCGACCGGCTGTCCGACTTCCTCACCGACCGACTCCGCGTCTGGGCGCCGGAGAGTGCGGCGCAGCAGTTGGCCGCCCTGCAGACCGGAAAGGGCGAGGTCCAGTGGTCCGGCGGCAGCGATGACCTCGCCACGCGACTCGTGCTGTGCCGGGACTACGACTTCCGCATCCGCGACTACGCCCAGTACCGGGCCATCCGCGAGCGGGTCGCGAAGGCCGCCCCGCACGTGCGCCACAGCAGTCAGGCCCTGGACTTCGTCCTCGGCTGCCAGGGCTGGACCATGCCGCCGAAACCCCGGCCCGCCCAGGCCGAGGGCGGCCTCCCGCCCGTCCTCGTGGTCAACGCCACCCACGACCTGGCGACCCCCCTGGTGGGCGCGCGCCGTATGGCGCACGCCTTCCCGGAAGCATCCCTGTTCACGATGGACGTCGTGGGCCACTGGCTCTACCGCCGGGGCTCCTCGGAGGCCGCGATGCGGGTGATCGACACCTACCTGACCAGCCGCAAGGGCTGAACCGGAAGGGGTGCGGCGTCGCGGTCGCAGTGGACTTCGATCAGGAGGCCGACGACCGTCCGTGAACCGCGCGTGGCCACCCGGTGGCTACTCCATGAGCGGCGGCCCGCCCGCTTCCCCGCAGTCGCGGCAGTTGCCGGGGGCGGGGGAGCGGAAGGCGCGGTCGCAGCGGTCACAGTTCTGGAGGGGGGTGGGCTGGTGAACGGGGACGCGCGGCGGTGGGAGGAGGTGGGTGAGGCGGTGGCGGAGGAGTTTGGCGGGGCATTTGAGGGGGTGGGGGAGGTTGGTGGTGAGTGCGTGGCGGAGGGCGGTGGGTGTGGCGCCGCGTTCGAACCAGGTGGCTACGGCGGGGGCGAGGTGGTGGACGTCGCTCTCGGTGAGGGTGAGTTGGGGTGTGTGGTGGTGGAGGTCGGTGAGGAGGGTGAGGGCGGCGTGCTGGTGTTGGGGGAGGGGGTTGCGGGGCTGGGGAAGCGGTGGGGGCGGGGGTTTGGGCGCGGTGGGGGCGGGGATGCAGGGTGGTTCTGCTGGCTGGGGGTCGGGTGCCGGGGCCGGGTGGGCGGGCTTGGGGCGTCGTTTGGGTGCGGGGACAGGGCGGGTGTTGGTGGAGCCCGGCTGGTTGTAGGAGCAGGTGCGGGTGATGACGCGGCCGTCGGGGAGGCGTTCGCGGGTGCGTTTCAGGTAGCCGTGGGCTTCCAGTTCGCGCAGTGCGGCGGCGATGCGGGCCTCGCTGTCCGGGAAGCGTTCGGTGAGGGGTTTGATCCCGATCTTCGTTCCGGCGGGGAGCGACTGGATGTGGGTGGCGAGGCCGATCGCGAGGAGGGAGAGCTCGCGGTGCTGGGCGAGGTGGTTGCCGACGACCGTGAAGTGGCTGGTGTGGCGGGAGTTGATGTGTACGACACCGGATGACGGCGTGGCGTCCCCGCGAACGGGAGACGGGGCGCGCGAGGGCGCGCTAATCTGCTGGGTATCCATCGGGAAGGCTCTTCTTCCTCGGTGGTCAGGCCCTCGATCGGGATTGAGAGTCCCGGCCGGGGGCCGACGCATGTCTGGGGTTGTGGGGGCGAGCATATGCCTGCCAACCGGGCGAAAACCCAGCTGAGTTGGCGATCTCACCCGTGTGGGTGATGGGGCCCGTGTGTGCCCTGCGTGAGGCCGGGGTAGGGGGTGGGGTTGGGTTGGGAGGTTTCTTCTCTTCAAAGCCTTAAAAGCTTTTTACGTCGGGGCCCGCCGGGTCGCGGTTCACCGGGACGTGACACACCGGGTCGCGACTGTCACGATCCGGTGAGGGCCACTTCCGCCCAGACGGTCTTGCGGGGGAAGGGGCCGACCTGCACGCCCCACCGGATGGCGATCGCCTCGACGAGCAACAGCCCGCGTCCCGCCTCGGAGTCGTCGTTCCGCTCCGGGAGGCGGGGCAGCACGTCCCCGCGAGCGTCGGCGACCTCGATACGGAGCGTGTCCCCGGTGACGGTCAGCATGATGCGGAAGTCCCGCCCCGGCACGTACCCGTGCAGCGCGGCGTTGGACGCCAGCTCGGCGATGACATGCCCGGCGTCCTCCAGAGGCAGCCCCCAGGCGCGGAGTTGCTCGGTCGCGAGGAGCCTGGCGAGTCGGGCACCCCGACGGGTGGCGGAGAGCTGCACGGCGAACTCGCCGTTGCGGGCACGCGGTTGGGTGATTTCTCGGTTCACGTCACTCAGCGTGGCCGGAGATGCCTACTCTGAACAGTAATGACGTGCGTACGGACAGTGACTGTCCAGCGGTTGTACGGGTCTGTCCATCCGGTACGGCGTCGAGCGCGAATCGGTGCGGGCACGGGTGGAGGCGGGTGTCGTATGGCGGACGAGGACAACCGGGGCAACGGAGACAACACGGCGGACGGCCCTGACTGGGAGTTCGACGTCGAGGACGACTCGGGCGCGGTGATCGCGGCGGTCGGCCGGCAGATCCGGTTGTGGCGTGAGGCGGCCGGCCTGCGTGCGGCGGAACTGGGCACTGCGATCGGCTACGGGGAGAACCAGGTCTACAAGGTGGAGGCCGGGAAGCGTATCCCCAAGCCGGAGTTCCTGGACAAGGCGGACGAGGTCCTGGGTGCGGGCGGCAAGATCGCCGCGATGAAGCAGGACGTGGCGGAGGCGCGGTACCCGAAGAAGGTCCGTGACGTAGCGAAGTTGGAGGCGGGTGCGGTCGAGATGGGCGCGTACGCCAGCGATGTTGTGGACGGCCTCCTACAGACGGAGGAGTACGCCCGCGCCTTGTACAGGGAGAGGCGTCCCCTGTACACCGAGGACCAGATGGATCGCCTGGTTGCCGGGCGCATGGCGCGCCAGTCGGTTTTCGAGCGACGCCCTGCCCCGCTGCTGACGTTCGTCCAGGAAGAGGCGACGCTGAGGCGGCCGACCGGAGGCAAAATGGTGTTGCGCAGGCAGCTCGAACACCTGCTAGAGCTGAGCGCGTTGAGGCATGTCGAGATCCAGGTCATGCCGACGGATACGGAGGAGCATGCGGGGCTGGCCGGCTCGCACCGGGTGCTTAAGCTGAGTGATGGAACGGCTGTGGGGCTCAACGAGGTTCAGCTCACCAGCCGACTGATCGCTGATCCGAAGGAAGTCCAGATCCTTGAGATGCGGTACGGCCTGGTCCGATCCCAGGCGCTCACGCCTCGGTTGTCGCGGATCTTCATCACGAAACTGCTGGGAGAGACATGAGTGCCAAGCCCTTGGCCGGGGAGCTGCCCGGGCTGACGTGGTTCAAGAGCAGCTACAGCACCAACGATGGCCCTTCCTGCGTCGAGGTCGCGGAGACCGCGAGCACCATCCACGTACGCGACTCCAAGAACATCCCCGGCCCGCACCTCGGCTTCACGCCGGACGCGTGGGCGGAGTTCGTCACGTACGCCTCCAGCAACTGACCACCGCGCCCACGAACGCCCGCCCCGTTCCCCTTCCTCCTGGGGGAGCGGGGCGGTCACGTTGCCGACCGTCAGTGGTCGCCTCCACAGCGGGTGGATGCGGCGACCGTGGGTGGGATCGGCTCGTGGTTCGAGTCAGCCGGCCCGGAGCAGGGCGTGCAGCTCGGCGGTGTCGATGATGTGGGCCCGTGAGGGGAAAACTTGATGGAGCAGGACGTTGTGGACTTCGGTGTCCGGGTCGGCGACGCCGTCGGACAGGACGTAGAGCTGGTAGTCGCGGTCGGCCGCGTCGATGACGGTGGACAGGACGACGCCGCTGGTACTGATGCCGGAGACGACCAGAGTGGTGATGCCGCGCTCGCGCAGCTGCTGGTCGAGGTCGGTGGTGGACATGCCGCCGTAGCGGATCTTGCGCACGACGATGTCGCCGTCCTGGGGAGCCAGGCGCTCGTGGATGGCAGCGGCAGGGTCCTCGTGGTGCATGACGCGGTGTCGGGCCAGTGGGGCGAAGGACTTGTTGATGGCCGGGATCGCGTCCCAGTCGGCCTCGGTGAAGCCGACGCGTACGTAGGCGATGGTGCCGCCGTTTGCACGGACGTCGGCGATGGCCCCTTCCACGCGACCGAGCAGGGCTTCGCAGTCCCCGCCTTCGGACAGAAGGGCCAGGATCGCGGGCTGGTAGTCCATGACGAGAAGAGCGATGTGCGCGGGGTCAAGTGCGGGGGCAGTGCTCACGCGGGTGTTCTCCTTGCTGGTGGTGTGCCTGGTCGACGCGGACGCGTACCGGCGCGGACCAGCTGCGGCCTGCGGGCTTCAGCGGCGAGTTGCGGGGTGTCATGAGCGGCTACGGGGCAGTTCCGGCTCGTGCTGCGACGTCTGGTCGTGTCGGGGAAGCAGGAGCGGGGTGGTCAGGATGAGCAGTCCCGCGACCATGAGAGCGGTGCGTGGGCCGGTGACGTCGGCGAGCAGTCCGCCGAGCGCGGTGAGGACGGCGATGGACGCCTGCTGGCCGATCGACCAGGCCGACAGGGTGCGGGCGACGAGATGCTTGGGGGTGTGTTCGAGCCGGTAGGTGGCGAGCACCGGGGTGTACAGGCTCATGTTGACGATGATCGCCAGCTCGACAGCTATCACGGTGACGAGGCCGACGACGCCGGGACGGACGAAGGCCAGGCCGATCAGCCAGATGGCGCGCAGGGTGCCGACGGTCCGGAAGACCCAGTGCCGGCCGTAGCGGGCCACGACACGGCGGGCCAGCCGCGAGCCGATGAGTCCGCCGACGCAGGGAGCGGCGAAGGCGAGGCCGTACTGCCAGGGCGGGAACCCGAGCCGGCGAAGCAGGAGCACAGCCAGCAGCGGCTCGGTGGCCATGATCAGACCGGCGACGAGCATTTGGTTGAGGTAGAGCGCCCGCAAGCCGGGATGACCCATGATGTGTCGCCAGCCGTCAAGCAATGCGCCCGCCCGGGCCGGGCTTCTGTCGGTCGGTTGCGGCGCTTCTTCTCGGCCGCGGATCGCGGTGAGACACAGCGCGGAGAGCAGGTAGCTGAGTGCGTCGACCACCACGGTGATGACCGGCCCGAACAGGCCGATCGCCGCCCCGCCCAGCGGTGGCCCGACTGCGATGGAGCTCCAGTTCGTGGACTCGAACCGCGCGTTGGCCACGAGCAGGTCATCCGGCCGGACGAGGGCCTTGAGGTAGGCGCCGCTCGCCGCGTTGAAGGCGATCTTGGCTGCGGCGACCACGGCCGAGATCACGAGCAGCTGGACGAAACTGAGCAAACCGAAGGCGTAGGCGACCGGGACCGTCGCCATGACCGCGAACCGGGTCAGGTCCGTCGCGATCATGACCAGGCGCTTGCGCCGGAACTCCACCCACGGCGCGAGTGGCACCGCGATCAGCGCGCCCACCGCAGGCCCCACCGCGGACAGCGCGGACACCTCGGCGGGGCCGGCATGCAACGCCAGCACGGCGATCAGCGGCAATGCCCCGAACCCCAGCCCGGACCCATAAGCGCTCACCGCATATGCCGCCCACAGCCAGCCGAACTGCCGGCCCAACGGTGTCCTGCCCACCATGCTCGGCGCGCCCCCTTGATGTCCCACCCGAACAATCCGACATTGACCGGTGAGAGCTAAGCGAGCAGCACAACAGCAGGTCAAACAACTGCACTGCCAGTCATTCACAACCATCGGTTGTTCACTCAGGTGGATCGGTGTGGATCTCGAAGCAGTCCGTACCTTCGTCGCCGTCGCGGAAGCGGGCCGGTTCCAGAAAGCCGCCGCCGACCTGTCGATCGCCCAGCAGGCTGTCTCCAAGCGCATTGCCGCGCTGGAGCGCAACCTCGGCGTGCGGTTGTTCACCCGCGCCCCGCGTCGAGCTCACCATCGTGGGGCAGGCATTCCTGCCCCACGCCCGCGAGCTGCTGCGCGTCGCCGAGCGCGCGGTCGCGTCCGTGCGCCCCGGCCGCCGTCCGCTGCGCGTCGACGTGATCGCCTCGCGCCGCGCGGCGTCGGGCCTGATGCGCGGCTTCCACCTCGCGCGCCCGTCTGCCCGCACTCGCTCCTCTGGCGCCGCGACAACCCCCACCCAGCGCCGGCCACCCTCCACGCCCACCTCGCCGCCACAGCGGCCGGCCACGACGCCGCCGGGACCTGGGCGGCTGCCGGACGGGTTGCAGCCGGCGGGGTGCGGTGGCTTCGGACGGTGTGCCGGTGCGGAGGGTGGGTGTGGGCCTTGTCCTCGATTTCCGGAGGGGCTCGATTTTCTGCCGCCCCGTTCACCTTCTGCGACGATGCCAAGAAGAGGGGCGGGCGACAGGAAGGGAACGGTATGTGCGGAATCGTCGGATACGTCGGTGGGCAGTCGGCGCAGGACGTCGTTGTCGCGGGTCTCAAGCGCCTCGAATACCGGGGTTACGACTCGGCGGGAATCGCCGTCCTCGCGGACGGTGGGCTGGCCGCCGCGAAGAAGGCCGGGAAGCTCGTCAATCTGGAGAAGACGCTGGCCGAGGAGCCGCTTCCGGCCGGGACCACCGGGATCGGGCACACCCGCTGGGCCACTCACGGCGCCCCCACCGACGCCAATGCCCACCCGCACCTCGACAATGCGGGCCGCGTCGCCGTCGTGCACAACGGGATCATCGAGAACTTCGCCGTCCTGCGCGCCGAACTCGCCGAGCGCGGCCACGATCTGGCCTCCGAGACCGACACCGAGGTCGTCGCCCATCTCCTCGCCGAGGCGTTCTCGTCCTGTGCCGACCTGGCGGAGGCGATGCGGCAGGTCTGCCGGCAGCTGGAGGGCGCCTTCACCCTCGTCGCCGTGCACGCGGACGCGCCCGACGCGGTGGTCGGGGCCCGGCGCAACTCGCCGCTCGTGGTGGGGGTGGGGGAGGACGAGTCGTTCCTGGCCTCCGACGTGGCCGCGTTCATCGCGCACACCCGCTCCGCGATCGAGCTGGGGCAGGACCAGGTGGTGGAGCTGCGCCGGGAAGGTGTCACCGTCACCGACTTCGACGGGCGGCCCGCCGAGGTCCGTAAGTACCACGTGGACTGGGACGTCTCCGCCGCCGAGAAGGGCGGCCACGACTACTTCATGCTCAAGGAGATCGCCGAACAGCCCAAGGCCGTCGCCGACACGCTCCTCGGGCGGATCGACGGCGCGGGCCGGCTCCACCTCGACGAGGTACGGATCACGCCCCGCGAGCTCCGGGAGGTCGACAAGGTCGTCATCGTCGCCTGCGGTACCGCGTTCCACGCAGGGATGATCGCCAAGTACGCCATCGAGCACTGGACCAGGATTCCCTGCGAGACCGAGCTGGCCAGCGAGTTCCGCTACCGCGACCCGATCCTCGACCACCGCACCCTCGTCGTCGCGATCTCCCAGTCCGGCGAGACGATGGACACCCTGATGGCCCTGCGGCACGCCCGCGAACAGGGCGCGAAGGTCCTCGCCATCTGCAACACGAACGGCTCCACCATCCCGCGGGAGTCCGATGCCGTGCTCTACACGCACGCCGGGCCCGAAGTCGCCGTCGCCTCCACCAAGGCGTTTCTCACCCAGCTCGTC
The DNA here is from genome assembly GCF_014648655.1 of Streptomyces atratus. Classification (GTDB taxonomy): domain Bacteria; phylum Actinomycetota; class Actinomycetes; order Streptomycetales; family Streptomycetaceae; genus Streptomyces; species Streptomyces atratus. The sequence goes on from NZ_BMRN01000003.1 coordinate 296,945, forward strand.
GCCTGCTACCTCGTCGCCCTGTATCTCGGACAGATCTGCGGTACGAAGTGGGGAGACGAGATCCGGACCGTCATCCGCCAGCTCTCCGAGATCTCCGGGGCGGTCGAACGGGTCCTTGCGACCATGGAACCCGTACGCGCACTCGCCCGCTCCCTCGCCGACCACGACACCGTGCTCTTCCTGGGCCGCCATGTCGGCTATCCCGTAGCCCTGGAAGGCGCGTTGAAGCTCAAGGAACTCGCGTACATGCACGCCGAGGGTTTCGCCGCCGGTGAGCTCAAGCACGGGCCGATCGCGCTCATCGAGGACGATCTGCCGGTCGTCGTGGTCGTGCCCTCACCGCGCGGCCGGTCGGTGCTGCACGACAAGATCGTGTCGAACATCCAGGAGATCCGGGCCCGCGGCGCCCGCACCATCGTCATTGCCGAGGAGGGCGACGAGGCGGTCGTCCCGTACGCCGACCATCTGATCCGGATTCCCGTTACGCCTACGCTGCTTCAGCCGCTGGTGTCGACCGTGCCGCTGCAGGTGTTCGCCTGCGAACTGGCGACGGCCCGCGGCAACGACGTGGACCAGCCGCGCAATCTGGCGAAGTCCGTGACCGTGGAGTAGCGAGCAGTGAAGGAACACGCGTGATCATCGGGGTCGGGATCGATGTGGCCGAGATTGAACGGTTCGACGCGGCGCTGGAGCGTACGCCGCAGATGGCCGACCGGCTCTTCCTGAAGAGTGAGTTGCTGCTGCCCAGCGGCGAGCGGCGCGGTATCGCCTCGCTCGCCGCGCGGTTCGCCGCGAAGGAAGCCCTCGCGAAGGCGCTCGGCGCGCCGAGCGGCCTGCTGTGGACGGATGCCGAGGTGTACGTCGAGGACAGCGGGCAGCCCCGGCTGCGGGTGATCGGCACGGTTGCCGCGCGCGCGGCCGAGCTGGGCGTACGGCACTGGCATGTGTCGCTGAGCCACGACGCGGGGGTGGCGTCGGCCGTGGTGATCGCGGAGGGTTGAGCACATGCGTACTGCGTACAGCGTTGAGACCGTACGGGCCGCCGAACGGGCCCTGATGGCCAAACTCCCCGAGGGCGCCCTGATGCAGCGCGCCGCGGCGGGGCTCGCGGCGGCCTGCGCCGATGTGCTGCGGCGGCGCGGCCGGGTGTACGGGTCCCGGGTCGTCCTGCTCGTCGGCAGCGGCGACAACGGGGGCGACGCGCTGTACGCGGGTGCCCGGCTGGCCCGCCGCGGCGCGGGCGTGCGCGCCGTGCTCACCTCCCCGGGGCGCGCCCATGAGGGCGGGCTCGCGGCGCTGCTCGCGGCGGGCGGGCGCGTGGCCGAGGGGGACGCGGCGACGAGCGCCTGGGGCGGACACATCGATCTCGTCGTGGACGGGATCACCGGCATCGGCGGGCGCGGGGGGCTGCGCGCGGAGGCCGCCGAGCTGGTGCGGGCCTTCGAGGCGACCGGTGCGGCCTTCGTCGCCGTCGATCTGCCCAGCGGGGTCGAGGCCGACACCGGCGAGGTGCTCGGCGACGCGGTGCGTGCCGACGCGACCGTCACCTTCGGTACGTACAAGCCGGGGCTGATCATCGACCCGGCCGCCGGCCTGGCGGGCGCGCTGCACCTCGTCGACATCGGGCTCGGGCCCGAGCTGCCCGACGTACCCGACCTGGAAGCCTTGCAGTACGCGGACGTCGCCGCACTCCTGCCGGTTCCCAGCAGCGAGAGCGACAAGTACCGGCGTGGTGTCGTCGGCATCGTCGCCGGTTCGGCGCGGTACCCGGGGGCGGCGGTGCTGGCCGTCTCCGGGGCGCTGCGGGGCGGTGCCGGAGCCGTGCGGTATGTCGGTCCCGGCGCCGGCGCGGTGATCGCCAGCCATCCGGAGACGCTGGTCCACGCGGGGCCGCCGTCGAAGGCGGGGCGGGTGCAGGCATGGGTCGTCGGGCCCGGACTCGGTGACGGTACGGAGGCCGTCGAGGCGGTCCGTGGCGTGCTGGCCGCGGACGTTCCGGTGCTCGTCGACGCGGACGGGCTGCGGCTGCTCGACGCCACCGCCGTACGCTCGCGCACCGCGCCGACCGTCCTCACCCCGCACGCCGGTGAGGCCGCAGCCCTGCTCGGCGTCCCGCGCGAGGAGGTCGAGGCGGGGCGGCTCGCCGCCGTACGGGAACTGGCCGCCCGCTACCGCGCCACGGTCCTGCTCAAGGGGTCGACGACCCTGGTCGCCACCGACACCGGAGACACCCCCGTACGGGTCAACTCGACCGGCACCGCCTGGCTGGCCACGGCCGGGAGCGGCGACGTCCTCTCCGGCCTGACCGGCTCCCTGCTGGCCGCGGGCCTCGCCCCGCGCGACGCCGCGTCCGTCGGCGCGTACCTGCACGGCCTGGCCGCCCGCCACGCCTCGAACGGCGCTCCCGTCGCCGCGCAGGACGTCGCCGAGGCGATGTCGGCGGCATGGCGCGACGTACGGGCCTGAGTGATCCTGGGCGCAGGCAGGCGCCGACACGGGCTGACAGGGGTCGACAGGAGGGCCGATCATGGGCAGCAGCAGCGATGTGCGTGTACGCCGGGTGTACGACCCGCCGGAGGACGGCGACGGCACCCGCGTCCTCGTCGACCGGCTCTGGCCGCGCGGCGTGGCCAAGGACCGGGCCGGGATCGACAAGTGGCTCAAGGACGTCACCCCGTCGAACGAGCTGCGCGCCTGGTACCACGAGGACCGCACGGGCACCCGCTACGACGACTTCGTCGACCGCTACCGGGCCGAGCTGGCCGACCCCGCCCACACGGCGGCCGTCGGGGAGCTGGTGGAACTGGTCCGCGCGGGCGGGCCGGTGACGCTGGTCACGGCGGTCAAGGACGTACCGCACAGCCATGTCCCGGTCCTCGTCGACCATCTGGAACACGAGCTGCGCCGTCACTGAGGTGTACACACCCAGCACGGCGGGCGACCCCGGCTGCGGGGCCCTTCCCGGCCCGCCGCCCGAGGGTCCTGTCGTACGCCTCTGAGAGACTGGGCGCGATGAACGAGACAGCGTCCTTGAGAGCCCGTGCCGAGATCGACCTCGCCGCATTGCGCGCCAACGTGCGTGTACTTCGCGCGCGGGCGGCCGGCGCGCAACTCATGGCCGTCGTCAAATCCGATGCGTACGGGCACGGGGCGGTGCCCTGCGCCCGGGCCGCGCTGGAGGCCGGGGCGACCTGGCTGGGCACCGCGACGCCGCAGGAGGCGCTCGCCCTGCGGGCTGCCGGACTCGGCGGCCGGGTGATGTGCTGGCTGTGGACGCCGGGCGGCCCCTGGCGCGAGGCGATCGAGGCCGACATCGACGTGTCGGTGAGCGGGATGTGGGCCCTGCGCGAGGTCGTGGCCGCGGCCACTGAGGCCGGCATTCCGGCCCGTGTCCAGCTCAAGGCCGACACCGGCCTCGGGCGCAACGGCTGCCAGCCCGCCGACTGGCCGGAGCTGGTCGCCGCCGCCCGCGCCGCCGAGGACGCGGGCACTGTCAGGATCACCGGCCTCTGGTCCCACTTCGCCTGCGCCGACGAGCCCGGCCACCCCTCCATCGCCGCCCAGCTGAACCTGTTCCGGGACATGGTCGCGTACGCGGAGAAGGAGGGCGTCGACCCCGAGGTGCGCCACATCGCCAACTCCCCGGCGACGCTGACGATCCCCGAGGCGCACTTCGACCTCGTACGGACCGGGATCGCCATGTACGGCATCTCGCCCAGCCCCGAGCTGGGCACCCCGGCCGACTTCGGGCTGCGCCCCGTCATGAGGCTCGTCGCGTCGGTCGCCCTGGTCAAGCGGGTGCCGGCCGGTCACGGGGTCAGTTACGGACACCACTACACGACCTCCGCCGAGACCACCCTGGGCCTGGTTCCGGTCGGCTATGCGGACGGCATCCCGCGCCATGCCTCCGGCCGTGCACCCGTCCTGGTCGGCGGTGTGCGGCGGCGGATCGCGGGCCGGGTGGCCATGGACCAGTTCGTCGTCGACCTCGACGGGGACGAGACCGAGGTGGGCACCGAGGCGGTGCTCTTCGGCCCGGGGGACCGGGGCGAGCCGAGCGCCGAGGACTGGGCTCAGGCCTGCGACACGATCGCGTACGAGATCGTCACCCGGATCAGCAGCCGTGTTCCGCGCGTCCATCTGAATGGCACCCCGGCCGAGTCCTGACCGATCAAGCGCCCCTGACCAGGCACGATCTGAGCACGACCGGAACAGACCAGCCCTGACCTGACGGATACGACCGACGAGGAGCGCGGCACGGTGAGCGAGATCGGTGCGGGGGACGCGGTGACGACGGCCGCTACGGCGGTCGGCTGGCGCCGGGCAGGGATCGCCGGAGCCGCCATAGGTGTGATCGCGGCAGGTGCGGCCGCCGGCGTCGCGGTCGAGCGGCTGACCGTGGGCCGCGGCATGCGCAGAAGGGCGAGGCTGGCGCTGGACGCCTCGGGGCCGTACGGCTCGCTGCGCGGGCTGCCGGGCCGGGCCGCGGCCGACGACGGCACCGAGCTGTACTACGAGGTCGACGAGGTCGAACCGGACGGCGGTTCGGGGGCCGCCGGGGGCGGCGAAAGCGGTACCGGCGCCTCCGGTACCGCCACGGGGGCCGGTACGCGCCGCCGTCGGCTCTTCGGCCGCAAGGCACCCGCGCCCGTCACCGTCGTCTTCAGCCACGGCTACTGCCTGAGCCAGGACTCCTGGCACTTCCAGCGGGCGGCGCTGCGCGGCCTGGTCCGCACCGTCCACTGGGACCAGCGCAGCCACGGCCGCTCGGAGCGGGGCCGGGCACAGGCGGACGGGGTGACGGTCGGCATCGACCAGCTCGGCCGTGATCTGAAGGCGGTCATCGACGCGGCCGCCCCGGAGGGTCGGCTGGTGCTGGTCGGGCACTCGATGGGCGGCATGACGATGATGGCGCTCGCCGAGCAGTACCCCCAGCTCATCCGGGACCGGGTCGCCGCCGTCGCCTTCGTCGGCACATCGAGCGGAAAGCTCGGCGAGGTCACTTTCGGGCTGCCGATCGCGGGCGTGAACGCCGTGCGGCGGGTGCTGCCCGGGGTGCTCAAGGCGCTCGGCTCCCAGGCCGAGCTGGTGGAACGGGGTCGGCGGGCGACCGCCGACCTCTTCGCCGGGCTGATCAAGCGGTACTCGTTCGGTTCGCGGGACGTGGACCCGGCGGTCGAGCGGTTCGCCGAGCGGCTCATCGAATCCACCCCGATCGATGTGGTCGCCGAGTTCTACCCGGCCTTCACCGAACACGACAAGAGCCACGTCCTGCCCGCCTTCCGTGACCTCCCGGTGCTGATCCTGGCGGGCGACAAGGACCTGGTGACGCCCAGCTCGCACAGCGAGGCCATCGCGGACCATCTGCCGGACGCGGAGCTGGTCATCGTCCCGGACGCGGGTCATCTGGTCATGCTGGAACACCCGGAAACGGTGACGGACCGGCTGGCGGACCTGCTGGTACGCGTCGGCGCGGTGCCGGCAGCGGCTAACGTTGGCGGGCATGGAAGCACCGCACAACAGCCTGGCGGCTGAGGTGGACGAGAGCGCCGCGCCGGGCACCGTCACCGTGAGCCTCGCCGTCGAGTCCCCCGAACAGATGCAGGCCCTCGGCCGTCGGATCGCGGGTGTACTGCGCCCCGGCGACCTCGTGATGCTCACCGGTGAGCTCGGCGCCGGAAAGACGACGCTGACCCGGGGGCTCGGCGAGGGCCTCGGGGTGCGCGGCGCCGTCACCTCTCCCACCTTCGTGATCGCCCGCGTCCACCCGTCGCTGACCGGCGGTCCCGCGCTGGTCCACGTCGACGCGTACCGCCTCGGCGGCGGGCTGGACGAGATGGAGGACCTGGACCTCGATGTGTCGCTGCCGGAGTCGGTGGTGGTCGTGGAATGGGGCGACGGCAAGGTCGAGGAGCTGTCCGAGGACCGGCTCCAGGTGGTGATCCACCGGGCGGTCGGCGACACGGACGACGAACGGCGCACGGTCACGCTGATCGGGATCGGGGCACGCTGGGCGGGGCTGCGGGGGGCACGAGGGACGCTGGAGGGCTGAGCGCGGAGTGCGCTTTCCGACAGCGTGTCGGCAAATTGTTGCGCCGGGCGGGGCGGGCGTGGTCACATGGATGGCGAGAGCGGGTTAGGTCCGCCTAACCACGCCTTCCACCGGAGCCTCGGGAGGCATCCATGACGACGTCCGCCGAACGTGAAGTGCCGCCGCCGCCATCGATGAGAGACCTGCTGGCGGCTTGCGCCGCGGCCACGGCGGTCTCGACGCCGCCGCCGTCCACGGACCGGGCTCCGGCCGTTGTCCCGCCCTCCGGCGCCGACCACGCCGAGTCCGCCCCGGAGCGACGGGCAGGCTGAACGGACGCGCGGTGACGCGGCGCGGGGTACGCAAGCCGTGTGGCCGGACTTCAAGCCCGTCCGGCGATTGGGGAGACCCCCGGGGTCACGGGACGACGACCACCTTCGTGCGCACCGTTGCGAACTGCCACATCGCATCCCCGTCGGCCCGGGACATCCGCACGCCGCCCGTCTTCAGCGACGGGTCCGGGCTCTCCATCGAGCCGTCCACTGCCGCGCTGAATCCCACGGCCACGCCGTCCGCCATCGCGAACCGCACCACGTGCTCGATCGTCACGCCGTCCGAGCCCCTGCTGGCGGGCCCCGAGCGCGTACCGACCTGGTACGTCCCGGGCTGCGGACTCAGCGTGCTCGGCATGACCTCGAAGGTCCTGGCCACATCCCCGGTCGCGTCGACGAGCCACACCTGACGGTCCTCCAGGGCGTACACCACACGCTTCCCGGAACCGGAGGCGGCAGGGAGCGCGGCCGGAGGCTTCTCGGCCTTGGGCTTGGGCTTGTCATGGCCGGCGGCAGGGGCGCTGCTGGAAACCTTCGGCTTGGGGGCGGCGACGGAGTCGGGGGCGTTCGCCGATGCCTGGTAGGCCAGGAAACCGACCGCGGCGAGAGCCGCCGCAGTGAGCCCGGCCACGATTCCCGAGCTGCCCCTAGCCACCGTGCGCGCCCCTTTCACTTCTGTATGTAGTACAAGCGTTTACGTCGTACCCGCGTGTACACGGTGACGGTAGCAGCCGGGGCCGGTCGTACCAGGACGCCGTACGGGAGGCCGTGCCCGGTCGGAGGAGCCGTAGGCTGTTTGCGTGCTCTTGCTCGCCGTGGATACCGCCACCCCCGCCGTCACCGTCGCCCTTCACGACGGGACCTCCGTCGTCGCCGAGTCCGGCCAGGTCGACGCCCGAAGGCACGGGGAGCTGCTGCTGCCCGCCGTCGACCGGGTCCTCGCCGAGGCCGGGGTGAAACTCGACGCCGTGACGGACGTGGTCGTGGGCGTCGGCCCCGGACCGTACACCGGGCTGCGGGTCGGCCTGGTCACGGCCGCGACCTTCGGCTCCGCGCTCTCCGTACCCGTGCACGGGCTGTGCACCCTGGACTCTCTCGCGTACGCCGCCGGACAGGACGGACTGGAAGGCCCGTTCGCCGTCGCGACGGACGCCCGCCGCAAGGAGGTCTACTGGGCGAGGTACGAGGACTTCCGCACACGCGCCACGGAGCCCGCCGTCGACCGGCCCGCCGACATCGCCGAGCAGCTCGCCGGACTTCCCGTCGTCGGGGCGGGCGCGGTGCTCTACCCCGAGGCGTTCCCCGACGCCCGGGGCCCGGAGCACGTCCGTGCAGGTGCGCTGGCAGCCCTCGCCGCCGAGCGTCTCGCCGCGGGCGCGGAACTGCTGCCGCCGCAGCCGCTCTACCTCCGCAGGCCCGACGCGCAGGTCCCGAAGAACTACAAGGTGGTCACCCCGAAGTGACGACCATGACTGCCGTACTGCGCGAGATGCGCTGGTGGGACATCGATCCGGTGCTGGAGCTCGAACACGAGCTGTTTCCGGACGACGCCTGGTCGGCCGGCATGTTCTGGTCCGAGCTGGCGCACTCCCGCGGCCCTCGGGCCACCCGCCGCTACGTCGTCGCCGAGGACCCCGCCACCGGCCGGATCGTCGGCTACGCCGGACTCGCCGCGGCCGGTGACCTCGCCGACGTACAGACGATCGGTGTCACCCGCGACCACTGGGGCGGCGGCCTCGGCTCCGAGCTCCTGTCCGATCTGCTGAAGCACGCCACGGCCTTCGAGTGCGCCGAGGTGCTCCTCGAGGTCCGCGTCGACAACACCCGGGCGCAGAAGCTGTACGAACGCTTCGGCTTCGAACCGATCGGCTTCCGACGCGGCTACTACCAGCCGGGCAACATCGACGCACTCGTCATGCGCCTCCACGTCCACGAACACGATCACGTACAAGAGCTCGTACAGGAAACAGAGACTGACTGATGGCTGACGAACCGCTCGTACTCGGCATCGAGACCTCCTGCGACGAGACCGGCGTCGGCATCGTCCGCGGTACGACGCTGCTCGCCGACGCCGTCGCGTCCAGCGTCGACACGCACGCCCGCTACGGCGGCGTCGTCCCCGAGATCGCCTCCCGCGCGCACCTGGAGGCCATGGTCCCCACCATCGAGCGCGCCCTGAAGGAGGCCGGGATCAGCGCCCGTGACCTCGACGGCATCTCCGTCACCGCGGGTCCCGGGCTCGCGGGTGCGCTGCTCGTCGGCGTCTCGGCGGCGAAGGCGTACGCGTACGCGCTGAACAAGCCGCTCTACGGGGTCAACCACCTCGCCTCGCACATCTGCGTCGACCAGCTGGAGCACGGCCCGCTGCCCGAGCCGACGATGGCGCTGCTGGTCAGCGGCGGCCACTCCTCGCTGCTGCTCGCACCGGACATCACCAATGACGTACGGCCGCTGGGTGCGACCATCGACGACGCGGCGGGCGAGGCCTTCGACAAGATCGCCCGGGTGCTGAACCTCGGCTTCCCCGGAGGTCCGGTCATCGACCGGCTGGCGAAGGAGGGCGACCCGAAGGCGATCGCGTTCCCGCGCGGTCTGAGCGGCTCGCGCGACCCCGCGTACGACTTCTCCTTCTCCGGCCTGAAGACCTCGGTGGCCCGCTGGATCGAGGCCAAGCGTGCGGCGGGCGAAGAGGTGCCGGTACGGGATGTGGCCGCGTCCTTCCAGGAGGCCGTGGTGGATGTGCTCACCCGGAAGGCCGTCCGGGCCTGCAAGGACGAGGGCGTCGACCATCTGATGGTCGGCGGCGGTGTCGCGGCCAACTCGCGGCTGCGGGCGCTGGCCGAGGAACGGTGCGAGCGCGCCGGCATCCGGCTGCGGGTGCCGCGGCCGGGGCTCTGCACGGACAACGGGGCGATGGTCGCGGCGCTGGGGGCGGAGATGGTGGCCCGGGGCAGGCCGGCGTCGGACCTGGAGCTGTCCGCGGACTCGTCGCTGCCGGTGACCGACACCCATGTCCCCGGTGCCCACGCGCATGACCACGACCATGTGCACGAGATCAGCAAGGACAACCTCTACTCATGAGCGGTACGACCGTTGCGCTGATGTGGGAGGCCCGCGCCGCCGACGGCAGGGGCCTCGAACTCCTGGAGTGGGCGCGCGCCCGTTCGGCCGAGCTGGCCCGCGAGCCGCTGCGCCGCGAGCTGCTGCGCGCCCCGCAGGACCGGGTCCTGGTCATCACCTGGTGGGAGGGGGCGTACGGCGACGAGCTGCCCGAGCTCCCCGAACCGGACGCCGAGCTGATCACTCGTCCGGTGCACCGCTGGCGTTTCGAGTCCCTGGGGGCCGTCGAGTCCCTCGACCGAGTCGAGCCGCGGAGTCCTGGGGAATCTCCGGCCCCGGGAAGTCCCCGGCCCCCGGAAGTCCCTGGCCCCGGGAAGTTCCTCGGCTGATCAGCCCCTCGATGATCGCGTCGAGTTCCTCCGCCACCTCGTAGTCGGCGGCGTACTCGCGCCACCGGTCCTTGATCTCCGTCAGCCGGGGCAGCGCGGCCGCGTCCTCCTCGGTGATCATCTCGGGGAAGTACGGCCTGCTCGGCGGGTTCTCCGCGCGGCGCTCGGCCGCCCTGCGGAAGACCAGGTCGCCGTAGACGTAACTCCAGATCGTCCGGTACGCGCGTACCGCCCGGGTGGGGGAGAGGCCGCAGGCGAGCGCGGAGCCGATGATCTCCTCGACCATCCACAGCGCGTTCCTGTCGGTGAGCTCGCCCAGCGCCAGGATGTCCAGCACCCAGGGGATCTGCTCCAGGATGCCGTGCATGTGCACCGCCACCGCGAGCAGCCGCTCGCGCGGGTCCTCGGGCAGTTCGGGGCGAGGGAAGGCGGCCGCGGTGCCCGACAGGGTGAGCATCAGCAGCTCGTCCTTGTCCTGCACATAGTGGTACAGCGCCATCGGCGTGGAGCCGAGTTCCTTCGCCACCCGCCGCATGCTCAGGGCGTCCAGGCCCTCTTCCTCGATGATGCGGCGCGCGGTGGCGACCATCGCGTCCGGGTCGAGCCTGCGCGGCCGCCCGACGGACCGTTTCGCCGCCGTTCGCTTCTTCGCCGTTCCTGACGCCTTTTCTGTCCCTGACACCCGGGCATTGTCTCCCGTTCCCATGCGTCCGTCTCTTCCCCGGTCCTCGCGGGGCTAATTTCTATACGCGTATAGTAATGGCTCGACCGAGTGACCGCGAGGGAAGGGGAAGTCATGAACGACCAGTCACAGCACGCGCGTTGGCTACTGGTGGTGGCTCTCGTCGTGCAGTTCATGGTGGCGTTGGACATGTCCGTGGTGAACGTCGCGCTGCCGGACATGCGCCGCGATCTCGGCTTCACCCCGGAGGGGCTCCTCTGGGTGGTGAACGCCTATGCGCTGGCGTTCGGCGGGCTGTTGATGCTCGGCGGGCGTCTCGCCGACCTGATCGGCGGCAGCCGGGTCCTGACGGCGGGCCTGGTGCTGTTCGGCGCGGCGAGCCTGGCCGGGGGACTCGCGTGGTCGCCCGGTGGGCTGATCGCCGCACGGGCGGCGCAGGGGATCGGCGCGGCCGCGCTCGCCCCGGTCGCTTTCGCCCTGATCGCCATCGCCTTCCCGGCCGGGCCCGCCCGCTCCCGCGCCCTGGGGCTGTGGGGCATGGCGGGTGCGGCGGGCGGCGCGGTGGGCGTGCTCGCCGGCGGGGTGCTCACCGATGCGGCGAGCTGGCGTGCGGTGATGCTGGTGAATGTGCCGATCGTGGTGTTCGCGCTGGTGGGAGCCGTACGCTCCGGGCTGGAGAGCCGTCCCGCCCGGACCGGCGCCCGGCTCGATGTGGCCGGAGCGCTGCTGGCCACCGCCGGTACGGCACTGCTGGTCCTCGGGCTCGTACGCACATCTACCCACCCATGGGGGTCGGCCCGGACGCTGAGCACGCTCGGTGCCGCCGTGCTCCTGCTGGTCGTCTTCGCCGCCGTCGAGCTGCGGGCCGGGACTCCGCTGCTGCGTCTCGGTCTGCTGAAGGGGAGGCCGGTCCTGACCGCGAATCTCTTCTGCCTGCTGCTGAGCTCGGGGCAGTTCGCCGCGTTCTACTTCGCCTCGCTCTACATGCAGCAGGTGCTCGGCTACGGGCCGACCGCCGCCGGTGCCGCGTTCGTGCCGTTCTCGGTGGGCGTCGTCGCGGGCTCGGTCGTCGCCACCCGTACGGTCGCGGCGCTCGGCACCCGGCGGCTGCTGGCGGCGGGCGGTGCTCTTGCCGCGCTCGGCCTCGCCGGGTTCGCGGCGACGGCGCAGGCGGACGGCAGCTTCCTGTACTCGATCCTCGGCCCGTCCCTGGTGTGCGGCGCCGGCATCGGGATGTGCTTCGTACCGCTCGGCACCGCGGCCACGACCGGCGTCGCATCCGACGAGACGGGGATGGCCTCCGGGCTGCTGAACAGCGCCCGCCAGGTCGGCGGATCGCTGGGGCTCGCGGTCCTGGTCACCGTCGCCACCCAGGTCACCGGCGACGGGCGCCGACCGGCCGATCTGGCGGCGGGGTACGCGGCGGCGTTCTGGGTCTGCGCGGGGCTGCTCGCGGCGGCGGCGCTGGTGGCCCTGGTGCTGCTCCCGGCACCGGAACGGACCGCTGCGGTGGCCGCCCCGGTGGCCGCTCCGGAAGATTCTCAGAAGAATTCCGGTGGAGCTGTCGATCCGGCCGTCTCCCGTTCGACGCAAGGGTGAGAGGCGGGGAAGGACCCCGCCCTTCCGACCGAGGAGTCACCATGCCCCGCTTCATGTCGCTGATCCGCATCGACGAGCAGAACCTCCCCTCCGAGAACCCGGGCCCAGAGTTCGACAAGCGCATGGGCGCTCTGTTCGAGGAGATCACCAAGGCCGGGGTCATGCTGGAGACGGCCGGGCTCACACCGACCGCGCAGGGCACGAGGGTCACCTGGTCCGGCGGCAAGCTCAGCTGTACCGACGGTCCCTTCACCGAGACCAAGGAGGTCGTCGGCGGCTACGCCATCCTCCAGGCCAAGGACAAGGCCGAGGCCCTGGAATGGACCAAGCGGTTCCTGCAGATCCACCCGGCGAACTGGACCGTCACCTCCGAGGTCCGCCAGATCGACGAGGCCACGGGTCTCTGACCGGTCGCGCTTGCCGCTTCCCGGCACGGCTGCTCTGATGAGTGACCGTGACGGCAGCAAGCGCGAGGACGGCGGTCGAAGCGGTCTTCAGGATCGAGTCCGCGCGGATCATCGCAGGTGTCACCCGCATCGTGCGGGACGTGGGCATCGCCGAGGAACTCGCGCAGGACGCCCTGGTGGCCGCGCTGGAACAGTGGCCGGAGTCAGGTGTCCCGGACCGGCCGGGCGCCTGGCTCATGGCCACCGCCAGACACCGCGCGATCGATCTCGTACGCCGCAAGGAGACCTACGCGCGCAAGCTGGCCGAGGTCGGGCGGGCCCTGGAGGACGTGCCGCCGCCCGAACCCGCCGAAGCGGACGACATCGACGACGACGTGCTCCGGCTGATCTTCACCGCCTGCCATCCGGTGCTCTCCACCGCGGCCCGGATCGCCCTCACCCTGCGGCTGCTCGGCGGGCTCACCACCGATGAGATCGCCCGCGCGTTCCTGGCCCCCGAACCGACCGTGGCCCAGCGCATCGTCCGGGCGAAACGGACCCTGGGCCGGGAGGGCGTCCCCTTCGAGGTGCCCTGCGGACCCGAGCGCGCCGCCCGCCTCGATTCCGTGCTCGAAGTCATCTATCTGATCTTCAACGAGGGGTATGCGGCGACCGCGGGCGACGACTGGCTGCGCCCGGCGCTGTGCGAGGACGCGCTGCGGCTGGCCCGGGTGCTCGCGGGCCTGATGGAGCAGGAGCCCGAGGTCCACGGCCTGGTCGCACTGCTGGAACTCCAGGCCTCGCGCACCGCCGCCAGGACCGGGCCGGACGGTGCGCCGGTGCTGCTCGCCGACCAGAACCGGGCCCGCTGGGACCACCTGCTGATCCGGCGTGGTGTCGCGGCCCTGGAGCGGGCCGTGGCCGCGACCGAGGAGGGCGCCGGTCTCGGCCCGTACGCCCTGCAGGCCGCGATCGCCGCGTGCCACGCCCGGGCGGTGACGTACGAGGAAACGGACTGGACGACCATCGCCGCCCTCTACGACCGCCTCGCCGTGATCGCACCGTCCCCGGTCGTCGAGCTCAACCGGGCCGTGGCGGTCTCGATGGCGCAGGGCCCGGCGGCCGGCCTCGCCCTGGTCGACGCGCTGGCCGGCGACCCGGCGCTCAAGGACTACCACCTGCTGCCCAGCGTCCGTGGCGATCTGCTGGCCAGGACGGGCCGTACGGACGAGGCGCGGGCGGAGTTCGTACGGGCGGCCGGACTGACCCGGAACGAACGGGAACGCGCGATGCTCCTGGACCGCGCGGCACTTCAGGGCCGCGCCGACCGATGAGTTCCGGGTGCCGGACCCGTCTACCCCGCACAGGCTTCGGCACCATCCGACTCCGCGCCACCCGACAGGAGCAGACCATGCAGAAGATCAAGACCTTTCTGTGGTTCGACAACCAGGCCGAGGAAGCCGCGCATCACTACATCTCCGTCTTCGGCGGCGACTCGAAGGTGCTGAACACGACGTACTACAACGAGGCGGGGCCGGGCGGGACGGGCAAGGTCATGACCGTCGACTTCCGGCTGGCCGGCCAGGAGTACATCGCGCTCAACGGCGGCCCGCAGTTCCCCTTCACCGAGGCGATCTCGCTCTCCGTGGACTGTGCGTCGCAGGAAGAGGTGGACACCCTGTGGTCCAGGCTCACCGAGGGCGGCGAAGAGGGGCAGTGCGGCTGGCTCAAGGACAAGTACGGCCTGTCCTGGCAACTCGTTCCGCGGGGGCTGAGCGAGGCGCTGTCCGACCCGGACCCGGCGAAGGCCGAACGGGCGATGAAGGCGATGCTCGGCATGAGGAAGCTGGACATCGAGGCGCTGCGCAACGCCTGAGCCCCGCCTCCCGGCCCCGTCAGGGCACGGCGACGCCCAGCGAATAGGCCGCCATCGGCTTTGGCGCGCCCTTCCCGTAGAACACGTCGAGAGCGACGATCGTGAACCCTGCGGCCGTCAGCATGTCGGCGATCCGCCGGGTCAGATGGCACCCGGCGAAGAGCCGCCGCTCCAGAGGATCGAGGCGGCGTTGCCAGCGGCGTACGTTCTCGTCCTCCTCCGGCGCCAGCCCGTGCTCCAGGAAGTGCAGGGCCGCACCGGGTTTGAGGACCCGCCGCACCTCGCGCAGCGCCGCATCGGCGTCGGGGATGGTGCACAGCGTCCACGTGGACAGGGCGCCGTCGAAGGTGTTGTCCCCGAACGGCAGGTACTGACTGTCCAGACCGGCGCGCCGCACCAGGGGGCGCCCCGCGTCGATCCGCTCGCGGGCCAGCTTCCAGCCGAGATCGGACGGCTCGACCGCGGCCACGTCGGTGACGGCCTCCGGGTAGAACGGAACGTTGTGCCCGGAGCCGAATCCGATCTCGATGATCTCGCCGTACAGGCCCTCGCAGACCCGCCGCCGCAGCGGTTCGACTGCCCCTGTCCCGCCGACGGAATCGGCGATCCGAGGCACGATCCGTTCGGCATAGAACCCCATGGCGAACCTCCGTGTGTTCCTCTCCAGCATGGCACCCCGGCGGCCCCGACGCACCGTGCCGTCCACAGGGGACGCACGGTCGATAAGGTCTGGCCCATGTTCAGCCGCGCACAACTGCCGCCGCCCCCACCGCCCGTGGAGATACGTACCTGGCCCGACCGTGAGGCGCTGCTCACCGACCGGGCCGTGGTGCTCGGGGAGTTGGTGAAGATGCATGTCTCACCGGGGCGGCTGGTGGCGCTGTGGCTGTGGGGAGCGCTCTGTGCGGTGGGCTGGTCGCTGGTGGGCGCGGCGCTCATCACGTTCGAGGAGACGTACGACATCTTCAGCGCCCTCCTCGGCGTTATCGTCGCCGTCATGGGCGCCTGCTGCGCGGTGCCGGCGATCGTCTTCGTCGTCATCGGCCTGCGCCGCGACCAGAAGATCCGCCGACTGCTCGGCGCCTGGGGCCAGTTGGACCGCGATCCGGTACGGGACGTGCAGTTGCGGATGCCGGGCGTCAGCCTCGTCTGGCTGCTGATGTCCTTCACGCTGTGCGCACTCGGGCTGTACGCGTGCATCGCCGTCCCGGCGACCGCCGAGGCGGCCCAGGACAGTTTCGGGCTGGTCGCTCTGGTCACGGGACTCGGGATGACCGGCTGGAACATCGGGCTGATCGGCATCATCAAGGCCTTCGCGCACCGCCGTTGGGTGCTGCGGGTACTGATCGGGGCGCCTGCTCCGGAGCCGCTGTTCTCCGTCGGGGGCGGCGCGCACCGCTGACCCCGGACCTATCCTGACCGGATACATGAGTCACGCAGGGGGAGGAGTGTCACATGGAGTGGTACTGGTGGGTGCTCATCATCTTCTGGACGGGCGGCTTCGGATGGGCCGTCGACAACCTCCGTACCGCGCTGCGCAACCGGCACACCCGCAAGCTGGAGCTGCTGGAGGCGGCCAAGCAGGAGCGGCTGGCCGTCGAAGCGGCCCACAAGCCGCCGGAGCCGGTCTGCGGCTGCACGCACCATCTCGCCAAGCACGACAAGCAGGGCAAGTGCCATGAGCGGGTCGAGGTGCCGACCGCCTGGGACGAGTCCAAGAAGCCGGTCCGCTTCGAGTCGGGGCAGTGCAACTGCCAGCAGTACGTGGGGCCTCAGCCGCTCTCGCAGGTGTACGCCGAGGACCTGACCGACCTGGCCTGATGGCCGCCCCCGCCGGTCAGGCGGGTCCGGTCAGCGGGTGGCCGAGCAGCATCGTCGGGGCTCCGGCCACCCGGGTGAGGAAGACCGTCGCGGCGTTCGGTCCCTGGAGCTTCATCCTGCGGCGCAGCTCCTCCGGTTCGACGGCCGAGCCGCGCTTCTTCACCGTCAGGACGCCGACCTTCCGCTCCCGCAGCAGCGCCTTGAGCTTCTTCATGTTGAACGGCAGCCGGTCGGTGATCTCGTACCCGGTGGTGTACGGGGAGTCGTACGGCTGGTCGCTCGTGACGTACGCGATGGTCTCGTCGACCAGTCGGCCGTCGCACCGCGCCACGATGTCGGCGACCAGATGGGCGCGGATGACGGCGCCGTCCGGCTCGTACAGATAGCGGCCGACCGGGCCGACGGGCGGGGCGGGCAGCGGAGCCGCGGACCACAGGGTGGCGCCGGCGGGAAGCACGGTGGCGCGGTAGGAACCGGCCGCGAAGCCTTCGCCGAACCAGAGCACCGCCTCCTTCACATCACCGCCGTCCGAGATCCACTCGGCCTCCGCCTGCGCCGGGATCGCCTCGTGCGGGATGCCGGGGGCGATCTTCAGCGCGGCACGGGGCGCCTCGAGCGCGGCGCCGGTCGCCCAGGAGAGCGGCGGTGAGTACGCCTCGGGGTCGAAGATCCTGCCCCTGCCGCCGCGCCGGGCCGGGTCGACGAAGACCGCGTCGTAGGGCGAGGTGTCGATCTCGGTGACATCGGCGCACCGCACCTCGATCAGCTCGTCCAGGCCGAGCGCGGCGGCGTTGGCGCGGGCCACCTCGGCGGTCAGCGGGTCGCGGTCCACTGCGAGGACGGAGATGCCCGCCCGTGCGAGCGCGATCGCGTCGCCGCCGATCCCGCAGCAGAGATCGGCGACGCTCCGCACCCCGCCCGCCGCCACGAACCGCTGTGCGCGATGGGTGGCCACCGACGTACGCGTCGCCTGCTCGACGCCGTTCGGTGTGAAGAACATCCGGTACGCGTCCTCGGTACCGAATTTCGCCACCGCCCGCTGCCGCAGCCGCGCCTGCCCCAGCGCCGCCGAGACCAGCGAGGCCGGGTGGGTGCGGCGCAGCCGGGTGGCGGTGGCGAGCTCCTGGGCGGGGTCGTACGACCGCAGCCCGTCCAGGAGCGCCGCGCCCTCGGGGGTGCGCAGGGCCATGAAAGCGGCGAGGGGGTCGGACGGGTCGGGGGCGTCGGACCTGTCGTCGGCGTCGGACGGGTCGTTCGGGGCGAAGGCGTTCACGCGCCCCATTGTGAGCCAGCCGGGTTGACCGGCGGGCCCGGTGGCGGTGTCGGGCCGGGGCACCCCTCACGTGCTGGCAGGATGCGACGCCATGCAACTTGTACGACAAAAGGAAAAATTAACCATGAAAAGGAGCGGATCGGTCATGTCCGGACCGGGGGGCGGGCGGGGCTCCAGCACGCATCGGCCGGCCTGCGCGGTCCTGGCCGCACTCCTGGTCGCCGCGGTCTGCTCCGGCTGCGCCTGGCGGGCCGGCGGCCGGTCCGCCGACGGCGACGAGCACCGGGCCCGGCCTGCCGCCGGACCGCCGGGCGCCCCCGGACCGGGCCCCGGACAGCTTGCCGGCCGGGGAGGCGCACCCGCCGGGTCCCGTGAGAACGCGAGGTTCGGCCCGGCCGTACGGGCAGCCCTCGCCAAGAAGTGGGGGCTGGACAGGCCACCGCTGATCGCACCCCCGCCGCCCGCCGTGAAGCCGCACATCACCACCCGCGAGGGGTTCGAGGTCAACGGCGGCGACGACTCGCTGCCGCCGGTCTTCACCACCGTCCCGACCAAGGACCGGGTCGTCTTCCTGACGATGGACGACGGTGACGAGAAGGATCCCGAACTGCTGCAGATGATGGACGAGCTGGACATCCCGTACAGCGCGTTCCTCAGCGACTACCTGGTGCGCGACAGCTACGGGTACTTCCTGGAGATGCAGCGGCTGGGTGTCGGCCTCAACAACCACACGCTCAACCACCCCTACCTGCCCGGACTCTCGTACAGCGAGCAGAAGAGCGAGATCTGCGACCAGCAGGCCGTCATCGAGGAGCAGTACGGGCAGCGGCCCACCCTCTTCCGCCCGCCGTACGGCAACTACAACGCGGACACGCTCCGCATCGCGAAGTCCTGCGGTATCAAGGCCGTACCGCTCTGGAACGCGGAGGCGTTCCCGGACCACATGAAGTGGCGCGAGGCGGACCAGGACCTGCACCCCGGCGACATCATCCTCACGCACTTCCGGGGCCGGAAGGACTGGGGCGGCAGCATGGCCGACATGGTCCGGGCAGTCATGAAGACCATCACGGACAAGGGGTACGCCGTGGCCCGGCTGGAGGACTACGTATGAGAAGGGTGCATCGGCTGCTCGCCGGACTGCTGACCGCCGGTGCGCTCCTGGGCGTCACCGCCGGGTGCGCACAGTCGGTGGACCCGATCGAACGGCTGGGCCGCAAGGCCGCACAGAAGGTGACCCGCCCGAAGCCGGCCCCCGCGGCGGGCCCGCAGGCGCATCCGCACGGCGATCACGGGGCGCAGGGGTCGCTGGTCGTCATCGCCTGCCCTCAGCCGCCGGAGTCCAGGCACTCGCGGTTGTCGCCACCGCTGAGGCACTGGTGGCCGGACCGGCCGGGATCGTCCGGAGGAGCGGAGGCCGGCGCCGGGTGCGAGCGGCGGTAGTCCTCGTGCCCGACCTGCACCGCCGCCACGCACAGCAGGAGCGCGACCGGGATCTGGATCGCCCCCGCCCAGGGCCGGTTCTCGCGGATCAGCACCACGGCGATCAGCGCGACCGCCGCCGCGATCCCGCCGAAGACGAGGACGGGCGTCCAGTCCATCGGCGGCGGGCCCGTCGTCTCCGAAGCACCGGGGTCCCACCGCGACAGGGCCAGGGAGTAGGCGGCGACCGCGCAGATCAGCCCCTCCAGGAGCACCAGCAGCAGACCCAGCACCACATCGAGACAGCCGTTCATGGCGCGCGAGCCGTGCCGGGGCCGCGGGGCCCGCGGAGTCGACTGCCGGTACGGAGATTCGGTCATGTTCACACGGTCGTACGGAACGCCGCGGTCCGTACGGCCGTTGTCCCAGTGTTGTCCGGACTGTTGTCCGGGTGGTACCCCGGCCGGCGCGTGGTGCACGGCGGGAGCGGGGTGCCGAAGGACGCCACGACCGCGTGAATTGGCACTCCGCTTGACCGAGTGCTAATCCCGGTCATAGTCTCGGTGCTGGCACTCAGCACTGGAGAGTGCCAGCAGTACTGTGCGACTGGCAGGTCCGGCACCCGCGACGACGGATCCACCTGGTCGCCATCCAAAGACTCTTAACCCCGTGAGATCTCCGAAGGGGGAGACCGGATCGTGTCGACCGCCAGCACCAAGGTTGCGATCAAGCCGCTCGAGGACCGCATTGTGGTCCAGCCGCTCGACGCCGAGCAGACCACGGCCTCCGGCCTGGTCATTCCGGACACCGCCAAGGAGAAGCCCCAGGAGGGCGTCGTCCTGGCCGTGGGCCCGGGCCGCTTCGAGAACGGCGAGCGCCTTCCGCTCGACGTCAAGACCGGCGACGTCGTGCTGTACAGCAAGTACGGCGGCACCGAGGTGAAGTACAACGGCGAGGAGTACCTCGTCCTCTCGGCTCGCGACGTTCTCGCGATCATCGAGAAGTAATTCACCCACGTTTGCTTATGTTCTGCGCCCCTGGCCCCCTGCGAACAACCAGCCGGGCGGTCGGGGGCGCAGTTCGTTTGAGAGGAAAGCTCAGCTGCCATGGCGAAGATTCTGAAGTTCGACGAGGACGCCCGTCGCGCCCTTGAGCGCGGCGTCAACAAGCTTGCCGACACGGTCAAGGTGACGATCGGCCCCAAGGGCCGCAACGTCGTCATCGACAAGAAGTTCGGCGCTCCCACCATCACCAACGACGGTGTCACCATCGCGCGCGAGGTCGAGCTCGACGACCCGTACGAGAACCTCGGTGCCCAGCTGGTGAAGGAGGTGGCGACCAAGACCAACGACGTCGCGGGTGACGGTACGACCACCGCCACCGTGCTCGCCCAGGCGCTCGTCCGCGAGGGTCTGCGCAACGTCGCCGCGGGTGCTTCCCCGGCCGCCCTGAAGAAGGGCATCGACGCCGCGGTCAAGGCCGTGTCCGAGGAGCTCCTCGCGACCGCCCGACCGATCGACGACAAGACCGACATCGCCGCCGTGGCCGCGCTCTCCGCGCAGGACCCGCAGGTCGGCGAGCTCATCGCGGACGCGATGGACAAGGTCGGCAAGGACGGTGTCATCACCGTCGAGGAGTCCAACACCTTCGGTCTGGACCTCGACTTCACCGAGGGCATGGCCTTCGACAAGGGCTACCTGTCCCCGTACATGGTGACCGACCAGGAGCGTATGGAGGCCGTCCTCGACGACCCGTACATCCTGATCCACCAGGGCAAGATCGGCTCGATCCAGGAGCTGCTCCCGCTGCTGGAGAAGGTCATCCAGGCCGGTGGCTCCAAGCCGCTGCTGATCATCGCCGAGGACGTCGAGGGCGAGGCGCTGTCGACCCTCGTCGTCAACAAGATCCGTGGCACCTTCAACGCCGTCGCGGTGAAGGCACCGGGCTTCGGTGACCGCCGCAAGGCCATGCTCGGCGACATCGCCACCCTCACCGGCGCGACCGTCATCGCCGAGGAGGTCGGCCTCAAGCTCGACCAGGCCGGTCTGGACGTGCTGGGCACCGCCCGCCGCGTCACCGTCTCCAAGGACGACACGACGATCGTGGACGGCGGCGGCGAGCCCGGCGACGTCAAGGGCCGGGTCAACCAGATCAAGGCCGAGATCGACGCCACGGACTCCGACTGGGACCGCGAGAAGCTCCAGGAGCGCCTCGCGAAGCTGGCCGGCGGCGTGTGCGTGATCCGTGTCGGTGCCGCCACCGAGGTGGAGCTCAAGGAGAAGAAGCACCGTCTGGAGGACGCCATCTCCGCGACCCGCGCCGCGGTCGAGGAGGGCATCGTCTCCGGTGGTGGCTCCGCTCTGGTCCACGCCGTCAAGGTCCTGGAGGGCAACCTCGACAAGACCGGCGACGAGGCCACCGGTGTCGCGGTCGTGCGCCGCGCCGCCGTCGAGCCGCTGCGCTGGATCGCCGAGAACGCCGGTCTCGAGGGCTACGTCATCACCTCGAAGGTCTCCGAGCTCGACAAGGGCCAGGGCTTCAACGCCGCGACCGGCGAGTACGGTGACCTGGTGAAGGCCGGCGTCATCGACCCGGTCAAGGTCACCCGCTCCGCGCTGGAGAACGCCGCGTCCATCGCGTCGCTGCTGCTCACGACCGAGACGCTGGTCGTCGAGAAGCCGGCCGAGGACGAGGCCGAGGCCGGTCACGGCGGCCACGGCCACTCGCACTAGCGTGTAGCTCTGCTCAGCCGCTGAGGCCCGGTACCCCGAGGAGGGGTACCGGGCCTCAGCACGTGCGGCCGAATCGAGCACGCCCGCGCGGTGATCGAGGGCATCTTTCAGCCCGTCCGGTGATTGAGGACCGGGGTCCGGGGGCGGAGCCCCCGTCACGCCGAGCGCGGCAGCGCCCCCGCCCGGACCGGGTCCGCGAAGGGCAGGCCGGCCGCGAACCGCTCCATCTCGTCCAGTGCCTGGTCGGCCATCCGGTGCAGCTCATCGCCCAGCGAACCTGCGACATGCGGAGTGAGCAGCACATTCGGAAGGTCGTACAACGGCGAGTGCGCAGGCGGAAGTTCGGGCTCCGTCACATCCAGCACCGCGTGCAGCCGCCCGGTGGTCAGCTCGTGCAGCAGCGCCTCCTCGTCGATCAGCGATCCTCGCGCCGTGTTGATCAGCGTCACCCCGGTCGCCATGGCCGACAACTGCGCGGCGCCGATCATGTGGTGCGTTTCCGGGAGCTGCGGCGCGTGCACCGATACGACCGAGCTGCTCGCGCACAGCTCGTCGAGCGAGGTGAGCCGTACACCGAGCCGCGCAGCCTCCGGGCCGTCCACGTACGGGTCGTACAGCAGGACGTCCAGGTCGAAGGGGCGCAGCAGCTCGATCACACGCCGGCCGATGCGGGAGGCGCCGACGATGCCGACCGTTCGGCGGTAGTTGCCGGAGCCGTCGAGCTCAGCGAGCCAGTCGTGGTCGGCGCGCAGGGCGCGATAGCGATCCGCGGAGTGCAGGATGCGCTTGCCCGCGAAGAGGATCGCGGCGAGCGTGAATTCGGCGACCGGCAGCGCGTTGGCCCCGGCCGCCGAGGTGACGGCGATCCCGCGCTCCCAGCAGGCGTCCGTGATGTGGTGCTTCACGGAACCCGCCGCGTGCACCACGGCCCGCAGCCGGGGGGCGGCCGCCAGCACCTCGGCGGTGAGCGGCGTCGCACCCCAGCAGGTGAACAGCACCTCGGCATCGGCGAGCGCGGCGGCCACCTCGGGCGTCGGGTCGGCCAGGTCGTGGGCGACGAGGTGCGGATCGGTACGGGTGAGGGTGGCCAGCCGGGTGCGGTGGCGGTCGGCGAGGAGGCGTCCGGCGATGCCGGGGCCCATCGCGAGCAGGGCCGTCGGCCGGTTGTCAGTGGCGTGGGGCATGGTGGAACTCGTACTCCTCAGGTCTCGCGTGAGAGTCACTTGACGCTGCCGGCGGTCAGACCGGCCTTCCAGTGCCGCTGCAGCGAGACGAAGGCGACGATCAGGGGGATGACGGCGAGGAGGGAGCCGGTGACGACGAGCGGATAGAAGCTCGGCTCGCCGTGGGTGTTGGTGTTCCAGGAGTACAGACCGAGGCTCAGCGGGAAGAGCTTGCGGTCCGAGAGCATCACGAGGGGGAGGAAGAAGTTGTTCCAGATCGCGGTGAACTGGAAGAGGAAGACGGTCACGAAGCCCGGCATGACCATGCGCAGTCCGATGGACCAGAAGACGCGCAGCTCGCCGGCCCCGTCGATACGGGCGGCCTCCAGGGCCTCGTTCGGTATGTAGCCGGTGCTGAACACCCGGGCGAGATACACGCCGAACGGATTGACGAGCACCGGGATCAGCACGGACCAGTATGTGTTGACCAGGCCGGTCTTCGAGGCCAGGAGATACATCGGCAGCGCGAGTGCGGTGGTGGGGACGAGCACGCCCATCAGCACGAGGCCGAACAGCTTCTCCTTGCCCCGGAATTCGTACTTGTCGAAGGCGTACCCCGCGGCGACACAGATCAGCGAACAGACGATCGCCCCGCCGCCCGCGTAGAAGAGGCTGTTGAGGTACCAGCGGAAGTAGATGCCGTCGCCGTAGGAGGCCAGGTTCGACAGGTTCTCGCCGAGGTTGAAGTCCTCGAAGGAGAACGCGTTGCCCGCGAGCAGCCCGCCGGTGTCCTTCGTGGCGGCGGTGACCAGCCAGACGAGGGGGAAGAGCATGTAGACGACGGCGAGCAGGAGGAAGCCGTTGACGGCGGTCTTCGACATCCAGCGGCCGCGGGAGGCGGGGGAGTTCATGCTTTCTTGCCCTTCCGGCCGGTGAAGCGGGTGACGACGAAGGACAGCAGCGCGGCCGTGAGCGCCAGCAGGATGGAGGCGGCCGCGGCGAGACCGTAGTCGTTGCGTTCGAAGGCCGCGGTGTACGCGTACATGTTCGGCGTCCAGGTGGAGGAGACGGCGGAACCCGTCCCCTTGTTGAGGATCAGCGGCTCGGTGAACAGCTGGAGCGAGCCGATGACCGTGAACAGCGCGACCATCACGACCGAGGCGCGGATCAACGGGACCTTGATGCTGAGCGCGGTGCGCCAGGCACCGGCTCCGTCGACCGTGGCTGCTTCGAGTACGGAGCGGTCGATGGCCTGCAACGCGGCGTAGAAGATCACCATGTTGTAGCCGAGCCACTCCCACAGGGCGATGTTGACGACGGAGGGGAGGGCGCCTTCGGGCGAGAAGAAGTCGAAGCCGATGCCGCCGGACTCCATGGCGCTGACCACCGGGCTGAGCTGGGGCGTGTAGAGGTAGACCCAGATCAGCGCGGCGATGATGCCGGGCACGGCGTGCGGCAGGAAGAGCGCGAGCTGGAAGAACCGGCGGGCGCGGGCCAGCGTGGAGTCCAGCAGCAGGGCGAGGGCGAGGGCCCCGATGAGCAGCAGCGGAATGTAGAAGAGGCAGTATCCGAGGAGTACGCCGAAGCCCTCGCGGAATGCCCGGTCGCCCAGGGCCGCCGTGTAGTTGTCGAGTCCGCTGAAGACGGTCTCGGTGCCGCCGAAGCCCAGGCCGGACTGTTTCTCGGTGAACAGGCTGAGCCAGACCGCGTATCCGATCGGCAGCACCATGGCCACGGTGAACAGTACGAAGAAGGGCCCCAGCAGGATGGCGGCGGCTCTGGTCGTCCGGGCGCGTTTCATCAGCCTGCGTCCTCGACCTTCAGACCGCGCTTCTTCAGCTCGGCGACCGTGGCGTCGTGCCCGGCCTTCACCGCTTCCTTGATGGTGGTGCCGCCGCTCGCGACCTTGCCGAACTGGTCCTTCATGGTGGTGTTCGTGGTGCCGGTCGTCGGGCCC
The DNA here is from genome assembly GCF_014648655.1 of Streptomyces atratus. Lineage (GTDB taxonomy): Bacteria > Actinomycetota > Actinomycetes > Streptomycetales > Streptomycetaceae > Streptomyces > Streptomyces atratus. The sequence continues at coordinate 321,665 of NZ_BMRN01000003.1, forward strand.
CAGTTCCAGTTCGGGCCGATCGATGTCGCGGCGCCCTCGAACACCTGGTAGATGTCCTCGCCGCCGTAGAAGCCGGCGTCGAAGGACTTCTTGGCCACCGGGCGCAGCGCCGCCGCGGCCGGGAAGGCGCTCGACGTGCCGGACTCGATGCGGGCCTTGATGCCTTCCTCGGTGGTCGACATCCAGGTGGCGAACTCGACCGCGGCCTCGGCCTTCTTGCTGGTCTTCGTCACCGCGAAGGTGGAGCCGCCGAGCATGCCGCTGGCCGGCTTGCCGTCCCAGCTGGGCATCGGGGCGACGGCCCACTTGCCGCTCTGCTCGGGCAGCGTGCCCTTGAGGACGCCCGCGCCCCAGGCGGCGCCGAGGTAGCCGACGGTGCCGCCGTTCTTCAGGGAGTTGGTCCACTCGGGGCTGAACGAGGCGTTGGCGCGGATCAGGTCGTCGTCGAGCAGGCCCTGCCAGTAGTCGGCGACCTTGTTGGTGGCCGCGTCGGCCGTGCTGACCTTCCAGGTGTCGCCCTCGGGCTTGTACCACTGGGCGCCGGCCTGCCAGGCCATCGCCTGGAACGTGGTCGGGTCATCGGGGAAGAAGGTGCCGATACGGGCCTTCTTGTCGGCCTTCTTGATCTTCTCGGCGGCCTTGCGGAACTCGTCCCAGGTCTTGGGGACCTCGACGCCGTACTTCTCGAACAGGTCCTTGCGGTAGTAGAAGGACTGCGGCGAGGCGTCGAACGGGACGGCCCAGTTCTTGCCGCCGAGCGTCGTCAGCTCGACCGCCTGCGGCAGCAGCTTCTTCTTGATGTCGTCGGTGAAGTACTGGCCGATGTCCTGGAGCGCGCCCTGACTGACGTACTCCGGAAGCTGCGGGTACTCGATGGAGACCAGGTCGGGGGCGTTGCCCGCCTTCACCGCGTTGGAGATCTTGGCGTAGCCGCCCGCGTTGCCGGACGGGATCTCCTCGTACACCACCTTGATGTTCTTGTGCGAGGCGTTGAACGCGTCAACGACCTCCTTGGACCCCTTGGCCCAGCCCCAGAAGGTGATGCTGACGGGCTTCCCGTCGCTTCCGGCGGCGGCACTGTCGTCGCCGCTGCCGCCACAGGCCGTGAGAACGGCGAGGGCGGTGGCGGCGCCGACTACGGCGAGGGACGTTCTGCTCGAACTGCGGCTCACAGCGAGGCTCCTGAACAGGCGACGACATTGGCGTTGGCCGTGATCCTTGGACCAGCCGTGACTGAAGTCAAGAGCGAAAGAGCGATTGATCGAAAAAAGATCAAATAAGTTACGTACGGAAGTGGGCGGAATGCCCCCGTGGAAGGGGGTCGTGAGGCCGCGAGAACGCCTGCTCCAAGCGGGCTTCACCGCCTGCTTCACTGCCTACGAGAAGGGTGCTCCGCACGAGTCCCGGACCCGCAGCTGCGGGAGCAGCGTCAGATGACGCCGGGGCGTGTCCGTGTCCTGGCCGAGCCGCTCCACCAGCAGTTCCGTCGCATGACGGCCCACTTCGCGCTTGGGTGGTGCCACCGCCGTGAGCGGGATGTCCGCGAGGGCCGCCACCTCGTCGTCGTACGCGATCAGCGCCAGATCGTCCGGCACCCGTACACCCAGCTCGGCCAGGCGCTGCACCACCTGGATCGCGTCCACGTCGTTGTGGATCAGCGCCGCCGTCGCCACCCCCGAGCGGACCGCCTCACGCAGCGCCTGCACGGCCTGTTCGAACGCGTCCGGGGCGAGTTCGGCCGGTACGGAATCGATCACGTCCTGCGGTGCGCGCAGCCTGAGCACGGCCAGGGCCTCCTCGTACCCGGACCGCACCGCGACGGCGGTCGGGGAGTCCGCCCGGGCCATCAGCAACGGCGCCCCGTGCCCGAGATCCACCAGGTGGCGTACGGCGAGCAGCACCCCGTGCGCATGGTCCGAGCAGACCCGGTCCAGGCCGTCCAGCGGGGAGCCCGCGGTGGGCCTGCGCTCCAGCAGGACGGTCGGCACGGGCAGCGAGGCGATCCAGCCGCCGAACGCGGCGGGGTCGCCGGGGTGCTGCCAGCCCGGCGCGACCAGCAACCCCTCGGCGCCCGCGGAGAGCAGGCCCTCGGTGCGGGCGTGGTCCTCCTGCGGCCGGTAGTCGGAGATCCGCAGGATCAGCCGGGCACCCGCCCTGGCCGCGGCCTCGTGTGCCCCACGGATGACCTCGGCGAAGTAGTAGGTCGACGAGGGCGCGAGCATGCCGAGGACCAGGCCGGTGCCGGTGCCGCCGGGCCCTGCGGCACCGGCTGCGTCCTGCGGCCAGGACACCGAGCCGTGCACCCGGTCGAGCAGGCCCCGGCCGGCCAGCTCTTCCACGTCCCGGCGCACCGTGACGGGCGATACCCCCAGCTGCGAGGCCAGATCCGAGACCCGGGCCGAGCCCCGTTCCTGTACCAGCCCCAGCAGGCGGTCATGACGTTCAGCAGCACTTTCGCGCACGGCAGCAGTCCCCTCGCAGTGTGTGGCCCGGCCCCCGGCCCGGCCGGTGCCGGGGCCGTTGTCCGACCCTAGACCAACGTGATCGAACGATGGGAGTTTCGATCATTCAAACGCAATCCATTGACGTTCGATCAATCCGAGTCCAGGATTCCGGCGATGCCGACTCGTCCCGCCCCTGACTGTTCGTACGGAGGAATTGTGAGACATCGCGTCACTGCTGCGACGCTCGCGGCCCTGACGGCCGCCGCCGGTCTGACTGTCGCCGGCCAGAGTGCCGCACAGGCCGCACCCACCGGCCGTACCTTCCACGTCGACTGCACAGCCGCCCCGGCCGGCGCCACCGGCAGCAAGCAGCACCCCTGGACCACGCTCGCCGAGGCCAACGCGCACACCTACGGCCCCGGCGACCGGCTGCTCTTCAAACGCGGCGCCACCTGCTCCGGCACCCTCGCCCCCAAGGGCACCGGCTCCGCCCGCGCACCGTTCACCATCGCCGACTACGGCAACGGCCCGGCCCGCGCCAAGCTGGACGGCGCGGGCGCCCACGATGTCGTGCTGCTCTCCAACATGCAGTACGTGCACCTCAAGGCCCTGGAGATCACCAACGCCGACAACCCCGGCAGCGAGCGCAACGGCGTCCGCCTCCGCCTCACCGACTACGGCACCGCCCGCGGCTTCGACATCTCCGGCCTCTACATCCACGATGTGCGCGGCGGCGACTACAAGACGGTGTCCGGCTCCAGCGCGATCCACATCGCGGTCGAGGGCAGGACGAAGGCGAGCCGGTACGACGGCCTGGACATCGGGCACAACCGCATCGAGGACGTCGACCGCGAGGGCATCTACTTCAAATCGACCTTCTCCAAGCGTGATCTGGTGGGCCAGCAGCAGGACCCGAACGTCTACCCGGGGGAGTGGACGCCGAGCACCGGAGTCCGCATCCACCACAACACGCTGAAGTCCCTGGCCGGCGACGGCATGAAGCTCGACACCACCAGCGGTGCCCGCGTCGACCACAACCGGGTCGACGGCTTCCAGCTGCGCTCGCCCTCCGCCAACGCGGGCATCTGGACCTTCAACACCGACGACACGACCGTCGAGTACAACGAGGTCTCGGGCGGCGGCAACACCCACGACGGGATGTCCTTCGACGCCGACGGCGCCTCGCGGAACACGGTCTTCCAGTACAACTACAGCCACGACAACAAGGGTGGCTTCCTGCTGATCTGCCCGTACAGCGGCGCCAAGACCATCGGCACGGTCGCCCGCTACAACGTCAGCCGCAACGACGGCGCCCGCCTGATCCAGAACTGCTGGGGCCCGATCCTGGGCACCGAGATCTACAACAACACTTTCCACAACAAGGAGCAGATCCCCGGCTACCTCGTCCAGGACGACGCAGGCAGCCCCGCCACCACCCAGCACGAACTGTCCATCCGCAACAACATCTTCGTGAGCGAGGGCACCGGCGGCTACGCCTTCAAGAACCCGACGCCCGGACTCTCCTTCGACCACAACGCCTTCTACGGCATCGACATGACCCGTCCCGACCCCGGCGGCATCACGGCCGATCCGAAGCTCCGGCCCGACTTCCGGCTCGGTGCGGGCTCGCCCGCCCTCGCCGCCGGAGCCGTCATCGAGAACAACGGCGGCAAGGACTACTTCGGCAACGAGCTGAAGCCCGGCGCCCCCAACATCGGCGCCTACGCGGGACGCGGGGTGAGGCAACCGCCCACCCGGTAACCCACTCACTGCGGCCCGTACTTGCGGCCTGTCTTGGAGGTGACCCCTCCGAGCAGGCCGCGCGGCGTCACCTTCACGAGCCCCATCAATGCCTTGTACCGCGGGTCCGGGATCGAGACCGACTTACCGCGTGCCAGGTCCGCCAGGGCCGCCGCCACCAGCTTGTCCGCGTCGAGCCACATCCAGCCAGGGATGTTGCCGGTCCCCATCCCGGCCCGTTCGTGGAACTCGGTCCGTACGAAGCCGGGGCACAGTGCCATCAGCCGAACCCCCGAACCGGCCAGGTCCTTCGCCGCACCCTGGGTGAACTGCACGACCCAGGCCTTGGACGCGCCGTACGTCCCGCGCGGCACGAACGCCGCCACCGAGGCCACGTTGACGACCCCGCCCCGCCCGCGCTCCCGCATCCCGGCCGCGGCCGCCGAGGTCAGCCGCAGCACCGCCTCGCAGTGCACCTTCAGCATGTTCAGCTCATCGGCCATGGGCACATCCAGATAGCGGCCCTTGTTGCCGAACCCGGCATTGTTGACCAGCAGGTCGACCGGCTGGTGACGGTCCGTCAACCGGGCTTCGACCGCGGCGATCCCCTTGTCCTCGGACAGGTCGGCCGTCAGCACCTCGGCCTCGATGCCGTGCCGGTCGTGCAGTTCGGTCGCCTGCTCGCGCAGCCGCTCGGTGTTGCGCGCCACCAGCACCAGGTTGTGCCCATCGGCCGCGAGCCGCCGCGCGAATGCGGCTCCGATCCCTGCGGTCGCGCCCGTAATCAGTGCAGTCGTCATACGCGGCACGTTAGTGCCTGTCCGGCACGCCGCGATCAGTCGTCCGCCGCCGCCTTCTCCACGTACTTCAGAGCGGCACGCAGCGACTCGGGATGCAGCGCGTCCCGCGCCGGGAGCAGCTTCGGGAGCAGCTCCCGACGCGTCGTCGAGGCCAGGAAGTCCAGCTTCACGGTGACGTCGTGGTCCGGCCGGTGCACGATCTCGACCGGGTCCCCGGATCGGATCTCGCCCGGCTCGATCACCCGCAGGTAGGCACCCGGGGCAGCCGCCTGTGTGAACCGCTTGACCCAGCGCTTCTCGTCGAGATGGCCGGCGAACGTACGGCAGGGAATCCGGCTCGACGTGACCTCCAGGACCAGGTCGGGACCGATCCGCCAGCGCTCGCCGATCTTCGCGCCGCTCACGTCCAGACCGCTGGTCGTCAGGTTCTCGCCGAACGTGCCATTGGCCAGCGGGCGGCCGAGCTCCCGCTCCCAGACGTCGAGTTCCTCGCGGGCGAATGCGTACACGGCCTGGTCGGAGCCGCCGTGATGGCGCAGATCGCACACCGTGTCCCCGGCCAGGCCGCTGCCGCCGGTGCCCTTGGGGCCGGGGTCGGTGACGCGTACGGGGCCGTCGGCCGGCTGCTTGTCGATCCCGGTCGCGCCGCCGGGGGCGTCGGTGCAGTCGACGACCTTGGGCCGTCCCACATTCACAGTCAGCAGCTTCATCGGCTTCATACGGAGAACGCTAACCACTCCACCCCCAAAGATGTGCGCCAATAACTCGCACGCAACCCAAGAATCGCTTATGTTTGAGTGGTGATCGAAGCCCGTCATCTCCGTGTCCTGCGCGCCGTGGCCGCCACCGGCTCGTTCTCCGCCGCCGCCCGCGAACTGGGCTGCACCCAGCCAGCGGTCAGTCAGCAGATGAAGGCCCTGGAAGCCTCTGCGGGAACCACCCTGCTGATCCGTACGGGACGCGAGATGCGGCTCACCCAGGCGGGCGAGGCTCTTGTCCGGCACGCCTCCGGAATCCTCGCCGGGCTCACCGCCGCCGAGGAGGAGGTCGCCGCGATCGCCGGGCTGCGGGCCGGCAGGGTCCGGCTCGTCTCGTTCCCCAGCGGCAGTTCCACGCTGGTCCCCGGCGCCCTCGCGGCGCTGCGCGCGGCCCACCCCGGCACCCGGGTCTCCCTGGTCGAGGCCGAGCCGCCGCGCTCGGTCGAGATGCTGCGAGAGGGCGACTGCGACATCGCACTGACGTTCCGTTACGGCGCCTCCGGCGCGGAGTGGGACGACCTGGTCGTACGCCCGCTGCTCACCGACCGGCTGATCGGCCTGGTCCCCGAGGGGCACCGGCTGGCCGGTTCGGCCGCCGTCGGCATTGCGCAGCTGGCCGACGAGTCGTGGATCGCGGGCTGCCCGCGCTGCCGCCGCCAGCTGGTGGAAGTCTGCGAGGAGTCCGGCTTCACGCCCCGGATCGACTTCGCGACCGACGACTACCCGGCAGTGATCGGCCTGGTCGGTGCCGGTCTGGGGGTCGCCGTACTGCCGGAGCTGGCGATCGAGTCGGTACGCCCCAAGGGGGCCCGCACGGTGACGGTGGAGCCGGCCATCGAGCGCGAGATCGTCGCCCTGACCCTGCCGGACCTGGCCCAGGTGCCGGCAGTGGCGGCCACCCTCGACCAGCTGTCCCTGGCGGCCGCCCGCTGAACTGGGCCTGCCTGTGGCCCGGCCCCCCTCGGTGGCCGGGTGAAATGCGGAAACGTTTTTGTATTTGTTGTGCCGGGTGGGGTGGGATCAGCCGTGTCCCGACGGGGACGGAAGGCCCGACGGCGCCGCTGCCGCGATCAGCCGGTTGCGGGCCCGTCCCATGAGCTCCTCGCGTTCGTCCTCGGTCAGTCCGCCCCATACTCCGTAGGGCTCTCGTACCGCCAGTGCGTGTGCTGCGCACTCGGCGCGTACCGGGCATCGCATACAGACCTCTTTCGCCGAGTTCTCGCGGGCGCTCCGTGCCGCCCCGCGTTCACCCTCCGGGTGGAAGAACAGCGAGCTGTCGACCCCGCGGCAGGCCGCCAACAGCTGCCAGTCCCACAGATCGGCGTTGGGTCCGGGAAGCCGGGAGAAATCTGCCATTGCTTGTCCCCTCGAAACCATGCTGAGTCGGAATCGTCGTTGTCGTCCGTTGTTGACCGTGCCCATGACATTTACATCTACGGTGTAAGTAGATGTAAATATGACTGATTGCGAATCTAGCCACAGACACCAGTAAAAGGGAAGAAAACCCGCCAAATAGGGCATACCTTCACGTGAAGTTTCGGTTGACGGTTGGATGATCCGTGCCGCTCTCCTCCGTGCACGGGTCCTCACGTAGAGTGCCGAACCCGGCCGTCCGACCCGTAACTCTTTCGAGTGACCATCGTTGAGAGGGCGGAGGCGGTTGACAGAAAAAGCGATCGGGCAGATGTCCGAGAGCGTCAACCGCTCAGGTGACGACTTGTAACAGCCTGGAGGCTCAAGGTGACGCGCATCAGCTGCGGAGGACGGTCATGACATCCGTCCTCGTCTGCGACGACTCCCCGCTTGCCCGAGAAGCGCTCCGTCGCGCGGTCGCGACCGTGCCCGGCGTCGAGCGTGTGACGACGGCGGCCAACGGCGAGGAAGTCCTCCGCCGCTGGGGCGCCGACCGTTCGGATCTGATTCTGATGGACGTACGCATGCCCGGTCTGGGGGGTGTGGAGACGGTCCGGCGGCTGCTCTCCGCCGACCCCGGCGCCAGGATCATCATGCTGACCGTCGCCGAGGACCTGGACGGTGTCGCGCTCGCGGTCGCCGCCGGTGCCCGCGGCTATCTGCACAAGGACGCCTCCCGTGCGGAGCTGCGGGCCACCGTCACCCAGGCGCTGGCCGATCCGACGTGGCGGCTCGCCCCCCGTCGGCTGCGGTCGGCCGAGATGGGTGCGGCGCCGACGCTCACCGCGCGTGAGATCCAGGTGCTCGAAGGAATGAGCCACGGCCGCTCGAACGCCGAGATCGGCCGTGAGCTGTTCCTCTCCGAGGACACGGTGAAGACGCACGCCAGGCGTCTGTTCAAGAAGCTCGGCGCTTCGGACCGGGCGCACGCCGTGGCGCTCGGCTTCCGCTGGGGCCTGGTCCGCTGAGGACCGGCCATGGCCGGCAGTCGATCGATTCCCCGTCCGCACACCGGCGGACGGGGAATGCGACCGACGTGCGCGAGGCGGGCTCCGCCCCGCCGGTGGCGCCCTCCGCGCCGGCGGTATGTGACGCTTCCCGGCCGATGCCGCATCCTTGAGATGTGGAGTTCCTCGGGAACGATTCGGTCGAGCGGAAGGGGAGGGCGCAGGACATGACTTCCGGCGCACCCGCTCATAACGCTTCGGTGCACAACTACGGACGCGGCGGCACGGATGACGCGGCTCCGAGGCACCATGGTCCGATGCGCGACGACGAGACGACGGTGATCGGTGCACTGGTGCACCGTGCTGTCGAGGGCGACGCGCAGGCCACCCATGATCTGCTGGCCCATGTCCACCCCCTCGCGCTGCGCTACTGCAGGTCCCGGCTGAACCGGCTGCCCGGTGATGCTCGCCACTTCGTGGAGGACCTGGCGCAGGAGGTCTGTGTCGCGGTGCTGATGGCGCTGCCGCGCTACAAGGACACCGGCAGACCCTTCGAAGCCTTTGTCTTCGCCATCGCGGGCCACAAGGTCGCAGATCTCCAGCGGGCCGCCATGCGGCACCCGGGATCGACGGCCGTGCCCTCCGACGAGATGCCCGAGCGGCCGGACGATTCGCTCGGGCCCGAGGAGCGCGCGCTGCTCAGCAGCGATGCGGCCTGGGCCAAGAAGCTTCTTGCCAACCTCCCGGACAACCAGCGTGAGCTGCTCGTTCTGCGGGTCGCGGTCGGCCTGACCGCCGAGGAGACCGGGCAGATGCTGGGCATGTCTCCGGGTGCGGTCCGGGTCGCCCAGCATCGGGCGCTCAGCAGGCTGCGGGCCCTCGCGGAGCAGTGAGCCGGGCCCTGTCCAGGTTCCGTACGAAGCTACAGAACCTCTAGGTGATCTTGCTCGTGGAATGAGACACCCCCGGAGGCCGTTAGCATGGACATCCGCACCGATCAAGGCCATTTGGGGAAGGTGTCATGACTGCAAACGTCGACGGAGTGCCCGAGAAATTCGCGACGCTCGGGCTGACATACGACGACGTGCTGCTGCTGCCCGGCGCGTCCGACATGACGCCCGACCAGATCGATACCTCCTCGTACATCTCCAAGAACGTGCGGGTGAACATCCCGCTGCTCTCCGCCGCGATGGACAAGGTCACCGAGGCCCGCATGGCGATCGCCATGGCCCGGCAGGGCGGCGCCGGTGTGCTGCACCGCAACCTCTCCATCGCCGACCAGGCCAACCAGGTCGACCTGGTGAAGCGCTCCGAGTCCGGCATGGTCACCGACCCGATCACGGTGCACCCGGACGCGACGCTGCGCGACGCCGACGAGCTGTGTGCCAAGTTCCGCATCAGCGGTGTCCCGGTCACCGACGGCGCGGGCAAGCTGCTCGGCATCGTCACCAACCGTGACATGGCCTTCGAGTCGGACCGCACGCGCCAGGTGCGCGAGGTCATGACGCCGATGCCGCTGGTCACCGGCAAGGTCGGCATCTCCGGCGTGGACGCCATGGAGCTGCTGCGCCGCCACAAGATCGAGAAGCTGCCGCTGGTCGACGACGCGGGGGTCCTCAAGGGCCTCATCACCGTCAAGGACTTCGTCAAGGCCGAGCAGTACCCGAACGCCGCCAAGGACAAGGAAGGCCGGCTGCTGGTCGGCGCCGCCGTCGGTGTCGCGGGCGACGCGTACGAGCGGGCCCAGGCGCTCATCGAGGCGGGCGTGGACTTCATCGTCGTCGACACCGCCCACGGTCACTCCCGGTTGGTCGGCGACATGGTTGCCAAGATCAAGTCGAACTCCTCGGTCGATGTCATCGGCGGCAACATCGCCACCCGTGACGGAGCCCAGGCGCTGATCGACTCGGGCGTCGACGGCATCAAGGTCGGCGTGGGCCCCGGCTCCATCTGCACCACCCGCGTCGTCGCCGGCATCGGCGTTCCGCAGGTCACCGCGATCTACGAGGCCTCGCTCGCCGCCAAGGCGGCCGGTGTCCCGGTCATCGGCGACGGCGGCCTGCAGTACTCCGGCGACATCGCCAAGGCCCTCGTGGCCGGTGCGGACACCGTGATGCTCGGCTCGCTGCTGGCGGGCTGCGAGGAGTCCCCGGGCGAGCTGCTCTTCATCAACGGCAAGCAGTTCAAGTCGTACCGCGGCATGGGTTCCCTCGCCGCGATGCAGACCCGTGGCGACCGCAAGTCGTTCTCCAAGGACCGCTACTTCCAGGAGGGCGTCGCCTCCGACGAGAAGCTGGTCCCCGAGGGCATCGAGGGCCAGGTCCCCTACCGCGGCCCGCTCTCTGCGGTCGTCCACCAGCTCACCGGCGGTCTGCGCCAGTCGATGTTCTACGTCGGCGGACGCACCGTCCCGGAGCTCCAGGCCAACGGCCGGTTCGTCCGGATCACCTCGGCGGGTCTCAAGGAGAGCCACCCGCACGACATCCAGATGACGGTCGAGGCGCCGAACTACAGCAGGAAGTAACGCAACAGCGCAGCTGAGGGGCGGCCCGGGGTTCCCGGGACCGCCCCTCAGCCGTGTGTCGGGGATACTGGACAACGCAGACGTAGAGGGAAAGGCCACACCATCGTGACTGAGATCGAGATCGGGCGCGGCAAGCGCGGCCGCCGGGCGTACGCATTCGACGACATCGCCGTCGTTCCGAGCCGTCGTACCCGCGACCCGAAGGAGGTCTCGATCGCCTGGCAGATCGACGCCTACCGCTTCGAGCTGCCGTTCCTGGCGGCTCCCATGGACTCCGTGGTCTCCCCGCAGACCGCGATCCGCATCGGTGAGCTGGGCGGCCTCGGTGTCCTCAACCTCGAGGGCCTGTGGACCCGGCACGCCGACCCGCAGCCGCTGCTCGACGAGATCGCCGAGATGCCCGTGGAGTCGGCGACCCGCCGCCTCCAGGAGATCTACTCCGCCCCGATCCAGGAAGAGCTGATCGGGCAGCGCATCAAGGAGGTGCGCGACTCCGGTGTCGTCACCGCCGCCGCGCTCTCCCCGCAGCGCACCGCGCAGTTCTCCAAGGCCGTTGTCGACGCGGGTGTGGACATCTTCGTCATCCGCGGTACGACGGTCTCCGCCGAGCACGTCTCGGGTGCGGCCGAGCCGCTCAACCTCAAGCAGTTCATCTACGAGCTGGACGTCCCGGTGATCGTCGGCGGCTGCGCCACGTACACCGCCGCCCTGCACCTGATGCGTACCGGTGCGGCCGGTGTCCTCGTCGGCTTCGGCGGCGGCGCCGCGCACACCACGCGCAACGTCTTCGGTATCCAGGTCCCGATGGCGACCGCGGTCGCCGATGTGGCCGGTGCCCGGCGCGACTACATGGACGAGTCCGGCGGCCGGTATGTGCACGTGATCGCCGACGGCGGTGTCGGCTGGTCCGGCGACCTGCCGAAGGCCATCGCCTGCGGTGCGGACGCCGTGATGATGGGCTCCCCGCTGGCCCGCGCGACGGACGCGCCGGGCCGCGGCCGCCACTGGGGCATGGAGGCCGTCCACGAGGACGTGCCGCGCGGCAAGCTGGTCGACCTGGGCTCCGTCGGCACGACCGAGGAGGTCCTCACCGGTCCTTCGCACACCCCCGACGGTTCGATGAACATCTTCGGCGCGCTGCGCCGGGCGATGGCGACGACGGGGTACAGCGATCTCAAGGAGTTCCAGCGCGTCGAGGTGACGGTGGCGGACTCGCAGCACCGCCGCTGATCGCTCTCGGCAGCACGGAGGGAGGCCCGGACCGCAGGCGTGGTCCGGGCCTCCCGTATGTCGTGGGCGACGGCTTCGGTCAGTCGGTCGCCTTGCGCGCGGCCGAGAAGGCCACGACTCCGGCGATCACGATGAAGACGAAGGTCAGCGGGTCCGCGTCTTCCTTCCACACCTTGTTCAGGTCACTGAAGTGGTCGAAGAAGATCTCGCTGACCGAGAGCGGGAGCTGCTTGCTGATGATGATGGCCTCACCGAGCAGCTGGCCGAAGTAGACACCGATCAGCGCGAGGACGGCGCTGATGACCGGCAGGACGGGGTTGCGGCCGCCGAGCTTGCCTGCGGCGAAGCCGACGACGGCGCCGACACCCACGGCCGCGTAGCCGATCTCGTGCTTGGTGGCACCGATGATCCCGCCGTAGATGCCCGCGGCGACGAGGGCCGCGACGACGGCGGCGACCAGGCCGAGGCCCAGGTTGTTGCGAGCCGGGGCCGGCGGGGCGAACGGTGCGCCACCGAACGGGACGCCGGGCTGACCGGGCTGTCCGTATGCGCCGGGCTGCTGGCCCGCGAACGGGTTGCCGGTCGGGGCGGCGGGCTGGCCGGGCTGCTGGCCTGCGTACGGGTTGCCGCCGGCGGGCTGGGCGTCGTTCGGCTGGTTCGCCGGTGGCACGGACTGGCTCATGGTGGAATCCCCCCTGGGACGGAAACGCACGACTGTGCGAGAAGTGACGCCGCAGGCTAGCAGTCGCCTACGACATCGCCCACCGAAATCCTTGGGGAGCTCTTCACCGACCCTTGGAACCCCTTTCTCACAACCGGTGTGCGGCCCCCGCCGGGGTCGCGCCCCGGGTGTCCAGGAGGAGCTGGGCCTTCACCGCGAGGCCCTGGAGGTCGTACGTACGGTGGTGCTGCAGCAGCACCGTGAGGTCGGCGCTCGATGCCGCCTCGTACAGCGAGTCGGCGCGCGGGACCGGGAGTTCACGCACCCGCCAGTCCAGGACATGCGGGTCGTGGTATCCGACCTGGGCGCCCATGTCCATCAGCCGGGTCGCGATCTCCCGGGCGGGGGAGGCCTCCTGGTCGGCGAGGTCCGGCTTGTAGGTGATGCCGAGGAGCAGCACCCGGGCGCCGCGCACGGACTTGCCGTGCTCGTTCAGGAGGGTGGCGCAGCGCTGGATCACGTACTGCGGCATCCGGTCGTTGATCTCCCGGGCGAGGGAGACCATCCGCAAGGGGTGGCCCGGGGTGCGGCTGTTGTACGGGAGGTAGCCCGGGTCGACGGGGGAGCCGTGGCCGCCGACGCCGGGGCCCGGACGGAACGGCTGGAAGCCGAAGGGCTTGGTCTCAGCACATCTGATGACGTCCCAGAGGTCGACGCCGAGATCGTGGCAGAGCACCGCCATCTCGTTGACCAGGGCGATGTTGACGTGCCGGAAGTTGGTCTCCAGGACCTTCGTCATCTCGGCCTCGCGCGGCCCGCGGGCCCGGACGACCTTGTCGGTGAGCCGGCCGTAGAAGGCGGCGGCGGATTCGGTGCAGGCGGGGGTGAGGCCGCCGATGACCTTGGGGGTGTTGGCGTAGACGTGGGTCCTGTTGCCGGGATCGAGGCGGCTGGGGGAGTAGGCGAGGTGGAAGTCGCGTCCGGCGCGCAGCCCCGAGCCCTCTTCGAGGAGGGGCAGTACATAGCTCTCGGTGGTGCCGGGCTGCACGGCCGATTCCAGCAGGACGGTGGTGTGCGGGCGCAGCCGGGCGGCGAGCGCGCGGGCCGCGTCGCCGACGGCGGTGAGGTCGAGGGTGCGGTCGGCGCCGAGCGGGGTGGGCGCGCAGATCACCGCGGTACGGACCCGGCCCAGTTCGGCCGGGTCGGTGGTGGGCCGGAAACCCCCCGAGAGCATCCGGCGCACGTCCGAGGCGGTGAGCGACCCCTCGACGGGGGTGTGGCCCGCGGCGAGTTCCGCGTAGGCGCGTGGGTCGATGTCGTAGCCGACGGTCTGGACTCCGGCGGCGGTGGCGGCTTGGGCGAGGGGCAGGCCGAGGTGGCCGAGTCCGATGACTGCGAGGTCTGCGGGCATGTGGCTGGGCCGTCCTTCCCTTGGACCGACCGGCAGATGGAGGGCGCCACCCTCCGTTTGCCGGTCGGTCCAAGACCATGAGAGCGGAAAGCGCAACCGCTGGGGACAGCGCAATGTCAGACTAGGCGTAAATATGACCTATATGTCGCATTGTGCGGCTCCAGCCGTCCTGGTGTTGTCCACAGGCGGTGGCCGAAGTCGTGTACGGCGGACAGAATCGAGAGGTGGGCACGGGTCGCCCGACCGCTCGGTCGGGTCGCGCCACGTGCCGGACCACCCCGATCTACCCGGGAGGCAGCGGTGAGGACAGCGACACTGGGACCTGCGGAGCGCGCCGAGGCGCTTGCCGCGATGGCCGAGCGCGAACTGGACGTGCTGGTAGTGGGGGCGGGCGTGGTCGGCGCCGGCACGGCGCTGGACGCGGCGACAAGGGGTCTGTCGACCGGCCTCGTCGAGGCGCGCGACTGGGCCTCGGGCACATCGAGCAGGTCGAGCAAGCTGATCCACGGCGGGCTGCGGTATCTGGAGATGCTCGACTTCGCGCTCGTCCGGGAGGCGCTGAAGGAGCGCGGGCTTCTCCTGGGGCGGCTGGCCCCGCATCTGGTGAAGCCCGTGCCGTTCCTCTATCCGCTGCAGCACAAGGGCTGGGAGCGGCTCTACGCCGGTTCCGGCGTGGCGCTCTACGACGCGATGTCGGTGTCGTCGGGGCACGGCCGCGGCCTGCCTGTCCACCGGCACCTCTCCCGCCGCCGCGCCCTGCAGGCCGCCCCGGCGCTGAGGAAGGACGCCCTGGTCGGGGCGTTGCAGTACTACGACGCCCAGATGGACGACGCCCGCTATGTGGCGACCCTGGTGCGCACCGCCGCCGGATACGGCGCCCATGTGGCGAACCGGGCACGGGTGATCGGTTTCCTCCGGGAGGGCGAGCGGGTTGTCGGCGCCCGCGTGGAGGACGTCGAGGCGGGCGGGGAGTACGAGGTCAGGGCCAAACAGGTGGTCAACGCGACCGGGGTCTGGACGGATGACACCCAGGCGCTGATCGGGGAGCGCGGGCTGTTCCACGTCCGGGCGTCCAAGGGCATCCACCTGGTCGTCCCGAAGGACCGCATCCACTCCTCGACCGGCCTGATCCTGCGGACCGAGAAGTCCGTCCTCTTCGTCATCCCGTGGGGACGGCACTGGATAGTCGGGACGACGGACACGGACTGGGACCTGGACAAGGCGCACCCGGCGGCGTCCAGCGCCGATATCGACTATCTGCTCGAACACGTCAACTCGGTCCTGGCCACACCCCTGACCAGGGATGACGTCCAGGGTGTCTACGCGGGGCTGCGGCCGCTGCTGGCGGGCGAGTCGGATGCGACCAGTAAGCTCTCGCGCGAGCACACGGTGGCGCACCCGCTGCCGGGCCTCGTGGTCGTGGCGGGCGGCAAGTACACGACGTACCGGGTGATGGCGAAGGACGCCGTGGACGAGGCGGTGCACGGTCTCGACCAGCGAGTGGCGGAGTGCGTCACCGAGGACGTTCCGCTCCTGGGGGCGGAGGGATACCGCGCACTGTGGAACGCCCGGGCGAGAATCGCGGCCCGTACGGGGCTCCATGTCGCCCGGGTGGAGCATCTGCTCAACCGCTACGGCTCCATGACCGAGGAGCTCCTAGATCTGATTGTCGACGATCCGGCACTGGGTGAGCCGCTGCCGTCCGCGGACGACTATCTGAAGGCCGAGATCGTCTACGCCGCCTCGCACGAGGGGGCCCGCCACCTCGACGACGTGCTGACCCGCCGGACCCGGATCTCCATCGAGACCTTCGACCGGGGCACGCTCAGCGCCCGGATCTGTGCTGAGCTGATGGCGCCGGTGCTGGGCTGGGACGAGGGGCAGATCGACCGGGAGGTCGAGCACTACGAGAAGCGGGTGCAGGCGGAGCGGGAGTCGCAGCGGCAGCCGGACGACCTCACCGCGGACGCCGCGCGGCTCGGGGCGCCGGACATCGTGCCGCTCTAGGCCACGTCAGGTGCGCGGCCGCAGAACTCCGCGTCGAGGAGAGCCGGTTCGAGTGTCGCCGCAGCGGTCAGGGTGTCCGTGTCGATGCGGTACGTCAGGGTGTGCCGGCCGTCGCGCGTGGCGGCGGTACGGACGTAACTGCCTGCTATGTGGCCGTTGTGGCCCCAGACGGTGGTGCCGCAGGAGAGTTTCTGCGGATAGATGCCCAGGCCGTAGACGCCGTGCGTGGCACCGGTGTTCAGCAGGGTCGCCAGCTGGGCGGGCGGGAGGAGGCGCCCGCCCAGCAGAGCCGCGTAGAAGCGGTTCAGGTCGGTGAGTGTGGAGATCAGCTCCCCGGCCGCGCCTGCCGTGCGCGGGTCGAGCGCGGTGACATCGCGCAGGCGGCCGTCGGCCGGGTCGCGGGCGTAGCCGCGGCCGTGCGGGGCGGGCAGGGAGGTACGGGCGCCTGGCAGGGAGGTACCGGTGAGACGCAGGGGGGTGATGATGCGGCGGCGGATCTCGGTGGCGTAGTCGTGTCCGGTGACGCGCTGAATGACGAGTCCGAGAACGACGTAATTGGTGTTGGAGTAGGCGTAGCCGCCGGGGGCATTCGTCGGATGGTGGGCCAGGGCGACACGGACCGCGGCGGTGGCGGAGACGGGATGGGCGGAGGTGTCTGCGGTGTAGTTGTAGAGGCCACTGGTGTGGTTGAGCAGGGCGCGCAGGGTGATGCGGCGGCCGTCGTTGCCGTTGCCCCGGATCAGGCCCGGAAGCAGTCGGCCGACGGTGTCCGAAAGCTGCAGCCTTCTCTCCCGGGCGAGTTGGAGTACGACCGTCGCGACGAAGGTCTTGGTGATGCTGCCGGCCCGGAACCGGTCCGTCCTGCGGATACCCGGGCCCGTCGAGCGGTAGGTGTCGTACGGTGCGGAAGCGGCGCGATGGGCCAGCAGTGCCGCCGTGGGAGCACCGCCCCGGGCGACGAGCCGGGGAAGATAGGCCGCTGCGGGCGTGAGGTGTGGTTCGCTGGGCAGGGTCGCTGTTCCCAGGCCGAGCAGCGCCAGCAACAACGGGGCGACAAGCAGCGCCCTGAGTGTCGGCATGGCAGGGAATCCCTTCCTCGGGCCACATCATGACGGGCCCGTGGACCCGGCACCAAGACCGGTCCCGGGGTGAGGGACAATGAACGCTCTGCCAGGGCGGGTTGATCGCAGAGGGGACGCATGTCGGAGGCGGAGCAGGCACGGGAGCCCCAACGGGACAAGGACGGACGTCTTCTTGCGGGGCGGTACCGGCTCGGGGAGGTGCTCGGCCGGGGCGGTATGGGCACGGTCTGGCGTGCCGTCGACGAGACGCTGGGCCGTACGGTCGCGGTCAAGGAGCTGCGGTTCCCTTCGGCCATCGACGAGGACGAGAAGCGCCGGCTCATCACGCGGACGCTGCGTGAGGCGAAGGCGATCGCCAGGATCCGCAACAACGGCGCGGTGACGGTCTACGACGTGGTCGACGAGGACGACCGGCCGTGGATCGTGATGGAACTCATCGAGGGCAAGTCCCTCGCCGAGGCCATCCGCGAGGACGGGGTGCTGACGCCGAGGCGCGCCGCCGAGGTCGGCCTCGCCATCCTCGACGTGCTGCGATCGGCGCACCGCGAGGGCATCCTGCACCGCGATGTGAAGCCGTCCAACGTACTGATCGCCGAGGACGGCCGGGTCGTGCTGACCGATTTCGGCATCGCGCAGGTCGAGGGCGACCCGTCGGTCACCTCGACGGGCATGCTCGTCGGCGCCCCGTCGTACATCTCCCCGGAGCGCGCCCGCGGGCACAAGCCGGGACCGCCCGCCGACCTGTGGTCGCTCGGCGGACTGCTGTACGCCAGCGTCGAGGGCTCGCCGCCGTACGACAAGGGGTCGGCCATCGCCACCCTGACCGCGGTGATGACCGAGCCGCTCGACCCGCCGAAGAACGCCGGTCCGCTGGAGGAGGTCATCTACGGCCTGCTCGCCAGGGACCCCGATCAGCGGCTCGACGACGCCGGTGCGCGCGCCCTGCTCAACGACGTGATCCACGCTCCCGAGAAGCCGGACCCGGTGGTGCCCCCGCCCGCCGACGCCACCCAGATCATGGCGCTGCCCGGCCAGGCCGCCGAACCGGGCAGCAAGTCGGCGTCGAAGTCCGGGGAGTCGGGCGAGGGTGCCCGGGACCGGCTGCGGGGCGCACTGCGTTCCGCGCGGAACGCGAAGGCGGCACCTGCCGCAGCGGTGGGTGCGGCCGCCGCCTCGACCACTGCGCCGCCGCCTCCCTCGACACCTCCGTCGACCGCTCCCTCGACGGGCTCTTCGAAGCCTGCCCGGCCTTCGACTCCGGCGAAGCCGGCCGCGGCTTCCGCCGCCGTACCGTCGCCGCGTCCCGCCACGTCGCCGACCACCCCGCCCCGTGCGTCCATCACGGACGTGGTGTCACGCCGCACCCTGGCGATCATCGCGGCCGTGATCGTGCTCGCCATGATCGGTACGGTCCTCGCCCTCACGCTCGACGGAGGCGGCAAGGACGACGCGAGCGGCGGCAACGGCAAGGACGACAAGTCCACCTCGGCCGGGCCCTCGACGACCGGCGGCTCCGCGGACACCGACAGCGGCAGTGGCGGCGACAAGGCCCAGGATCAGGGCGGCAACCAGGGCCAGGACAAGGATCAGGGCAAGGGCAAGGGCGACGACTCGGGCAAGGGGTCGGATGGTTCGAAGGGCGACGCCCCGGACGCCGCCGACGCGCTGCCCGCGGGATACAAAGCCATCAAGAACAAGCAGTTCCACTTCGCGATGGCGATGCCCGAGGACTTCCGGCTCACCGACACGGCCGGTCGCAACTCCGGCGGCATCTACAACGTCGAGCGGGGCGGCTTCCCGCGCGTCCAGGTCGACTACACCGATTCGCCCGGCGGCGACGCCGCCGCAGCCTGGAACGCCGCGAAGGGCGCCGTCGCGGCCAGCAGCAACGGCTACCACCACCTCGGCGTGAAGAAGGTCCAGTACAACGGCTACCCGACCGTCGCCGACTGGGAGTTCGAGCGCACCCAGCAGGGTGAGCGGATCCATGTGCTGAACCGGGGCTTCAAGGTCGACGCCACCCACGGCTACGCGATCATGATCAGCTGCAAGGTGGGCGAGTGGGACAGCAAGGAGTGCCGGACGCTGCGCGAGACCGCGTTCGACACGTTCGAGCCCACCGACTGATCCATGGGGCGAAAAGGGCCGGGATGTGCCGACCCTGACGCACGGCCGGTACTTGCCACGTATCGTGAGAGCCTGAAGACCGTACGCAGCCGGAACGGTGGGTCAATTGCACGGTAAGTGACCGCAATTGATGGATTCGTGCGGTCTTTGTGGCCGGGGGAACAGCGCGCTCTGGGGAGGCGTCGTGGATGACTATGCGGGTCGGGTACTTGCCGACCGCTATCGCCTTCCGCTGCCCCCGTCCGATGAGTACGAACTGGTCGAGACCCGGGCGTTCGACACCTACAGCGGGCAGGAAGTCCTGCTCCGGCAGGTGCCGTTGCCCGAGGTGGTGGACGCCGAGGTGCTCGACGGCGACGGTCCGGTCCCGGCGGCCCGGCGGGTCACCGGGCGCGCCGTGCGGCGGTCCACGGACCCGGCGGTCCGGCGCGCCATCGAGGCGGCGCAGGCGGCGGCCCAGGTCCCCGACCATCCCAGGCTCGACCAGGTCTTCGACGTGTTCGCCGAGGCCGGCTCGCTCTGGATAGTGAGTGAACTCGTCATGGCCCGCCCGCTCGCGGCCCTGCTGGCGGAGCGCCCGCTCAATCCCTTCCGGGCCGCCGAGATCGGCTCCGATGTGCTGACGGCGCTGCGGGTGCTGCACGCCCATGGCTGGACCCACCGCAACATCACCGTCCGCACGGTGCTGGTCTGCGACGACGGCCGCGTCGTGCTGACCGGTCTGGCGGCCGGAGCGGCGGAGGAGGCGCTCTGCGGGTACGTACCGACGCCCCAGCCCGACGACGAGGACGACGGCGGGTACGACGAGGGATACGGCGGCCGCCCGGCGTACGAGACGGACCCGACCGGGCCGTACGCACCGCCGCCCGTCGCTCCGGCCGAGGTGCCGGCTGCGCGCGGCCCGGTGGCGATCGAGACGGGCCGGGCGACCGGTGATCCGTACGACGATGACGATCCGCACGACGATCCGCACCCCGGCGACCGGTACGCCGATGACCCCCATGACGGTGTGCCGGGCGAGCTGGAGGCCGTACGGCCGCCGGTGAATCCCGCCCTCCCGGCGCCCGCCCCCGCAGCGGCCGGCGCCGCGCAGCTGCGGGCCGAGCGAGCCGGAGCCATAGCCGCCTACCGTGCGGGCGCCCGCGCCGCCGCCCGCGTCGGCGAGGACCGGCACCCGGCCGGGGCCGGCGAGGCGGAGGACACCGGCAGCCTCCCGGTCCAGCGCCCCGCGCGGCCGGAAAGCGCGGGGCCGCCCGGCCCGGACCACGGCCACCCGCAGCCGGCCGGCCCCTGGAACCGGCCCGTCGAGGACCCGTACGAAGACGACCCGTACGAAGACGACCTGTACGACGACGAGGACGACGACGGCTACGGAGGCGACGGCCAGTCGCCGCCCGGCCGGCGGCTGCATCTCACCGGTACCTGGAGCGACGGCCCGGGATCTGGGCGCCCCGTCCCCGCCGGAGGCTCGGGCGACGCCCTGCGCGCCGATGCCCGCCGCCAGGGCAACTCCCCGGCGCTGCCCGCGCACCGGCCCGAGCCGCAGCAACCGCCGGGCCGCTGGGACGAGATCGTCGCCGACGGCCGTACGGGCCCCGCCTACCGCGGCCCCGCCACCACCCTCGCCGCCGAGCGCGCCCGGCAGGCCCGGATCGCCGTCGTCGGCGCGGTCACCGAGCGCTGGGCGCCCGAGCAGGCCGGCCCCGTCCACGAGAACTGGCAGCTGGCGCCGCCGATCGGCCCCGCCACCGACCTCTGGGCGCTGGGCGCGCTGCTTTACCGCGCCGTCCAGGGCCACGCCCCGTACCCCGAGGAGAACGCGGCCGAGCTCGTCCAGATGGTGTGCGGGGAGCCGCCCGCCTTCGCCGAGGAGTGCGGTCCGCTGCGCCCTGTCGTCGAGTCGCTGCTGCGCCAGGACCCCACCGAGCGGCCGGACTTCGAGGAGCTGCAAGGCTGGCTGCGCTCCCTCGTACGGTCGGCGCCCGAGCCCGAGGCCGGTCTGGACGTCGTGCCGCTGCCGTCCGCCGACAGCGCCCGGCTTCCCGTCGTGCGCCGCCGGGGCGAGCTGGTCCGCAGGCGCCGCGGCCGCATGGGGCAGAGCGCGGCCCACGGCCGCCACCGCCACACGAAGGAGAAGTCCGACCGCCACGACAGACCCCGGGCGGAAAAGGCACCCAGGGCGCCGCGTGAACCCAAGGGCCCCAAGGCGCTGCGTACGCCGCCCCGACCCCGGCCGGGCGAGGGGCGGGCGCCGCGACGGCTCGGGCGGCTGCTTCTGGTGCTGATCCTGCTGGCCCTGGTCGCGGCCATCGCGTACGCCGTGATGTTCATGCCCAAGGAGGACAGCGGCTCCGGCACCCGCTCCTCGGGCCCGGCGTCGTCGACGTCCGGTTCGCCGGAGCCCGGCGCCGGTACGACCGGCGGGCAGTCGCCCTCGCAGCCGTCCGGCGCGCAGCAGCCGCAGACCAGCCGCTCCGCCGTCGCACTCGCCCCCGGCTACGCCCTGCGCAAGGACCCGGAGGGTTTCGAGGTCGGCGTGCTCAAGGGCTGGCAGCGCAGCCCCGCCAACGCGGACCGTCAGATCCGGTACGGCAGCGACGGCTTCAGCCTGCTGATCGTCCCCGGACGCGACACCGTCAAGGCCAACGGCGACGACCCGTTGGCGTACCAGGCCGACAAGGAGCTGGAGTTGCAGCCGTTCCGCGACTCCAGCTGGTCGGGGTCGAGCGGGCTGCGCCGGATCGATGTCGGCCGACAGGCCATGGCCGAGGGGCAGTTCACCTGGCAGGACGCCTCCGGTCGCGAGGTGTACGCCCGTAATCTCGCGATGATTGTCGACGGCCGCTACCACATTCTCCAGGTCATCGGCCCGGAGGACCGGCGCGACAAGGTTTCGGACATCTATGAACAAGCCATCGCCTCCTACCGCGTGACGCCCTGAAGCATCCCGGTGCGTCACCCGAAGGGTGGCGGAGCGACAAGCATCACAGTGCGGTCTCTTGGGGGAGGCGAGGTTCCGTGGCCTGCATCCCCTCCGTAATCTGGCCTCCGAAGGAACGGGGCGGGGATACGTGGATCGATCACAGGGCACGGACGCGGGACTGGTACTGGCCGGGAGATACCGGCTCGGCGAAGTCCTCGGGCGCGGCGGCATGGGCAAGGTCTGGCGCGCCCACGACGAGGTGCTGCACCGCACGGTCGCGGTCAAGGAGCTGACCGCCGGGCTGTACGTCGCCGAGGCCGACCGGATCGTGCTGCACGCCCGCACGCAGAAGGAGGCCCGCGCGGCCGCCCGGATCACACACCCGGGCGTGGTCACCGTCCATGACGTGATCGAGTACGACGACCGGCCCTGGATCGTCATGCAGTACGTCGACGGTCCGTCACTCGCCGACGCGGCCAAGGAGTCCGGCGAGATCGAGCCGCGCGAGGCCGCCAGGATCGGCCTCCATGTGCTGGGCGCCCTGCGCGCCGCACACGGTGCGGGGGTCCTGCACCGGGACGTGAAGCCCGGCAACGTCCTTCTGGCCAAGGACGGCCAGGTGCTGCTCACCGACTTCGGGATCGCGGCGATAGAGGGCGACTCGACCATCACCAGGACCGGTGAACTGGTCGGCTCCATCGACTATCTGGCGCCCGAGCGGGTACGCGGCGGCGATCCGGGCCCCGCCTCCGACCTGTGGTCCCTCGGCGCCACGCTCTACACCGCGGTCGAGGGGCGCTC
This sequence comes from Streptomyces atratus, assembly GCF_014648655.1. GTDB lineage: Bacteria > Actinomycetota > Actinomycetes > Streptomycetales > Streptomycetaceae > Streptomyces > Streptomyces atratus. The sequence goes on from NZ_BMRN01000003.1 coordinate 344,533, forward strand.
GCCGTTCCGCCGTACGTCCCCGATCTCCACCATGCAGGCCGTCGTCACCGAGGAACCGCCGCCGCCCGGGCGGGCGGGCCCGCTGGCCTCCGTGATCACCGCGCTGCTCCGCAAGGACCCCGAGGACCGGCCTTCGGCGGCGGAGGCGGAGCGGATGCTGCTGGAGGCCATGGAGGGCCGCGAGCCCCGAGCCGCTCAGGCGTACGTACCGACGCAGCGCGTCCCGGACGAGGTTCTGCGTTCGCTGGGCCCGGACGGCACGTCGGGGGCGGGTGCGGATCGGCTGCCCCACCCCGTGGCCGTTTCCACCGCCCCGTTGCCGCCCCCGGTGACCCGGCGCAGCCGGGGCCGGTGGCGTACGGCGGTGCTGGTCATCGCCGCAGCCGCGCTGCTTGGCGGTGGCGCGGGGCTCGCCGCGATGAAGTACGGGGACCGTGCGGACAGCGCCGCCGAACGGAGCAGCACGGGCACGCACGCGAGCGGGACCCCCACGGCCCCCAGGAAGCCCGGCAATTCGCCCGCACCGAAGCCCGATCCCTCGGGGAACGGCGTACCCGACGGCTGGCACCGGGTGGACGACCCCGAGGGCTTCAGCCTGATCGTGCCCGTCGGCTGGGAGCGCCGGGCGGACGGCAACCAGATCGACTACACCCCGGACAACGGTCTGCATTACATCCGGATCAGCATCGACCCGGCGCCCGACTTCGAGAACCCCTACATGCACATGCTGAACCTGGAGAAGCAGCTGGCCAAGCGGCTGCCCGGGTACGAGCGCAAGACCCTGCACTCCAACACGTACCGCGACCGGGCGGGCTCGCTCTGGGAGTTCACCTGGACCGAGACCAAGGACCATCCGGGGCCGCGTCACGCGATCGACCAGATGTACTTCGGGGAGGACGGCGGCCCGGAGTACGCGATGTACATGACGGGTCCGGCTTCGGACTGGGACACGACCCGGGAACAGTTCGACACGATACTGCGCGGATGGCGTGCGCCCGGCAGCTCCGACTGAGGCTGCCGGACCGCGCCGGCGGCCACAGGGGTCCTGATCAGGGGCTTTGTTGCCAGTGATCACTGGCTTGTTTGTGGGGACTGTGAAAACCCGTTACTCACGGGTACCCAAAGTGTTCGGCTGGACGTACTCTCGCCCTCATGACGGACTCGCAGGCCTCCACGTCCACCTCCGCAGCCCCGGTCGGCACCAACCCCGTGGCCCCCGCCCCCGCGGGCGCGCGCACCGCAGCCGATGTGGTGACACCCGAGGTGATCGCCCAGCTGACCCGTGGTGTGGTCGGCTCCGGCCGTACGGCCAACCACACCCCCTTCACCGGGGAGAAGCTGGCCGATCTGCCCGAGTCCACGCCCGAGGACGTGGCGAAGGCCTTCGAGCGGGCCCGTGCCGCCCAGCCGGCCTGGGCCGCGACCTCCGTCCGCGCCAGGGCGGCCGTCCTCCTCCGCTTCCACGACCTCGTGCTCCAGCGGCAGGCGGAGGTCCTCGACCTCATCCAGCTGGAGACCGGCAAGGCCCGGCTGCACGCCCACGAGGAGGTGCAGGCCGTCGCCGTCGCGGCCCGCCACTACGGGCGCAGGGCCGGCTCGTATCTGAAGCCGAAGCGGCACGCCGGAGTCGTACCGACCCTCACCAAGGTCACCGAGCTGCGTCAGCCGCGCGGTGTCATCGGTCAGATCGCGCCGTGGAACTACCCGTTGGAGCTGTCCGTCGGCGACGCGCTGCCCGCGTTCGTCTCCGGCAACGCCGTCGTGATGAAGCCCGACACGGAGACCGCGCTGACCGCGCTGTGGGCCCGGGACCTGCTGATCGAGGCCGGGCTGCCCGCCGAGGTCTTCCAGGTGGTCCTCGGCGACGGACCGGTCGTCGGCCCCGAGGTCGTCAAGCACGCCGACTACGTCTCGTTCACCGGTTCCACCCGCACCGGCCGCGAGGTCGCGCAGGGCGCCGCCGCCCGTCTGGTCGGCGTCTCGCTGGAGCTCGGCGGCAAGAACGCCATGCTGGTCCTCAAGGACGCCGATGTGGAGAAGGCCGCCGCGGGCGCCGTCCGCGCCTGCTTCTCCTCGGCCGGTCAGCTCTGCATCTCCATCGAGCGGCTGTACGTCCACGAGTCGGTCGCCGACGACTTCGTGGCCCGCTTCGCCGCCCGCACGAAGGCCATGCGGCTCGGCAACTCCCTCGCCTACGGCGCCGACATGGGCTCCCTGGTCGGCGAGCGCCAGCTGGAGACCGTCACCCGGCATGTCGCGGAGGCCGTCGAGAAGGGTGCCGAGCTCGTCGCGGGCGGGGTCGCCCGTCCCGACATCGGCCCGCTCTTCTACGAGCCGACCATCCTCGACGGCGTCGAGGCGCCGATGGCCGTCTGCAACGAGGAGACCTTCGGCCCGGTCGTCTCCATCTACCGCTTCACCGACGAGGACGAGGTCGTCGCCCTCGCCAACGCCACCCCGTACGGCCTGAATTCGAGCGTCTGGACCAAGGACTCGAAGCGCGGCCACCAGGTCGCCGCCCGGCTGCGGACCGGCACGGTCAACATCAACGAGGGATACGCCCCCGCGTACGGCAGCGTGCAGTCCCCGATGGGCGGCATGAAGGACTCCGGTCTCGGCCGGCGGCACGGATCCGAGGGCATCCTCAAGTACACCGAGGCCCAGACCGTCGCCCAGCAGCGGCTGATCCCGATCGCCCCGTCCTTCGGCATGGACGACGAGAAGTACGCGGCGTTCATGACCCGCAGCCTGAGGGCGATGAAGGCGTTCCGCCTGCGCTGACCCCGTAACACCGCAGCACGTTCTGTCCTTTTCGTACCGAGGAGAGCCATGTCCCAGGACAGTCCTGCCCAGAATCAGGCCGGACCGGCCGGTGGGACAGATGACGACGTGGCGTACGACTACGACGTCCTGGTCGTCGGCTCGGGCTTCGGCGGTGCGGTGGCGGCCCTGCGGCTGACCGAGAAGGGATACCGGGTCGGCGTCCTGGAGGCGGGCCGCCGCTTCGGCCCCGGCACCCTCCCCAAGAACTCCTGGGACATCAAGAACTACTTGTGGGCCCCCGCGCTCGGGCTCTACGGCATCCAGCGCGTGCATCTGCTCGGCAAGGTGATGGTGCTGGCCGGTGCGGGCGTCGGCGGGGGCTCGCTCAACTACGCCAACACGCTGTACGTACCCCCGGCGCCGTTCTTCGAAGACCGCCAGTGGGCGTCCATCACCGACTGGCAGGACGAGCTGAAGCCGTACTACGACCAGGCCGAACGGATGCTCGGGGTCCGGCTCAATCCGACGATGACCCCCTCCGACGTCCATCTGAAGGCGGCCGCGCAGGCCATGGGCGTCGGCGACACCTTCCATCCCGCCCCGGTCGGCGTCTTCTTCGGTGACGGCAAGGACGCCGACGGTACGGCGAGGGCGAAGCCCGGTGAGACGGTCGCCGACCCGTACTTCGGGGGTGCGGGCCCCACCCGCAAGGCGTGCACCGAGTGCGGCGAATGCATGACGGGCTGCCGCCACGGCGCGAAGAACACCCTCAACGAGAACTACCTCCACCTCGCCGAGAAGGCCGGAGCCGTCATCCGTCCGATGACCTCCGTCGTCGCGATCACGGACGACCCGGAGGGCGGCTACCACGTCACCACCGTCCCGACCGACCGCCGCAAGAAGGCAGAGCCCGAGCGGCTGCGCGCCCGCAAGGTGGTCGTCGCGGCAGGCACGTACGGAACGCAGACCCTGCTGCACACCATGAAGGACCGGGGGCTGCTGCCCCGGCTCTCGGACCGGCTCGGCGAGCTGACCCGTACCAACTCCGAGGCGCTCGTCGGCTCGCAGACCAGCGACCGGCGCTACCGCAGGAAGCACGGCACCCCGAAGGCCGACTTCACCCGGGGCGTCGCGATCACCTCCTCGATCCACCCAGACGAGAACACCCACATCGAGCCGGTCCGCTACGGCAAGGGCTCCAACGCGATGGGCGCGATGTCGATTCTCCAGGTGCCGTACGGCAGTCGCCGGGTGCTGAGCTGGCTCGGCAACATGGCCAAGCACCCGACGCTCGCCGTGCGGTCGCTCTCCAACCGCCGCTGGTCGGAGCGGACCATCATCGGCCTCGTCATGCAGTCGCTGGACAACTCCCTGACGACGTATCGCAAGCCGGGCGGCATGGGTAAGGGCCTGCTCACCGCCCGGCAGGGGCACGGCGCGCCCAACCCGACGCAGATCGAGGAGGCGACGCGCAGCGCCTCACTGCTCGCCGACGAGATCAACGGCTTCGCCGGCTCGAACGTCGGCGAGCTGATGGGCACCCCGCTCACGGCACACTTCCTCGGCGGCTGCCCCATCGGTGCGAGCGCCGAGGAGGGGGTGATCGATCCGTACCACCGGCTCTACGGACACCCCGGCATCTCGGTGGTCGACGGTTCGGCGGTCTCCGCGAACCTCGGCGTCAACCCGTCGCTCACCATCACCGCACAGGCCGAGCGCGCGATGTCCTTCTGGCCCAACAAGGGCGAGGCGGACCCGCGCCCGGAGCAGGGCGAGGCGTACGAACGGCTGGCCGCGGTCGAGCCGCGGGCACCGGCGGTCCCGAAGGAGGCCTTCGGTGCGCTGAAACTGCCGTTCCTCGGGCTGCCGGCCGTCCCGCCGAAGAAGAAGTCGTAGCCGCCACAGCGAACCGGAACAGCAGAAGGGGCTGCACCCCCCTCCGAGTGCAGCCCCTCCGCGCTTACGGTGACCAGACGCCTTACGCGCCGGTGTCACCGCTCCTGCGGCGCCGCACGATGAACATCGCGCCTGCGCCGAGTACTGCGGCCGCGCCGCCCGCCGCGGCGAACACCGGCACCGCGGAGGCCGAACCCGTCTCCGCGAGGCTGCCGGGGACCAGGCCCGTCGGGTTGCCGGCCGGCTTCGCGGCCCGGGCAGCCAGGACCGCGGCACAGGCGCTCACTGCCGTGGCGGCGGTGAGCGCCATGGCGCGGCGAAGCTTCATGTGACCTCAGAAGTCCGGCGTACCGCTGTGAGCAGTACGGCTGTCGGGACGGGCCTGCCGTGCCGGGGCACGGGCGGGGCCGGTGGTTCCGCATGGTTGACCCGTGGCCCGCCGCAATGGTTGTCCGGATGCTCACAGAACCCTTATGTGACGCCACTCACGTTTCTCTCCGTGCTCAATCCGTGACCTGAGGCCGCGCAACTCTTCACCGGGCCACGCGGTCGAACTCGTATCGCTGTCACAGCGGTCGCACCGCCCCACCGACCTCAGAGAGTCCGCGATGAGAACCATTTCCCCGCGAGCCGTGCTGCGCCGAGCCGCCGGCGGTTTCGCCGCCGTCGTTCTGCTGGCCGCCGGCTCGCTCGCCCTCGGCACCCCCGCGCAGGCCGCCGGTCCGGAGCTGGTGATCGGCGGCCCCGCCGCAACAGCCCTGCACCCCTACCGGGCGAGCGGTTCACCGCGGAAGTCGACGGTCGGGATCACGGTCGACAACCCGTCGCGGAACGGAGAGCCCGGCACCTTCGACGGGGACTTCACCGTGACCTTCGATCTGACCGGGATCGCGGGCATCGCCGATGCTGCCTTCGGCGAGAGCGGCGGCGCGGACTGTGAGGTCACCGGCCCCACGGCCGTCTGCCGCGGCTACGGCCTCGGGCCCGGCCGGAGCGCGCTCGCCGAACTCGAGCTCTCCGCCGCCGAGGGCAGCCGCATCGGCGACTCGGGCACCATCAGGGCCACCGGCAAGGCGGACGGGGCGACGTTCACCGCCTTCTCCACCGAGGCAGTCATCGGTGGCCCCGACCTGGTGATGGAGCGGCTCCCGCTGAAGCAGGATCTGAAGCCCGGCGAGACCCAGCCGGTCCCCGTCGCCTTCACCAACAACGGCACCCGGGCGGCCGACGGCGTCCTGCTCACCCTGATGTACACGCGCGGTCTGGACTTCGTCGAGCGCTACGCGAACTGCGAGTACAGCGAGGGCGAAGCAGGCCGGGGCTTCCCCGCCGGAACCACCGCCCGCTGCTCCGTCCCCGGCACGTACGAAGCGGGGGCGACCTACCGGCTCGCCGTACCGCTCTCCCTCAAGGCCACCGAGCACGCCTTCCACGACACATTCGTCTACCGCATCGACGAGGACGTACCGGGGCAGGGCGCGCAGCGTTCGGCGGCGAGCGTCGGCGCGGGCAAGGGCGCCGCGCTCACTCTGAAGGAGGCCGTCACCGTCCGAGGCGTGGACCTCGATCCCCGGGACAACCAGCAGGAGGCCGACTTCGTCACCGCGAACTCCGCCGACTTCGTGGCCTACGGCGCCCGGGCGCGGGGCGCCGCGGGCGAGACCGTCGCGGCCACCATCGGCTTCCGCAACAAGGGCCCGGCCTGGGTCGGTCACCTGAGATCCGGCGAACCCGTCGCCACGGTCGACTTCACCGTTCCCGAGGGCGCCTCGGTCACCGGCAGTCCCGCCGACTGCCGGGGTGTGACGGCCGACGGTCAGTACCGCGAGAGCCGGAGCGGAGCGCCCCGCTATGTCTGCGACACGTCCATGGCCGTACGGGACGGCGCCGACTTCGCCCTGCGCTTCCATCTGAAGATCGACAAGGTGGTGACGGGAGCCTCCGGCGCGGTCACCGTACGCGCCCCGCGCCTCGCCGAGTCCGCGAAGCTGCCCTTCGACCCGAAGCCGGGCAACAACACCGCGCTGCTGGTCCTGAACAGCGACGACGGCGACGGCGGCTCCGGATCCACCGCCTCGGGCGGGGCCTCCGGCTCCGGCTCCGGATCGGCCGGCCCGGCCACCGCCGGCGGCTCGACCACCGGCTCCGGCGCCACGTCCAACGGCTCGACCACCGCGGGAGCCGCAACGGGCGGTTCCACCACGGCCGGTTCCACCGGCGGCTCCCTGGCATCGACCGGTACCGTCGCGCTGCCGGTGGCCGCCGGTGCGGCGGTCGCACTCGCAGCGGGCGGCGTGCTGTACGCGACGGCCCGCCGCCGCCCCCAGCGGGGCTGACGTCCGGCCGGGGGCCGGGCAACAGAGGTGGCATGGGCAAGGGCCCCGCGGACCGGGAGGCGGTCCACGGGGCCCTGCGCGATCAGCACCTGGACGCGGCCTCGGCACCGAGCTGGACGGCTGCGCCCCGCGCAGACCGTTTCGACCGGATACGGCCGGCTCCGGGCGTCCCCGGAGCCGGCCGTTCTTGGGGTGACCGGGCCGCTGTCCCCTGCCGACCGGTCACGCACGCTGGGGCGCGGTCCCACGGCGTACCTGCAGTACGCCACACGCTCCAGCGGAGCCACGCGTGGTTTCTTTCCAAAGCCGCCCCTGGCTGGCACGGACACCGGGACCAACGAAGTCGCGGCGGACCCGGTCACGCGCCGTACGGGTGAGAGTCGGACCGAACTGGGATACGCCCTGACACCCCCTGCCCGTGGGGTGTCAGGCCCGGCCGCGGCAGAGCTCGAGCAGCGTCATGGCGAGGGAGGTGCCGGGCTTGCCGAGCGCGTCCCGGTACTGGCCGAGGATCTCCATCTCGCGCGAGAGGTTGATCCGGCGGCCGCCGGAGGTGATCCGGGCCTCCTGGATGACCGCGGAGATGGCCATCCGCTCCTGGACGAGTCCGATGATCCGGTCGTCGAGGGCGTCGATGCGGGACCTCGCGTTGTCGATCAGCGCGGCGGCCTCATCGGTGTGCGCGCCGGTCTTCTCGGCGGTGGTCTTCGCAGCGCCGGTCTTCGCGGTGCTGCTCTGCACAGGGGCGGTGCTGGTCATGGTGGTGACTCCTCGTGGGGTGCGGCCCCCGAATCCGACCGGTCCGGAACGTCAGAACGCCCCGGGCCTTTCGGCCCGGGGCGCCTGGAACGTTGCTTGTCAGTGGATCAAGCAGCACGACCATGGCAGCCGGCGGGCCGGATGCCATAGGTAAAGACGAAGGTCGTGTGCTGTCGCATGGAACTCAGTATGGCCCTGCCTGTGCGGGCGGGCCAACACGGGGCCCGGATGCTGAGACACCGCCCGGCCCCGGCCCGGGACCTGCGCTTCCCGCAGCCCCGTCCGGGCGTGACGACGGCCGCCTCCGCAACCCCGGTAGAATCGACAAAACCGACCCCCTTTCACCGCCGGAAGGCCGCCCCGTGCCAGCAGCACCCCCCGCCGCCGCCCCCGACATCGCCACCGACGTGGTCCTCGTTGTCGACTTCGGGGCGCAGTACGCCCAGCTCATCGCCCGCCGCGTCCGTGAGGCCCGGGTCTACAGCGAGATCGTCCCGTCCACGATGCCGGTGGCCGAGATGCTGGCCAAGAACCCCCGGGCGATCATCCTGTCCGGCGGCCCCTCCTCGGTGTACGCGGAGGGCGCACCCTCTCTCGACCGTGCGATCTTCGAGGCCGGGGTTCCGGTCTTCGGCATGTGCTACGGCTTCCAGCTGATGGCCACCACGCTCGGCGGCACCGTCGACGACAACGGTGCCCGTGAGTACGGCCGCACCCCGCTCACCGTCTCCAAGGCCGGCTCCACGCTCTTCGAGGGCACCCCCACCGAGCAGTCGGTCTGGATGTCGCACGGCGACGCCTGCTCCGCCGCCCCCGAGGGCTTCACCGTCACCGCGTCCACGGACGTCGTACCGGTCGCCGCCTTCGAGAACGACGAGAAGAAGCTCTACGGCGTCCAGTACCACCCCGAGGTCCTGCACTCCACGCACGGCCAGCAGGTCCTGGAGCACTTCCTCTACCGCGGCGCCGGCATCGAGCCGACCTGGACCACGACCAATGTGGTCGAGGAGCAGATCGCGCTGATCCGCGAGCAGGTCGGTACCAAGCGCGCCATCTGCGGCCTGTCCGGCGGCGTGGACTCCGCAGTCGCCGCAGCCCTCGTGCAGAAGGCCATCGGCTCGCAGCTGACCTGCGTGTACGTCGACCACGGTCTGATGCGCAAGGACGAGAGCGAGCAGGTGGAGAAGGACTTCGTCGCCTCCACCGGCGTCCAACTGAAGGTCGTCGATGCCGAGGAGCGGTTCCTGACCGCGCTGGCCGGGGTCTCCGACCCCGAGCAGAAGCGCAAGATCATCGGCCGTGAGTTCATCCGTGTCTTCGAGCAGGCCCAGGCCGAGATCGTCGCCGAGGGTGCCGCCGACGGCGAGGAGGTCGCCTTCCTCGTCCAGGGCACGCTCTACCCGGACGTCGTCGAGTCCGGCGGCGGCACCGGCACCGCCAACATCAAGTCGCACCACAATGTGGGCGGCCTCCCCGAGGACATCGAGTTCCAGCTCGTCGAGCCGCTGCGCCAGCTGTTCAAGGACGAGGTCCGGATGGTCGGCCAGGAGCTCGGCCTGCCGGAGGAGATCGTCCAGCGCCAGCCGTTCCCCGGCCCGGGTCTCGGCATCCGTATCGTCGGCGAGGTCACCAAGGAGCGGCTCGACCTGCTCCGCGAGGCCGATGCCATCGCTCGCGAGGAGCTGACGGCAGCCGGCCTGGACCGCGACATCTGGCAGTGCCCGGTGGTCCTGCTCGCCGATGTCCGCTCGGTCGGCGTCCAGGGCGACGGCCGCACCTACGGTCACCCGATCGTCCTGCGCCCGGTCTCCTCCGAGGACGCCATGACGGCCGACTGGTCGCGCCTGCCGTACGAGACGCTCGCCAGGATCTCGACCCGCATCACCAACGAGGTCGCCGACGTCAACCGCGTCGTCCTCGACGTGACGAGCAAGCCGCCGGGCACCATCGAGTGGGAGTGACCTTCCCGACGGGCCCTGCCTGACACCCGGTCGACGCCGATGCCGTCGCTCATTCACCTGGGCGGCGGCATCGTCGCGTACCCGGACCCGCACCCGTGCCCGAATCGAGTCCCGATGCCTCTGGCCACCTGCGGCAACCGGCGGTAACTTCCGATCCCGTACGCCCTGGGAGTCCCGAGGAGTCGCCATGCCCGAGCCCACACCCATACCTGTGGACCAGCTCCACTTCGCGTTGCCGCCCGTCCACGAGTCGGTGGCGGACGAGCGCGCGTACCGCAAGGAACGGCTGGCCGGGGCGCTCAGGCTGTTCGGGGAGTACGGGTACGAGGACGGCGTCTCCGGTCACATCACCGCGCGGGACCCGGAGTTCACCAACTGCTTCTGGGTCAACCCCTTCGGGGCCCCTTTCGACGGGCTCGCGCCGGACGAGCTGATCCTGGTCAACGGGGAAGGGCAGGTCGTCGAGGGGCGGCACCATGTCAATCAGGCGGCGTTCGCCGTCCATGCGCAGGTGCACCGGGCCCGCCCGGACGTCGTCGCCGTCGCGCACACCCACTCCGCGCACGGACGGGCCCTGTCCGCGCTCGGCGAGCTCATCGAACCGATCACCCAGGAATCCTGCGCCTTCTACGAGGACCATGTCCTGTACGACGCGTACACCGGGGTCGTCGTGGACGAGGACGAAGGGCGCCGGATCGCCGCCGCGCTCGGCGGCCACAAGGCGATCGTGCTGCGCAACCACGGGCTGCTGACCGTCGGCGACTCGGTGGACGCGGCCGCCTGGTGGTTCATCGCGCTCGAACGCTCCTGCCAGGTGCAGCTGGCCGCGCGGGCGGCCGGAAAGCCGGTGCTGATCGAGCACCGGGACGCGGTCACCACCCGTGAGCAGCTGGGCAGCGACCTGGTGGCCTGGATCAACTACCAGCCACTGTGGCGCCGGATCAGTCGCACATTCTGACGATACGCGCCGACGGGCCGCCCCGATGCGGGCCCGAGCCCCTCCGTGCGGCACAATTCGCAGCAATCACAGCCGAGTTGGCTGGACCGGGGCTGGAAAGGGCGGCGTTCTCCGTGGCGTTGGACGAGGCGAGGGCGAGCAGCATGCACGGCGGCGGCTGCACGTGCGGCGACTGCCCGCACGGGGCGCGCGAGGGCCACCGGCGTGCGGTGGCCGCCTTCCTGGCCAAGCGGGACGAACTCGCCGCAGGTCAGGGGCTGCCGCCCGGGGTCGCCCAGTCCGCCTCCGCGACCCGCCAGTGGGTCTCGGACGAGCTGACCCAGTCCGCCAGGACCGTCGCCGAACGGGGCCGGGAGGCGGGCGACGCCTGGCTGTACCGGGTGTGGCGGCGCACCCTGATCGCGGTGTGGGGGAGCGTCGCCGTGCTGGTCGTCGCCGAGGCCACCACCGCCATCGGTGCGGGCTGGACCAACGCCCGTACGGCCGGACTGGTCGCCGGACTCGTCACCGCGGGCCTGCTCACCGGCGCCGCCCATGTCCACCGGGCCCGCGGCGGCCTCCTCGCCCCGGTGATCGGCGAGGACAACCGGCTCTCCACCTCCCGGGCGGTCGCCGCGTCCTGGGTGCTGCTCGCGGTCTTCTCCGTACTCGTGCTGGCGCTCCAGCTGGCGGGCGCCTCCGGCCACGCCGAGCGTGACGAACTGATCGAGGGACTGGATCTGGCCAGGGGCGCCGGGGTGGTGACCGTGCTTGCTCTGGTGTGCGCCGTCGCCGTGGTCGTGCGCCGGGTAGTGACCGTACGGGCGCTGTCCGGGCGGCTGCAGAAGCTGCGGGCCGACCGGCCGCGCGCCGCCGATCTGCTCACCGACGACTCAGGGCGGGGCAGCTTCACGGATGTGCAGTACGTACTGGTGAGCACCGTCGCCGTACTGTTCGCCGCTGTCCGCCTCGCCCGCAGGCCCGAGCAGCTGCCCGACCTGCCCTGGGGTCTGGCGCTGCTGGTCACCGTCTCGGCGCTCGCGTACTTCGCCGGGAAGTACGCGGAGGGCGGGCGCCCTGTGGTGCTCTCGGTGGTCCGGGCCCGGGAGGCCGGGGATCTGGACGCGCCGATCCGCACCGGCGACGACATCGAGATCCGTGGTGCGGGCTTCGTGCCGCCCGGTGCCGGGGCGCCGGACGGGCTGGCCCGCATGGTCGTCCGGATCGGCCGGGTCCATGTGCATGTGCCGCTGATCCCGTTGACCGGCGGCTTCGCCAACCCGACCGACAGCGTGCTCACCGTGCCGGTACCGGTGGAGGTGGAACCGGGGCTGGTGGAGGTACAGGTCGTGACCGCTGCCGGGGTGGAGGCGAACCGGGTCGAGATCGATGTGACGGACTGACTGCCGCAACCCGTGTCCGGCTCAGGGGTGACGGATACCCGCCGACCGGACGCCCCACCAGGTGAGCCGGGCGTCCACCGCGTACGTATGGTCTGTTGATGCGTCTACGGAAGGTGGGGCAGCCACATGCAGGACATTCAGAATTACGGCACGACCGTACGCGGTCTGGGTGAGCCGAGAGGGCTCAAGGAGCTGGCGCGGGAGCATGCCCTGCTGCCGCTGCGGATCTTTCTCGGCGTCACCTTCATCTACGCCGGGCTCGACAAACTGATGGACAGTTCCTTCTTCCGCGCGAGCGGCGCCGGCTCCATCGGCGAGACGATGCACGCGGTGCGCGACTCGTCCGCGATCCCGGCCCTCGTCGATCTCGCGCTGAAGAACCCCGGCGCCTTCGGGTACGCCATCGCCATCGGTGAACTCGCCGTCGGCATCGGCACCCTCATCGGGCTGTGGGCACGGCTTGCCGCGCTCGGCGGGGCGCTGATCTCGCTGAGCCTGTGGCTGACCGTGAGCTGGCAGGTCGATCCGTACTACTTCGGCAACGACCTGGCCTACCTCATGGCCTGGTCGCCGCTGCTGCTCGGCGGGGCCGCGGCGTTCTCCGTGGACGCCTTTCTCGCGTCACGACGGCGACGGATCATGTAGTTCACCCAGGTCGCGGTGGCGGCCAGCCAGAGGCCGCCGAAGAACAGCGGGAAGAAGAAGACCCACGGGGCGTTCCAGACCCCCGCGGCGTCCGCCGCGTATCCCGCTGCCAGAGCGAGCATGACCAGGCCCGCCACCGCCCGCCCCGGACGGATCTCATGACGCAGCACGGGTGACCTCCACCTGTCCGATGCCGACTTCGAGAGTGAGCTCGACCGTGCCGGCCGGTTTGCTGCCCGGGGGCGGCGGAAGCGTCCTGCGCTCCCGCTGCGACGGATCCATGTCCACATCGCGCTGCCGGCCGTCCGGCGCATCGCCCGTCCGGCTGACCGGCAGTGTGATGTTGCCGAAGCCCGCCCGCGCGTCCACCGTCACCGTCACCGCCTTCGGCACGACGACGACGGCGCGGCCAGCCCCGACGTTCACCCCCGTACGGACGGTCTCGCCCCGGGGAACCGCGATCTCGGTGAGGTCCAGCCGTGCCACCCCGGAGCCCAGTTCGTAGTGCGGCCGGACCGCCGCCACCGAGGCCGGCTGCCAGCCCTCGCGCACCCACTGGGTGGTGATGTCCTTCGGCAGCGCGGACGCACCCGCCAGCAGGGCCGCCGTGATCATCGACAGCATGACCGTGCCGAACCCGGTCCGTCCGAGGAACGCACTGACCAGCATTCCGAGCCCGAACACCGCGAGCGCAGCGGCCAGACCGATCTGCAGACTCGTGCCGAACGGCTGGGAGTCCCAGCTCAGCCCCGTGCCCAGACCGCCCGCGATCAGCGCGAACAGGAATACGAGACCGCCGATCGAGGCCGGGCCCCGGGTGCCGGCTTCCTGCGGGGGCGCGCGGAACGGGTCCTGAGGCGTCGCCCCCCCGGGGCGTACCGCCCGGCCGTCGAGCGCCGCATCGGCCGGACCCCACAGATAGCCGGGGCCCACCGGACCCGAGGTGCCGTCCTTGATGATCGGATCCCGCCACCACGACGGGCTGCCCGGCGACGGCGGAGCCTTCACCTCGGGCGGCGCGTCCGCCACCGCCTGCGCGGTCGCAGGATGCAGCGGGTCCTCGGGGGCCGCCGTCCTGCGGTTCTGCGTCCAGACGGCGAAGCCGACGACCGCGAGCGACAGCATCGCGGAGAACGCCAGCGTGCCGCCGTTGCCCAGCATGGAGAGGAACAGCCCGCAGCCGATCAGCGCGAGCAGCACCGCGATCAGCGACGCACCCTCGACGCGGCCGGACAGCAGCCGGCGCGCCTCGTTCTCGTCCTCACCCTCCAGAGGGATCAGCAGCCAGGCGAAGCCGTAGAAGATCAGCCCGATGCCGCCGGTGACGGACAGCACACCGAGCACGATCCGGAAGATCACCGGATCGACGTCGCAGTACCGGCCGAGCCCGCCGCACACCCCGGCCATGACTTTGTGCCGCGGGCTGCGCCGCAGCTGCGGTCCCGGTCCGGCGGTCGGTGCGACACCGGGGGAGGCGTCCTGGGGAACGGTCATGGCTCCATGGTGACGGGCCGGGCGCCCGTCCGGGACCCGCACCGACCCTGGCCGATCCCTGATATTGGCCCGGCGGTCCCCTGGGGGAGACAACCAGGTACCGGTCCGGTGGCCCTTGAGGGAGGCGCCCCCGCGCACTCTCAGGGTCGAGTCGGGGGCGGACCCTGATGCCGTCGCCCGTACGGACATGTGACGATCGGGTCATGCCAGCCGCCACGCCCCGAGCCACAAGCTCTCTCAACGCCGACCCGGAAGAGCCGGCGCTGCGCAAGCTGTACCGCAGCGCCGACGGACGGCTGCTCGGCGGCGTCGCGCGCGGTCTCGCCGGGCATCTCGGTCTGCCCGTCGCCTGGGTGCGGTTCGTCTTCCTCGGCCTGTTCTTCGCGGACGGCCTCGGCGCTCTGCTCTACGCCGTGTTCTGGATCGTCGTCCCGCTCGGTGTCGGTGGTGTGGAGGCGCCGCGCTCCGTCTTCGAGACCGCTCCGGACGGCAGACGCCGCCTCCGCAAACCCGACAGAGGCCAGGTCTTCGCCCTCATCGCGCTGTTCATCGGCGCCATCATCTTCGTCGGCAACGTCGACATGGGCAGCGAGGCCGACCGCTACATCTGGCCCACGCTGCTGATCGGCGCAGGTTCCGTACTGGTGTGGCGGCAGGCCGACAACGCCCGGCGGGCCCGCTGGATGGAAGTCGGCAACCGCCGCCGGGTCCTCCACTTGGCCCGGGGGCTGGCCGGGGTCGCCCTGGTCGGCCTGGGCCTGGCCGTCTTCATGGTGGTACGCGGGTCCGCGGCCCAGCTCGGCAACGTCCTGACCGCCGCGATCGCCGTCCTCACCGGCATCGCGCTGCTGGCCGGCCCCTACCTCGTACGCATGACCCAGGACCTCTCCGAGGAACGCACGATGCGCATCAGGGCCCAGGAGCGCGCCGAGGTCGCCGCCCATGTCCATGACTCGGTGCTGCACACCCTTACCCTGATCCAGCGCAACGCGGAGGACGCGGGCGAGGTCCGCAGACTGGCCCGCGCCCAGGAGCGCGAACTGCGCAACTGGCTGTACAACCCCGAGGGCACCGGCAAGGACGAGGACGACGAACCCGAGACCCTCGCCGAGGCGGTCAAGCGCGCCGCCGCCGAGGTCGAGGACAAGCACGGCGTTCCGCTGGAGGTCGTCGTCGTCGGCGACTGCCCGCTGGACGAGAAGCTGGCCGCGCAGATGCAGGCCGCACGCGAGGCGATGGTCAACGCCGCCAAGTACGGTGGCGAGGGCGGCGCCGTGCAGGTCTACGCCGAGGTCGAGGGCCGCACGGTCTTCGTCTCGGTGCGCGACCGGGGCCCGGGATTCGATCTGGATTCCGTACCGGGGGACAGAATGGGCGTACGAGAATCAATCATCGGCCGGATGCAGCGCAACGGCGGTACGGCACGGCTGCGTTCGGTGCCCGGCGGGGGCACGGAAGTCGAGCTGGAGATGGAGAGGGCGAGCGATGACCAAGACCACTGAGGCGATCGGGGGCCCGGAGCGCCGGGTACGGGTCGTGCTCGTCGACGACCACCGGATGTTCCGCACCGGCGTCCAGGCCGAGATCGGCCGCACCGAGGAGACGGGCGTCGAGGTGGTCGGCGAGGCCGCCGACGTCGACCAGGCGGTCACCGTCATCACGGCGACCCGCCCCGAGGTCGTCCTCCTCGACGTCCATCTGCCCGGCGGCGGCGGCGTCGAGGTGCTGCGCCGCTGCGCCCCGCTGATGGGCGCCGCCGAGAACCCGGTGCGGTTCCTGGCGCTGTCCGTCTCGGACGCCGCCGAGGACGTCATCGGCGTCATCCGCGGCGGCGCCCGCGGCTATGTCACGAAGACCATCACCGGCACCGACCTGGTCGACTCGGTCTTCCGGGTCCAGGACGGCGACGCGGTGTTCTCGCCCCGGCTGGCCGGCTTCGTCCTCGACGCCTTCGCCTCCACGGACGCGCCGCCGGTCGACGAGGACCTGGACCGGCTCACGCAGCGCGAGCGCGAGGTGCTGCGGCTGATCGCCCGCGGCTATGCGTACAAGGAGATCGCCAAGCAGCTGTTCATCTCGGTGAAGACGGTCGAGTCGCATGTCTCGGCGGTGCTGCGCAAGCTCCAGCTGTCGAACCGGCACGAGCTGACCCGGTGGGCGACGGCGCGGCGGCTGGTCTGAGTCAGCCGGCCGCAGGGTCGGGGCCGAGCGAGATGTTCAGCTTCTCGCCGACCCGGCGGTAGCCGATCCCCGCGTAGATCCGCTCCACATCCGCGTCGCCCGGCTCCAGCCACACCACCCGGCAGCCCAGCTCGAAGGCGGTAGTGGTCAGGTGTGCACAGAGCGCGGCGCCGATGCCGCGACGGCGGAACGCGGCGGCGACGGCGAGGCCGGTCAGCTCGCTGAGACCGTCGTCCGGGACCGAGCAGCCGCCCGCGCCCGCCGGGACGCCGTCGACGGTCGCGAGGGCTGCGACCCCGCCGCCCCCGGCCGCCTCGCGCAGCCAGGCCGCCTCGCCGCCCTCGGGCTCGCCGGTACCGCCGTAGCCGTGGTGCTGGACGAGTGCCGCGGCGCCGAACTCCGCGTCGGTGACCGGTTCGGCGATCACGAGGGAGTCCACCGGCTTCGGCGGCAGCAGATCGGCGGGGGCGCAGGCCATGACCGGTGCCCGGTTCTCGACGGTGAACCCGGCGGCGAGCAGCGCGGGTTCGACGGCGGGCGCCCAGCCCGGCAGATACTCCAGCCGCGGCATCCGGTCACGCTCGCGGAACGCCGCGATCAGCGCGTCGAGGTCCTCGGCCGTCGGTTCGGCGTCCTGGTCGGGTATCGCGTAATTGGCGTACTTGAGCGACCAGCCGGGGTTGTACCGCACGGTGAAGGGGCCGATCCGGAGATGGTCGGGGGAGCGCAGGGCGAGCGTACGGGCATGGACCTGGACCTCGACGTCCATGGGCATGTGGGGTGTCCTCCGGTCGGCTGAGCGATGGCGGGCCGTTCCGACGGCGGGCTGATCCGTATCGGAGTCGGGAGCCTATGCCACCCGGGTCGCTCCGGCGAAGGGCATCTGGTCGATCGGTGCGATCCGGACCGGCGCTCCCGGGCGCGGGGCGTGGATCATCTGGCCGTTGCCGATGTAGAGCCCGACGTGGCTGACGCCGGAGTAGAAGAACACCAGGTCACCCGGGGCGAGTTCGGAGCGCGAGATGTGCCGGCCTGCGCTGATCTGCGTGTACGTGGTCCGGGGGAGCGAGACACCGGCGGAGCGCCAGGCGGCCTGGGTGAGCCCGGAGCAGTCGAACGAGGACGGGCCGGTCGCGCCCCAGACGTACGGCTTTCCGAGCGCCCCGTACGCGAACGCGATGGCCTCGGCGGCACGGGAGTTGGGAGCCTGGACGGGGCCGCGTGCGGTGCTGCGGTCGGTACGGCCGGCGGAGCGCGCGCTGTCCGAGCTCTCGTAGGCGGCGCGCTCGGCCGGGGACAGGGTGGCGAGGAGCCGCTGCGCGTCGGCCAGTTTGGTCCTGATCGTCGCCTTGTGCTTCTTCAGCTCGGCCTGGCGGGATGCCAGCGCGGCCAGCTTTCCCCTGGCCTGCGAGCGCAGCTGGGCGATCCGGGCGACCTGCCGCTCCACCCCGTCGACCTCGGCGGCCTGGCGGTCGCCGACCCGGTCCACGTAAGAAGCCCGCTCCAGGTACTGGTCGGGGTCGGAGGAGAGCGCCAGCTGTACGGCCGGGTCCAGGCCGCCGGTGCGGTACTGCGCGGCGGCGAGGGAACCCAGTGCGTTGCGCGAGGCGTTGAGGCGCTCGGTCCTGCGGGCCGCCTCGTCGCGCAGGGTGTCGACGGCATCGGCGGCGGCGGTCGCCTTCTCCTTCGCGCCGCTGTACTGCTCGGTGGCGACTTCCGCGTCGTGGTACAGCCGGTCCACCTCCGCCCTGACCTGGGCGGGGGTGAGCTGGGGATCGGCGTGTGCGGAACCTGGCAGGGCGGCAGCGGTGGCGGCCCCGGCGATGGCGAGGGTGGCTGCGGTGCGGGCAGCAGAGCCGGTGTACGGGCGCTGCTTGGGTTTCCGGTGCGCTGCCACGGGGGCGTGCGTCCTTCCTGGCGACTGCCCGCCGGGGACTACCGGCGGGCCCGCCCGAGGTCCGGCGGCGGGTCACCAACAGGGGGAGCGGCCCGCCGCCGGATCTCTCGGCGGGGTGACCGGTTCGCCGTCCGGGTGCGGAGCGGCCGTGAAGTCGGTCACCTGGGTAGGGACGCTAAACCCGGGGCACGGGGAAGAGTCGTAATGACGACTATTGCCCGAATTTGGCGCGGCGTTGTCGTTGATTGCTCGGAAAAATTGCACCAGAGTCAGGCAATTGGTGCAGCTGTGAGTGAACAGGAAGTCGCACCTGCCTGCGGAGTGGTGATATGGCCGGGGCTAGGCTGCGGACCATGGACGTACTCATCAATGTCTTCGTCGCCCTGCACATCATCGGTATCGCCTCTCTGCTGGGCGGTTTCCTGACCCAGATGAAGGCGATGGGCGCGGGCACGGCCCGGTTCGTCCCGGCGATGCTGCACGGCGCACTGACGATGCTGGTCACCGGTGTCGCGCTGGTCGGGCTCAACGAGGCCGACGGCCACCACGTGAACAACATCAAGATCGGGGTCAAGCTGCTGCTCCTGGTCGTGATCCTCGCGCTCGTCTACGTCAAGCGGGACGAGGAGAAGGTCGACAAGGGCGCCTTCGCGGCGGTGGGCGGGCTGACGCTCGCCAACATCTTCATCGCCACGCTCTGGACCTGAGCCGGCCCGTGCCGCCCACGCTGCCGGACGCGCGTGGAATTCAAGCCCGTCCGGCAGCTGAAGGCGTAGGGGTGTGAGCCGCTACGACGGCCGCACGCTGCCGTGGATCGGCATGTAGTAGATCGACTCCTCGCGCACGTTCGCTCCCGGCTTCGGCGCGTGGATCATCATTCCGTCGCCCTTGTAGATGCCGACGTGGCTGATGTCGTCGTAGAAGAAGACGAGGTCGCCCGGCTGCAGATCGGCCGTCGCGATCCGGGTGCCTGTCTTCACCTGGTCCCAGGTGGTGCGCGGGATGCCGACCCCCGCTGCCTTCCAGGCGGCCTGGGTGAGCCCGGAGCAGTCGTACGAGGACGGGCCCGTCGCGCCCCACACGTACGGCTTGCCGATCTGGGCAGCGGCGAAGGCGAGGGCCTTCTCCGCCTTGGTGGTGGCACTGCTGTCCGAGCCGGTTCCGGTGCTCGTGCCCGTACCGCTGCCGGATCCCGTCTCCTTCGCCGCTTCCGCGGCCTTGCGGTCCGCCTCCGCCTGGGCGGCGGCCTGCTGTCGCGCCAGCTCCTGTGCCTTGCGCTTGGCCTCCGCCTCCTTCTTGCGCTCCAGCGCCGCTAGCCGCGCCTTCTCCTCGGCGGTCAGTTTCGACAGCATCGCGCGTGCCTCGCCCAGCTTCTCCTGGACGTTCCGCTTGCTGGTGCGCAGCGTGGTCTGTGTCGAGGTCAGCGTCTCCAGGCTCTGTACCGCTTCGGCACGCTTCTTCGACGCCTTGGCCTGCTGCGTACGGAAGTCCGTGACTGCCTTCTGCTGCTGACCGGTCATCCGGCTCATCAGCTGGCTCTCGTCGAAGTACGACTGCGGGTCGTCGGCCAGGAAGAAGGTGGTGCTCGGCGCGATGGAGCCGGTGCGGTACTGCGCGGCCGCGTAGGCGCCGAGCGTCCTGCGGGCGTCGTTGAGCTTGTCGGCGCGCTCGGCCACGTCCTCCAGCAGGGCGTCGACCTTGGCGCGCTGGGTGGTGGAGGCTTCCTTCGCCCGGTTGTACTGCTGGGTCGCGGTGCCCGCCTGCCGGTAGAGGTCGTCGACCTTCTTCTGGACGTCCTCGATGCCGGGCTTCGGGGCGGGGGCGGCCGTGGCGCTCTGTGCGGAGAGCAGGGTCACGGACGCCAGTGCCGCCGTGGTGAGCCCTACGGCCGGTGTGGTGGTGCGCACCCGGGTGCGCGGTTTGCGATGCGACGCCAAGGCCGGCATCTCCTTCCGTGGACCGCCTGCCGGGTTAGCTGTCGGGTTCGGGCGGAACGGAAGGCTGCCCTACGGTCCGAGTGGGGGATAAGGACCGATTCACCCCGGTGCTGCGTGTGGGTCCCCGGTTCCGAACTCCCGCGAGGGCAGGACGGATTCGGCGCGGGCGCCCGCTCGGCGTGGTTCGCCTCAGGGGGTACGGGCCGCCCGGTCGAGCACGCTAGCCAACCCGTGGTGCCGCTGTGAAGGTCGATGTTCGATATGTCCGATACGTTTTCGTGACCTCGATGAAGTGGGGCGGCAAGGGCCGACGAGGGCCCGAATTCCCTTACACGGAGTGGGTGGCCGCTGCCTTTGTGTGCCCGGTCGGCGGGTGCGGTTCGCCATGCGGCCGTCGTGTGTCGTTGCGGCGGCCTAGACTCGACAAGCGATGAGCAGCCTCTTTGACGACAGCTTCCTGGCCGGCCTCCAGCACTCGGAGGAAGAGCCCCCGCCACCCCCCGAGGACTCCGTACCCGAAGCGGTGCCGGAGGACCTCTTCGCGGGCGTATTCGACGGGCCCCCGCCGCCCAGGGACGCGTACTACCGCGACGGCGCGCACCGCCCCGTCATCGACTCCGCGGCGCTCCTCGACGGGCTGAACACCGAGCAGCGCGCCGCCGTGGTCCACGCGGGCTCCCCGCTGCTCATCGTCGCCGGGGCGGGCTCCGGGAAGACCCGGGTGCTGACCCACCGGATCGCCCACCTCCTTGCCGAGCGCGGGGTGCACCCCGGCCAGATCCTGGCGATCACCTTCACCAACAAGGCCGCGGGCGAGATGAAGGAGCGCGTCGAGC
The DNA here is from genome assembly GCF_014648655.1 of Streptomyces atratus. Lineage (GTDB taxonomy): Bacteria > Actinomycetota > Actinomycetes > Streptomycetales > Streptomycetaceae > Streptomyces > Streptomyces atratus. The sequence goes on from NZ_BMRN01000003.1 coordinate 365,578, forward strand.
AACTCGTCGGACCGCGCGCCAACGCCATGTGGGTCATGACGTTCCACAGTGCGTGCGTACGCATCCTGCGCCGCGAGTCGAAGAAGCTCGGCTTCACCTCGTCGTTCTCGATCTACGACGCCGCCGACTCCAAGCGACTGATGGCCCTGGTCTGCCGCGATCTCGACCTCGACCCGAAGCGCTTCCCGCCGAAGGCGTTCACGGCCAAGGTCTCCAACCTGAAGAACGAGCTGATCGACGAGGAGACCTTCGCCGGCCAGGCCGCGGACGGCTTCGAGAAGACCCTCGCCCAGGCCTACGCGATGTACCAGTCCCGGCTGCGCGAGGCCAACGCGCTGGACTTCGACGACATCATCATGACGACGGTCCATCTGCTTCAGGCCTTCCCCGACGTCGCCGAGCACTACCGCCGCCGCTTCCGGCACGTCCTGGTCGACGAGTACCAGGACACCAACCACGCCCAGTACACCCTCGTGCGCGAACTGGTCGGCCCGGCCGGCGAGGGCGACGCCCCCGCCGAGCTGTGCGTCGTCGGTGACGCGGACCAGTCGATCTACGCCTTCCGCGGCGCGACCATCCGCAACATCCTCCAGTTCGAGGAGGACTACCCGAACGCGACCACGATCCTCCTGGAACAGAACTACCGCTCCACGCAGACGATCCTGTCCGCTGCCAACGCGGTCATCGAGCGCAACGAGAGCCGCCGCCCCAAGAACCTCTGGACGAACGCCGGCACGGGCGCCCGGATCACCGGCTATGTCGCCGACACCGAGCACGACGAGGCGCAGTTCGTCGCCGACGAGATCGACCGGCTGACCGACGCGGGCAACGCCAAGGCGGGCGACGTCGCGATCTTCTACCGTACGAACGCGCAGTCCCGTGTCTTCGAAGAGATCTTCATCCGCGTCGGACTGCCGTACAAGGTCGTCGGCGGCGTGCGCTTCTACGAGCGCAAGGAGGTCCGGGACGTCCTGGCCTACCTCCGGGTCCTCGCCAACCCCGAGGACACCGTCCCGCTGCGCCGCATCCTCAATGTGCCCAAGCGCGGCATCGGTGACCGTGCCGAGGCGATGATCGACGCGCTCTCCATGCGCGAGAAGATCACCTTCCCGCAGGCGCTGCGCCGGGTCGACGAGGCGTACGGCATGGCGGCCCGGTCGGCCAACGCCGTCAAGCGGTTCAACACGCTGATGGAGGAGCTGCGCACGATCGTCGAGTCCGGCGCGGGCCCGGCGGTGGTCCTGGAGGCAGTGCTGGAGCGCACCGGCTACCTCGCCGAGCTCCAGGCATCCACCGACCCGCAGGACGAGACCCGCATCGAGAACCTTCAGGAACTCGCCGCCGTCGCCCTCGAATTCGAGCAGGAGCGGGGGGAGGAGGAAGGCGCGGGCACGCTCGCTGAATTCCTGGAGAAGGTCGCGCTCGTCGCCGACTCCGACCAGATCCCCGACGAGGACGAGGACGGCTCCGGTGTCATCACGCTGATGACGCTGCACACCGCGAAGGGCCTCGAATTCCCGGTGGTCTTCCTGACCGGCATGGAGGACGGCGTCTTCCCGCACATGCGCGCGCTGGGACAGGTGAAGGAGCTGGAGGAGGAGCGGCGGCTCGCGTACGTCGGGATCACCCGGGCCCGCGAGCGGCTCTATCTGACCCGGGCGGCGATGCGCAGTGCGTGGGGGCAGCCCTCGTACAACCCGCCGTCGCGGTTCCTGGAGGAGATCCCGGACCAGCACCTGGAGTGGAAGCGGACCGGGCCGATGGCGGCCCCGGCCGGACCGACGTCGGGGATCACGTCGTCGCTGTCCTCGTCGCGTGCCCGGTCGGGCCCCTCGGGCTTCGCGACCCGGCGCACCTCGGACAGGCCGACGGTCACGCTGGTGGTCGGGGACCGGGTCACGCACGACCAGTTCGGGCTCGGCACGGTCACGGCGGTCGAGGGCGTCGGCGACCAGGCGAAGGCGACGGTCGACTTCGGGGACGAGCGGCCGAAGAAGCTGCTGCTGCGGTACGCACCGGTCGAGAAGCTGTAGTCCGGTGGCCGGGCAGGCGGCCGGGGCAGTTGCACCGGCCGCCGGGTGGCTCAGGTCGGGTCGAGGCCGTGGCTGCGGAGCCAGGGCAGCGGGTTTATCGCCGCTCCGCCCCCGGGCCGTACTTCGAAGTGCAGGTGCGGGCCGGTGGAGTTCCCTGAATCCCCGGAGTACGCGATCACATCGCCGGCCTTCACCGGGCCGGAGCGGATCCTGGTGCTGCTGAGGTGGCAGTACCAGGTCTCGGTGCCGTCGGCCATGGTGACGATGGCCATGTTCCCGTAGGCGCTGTTCAGTTGGGTGCGTACGGTGCCGTCGGTCGCGGCCATCACGGGCGTGCCGTACGAGACGGGGAAGTCGATGCCCGTGTGCGAGGACATCCAGTTGACGCCCGCCTGGCCGAAGTACGCACTGAGGCCGTGCTGTGCGACCGGCAGGAGGAATTTGGGGCGCAGCGCCTCCTTGCGGGCGGCCGCTTCCTCGCGCTTCTTCTTCTCGGCGGCCTGCCGCTCCCTCAGGTCGATGCGTTCCTGGGTACGGCTGGCGCGGTCGGCGAAGTTCTCCGCGTCGGCGCTGAGGTTGGCGAGCTGGGTGTCCAGCTTGTTGTTGGCGGCCACCGGCTTGACGGAGCCGGGGTCGGCGGCCGCCATCGTGGTGTTGTTGTCCTTCTTGTCCTCGCCGCCCAGTCCGCTGACGGAAGCCGCGGCGATACCGGCCACGCTCATCACGCAGGCGGAGGGAACGGCGACGGTAAGGAGCGCGGAACGCTTCGCGGGGGAACGCCGCCGACTGCGACTGCCGCCGCCACCGCTGCGGGATGCGGGGCGGCTGATGGGGCGGTGGGCGTCGGGCGCGGCGTCGGCCGTGTCATCGGCGGCGGCTTCGCGCACGTCGGTGTCGAGGTCGGCCTCCGCCCCCGTCTCCGTCTCCGCCCCCGTCTCCGGGAGGCTGAACTCGGCGGTGCGGTGGGGTTCGTACGGGTCGAAGGAGTCCTGGTCGGTATAGGACTCGTACGACTGGTGCGCCTCTTGTGCTTCGTGTGTCGCCGGCGCCTCGTGCAACATTTGCGTGGTTTGCGCGGTCTGCTGTTCCTGCTCGGGCGTGGCGCCGGTGTTCCAGGCGGTGGCGTCGTACGCGCCGGTGTCGTACGCGGCCGTGCCGGTCGTCGCCCACTGGCCGGTCTGGTACCAGCCGTTGGTGTCCCACTGGCCCGTGGCGTCCGGGGCGCCGCCCTGTGCCGGAACTTCGGCGAAGGTGGCGGTAGCGGTGGCGGCCGTGGTCACCGCCGTGCCGTAGTCGGCTCCGGGCGTCCAGGTGGCTGTGGTGTCGTACGTCGAGTCCGCGGCGTACTGCTGCTGGGGCTCCGCTGCGTACGGGGCGTAGGCGTCGTACGAGGTGGTGGCGTGTGCACCCGTGTCCCACTGCGTGGAGTCGTACTGGCCGCTGTACTCGGCCTGGCCGGTGTCGTAGCCGCTGCCGTACGTGCCGTCGTAGCTGCCGGGAAGGGAGCCGAAGAGCGGGTCGCTGCCGAAGCCGCCGGTGGCTTGGCTGTCGTACCCGGCGTACCCGGCGTGGGGGTGCTGGTCGTTCACCAACTTCTCTCTCGCCTCGGCAGCAGGACCTGTGGTCTGGGGTCCGGCGGAGGGATCCCAGGGGAAGCAGTGGCCGCGACTGTACCCGGCGGTACGTGACGTCGACAATCTTCGGCAGGCTCGGGCGGCTCAGGAAACGGGCAATCGGCCGCCTTTCGACGGGCTGTCTACACAGCCTTGGCTCTATGTTCGAAACGCGTTCTATTTTTTGGGGCCTCCGGCGGAGTGGGGTGAGGCCGGGCCGGTCCGGTCAAGCCACCGAAGCTGCTCCTGCTTCTCCTGCTGTTCCGGTGGCTCCGGTGGCTTCGATCACCGATTCGCGGGATTCCAGCGCCTGCCGGACCGCGGCGGCGACGGTGGGGTGCACCGGGAGCGCGAGATGGCCGATGCCGCTGACGCGTACGTTCAGCGCGTCGAGATCCGGATGGTCGATGCAGGCCGCCTCGGCCGGGACGATCACCCGGTCCAGCTCGCTCCAGAAGCTCACGAACCGGGTGCGGCAGCCGGGCGCCGGCCTGCGCAGTTCCTCGATCGGCGCGGAGCCCGTACGTATCTGGCGCACGATGGGGTGAGCACTGGCCAGTGGGGCGACGGACGTGCCTCCGTGCGGTGTGCCGAGGGTGACCAGGGTGCGGACCCGCTGATCGCCGCCCAGCCGCTGTACGTAATAGCGGGCGATCAGGCCGCCGAGGCTGTGCCCGACGATGTCGACCTGATGGTGTCCGGTGCGGGCGCAGATCTCCTCGACGTGCCGCCCCAGCAGCTCGGCCGCCGTACGGATGTCGCAGGTCAGCGGCGAGTAGTTGAGCGACTCCAGATGGCGCCAGCCGTGCCGGGCGAGGGAGCGGCGGAGCAGGACGAAGACCGAGCGGTTGTCGATGAAGCCGTGCAGGAGCACGACGGGCGGCCGCTCGCCGCCCTCGGCGGGGAGGGCGGAGGTCCCGGCCGGGGCGGTGGGGGGTGTGGTGGTCGGTTCGGCCGGGCGCTGCGGGGGTCGCCGCTCCCCGGCGATGCCGGTGGGGTAGAGGAGCACATGCCCGGCGAGGACCACCAGCTCAAGAGCGGTGGCCTTGAGCAGCGCGGATGACAGCCGGGCGCAGCACAGACACGGCCGGCGCAGCGATAGGGGAAGGAAAGGCAGGACCTTCATGGCCGACCTCCTGCTTCGGCAAGCGGGGAGGCGGCTCCGGTCCCCGTATGCCCTCATGGGGTGCCGTTGCGGAGGTGCGGACGACCCGCCCGGCCATCCGGCAGGGGTTCGGCCCCGATTCGCAGGCCCCTGCTCACCGGTGGTGACCGGCGAACGGTCGGCCGACGGGCCCGATGATGGGCCCGGCAGCCCGTACCACCGTGCCGCGCGGCTGGCGGCGCGGTGGTACGGCGACCTCTTGGCGGCTCCCCTGGCGGCCGGTCCCGCACGGCAGGTGTGCCGCGTCAAGCGGAAACGGCGCCCGGTGAACATGTCCCACGTGTGATTTCCCCCTCCCCGTCCACCGCGAAACGGCGGGTTGCGGGATGCTGTCGATAACGTTCGTTCACATCCCCGGCCCTTCAGGCACGGGAGACGCATGTGGAGGCAGTGATGGGTGTGACCGGTCCGATCCGTGTGGTGGTGGCCAAGCCTGGCCTGGACGGCCATGATCGCGGGGCCAAGGTGATCGCGCGGGCGCTGCGCGACGCCGGTATGGAGGTCATCTACACCGGGCTCCACCAGACGCCCGAGCAGATCGTGGACACCGCGATCCAGGAGGACGCCGACGCGATCGGTCTCTCGATCCTCTCCGGTGCGCACAACACGCTCTTCGCCAAGGTGATCGAGCTGCTGAAGGAGCGCGAGGCGGAGGACATCAAGGTCTTCGGCGGCGGCATCATCCCGGAGGCGGACATCGCACCGCTGAAGGACCAGGGCGTCGCGGAGATCTTCACCCCGGGGGCGACGACGGCGTCGATCGTCGACTGGGTCAACGCTAACGTCCGCCACCACGCGGAAGCCTGAACCCTCCCCACCGCAGGGCAGCGGGCCGACAGGTCCGCCCGCCCGCCGCGGTGCACCGGGTGACGGCTGCGCGGGGGTGGCCGGCGGGGGCCGCGTGCCCCTGGAGCTGCTGGTGCCCCTGGAGCTGCTGGTGCCCCTGGAGTTGCCTGCCCGGAGTCACCGCCTGGGGCCGATGCTGCGGGCTGCGCCCGGGGCCGGGCGCCCGGGATCGGCCACTGGCCCCGCCGGACACCTGGGCTCACGACCTCCGCCCAGCCCCGCCCCGGGCCCCGGGCCCCCGAGCCCCCTGGTGCTCGGGACCCCAGGCTTCCCGGCCTCCCCGGCCTGGCACGCCCGTGCCGCTTACCCGGGACCGGGTGACCGAGGCCGACCGGCGGTCTCCGCCGGACACTCGGCTCTCGGGATCCGGCCCACTCGGGCTCCGGTCCCTCCGGGACTCCGGCCCTCGCCCGGGACTCCGGCCCTCGCCCAGGCGCCCGGTTCCCGCCGATTCCCCTCGGGCCGGAGCCCGCCGCTCCCCTCAGCCCGGTATCAGTTCCAGGTCTATCGCTGAGCGCAGCCGCAGTGTGGAGACCAGCCGTTGGAATGCCTCCGACCAGTAACCGTTCGCGCCCGGTGAGGCGTCCTCCGGTTCGTCCGGGGTGGTGGTGAGGACCTCCAGGCGGTCCGCCTCGGCCGGGTTCAGACAGCGCTCGGCGAGGCCCATCACGCCGCTGAAACTCCAGGGATAGCTGCCCGCGTCCCGGGCGATGTCCAGGGCGTCGACGACCGAGCGGCCGAGTGGTTCGGCCCAGGGTGTCGGGCAGACGCCCAGCAACTGGAAGGCCTCCGAAAGTCCGTGCGCCGCGATGAAGTCGGCCACCCATTCGGCCCGTTCGGCTGCGGGAAGTATGGCGAGCAGTTTCGACCGCTCGGCGAGCGACGCCGTACCGGGGCCGTTCGACGGGGGGACGGACGGGGTGCCGAGCAGCGCGCGGGCCCACTTTGGATCCCGCTGCCGCACTGCTGCCCGGCACCATGCCGCGTGCAGTTCCTCGGCCCAGCCGTCGGCCACCGGCAGGCCGACGATCTCCTGTGCGGCGCGGCCACCGAACCGCACCGACCAGGTGGCGAGGGGGGTCGCCTCCACCAACTGGCCGAGCCACCACGACCGTTCGCCCCGCCCGGACGGCGGCACCGCCACCACGCCGTCGCGCTCCATCGACGCATCGCATTCGTGCGGGGCTTCCACGGAGACGGAGGCCTCGTCGCCGGTGAGGCCCGGGCTCACACAGGACATCGCGCGGTCCGCCATCCGTTCGGCGAACGCCGACTCCGGCAGCGCCGACAGCAGTTCGGCAGCAGTCGAGCGGACATTGCGGCTGCGGTCGGAGAGCGCCTGTTCCAGGAAGGTCTCGTCCACTCCGGACAGTCCGGTGCGCAGTGAGTCGAGGAACATCAGCCGGTCCTCGGCGCGCTCGGTGGTCCATGTGGTGGCGAGCAGCGCGAGCGCTTCAGCGGGATCGTGTGTCCGTACGGCCCCGAGCAGGGCGACCCGTTCGGCGAACAGGCCCTCCTCCCACAGCCGGGCGACCGCTTCCGGCTCCGTGACGTCCGGCAGCAACGAGCCGCCGGACGAGCCGCGCAGCGCGAACCTCCACTCGGGGTTCAGCCCGGCCAGCCACAGCCCGCGCGGCCCGGCGAAGGCCAAGGCCTGCGGCCGCAGGTCGGTACGGGACCTGGCCGCGTCCAGCAGGGACGGGAGCAGCGCGGCCGGGGCGCGGTAGCCGTGCTGATTGGCGGTGGCCAGCCACTGCGGGATCAGCTCCGTGAGATCAGGAGCCGTACCCCGCCGGCCGCCCGAGCCGCCCGGTGCCGACCGGTCCGCGAGCAGCTGGGCGAGCCTGCGCCGCGCGGCCGGGGGCAGCGGCGGCCGCGGGTCGGCGGGCGCCGGCTCGGGCCGGGCCGCCGCGGATGCGGGCAGCAGCCCCGCTCTGCGTTGCACGGTGTGGAGCGCCGCCGCATCCAGAAGCCCGCCCGGTCCGCCGCCTCCTTCGGCCGGGCGGCGGTCGGTGCCGAGAAGTGCCGAGGTGACGAGCTCTTCCCAGGGCGCGGGTGTGACGGTGCGAGGCATTGGTCCCCCTTCGAATCCAACGTCAGATGAGCGGCACGATCTCGGACATCGTGTCGATGCTGCTGATCTCGACGCCGTCGGCATCGACTCCGCAGGCTCCGGCGTCCGCGTCCATGGACCAGGCCGCGAGCGGGTCGAACCCGCGGTGGCCGCATTCACCGAAGACCGTGATGGGCGCGCCGCCGGAGAGCGCGACGAGCTTCCACAGGCCGGGCCGGGACAGCGCCGAAGGGGCGACGGGCAGGGCCGCCTCGCCCGCCGCGTCGACCAGCTGCCAGCCGCCCCCGGACGGTACGGGTATGACCTCGCGCAGTGTCACCGGCCGGGCGTCCAGCCAGGGATCGTCCCGCAGGGCGTCTCCGTACGCACCGATCGCGGCCGCCGCCGTACCGCCCGGCGGTGGCGTACCGGTCGGTGACGGGACACCGAACTGCTCTCCCAGCTCCGCCCGTAGCCGGCCGGCGCCCGGATAGGGCGTCATCTCGGCGTCGACCGTGACGCCCACCGGCAGTGCCAGCCCGGGGGCGCGCCCGGCCGCCCCGAAGGAGAGCAGCAGAGCCGTGCGGCCCGAGTCCCTCCCGTACAGCCAGATGCGGCGCGTGACGATCTTGCCGTCCGGGGTGTCGTACTGGGCGAGGACCAGCCAGTGGTCGCGGACCGGTGGGCCCTCGGCGGGGGCGGTCAACCCCACGTGGGTACGGACCGTGGCCGCCAGCGGCTCCGGCAGGCGGTCGATCCCCAGCCATGCGCTGTCCAGCAGGTGGAGCAGCGCGCACTCCTCCAGCAGCCGCACCGGCCAGCCCGGCCCGGACCCCGGGATGGAGCCCAACTCCCGTACCCGGGCGGCAAGTCCTGGCGCCTGGGCGTCGACCATGCGGGCTGCCGTCTCCTCCCACAGCCCGTACCCCGACTGATCGGCCGCTGCCAGACCGCCGCGCAGCAGATCCGTCAGCCGCTGCTCCAGCTCCTGTGCACCGCCGGTGATCCGCCCGGCCCGGCGCTCGGCGCGCCGCCGTGCGGCGTCCGGGTCGGCCGGGCCCGTGGCCGAGGCGCCGCCCGTCGTCGGCCCGCCCTTCTTCCCCATGTCCGCCACACGCTTGCGACGGCCCGTCAGCCACTCACCGGCCCAGTCCGGCACCTCGCCGGCGGGCAGGGCCGATGCGCCGGACGCCCAGACCAGCAGCAGACCCAGCGCGTGCTTGCACGGGAATTTCCGGCTGGGACAACTGCACGTGTACGCGGGACCGGTGGTGTCCACCACCGTTCGATACGGCTTGCTTCCGCTTCCCTTGCACAGCCCCCACACCGCCCCCGAACCGTCACACCCGCCGCCCGACCACGGACCGGCCGAACCGAGATTGCTCCCGGCCCTGCGTGACGTCTCGTCAGGAGCCAGGGCCAGGACCTGCTCCACCGTCCAGCGCGCCGCCGGGTCGGCGGTGTGCAAGGGTTCTCCCCCGTGAGATAGCAGCATGGGAACGACGGTAGAACGCACCACTGACAATCATCCTGACCTGCTGATTTACCGTCACGCACACCACTTGACTTTGCCCACCCTTTGCGATTCGCTGCGAACTCCAGACCTTTGAACCGGGGGGATCGGCTGATGAACCGCACCGTCCGTAACATCCGCAACGTCCGCACCGTTCGCACCGTTCGGACGGCCGTCTGCGCAGCCGTCGTCCTCGGTCTCGCCGTGGGCCTCGGTGCCTGCTCCGAGACCGTCGACCAGGTGGACAAGGCCGTGGACGAGACGTACGAAGTCACCTACGAGGTCACCGGCACGAGCGTGGACGAGATCCAGTTCCACGCGGGCGGAGGCAAGGCCATGGACCCGGAGATCGAGACGGTCAAGTCCCCCGAGCTGCCGTGGCGGAAGACCGTCACCCTGCGCGGGATCATGCCGCCCGCCGTCATGCCGATCGCCCTGGACGAGGACGGGGCCGACGTCACCTGCTCGATCACGTACAAGGGCAAGGTCATCAAGGAGGCCGAGGGTGAGGGCCTCGTCACCGCGGGCGGCTGCGTCGCGGGTTCGCCGGTGACCGGCTGAACGCTCCACCCGTAGCCGCTGAATCGGCCCCGACCGCAGGTCGGGGCCGATTGTCAGTGCCATGGTGCACCGTGGAAACCACATCAGGTCGACCGATCTGGAGGGGGATCCATGACCGTGTCCGAAACCACCGCCGCCATGGGCGTACAGGCCCTGCGACCGCATGCCGAGGATGCCTTCGCCCATGAGCTGAAGGCCCTTGCCGCCGCCGACGACCGCCCGCGGCCCGCCCGTTGGCAGCTGTCCCCGTGGGCCGTCGCCACCTATCTGCTCGGCGGCACACTGCCGGACGGCACGGTGATCACGCCCAAGTACGTCGGTCCGCGCCGCCTCGTCGAAGTCGCCGTGACCACCCTCGCCACCGACCGGGCCCTGCTGCTCCTCGGCGTTCCCGGCACCGCCAAGACCTGGGTCTCCGAGCATCTCGCGGCCGCCGTCAGCGGCGACTCGACGCTGCTCGTCCAGGGCACGGCGGGCACCCCGGAGGAAGCTGTCCGCTACGGCTGGAATTACGCACAACTGCTCGCGCACGGGCCCAGCCGCGACGCCCTGGTGCCGAGTCCGCTCATGCGTGCCATGTCCGACGGCATGACCGCGCGGATCGAGGAACTCACCCGTATCCCCGCCGATGTGCAGGACTCGCTGATCACGATCCTGTCGGAGAAGACGCTCCCCGTCCCCGAACTGGGCCAGGAGGTCCAGGCGGTCCGCGGTTTCAACGTCATCGCCACCGCCAACGACCGCGACCGCGGGGTCAACGAGCTGTCCAGCGCGCTGCGCCGCCGGTTCAACACCGTCGTGCTGCCGCTGCCGGCCACCCCCGACGCAGAGGTCGACATCGTGTCCCGGCGCGTCGACCAGATCGGGCGTTCGCTCGACCTCCCGGCCGCGCCCGACGGCCTGGCCGAGATCCGGCGCGTCGTGACGGTCTTCCGCGAGCTGCGCAACGGAGTCACCACCGACGGCCGTACCAAGCTCAAGTCCCCCTCGGGGACGCTGTCGACGGCCGAGGCGATCTCCGTCGTCACCAACGGCCTGGCGCTGGCCGCGCACTTCGGCGACGGGGTGCTGCGCCCCGGTGATGTGGCGGCGGGCATCCTGGGCGCGGTCGTCCGCGACCCCGCGGCCGACCGGGTGGTCTGGCAGGAGTACCTGGAGACCGTGGTCCGGGAGCGGGACGGGTGGAAGGACTTCTACCGTGCCTGCCGCGAGGTATCCGCATGACCCGGGCCGCGCGGTCCGACGGACCGCTGCTGCTGGGGGTGCGGCACCACGGTCCGGGCTCGGCCCGAGCCGTCCGTGCGGCCCTGGAAGCCGCCCACCCACGGGCGGTGCTGATCGAGGGACCTCCTGAGGGTGACGCACTGCTGCCGCTGGCCGCCGATGAGCAGATGCGGCCGCCGGTCGCGCTTCTTGCCCATGCTGTCGACGACCCGGGGCAGGCGGCGTTCTGGCCGCTGGCCGCGTTCTCGCCCGAGTGGGTCGCGATCCGCTGGGCGCTGGCGCACGACGTCCCGGTCCGCTTCATCGACCTGCCCGCGGCGAACTCCCTGGCCATGGCGCAGGCAGCGGAACGCGAAACGGACCGGTACGGGGACGGGGCCCGGGACGGAGAAGTGGAGGGGAATGGGGGAGTGGACGGGGACGGGGAGCCCGCTGCGGGCGGCTCGCCTGTGCATGCCCCGATCGACCCCATCGGTGTACTGGCCGAGGCGGCGGGTTACGACGATCCGGAGCGCTGGTGGGAGGACGTCGTCGAACACCGCACCCAGGGCGGCGAAGCCGTCGACCCGCGGGCACCGTTCGCCGCGCTCGCCGAGGCGATGACGGCCCTGCGCGAGGTGTACGGGGACGGCGGCCACCCTCGTGACACCGTCCGCGAGGCGTATATGCGCATCCAACTGCGCAAGACGGTGAAGGAGTTCGGGGACGACATCGCGGTCGTCTGCGGTGCCTGGCATGTGCCCGCGCTCGTCACGAGGACCACGCTCGCCGCCGACCGGGCCCTGCTCAAGGGGCTGCCCAAGGTCAAGGCCGAGCTGACCTGGGTGCCCTGGTCGCACCGCCGGCTCGCCCGACACAGCGGATACGGGGCGGGCATCGACTCGCCCGGCTGGTACGGACACCTCTTCGAGACCGCCGACCGTCCGATCGAGCGGTGGATGACCAAGGTAGCCGGACTCCTGCGCGACGAGGACCGGTTCGTCTCGTCCGCCCATGTCATCGAGGCTGTCAGGCTCGCCGAGACCCTCGCCGCCATGCGGGGCCGCCCGCTGGCCGGGCTGAGCGAGACGACCGATGCGATCCGGGCCGTGATGTGCGAAGGCTCCGATGTGCCGCTCGCGCTCGTACAGGACCGGCTGATCGTCGGCGAGACACTCGGCGAAGTGCCGGACACCGCCCCCGCCGTACCCCTGCAGCGCGACCTCACGCGACAGCAGCGCACACTCCGGCTCAAACCGGAGTCGCTGGAGCGGGAGTTGGAGCTCGACCTGCGCAAGGACACCGACGCGGCCCGCAGCCGGCTGCTCCACCGGCTGCGGATCCTCGACGTCGGCTGGGGCGAGCCCGCCGCAGGCCGGGCGAGTACCGGCACCTTCCGGGAGAGCTGGCGGCTGCGCTGGGAACCCGAGCTGTACGTACGGGTCGCGGAGGCCGGGACATGGGGCACCACCGTGCTCTCCGCGGCGACCGCCAAGGCCGAGACCCAGGCGGTTTCGGCGACCGCACTCGCCGAGGTCACCGCACTCGCCGAGCACTGCCTCCTCGCGGAACTGCCCGACGCGCTGCCTGCGGTGATGCGGGCCCTCGCCGACCGCGCCGCACTCGACGCCGACGTCGGCCACCTCGCCGACGCCCTGCCCGCGCTGGCCCGCACCCTGCGCTACGGCGACGTGCGGTCCACGGACACCGCGGCTCTCGGCGAGGTCGCGGCCGGGCTCGCCGAGCGGATCTGCGTCGGGCTCCCTCCCGCCTGCACCGGACTGGACGCCGACGGCGCAGCCGAACTGCGCCGCCGGGTGGACGGGGTCCACACAGCGATCGGGCTGCTCACCGGAGCCGTTCAGGCGGATGCTGACGGGGCCGGGCTGCGTGAGCGCTGGACCGGCGTGCTGCACAAGCTCGCTGCCCGGGACACGGTCGCGGGTGTCATCCGGGGCCGCGCGGCCCGCCTGCTGCTCGACGAAGGACGGCTCGCGGAGGACGACGCGGCACGGCTGATGGGCCTGGCCCTCTCGCCCGGCACACCCCCGGCCGACGCCGCGGCCTGGATCGAGGGGTTCGTCGGCGGAGCCGCCGGGGGCGGCATGCTCCTCGTCCACGACGAGCGACTGCTCGGCCTGGTCGACGCCTGGCTCACCGGGGTTCCAGCCGACACCTTCGCCGATGTGCTGCCCCTGTTGCGCCGCACCTTCTCGGTGTACGAAGCGGGCGTACGGCGCACGCTGGGCGAACTCGTACGGCGCGGTCCGTCCGCCGGGGGACCGACAGCCACCGCCACCGGGACGACGGCACCCGGCTTCGGCCCCGGACTCGACGGAGCCAGGGCCGACGCGGTGGTGCCGGTGCTGCGTCTGCTGCTCGGTCTGGACACCGGCACCGGTCCGGACCCCGGCGGAGCCGACCCGGACAACAGAGATCCGGACGAGAGAGTCGAGAACGCCGAGGAACCGCTGGGGGCAACGGGATGACCACGGACACAGCCGGCACCGCACCGCACCCGGCCCACAGCTCGCCGCCCGGCCCGGCGGACCGCTCGGCACGACCCCGCCCGGAGCCGGGCCCGGCTGACGACGAGCGGCTGCGCCGGTGGCGGCTGGTCCTGGGCGGGGACAGCACAGAGAGCACCGGCTGCACCCTCACCGGACGCGACGCCGCGATGGACGGCGCACTGACCGCACTGTACGGCGGCGGAGGCAGACCCGGGGGCCGGGGCGGGAGCAACCGCTCGGCCGGACTCGGGGCCTCCGCCCCCTCCGTGGCCCGCTGGCTCGGCGACATCCGCACGTACTTCCCCAGCTCCGTCGTGCAGGTCATGCAGCGCGACGCGATCGACCGACTCGGCCTCTCTGCGCTGCTCCTCGAACCGGAGATGCTGGAGGCCGTCGAGGCGGACGTCCATCTCGTCGGAACGCTCCTCTCGCTCAACAAGGTCATGCCGGAGACGACGAAGGAGACCGCAAGAGCCGTCGTGCGCAAGGTCGTCGACGATCTGGAGAAGCGGCTCGCCACCCGCACCCGGGCCACACTCACCGGCGCGCTGGACCGCTCGGCCAGGATCGACCGGCCCCGCCACCACGACATCGACTGGGGGCGGACCATCCGGGCCAACCTCAAGAACTACCTCCCCGAGTACGGCACCGTCGTCCCCGAGCGGCTCATCGGCTACGGGCGGGCCGCGCAGTCCGTGAAGAAGGACGTCATCCTCTGCATCGACCAGTCGGGGTCGATGGCCGCCTCCGTCGTCTACGCCTCCGTCTTCGGCGCGGTGCTCGCCTCCATGCGAACCCTGCAGACCAGGCTTGTCGTCTTCGACACGGCAGTGGTCGACCTCACCGACCAGCTCGACGACCCCGTCGACGTGCTCTTCGGCACCCAGCTCGGCGGCGGCACCGACATCAACCGGGCACTCGCCTACTGCCAGTCGAAGATCTCCCGCCCCGCAGACACCGTCGTCGTCCTCATCAGCGACCTCTACGAGGGCGGCATACGCGACGAGATGCTGAAGCGGGTCGCCGCGATGAAGGCATCCGGCGTGCAGTTCGTGACGCTGCTCGCGCTGTCCGACGAGGGTGCGCCCGCCTACGACCGCGACCATGCGGCGGCCCTCGGGGCCCTGGGCGCACCGGCATTCGCATGCACCCCGGATCTCTTCCCGGAAGTGATGGCAGCGGCGATCGAGAAGCGGCCGCTTCCCGTACCGGACAAGGAGACCCATCAGTAGCAAGGGGCTTGCGCGACCCCGGGAGGTTCGTGCAAGCAGCGTCCCGTCATCTGCGGAGGACCGCATTCCGCGGTCCGCGCCATCAGGAGAGGGCTCATCCCCACGTGACCACCGCAGCCGTTCGTTCCGCCCCACCGGCCCGCGCCCCCGGCGCGGGCCGGTCGGCCGGCGAGCGCTGCAGGTGGTGCTGTTCCCCGGCGGGCTGCCGGCCCTGGGGCTGCTCTTCGGGACGCGGGCCCATGCGGCACAGCAACCCGCTCCGTCGCTTCCCGGCACGGGGGCAACGACCACCCGCGCAGCGGACACCGAAGCGGAATCCGAAGCAGAAATCGCTACGGGCCGGCGCGCACAGCAGTTGAGGGCGTGACGGGCGCGCTCCAGCCGTTCGCCCGGGGGCGTCACCTCCGAGGTGCAGCCGCTCGCCCAGGGACCGGCGGGGGATGCGGTCGCCCCGTTCGCACAGGGTGCCACCGGCCGAGTGATGCCGCTGACGCAGGGCGTCGGAGCCCAGGCGCAGCCGTTCGCCGGCGGCCTCGTCGGTACGGTCGGTGACCACGTCCGTCCCACTGTCGGGAACGCGGCCTACGGCGCCGAGGGTCTGACGTCGATCACTCCGGCGTATGTGACCGATGCGACAGACTCGGTGTCCTCCTTCGGCACC
The DNA here is from genome assembly GCF_014648655.1 of Streptomyces atratus. Classification (GTDB taxonomy): domain Bacteria; phylum Actinomycetota; class Actinomycetes; order Streptomycetales; family Streptomycetaceae; genus Streptomyces; species Streptomyces atratus. Next base: position 380,968 of record NZ_BMRN01000003.1, read on the forward strand.
CCCGAGTACCCGGCCCGGAGCGTCCGACACCGGTGGCCCCGGACCGGACCGCCCGATCGGCCCGGTCCGGGGCACGTCCCCGCTGCACCGCACGAGTGCCCTTTTGTCCACTGCGGCCCGGGCACCGGCGGGGTCTGTGACCGTAATCACCGCTCAGGTGTGTTCTGCGATTTAGGGTCCTGCGGAGCGCGGGGATAACCTGCGAGATGGACATGCCGCGTACCCCGGGTCACCGTGTGCGCCTTCCTAGTGACAGAGCAGTCACGTTGCCCCTCGCGGCACGCCCACGCAGAAAACGAACCGCGAGACCACTGAAAAGGGACGGACGCGCGTGGACCTGTTCGAGTACCAGGCGAGGGACCTCTTCGCCAAGCACGGTGTACCGGTGCTGGCCGGTGAAGTCATCGACACGCCTGAGGCAGCCCGCGAGGCGACCGAGCGGCTGGGCGGCAAGTCGGTCGTCAAGGCGCAGGTGAAGGTCGGCGGCCGCGGCAAGGCCGGCGGCGTCAAGCTGGCCGCCACCCCCGACGAGGCGGTCGCCCGCGCGACCGACATCCTCGGCATGGACATCAAGGGCCACACGGTCCACAAGGTGATGATCGCCGAGACCGCGCCGGAGATTCTTGAGGAGTACTACGTCTCGTACCTCCTCGACCGCACCAACCGCACCTTCCTGGCCATGGCCTCGGTGCAGGGCGGCATGGACATCGAGGAGGTCGCGGAGAAGACCCCCGAGGCCCTCGCGAAGGTCCCGGTCGACTCCAACACCGGTGTCACGATCGAGAAGGCCCGCGAGATCGTCGCCCAGGCGAAGTTCCCGGCCGAGGTGGCCGAGAAGGTCGCCGAGGTCATGGTGACGCTGTGGGACACCTTCGTCGCCGAGGACGCGCTCCTCGTCGAGGTCAACCCGCTCGCCAAGGTCGCCTCCGGCGACGTCCTGGCGCTGGACGGCAAGGTGTCTCTCGACGAGAACGCCGACTTCCGTCAGCCCGAGCACGAGGCGCTCGAGGACAAGGACGCAGCCAACCCGCTCGAGGCTGCCGCCAAGGCCAAGAACCTCAACTACGTCAAGCTCGACGGCGAGGTCGGCATCATCGGTAACGGTGCCGGTCTGGTCATGTCGACCCTGGACGTCGTCGCGTACGCCGGTGAGAACCACGGCAACGTGAAGCCCGCCAACTTCCTCGACATCGGTGGCGGCGCCTCCGCAGAGGTCATGGCGAACGGCCTGGAGATCATCCTCGGCGACCCGGACGTCAAGTCCGTCTTCGTCAACGTCTTCGGTGGCATCACCGCGTGCGACGAGGTCGCCAACGGCATCGTCCAGGCTCTTGCGCTGCTCAAGAGCAAGGGCGAAGAGGTCACCAAGCCGCTGGTCGTGCGCCTCGACGGCAACAACGCGGAGCTGGGTCGCAAGATCCTTTCCGATGCCAACCACCCGCTGGTGCAGCGTGTGGACACCATGGACGGCGCGGCCGACAAGGCCGCTGAGCTCGCCGCGGCTGCGAAGTAAGGGACGAGGGACTCCAACACCATGGCTATCTTCCTCACCAAGGACAGCAAGGTCATCGTCCAGGGGATGACCGGTGCCACCGGCATGAAGCACACCAAGCTCATGCTGGGCGACGGCACCAACATCGTCGGCGGCGTGAACCCGCGCAAGGCCGGCACGACCGTCGACTTCGACGGCACCGAGGTACCCGTCTTCGGCTCCGTCGCCGAGGCGATGGAGAAGACCGGCGCCGACGTGTCCGTCCTCTTCGTGCCGCCGGCCTTCGCGAAGGCCGCCGTCGTCGAGGCGATCGACGCCGAGATCCCCCTCGCCGTCGTGATCACCGAGGGCATCGCCGTCCACGACTCGGCCGCCTTCTGGGCGTACGCCGGTTCGAAGGGCAACAAGACCCGGATCATCGGCCCGAACTGCCCCGGCCTGATCACCCCCGGCCAGTCCAACGCCGGCATCATCCCGGGCGACATCACCAAGCCCGGCCGCATCGGTCTCGTGTCGAAGTCCGGCACGCTGACCTACCAGATGATGTACGAGCTGCGTGACATCGGCTTCTCGTCCGCCGTCGGCATCGGTGGCGACCCGGTCATCGGCACGACGCACATCGACGCCCTCGCGGCGTTCGAGGCCGACCCCGAGACGGACCTGATCGTCATGATCGGCGAGATCGGCGGCGACGCCGAGGAGCGTGCGGCGGACTTCATCGCGAAGAACGTCACCAAGCCGGTCGTCGGTTACGTCGCGGGCTTCACCGCCCCCGAGGGCAAGACCATGGGCCACGCCGGCGCCATCGTCTCCGGCTCCTCCGGCACCGCGCAGGCGAAGAAGGAGGCCCTCGAGGCCGCCGGCGTCAAGGTCGGCAAGACGCCGACCGAGACCGCCAAGCTGGCGCGCGAGATCCTCGGCGCCTGATCGCTTCACCGCGACGGAGCAGCACCGCAGTATCGCGTCACCGCACAGACGGCGCGGGCCCGTACCCCGGTCAGGGGTACGGGCCCGCGCCGTCTGTGTTTCTCCGTCCGGCCGCCCGTTTGCCGGTGCTCCCGGTCAGCCGGCATCGGGGACCAGCCGGGCCGGACCCCGTACGAGCTCGCCCTGAAGCTTCTTCCGCAGATTCAGGTCCTGCGGCGTCAGCTTCTGCGGGCCACCTCGTGGCGGCACCCCGCCGACCTGCTGAGCGGGCGACTGCGGGGTTTCGTACCGGGACGGAGCCGTCGCCAGGGTGAACAGCGTCAGACCGATGATCAGCAGCGTGAAGGAGATGGCCGCTCTGGTCCATACCCGGGCCCTGCGCTCGCTGTCCCTGCGGATCGCGTCGGGCGAGGGGAGCGAATCGGGGGGCTGGGCCCGGGCGAGTGCGCCGAGCTGTTGATGCAGGAGAGCCGACTGCTCGGTGGGGGACGACGGCTCCGCCGGCTCGGGCAGCCGCTCGGCGACCGCGGCACGTGCGTTCATCAGCCTGCTCGCCGTCGCCGGGGTGCTGGCCTCCGTCTCCGCCGCGGTCTCCGGAAGATCCAGGCCGACACCGTCGTAGAGCAGCAGGGTGCGGCGGTACGACGGCGGCAGGTCGAGCAGCGCGCCGAGCAGTGCGCGCGCACCGGGTTCGGCGGGCGGTGGGTCGAGGGGGCGGTGCGGGCGGCGCAGCCGGTGCCAGGGCGACATCGCGTACTCGTACGCGGCGGCCCGCACCCAGCCCGCCGGATCACGGTCCACCGCGACCTCCGGCCAGTGTTCCCAGGCCCGCGCGAAGGCCCGCGCGACGGACTCCTGGGAGAGGTTCCGACGCCCGGTCAGCAGAAACGTCTGGCGGAAAAGGGTGGCGGCGCAGCTCTTGTACAAGGCATCGAACGCCTCGGCCGGCGCTCCAGATGCTTCAGGCATTTCAGGTGCTTCAGGCGCGGCACGGGTGGCGGATGGGCTGTCCGTGACAGATGTGCCGGATGCGTCGTGCTTGTCCGGCAGTTCGGGGGTGGTGCCCGGCTCGGTCGGGGCCATGGCGGTGCTCCCAGTGGCTTCGACGGGGGTCGGCGGACGGGACAGCGGTTGTTTCGTGGCGGTCACCGGCTTGGACAGCCTCGCGACCGCCGCCGGTGTCGCCGGGCGGGCCGCCCGTTCGGCGCATCGGACGAACTCTCTGTCATGAAAGACCCCTTGAGGGCCCGTACTGGGTGAAAAAGTACATAAACGTATATTGAGCGACACAGCGGTCGTTCGCCTGTTACACGGAATAAGCGCGTGTCGTTGGGAGCATTGCCGTGTGACCCAAGTGACCGAACGCAGCCCGTCGTTGTCGGCAGAGCAGGGCCGGTCCGCCGTTCTGGCCTTCGCCTTCCTGCGTGGGGCGCTTGCGGCCGGGCTGGGGCTGAGCGCACTCGCCGTGCTCGTCATGATGCTGTGGATCAGCTCCCCGACTCCCGACAACGGCCCCGGCGGGGCCCTCCATACGGCGGCCGCGCTCTGGCTGCTCGCCCACGGTGCCGAGCTGATCAGAACCGACACGCTCGGCGGAGCCCCTGCTCCGGTCGGCCTCGTCCCGCTGCTGCTCGCCGTGATGCCGGTGTGGCTGGTGCACCGTGCGGCCCGGGATGCCCTGGAGCCCGTCGAGGGGCGCCCGGCGCCCCCGGCCGCGGGCGCGTTCGCCATGGTCAGCGGCGGATATCTGCTGGTCGGAGCCGCTGTCACGTTCTATGCGCGGGGTGGCTCGCTGTCCGTGTACGCACCGTCGTTGCTCTTCCCTTCGGCCGTTGTGGTGATGGGTGCGGCGGCTGCCGGGGTCTGGACGGCATCGGGGTACCCGATCGCACCGCCGTCCTGGGCGCCGGTGCGCCTGCACGAGAAGCTGGCGCGTACCCGGTTCAGGGAGCGCGCGGAGACGGTGTGCCGGTCGGCCATGGCCGGGATGACGGTGCTGCTCGGTGGCGGGGCGCTGCTCGTCGCGGTGGCGCTGGTGTGGCATGCGCAGGCGGTTCAGCAGTCGTTCGTCCAGCTCTCGGGCGACGGGGAGGGCCGGGTCCTGGTATTGCTGCTCGCGTTGGTGCTGGTGCCGAACGCGGCGGTGTGGGGTGCCGCGTACGGACTCGGGCCGGGCTTTGCGCTCGGTACGGCGTCCGCGGTCACCCCGCTCGCCTTCTCGGGGCGCCCGGCGCTGCCCGTTTTCCCGTTGCTCGCCGCGGTGCCGGCCCAGGGTCCGGGGACGGTCCTGAACTGGGCGGCCGGGGCGGTGCCGGTCGCGGCCGGTGTGACGGTCGCCTGGTTCACGGTACGGCGGGCCGCGCCCGCCCATGCCGGGCGGGAGGAGGCGTGGAGCCTGCGGGAGACCGCCCTGACGGCCGGCCTGGGAGCGGTGGGGTGCGGGGTCGGCACGGCGGCGCTGGCCGCGGCCGCGGGGGGACCGCTCGGCACCGGGGCTCTGGCGGAGTTCGGCCCGGTCTGGTGGCTGACGGGTGTGGCGGCCCTGGCGTGGACGGCGCTGCTCGGCGTTCCCGTGGCGCTGCTGCTCCGGGCCTGGCGGCTGCGGGGCGGCGACGGGGGATGGCGGGTGGCGGGGGAGGCGGCAGCGGTGGAGCGCGCGCCCGCGGCTCAGGCGCCTGCGAAGGGCCCCGGGCAGGTGCCTCAGGGGCCGGGTGGCGGCGGCCGGCGGTGGTGGAAGCGGTCCGGGCGCCGGGGCGAGGACGAGGTGGCCGAGGCGGTGCCCGGACCGGGGATCGTTCGCGTATCCGTCCGAGCTTCGGGGGGCGTACTCGCTGCGGCGGCTTCCCCCGCAAACGGCGGCGCCGTGCCGGCGTCCGCGGCGGACGCGAGGAGCGACGACTCCGAGCTGTACGACTTCCTGCCGACCGACCCCTGGCACGAACGGACGGCCCTGCCGGGGGAGGCTGGGCCGTCCGTGGATCCGTAAATCCGTGAAGTGTCAGTTCTTGACGCCGAAGAAGGGCTCCAGCGGCTTCGGCAGCAGGTCGTTGCAGGCCAGCTGGCCGGACTTGGTCAGGGCGTCGTTCACACAGGTGTAGTAGTCGCGGTAGACGAGCTGCACCGTGAACGTCGTCGCGACGATCGAGAGTGCGAGCAGCGCCGTCACCAGGCCGCTGACCGCAGCCGTGGTCTGCTGCCTCCCGTAGCCAGGAGCGGCGGGGGTGCCGGGCGTGGACGCCGGAACACGCCCGGAACCGGAACCCTGGAGGGGGCCGGCGGCCGGCGTACCGGACGCCGCGGCCGTCCCGGGTGCTCCGGCGGAGCCGGGCGCGGACGCGCCGTTCGACTTCGCCCGGAGCGAGCTGATCGACCAGTACACGGCGAGTACGCCGAGTAGCAGGGCGATCTCCGGGAAGTCGAAGAGTGCGAAGAAGAAGGCCCACATGCCGCAGAGCAACGCGTAGCGCGCGCGGCGCTGGGCGGGGTCGGTCGGATCCCAGCGCAGTCCGCCGGAGCTGCCCCCGGGGCCGCCCTGGCCCCCCGGGCGGCCGCCGAAGCCGCCGCCCTGGCGACCGGGCTGTCGGCTGCTCCACTGGCTGCCCCAGACCGGCCGGTCGTCGGAGGAGTCGCCCTCGGGTGACCCGTCGCCGTTGCCCCGGCCCCCGTTCCCCTGGTTGTTCCCGTTGCCGTTTTTGGCGTCAGAAGGGTGGCGGGGCTGCCAGGGCTGATCGGGCCGGTCCTCGGGCGGTGCGGCGAACGGGTTGTCGCCCGCGGGACCGGAAGACCCCGGCGAACGGGAGGAACCGGAGGGGGAAGGGCCCGTGGGGGACTGGCGCTCCCGCAGCATCAGTGGGGTCCGCTCGGGCAGCGGGTGGCGGGAGGCGGTGCGGCGGCGTCGGTCCGGCATATGGTGAACGTCTTCCCCATCTCGTCATTTCCGCCCTGCGGACGGTTCCCTGTCCCCTGACGCTACCTCCCGGCCAGGAGGAGCCGAAAGCTGGGAGCGCGGCTCAGGTGGCCGATACCCGTCACCACGGACCCTCTCGCGCTTCGCCGCGGCCGACCCGCAGTCGGCCTGCGGCCTCTCACCCCCGTCCCGTGGGGGTCCCCCGAGGTGCCGGTATCGTTGCTGGCGGTCGGCTCGTTCGTAGAGTTCCCCGTATCGAGGGGCTCGATTCTTTCGTACGACCATACAAATCAGCGTTGCTCTGCTTCACCACGCGAGAAAGGGCCCAGCCGTGGCCTCCCCGCCCCCCTCCGCCGCACCGGCCCGTCTGGTCGTGCTGGTCTCCGGCTCCGGTACGAATCTCCAAGCCCTGCTCGACGCCATCGGTGACGACCCCGAGGGCTTCGGCGCACAGGTCGTCGCGGTCGGCGCCGACCGCTCCGGCATCGTCGGCCTGGAGCGGGCGGAGCGCGCCGGACTGCCGACCTTCGTGTGCAGGGTCAAGGATCATGCCACCCGCGAGGAGTGGGACGCGGCACTCGCGGCCGCGACGGCCGAGCACCGCCCGGACCTCGTGGTGTCCGCGGGATTCATGAAGATCGTGGGCAAGGAGTTCCTCGCCCGGTTCGGCGGCCGGTTCATCAACACCCACCCCGCCCTGCTCCCCAGCTTTCCCGGTGCCCATGGGGTGCGTGACGCACTCGCGTACGGCGTGAAGGTCACCGGGTGCACCGTCCACTTCGTCGACGACGGCGTCGACACCGGTCCGATCATCGCGCAGGGCGTGGTCGAGGTGGCCGAAGAGGACACGGCGGAGGGCGAAGCCGCTCTCCACGAACGCATCAAGGAAGTCGAGCGCAAGCTGCTCGTCGAGGCCGTGGGGCGGCTCGCCCGTGACGGCTATCGCATTGAGGGACGAAAGGTTCATCTCGGTCATGTCGGTGAATAAGCCCATCCGCCGCGCCCTGGTCAGTGTCTACGACAAGACGGGGCTCGAAGACCTCGCCCGCGGTCTGCACGAGGCGGGTGTCGAGCTCGTCTCCACCGGCTCCACCGCCGGGAGGATCGCTGCTGCCGGGGTGCCGGTCACCAAGGTCGAGGAGCTCACCGGTTTCCCCGAGTGCCTCGACGGCCGCGTCAAGACGCTGCACCCGCGCGTCCACGCCGGCATCCTCGCGGACCTGCGCCTGGACGCCCACCGTGAGCAGCTCGCCGAGCTGGGTGTGGAGCCTTTCGACCTGGTGGTCGTCAACCTGTACCCGTTCAAGGAGACCGTCGCCTCCGGCGCGTCCGCCGACGAGTGCGTGGAGCAGATCGACATCGGCGGACCGTCCATGGTCCGCGCCGCCGCCAAGAACCACCCGTCCGTGGCCGTCGTCACCAGCCCCGAGCGGTACGCCGACGTCCTCGCCGCGGTCAAGGCGGGGGGCTTCGACCTGACCGCCCGCAAGCGCCTGGCCGCCGAGGCGTTCCAGCACACCGCCGCGTACGACGTGGCCGTGGCCTCCTGGTTCGCCGACGACTACGCTGCGGCCGACGACTCGGGCTTCCCGGACTTCTTCGGTGCTACGTATGAGCGCAGCAACGTCCTGCGGTACGGCGAGAACCCGCACCAGCCCGCCGCGCTCTACACCTCCGGCGCCGGTGGTCTGGCCGAGGCGGAGCAGCTGCACGGCAAGGAGATGTCGTACAACAACTACACGGACACCGACGCCGCGCGCCGGGCCGCGTACGACCACGCCGAGCCGTGCGTCGCGATCATCAAGCACGCCAACCCGTGCGGCATCGCGATCGCCGACGACGTCGCCGAGGCCCACCGCAACGCGCACGCCTGTGACCCGCTGTCGGCCTTCGGCGGTGTCATCGCCGTCAACCGTCCGGTGACCGTCGCCATGGCCGAGCAGGTCGCGGAGATCTTCACCGAGGTCATCGTCGCCCCGGCGTACGAAGACGGCGCGGTCGAGATCCTGGCCCGCAAGAAGAATATCCGTGTGCTGCGCTGCCCCGACGCCCCGACCGCCCCGGTCGAGGTCAAGCCGATCGACGGCGGTGCGCTGCTCCAGGTCACCGACCGCCTCCAGGCCGAGGGCGACGACCCGGCCAACTGGACCCTCGCCACCGGTGAGGCCCTGACCGCGGACGAGCTGAAGGAGCTCGCCTTCGCGTGGAAGGCCTGCCGCGCGGTCAAGTCCAACGCGATCCTGCTCGCCAAGGACGGCGCCTCGGTCGGCGTCGGCATGGGCCAGGTCAACCGCGTCGACTCCGCGAAGCTGGCCGTCGAGCGGGCGGGCGAGGAGCGCGCCCGCGGTGCGTACGCCGCCTCCGACGCGTTCTTCCCGTTCCCGGACGGGCTGGAGATCCTGACCGCCGCGGGCATCAAGGCCGTGGCCCAGCCGGGCGGTTCGGTCCGTGACGAGCTGGTCGTCGAGGCCGCGAAGAAGGCGGGCGTGACGATGTACTTCACGGGTACGCGCCACTTCTTCCACTGACACGAGTCGCACCCGGGCAGCCCGGGTAAGACGGAAGGCCGCCAACCCCCCCCGGAACGATCGGGGGATTGGCGGCCTTCGCCATGCAGTGAGGGTGGTTACACCTTCAGCATGCTCACTTCGTCTTGATGACGATCGTGCTGCCCGCGCGGTCGTGCCAGCCCTGGAGCTTGCCCGAGTTGTCGAAGAAGGGGGAGAGGTAGACCAGCAGCGTGCCGAGACCGCAGAAGAGCGAGCCGACCATCGGGATGATCCAGCGGATGAAGCCCGCACCCAGACCGGGGGCCTGGCCGGTGCTCTCCTTGACGACCTTGACGTTGAGGACCATCTTGCCGAGCGTGGCGCCCCAGATGGAGACCATCAGCCACTCGTAGAGCAGCGCGATCAGCGCGAACACGGCGATGAAGCCGAAGAAGCCCGCGACGATGCCGACGCTGGCGTCGGCCGCGTCGTTCATGCACTGGGTGTAGGACTCGGTGCCGTACGAGTAGCTGCTGCAGTCGTCGATGGACTTCGAGGCGCCCACGAGGCCCGCGACGCCGATCGCCGAGAAGATCATGTAGAGGATGAAGTACGCGACACCGTCCAGGGCACGCGCGCCCAGGCGACGCCCCATCGTGGCGAGTTCGACGGTGCCGAGGCCCGCGACGTTGATGTAGCCGTTGTTGGCCTGGAGGGTGCCGCCCGGCTGCTGGGGCGGGTAGCCGTAACCCGGCTGGCCCGGCTGCTGGCCCGGCTGCTGCGGGTAGCCGTAGCCCGGCTGGCCCTGCGGCGGCACGCCCTGAGGTGCCTGCTGCGGGTAGCCGTAACCGGGCTGGCCCTGCGGCGGCTGGTTCGGCTGCTGGCCGTAGGGGTTGTTCGGATTCGGGTTCGGGTCGCCGAAACTCATCTGGGCGTTCCTCCAACGTGCATGCGGGGACGATGCGGCCGCACGGAGGAAAGAAAGGTCAGTGGTCCGCCCCCCGGTACTACTGCGGCACTGCGGCAATAATCGTTATAAACGAAATGTAAGTTTGTCCAGTCGCGGCGCTTGCTTGTTGCGCAAGTGCAACATCGCGCCAACGTCCGAGGCCTGAATTGGTACGCGGGTGGGGTCATCCGCGAGTATGGGGACATGACTGCCCAGATTCTCGATGGCAAGGCCACCGCAGCCGCGATCAAGTCCGATCTCACCGTCCGCGTGGCGGCCCTCAAGGCACAGGGCATCACCCCTGGCCTGGGAACCCTGCTCGTCGGGGACGACCCGGGCAGCCGGTGGTACGTGAACGGCAAGCACCGTGACTGCGCACAGGTCGGCATCGGCTCCATCCAGCGCGAACTCCCCGACACCGCCACCCAGGAGGAGATCGAGGACGTCGTACGGGAGCTCAACGCCAACCCCGAGTGCACGGGGTACATCGTGCAGCTTCCCCTGCCCAAGGGGATCGACACCAACCGCGTCCTGGAACTGATGGATCCGGCCAAGGACGCCGACGGCCTCCACCCGATGAACCTCGGGCGGCTCGTACTGAACGAGACGGGCCCGCTGCCCTGCACCCCGCAGGGCGTCGTCCAACTGCTCCGCCACCACGACGTGGAGATCAACGGGGCACACGTCGTGGTCGTCGGCCGCGGTGTCACCATCGGCCGCTCGATCCCGCTGCTGCTGACCCGGAAGTCCGAGAACGCCACCGTCACCCAGTGCCACACCGGTACGCGTGACCTCTCCGCCCAGCTCAAGCAGGCCGACATCATCGTCGCCGCCGCCGGAGTGCCGCACATCATCAAGCCCGAGGACGTGAAGCCGGGCGCGGCCGTGCTCGACGTCGGCGTCAGCCGGGACGAGCACGGCAAGATCGTCGGGGACGTGCACCCTGGCGTGGCCGAGGTCGCCGCCTGGATCTCCCCGAACCCGGGCGGTGTCGGCCCGATGACCCGCGCCCAGCTGCTCGTCAACGTGGTCGAGGCGGCCGAGCGCAACGCAGCCGACGCCGTCTGAGCCGGCTGACCCGATCCGGAAGGAACCCCATGGGTGCTGGTACGAGTCCTGCCGACCCGGCCGCCGAGGCGGACGGGACGTCTCCGGTGCCGTCGGACGCGGACGTGCCCGGTGCGGGCGCGGCGGACGAGGCTGCGCCGGATCGGGCTGCGACCCGTGAGGGCGCTGCTTCGGAGGGTGCTGCTCGCGAGGGGGCGGTCGTCCGGGCGGATGCGGACTTCGATGCCGACGCCGATGAGGACTCCGGCGACGCGGACCGGGGCGAGGACACCCGCCCGGAGGCTGTCGCTGCCGCCGGTTCCGGCAGCGGCGCCCCGGCCGGCGCACCGCACGGCGGTCCGCGTCCGTCGCGGAGGTTCCCGTCGTTCACCCGGGACACCGCGCGCCCCGAGGGCGGTGGCCGTGCCGCGTCCGGGGACGCGCCCGCCCCGGCCCGGCAGTGGCCGCTGCTCGCCGTGCTCTGCACGGCCGGGATCGGGCTGCTGATCGTGGCCGTCGACCCCTTCGCAGAGGCCTTCAGGATCGGCACGATGCTGATCGGTGTGGCCCTCATCGGGGGTGCCGTGCTGCGGGTCGTGGTCCCGTCGGTGGGCATGCTGGCGGTCCGTTCCCGCTTCACCGACCTGGTGACGTACGGGCTGCTCGGTTTCCTCATCGTGATGCTCGCGCTGGTGGCACAGCCCGAGCCGTGGCTGGACATTCCGTTCCTGGAGCACGCGGTCCACTTCACGATCCGCTGAGGCCGTCCGTACAGCTGCAGCTGCAGCTGTGGCGCGCGGCTCGAGGACGGTGCCCGTCCCCTCCCCCGAGAAGGGACGGACACCCGAGGGCGGGGGCAGCCACCGGAACGCAAGCGTTCCGGAACATGGTGACTTGAGCGGCCTCGCCCCTGTCCTGGCTTCAGCCTCGTGGACGGCGAAGACCGCTACAAGGGAACCCTGTGGCCTGTGGCACGGAAGTGACCATTCCGCCACGGTGTGATCGCTCCGCAACGTGTTCGGTACGCATCGGTGTGTTCGGTACACATCGGTGGTGCCGGGGGCGTGCGCGGGGGCGCCCCGAGCCCCGAACGCCCCCGTGCGCCCCGTCTGCTGGAACTGTCGTCCTGCGTTCGCGCGTACTTCTGGGTAGTCCAGAGCGGAAGAGGAACCGGATCCGGGCAAGGGGAAGCAATGCCTCGTTGGAAGGCGCTGTCGGATGAACTCGACCCGCAGGTCAGGGAGTTCGCCGGCCAGCTGCGCAGGCTCGTCGACCGCGGAGGGCTGAGTATCGCCGCGGTGGCCGACCGCACGGGCTACAGCAAGACGTCGTGGGAGCGGTATCTGAGCGGGCGTCTGCTCGCGCCCAGAGGGGCGATCGTCGCTCTCGCCGAGGCGACGGGTACCAGTCAGGCGCATCTGACGACCATGTGGGAGCTGGCGGAGCGGGCCTGGAGCCGTTCCGAGCCGCGCCAGAACATGACGGTGCTGAGCGTCAGCGGCCCCGGCGCGCGCAGTGCGGGGATACCGCCCCGGGACCCGGTCACGGTCCGTTTCAACGGCGGCCGGGGGTGGCCGGCCGTCGCCGGCCGGAGACGGTCGGTCGTGCTCCTCGCGGGTGTGGTCGGCGCGCTGCTGGTGCTGGCCGCGGTGGTGCTGCTGACAGGACCGGGGCTCTGACGGCGGGCCGTACGGGAGCCGCCACCCGGTCTCCACCGGACCGCCGCCTTCGGAGCGACCGGGACGGGTGACCGGGATTCGGCCGGGTGAGCGCTGTGTGACGGGTTGTGTGCGGTGCCACAGGGGGCCGGGCGGTCGGGGGGTTCCGGGTCGGATAGCCTGATCGCTGGATATCTCTTCACATCAAGATTCAGGGATGTCCAGCACCAGGGGCAGGGACCCCCACCGCCAGCTGTCTAACGGAGATCGCCATGACCCGCACTCCCGTGAATGTCACCGTGACCGGCGCAGCCGGCCAGATCGGCTACGCGCTGCTCTTCCGCATCGCCTCCGGCCACCTGCTCGGCCCCGACGTGCCGGTCAACCTGCGCCTCCTGGAGATCCCGCAGGGGCTGAAGGCCGCCGAGGGCACCGCGATGGAGCTCGACGACTGCGCCTTCCCGCTGCTGCGCAACATCGAGATCACCGACGACGCCAATGTCGGCTTCGCCGGTGCCAACGTCGCCCTCCTGGTCGGCGCCCGCCCGCGTACGAAGGGCATGGAGCGCGGCGACCTGCTCTCCGCCAACGGCGGCATCTTCAAGCCGCAGGGCAAGGCCATCAACGACAACGCCGCGGACGACATCAAGGTCCTCGTCGTCGGCAACCCGGCCAACACCAACGCGCTCATCGCGCAGGCCGCCGCCCCGGACGTACCGGCCGAGCGCTTCACCGCGATGACCCGCCTCGACCACAACCGCGCGATCTCGCAGCTGGCCGCCAAGACCGGTGCCGCCGTCTCCGACATCAAGAAGCTGACGATCTGGGGCAACCACTCGGCGACCCAGTACCCGGACATCTTCCACGCGGAGGTCGCCGGCAAGAACGCCGCCGAGCTCGTCAACGACGAGGCGTGGCTGGCCGACACCTTCATCCCGACCGTCGCCAAGCGCGGCGCCGCGATCATCGAGGCCCGTGGCGCGTCCTCGGCCGCCTCGGCCGCCAACGCCGCCATCGACCACATCCACACCTGGGTCAACGGCACCGCCGCCGGCGACTGGACCTCCATGGGTATCCCGTCGGACGGCTCCTACGGCGTGCCCGAGGGCATCATCTCGTCCTTCCCGGTCACCACGAAGGACGGCAAGTACGAGATCGTCCAGGGCCTGGACATCAACGAGTTCTCCCGTACGCGCATCGACGCGTCGGTGCAGGAGCTCATCGAGGAGCGCGACGCGGTTCGCGAGCTCGGCCTGATCTGATCCGTACGCCCTCCGAGGCGTACACCACCGTCCCCGGCAGCGACTGCTGCCGGGGACGGTGGTGTCGGTACGTGGCCGTGGCCGGGAACTGACCGCCCCGCTTCCCGAGTCTGGGCTGTCATGCGCGTGACGATGATTCTTCCGGCCCTGACCGAGGCGACCAGCCCGTTGTTCCGGCCCATCAAGTACTCGCTCTTCCCGCCGCTCGGCCTGGCGACCCTCGCCGGCTACCTGGACCCGGACGACGAGGTGACGCTCCTCGACGAGCATGTCGAGCGGGTCGACATCGAGACGCTCGACAGCCCCGATCTGCTGGTCGTCCAGCCGTACATCACCTCCGCCCGGCGCAGCTACGAGATAGCCGATCACTTCCGCGCCCGGGGTGTCCATGTCGCCATGGGCGGCCTCCATGTGACCTCGCTCCCGGACGAGGCGTCGGCACACGCCGACACGATCTTCACCGGGCCGGGGGAGGACACCTGGCCGCTGTTCCTGAAGGAGTTCCGGGACGGTGTGCCGGGCCGCCGGTACGACTCCAAGCTGCGCACCCTGGCCGGACTGCCGCCCGTACGGCGGGACCTGATCAAGCGGCATCTGTATCTGGTGCCCAACTCGATCGTCGTCTCGCGCGGCTGCCCGCACCACTGCGACTTCTGTTACAAGGACGCGTTCTTCGAGGGCGGCAAGTCCTTCTACACCCAGGCCGTGGACGACGCCCTCGCCGAGATCGAGCGGCTGCCCGGCAGGCATCTGTACTTCCTCGACGATCACCTGCTCGGCAACCGGCGCTTCGCCGAGGCGCTCTTCGACGGGATGGCCGGAATGGGGCGGCTCTGGCAGGCGGCCGGCACCGTGAAGTCGGTCCTCCAGCCGGATCTGCTGGAGCGGGCCGTGGACGCGGGGCTGCGCAGCCTGTTCGTCGGCTTCGAGACCGTCAACAGCGCGAACCTCGCCGAACGCCGCAAGGACCAGAACATCGGCAAGGACTACGCGGCCGCCGTGCGCCGGCTCCATGACACCGGTGTCATGGTCAACGCCAGCTTCGTCTTCGGGCTCGACCACGACGGCCCGGACGTCTTCGACCGTACGGTGGAGTGGGCCGTCGAGCAGGGCATCGAGACGGCCACCTTCCACATCATGACGCCGTATCCGTCCACCGGTCTGTGGAAGCAGATGGAGGCCGAGGACCGGATCGTCCACCGGGACTGGGATCTCTACGACACCCGCCACGTCGTCCACCGCCCGAAGGGAATGACTCCCCGCCAGCTGGAGGACGGGTACTGGCGCGCGTACCGGGACTTCTACCGGTGGTCCAACATCTGGCGCGGCGCGGCCGCCCAGCCGGGCACGCACGAGCGGCTCAGGCATCTGGCGTACGCGGGCGGCTGGAAGAAGTTCGAACCCGCGTGGGACGCCCTGATCCGCTCCCGCAACGTGGTGCGGGCCATGCCGATGCTGGAACGGACCCTGGCGGCCTTCGGCGGCAGACAGGCGTGACCGTGCGCGGCCCCGGGGCGCCTACCCCTTCCGCAGCTCTTCCGCGATCTCGCGTACGGCTGCCATGGCCCGGCGCTGCAGTCCGGGACCGAAAGTGATCCGGTCGGCGCCCAGTTCCCCCAGTCGGCGCGGGGTCGGGCCGTCCGGCCGGGCAAGGGCGTTGAGCGGGGCCGGGACGGCGGCGGCCAGCCGGGGCAGGGCCTCGGGCGGGGCCATGATCGGGTAGACGCAGTCCGCGCCCGCCGCCACGTACAGCAGGGCGCGGCGGACCGTCTCCGTCTCCGGGTCGGTGCCCTCGGGGACGCCCCGGACGTAGGTGTCGACGCGGGCGTTGATGAAGAGCGCGTCGCCCGCGACCGCCCGCACCTGCGCGAGCCGGTCCGCCTGCCGCTGGGCGTCGACGAGGGTGCCGTCGGCCGAGTCCTCCAGATTGCAGCCGACGGCCCCGGTGCCGAGGAGCCGCTCCACCAGCTCCTCCGGGTCCAGTCCGTACCCCGCCTCGATGTCCGCCGAGACGGGCACGGAGGCCGGGACGGCCCGCACGATCCTGGCCACGGCCGCGAACATCTCGTCGGCGGGCGTCGCCCCGTCCTCGTAACCGAGCGAGGCCGCGACCCCGGCGCTCGGTGTGGCGAGCGTCGGGAAGCCCGCCTCGGCGAAGACGCGCGCACTCCCGGCGTCCCACGGGCCGGGGACGACCAGTGGGTCGCCGGGGGTGCGGTCGTGATGCAGGGCGCGGAGGACGGATGCGGTCACGCGGGGCTCCTGTGGGTGTGTCGGGGGAGTGGCGGTGCGCGTCGGGGTTCCTGCGGGGGTCAGTGCTTGATGTCGCCCGGCGTGTAGTGACCGGGCACCATGCGAGTGGTCACGGCGAACCGGTTCCAGGCGTTGATCGTCGTGATCGCGGCGATGAGGTGGGCGAGCTCGGTCTCGTCGAAGTGCTTGGCGGCCTTCTCCCACACCTCGTCCGGAACGAAACCGTCGGTCAGTACGGTCACCGCCTCGGTCAGCTCGATGGCCGCGATCTCCTTGGGCGTGTAGAAGTGCTGCGACTCCTCCCACGCGCCGAGCTGGACGATCCGCTCGATGGACTCGCCCGCCGCCAGGGCGTCCTTGGTGTGCATGTCGAGGCAGAACGCGCAGTGATTGAGCTGCGAGGAGCGGATCTTCACCAGCTCCCCGATGACCGGGTCGAGGCCCTTGCGGGATGCCGCGTCCAGCCGGACCAGGGCCTTGTAGACATCGGGGGCGAGTGCGGCCCACTGCTGCATACGGGGGGTGTGCTCGGGGTTGAGTTCGGAGGTCGGGTGGCTGTGCTCGTTCGTCGTCATGGGTACGACGTTACGGCGAGGATGGCGCAGCTGTATGGTCCATTTCCATGACAGATTCCTGGGCCACTTTCGGTGCCGACCTGCATCTGGAAACGACGGGTGCGGCGGGGCTGCGGGCCGGGCTCATGGACGCCCTGCGCGAGGCCGTACGGACGGGGCGGCTCGGGCCCGGCACCCGGCTGCCGTCCTCCCGCAGCCTCGCCGTGGACCTCGGCATCGCCCGGAACACCGTCGCCGACGCGTACGCGGAGCTGGTCGCCGAGGGGTGGCTCACCGCCCGGCAGGGTTCGGGGACCAGGGTGGCGCGGCGGGCCGAGCCGCGCCGGACGGCCACCAGGGCGACACGCTCCCGGCCGGTGCGCTCCCGGCCCGCCCACAACCTGCTGGCCGGGTCGCCCGACCTCTCGACGTTCCCGCGCGCCGACTGGCTCAAGGCGGCCCGCCGCGCCCTGACCGCCGCACCCAACGACGCCTTCGGGTACGGCGATCCGCGCGGGCGCATCGAGCTGCGCACCGTCCTCGCCGACTATCTGGCCCGCGCCCGCGGTGTGTACGCGGACCCGGAGCGGATCGTGATCTGCGCCGGTTTCGTGCAGGCGCTGAAGCTGATGGGGACGGTGCTGCGCAAGCGGCGGGTGCGGGAGGTGGCCGTCGAGTCGTACGGACTGGACGTGCACTGGAAGCTGCTCGCGGACGCCGGTCTGCGCATGCCCTGTCTGCCGGTCGACGGACTCGGGGCCAGGACCGGTGAACTGGCCGGGCTGCGCGGTGTGGGTGCGGTCCTGATGACGCCCGCGCACCAGTTCCCGACGGGGGTGCCGCTCCATCCCGAACGGCGGGCCGCGGCGGTCGACTGGGCGCGCGGCACGGGCGGACTGATCCTGGAGGACGACTACGACGGGGAGTTCCGCTACGACCGGCAGCCGGTCGGTGCGCTCCAGGGCCTCGACCCCGAACGCGTCGTGCACCTGGGAACGACGAGCAAGTCGCTGGCGCCCGGACTGCGACTGGGGTGGATGGTGCTGCCGGAGAATCTGGTGGGGGAGGTGGCCGAGGCCAAGGGGCTGAGCGACTGGTCGTCGAGCGCGCTGGAACAGCTGACGCTCGCGGAGTTCATCGAATCGGGTGCGTACGACCGTCATGTGCGCTCGATGCGGCTGCGCTACCGCCACCGTCGCGACCAGCTCGTCGCGGTGCTGGCGCAGCGGGCGCCCGATGTCCGGATCAGTGGTATCGCCGCCGGACTGCACGCCGTGCTCGAACTCCCGGAGGGCAGTGAGCCCTCGGTGATGCGGGCGGCCGCGTGGCAGGGGCTGGCACTGGAGGGGATCTCGCGCTTCCGGCACCCGGAGGCGGAGCCGGGGCGCGACGCGCTGGTCATCGGCTACGGGACACCGACCGACAGCGCCTGGGCAGGGGCGCTGGAGGCACTCTGCCGGGTGCTCTCCTGAGGCCGGGAACGCGAAAGCCTCCCATGTACGGATCACTTCTCCGAGTGGGGCCGCCCGGCCGCTTTGTCCCGCGTCTCCTCCTTTCCTTTGGGGTGCACCGGATCCTTTGGGGTGTACCGGAACGCATGCTTCCGCTTGCTTGCTTCGTCAGGCCACCGTGAAGGAGCGGAGGGGGCCCGAGCCGTGGCCGGACTCGCACGCGGCCCACGCTTCGCCGAGCCGGTCGACCGCGATCCGCAGGGTCTCGGGTTCGTTCACGAAGGACAGGCGGAGGTGATCGGCGAAGCCGCGGTCGGGCGAGGTTCTGGCGCCGGGGAGTACCTGAACTCCGTACCCGAGTGCGAGCTGGGCAAAGGTCTCTCCGTCGCCGTGCGGGAGCCGTACCCACAGGAAGGGGCCGCCGGACGGGCGGGTCCACGACCATGTCGGCAACCGTGACCGCAAGAGTTCGCTCATCAGGTCGAGACGTGCGGTCAGTTGCCCTCGCCGTGCCGTGGCCATGTCCTCGGACACCGGGAGGAGACGGGAGGCCAACTGCTGGCCGACGTCTGAGGACCCGAGGTCTGCCACGACCTTCAGGCGGGCGAGCCTGGTCATCAGCGCGCCGGGCGCCCGCAGCCAGCCGATCCGCAGGCCGGGCCAGAAGAGCTTGCTCAAGGATCCGACGGTGATACCGGTAGCGGCGGTCGGCAGGGGGTGCCAGCGCCCTTCGAAGACCAGGTCGGCGAGGGTCGTGTCGTCGACGACCGGGACACCGGCGCGCTCGGCGAGCCGGGCGATCTCGGTGCGGCGCTGGGTGCTCATGACCGTACCTGTCGGGTTCTGGCAGGTCGTCATCACGTACAGCAGCGAGACGGGGTGACGGGCGAGCGTCTCGCGCAGCGGGCGTACTTTGATGCCCTCGGCGTCGGTGGGCAGCGCGAGGAGCCTTGCCCCTGCGGCGTGGGCGGCGTCGAGTGCGCCGACGTAGCTGGGGTTCTCGGTGACGATGACGCCGCCGTTGCGGCCGAACAGTGTGAAGAGCAGGCTGATCGCCTGCTGCGCTCCGTTGGTGACGAGCACTTCGTCGGCCGTGGTCGGCAACCCGAGCCGGGTGTGGCGGGCGGCGATCCGGGCCCGCAGGGAGGGAAGGCCGAGCGGCTGGTAGCCGAAGCCGGCGGTCGGCTCGTGCAGGCCGGTGGTGTCCGCTGCCGGGCGGGGTACCGCTTCGGGGCCGACGACGACGGATCCGGACAGGTCCACCACACCGGCTGCCGGCTCGCCCGTCAGTTTGGCCGACGGCATGGTCGCGGCGGGGACCGCGGGGCCGATCCAGCGGCCGGAGGCGACGACCCGGGTGCCGCTGCCGCGCTCGCTTTCCAGCAGACCCTCCTCACGCAGAAGCCGGTAGGCGCCGATCACGGTGGTCCGGCTGATGCCCAGCGACCGTGCGAGGTCGCGCTCGGAGGGCAGCCTGGAGCCGGCGCCGAACTCACCCCGGCGCACGGCGCCACGAAGGCCCTCGGCCAGCCGTTGGTAGAGCGGTCCGGGCGAGCCGCTGATGAGACCAGCTGACGGGGTCGAGGCATTCATGCAGTCCAATGTTGCCCTGATTGGATATCGGAAACAATGCCAATCGGCCTGCATGCTCGCGCTATGGACTCTTTCCTGGCCCTTGAGACTCTTCTTGCGCACGCCGATGCCGATCCCGAAGAACTGAGCGTCGCGCCCCCCATCCACCAGGCGGTGAACTACTCGGCCGCCACGGCGGAGGAGTTCGACGCGCTCAACGAGCAGTCCCGGCCCCCGCACTACTACCGGCGCTACGGCAACCCGACGCAGGCCCGGCTGGAGCGCGTTGTCGCGGCCGCGGAGGGTGCCGAGGCGGCCCTGGCCACGGCGTCCGGCATGGGTGCGATCACCACGACCTTGGTTGCCCTGCTGTCCCAGGGCGACCACGTCGTCGCCCAGCACAGCATGTACGGCGGCACGCTGAGTCTGCTGCGGGATGTCGCACCCCGCTTCGGCATCGAGGTGACCTTCGTGGACCAGACGGACACCGATGCCTTCGCCCGGGCCCTCACGCCGGACACCAAGCTGATCATGTTGGAGACGCCCAGCAATCCGCTGCTCCGGCTGACCGATGTGAACGCGGTCACCGCGCTGGCCCGCGCCCGCGGCATCCTCACCTTCGCCGACAACACCGTGGCGACCCCCTTCAACCAAAGGCCGCTGGATCAGGGCGTGGACCTCGTCATGCACAGCGTCACCAAGGCCATATCGGGGCACGCGGACGTGCAGGCCGGGATCGTGCTCGGGAGCGACGAGCTGATCGAACGGCTCTGGAAAGCGCACACCATGGTGGGCTCGGTGATCAGCCCGTTCGACGCCTGGCTCGCGCTGCGCGGCCTGCGGACACTGTCGTTGCGGGCGGAGCGGCAGAATCGGTGCGCGCAGGCCGTCGCGGAGTACCTGGCCGGTCACCCCGCGGTACGAACGGTGAACTACCCCGGGCTCCCCGGTCATCCCCAGCACGACCTCGCGAAGCGGCAGATGAGGGGTTTCGGCGGACTGCTGAGCTTTGAACTCCGCGGTGGCCGGCTGGCGGCCGAGCAGCTCATCTCGGCGCTGCGCCTTCCGGTGCGTTCCCCCAGCCTGGGCGGCACCCGCTCGACGCTGGTGCGGCCCGCCGCGATGTGGTCGAACGAACTGACCGAGGAGGAACTCGCCGAGGCCGGAGTTCCGGCCGGCCTGATCCGGTTCGCGGTCGGCCTCGAACACGAAGCAGACCTGATCGTCGATCTCGGTCAGGGGCTCGCCGGGCCGGACTCGGAGAACGTCGAATGACGGCGGACTCGCGACCGATGGTCCCCGGCGCGGAACGGGCCGAGGCCAAGGACCCGATGCCCGTACGCGACCCATGGGACGACCGGGTGATTGCCTGCGTCCCGCAGGCCGGGCCCTGACACGCGCACACGGTCGTCGCCACAGCCGCAACCATCCGCGGACGGCTGCCGTGCCTCCGCCCACGCCGAAGTGCTGCGCGGGGCCGCCGCGCGTGCCGGTCCGCGTGGCAGGCGGATCGTGCCGCCACCTCATCGACACCGGCGTCGTCCCGCAGCCCAATCCGATCGGAGTACCCAGACCGTGACTTCCGCGCAGTCCACCGTCCGCTGCACGCGGCACGATTCCATCGAGGGCGTCGCCGACGGCCTCGCCCGCTTCCTCAGCCGTCACTGATCCGGCCGGCCGGCATGTCCGCCGGGGCCTCGCCGAACCGGGCCAGGGCCAGCGCTCCCGCCACCGCCACCACGAAACCGGCGACCGCCGGCCAGACCAGGCCCTCGCGGGTACGGTCCCCGAGCCAGATGACGCCGACGAGCGCCGGGCCGATCGTCTCGCCCAGCACCATGCCGGCCGTCGCCGTCGTCACAGAACCGCGCTGCAGCGCCGAGGTGAGCAACAGGAACGCCGAACCGCCGCCCAGCAGCAGCGCGTACCCGGCGGGGTTGGTGAGCAGCGCCGACGGGGACACGTCGTCGATCAGCCGGACGGTGACCTCGACCACCCCGAAACCGCAGCCCGCGCCCAGGCCCAGGACCAGAGCCCGCGGCCGTTCCGGGAGCCGTCCGGCCGCCGCGCCGATCAGCAGAATGCCGAGGGAGATTCCCAGCATGGTCCAGCCCAGGGCTGCCGAACCGGTCCCGTGGCCCTCACTGCCGGAGGAGAGCCCCAGCATGCCCAGGCCTGCGCAGACGACGCCGACCGCGGTCCATTCGACGCCGCTCAGCCGCACCTTGAGGAGCCGGGCGGCGACCACCGCCGTCACGGCGAGACTCGCGGCCAGGGCGGCGCCCACCGCGTAGATCGGCAGGGACCGCAGGGCGATGATCTGGAGGGCGAAACCGCAGCCGTCGAGGGCGAGTCCGGCGATGTAGCGCCACTGGCGCAGGGCGCGCAGCAGCAGCGCCGGATCGACCCCCGCGTCCGACCCCGGCGCGGCTGCGGCGCGCGAGGCGACGGCCTGGAGGACGGAGGCCGTGCCGAAGCAGACGGCGGCGCCGAGCGCGCAGATCATCCCGAGGAACACACTGGGACTCTACTTGCGGCCGTTCGGCGCACCCATTTTCGGCCGTTTTATCCCATAACTGGATCAGTGGCTTGGTTTGTTGGCTTGATTCATAAATTATTCGTGGGAATCGTGATTCACCCGCTGGTCAGCACGTCTCAGCGGAGCGAACACCCCCGGCGAACTCCTCCAACCGGCCCCGGGACTGCGTGAGTTCATCCACCCTCATACCAGCAGGAAACCACCAGAACGGCCACTTGCCCAGAGATGTAACAAAGCCCTACTGGCCAGGGCCCTTCGTTCGGATCACGCCGGGCTCGCGGGCCCTGACCCGATCCGGACGAAAGGCCCCGGAACCTGCCCGGCGACGACCGACGGAACTCAGCCGCGCAGGACGCCGCGGAGCTGCTCGAGCCCCCAGTCCAGGTCCTCCTTGCTGATCACCAGCGGCGGGGCGATCCGGATCGTCGAGCCATGGGTGTCCTTGACCAGCACCCCCCGGTCCATCAGCTTCTCGGAGATCTCCCGGCCGGTGCCGTGGCTCGGGGCGATGTCGACGCCCGCCCACAGCCCGCGTCCCCGTACCGCCTCCACCGCGCCCCCGCCCACCAGCAGCCCCAGCTCCTGGTGGAGGTGCTCGCCCAACTCGGTGGCCCGCTGCTGGAATTCGCCGGTACGGAGCATCGCGATGACCTCCAGCGCGACCGCACAGGCAAGGGGATTCCCGCCGAACGTCGAACCGTGCTCACCGGGCCGGTAGACCCCGAGCACATCCTTCGACGAGACCACTGCCGACACCGGGACCACACCGCCGCCCAGCGCCTTGCCGAGCACATACATGTCCGGCACGACACCCTCGTGCTCACAGGCGAAGGTCTTCCCGGTCCGGCCCAGGCCCGACTGGATCTCGTCCGCGATGAACAGCACATTCCGCTCACGGGTGAGTTCGCGCACCCGGGGGAGGTAGCCGGGCGGCGGCACCAGCACCCCGGCCTCGCCCTGGATCGGCTCCAGCAGCACCGCCACGGTGTTCTCGGTCATCGCCTCCGCGAGCGCGGTCAGATCCCCGTACGGCACGATCTCGAACCCCGGCGTGTACGGACCGAAGTCCTCCCGTGCCTCCGGGTCCGTGGAGAAGCTGATGATCGTCGTCGTCCGGCCGTGGAAGTTGTTCGCGGCGACGATGATCTTCGCCATGCCGTCCGGGACGCCCTTCACCCGGTAGCCCCACTTGCGGGCGGTCTTGACCGCGGTCTCCACGGCCTCCGCCCCGGTGTTCATCGGCAACACCGTTTCCATGCCGCACAACTCGGCGAGCTGTGTACAGAAATCGGCGAACCGGTCGTGGTAGAAGGCGCGCGAGGTGAGGGTCACCCGTTCCAGCTGTGCCTTGGCCGCGTCGAGCAGGCGCCGGTTGCCGTGGCCGAAGTTGAGCGCCGAATATCCGGCGAGCATGTCGAGGTAGCGCCGGCCCTCGACATCGGTCATCCAGGCCCCGTCCGCCGAAGCGACGACGACGGGCAGCGGATGGTAGTTGTGCGCGCTGTGCGCCTCGGCGGAGGCGATGGCAGTTTCCGTGGTCGACACGGGATCTCCGTTCGTCGTGCGGCGTGGGCGGAGGGTGGTGCCCACTTTGTATCGTCGGTCGGAACCCTGGCGAGGAAACCTTCAATTCACGGCGCGCCCGTCCGCGCCCGTCCGCGCCCTTCCACCGCCCCGCCGGCCCGACTGTGTTCCTCGTCTCATTCACGGCGGCGTGCGTCCTGTGACCGCACACCGTCCGCACCGGCTGCCGGAGATCGGTTCCGTACCTGAGACAATGGGTTTCATGGCCTCTGAACGCCCCCGCGTGCTCTCCGGAATCCAGCCCACCGCAGGCTCGTTCCACCTCGGCAACTACCTCGGTGCGGTCCGCCAGTGGGTGGCGCTGCAGGAATCCCATGACGCCTTCTACATGGTCGTGGACCTGCATGCGATCACCATTCCGCAGGACCCCGCAGAGCTGCGCGCGAACACCCGGCTCGCCGTCGCCCAGCTCCTCGCCGCCGGTCTCGACCCGGAGCGCTGCACGCTTTTCGTCCAGAGCCATGTTCCCGAGCACGCCCAGCTCGGCTGGATCATGAACTGCCTCACCGGCTTCGGTGAGGCCTCCCGCATGACGCAGTTCAAGGACAAGTCCGCCAAGCAGGGTGCCGACCGCACCACGGTCGGTCTCTTCACGTACCCGATGCTGATGGTCGCCGACATCCTGCTGTACCAGGCCGACCAGGTTCCGGTCGGCGAGGACCAGCGCCAGCACCTGGAGCTGACCCGTAACCTCGCCGAGCGGTTCAACGGCAGCTACGGCGACACGTTCACCGTGCCGGACCCGTACATCCTCAAGGAGACGGCGAAGATCTACGACCTTCAGGACCCGTCGTCGAAGATGAGCAAGTCGGCGGCCACCCCGAAGGGCCTGATCAACCTCCTCGACGAGCCGAAGGCCACCGCCAAGAAGGTCAGGAGCGCGGTCACCGACACCGACACGGTCATCCGCTTCGACCGGGCCGAGAAGCCCGGGGTCAGCAACCTGCTGACCATCTACTCCACGTTGACCGAAACCGGTATCGCGGATCTGGAGCAGAAGTACGAGGGCAAGGGCTACGGTGCGCTCAAGACCGACCTTGCCGAGGTCATGGTCGAGTTCGTCACACCGTTCCGCACCCGTACCCAGGAATACCTGGACGACCCGGAGACGCTGGACTCGATCCTGGCCAAGGGCGCGGAGAAGGCCCGCTCCGTCGCGGCCGAGACCCTGGCCCGGACGTACGACCGGATGGGCTTTCTGCCCGCGAAGCACTGAGTCCAAGGGCCCTGGCGGTTTCGCGGCCGCAGGCGTCACACTGGCGACGGGAAGTTGATCCGGTGGATGGCTGAAAACCGGCCATTGACCATCGACCATCGAGGATTGAGGAGAACGACGTGGGGACCGTAACGCTCGGCGTTTCGATCGCGGTCCCGGAGCCCTACGGCAGCCTGCTCCAGGAGCGGCGCGCGAGCTTCGGGGATCCTGCCGCGTATGGCATTCCCACCCACGTCACGCTCCTCCCGCCGACCGAGGCCGAGGCGGCCGACCTGCCCGCGATCGAGGCGCATCTCGCGCAGATCGCCACGGGCGGCCGCCCGTTTCCGATGCGGCTGGCCGGCACGGGGACCTTCCGTCCCCTCTCGCCGGTCGTCTTCGTCCAGGTCGTCGAGGGGGCCTCGGCCTGCTCGTGGCTGCAGAAGCGGGTCAGGGACTCCTCCGGGCCGCTGGTGCGCGAGCTCCAGTTCCCGTACCACCCGCATGTGACCGTGGCGCACGACATCGCCGAGCAGGCGATGGACCGGGCGTACGAGGAGCTCTCCGACTACGAGGCCGCCTGGACCTGTGGTTCCTTCGCGTTGTACGAGCAGGGCCCGGACAGCGTCTGGCGCAAGATCAACGAGTTCCCGTTCGGTGCCGGGGACGGCGCGCCCGTCGTGCCCGCGCAGGGCGGCTCCTCCGTGGACGAGCCCTCCCTGCATCCCTGAGCGGCCCCGGCGGGCCCTCTTCACTCCTTGAGCGCCCCGGCGCCCGAGGATCAGACCGGCAGGCGCCGGAACAGCGGGCGCGGTGCATGCCGCAGTGCCGACATCACTACACGCAGTGACCCCGGCACCCACACCGTCTCCGAACGCCGCCGCAGACCCGTCACGATCGCCGCCGCGACCGCGTCCGGAGTCGTTGTGAGAGGCGACGCCTCCAGCGGAGCAGCGGCGAACCGTGCCACGGTGAGCCGCGGCGTCGCGGGCCGGGCCGCCGTTTTTGGCCGTACGGCGCCGGGGCGTACGACCATCACGTGCACCCCCGTGCCGTACAGCGCGTCCCCCAGCCCCTGTGTGAACGCGTCCAGGCCCGCCTTGCTGGACCCGTAGATGAAGTCGGCACGGCGGACGCGTTCGCCGGCCGCCGAGGACAGCACCACCAGCGAGCCGTGCCCCTGCGCCTGGAGCGCTCCGGCGCACACCAGCCCGGCGGAGACGGCCCCCGTGTAATTCGTCCGGGCGACCCGGACCGCTGAGAGCGGCTCCTCCTCGTCACGCTCCTGGTCGCCCGCGATACCGAAGGCGAGGAGCACCATGTCGATGTCGCCCTCGGTGAAGATCTTGCCGAGGGCGGTCTCGTGGGACTCGGAGTCGAGGGCGTCGAAGTCGACCGTACGGACGTCGGCGCCGCGTGTGCGCAGTTCGGCGGCGGCCGACTCCAGTCCGGGCGAGGGGCGGCCGGCCAGCCAGACCGTACGGGTCCGGCGGGCGATCAGCCGGCGTGCGGTGGCGAGAGCGATCCGAGACGTTCCGCCGAGAACGAGCAGGGACTGCGGGGCACCGAAGGCGTCCTTCACGAAAACACTCCTTGCGGACGAGGGGGCGGGGGAGGACGAGAGGGCGGAAGACCGCAGCGGTCAGAGCGACAGGCGGCGCGACAGGTCCGAGCGGAACGCCCCGTTCGGGTCCAACTCGGCGCGCAGTGAACGGAATTCGGCCAGCCGTGGATACATCGCGGCCAGCATCTGAGGCCGCAGCCGGGAGTCCTTGGCCAGGCAGACCCGGCCGCCGGCCTCCGCCACCTCCTCGTCCAGCGAGTCCAGGAACCCGGCCAGGCCCGGCAGCGCTGCGGGCAGATCGAGGGCGAGGGCCCAGCCGGGCATCGGGAACGACAGCCAGCCCGGGTCGCCTTCGCCGAACCGTTTGAGCACGGCGTGGAACGACGGGCAGCGCCGCCGGGAGATTTGGCGCACGATCCGGCGCAGCGCCTCCTCCTGTCCGTGCCCGACGACGAACTGGTACCGCACGGATCCGCCGCGCCCATGGATCCGGTTCCAGTGCGGCAGGCAGTCCAGGGGGTGGAAGAACGCGGGCAGCTTCTGGAGCTCGCCGACGCGGTACCTGGGGGCGCTGCGGTAGTGGAGCTCGTTGAGGAGGGCGACGGAGGTACGGCCGAGCAGCCCTTCCGGTACGAGAAGGGGTGCGACCGGCAGTT
Source organism: Streptomyces atratus (assembly GCF_014648655.1). GTDB lineage: Bacteria > Actinomycetota > Actinomycetes > Streptomycetales > Streptomycetaceae > Streptomyces > Streptomyces atratus. Next base: position 408,067 of record NZ_BMRN01000003.1, read on the forward strand.
GTCCCGGGCGGAACGCGAGCGGTGTGCGCCGGGCGTGCGCCGGGAGCGCGTACCGGGGGGCGTGCTCCCCGCGGGTGATTACGGAGCGCCCTGTCGCCCGGCCGCGGGCGAGGAGATCGATCCAGGCGGCCGAATAGCGGTAGCGGTGGTCTCCGGTGGAGAGCCTGGCCAGCAGGTCGTCCAGGTCGACGGTCCGTTCGGTGTCCACCGACATCCAGGAGCTGGTGACACGGTGGCACCGGAGCGTGGCGGAGAGGATCACACCTGTCAGACCCAGACCGCCCGCGGTCGCGTCGAAGAGGTCGGTGCCGGGCCGGACCGTGCGGATCTCGCCCTCGGCCGTCAGCAGCTTCAGCTCCTGGACGTGCCGAGAGAAGGAGCCGGAGAAGTGATGGTTGCGGCCGTGGATGTCGGCGCCGATCGCGCCGCCCACGGTGACATGACGGGTGGCCGGTGTGACGGGGGCGAACCAGCCGAGCGGCAGCAGGACTTCCATCAGCCGGTGCAGGCTGACCCCGGCGTCGCAGACCACCAGGCCGGTGCCGGCGTCGATGGTGCGGATCCGGTTCAGCGCGGTCATGTCGAGGACGGAGCCGCCCGCGTTCTGTGCGGCGTCGCCGTGGGACCGGCCGAGCCCCCGGGCGATGGAACCGCGGGGTCCGCATCCGAGTACCGTCGCCGCCGCCTCCTCGTACGTACGGGGGCGGAAGCGCAGGGCGGTCGTTGGGGCGGTACGGCCCCAGCCGGTCAGGGACACGGTGTCGACAGACATGGTGGTGACCGTATCGCCCGAGAAAACCCTTTCGAGGGATTTGTTACAACACTCACCGATATGGGTGATTGAGTAAGTGTCAGCCCGTACGGCGGCGAAGGGGTACCGGTTTTCCGTGCCCGGGAGGGTAGTCGTACGTCATGGACTGGCTGAAAAACCTCCCTGTCATCGGGCCGATCGTCTCCCGGCTGATGGCGACGCACGCCTGGCGCTCGTGCGAAACGCTGGAACGGGTCCACTGGGCCAGGCTCGCCGCCGCGATCACCTTCATCAGCTTCCTGGCGCTCTTCCCGCTGATCGCGGTCGGTGCGGCGATCGGTGCCGCGCTGCTCTCCACCGAGCAGATCCACAAGATCGAGGACAAGATCGCCGAGCAGGTGCCGGGCATCTCCGACCAGCTCGGCATCAGCGATCTGGTCGCCCACGCGGGCACGGTCGGGCTGGTCGCCGGTGCGCTGCTGCTGTTCACCGGCATCGGCTGGATCGGCGCGATGCGGGGCTGTCTGCGCGCCGTGTGGGGCATGGACGACATGGACCTGGGCAATCCGGTCATCCGCAAACTCAAGGACGTCGGGCTGCTCTTCGGTCTGGGCGGGGCGGCGCTCGCGACTCTCGCCGTCTCCTCGGCCGGTTCCGTCGCCGTCGGCTGGACCGCCGGTCTGCTGGGTATCTCGGACCGGGGTGCGGGCGGTGTGGTGCTGCAGGTGGCCGCCTTGGTCGTGGCGGCCCTCGCCGACTTCCTGCTGCTGCTCTACCTGCTGACGCTGCTGCCCGGCGTCGAGCCCCCACGGCGCCGGCTCCTGGTTGCCGCGGCGATCGGCGCGGTCGGCTTCGAACTGCTCAAGCTGCTGCTCGGCAGCTATATGAAGGGCGTCGCGTCGAAGAGCATGTACGGCGCCTTCGGGGTGCCGGTCGCGCTGCTGCTGTGGATCAACTTCACGGCAAAGCTGCTGCTGTTCTGCGCCGCCTGGACGGCGACGCGGAACAGCGAGGACGCCGAGAGGGACTCCGCGCCCGTCAGCGACGAGGAAGGCGGCGCACCAGGTCCGGCAGCGGCCAGCGCCGGTTGACCAGGAACACCCCGCCGGCCAGCAGCGCCAGGACGCCTCCGGCGATTCCCAGCGCGATCCCGACGCCCCCGCCCCCGCCGCCGTCGCCTTCGGCGGCAACGGCCTCGGTGTCGTGCGAGGGGCCGTTCCTTCCCTTGTCCTCCTCGCGCGCCGCCGCGGGGCCCTTCCCGGTGCCGGTCCCGGTACTGGCGGACCTCGGGGGCACCAGTTCGCCGACCGGGGTCACCTTGCCGCTCGCGGCGAAGCCCCAGTCGAGGAGGCCGGCGGCTTCCTTGTAGACGGCGTGGGGCTCCTTGGACGACGGGTTCATGACGGTGACGAGCAGCACCTTGCCGTTGCGTTCGGCGACACCGGTGAAGGTGTTGCCCGCGTGCGTGGTGTAGCCGTTCTTGACCCCCGCGATGCCCTTGTACGGGTCGACGCCGTCCGCACCGGTGAGCAGCCGGTTGGTGTTCTGGATCTTGAAGGTCTCGCGCTTCCCGTTCTTCTTCTTCGCGCCGGGGAAGTCCGCCTCGGCCGTCGAGCAGTACTCCCGGAAGTCCGCCTTCTGCAGCCCGCTGCGGGCGAACAGCGTCAGGTCGTACGCGCTGGAGACCTGATCGGGCGCGTCGTAGCCGTCGGGCGACACCACCTTCGTGTCGAGCGCCTGCAACTCCTCGGCATGTGCCTGCATGTCGGCGACGGTCTTGGGGATGCCGCCGTACATCGAGGACAGCACATGCACCGCGTCATTGCCCGAGCGCAGGAACACCCCGAGCCACAGGTCGTGGACCGTATAGCTGAGGTGTTCCTTGACGCCGACCAGGCTGCTGCCCTCGCCGAGATCGGCGAGGTCCTTCTCCTGCACCGTGTACGTCTGGGTCTTCGGCTGCAGGCCGGGCATCACGGTGTCCGCGAAGAGCATCTTCAGGGTGGAGGCGGGGGGCAGCCGCCAGTGCGGGTTGTGCGCCGCGAGGACCTCGCCGTTCTCCGCGTCCGCGACGATCCAGGACCTGCCCGTGAGGTCCTTGGGCAGTACCGGGGCGCCGACCCCCAGCTTGACCTGCGTGCCGGTCCGGCCCAGCAGCTCGCCACCGACCCGGGACATGCCGGCGGGTGGCTTCGGCCGGTTGGCGGAGGCGTCCTTGTCGACCGCCGATGCCGGACTGACGACAAATGTGGACAACAAGGCGGCAGAGGTGACCGTAAACGCGATCTTTTTCAGAGCAAGCACGGTCGGAAACGTACAGGGCGAGGATATGAATGCGGGTGCGGATTGCTTGACCCGCCGTGCGTTCCGCCGGGACAGCCCACCCCGGGCAGCTTCGCCGGAGCGCGGCGGAGATACTGGGGCCATGAAGCTCAGCCGCCCCGTCTCCTGGTTCCTGCTCGCCTTCGGGGTGTGGAGCTGGTTCATCTGGATCACTTTCGTCAAGAACCTGTGGAAGGACGGCAGCGGACTCGCCTTCGACGACGCGGGTGACCCGACTGCGTACTTCTGGGTGCATCTGCTGCTCGCCATCACGTCCTTTCTCCTGGGGACGGCCGTTGGTGTGATCGGGTTCCGTGGGGTCAGGGCCCTGCGCCGCGAAAGTGCATAACAAGCCGTACGACGGGCGGGGGAGCGCAAGTGGCAGTGGCCGGTCTCGCGGTGACGGCAGTCGTGGTGCTCGCGCTGCTCGTCGGCGTGCACCGCTATCTGTGGCGCCGCTTCGTCGGTGACACGACGGCCGAGGGCAGCGCCCTGCGCCGGACCGGCACGGTGGCCGCCTTCCTCCTGCCGCTGCTGACCATCGGCGCCCTGGTCTCCGGCCGTACAGGTGCGCCCTTCTGGCTCCAGCGGGTGCTGGCCTGGCCGGGATACCTGTGGCTGGCCGCGCTGCTGTATCTGACGCTGGCTCTGCTGGCGGGCGAGGCGGCACGGCCGATTCTGCGACGGGTGCTCGCGGGCCGTGCGAACGGGGCGAGCCGGTCGGACCGTCCGTCGGTGACGAAAGTGCTCACGCCCGAGGCCGCCGACGCCCCCGCAGCGGACATCCTCGTCGCCGATGCCCCCGTAGCGGACACCCTCGCCCTCCCCACGCGCCGCCTGTTCGTCGCGCGGGCCGTCGGGGGCGCCGCCGCCGTCGCCGGGCTCGGCACGGTCGGCTACGGCACGTACGGCGTGCTGCGCGGGCCGCGGGTCAAGCGGATCACCGTCCCGCTCGCCAAGCTGCCCCGCTCCGCGCACGGCTTCCGGATCGCCGTCGTCAGCGACATCCACCTCGGCCCGGTCCTCGGCCGCGCCCACACCCAGCGGATCGTCGACACGATCAACCGGACCCAGCCGGATCTGGTCGCCGTCGTCGGTGATCTCGTCGACGGAACCGTCGCCGACCTCGGTCCGGCCGCGGAGCCGCTGGCGCAGCTGACTGCCCGCCGGGGCAGTTTCTTCGTCACCGGTAATCACGAGTACTACTCCGGCGCCGACCAATGGGTTGATCACGTAAGGGAATTGGGGCTTCACCCCTTGGAGAATGCCCGGACCGAGATCGACGGATTCGATCTCGCGGGCGTCAACGACATTGCCGGGGAGAGCGAGGGGCAGGGCCCCGATTTCGATCGCGCGCTCGGCGACCGGGACCGTACCCGCGCCGCAGTCCTCCTCGCTCACCAGCCCGTCGTCATCCACGATGCCGTCGCCCACGGCGTGGACCTCCAGCTCTCCGGCCACACCCACGGGGGCCAGCTCTGGCCGGGCAATTTCATCGCAGAGTTGGCCAATCCCACGGTCGCCGGGCTCGACCGCTACGGCGACACCCAGCTGTACGTCTCGCGTGGAGCGGGCGCCTGGGGGCCGCCCGTACGGGTCGGTGCACCCTCCGACATCACCGTCGTGGAGCTCGCCTCCCGACAGGCCTGACACTCCGTCGATGGCCTGTTACCGATCTTGTCGATCGACCCAAGGTTTCAAGTGCCGAACAAAAGGCTATGAGTCCCACTTTTGCTCTTCCAGATGTGAAAATCGTGTGATTGGCTGAGCGCAAACATGCGGTGATGTGCGTGTCTGAACGCAACGCCGAGGTGGGGCTGGTAAGGGAGAGCACGGCAATGCGGTCGATCCGGGCACGGATTCTCGCGGTTCTCGCGGTTTTGGTCATCGCAGGCGTCGGCGCCTGGCAGCTGCTTCCCTCGGACGAGGTGAAGAAGGACCCGATCGCGGTCGGTACGACGGACGTAGTCACCTCGCTCGACCCGGCAGGTGCGTACGACGCCGGTTCCTGGGCGATGTACAGCAACATCTATCAGTCCCTCATGACGTTCAAGTCCGGGGCGATCGTCCCCGAACCCGACGCCGCCGAGAGCTGTGGGTTCATCGGCCAGAAGCTCCAGACGTACCAGTGCAAGCTGCGCGACGACCTGTTCTTCTCCAACGGTCGCAAGATGACCGCCGCCGATGTCAAGTACTCCATCGAGCGCATGATCAGGATCAAGACGGATGTCGGTCCGTCGGTGCTGTTCCCGAGCCTCAAGAACGTGGTGTCCGAGGGCCGCACCATCACCTTCAACCTCTCCTCGCGCGATGCGACCTTCCCGCAGAAGCTCGCCACGGGAGCCGGATCGATCGTCGACCGCGAGTCGTACCCGCCGAACAAGCTCCGGGCCGGAAGCACGGTCGACGGCTCGGGCCCCTACATCCTGAAGTCGTACCGGCCGAGCGCCACCGCCGAGCTGGTCCCCAACCCCCGGTACAAGGGTGCGCTGAGCAAGACCGGTGTCCCGGTCACCGTGCACTACTACAAGGGGTCGGAAGCACTCCTGGCGGCCTGGAATTCCGGGCAGGTCGATGTGACGCACCGCCAGCTGCCGCCTGCCACGCTCGCCGAGCTGAACCCCGGCGACCCCGATCTGCGCGTCACCGAGGCGGGCAGCGCCGAAATCCGCAATCTCGTCTTCAACGTCCGTGACAGTTCCCCGTTCGCCGACAAGAAGGTCCGGCAGGCCATCGCTTCGATGCTCGACCGCGGGCCGCTGGTGACCGATATCTACAAGGGCACGGTCGAACCGCTCTACTCGCTGATCCCGCAGGGCTACATCGGGCACAGCACACCGTTCTTCGACGCCTATCCGTCGCCCGATCCCGCGCGCGCGAAGAAGCTCCTGGAGCAGGCCGGCGTGCAGACGCCGCTGCACTTCACCTTCGGCTACCGCGGCGGCGACGAGGCGTACGCGAACGAGGCCGCGGAGCTGCGCAGGCAGCTGGAGGCGGGCGGCCTGTTCAAGGTCACGGTCAAGGCCGTCGAGTGGACGAAGTTCCAGAAGGAGTACGCGGCCGGCAAGTACGACGCGTACACCGTCGGCTGGTTCCCCGACTATCCGGACTCCGACACTTTCAGCCAGCCGCTGGTGGGCCACAACAACAGCCTCCACAACGGCTACTCCAGCAAGAAGATGGACGCCCTGATCGGCGCCACGCTCCAGTACAGCGACCGCAGCCGTACCTCGGCGGACTTCAAGGAGCTCCAGGCGCTGGTCGGTGAGGATGTGCCGCTCGTGCCGCTGTGGCAGAAGAAGGACTATGTCGTCAGCACGACCGATGTCTCCGGTTCGCAGTACCTTTCGGACGGCACCGGCCTCTGGCGGCTGTGGGAACTGAAGCGGATCTGACGGTCCGCCGCGCCGGATCCGGCGCGTACGACAGGCAGAGGGGCGGCCTCCCGGCACTGCCGGGAGGCCGCCCCTCCGCCCGGGACCTGCCTAGGCCCGACGCTTCGCGGCGCCGGGCAGGAACTCCTCCAGCACCTCGTGAATCTGCCGCACCAGCGGTCGCAGCACCCGGAAGCGGGAGAGCGCGATGGCGCGGGCACCGATCGGGGCGGAGCGCTCGACCAGGCGGCGGCTGCGTTCGGTGTGCTCCGTCCGGTCGTACACCCAGTAGAGCACCAGGCCCATCTGCATCAGCCACATCAACTGCGGTAGCAGCTCGGCCAGTTCGGGATCGGTCTTGGCGTCCGAACCGGCCAGGCACCGCCGGTGGATGGAGATCGCCGCCTCGCGGGCCGCGATCGAATCCGCCGAGAACGGACTGAGCGGGCTCTCCGGGTCGGCGGCGTTCTTGAAGAACTGGGCGGCGAAGCGGTGGTACGGCTCCGCCACGTCCAGCCACGTGAGCAGGACCCCGCGCATCCGCACCGCGAGGTCCTTGTCGCCGTCCAGGACCGGCTGGACCGCCGCTTCGTGCTCGGCGGCGAGCCGGTCGTAGAAGCCCTGGACGAGGTGTTCCTTGTTCGTGAAGTAGTAGTAGGCGTTCCCGACGGAGACGCCGGCCTCCTGGGCGATGGCCCGCATCGTCGTCTTGTCGTAGCCACGTTCCTGGAAGAGCCGGAGCGCGGTTTCGAGGATGAGTGTGCGGGTCTGCTCGCTCTTGGGAGCCTTGACTTCCTTCACGTCCTTCGCTTCCTTCACCACAGCCCCGAGGGTATCCGCCCCGGTCAGTCCCCGGATCCGGGGACCGTACAGGCACTGTCCCCGGACCCGCACGGTGTCGCGGTCAGCGACCGGTACTTCGCGGCGGCGAGCACGGTCGCCCGGGCGAACGGGCGGCCTGCCGGGGTGGCCAGCCAGTGGGACCTGGGCCGGTGTTCGGCCAGCGCCCAGAGGCAGACGATCCATGCGTCGGTCCCGCGGTAGATCTGCCCCCGGTCGCCGATCACGGTGATCTCGTCGAGCGTCGCGGCGTGGTCGAGCCCCGGGAAGCGGCGTCGTGCCTCTTCGGAGGCTGCCGGGACGAGGTCGAGCGGGACGAGCCGGCGCTGCTTCATCAGCCACTGGCGCAGATGGACGCAGAGCGAGCACTGTGCGTCGTACAGCACCGTGAGGCGTTCGACGGACAGCCGCTGCCCGCCCGTTCTGACCGTCATGGCGCGCTCAGGCCCTGGTGGTGGGTGCGGCCCACGGACCGTTTCCCGGAGCCGTCCAGCCCTGCGGCGGTACGGGCGGGGTCTGCTCACGCTCCATCAAGCCCCTGCGGCGGATCTTGTTGAGCACATAGACGTTGCCGAGGTGCAGCACGCCGAGGACGAGCAGGACGACGCCGAGCTTCACCGACAGCGCCTCGAAGAGGCCGCGGGCGTCGGCAACCCCGTCGTCGTTCCTCAGATAGAGGGTGACGAAGCCCAGGTTGACCAGGTAGAAGCCGACCACCAGCAGGTGGTTGACGGCATCGGCGAGTTTCTCGTTCCCGTGCAGCACATCGGCGAGGAACACCCTGCCGTTGCGGCTGAGCGTGCGCGCCACCCAGACGGTGAGCGCCACGCTGATCAGCAGGTAGATGACGTACGCGACAACAGTGAGGTCCATGCCCCACCCTCCCTTGAACGCGTTCAAAAGCTGGTGTCATGGACTGTAGACCTGTCTTTGAACATGTTCAAGCAGGTACCTCGGCGGCTCGCTCCCCCTGCTTGCCGGGCGCCCCGAAGCGCCGTACGCCCGGCACCGCCGCCGTCGCCAGACAGGCGGCGCCGACCGTCACCGCAGCGACGGCCAGGGGGACTTCGGCGCCCCAGGCCGAGGCGGCGAGCGGGGCCAGGGCATATCCGAGCGGCATCGCGCCGAGGGAGAGCAGCCAGTCGTACGAGGTCACGCGGGCCAGGGCGTGCGCGGGCACGGCGGACTGGACCGAGGTCTCCCAGACCGGGTTGAGGAAGCCGAGCCCGGCCTGTGCGATGCCGTACGCGGCGATGGTCACGACGACGGGTGCGTGGACGGCGAGAAGGCCGAGCGGGAGGGCGTACGTGGCGAGGCCCAGGTTGGCGATCAGGACCGGGCGGCGGGGGTGGGCCCGGCCGGCCAGCAGGGAGCCGAGGAGCAGGCCGACCGCGCCGGTCTGGAGGAGGGCGACCCAGACGCCCTTGCCGCCCAGTTCCCGGACGAAGAGGGCCGGACCCACGGTCATCAGGACGGCCGCCGCGCAGTTCCAGGCGGCGTGGGCGATCAGGCTCGTCCAGTACCAGTCGCGGCCCCTGACCTCGCTCCAGCCCTCCTTGAGGTCGGTGAGCAGGGAACGCCGGGGGATGGGTACATGCCGGACCTTCATGGCGGACAGCAGCGCCGCGCTCACCGCGAAGCTCGCGCCGTCCAGCACGAAGGCCCAGCCCGGGCCCGCGGTGAGGATCAGGGCTCCGGCGAGGGCCGGGCCGCCGAGCCGGGTCACGCTGTTGACCACCGCCATCAGTGAGTTGGCGCGCAGCAGCCCCGACTCCGCCACGGTGCCGCGGATCAGTGGTGAAACGGTCGGCATCGCGAACGCCCCGGCGGCGCCGCCGATCGCCTCGGCGAGGGCGATCTGCCAGAGCGCGGGGGAGCCGCCGAGCAGTTCCGCGCCGACGAAGAGCTGGGTCACGCACCGTACGAGATCGGTGGTGAGCGCGACGGTGCGGGCGTTGAAGCGGTCGCCCACGACGCCACCCAGTGGCAGCAGGAGCAGCTTGGGGATCATTGCGCATCCCAGGACCAGGGCGAGCGCTCCGGTCGATCCTGTGGCCAGATAGACGGCCAGGGAGAGGGCGGTGGGGATGGCGGAGTCGCCGAGGAGGGAGAGGGTGCGTCCGATGAAGAGCAGGCGGAAGGCGCGCGTGCGCAAGGGGTGCGGCATGCGCGCAATCTATTTTGGTTCCGAACTATTCGTCAACGAAATATCTTGTACCGAAGGATAGTTGGGGGCCGGGCGTACGCTTTCCCCATGGAGCGACGCGACTGGACCGACGGACATGTGGAGCGCTGGAAGCCGGTCCTTCCCCACCTCGATCCCGATGTCGAGGGCGCGGTGACCCGTATGAAGAAACTCTCCGTCCATCTGCGCCGGGTACGCGAACAGTCCCTGGTCGACTTCGACCTCGACCGCCAGGAGTTCGACACGCTCCACAAGCTGGCCGGACGCGGCGGAAAGGCGGCCCCCTCCGAGCTCGCCGCCGACCTCGACCTCGCGCCCGCCTCCGTCACCGGCCGTCTGGACGCGCTCGAACGGCGCGGCTTCGTCCGCCGTACGCCCTCCACCACCGACCGTCGACGGGTCGATGTGGAACTCACCGGCGAGGGCCGCTCGACCTGGCTGGGCGCGATGGACGTCCTCGGCCACGAGGAGTACCGGCTGCTCGGCGTCCTCGACAAGGACGAACGCACACTGCTCAACGACATGCTGCGGCGCATCATGGTGGTCGCCGAGGACCGGGGCGGCGCCGAGTGGGACTGAGGTGCGGGGTGCCGGGCGCTCAGTCGGCTTCGTCGTCAGGGTCTTCGACGACGTGATCGGCCGGCTCCGCCCGGAGTTCGTCCAGATCCCTCGCCAGGATGCGGCCGAACGCCTCGTTCCACTGCGCGGCCGCCTGCTCCACCGACGAACGGAAGCCGCGCCGCAGCGGCACGCCTGCGAGCAGCAGGGTGAACGCGGCGACCGGCCGCAGCAGCGGGCGCCCGTGCAGCGTCGCGATCCAGCGCGACGACGGTGACGGTGTGCCGGCGGCGGGCCGTCCCTGCGGACCGTCAGATGCTCATCGCGCGCGCCGTGTTGAGCTGGGCCATCACCATGGGGAAGGTGTCCGGGCCCATCGCCGGGATCATCGTCGAGTGGTGCCTGCCGCCGCTGGTCACCGAGACCTGGATGAAGCCGGTCGTCTTCTTCTCCTTCATCAGGAGGAAGAGCAGACCGACCAGGCAGAGCAGCGCGAAGACGATCGCGAGCACGATCGCGACCGTCGGGATCTTCTCCTCGGTGCGTGACAGGTCCGTGGCCGTCCACACGGCGCCCTTGAGCGGCATCGTGCCGGCCGGCGTCACGATCTGGTCGTTCATGACGGTGATGTCACCGAACGTCAGCATCGGTACACCGCCGCCGGGCAGTGCCCCCGGCTGCTGCGGGAAGCCGTAACCGGGCATGGTCGGCTGAGCCGCCTGGCCCTGCGGGTAGCCGTAACCCGGGCCGGGCTGGGCCGCGGACTCGGGCAGCTGCTGCGGGTAGCCGTAGGCCGGCGTGCCCGAACCGGGCAGACCGTGCCCCTGGCCGTCCGCGACGGTGGGCGGATTGCCCGGCTGCTGGGGAGGGCCCCACTTGTATGAGTCGTCCGCGTACGGATTCGGATCGCTCAACGTTCCCCGCTTTCGATCAAGCCTGTGCGCCCCGCGCCTTGCTGCGCCGGAGGCGGCGAACCGGTGTCCGGTTCCGCATGACCGTACCGGCAAGACCCGAGCGGTGCAGCAAGAGGCCCCGATTCCCGCAGTGTTCGTGCGGAAAACGGGGCCTCGGATGCAACTGGTGCTCCGGTGGCGGTCAGAAGCGGCGCGTGATCAGCGCCCGCTTGACCTCCTGGATCGCCTTGGTGACCTCGATGCCACGCGGGCAGGCGTCCGTGCAGTTGAAGGTGGTGCGGCAACGCCACACACCGTCACGGTCGTTGAGGATCTCCAGGCGCTGCTCGCCGCCCTCGTCGCGCGAGTCGAAGATGAAGCGGTGCGCGTTGACGATCGCCGCCGGGCCGAAGTACTGGCCGTCGTTCCAGAACACCGGGCACGAGGACGTGCACGCGGCGCACAGGATGCACTTGGTGGTGTCGTCGAACCGCTCGCGGTCCTCGGCGGACTGCAGACGCTCGCGGGTCGGCTCGTTCCCCTTGGTGATGAGGAAGGGCATGACATCGCGGTACGCCTGGAAGAACGGGTCCATGTCGACCACGAGGTCCTTGAGGACCGTGAGGCCCTTGATGGCCTCGACCGTGATCGGCTTCTCCGGGTTGATGTCCTTGATCAGCGTCTTGCAGGCGAGCCTGTTCTTGCCGTTGATCCGCATCGCGTCGGAGCCGCAGATGCCGTGCGCGCAGGAGCGACGGAACGTCAGCGTGCCGTCGACGTCCCACTTGATCTTGTGAAGGGCGTCGAGAACACGCTCCTTCGGGTCGATCTCGATCTGGAAGTCCTGCCACTGGGCCTCGTCGGAGACCTCGGGGTTGAAGCGGCGGATCCGGAAGGTGACCGTGATGTACGGGGAGGCAGGGGACGCCGAGGGGTCGGTCCCCACCTTGTCCATGGTCGGGGTAGCCATCAGTACTTACGCTCCATCGGCTGGTAGCGGGTCTGGACGACCGGCTTGTAGTCGAGCCGGATCGACTCGGTGCCGTCGTCGGCGACCTCGCGGTACGCCATGGTGTGGCGCATGAAGTTGACGTCGTCGCGGTTCGGGTAGTCCTCGCGGTAGTGACCGCCGCGGGACTCCTTGCGGGCCAGCGCGGAGGTCGCCATGACCTCGGCCAGGTCGAGCAGGTTGCCCAGCTCGATGGCCTCCAGGAGGTCCGTGTTGAACCGCTTGCCCTTGTCCTGGATGGACACGTTGAGGTAGCGCTTGCGCAGCTCGGCGATCTTGTCGACGGCCGTCTTGATGGTCTGCTCGGTGCGGAACACCATCACATTGGCGTCCATGCACTCCTGCAGCTCCAGACGGATCGTCGCGACCCGCTCGGTGCCCGTCGAGTTGCGCAGCCGCTCGACCTGGTCGACGACCATCTGCGCCGGGTTCTCGGGAAGCTCGACGAAGTCGTTCTTCGCGGAGTACTCGGCGGCGGCGATGCCCGAGCGGCGTCCGAAGACGTTGATGTCGAGCAGCGAGTTGGTGCCCAGACGGTTGGCGCCGTGCACGGAGACACACGCGACCTCGCCGGCGGCGTACAGGCCCGGGACGACGGTGGTGTTGTCGGCCAGCACCTCGCCCTCGACGTTGGTCGGGATGCCGCCCATGGCGTAGTGCGCGGTCGGCTGGATCGGAATCGGGTCCGTGTAGGGCTCGATGCCGAGGTACGTACGCGCGAACTCGGTGATGTCCGGGAGCTTGGCGTCCAGCTGCTCCGGCGGCAGGTGCGTGAGGTCGAGGTAGACGTGGTCGCCCTCGGGGCCGCAGCCGCGGCCCTCACGGATCTCCGTGTAGATGGAGCGGGACACGACGTCACGGGACGCGAGGTCCTTCATGACGGGCGCGTACTTCTCCATGAAGCGCTCGCCGTCCTTGTTGCGGAGGATGCCGCCCTCACCACGGGCGCCCTCCGTCAGCAGGATGCCCATGCGCCAGATGCCCGTCGGGTGGAACTGGAAGAACTCCATGTCCTCCAGCGGCAGGCCGCGGCGCCAGGCGGCGGCCTGGCCGTCACCGGTCAGGGTGTGCGCGTTCGACGTCACCTTGAAGAACTTGCCGGTGCCGCCGGAGGCGAAGATGATCGCCTTCGCCTGGAAGACGTGGATCTCGCCGGTCGCCAGCTCGTACGCGACGACGCCTGCGGACTTCTTCAGCCCGGTCTCGGGGTCCTCCTGGAGCAGGAGGTCCAGGACGTAGAACTCGTTGAAGAACTCCACACCCTCCTTGACGCAGTTCTGGTACAGCGTCTGGAGGATCATGTGGCCGGTGCGGTCGGAGGCGTAGCAGGACCGGCGGACCGGGGCCTCGCCGTGGTTACGGCTGTGGCCGCCGAAGCGACGCTGGTCGATCCTGCCCTCGGGCGTGCGGTTGAACGGCAGGCCCATCTTCTCCAGGTCGAGAACGGAGTCGATGGCCTCCTTCGCCAGGATCTCGGCGGCGTCCTGGTCGACCAGGTAGTCGCCGCCCTTGATCGTGTCGAAGGTGTGCCACTCCCAGTTGTCCTCTTCCACGTTGGCGAGCGCGGCGGCCATGCCGCCCTGCGCGGCGCCCGTGTGGGAGCGGGTCGGGTAGAGCTTGGTGAGCACGGCGGTACGGCTGCGCTTCGTGGACTCGATGGCCGCGCGCATACCGGCGCCGCCGGCGCCGACGATGACGGTGTCGTACTTGTGGATCTGCATGATTTCCTCTGGTCCCTCTGGCCCGGCGCCTAGCGGATGTTCGGGTCGAAGGTGAAGATCACCAGCGTGCCCAGCAGGACGGTGAACACCGTGGCGGTGTACAGCAGCATCTTCAGCCAGAAGCGGGTGTTGTCCCGTTCGGCGTAGTCGTTGATGACCGTACGGAGGCCGTTGGCGCCGTGCAGCATGGCCAGCCACAGCATCGCCAGGTCCCAGACCTGCCAGAACGGCGAGGCCCAGCGGCCCGCCACGAAGGCGAAGCCGATCTTGGAGACGCCGCCGTCCAGCACCAGCTGGATCAGCAGGTGGCCCAGGACCAGGACGACCAGGACGATGCCCGACAGGCGCATGAAGAGCCAGGCGTACATCTCGAAGTTGGTGCGCGAACCCTTGGGGGTCTTGCCGGTCCGCTTGCGCGGCGGCTCGATGACCGGGGCCGGGTGGTCGACGTCGTAGAGGCTGACGCCCTCGACGGAACCGATCGCGGCGGAGGACTCGGTGGACATTGGCCTCAGCTCCCGAAGACTTCGCGTACGGCGTGGCCGAGGACGGGGTACAGGGCCCCGACCATCAGCACGACCCAGACACCCACGACGGACCAGAGCATCTGCTTCTGGTAGCGCGGGCCCTTGGCCCAGAAGTCCACGGCGACGATGCGGAGACCGTTCAGCGCGTGGAAGAGAATGGCGGCCACCAGGCCGTATTCGAGGAGCGCGACGATCGGCGTCTTGTACGTGGCCACGACATCGTCGTAGGCCTCGGGGGAAACGCGGACGAGAGCGGTGTCCAGGACGTGAACGAACAGGAAGAAGAAAATGAGGACACCGGTGACTCGATGAGCCACCCACGACCACATGCCTTCCCGGCCGCGGTACAGCGTTCCAGCCGGCACGGAAGAACCCTCCGGGAGCGGGGATTGGGGCCGGCCGGCTTGACTGTCGGTCTGACCCGGCCGGGTACGGTCCACCGGCCCCGGCCATCGTAGCGACGGTTTGTCGGTTCGTTCGCGCGGGGGCCTCTGGTGTGATCAAAGTGGCAATCAAACAGGCACGGACGGGCTAGAACGGACTGGTTGCCAGGGCTGACCGGAACCGTTCCGTTATGAACCCGATACCAGCTCGATGATGCGGCCCCGGGCGAGTCGCCGCATCTCGTCCGCGGTGACCACTCGCTCCTGGTCGGGGTCGTGGGCCAGCCTGGCCCGGATTCCGGCGAGCACCTGGTCCGGTTGTTCGGCGGGTTCGAATCCGTCCAGGCAGATCACGAAGACATGGCCGAAGCGGCACTCGTACGCTGCGTGCGCGGCCCGGAGTGCGAGATGGGCGGAGTGCGGCGCGGCGGGGTGCAGTCCGGGGGAGACCTCGGCGGCGAGTGCCTCGGCGAGATCCGGCGGGGGCAGGTCATAGCCCGCCTCGTCGGCGGCGGCCAGCAGTGCGTCCAGGTCGGGGTAGGGGCGGTGGGCGGCCACCCGCCCGGCCCAGCGCCGGCTGCCGAAGCAGTCCAGCAGGGCGGCCTCGGCCTCGGCGGACGGTGCGGTGTTGAAGCGGTCGAGTTCCGGGGCGGCGGCCCGGCCCTGCGCCGGTCCGGAGTTCTGGACGGGTACGGCCCTCCGGGTGGCCGGTCGCAGCAGTCGCTTCGGGAGGCCGGCGTGGGACTCGCTGGACCTGGACAGCGTGGGCTCCTCGAATCAACGGCATCTGTGAACCTGGAATGGGGCGGGACGGGTGAGACCAGGCGGATGCAGGGTGAAGGGAGAGACGAATGTGCCTCAAAGGTAGCGAGGCCGGGCAACGGTCGTCCGACAGATGCGCGAACTTCACCCGGACGGGAGAGTTTCGGAACGTCTGATGGACCGTATCGCAGGAGATTGCCCGGCTATCTCCTGACTTATGCTCTATTTCCCCATCGATACCGGAGGATTCTGACCGATGTCGCCCTCACGCGGCGCTCTTGTGGCCGGTGCGCTCCTCACCGCGGCGGCTGCCGCGACGATCGCCGTCGTCGTCTGGCCGGAAAGCTCCGACAGCGGACTCGCGGGGGAGTCGGGGTCCCGCACTCCCTCGCGCTCCTCGGCCGCCCCCTCGCCGACCCGGAGCTACCCGCTCTCCACTCCGCCCCGCACCATCCCCGCCGTACGCGAGCACATTGCCGCCCGCGGTCCCGGCTGGCGGCCCGGCCCGGCCGCCGGGGTCGTCATCGCCGACGGCAGCGGGACGCTCGCGGACGAGGGGCAGCTGCTCGCCGAGGAACTGAAGATCCACTACCGGGGTGACGTCCCCGCCCGCGCGGGCGATGTGGAGCTGGCCCTCACTCCCGGCAAGGGCACCCCGGAGTCGTACACCCTCAGAACGCACGACGGACGAGTCACGATCAGCGGCCCCGACCAGGCCGGCGTCTTCTACGGAACCCGAACCCTGAAACAGTCGGTGCGCGCCGATGGCGACATGCCCGAGGGCGAGGTGCGCGACCGCCCCGACCGGCCGCAGCGCGGCCTCAACCTCGACATCGCCCGCAAGTACTACACCGTCGCCTGGATCGAGGACCGGCTGCGCGAGATGGCCGACCTCAAGCTCAACCAGCTCGGCCTGCACTTCTCCGACGACCAGGCGTTCCGTATCCAGTCCGACACCCACCCCGAAGTGGTCTCGCCGCAGCACCTCACCAAGGCGGAGGTGCGGCAGATCCTCGGCCTCGCGGGCCGGCTGCACATCGAGGTCGTCCCCGAGATCGACTCCCCCGGCCATCTGGGCGCGGTCCTGCGCGCCCACCCCGACCTCCAGCTGCGCAATGTGTCGGGTGTGCGCTCGACCGGATCGCTCGACATCTCCGATCCGGGGGCGGCCAAGCTCATCGATGAACTCCTCGGCGAGTTCACCGAGCTGTTCGGCGGCCGGTACTGGCATCTCGGCGCCGACGAGTACCGCGCCCTGATGGTGAAGGACCCGGCCGCCTCGTACCCGCAGCTGCAACGCGCCGCCCAGCAGAAATACGGACCACAGGCCGGCATCAAGGACCTCGCCACCGGCTGGCTCAACGACCGCGCGGCGGTGGTCCGCCCGCACGGCAAGCAGCCCAAGGCCTGGAACGACGGCTTCTTCCGCGACGGAGTCGTCCACGCCGACAAGGACATCGAGGTCGAGTACTGGACGGGCAAGGAGTACGGCGCCCGGCTGCCGGAGGAGTATCTGGCCGAGGGCCGGCGCGTGGTGAACCTCAACGACGAGTTCCTCTATTACGTACTCGGCCAGCCCAACAACTTCGTCTACCCCACGGGCAAGCGGATCTACGAACAATGGACTCCGCTCGTCCTGCGCGGCACCCAGCCGGTCCCGGCGCGCTACTCCGGCCAGATCCTGGGCGGCCGGTTCGCGGTCTGGGGCGACCTCCCGAACGCGCAGACCCCGGCGCAGGTGGCGCAGGGCATCCGGATGCCGCTGCGAGCGACGGCCCAGAAGCTGTGGGACCCGGGCAAACCGGCGCTGAGCTGGGATCAGTTCCGGGCACTGGCCGCGCGGATCGACGGGGTGGGCTGAGCGGGGCGGACCGGATTCCCCGTGGACAGGGGGGTGGGCAAGGGTTACGTTCGGCCGCGCGCTCCGGGGGAGGGGCGCGCGTTCTTGCGTTCCTCGCTCAGAATCCTGGGGGGTTCCACATCGTGCTGTGCTCCACCTGCCGTCTCAGACCGCCGGTCACCGCGGACGGACACTGTCTTCTCTGCGCCGGACCGGCCGGGGCGGCGGCACCGGGGCCGCCGGTCCCGGCCTTCGTCGCTCCGCAGCAGTATCTGCGCTCGCCGGACGGGCTCGCGAAGGCCGTCGTCATTCTGCTGGCCGTCGTCGCCGTGGCCGACCTGCTCGCCGTGGCAGCGGGGCTGAACATCCGCCGCCTGCTCGCCGACGGGCTGGAGAACGACTTCGCGACGTACGACGACGCGGAGGCGACCCTCGCGGACAATCTCTACGGGTCCGCCGGTGTGCTGCAGGGTGTGATGACCCTGGCCACCGGCATCGTCTTCATCATCTGGTTCCGGCGCGTGCGGATGAACGCCGAGGTGTTCGACCCGAGCGTGCAGCCGATGTCGCCCGGCTGGGCGGTCGGCGCCTGGTTCGTCCCGGTCGCCAACCTGGTGCTGCCGCGTCGGATCGCGGGTGGCATCTGGACCGCGAGTGCCCAGACCAACACCGACGGCAGTTGGCGCACGGTCCCGGCCACCCCGATGAATCTGTGGTGGGGGGCGTGGGTCTGCTCACTGGCCTTCTCCTGGGTCACGTCCCGGCAGTACATGAGGGCCGAGGAGACGCAGGAGATCATCGACGCGGCGGGGCTGGTGATGGTGTCCGACGCCCTCGACATCGTGGCCGCGGTGCTCGCGATCCTTTTCGTACGCAAGCTGACCCGGATGCAGGGGGAGCGGGCGGCCCTCGGCGTGTATCCGCTGGGAGTCCAGGGGTAGCGGGACGTGCCCGCTGAGCGATGCTATTCGGTCTCCCCGGTGACGCTTTTGAGCCATCCGGCGCTGAACGCGGTAACTGGAAGTGCCCCGTCCCCGTGCACGCACGCACGGGGGCACGGCCGACGGGAGACGCCGATGAGCCTGCTGGAACTGATCGCCGCCGCCGACGAGCGGGGGCTCGCCGCGAGCGCGGTCGCCTGCCTCGACCGCTGCCTGCCGCAGCCCGCCGACGGGGCCGATCCGGATCCGCTGCGCCCGCTCTGGTCGGGGTGCGCGGACGGCTCCGTGTGGCCGGACCGCTTCGCGCAGGTGCGCGCGGCGCTGGATGCCGCGGCCGATACGGAGGGGGCGGCGCCACAGATCCGGAGGCTGCTGGGCGAGGTACCCGTGGACCGGGCGGCGCCGGAGCTGCGGGAGTGGGCGGATGCCTGTTCGCTTGCCGCGCTGGAGATCCACCGGCGGTTCGACATGCCCGGCGGTGACACGACCGCTCACGATACGGACCTGCTGCGGCGCTGCCGTACGGGCGACCTGGAGGGCGGCGGCCCACTGGTCACCGGTGAACTGCGCCGTCAGATCCAGATCCTGGAAACCCTCGCGGAGACCACGGACACGGTGGGCAGCGGTGCCGCCCTGCGCCGGGTGGTCGACCTGTCGACAGAGGGCCGCCGGGTGCTGCGCGCGGTGGTGTCGCGCCAGGCCCGCGGCCGGGCCTGACCCGAGGGGCTCCGTTCCGTGAGTGAAGGAGGCAGGCGGCCCGAGTGCTACGGGGCCAGGGTCAGCCCGATCCGGATCCCGGTGGGTGAACCGAGCGCCGACGCCCCGTAGAACAGGCCGGTGTCGGGCTTGATACCCGAGGTGCTGGTGTTGTCGATCTGCAGGATCGTGCCGTTGCCGGCGTCCTCGCCGATCGCGATGTCCGCCCGTGCGTAGCCGGAGAGGTCCGTCAGCGACACGGACGAGCCGAGCCGGTCGTCGAACACGCGGCCGCGACCTGGCGGAAGACCTTCGGCCATCACCCGCTGTTCGCGTTCGTCGACCACGGCCGGGCGGGGTCCGGCGAGCCCGTCGGCGCTCTGCTGCGGCCGGGGTCCTGTGGGCGGCCGACGGATGGCGGGCCGCCGCGCCAGGTTGGACTTTCGTCGTTGGCCGTCGCGACCAATGGCCGGCGCGGAGCGGGTTGAGAGGGTCTTAACGTGGCCGGGTGACTCGTGTGGAATCTACGGCCCTCAAAGCATCGGCTCGCCAGGCACTGGCGGCGAGGCTGCGTTCGGCGACCCTGCGGCTGGCCGCTTTGGGCAGGGCTCTCTTGGCTCCCGGAATGTGGTCTCCGTGGCGCATCGTGGGCGAATCGCTGCTGAGCGTAGCGTTCGGGTTGCTGGGAGCAGGTCTCGCGGCCCTGGACCAAGGCGGCACCGTACGGATCGCTGCCGCCGGGCTGGCGATCGCAGCGCTGTCACTTTTGCGCCGGACGCTGCCCGCGACCGTGCTGCTGGTGACCGCCGTCGGCTCTGTCCTGTTCGGCGCTCTCGCTCCGTTGGTCCTTGTCGCCGCCTGGTCGGCGGGGCGGCGGATCGACGGGGTCGGCAAGGCCGTCAGTACCTTCGCCCTCGCATACGTACTCAACCTCGGCCTGGCAGTCGTGCAGGCGCTGCCTCACCTCTCACTGCCCCGCTTGGTCTTCGGCGTCCTGTGGCCGCTGGTCGCGATCATCGTTCCCGGCCTGGCCGGCCGCTACCGGGCGCAGCAACATACGCTGACCGACACGCTCCGGGAGTACGAGGCCCAGCAGCAACGCGAGCGCGCGATGATCGCCGGACAGGCCCGGGCGCGGGAGCGTCAGCGCATTGCGCAGGACATGCACGACAGCCTCGGCCATCAGCTGGTGCTCATCTCGGTGCACGCGGGCGCGCTGGAGGTGGACCGCGAGCTGACCGGACGGCAGCGGGAGGCAGTGGGGGTGCTGCGCGAGGCGTCGGTGGCCGCGATGCACGAGCTGCGCGAGGTGGTACAGGTGATGCGGGACAGCACGGAGGCCCCCCACCAGGACCGCACCACCCCAGGCGTCGCGGCTGCGGCGGCGGAGGACACCACGACGCTGTCGCGCGGGGTGGCGGGCATCGAGGGCCTGGTAGGGACGTCCCGGAGCGCGGGCGCGGCCGTGGAGCTGCGGCACTCCGGCGAGCCGTGCCCGCTCCCCCCGACCGCCGATCACGCGGCGTACCGCATCGTTCAGGAGGGCCTGACCAACGCCCACAAGCACGCCCCGGGCGCCCCGATCACCGTCGAGCTGCGGTATGAGCCGGACTCGCTGGTCGTGGAGGTCGCCAACGGACCCGCAACCGGGACGACGGACAACGGCCGGGGCGTGGTGAGCGGCGGCCAGGGGCTGACCGGGCTCGGTGAGCGGACCCGGCTCATCGGGGGCCTGGCGCACGCGGGCCCGACGGCGGACGGCGGCTTCCGGCTGGCGGGTGTGCTGCCGTACACATCGCCGGAAGGCCGTGTCCCGAGCCCCGAGCCCGGCAACGTGACGACGACGTTCGTTGATCCAACGAACACCTTTTGGCAGCAGCCCCCGGGGGACTCCTTGGACGAGGGTGGTCCCGTCATGAACGGGAACGGTCTGAAGGAGCTGGCCAAGGCAATGAGCAGGAAGAACGGAAGCGGCATAGCCATCGGCTGCGGGATGGTGGTACTGATTTCTCTGCTGCTGGTGATCGCCGCCGTCGGCGTCGGGGGATACGTCCTCCTGAACAAGGCGGAAAAGGCCAGGATCGAGCCGAAGCAGTACGACGCGGTGAAGGTGGGCCAGTCCGAGGCAGAGATCCGCAAACAGTTGCCCAAGGAGAACTCCTTCGTGACCGACGGCCTGGAAGTGGGTGCGCCGCCCGTGCCCAAGGGCGCGAAGTGCCTCAGCCTGACTTCCACGGAGTCCAGCAACGATCCGGATATGGAGCTGGTCTTCCGGTTCTGCTTCAAGGACGGCAAGTTGACCGAGAAGAAGTCCTTCGAGGTGAGGAACTGAGAAGTAGCGGGCGCTCGATCAGGGATGATGGCGAGTGACCGCAGGTAGACGCTCAAGGACCGCGCAGGGGAGTCATGATCAGGGTTCTCGTCACGGATGACGAGCCGCTCATCCGGGCAGGCGTCAGGATGATTCTCTCCTCCGCCGACGACATCGAAGTCGTCGCCGAGGCGGGGAACGGCCGTGAGGCGGTCGAACTGGCCCAGACCCGCCGCGTGGACGTCGTGCTGCTCGACATCCAGATGCCGGTCATGGACGGACTGACGGCCCTGGCCGAGCTGCACCGGACCGTGCCTGACACGCGGGTGCTGATCCTGACAACCTTCGGGGAACAGCAGAACGTACTGCGCGCCCTGACCGAGGGCAGCGTGGGCTTTCTGCTCAAGGACTCGGCGCCCGCGGAACTCATGCGCGCGGTCCGGGCTGCCGCGGCCGGAGACGCGTACCTGTCGCCGGGTGCCACCCGCCGCGTCGTGGACTCGTTGGCGTCCAGCCAGAGCGCCCACCGTGCCGAGCGGGCCCGCCGCCGGCTGGACGCGCTGACCAACCGCGAGCTGGAGGTCCTGGCGCTGCTGGGTGAGGGCCTGTCCAACGCGGACGCCGGTCAGCGGATCCATATGAGCGAGGCCACGGTCAAATCGTACGTGAGCCGGATCCTGAGCAAGCTGGACTGCGAGAACCGAGTGCAGGCCGCACTGCTGGCACGAGACGCCGACCTGGGAACCTGACCACACCACTCGATGACGTTGATGCACAGCCCGCTGCGGGTGGATCTCAACGGACAGGTCCGGGCCTTATTCAGCTCGTGCTTTCATGAGCCTGCTCGTCCATGCCTTGATCAAATAAGTGGAGAGTGCTTCTGACCTGCAACGATGGGACTTGTCTAGGGTCCTGTTGGCTGCACGGAAAGAAGCACTCTCCAGGTGAGCAAGCGTATCGGGTTGTATCCGCGTGTCCGCGTCGAGGGCGGTGGCGGCGGAGTGGTCTCGCAGGCCAGGGTCGGTACTGCTGGTCGAGGCGGTCCGTAAGTCCGGCCTGGACACCGCGATATCGGCGGCAATGGCGCCGTGGCGCAAGCCGCGGACCGTGCACGACCCGGGCAACGTGCCCATGACCAGGGGTGGTCATGGGCGCGGCTTCCCGGGCGACAGGGCGTTTCGGGCTGGTCCTACGCAGATCGGCGGCCGGGCGCGCCCTTGAGGGACGCGACGAACGACGTCCAGGCGGGGGCCGTGACCGTGAGGACCGGGCCGTGGGTGAGCTTGGAGTCGCGGACGGGGACGATGCCTGCGAGGCTGTCGGCGACCTCCACGCAGTCCCCGCCATCGCCGTTGCTGTGGCTGCTCTTGCGCCAGACTGCCGTGCTCAAGTCAATCCCGTTGCTTGCCATTTCGGTGATCCTCAGCCGCTTGCTCGATCAGGGCGAGGGACGCCTCCGGCGGCAGTGCGGCGGCCCTGAGTCGATCGTATGCCTTGCGGTACTGCTTCACGAGGGCCGGATCGTCGATGGTGTCACCGCTGTACTGCGCCTCCGTGCAGACCGGGGGCGGGGCGTCGGGGAAGGTCATGATCTTGGCGGTGCCCAGCATGAGAGGGTGTGGCCCGCAGTTCCACGGAAGGATCTGGGGAACGATCCGGCGGCGCATTGCCAGCGCCGCGATGCGCTCCAGCTGTTCGGCCGCCTGAGCCGGTGGCAGAATCGGCTGGCGCAGTAGCGACTCGGGCAGGATCGCCCAGTATTCCGGGGTTTTGTGGTCGTCCTCGAAGAGGCTGGCCCGTGCCATCCGGGCGGTGACCTTCTCTTCCACCTCGTCGTCGGGCGCCAGCGGGTGTGCCGCCCGGACCACCGCCCGCGCGTACGCGTCCGTCTGCAGCAGGCCGGGAATCAGGGTCGGGCACCACTCCTCGATGGTCTCCGCGTGCTTCTCCGCCTCCAGCACGCGCTCGAAGTAGCTGGCGTGGCCTCGCCTCTTCGCCTTCCGTACGTCCTCGCAGCGGCGCTGGAAGAAACCGTCGGTATCCAGCGTCCGGTCCACGTGCTCGGCCAGTTCGGCCGGCATGCGGCGCTGTCCGCGTTCGATCTCGCTGAGGTGGCTGAGGCCGTAGAAGCTGCCCTCCACCAGTTGTTGGAGGGTCAGTCCGGCTTCCTCCCGTTTCCAGCGCAACTCCTTGCCGTAGAAGGTGGGGACGCTTGCCGACCCGTCGATGTCCTTGCGCTGTCCCATCGTTCACCGCCATTGGTGTCGTGCCGCCCGTTTCACGGCGTGTTCGCCCGAGTCCCGGGGATTCCCGCGCCGATGCCAACGTGCAAGGGCATACGCGCAGTTCACGGCCGGGAGCCCGAAGCTCTTTCACGGTAGGTCGCACCGCGTCAGAGTGTGAGCGATTCCTCACAGAGCGCACTGGAAGGTGTGGCACCCCCATGAACGACCACCCCCACGACGGCGCGGGTACGGACGCCGATGCGCAGGACTGCGTGAACGACTTGCGGGCCGCGCTCGCCGCCCACGGCGTCACGCTGCCCTCCCTCGGCATCGACCCGGCAGAGGTGACCCGATCCGGCCCGTTCGGAGACGTGATCCATCGGGTGGTGATCGGCATCATGGTCTGTCGTCCTGCCCGAGGCCGGTCCGCGACACTGCGAGGACGCCGGCTGTTCTCCGGAGAGGCGCCAATGGCCGGGACTCACAGCAGTTTCATTGCTGACAGCGCGGATTGACGGCCCAGAAGTAGAGAGCGTTCGCATCGAGGTTCAGGAGAAAGTGAGGCGATCCCTCCACACCGTCTTCCTCCAGGTCACCGCTTCGGACCCAGCTGCCTCGGCGGTCCAGGAGAGAGTCCAGCTCCTTCGGCAGGGGGATCTCGGGGGACTGAAGCTGCCAGGTGCCGGTTCCACGTAGACGCGTCGCCTCGCCGTTGGCCAGCCAGGCGATGCCCTGCAACTTGTAGTCCGTGGGACCGGGCGCCCTGGCGTCCGGCGTGCCCAGTGGATGAGTGATCCAGCTGACCCTTTCGGTCTTTCCCGGGAGCCGGATGCACTTGGCCAGCCGATCGGCATCATTGCTGACCACGGCCGCCTTGGGCTCGGGCTTCGCCCCCGGAGCACTGCCTGCGCAACCGGCCGCTGCCGGGACGAAGACGAGCGCCGTCACAGACCACACCACGGTTCGGCCCACGCGACTCATTACGGCCCCTTCGCCTACGGCCCCGACCGCAGTGGCAGTCCACCCGATCCCCTCCGAGAGCATAGATCGGCGCCTTGAGCGCGACCTGTCGACGCTGAGAAAATCTCAATCGCTGCCTGAGAGACGGGCGAAGTGCCGTCCTCTGCAGTGGTTTTCTCCGAAAGGTGTGCACGCTCGCAATCGGCTGCCGGGCCGATGTGTAACCGGCCCGATTTCTCCGCGCCGCCGTCGGGCGTGTCACCAACCACATTCCGGAGGACTACTTCGTGCTGCCTGATTCCCGGAAAACGTCGCGTACTTGTGTCGCCATCGGGACGATGCTCCCGCCGTTCCTGGCTTCCGCCTGCGGGCAGGGAGACCAGGGATCTGCCGCCGCCGAGGTCGAGTCGGGTCCGTGAGCGTGTCGCCCGGGGGCTCGTCCTCGTCGGTGCCACGCGCCACGATGAACCGGATCACGGCCTGGATCAGGCCGGGTGCCCATCCCCGTATCACCATCGGCTGAGGTTGGAAACCGGTATCGGAAACCGGTTCGGCGTTGGCGACGCTCGAGATGGGGCAATGGTTGTGCGAGCGGAAGCAATTCTTCCTGTTTCGGGCCGTGAGAACGAACACAGCGCCTTTCGCGTGATGTTCCCGGGCCCCTGAGCGCTGGGTCAGTGTCGGTGATCGTCGGTACTGCGAAGGGCAGGGTGAATCACGGGTGGGGACGAGCGGACAACGTTTCCCGAGGCGGCGGTGATGCGCTCCTGCACATCGGAGTTCGTCGCCCGGCTCACGGCGCGCAATCGGCTGCCCCTGGACTACTCGGTCGCCAGCCTCCGGCTCGTCGATCTGGTCGTCGACGGTCTGCGGCGGGATCAGCCGCAACGGAACCGGGTCGCAGGGACTCTGCTGGGGCTCGGGGCGTACACCGGCGAGGTGATCGTGCGCAGGGCCGGTGGGACATGGGTGGACTTCGACGCCGCACAACGGGAGCTGTTCCGGCAGGCGGTGGGCGTGCGGATGCCCGACGGACGGGTCTGGAATCCGCTCGGCAAGGTCGTCAACCGCTTCGAGTCGGGGGCGGAGGAATCGGTGCAGCGGCTGTATCTGCTGCTGCACGGACGGACAGCGCAGTGGAAGGCTGTATGCGGGTAGCTCGCGTGCGTGGGGAACCTGTGACATTTCTTTGGATCCAGGCGCAGAGGGAAAGTAGGGGGGTTGCCCCGGCAGGGCACGGGCAGGGTGGCCGGTGCCGGACCGGGCGTTGAGTAGGGAAGTGTTGGGCACGGGCGGGGAGCAGCGCCGCAGGCAGATGTACGACGCCGAGCTCGGCGACGCCGTCGAACGTGCCCAGCAGGGGGACAAGGACGCCTTCGCCGTCGCGTACCGGATGGTGCAGCCCGGCCTCCTCGGCTACGTACGCGGACTGGTCGGCGACGACGCCGAGGACGTGGCCTCCGATGCCTGGCTGGAGATAGCCCGCGATCTGGGGCGGTTCCGCGGCGACGGAGCGGGGTTCCGCGGCTGGACCGCGATGATCGCCCGCCACCGTGCGCTCGACCACTTGAGGAAGCTGAAGCGGCGGCCTCGTACCACCTTGATCGAACAGGACGTGCTTCAGTTGCCCGGCGGCCACGACACGGCCGCCGCGGCACTGGAGACGCTCTCCACCCGAGCGGCGCTGGAGATCATCGGCACGCTGCCGCGCGAGCAGGCCGAGGCCGTACTTCTGCGGGTGGTCGTCGGTCTGGACGGTCCTGCGGCGGCGCGCGTGCTCGGCAAGCGTGCGGGGGCAGTCCGCACGTCCGCGTACCGCGGACTCAAGAGGCTGGCGGGGCAGTTGTCCCCGGGCCGTGCGGCAGGTGCTGTGACAAACAAGGTGAGCCGGACGCTGGGAAATGAAGAATGAGACACGAATCGCAGTGGCCGCCCGAAGCGCCGGAGACACCTGAACTTGCCGCCCTGCTCGCGGCAGCGCGGCGAACCGGGGCGCTCGACCCCGGCGACGAGAAGCGCGCGACCGCCGCCTTCGTGGCCGCGCGGGACGAGGGCGCGCACGCCGCGGTGGTGCGGTGGCGGCGTCGACGTGACGACTGGCGTCCGGCGGAACGACGGCGCGGTGGGCGCTCGTTCCGGGTGATGCTCGGCGGTTTCGTGGCCGTGACGATGCTCGGCGGGGTCGCAGCGGCCGCCGGCTCGGGGGCGATCCCGGCACCTTTCGGCGGCGGGAAGCCCCACGGGGCGGAGTCCGCACGCCCCGCGTACACCACTTCTGCAACACCCGGTGGGCGTCCCTCCGGCGAGGAGTCGCTGCTGACGGATGCCGGCGGCACGGCGCCGGCGTCCACGAATGCTCCGGGCGACGGGCGTCCTTCCGGTCGACCCGACCGGACACAGGGCGATGCAGCGCTGTGCCGTGTGTACCTCGGCGACCGGGGCAGCGGGAAGGCCAAGGACGCCACCGCCTTCGAACGGCTGGAGGCGGCCGCGGGCGATGCGTCGGAGGCGGCGGTGACGGCCTACTGCGACGGGCTCCTCGGACAGCCGTCACCGGGGGAGTCGAAGAAGGCCCGGGGCAACCGGGACGCGAAGGGGGAGGCGGAGAAGAAGGCCGTGCCGGAGGGGAAGCAGGGCGGCCGGGCGCCGTCGAAAGGGAGCGGGAACCCGACCGGGAGCGACGGCAAGGACAGGACCGCTGTCGACTGAATCGCCGACCGGTCCGTCACCGGGTCGAAGGGGTGTCCTCCGGGAACGGCACCGGGTGGGGTCCCGGACCGGCCGAACAGAGAGAACTGAGGGGGAACGAGGACGACCGGGGCCGCCACCCCCCACAGGAGAGGCCCCGGTCGTCTTCCGCGGGGCCGTAGGACGACCCCGCACTTCTCTCAGCGCCGTCGCTGCGTTTTCTGTCACACCGCACCGTGCCGGAAGAATGTTGCAGGTTGTACAAGCCATGGACGCGACCCCCGCGAAGGACGTAGCGTGCTGAGTCGCGCAGGGTGGCGCGGCAGTGATGACCAGCTGCGATTCGGGACAGCAGGACAGGTTGAGGGAGTGCTGGGGGACGACGCGGAGCTCACTGCCGCGGTGCTCGCGGCGCAGGACGGGGACGAAGACGCCTTCCGTACTGTGTACCGCGCTGTACAGCCGCGACTGCTGGGCTACATACGGACACTCGTGGGGGATCCGGACGCCGAGGACGTGGCGTCCGAGTCCTGGCTGCAGATAGCGCGCGACCTCGACCGGTTCAGCGGCGACGCCGACCGCTTCCGCGGCTGGGCGGCACGGATAGCCCGTAACCGCGCCCTGGACCATCTGCGGATGCGCGGCAGGCGCCCCGCGATCGGCGGCGACGAGTCGGAGCTGTCGGAGAAGCCCGCCGAGTCCGACACCGCCGACGAGGCGATGGAGGCCCTGGCCACCGGCCGCACGATGTCGCTCATCGCCCAGCTGCCCCAGGACCAGGCCGAGGCCGTGGTGCTGCGGGTGGTCGTCGGCCTGGACGCGAAGAGCGCGGCCCTGACACTGGGCAAGCGGCCGGGGGCGGTACGCACCGCGGCGCACCGGGGACTGAAGCGGCTGGCCGAACTGCTGCGCACGGACGACGCGGACGATGACGGCGGCCACCCCGGTGACGGGGACGGCGAGGGCGGCGACGGCCGTGCCGAAGGCGGTGCGGGTATCGCCGCGGACCGTGTTCCCGCGGGCGATCCGGCGGATTCGCCCGCCCCTCGCACAAGCACGGCAGGCCGTACGGCGGAACTCGACGCCGTGCCCGCCCAGCGCCCCTCCCACAACGGTTCGGCGGCGCCGGCCGGTGTGACGCATTCGCGTCCGTGGACGCAGAAGGACATGTGATGGCCGACGAGCACTACGAATGGCTTGACAAGGACGCGGCGGAGAGATTGCTCCGCGGCGAACCGGTCGATCCCGTGGGCGGTCAGTCGCGTACAGAAGCGGAAAGGCTCGCGGCAGCGCTGGACGCCGCCGCACGGGCCGCCCGCCCGGCCACCGGCGAACTGCCGGGCGAGGCCGCGGCGCTGGCCGCCTTCCGCACCGCCGCGCAATCCGCGCGCGCACGGGCACGGGCGGCGAACCCGCAGGTGAAGGGGTATGCCGGGAAGACGGGCGAACCGGCACCGGCAGACATACTCGAACCGGTGCACATCCGGCCCGCCTCCGGCGGCTTCGCCCCGCACCGCCCCTCTTCCTCCGCGGGCTCCGGCCGTACCCGCTCCCTGGGCTGGAGTCGGCCCATCCGCTTCGGCCTGGTCGCCTCCTTCGCGGGCTGCGCGCTCGGCGGGGTGGCCGTGGCCGCGAGCACCGGGATGCTCCCCGGACCGTTCGGCGGGCACACCCCCGTACCGGCGACCTCCGTCTCCGCCGCGGCGACGCCCGAGGAGCTCGGCTCGGGAGCCGTCACCGACGAGAGCCCGTCCGCACAGCCGCCCGCCTCCCCGGAGACGGGGCCCGCCACCCGCCCGGCGGAGCCCTCCGCCCCCACCGGTGACCGGGACAACGGCAGAACCGGCAAGGGCGAGGACCGCAAGGGTGACGACAACCGGAAGCCCGACGGCACCGCGAGCGGAACCCCGAACGGCACCGAGAACGGCGAGCAGCCCGACGGCCCCGGGAACGGCACCTCCGGCGACTGGTACGCCAAAGCGCTCAAGGCCTGTCGCGACTACCGCAAGGGCAAGCTGGACGACGACCGCAGACGGCATCTCGAAGCGCTGGCGAAGGGCGCCCGCAATCTGGACCGGTTCTGCGACCGCATGATCGCCAAGGACACGGACGGCCGGAACAGCCCCGGCAGCGACGGCGAGCAGAACGACGACGATGATTCGAACGGGGACGGCGACGGCTCCAACACGCTCCCGGCGATCCGGTTCACCAACCCGCCGCCGCCCTCGCCCTCGAACCCGGTCTCCTCGCCGGCAGCGGACCGGGCGTCCCTCGACGCCGTCGGATCGCCCGGCTGAGAGCCGTGCGTGCCGGTCCTTTTCAAGCCGTCCACCACCAGGTGTGACGTTTTTCGAGGCCACGGCGCAGTACAGAGTGAGCCGACTGGTCATCGGCAGCGCACAGAGCCGGGGTTCCCCCCGTACCTGCGGCTCAGCGCATTGGCGCGGGCGGGACACGTTCCCCCGGTCCCGTCCGCGCCCCTTTCCTTCCGGCCGGACCGGCCCTACCCGTAGACGACGACCTTGTCGCCCGTCCTCACCTGGGCGAAGAGCGAGGCGATCTTTCCCTCGTCACGGACATTGACGCAGCCGTGCGAGGCGCCGCTGTAGCCACGGGCCGCGAAGTCCGCCGAGTAGTGCACCGCCTGGCCGCCGCTGAAGAACATCGCGTACGGCATGGCCGTGTGGTAGATCGTCGACACATGGTGCCGTGACTTCCAGTAGACGGAGAAGGTGCCTTCGCGGGTCGGCGTGTACTGGGAGCCGAAGCGCACGTCCATCGACGAGACGACGCGGCCGTCGATCATCCATGACAGCGTCCGGCTGTTCTTGCTGATGCAGAGTACCCGGCCCGTCAGGCAGCGCTTGTCCGGCTTGGTTACGGGCAGGCTGGTCGGCGGATTCAGCTCGGCGGCCGTCGGCGCGTGCGTCATGCCGAGCAGCTTCTGCCAGGTGACGGTGTCCGTCCTGCCTGTACGGGAGAGGCCGCGCTTGCCCTGGAAGGACCGGACGGCGGCGACCGTCACGGTGCCGTAGTAGCCGGTGGGGGAGCGGTCGAAGTGGCCGATCTGCCGCAGCCGGGCCTGCAGTTCCCGCACCTGCTTGCCCTCGGAACCGCTCGCCATCAGCGTCGTGCCCTGAGGGTCCGGCTTCGGCGTGGGCGTCGCGGTGGCCTTCGGGGACGACGAGGATGCGTCCGGCGAGGGCGACTGCGCCGCTGGGGGCTTGGCGTCATCGGTCGCCGTGGCCCGGGGCGGTGACGACGGGGCCGCGGACGCGCTGTCGGCGGGCTGCGCCTTGCAGCCGGCGGTCGCGGCGGTCATGGCGAGAACGGCGAGCGCCGCAGTGGTCGTGGTCCCCGCCCAACCCCGTGTCCTGACCCGCGCCCTGCGCCGTGACGTGCTTCCGGTGATGCTGCGTATCATCTCGGCCCCCTGATTCTCCGGGTTTCTCCGGTGTCCCCTTGGACGGATTCCCGCTCTGCCCGGTTGCCAAAGCCCGCGCATGATGGGGAGAGCGGCGGCGAGGGTCGTGAGGGAGGGCTGTGAGCAAGGTCCCAGCCCGTGCACCTCCACCGGTCTCGCGCCCGCCGCTACAGTCCGTCGCGGGGATCCTTGGTTACCAGTAAGTAGCTTTACCGAGCAGCTTCAGCGGGAGGCACAGCAGATGACGCGCGAGTCGGAGTCGGGACTGCCCATCGAGCCGGTGTACGGGCCGGACGCACTCGACGGGTGGAACCCCGACGACAAGCTGGGAGAGCCGGGTGCCTACCCCTACACGCGCGGTGTCTACCCGTCGATGTACACCGGCCGGCCGTGGACGATGCGTCAGTACGCAGGTTTCGGCACGGCCACGGAATCCAACGCCCGCTACAAGCAGCTGATCGCCAACGGCACGATGGGCCTCTCCGTCGCCTTCGACCTGCCCACCCAGATGGGCCACGACTCCGACGCGGCGATCGCGTCCGGCGAGGTCGGCAAGGTCGGGGTGGCGATCGACTCGATCGACGACATGAGGGTCCTGTTCGGCGGAATCCCGCTCGACAAGGTTTCCACCTCGATGACGATCAACGCGCCCGCCGCGCTGCTGCTCCTCATGTACCAGCTGGTCGGAGAGGAGCAGGGCGTCCCGGCGGACAAGCTGACCGGCACCATCCAGAACGATGTCCTCAAGGAGTACATCGCCCGCGGCACGTACATCTTTCCGCCGGGGCCCTCGCTCCGGCTGATCGCCGACATCTTCAAGTACTGCCGGGCCGAGATCCCGAAGTGGAACACCATCTCGATCTCCGGCTACCACATGGCGGAGGCCGGGGCCTCGCCCGCGCAGGAGATCGCGTTCACCCTCGCGGACGGCATCGAGTACGTACGTACCGCCGTCGCGGCCGGCATGGACGTCGACGACTTCGCCCCCCGCCTCTCCTTCTTCTTCGTCGCCCGTACGACGATCCTCGAAGAGGTCGCCAAGTTCCGCGCCGCCCGCCGGATCTGGGCGAGGGTGATGAAGGAGGAGTTCGGCGCGAAGAACCCCAAGTCGCTGATGCTGCGCTTCCACACCCAGACGGCGGGCGTCCAGCTCACCGCCCAGCAGCCCGAGGTCAACCTGGTGCGCGTCGCCGTCCAGGGCCTGGCCGCGGTCCTCGGCGGTACGCAGTCGCTGCACACCAACTCCTTCGACGAGGCGATCGCCCTGCCGACCGACAAGTCCGCCCGCCTCGCCCTGCGCACCCAGCAGGTCCTGGCGTACGAGACGGACGTCACGGCCACCGTGGACCCGTTCGCGGGTTCGTACGTCGTCGAGAAGATGACCGACGATGTCGAAGCCGCGGCCCTGGAGCTGATGCTCAAGGTCGAGGACATGGGCGGTGCGGTCAACGCGATCGAGCGCGGCTTCCAGAAGAACGAGATCGAGCGCAGTGCGTACCGCATCGCCCTGGAGACCGACAGCGCCGAGCGTGTCGTGGTCGGCGTCAACCGCTTCCAGCTCGACGAGGAGGAGCCGTACGAGCCGCTGCGCGTCGACCCCGCGATCGAGGCCCAGCAGGCGGCCCGGCTGGCGAAGCTGCGGGCCGAGCGCGACCAGGGCGCGGTCGACGAGGCGCTGGGCCGGCTGAAGAAGGCGGCCGAGGGCACGGACAACGTCCTGTACCCGATGAAGGACGCGCTGGCGGCGCGGGCGACGGTGGGCGAGGTCTGCAATGCGCTGCGGGGGGTGTGGGGGGCTTACGTGCCGTCGGACGCGTTCTGAGGCGACGTGTACCCGTGAGGGTGATCTCTCGCCGAATGTCCGTGGCCACGGATAAGCTCGTGAACAGTGGTCCCCGAAAGGAGGATGCCGTGGCTGTAATACAGCACGAGGTGCGGGAGCAGGAACAGCCCGAGCTGGCGCTCGGCGAGGCAGCCGAGCAGCTCGCACGCTCGCTGCCTGGGCATCGCGTGGAGATTCTCCAGGGGAGGCTCACTGTGACACCACCGGCGGACGGAACGCACGCGCTGGCGTTGTCCTGGCTCGGCGAGGAATTCGGCGCCAAGGCGCGCACGGTGGGGCTCAGGCTCGTCCAGGCGGTCGGTCTGTGGCTGCCAACCGGGCCGGACGACTACGCGATTCCCGATCTGTCGGTTGTCGAGGCAGACTTTCGGGACGCCCATGCAATGAAGAACTGCTACGCCGCCCACGCCTTCCGCATGGTGGTAGAGGTGACCTCGACCAACTGGGCCGACGACCTCGGTCCCAAGGTCGAGGACTACGCGCAGGCGGGCATTCCGGTCTACGTCGTGGTCGATCGCAAGCATGACCAGGTGCTGCTCTGCAGCGATCCACGGAGCGGCGAGTACAAGAACAAGGTGTCCCACAAGCGCGGGACCTCGTTCACCGTGCCGGACGTGGTCGGCATCGAGATGAAGCTCTCCGTGGACCGCCTCCTGGACGGCGACGAGGACTGACCCCACGACTTTCCGGACCTCCGGAACGGAGTGTCGTACCCACGTGCGACACTCCCTCTCATGCTGGGTGTCACCGATCTTCCGACCTATCTCGTCGGCCTGGTGCTGATCGTTCTGCTGCCGGGGCCGAATTCGCTGTACGTGCTGTCCGTCGCCGCCCGGCGCGGTGTGCGTACCGGTTATGTGGCGGCGGCCGGGGTGTGGACCGGGGACACCGTGCTGATGACGCTGTCCGCGCTGGGGGCCTCGTCGCTGTTGCAGACGACGCCGGTGCTGTTTGCCGTCGTCAAGTTCGCGGGTGCGGGCTATCTGACCTGGCTGGCGATCGGCATGCTGCGGGCCGCGGTGGCCATGTGGCGCGAGCGGCACCGGCGGGTGGCCGAGCTGACCGAGGAGACCGCCGGGCCCGAGACCGCCGGGGCGATGGAGCGGCCGTACCGGCGCGCGCTGGTGGTCAGCCTCTTCAACCCGAAGGCGATCCTGTTCCTGATCTCGTTCTTCGTGCAGTTCGTCGATCCCGGCTACGCCTATCCGGCGCTGTCCTTCCTGGTGCTGGGCACCCTGTTGCAGATCGCCAGCTTCCTCTATCTGTCGATGCTGATATTCGGCGGCACCCGCCTGTCCGCCGCGTTCCGCCGCCGCAAGCGGCTGTCGGCGGGAGCCACTTCGGCGGCCGGTCTGCTGTTCCTGGGGTTCGCGGCGAAGCTCTCGCTCAGCAGCGTGTGACCGCGGCGACGCCGAGCGGGGCCAGGTACGGCGTCACCCTCTCGGCCTCGCCCCCACTCCGCGGATCAGCCAGCCGTCGCGCCAGGCGTCACGTGAGTGTCGTCCAGCGTTCACCATCCGTCGCCCCGGTGGCTGCTTCCTCCTCGACGGGGCTGATTACGTTGAGCGGCTACAAGATCGAAGGCGAGGGCCGGCGTGCCGAAACTGTCCGTTGTCGTACCGCTCCACAATGTCGCCCCGTATGCCGACACCACGCTGGGCAGTCTTGCCCGCAATGCGGCCGGGGACGTCGAATTCCTGCTGGTCGACGACTGTTCCACGGATGAGACGCCGTCCGTCATCGACCGCTGGGCCGCGAGACTCCCGCAGGCCCGGGTCATCCGGCACGACACGAACGTGGGGATCGCCGCCGCACGCAACAGCGGAATCGAGGCGGCGAGCGGTGAGTTCCTCACCTTTCTCGACGGCGACGACTGGTACGCCCCCGAGCACCTGGCGCGGCTCCTGGAAGCAGCGGAGGAACTGGGCGTCGACTTCGTCCGCAACGACCACGTCCAGGCGACGGGCACCAGCCGGGTGATCCGCCGCGCCCCCGCCCGGGTGCGGGACAGGGCGACGGACCCGCGGGCGGGGATCGCGTACTCGACGATGGAGACGATGGTCGACTACCCCTTCGTCTGGGCCGGGCTCTACCACCGACGGCTCTTCGAGGACGGTGCCCTGCGCTTCGACTCCGCCCTGCGCACAGCCGAGGACCGGTTGTGGACCTGGCGGCTGCATCTGCGGGCACGTACCTGCGCGGTCCTGGGGCTCCACGGGATCTTCTACCGGCGCGGTGTCACCACCTCGCTGACCCAGATCAAGGACTCCCGCCAACTGGACTTCTTCCCCGCGTACGACACCCTGCTGGAGGAGTTGGCGCAGGACCGGGACGCGGAACTCCTCCTGCCCAAGGCGGTCCGTACGTACTGCGCGCTGATCGCCTTCCACAGCGAGAAGACGGGCGAATACGAGGCCGGCACCGCCCGCAGCCTGAGACGGGAGTCGATCGCCGCGCTGCACCGCATGCCCCAGCACGTACTGGACCACACCCTGATGACGATGGACACGAAGCGCAGCACTTTGCTCCGACGCCTGCGTGACAAGCAGAAGGCCGCCTGACCCATGCCTACGCGCACCCAGATCTTCCAGGTGTCGACCCTGTACGGGGCCGCCACGCTCGCTGCCGCGCTCGACGCCGGCCAGTTCGGACCACCGGCGCAGAGCCGCCGGATCCTGCTGGTGTGCAACAACGCCCCGGTACCGGAGACGGCCGCCGGGCTGGACGCGATGCTCGGCTACGACCGCATCGCTGCCCGTTTCGACTCCGTCGTCAGCTGGAACGAAGCGATCCGCCCGTACCACCCGGGCGCCTGGGGTCCGCGTGCCGAGGACGTCGTGCTGTGGCAGCGCGCACTCCGGCTCGCCTGGGGACTGGGTGAGGAACCCGTCGAACTGGTTCTGGAATCCATCCAGGTCGACCCGGCCCGCGCACTCGGGGCGATCTTCTCCGAGAGCACCCTGCACGTCTACGCGGACGGCCTCATGAGCTATGGGCCGACCCGCACCAAGCTGCCCCAGACGATGGGCTGCCGCGTCCAGCGCGTGCTCCACCTCGACCTGGTGCCCGGGCTCAGGCCCATGCTCCTGTCCGAATTCGACGTGGAGCCCGAACTCGTGCCGGCGGACGCCTTCCGCAAGGTCCTCGGTGAGATAGCCGGGGCGACGGACGGCGACCCGCAGCTCACCGAGGCGGTGGAGCAGGCCCCCACCGCCGTACTCCTGGGCCAGTACCTGGCCGCCCTCGACATCCTCACCGCCGAAGAGGAGGAGGACCTGCACATCCGTATGCTGCGCGGGGCCGCCCGGGCCGGCCACACGTCCATCCTCTTCAAGCCCCATCCCACCGCCCCCGCCCGCTACTCCGACGCCTTGGACCGCGCCGCCGTCGAGGCCGGGGTCCGGCTCGTCACGATGGACACACCCCTGCTGGCGGAGACCCTCTTCGAGAGGTGCGCACCCGCACTCGTCGTCGGCTGCTTCTCGACCGCCATGCTCACCGCCGCGGCGTACTACGGCATTCCCGTCGCCCGCGTCGGCACGGGCCGGGTGCTGGACCGCCTCGCCCCGTACGAGAACAGCAACCGCATTCCGCTGACGATCGTCGACCACCTCGTGCCCGATCTGGAGGACCAGGGCGGCGGTGACGTCCCCGCACTGCCGCCCAGCTCACCGGCGACCCTGGGCCCCCTCGTCCGCACGGTCGGCTACTGCATGCAGTCCGAACTCCACCCGGAACTGCGCGGTGAGGCGGAGGACTGGCTGCGGGACCGGCTGGACGTCAGCACCCAGCGCTACTTCAAGCGCCGCCGACTCGGCAAGCTCTCCCTGCCCGGTGGCAGCGCCGAGGGCACCGCGGCCCGACTGCGCCGGACGGTGCGGCGCACCCGCAGCACCCTGAGTCGGTGACGGCTGCTCAGCGGGCACGCGTCCTTCACCTCCGCGCCATCCGCAGGAAGTGACTGTTCACCTCGCCGGAGTTCCCCGGGCGGCGGTGCGTTCATAGCCTTCGAAGACCATGTCATCCACCGTCTCCCCGGCCGGAGCACCGGCCTCCTCGCCCTCAGCGGCACCAGCGGACCCACAGGCCGAAGAGGCTCAGGAGGCCCGCCCACGCCGCGAGCACCGTTACGACATCGATCTCATCAGACTGCTCTGCTCGGTCGGTGTGATCCTCTGCCATACGGGCTCCGCGTTCGTGAACGCCGTGGGCCGCAAGCCGTCGGGCGGCTCGGGCACCTACTGGGCAGGGCTGGCGGCGGACTCGGCGGGCCGATTCGCCGTGCCCCTGTTCTTCGCGATTGCCGGGTGGGTCGTCCTCGTCGGCGCCCCGCCGAAGGACGGTGCGAGGCTGCGGCAGCGCATTGTCCGCATCGCGCTGCCGCTCGCCGTGTGGACGGCGGTGTACCTGGCGTGGGGCCGCTGGCGCGGCACCAATGACGATCCGGTCGGTGACCTGGCACTCGACTCGGTCTTCGCCTCGGTGCGTCCCGCCTACCACCTCTGGTACCTGTACGCCTACATTCCCGTGATCATGCTCCTGGCCTTCGCGACGATGGTGAAGTCGGGCAAGCGCCCGTGGGGCCTGGGCGCGGCGCTCCTGGTCCTGGCCGCGGCACCGTCGCTCTTCGGTGACCTCTCCTCGGTCACGGGCTGGGACGTGCCGCGTTTCGGCTGGGGCTTCGGCCCGTACCAGTTGATCTACGCGGTGCTCGGCGCGCTCCTGTTCGCGCTGCCCGCCGCAGTCGTCGGGAAGCGGCGCCTGCTGTGGCTGCTGCCGACGGCGGCGGCGCTGGCTGCGGTGATCGCGTACCAGCACAAGGTCCACTACGCGATTCCGTACGCCAGTGTGCTGGTGGCCCTGTTCAGCGCCGGTGTGCTGCTCACCCTGCACCGGCTGACGGTTCCCGAAGGGCTGCGCCCCCTCCTGACCCGGCTGGCCGACGCCTCCTTCGGCGCCTACATGGTCCACGTCCTGATCCTCGGCGTGCTCACCGACCTGTTCGTCTCCGCCGACCTGACGTTGCCGGTGGCCGCTGCCCTGGTCGTCGCGGTGACCGCGGCGACGACGTTGCTGGCGTTCGGTGCGGGCCTGCTGTGGGCGCGGCTCGGGATGAGCCGGATGCTCGGCTGAGCCGCCGGGCCAGGACGACCGCACGCGGCGCGGGCCCCGGAGGGCCGACGCGCCGCGTGCGCCCGCATGTCACACGGGAATCCTGACTGACGCCGAGCACGATCGCAGAGCCGGTGCTGAGTCCACAACGGGTGTTCTTTTCGGTGATCGTGATCCGGACATGTGCGGCGGTGAACGCGCGGTGGATTTCCCGCATGCCCGAGGGGAATTTCCCCCGATAAGGAAAAGGGAGCGGCGAATGCGCCGTGCGACGGCCGGGGGAACGGTGCCTCCGCTCGCCGCAATGAATGGCAATCGGATTTTCCGTCGATCGTCGACGTGGCTGGTACGGCCCTCTTGGCATTCTCGGCGTGGCATCAAGGCCGTGGGTGCGGCCGGCCGCTCGCCCGGAATCCGGGCGAGCGGCCCTCGTCAGCGCAGTACGGCCCGCCCCAGCCGGCGAGCACGGCGCGCCGTCCGCCGCAGGGCCGGATTGCGCGAGAGCGTGGCGAGTCTGCCGGGCAGACCACCGGGGAGCCCGAGCACCGTCAGTTTGCGACGGGAGAAGAACTGCTGCTCGTCCGGTGTGACGCCGTCCTCGAGATACGCGGCGGCGTCCGGCCTCAGATGCGGGTAGATCCGCGGCTGCATCATGAACCCGAGGGTGGTCACGAGCCGGCCCGGATCCCCAGGCGTCCGGGTGCGCCCCGTTTCGAGTTCGGGCAGCAGGGTGTGGGCGAGAACCGCCGGTACACGATTGCTGTTCTGGAGCGGGGTCAGGCGCTTCAGCAACGCTCCCGTCCCGGTGCGGGCGGTGTCCAGACCGTACAGCTGCCGGGCGGTGAAGAGCGCGGTGGAGAAGCAGCCCACGACGACTGCCGGGCGCAGCTGCTCGTACAGCGTCTCGGCGAGCACCGGCACGTCGAGAACGGTGAGTTCCACACCGAGCCGTCCGGCCTCGGACTCCAGGAGACGGGACCAGCGGGCGGGTGCCGTCGGATGGGGCTTGAAGACGATTCTCCGGTGCCCGAGCGCCGCGGCGCCACGCAGCATCCGCAGATGGAGTTCCTCTTCCTCCTCCGTCGTGAGGATCTCCAGCGCCGAGAGGTACTGGCCGAGAAGGAGCGCCGGACTGTCGTACGGGACCTTCGGCGCGGGCGAGACCGCTCCGACTTCCCCGAGGACCCTGCGGAAGGTGTCACCGGGGATGATCTGCGACTCCACGCCGAACTCCGTCAGCAACAAGGGCTTCAGACCCGGCACCAGATCGAGGTGGAGAAGCCGGCGCACGCGTGTACCGAGCAGCGGATCGAGCTTGATCCGGGTGGGCCCGTAGCTCATCAGCCCGTCCGCGTACACATCCACGGCCGCGCCCATGAAGATCCCGGTGACGGCGAGAGCCGGGTTGACCTGGATGGATTCGACGGTGAACTCGACGTCGTCGTCGCCGAGCCCCCACAGCCTGCGCAGATGGCGTTCCCAGAGCGGGACGTCCTCGGGCCGTGGGGACCAGCCCGACGGATGGAACGGTTCGATCGCCGCGTTCCAGGAGAGAACGTCGTCGAACCGGCCGCGCAGCGCCTCGAAGCCCGGCATCGTGTCGAGCGCCGGTGCGACCTCGGGGACGGCGGCGTTGTTGCTGATCAGCAGGATGCGCCGGTCCGCGGGCCGGACCAGGCCCGCGTCGATGGCCGCGGCCACGGTGGCCGCACCGTAGAGGGTGGACGCGCAGAAGATCTGGGTGGTCATGCGGTGGCCCCCGCACCTGCGAAGGGCCGGCGGCGCAGCCGCCGCAGTCGGGCGGACCTGTCGGTACCCATGGAATTGATCGTCTCTTCCAGAATGTTCTGCGGCATACGGTGCAGCGCGGCCGCACTCATGGTGAGAAGGCGGCGGGCCACGGCCGGTTCGAATTTGGAGATCCCCGCCAGGTGGTGGGAGATGATCGCGCAGTAGGTGCGTACGGCCTTCGGCAGCAGCGCGTCGGCCTCCGGATCCTGCGCGGTCTCTTCCAGCACCTGATCGAACGCGCGGATGAAATCGAGCTGCCGGATGTCGCCGATCTGGGTGAGTGAGGAGGCGACACCGCGCCGGTAGAACACGCCGAGCAGCCCGACCGCGGCGAACGACTCCGCCTCCCGGTGCAGCCGCCAGATCCACGGCCGGTCCTCGGCGGTGCGCAGCCCGTCCGTGAAGTGGATCAGACCGCGCTCGACCAGGCGGCGGTGATAGGCACCGGCCCAGGCGAACGGGTAGTCGACGGAGGTGGTGCGGCCGACCGGGAGAATCGCGTCGCGCGGACGCATCGGCACGTCGCGCAGGCCGTGGGGCACCCGGCGCACGGTGCGTGCCTTGGCGGTGCACTGCACGTGGTCGGTCCGTACGAAGTCGCAATCCAGACGGTCCATCGCGTCGACCAGGGCGGCGCAGTGTCCGGGAGCCAGCCAGTCGTCGCCGTCGAGGAATGTGACGTACCGGCCGCTCGACGCGTCGAGACCCGTGTTGCGGGCGGTCGCCAGCCCCTGGTTGTGCTCGTGCTGTCTCAGGACCACCCCCGGGATCTCGTCCCGCGCCCGGCGCAGGATGTCCGCGGTCCCGTCGGTCGAGGCATCGTCGACGAGGATGAA
Organism: Streptomyces atratus; assembly: GCF_014648655.1. Taxonomy (GTDB): domain Bacteria; phylum Actinomycetota; class Actinomycetes; order Streptomycetales; family Streptomycetaceae; genus Streptomyces; species Streptomyces atratus. The sequence continues at coordinate 448,059 of NZ_BMRN01000003.1, forward strand.
CTCGAAGTCCTCGCGCGCATTGGCACGCAGGCTTCTGAGGGTGTCGGGGGCATATGTCTGCACGTTGTAGAACGGCACGATGACGGAGAGCTTAACCACCCGCGTCACGCTAAGGGCGGGTTCGGCATTTACCTTGTCCCGGAAAAAGACTGCGGGTGAACGACGCATGTGGGGATAGTGAACCGGCGTGAATACGTGGGTTGCCCGGCCATTTTGTGAGTCGATTAGCCAACCGTCGGTGGTCTGTTAACCATCTGTTGCCGTCACGTTGGGCTGCGAATCGAAATGCCTTCCTAAGTTCTGGGACGTGCCCCCACGTACCGAAAAGACGACCGCCCTCCGGGTAGCCGTACTCGCCGACTCCGACACCCGCTGGAAATGGGGCGCGCTCACCGCGCGCCGCCTCACCATCGACGCGTCCGGGACGTCGGCGCAGCGCGTCGAGATCAGCGGACTGCTGCTGCGCGGCCGGGCCACCCCGACCCCGCGCCAGCTCGCCGAGGTCGGCGATGTCGGTATCGATGCCGACCGGGTGCGTGAGGTGACGGCCGTCGAATTCCTGCACACGGTCCGGGACGAGGGATACGACGTCGTCGTACTCGCTCTCGTCGGGGGAGCCGTCCAGGCGATGCTGCACGGCCTCGCCGCGCTGCGGCTGCCCGCCAGGCCCGTCGTCGTCACCGGCTATGTCGGCGTCGTCTACGAGAAGCTCGCCGACGGACTGCTGCTGCGACATGGCGCGGATGTCGTCCTCGCCAACTCCCGCCACGACGCGGAGCGTTTCCGCACGGTGTACGAGGGAGTGGGCGCCGATGCCTCGGCCGTCACCGAGGCCGCGCTGCCGTTCCTCGGCGGCGAGCCGCACCGCCCGCAGGAGGGCCGCGACACGGTCGTCTTCGCCGCCCAGCCCTCCGTACCGGCCTCCCGCGCCGACCGTACGTATCTGCTGCGCAGGCTCGTCGAGCACGCCAGGCTGCACCCGGACCGCGAGGTGCTGCTGAAGCTGCGCTCCAAGCCAGGCGAGCACACCACGCACATCGAGGAACTCCCGTACCAGCGGCTCGCGGAGAAGCTGCCCGGCGGACTTCCGCCCAACTTCCGTCTGGTGTACGGGCACATGGGCGAGGTCCTGGACCGCACCGACCTGCTGGTCACGGTCTCCTCGACCGCCGCGCTGGAGTCCCTGCACCGGCGCATCCCGACCGCGATCCTCACCGACCTGGGCGTCCGCGAGGCCCTCGGCAACCACCACTTCATCGGCTCCGGACTGCTCACCTCCTGGGACCACCTGGACGGCGGCCACCGCCCGGAGCCCGACGGCGCATGGCTGGCCGGCCAGGGCGTCGCCGCCGACGGCACGTACGCCACGGCCTACGACAACGCCCGCGCACGCGTCGAAGCCCTGCTCGCCGCCGCCCGCCTGCCCGACCTCGCCCCGTACTACACACCCGCCACCGCCCCCGGCTACCTCCCCGGCATCCTCGCCCGCCACCACCTCGCCCCCGACGGCCACCCGCTGCCGGGAGCCGAACGGCCCCGCGAGGTCAGCGGAGTGCGCGGCGCGGTCCGTGACGCGGTCCGGGAAGCGGCGCGCGGCGCGTACCGCCAGGGCGTCCAGCGGGTCGCCCCCGTCATCCGGCGGATGGGCGAGCTGTGAACACCTCCACTTCCACCACGACACCAGGAGCAGCGATGACGCCGCCCACCGTGCTCGCCGTGATCCCCGCCCGCGGCGGATCCAAGGGCGTCCCGGCCAAGAACCTCGCCCAGGTCGGCGGCGTACCGCTGGTCGCCCGTGCCGTACGCGCCTGCCTGGCCTCCCGTGAGGTCACGGACGTCGTCGTGACCACCGACGACGCCGCCATCGCCGACGCGGCCCGCGCCGCCGGCGACACGCTGGGCGCCCCGGAGCGGGTGCACATCGTCCAGCGTCCGGCGGCCATCGCGGGGGACAAGTCGAGCAGCGAGGACGCGGTGCTGCACGCCCTGGACGCGTACGAGGCGATGCACGACCGGAAGGCCGACGTGGTGCTGCTGGTCCAGTGCACCAGCCCCTTCGTCGTGCGGGAGGACATCGACGGCGTCGCCGCGGCCGTCGCCCGCGACGGCGCCGACACGGCGGTCACGGTGGCCCCGTTCCACGGCTTCCTCTGGCGCGACGGCAGTGCGCTGGAGGAGGACAACCACGGCGTCAACCACGACAAGTCCGTCCGGCAGATGCGCCAGGACCGCCCGGAGGACCTGCTGGAGACCGGCACCGCGTACGCCATGAACGCCGCGGGCTTCCGTGTCCACCGCCACCGCTTCTTCGGCCACACCGCCCTGGTGCGCACCGACGCCGCCCGGGTCCTGGAGATCGACGACCCGCACGACCTGGCCCGCGCCCGCGCCCTCGCGCCGCTCCTGGACCCCTCACCGCTGCCCACCCGGGACGACATCGACGCGGTCGTCCTCGACTTCGACGGCACGCAGACCGACGACCGGGTCCTCATCGACGCCGACGGACGCGAGATCGTCGCCGTACACCGCGGCGACGGCCTGGGCATCGCGGCCCTGCGCAAGGCCGGAATGCCGCTGCTGATCCTCTCCACGGAACAGAACCCGGTCGTCGCGGCCCGCGCCCACAAGCTCCGCATCCCGGTCCTGCACGGCATCGACCGCAAGGACCTGGCGCTCAAGCAGTGGTGCGACGAACAGTCCATCGCCCCGGAACGTGTCCTCTACGTCGGCAACGACGTCAACGACCTGCCGTGCTTCGCGCTGGCCGGCTGGCCCGTCGCGGTCGCGAGCGCCCATGACTCGGTACGCGCCGCGGCACGCGCCGTCACGACCACCCCCGGCGGCTTCGGCGCCATCCGCGAGATCGCGGCCTGGCTGCTGGGCCCCACCCTCTCGACCACAGCTCCCACCCAGTCCCCCAAGTAACTCACCCCCCAAGCACCCCCCCCAGTCCCCCAAGTAAGGAACGCACCTCATGAGCACCTCCCGTCTGCGCACCCTCGGCACCCGCACCGCAGGCCCGGGCCGGCCCGTCTACGTCACCGGCGAGATCGGCATCAACCACAACGGCGACCTCGACAACGCCCTCGCGCTGATCGACGTGGCGGCCGAAGCCGGCTGCGACGCCGTCAAGTTCCAGAAGCGCACCCCGGAGATCTGCACCCCGCGCGACCAGTGGGACATCGAGCGCGACACCCCCTGGGGCCGGATGACCTACATCGACTACCGCCACCGCGTCGAGTTCGGCGAGGCCGAGTACCAGGCCATCTCCGAGCACTGCGCCAGGCGCGGCATCGACTGGTTCGCCTCCCCGTGGGACACCGAGGCCGTCGCCTTCCTGGAGAAGTTCGACGTCCCCGCCCACAAGGTGGCCTCGGCCTCCCTCACCGACGACGAACTCCTGCGTGCCCTGAGGGCGACCGGCCGCACGATCATCCTCTCCACCGGCATGTCGACCCCGCGCCAGATCCGCCACGCGGTCGAGGTCCTGGGATCGAACAACATCCTTCTCTGCCACGCCACTTCGACGTACCCGGCCAAGGCCGAGGAGCTGAACCTCCGGGTCATCAACACCCTCCAGCAGGAGTACCCCAACGTCCCGATCGGCTACAGCGGCCACGAGACCGGCCTCCAGACGACCCTCGCCGCCGTCGCCCTCGGCGCCGCGTTCGTCGAGCGCCACATCACCCTCGACCGCGCCATGTGGGGCTCCGACCAGGCCGCCTCCGTCGAGCCGCAGGGCCTCACCCGCCTCGTCCGCGACATCCGCACCATCGAGGCCTCGCTCGGCGACGGCATCAAGAAGGTGTACGAGTCCGAGCTCGGCCCGATGAAGAAGCTCCGCCGGGTCGCGGGCGTCGTCGCCGAGAGCGCCGAGGCGGCCCCGGCCGCCGAGCCGGTCGCGGTCTGACGGGCCGACCGGTGAACCTCGCCTTCGTCGAGAGCCCGGTCCAGCTCCTGAACGTCCTGGAGTGGGCCTACACAGAGGGAGGCGACGACCATGTCCTCACGGACGTCACGGTCGTCGTCCTCCCCCCGGTCGACCCGATGTCGCGCGGCCAGCTGCGCCGGATGGCGGAGCTGGCCCGCGACGAGGGCGTCAACGTCCGCTGGCAGGAGGCGCGCGGCGGTGCCGGCGCACCCCTGAAGAGCCTGCGAGACCTGTCCGGACTCGTCCGCAGGGCGGAACACGTCGTCATCGGAGACCCGTTCTCCCGGTACGTACAACTCCTGCTCACCATGGTCCGGGCCCGCCGCCTCACCGTGGTCGACGACGGCACGGCCACCATGGAGTTCGTCGCCCAGCTCGCGCGCGGCGAACGCCTGGTGCGCTGGCACCGCAAGGGCAGCTCGGGCCCGCGCGAACTGGTCCTGGCCCCGGTCACGGCCCGCGCCCGCAGCCGCTTCACCCCGTCCGCCACCCGTACGGTCGAGGTCTTCACGGCGATGCCGGTCGAGGCTCCGCCCGGCGTCACCGTCACTCCCAACACCTTCGCCTGGACCCGGGCCCGCTTCGGCCCGCCGCTGCTCACCAAGGGCGCGGACCTGGTCGGCACCTCGCTCGTCGAGACGGGCGTGGTCGACCAGGCCCAGTACCTGGAGGCCGTCGCGGCCCTGGCCCGCACCCATGGGGCCACCCGCTACTTCGCGCACCGCCGCGAGTCCACCGACAAGCTCCACGCCCTGGAGGCCGCCACCGGCCTGGAGATCGTCCGCCCCGACCTCCCCCTGGAACTCATCGCCCGCCGCGGACCCATCGGCCGTACGGTCCTGAGCTTCCCCTCCACGGTCGTCCACACCCTGCCCCTCGCCCTCGTCGGCACGGACGTCAAGGTCGCGGTCTGCGACATCGCCCCGGAATGGCTCCGCGACACGGCATCCCCGCGCGCCCAGGGATTCCTGTCGGGGGTGACGGAGACGGCTCGCGACGTGCAACGGCTGGCCCCGTGGCGCGCCACGGCAGTGACAGAGGCATAGGACGCATCAGGCGGACACCCCTGGCACGGGGCGTCCCTGTAGGCGCGCGGGAAGGCGACCTGGCGTGACGTCACCGCTGAACAAGGACGTATCGACGAAAGCAGGGCCTGCCACGGTCGTCCACACGCTGCTCCCGCCCTGGCCCGCACCGAGGCGAAGGGCGCAAAGTCCTCAGACGGGCATGACCTGCACGTCGTAGGAGGGGATCCACTTGTCGCGGGTCAGGACAGTCATACCCTCGGTCCGGGCCTGTGCGATCAGTATCCGGTCGAACGGATCGCGGTGATGTGCGGGCAGTCTGCCCGCCCGCACGCCGTGTCCCGAGGTGATCGGAAGCGAGGTGAACTGGCTGTCCCGTGCCCGTTCAGCCAGGTCCTCGGGACCTTCGAGCTTTCCGAGGGACTGCTTGATCGCGATCTCCTACGGGGTGACCGCGCTGGCGAAGACCGAGGGCTCCGTGTCCAGCAGGTGTTTGATCTCGTCGGTGAGCTCGGCGGAGTCGTCGAGCCACCACAGGACGACAGGGGTGTCGAGCAGCATCTTCCTCAGCGCATCCCGAAGGCGTCGGCAAGGTCGTCCGGCAGGTCGTCGAAGTCCTCCCTGATGTGGATCTGTCCCTTGAGTGAGCCGCGCCCGGTCCGCTTCACCCGGGCATGGAGCGGCACGACCTCGGACGCCGGTTCTCCCGCTTTGGAGATCACCACTTCCTCGCCTGTGGCCACCTGTTCCAGGATGCGCGAGAGGTGGGTCTTGGCCTCATGGACGTTGTACTGACGAGCTGCTTCCACGGCTGCCTCGCAGGGACGGATCGGCGGGTGGACCAACCACTGGACCAAGTGTCCCCCGCGATCCGGAGGCGTGCGTCGGTGACGGCTCTTGCCTGCCGGGTCGGGGGTGGCGGTCGGTGCCGATGCCGTACGCAAGCCCGAGCAGGTCGTGATGGATCACCCTGACTCGTAAGTGGCTTACACCCAGGGTTCGTTGGGGGTAAGCCCTGATAGTGGGAAGGGTCCGCCGGGCACGAGCATCGACGCATGACGACGATGCGGATGGCGGCGGAGCGACAGCATGCAACAGCCGGTACGGATGGTGTGGCCGGGGTGACGCTGGGAACGGCCCTCCTCGCGGGGCCGGTCCTGATGGCGGGGTACGGGGTGGTGCGGCTGGTCGGGCGCGCCGTCAGCGATTACGGGCCCGGTGTGTGGTGGACGCTGGCGCACCTTCTGTTCCTGGCCGGGGTGCTCGCGTTCGTGCCGGTGTTCCTGGGGCTGCGGAAGACCGCCGTGGTGCGTGGCGGCAGGCGGGTCGCCGTCGAGGTGGCGGCCTGGGCCGGGCTGGTCGGGGCGGCGGCGGTGGCGGTCCAGGCGGTGATCGACCTGGCGGTCGCGTTCGTAGCGGCGGACAAGCAGGCCATGAGCGAGATGTTCGACCGGGTGCAGGGCGTGCCCGGTGTGATGCCGTTGGTCTACACGGTGGTGCCGTTGCTGTTCTGGTTCGGACTGCTGGCCCTCATCACCCTGCTTGCGTTCTTCCGCCGGGACCTGGTCCGGGCGTGGGCTCCCGTCGCGGTACTGGCCGGGGTCGTGCTGACGGCCATGAACCTGGATCTGCTGCCGATCGGTGCCCTGTGCATCGGCCTGGCGCTGCTGCCGGTGCGCCGCAGCCAGTAGAAAATGGGTGAGTTTACCCACCTCCATCTCACGCCACACGCTCCGACGCCACATTTTGTTCGTCTATGCGGCTGAACTTTTGTTGATCTGTGGCCAGTTGAGGGGTCAAGGGCCTTACTCTTCACCAGGTGAACCAGTTGATGTCCCGCGATTCCGATGCCCAGCTGCCCGGGGACGAGGCGCTGCCCGGCACCCTGCCCGAGCCCTTGCGTGCCGAACTGATCGCCTTCCGTCGCGACTTGCACATGCACCCCGAGCTGGGCAACCAGGAGTTCCGTACCACCGCGGCCATCAAGGCCCGGCTGGAGAAGGCGGGGCTCGAACCCCGGGTGCTCGACACGGGGACGGGGCTCATCTGTGACGTGGGAAGCCGGAGCGGCGACCCGCGGCCCATGCTCGCTCTGCGCGCGGACATCGACGCATTGCCCATCCCGGACACCAAGGCGGGCGTCCCGTACCGCTCCACCGTCCCCGACCGGGCGCATGCCTGCGGGCACGACATCCACACCACCTCGGTCCTCGGCGCCGGGCTGGTGCTCGCCGAGCTCGACCGGCGGGGGCTGCTCCCGAACCCCGTACGGCTGATCTTCCAGCCGGCCGAGGAGGTACTGCCCGGCGGGGCGCCCGACACGATCCTGTCCGGGGCGCTGGAGGGCGTCGGGCGGATCATCGGGGTGCACTGCGACCCGAAGGTGGACGTGGGGCGGATCGGGCTGCGGGTCGGGGCGATCACCTCGGCCTGCGACCGGCTGGAGGTGTCGCTCGACGGTCCGGGCGGCCACACCGCCCGCCCGCACCTGACCACCGACCTGGTCACCGCCGCCGCCAAGGTCGCCACCGAGGTGCCCGCGCTGCTGGCCCGCCGGGTCGACGCACGGGCCGGGCTCGCCGTCACCTGGGGGCGGCTGGAGGCCGGTCACGCCTGCAATGTGATCCCGCAGCACGCGGAGCTGTCGGGCACCGTCCGCTGTCTGGAGCTGGCCGCCTGGCGGGAGGCCCCCGACCTGGTGCACGCCGCCATCGACGAGGTGGCCGGGATGCACGGCGCCAAGACGGTGATCAACTACGTCCGGGGCGTCCCGCCCGTCGTGAACGACGCCGCCGTGATCGATCTGCTCGCCGAGGCGATGACCGCCCGCCGCGGTTCGTATGCGATCGAGGACACCGAACAGAGTCTGGGCGGCGAGGACTTCTCCTGGTACCTGGAGCACGTCCCCGGGGCCATGGCCCGGCTCGGGGTCCGTACCCCCGGCGACACTGCCCGGCTCGACCTGCATCGCGGTGATTTCGACGCGAACGAGGAGGCGATCACGGTTGCTGTGGAGCTCTTCACTGCCTCCGCGTTGCTCGACGGCAACCATCCGTAACCGGACAGGTCACCCCCCGTTCGCGACGATCCGATAACGGCTTCCGTACAGGGCTTTATCTGACATCTACGCGCGTTACGATCGCCGCGAAACCAGCGCCGGAAGAGGCGCTTCGGTCAGGTTTGAAGGAGCCTTCCCTTGCGCCGGGTATCCAAGATCACCGCTGCGTGTGCTGTCACTGCGGCTCTCGCGCTCACCGCCACCGCGTGTGGCGAGTCGTCCACCGAGAGCTCCGGCTCCGACAAGGGCAAGATGAAGATCGGCATGGCCTACGACGTGGGCGGCCGTGGCGACAACTCGTTCAACGACTCCGCCGCGCGTGGTCTGGACAAGGCCAAGTCCGAGTTCAGTGCCGAGACGAAGGAGCTCACCGCCAAGAACGGTGAGACCCCCGCCGACCGTGAGCAGCGTCTGGAGTCGCTCGCCGAGGGCGGCTACAACCCGGTCATAGCGGTCGGGTTCGCGTACAAGGACGCGGTCGACAAGATCGCGGCCAAGTACCCGAAGGTCAGCTTCGGTCTCGTCGACTCGGTCGCCACCGCGAAGAACGTCGACAGCATCGTCTTCACCGAGGAGCAGGGCTCCTACCTCGCCGGTGTCGCCGCCGCGCTGAAGTCGAAGGACGGCCAGGTCGGCTTCATCGGCGGTGTGGACCTTCCGCTGATCAAGAAGTTCGCCGCGGGCTTCCAGCAGGGTGTCCTGGACACGAAGCCGAAGGCCAAGGTGCAGATCCAGTACCTGTCCACCGGTTCGGACCTGTCCGGCTTCGGCAGCCCCGACAAGGGCAAGGAAGCCGCCAAGGGCATGCTCGACAAGGGTGCGGACGTCATCTTCGCTGCCGCGGGCGGCTCGGGTGCCGGTTCGATCGAGGCCGTCGCCGGCAAGAAGGGCGCCTGGTCCATCGGCGTCGACTCCGACCAGGCGCTCGACCCGGCGCTGTCGAAGTACAAGGACACGATCATGACCTCCGTCGTCAAGAACGTCGACACCGGCGTCTTCGACCTGGTCAAGTCCGTCAAGGACGGCAAGCCGGTGACGGGCACGCAGGCGTACTCCCTGGCCAAGGGCGGCGTCAGCCTGACCACCACGGGTGACCACCTCAAGGACATCCAGGCCCAGCTGGACGCGGCGAAGAAGAAGATCGTCGACGGCTCCATCACGGTCAAGACCACGACCTGATCCGACCCGTCGATCGGGGCCCGGGTGAGCCGCTTCGGCTTCGCGCGGGCCCCGATTCACGTACGGCTTCCCTCGCATCCGCGGTAGCCGTACGCACACTGTCCGCCACCTGTCATCAGGTGGCCAACGATTCGGCGGCGCTACGCGCGTAGCGTCCGCCGGGCGCGGTACCTTTTTTCGCCCCCACCGCCTCCGTCCCATCGCCTCCGCCCTCCGCTCCTGCCAAGGAGAGTGCGTCATCAACGCGTCCAGCAGTCCTCATGCCGTGGAGCTCCGCGGCATCACCAAGCGGTTCCCCGGAGTCGTGGCCAACCACGACATCGACATCACCGTGCGCCGCGGCACCGTCCACGCTCTCGTCGGCGAGAACGGCGCCGGCAAGTCCACTCTGATGAAGATCCTGTACGGCATGCAGAAGCCGGACGAGGGCACCATCGCGGTGGACGGCGAGCAGGTCTCGTTCCACAACCCCGGCGACGCCATCGACCGAGGTATCGGCATGGTGCACCAGCACTTCATGCTCGCCGACTACCTCACGGTCCTGGAGAACGTCGTCCTCGGCTCCGAGAAGCTGCACGGGATCGGCGACCGGGCCCGCGCCAAGATCAAGGAGATCTCCGACGCCTACGGTCTCGGTGTCCGCCCGGACGCCATGGTCGAGGACCTCGGGGTCGCCGACCGGCAGCGCGTGGAGATCCTCAAGGTCCTCTACCGAGGCGCCCGCACCCTGATCCTCGATGAGCCCACCGCCGTCCTCGTACCGCAGGAGGTCGACGCGCTCTTCGACAACCTGCGCGAGCTCAAGGCCGAGGGCCTGACCGTCATCTTCATCTCGCACAAGCTGGGCGAGGTGCTGTCGGTCGCCGACGAGATCACCGTCATCCGGCGCGGTACGACGGTGGGCACCGCCGACCCGAAGCGCACCACGACCAAGCAGCTCGCCGAGCTGATGGTCGGCAGCGAACTCCCGTCCCCGGAGACCCGCGAGTCGACCGTCACCGACATCCCGATGCTGACCGTCGAAGGGCTGCGGCTGACCGCCACCGACCCGGACGGCGTGGTGCGTTCGGTGCTCGACGGCATCGGCTTCACCATTCACAAGGGCGAGGTCCTCGGCATCGCGGGCGTCGAGGGCAACGGCCAGTCCGAACTGGTCGACGCGATCATGGGCATGCGCCACCTCGACACCGGCGTACTCACCCTCGACGGCGTCGACATCTCCCGCACGCCGACACGCAAGCGCCGCGAGGACGGCATGGCCGTCATTCCCGAGGACCGTCACCGGCACGGACTGCTGCTGGAGGCCCCGCTCTGGGAGAACCGCATCCTCGGCCATGTCACCGAACGCCCCAACAGCAAGGGTGCGTTCCTCGACCTCAAGGCCGCCCGCGCCGACACCGAGCGGATCGTGCGCGAGTACGACGTCCGCACCCCTGGTATCGAGGTCACCGCGGCCTCCCTCTCCGGCGGCAACCAGCAGAAGCTGATCGTCGGCCGCGAGATGAGCCACGACCCGAAGCTCCTGATCGCCGCGCACCCCACCCGGGGCGTGGACGTCGGAGCCCAGGCGCAGATCTGGGACCAGATCCGCGAGGCACGCCGCGAAGGACTGGCGGTGCTGCTGATCTCCGCCGACCTGGACGAGCTGATCGGGCTCTCCGACACCCTGCGCGTCATGTACAGAGGCCGTCTGGTGGCGGACGCCGACCCGGCGACCATCACTCCGGAAGAGCTCGGCTCGGCGATGACGGGCGCGGCCACCGGCCACCTCGAAGCGCCGGACGAGACACCTGAGCCGGACGACTCCGGTGCCGAAAGCACCGACACCGACCCCCGGAACGGGGGAGAGGACCGATGAAGAAGATCGACAAGGAGCGGCTGCTCCTGGGGATCGCGGCCCCCGTACTCGCGATCGTGGTCGCCTTCCTGGTGACCGCACTCGTGCTGGCCGCCACCGGCAAGGAGCCGTTCAGCGCCTTCGGCATCATGTTCGACTACGGGATGAAGTCGGACAGCCAGGTCTACATCCTGAACAAGGCGACGACGTACTACCTCGCGGGTCTCGCGGTGGCCGTCGGCTTCCGGATGAACCTCTTCAACATCGGCGTCGACGGCCAGTACCGCCTCGCCGCCTTCTTCGCCGCCGCCGTCGGTGGCGCGCTGACCCTGCCGGGCGCCCTCCAGATCCCGCTGATCATCCTCACCGCGATGATCGTCGGTGCGATGTGGGCCGGGATCGCCGGTGTTCTCAAGGTCACCCGGGGCGTCAGCGAGGTCGTCTCGACGATCATGCTGAACGCCATCGCGACCGCCATCATCGGCTATCTGCTCCAGCAGGGCCGCCTCGGTCACCTCGACGAGGCCGGCACGAAGATCTCCACCACTCCGCTCCCGGAGTCCTCGCACTTCTTCGAGTTCCCGACCACCCCGTCGCCCGTCTGGGGCTTCATCGTGGTCGCGGTCGTCGCGGGCATGGCCTACTGGTTCACGCTCTCGCGCACCCGGTTCGGCTTCGATCTGCGTACGGTCGGCCAGTCCGGCTCCGCGGCCGAGGCCAGCGGTGTCGATGTGAAGAAGATGGTCGTCACGTCGATGCTGATCTCCGGCGCGGTGGCCGGCCTGGTCGGTATGCCGACGCTGCTCAACGACAGCTACGAGTACAGCGGCGACTTCCCCATCGGCATCGGCTTCACCGGCATCGCCATCGCCCTCCTCGGCCGTAACCACCCCATCGGCATCGCGCTCGGCGCGCTGCTCTGGGGCTTCCTGGAGCGCGGTACCGGAAAGCTCGAGTTCGAGGGGTACGACAAGGAGATCGTCGGCGTCATCCAGGGCGTCATCGTCCTGTGCGTCGTCATCGCCTACGAAGTCGTCCGTCGCTACGGACTCAAGCGCCAGCAGAGCAAGGTCGGCGCGGAACTCGCCGCACAGGCCGCCCGTAACTCCGACCAGCAGGAGGTGTCGGCGTGACCGCCACGGCGACTTCCACCCCGCCGCCCGCGGCCCCCAAGGTCTCCGGTGGCAAGGGCGGCCGCACCCGCCTCTCCTTCCCCGTCGTTCTGCTGATCGTCGCGGGCGCGCTGCTCGCGCTGTCCGCGGTACGCGCCATCACCGGCGCCCAGGACGTCACCTCGGCCGGGCAGATCAGCGCGGCGCTCGCGATGGCCGTGCCGATCGGGCTCGCCGGTCTCGGCGGCCTGTGGGCCGAGCGGGCCGGTGTGGTCAACATCGGCCTCGAAGGCATGATGATCCTGGGCACCTTCTTCGGTGCCTGGGCCGGCTGGCAGACCAACCCGTGGCTCGGCGTACTGGCCGGCGTCATCGGCGGGGCGCTCGGCGGGCTGCTGCACGCCGTAGCGACCGTCACCTTCGGCGTCGACCACATCATCTCCGGTATCGCCATCAACATCCTGGCGCTCGGCTTCACCACCTACTTCGCCAAGCTCTGGTTCAACTCGGGCGAGGCGGCGGCCAAGGGCGGCAGCCCCAAGCAGTCCCCGCCGGCCGACGACATCACCTCGGTGACGATCCCGGGCCTCTCCGACTGGCTGCACTCCATCGAGAAGCACCACTGGTTCTTCGTCTCCGACCTGGCCGGCGTCATCGGCGGCCTGGTCACCAATGTGTCGCTGCTGACGATCCTGGCCGTGGTCCTCTTCGTCCTCACGTTCTTCGTGCTGTGGAAGACCTCGTTCGGGCTGCGGCTGCGCTCCTGCGGCGAGAACCCGGTCGCCGCCGAGTCGCTCGGTGTGAACGTCTACCGCTACAAGTACATCGCGGTGATCGTCTCCGGCGGCATGGCCGGCCTCGGCGGTGCCTTCCTCTCGCTCGTCACCTCGCACATCTACAACGAGGGCCAGACCGGCGGCCGCGGATACATCGGTCTCGCCGCGATGATCTTCGGCAACTGGCGGCCCGGCGGGCTCGCCATGGGCGCCGGCCTGTTCGGCTTCGCCGACGCGCTCCAACTGCGCAACGGAGGCGAGTCCGTCCACGCGCTGCTCCTGCTGCTCGTGGTCGTGCTGGCCGTGCTCGCCGCCTGGAAGCTCTACCGCAAGAGCTTCGTCCAGGGCGCGGTCAGCGCGGTCATCGCCGCCGCGGTGCTGGTCTGGTACCTCGCCACGGACACGGTGCCCACCGAGTTCGTGAGCGCCACCCCGTACATCGTCACGCTGCTCGTCCTCTCGCTCTCCGCCCAGCGGCTGCGGATGCCGAAGGCGGACGGCATGCGCTACCGGAAGGGCCAGGGCAAGTGACGGCCGCCGCGGAGGTCGACTGGGCGGCGCTGCGTAGCGCCGCACGGTCCGTCATGACACGTGCGTACGTTCCCTACTCGCACTATCCGGTCGGCGCCGCGGCCCGCGTCGACGACGGCCGGACGGTGTCCGGCTGCAACGTCGAGAACGCCTCGTACGGCATCGGGCTGTGCGCCGAGTGCGGCCTGGTCTCCCAGCTCCACGCCACCGGTGGCGGGCGGCTGACCCACTTCACCTGTGTGGACGGGGCGGGCGAGATCCTGGTGCCGTGCGGCAGGTGCAGGCAGTTGCTGTACGAGTTCGGCGGGCCGGAGCTGATCCTGGAGACGCCGGACGGCTTGCGCACGCTCGACGAGATGCTGCCGCAGGCGTTCGGACCGGACCATCTGAAGTAGAGACCATCTGCAGCAGCACCACCGTGGCCCTCCTGCCCGTCGGGAGGGCCACGCCCATCTCAACCCTCTATGCGCGTAGAGTCATTCAGGACTCTTGCGTACGTACGTATCGGCCGGAAGGACTCCCAGGACATGGACGCCATCTCCGTCATCCGCACCAAGCGCGACCGGGGCGAGCTGACCCCCGAACAGATCGACTGGGTCATCGATGCCTACACCCGCGGCGAGGTGGCCGACGAGCAGATGTCCGCGCTGGCCATGGCGATCCTGCTGAACGGTATGAACCGTACGGAGATCGCCCGCTGGACCGCCGCCATGATCGCCTCCGGCGAGCGGATGAACTTCGACTCGCTCTCCCGCCCCACCACCGACAAGCACTCCACCGGCGGCGTCGGTGACAAGATCACCCTGCCGCTCGCCCCGCTGGTCGCCGCCTGCGGCGCCGCCGTTCCTCAGCTCAGCGGCCGCGGACTCGGCCACACCGGCGGCACGCTCGACAAGCTGGAGTCCATCCCCGGCTGGCGCGCCCACCTCTCGAACGCCGAGATGCTGGGCGTCCTGGACACCACCGGCGCCGTGATCTGCGCCGCCGGTGACGGGCTCGCCCCCGCCGACAAGAAGCTGTACGCGCTCCGCGATGTCACGGGCACCGTCGAGGCCATCCCGCTGATCGCCAGCTCGATCATGTCCAAGAAGATCGCCGAGGGCACCGGCGCACTCGTCCTGGACGTCAAGGTCGGCTCGGGCGCCTTCATGAAGACCATCGAGGACGCCCGCGAGCTGGCCTCCACCATGGTCGCGCTGGGCACCGACAGCGGAGTTCGGACGGTCGCGCTGCTCACCGACATGGCCACCCCGCTCGGCCTGACCGCGGGCAATGCCCTGGAGGTGCGCGAGTCGGTCGAGGTACTGGCCGGCGGCGGCCCGAAGGACGTCATCGGCCTCACCCTGGCCCTCGCCCGCGAGATGCTGGACGCGGCCGGGCTGGGGGACGCCGACCCGGAGAAGGCCCTCGCCGACGGCTCCGCGATGGACGTCTGGCGCCGGATGATCTCCGCCCAGGGCGGCGACCCGGACGCCACGCTTCCGGTCGCCCGCGAGCAGCACGTCGTGACGGCCCCGTCCACCGGCGTACTGACCCGCCTGGACGCGTACGACATCGGCGTCGCCGCCTGGCGCCTCGGCGCGGGCCGGGCCCGCAAGGAGGACCCGGTGCAGGCGGGCGCGGGCATCGAACTGCACGCCAAGCCCGGTGACACGGTCACGGCCGGACAGCCGCTGCTGACGCTGCACACCGACACCCCCGAGAAGTTCGACTACGCGCTGAAGGCCCTGCCCTCCTCGTACGACATCGCCCCGGCCGGTACGGACTTCACGGCCACCCCCGTGGTGCGGGAACGTATCGCCTGACCTGCGGCTTCCTCGTTCGGGTGAACGGGACCGGTGGACTGCCGCCGGTCCCGTTCGGCATGCTGGACTCGGTGACGCACCGATAGAGGAGACCGCCATGGGCGCACTCACCGTCGACCCCGCGCCGGGCCACGGCCAGGACTGGGACGACCTCGTCCGGATCTGGGAGGAGACGGACGCACCCGAGGGCTGCAAGGTGGAGATCATCGAGGGGATCGTCACCGTGTCGCCACCGCCGTCCAAGGACCACAACACCACCGCGGAACTGCTGCAGCGCAGGCTCTACTCCGTGATCCCGGAGGACTGGGGGATCTACCAGACCCTCGGTGTCGCCGTGCCGGGCCGCGCCGGGCTCTACATCCCCGATCTCGCCGTCGTGCCGCGTGCCGTGGCGACCGGGCCTGGAAACCGCGTACCGGCGGAAGAGGCCCGGCTCGTCGTCGAGATCACCTCGCAGGCCAATGCCAACCACGACCGCATCGGCAAGGCGCACGGATACGCGAAGGCCGGTGTCGAACTCTTCCTGCTCCTGGACCCCTGGCACTCCGGCCGCCCCACCGCCACCTTGTACGGGGAACCCGCCGACGGTATCTACCGGGTCCTGGACGCGGTCGAGTACGGGGAGAAGCTGACGCTTCCCGAGCCGTTCGCGCTGGTACTGGACACCGGGTTCTTCCCGGCCGGCTGAGAAGCGATGCCGTGCCGGTCCCGTGGGTGCGCGAACGGCCCGCCGGAACGGAGTGATCCGTCCCGGCGGGCCGCTCTCATACGGTCGGTGCGCCTATCGGCTCACTTACTTGCCGAAGTACGCGTTGTAGATCGACACCGACGACTTGTTGCCCTGCTTGTCGGTGACATCGGCCCGGTACGAGATGGACTTGCCCTTGGCCGGGTTCTTCACGGAGAGCTTGCCCGACTTGACCGTGGTCTTCTTCCAGGTCTTTCCGGCGTCGTAACTGACGTACACCGTCAGTGACTTGAGGTTCTTGCCGGCGGCCGCACCCTGCACCGTCACGGGCACGGAAGCGGTCCGGCCGGCCGTGACCCTGCTGTCCGCGGTGACGTTGGGTGTGAACCGCACCGTGGAGACCGGCAGCATGGCCGGGCCCGAGGTCCGCTTGGAGCGGAAGGTCCAGCTCGCGTCGATCCGGGTGGAGACCGGGGATAGTGCGGTGCTGCGCCGCATCGAAGTCGTCAGCCGGTAGTCGGCGGCGGCGGACGGCACAGCGATGGGGGCCAAGCCCGTCAGCGGGTCCTCGTTCTGGGCGAGCTTCTTGCCGTTGCGGTACAGGACCGTCTTGGCCGAACTGTAGGCGGAATCACCGAGGTTGCCGCGCCCGTCGGCCACCAGCGGAAGCTTGCCGACGATGTCGTCGCCGTCGCGGAGGATGCCGTACTCGGAGCCGACCGCGGGGCCGAACACCGCGGTGTTGACCTTCTTCGTGTAGGACTTGCCGGCCTTCAGGGACTGCGGGGCGATGGAGTACTGCGCCTCGGTCACCGGGTAGCCGTCCTCGTCGGCCGGGCCGTTCTGGCTGAAGCCGAAGCTCCACTGGGCCTTGTCGGCGGTGGAGACATAGACGGTGGCGGTGCCGGGGATCTTGTGGAGGGAATAGGCCGCCCAGCCGCTGGCCATGCCGGGCAACGTGCCAGACGGGGCGATCTCACCGGTCTTGCCCTTGGCGGGCGAGCCGAGAGTGAGGCTGACCTCGGCCAGTTGGCCGGTGGTGTACTTCCGTTCGAAACCGGTGGCTGCCTGGGTCACCGGACCGCCGGCCGCGATTTCGTACCGGGTCGAGGTTCCCTTGCTCCAGCTGCCGAGCCAGTGCTGGGAGAGCGAGCCGTCGGTGACCTTCGGTCCGAAGTGCGCGGTGCGGAAGTTCTTGTACGTGTCGAGGATCCAGCTGTAGGTGTAGCCGGTGTCATCGGTCGTGAACTGGAGGTCGGGCGCGGCCAGCAGGGACTTCGTCCCGGTGGCGGGCACGGTGATGTTCACCGGCTTCGCCTTGCGCGCGTCGAGCGTCACGGTGAGGTTCTTGGTGACGTCCAGCTTTGGCTGCGCCAGCCAGTCAGTGCCCTTGGAATAGTCCTCGGGGTCGACGGTGACAGCCCCGTTCAGCGCGTAACCGCCCCTGGGGAGACGGATCTTGGCCGTGCCGTTGGTGCTCGTCGGGGAGAGCAACTGGCCGAGCGCCGTTCCCGAGAGGCCGTAGAGGTCGGTCTGGGCGAACTCGGCAGGCTTGCCGTCGCGCCCGATCGTCCTGACGGTGAGGTCGTACGACTCGATCTCGCGATCGACCGCGGCCGCGGTGCGGACGCTCTGGCCGCCGCCCGTCCCGACGACGTACGCGGAGTACGTGCCGTCGTCCGAACCGCCTAGCTTGGTGTTCACGGTCAGCGGCACATCAGCGGTGCCGCCCGCGGGGACGGTCACCTTGTCGGCGCCGAGGGCGAAGAAGCCGGCCGGGGCGGGCTTGCCCTTCGGACCGGTGGCCGTGACCGCGAGGTCGAGGGTGACGTCCGTCGTACCGAGGTTGCGGTACGTCAGCTTCTTGCTGACCGGGGTGTCATCGGTGTGCGGCCACTGCTGCACACCGAAGCTCACCGAGACAGGGTCGGCGACGACGGTCTGGGCGATCGCCTTGTCGACGGCGATCCGGCCCGAGCCCTGCTCGAACGGTGTGTACGCGCCCGGCTTCGTCGAGGCCGTGAGCGCGCCCTTGAGCTCGGCGTACTTCCACTGCGGGTGCTGCTGCTTGAGGAGCGCCGCGGCGCCCGCGACGTGCGGGGTCGCCATCGACGTACCGGAGATCGTCAGATAGCCCGGCGGGTTCTGCCCGACCTCCTGGTCGATGGCGGAGCCGGGTGCGGCCGCCGCCGTGATGTCCACGCCGGGGGCGGTGACATCGGGCTTGATCGCGCCGTCGCCGTTGCGCGGGCCGCGGCTGGAGAAGTCGGCCAGCTCGTCGTTGTCGTCGACCGCGCCGACGGTCAGTGCGGCGTCCGCGCTGCCCGGGGAGCCGACCGTGCCGGCGCCGGCGCCCTCGTTGCCCGCCGCGATGGCGAACAGGACGCCCTTGTCGGCCGACAGCTTGTTCACCGCCGCTTCGAGCGGATCGATCTCGGGGGTGTCGCCGCCGCCGAGGCTCAGGTTGATGATGTCGGCGCCCTGCGCGACCGCCCACTCCATGCCGGCCAGGATGCCGGAGTCG
Organism: Streptomyces atratus; assembly: GCF_014648655.1. Classification (GTDB taxonomy): domain Bacteria; phylum Actinomycetota; class Actinomycetes; order Streptomycetales; family Streptomycetaceae; genus Streptomyces; species Streptomyces atratus. The sequence goes on from NZ_BMRN01000003.1 coordinate 466,525, forward strand.
TCGCCGAAGCCGTCGTCGTCGAGCACCTTGCCCTCGAGCAGCTTGGCGTCCGGGGCGACGCCCTTGAACTTCCCGCCCGACTTGGCGCCCGTACCGGCCGCGATCGAGGACACATGTGTGCCGTGCCCGACGCGGTCCTTGGTGTCGGGGGAGGAGGTGAAGTTCTTCGTGTCGAGGATCTGGCCCTGGAGGTCGGGGTGGGTGGTGTCCACACCGGTGTCCAGGACGGCGATCTTGACGCCCTTTCCGGTGTAACCGGCCTTCCACGCGGACGGCACACCGATCTGCGGCACGCTCTTGTCGAGGCTCGCCTTGCGTACGCCGTCCAGCCAGACCCGGTCGATACCGGCGGCCGTGGTGCGCTGGGCGCCGTGCGAGGGCTTGCTGGTGAGCGCGTGCCAGACGTCCTGGGCGTCGTGCTCCGGTGTGGTCACCGACTCGGCGTTCAGCGACTTCAGGGTCCGGCCGACCCGGGTGGAGCCGGCGTCACGGACCTCCGCCTTCGCGGCCGCCGCCTGGGCTCCCCGGTAGGCGACGATGAGCTTCAGGCCCGCCTTCTGGGCCCTGCGGTTCTCCGCACGGTTCAGCTCGGTGACGTCGAACAGCCGGCGGTCCAGCTTTCCGGAGCTGATCAGCTGGTGTGCGTCGGCCGGGACGAGCAGGGTGTGCCCGTCGTGTATCTGTCGCTGCACGGGTATGTTCTCGCGCCCCTTGGCGGGCCGGAAGCCGACGACCCGGCCCTTGGCGTCCACCGAGACGCGGTCGCCGGTGATGAGCGTCAACTGGTGCCGGGCCACGGACTTGGCGTCTGCCGGGCGGCCCGCGTCGGGTTGTGCCATGGCCGGGGTGGTCATCCCGGCTGCGAGCGCCACGGCGGCCGCCGTGGCGATGGTCGAAACACACGCGCTTCTCACGTGTCTGCGCAACTCTCCCCCTGGAGAATCAGGCGGCCCCCTGGGGGCCACTGGTCAGTCGGCACCGAATGGGTCGCCGGTGCCGACCGGTTCACGTACCTAGAGGAGGAATTGATCGAGAAGGTTCACAGAAACCGCACGTGAGACGGGAGTTGACGGAAGTTCATCGGTTCGGGACGGACCGGAGGGACGACTGCCGGTCGTGCGCCGGCCGAGGGCGAGGCGGGCGGGGGCGAGGCGGGCGGGGGCAGTGCTGGGCAGGGTGCGGGGCGTGCACAGGGCCGGGACGCCGGGAAAGCGCGGAAGCGGGCAGCGATGAGTTTCGGCCGCCGGACCGGTCTCCCTGATGTGGAAGCCATGATCCCGATCGTTCTCGTCGTCACCGGCCGCGTCACGCGGGCCGCGGTGCCGGGTCTCTGCGCCGAGCTGGAGTCGCTGCTGTACGACTCCGAGGGCACCGTCCGCGACCCGGGTGCCGGGGTGGACTGCGACGTGGGCGGGGTCGTACAGGCGGATCTGGCCCTGGTCGAGGCGGTGGCGCGGCTGGGGCTCGTCGCACGCCGTGCGGGCGGCAGGCGGCTGCGGCTGCGCAATGTGCCACCCGAACTGCAGAGCCTGCTCGACCTGGTGGGGCTGGCCGATGTGGTGGACGTGGGGTGCGGGACCGGGGACGGGGTCGCGGGGAACGAGGCCTGAAGGGGCGGTGCTTCGGGGAGCGTGCACCGCTGTCCGCCTGCCCCGCCCGACGTTCAGTCCCCGCTCGGGCCCGCCGGGCTCCTTCCCTTCAACCGCACGCAGACCGATTGTCTGACCATGCCGCTGTCCCGGACCGCCGTCGCTGTGGGGAACGGGGACACCGCCGGGGACAGGCTCGACGCGCGACTGGCGCCGTCGCACTCGTGCTCCGGCTGCGGACCCGGTCCGCCGCCGGAGACGGGATTCGGAGTCCGGACGGTCCCGGGCGTGGGCCCGTCGATGGCGACGGGCTCACCCAGCCACCGGGTCAGCCCCCAGCCCCCGGCCGCGAGCACCACCCAGCCCGCCACCAGCACGTTCCGTACGCCGCGCCTCATGCCGCGTCGGCGTCGAGATGATCCGGCAGACCGAACAGCGGAAACCAGCGGGGTGTGTCCAGGAAGCAGTGCATCCCCGTGATCGAGCCCTCCGAGACGTCGATGACCTGCACCGCCCACGGCACGAACCCCGGCCCGTCCGGATTCGGCTTGTAGTGCGCGAACGCCGGGGTGCCGTTCGCCGCCGTCGCCACCAGCCGTGAGCCCTCGCAGCTCGCACCCATGGTGCGCATGAAGCCGGTGATGTCGTCGTGCCCCTGGAGCCAGAGGTCGAACGGCGGCATGGTCATCACGGCGTCCTCATGGAGCAGCGCGGTCAGCGCCGCCATGTCGTACCCCTCGAAGGCCGCGACGTACCGATCGAGGAGCTTGCGCTGCTCCTCGTCGAGCGGATCGGCGGTGTCGGCGGTCAGACCCTCGTGGTCCGCGAGGGTCGCGCGCGCCCGCTGGAGGGCGCTGTTCACCGAGGCGACCGAGGTTTCGAGCAGCTCGGCGACCTCGCTCGCCTTCCAGGCCAGCACCTCGCGCAGGATCAGTACGGCCCGCTGCTTGGACGGCAGATGCTGCAACGCGGCGACGAACGCGAGTCGCACCGACTCCCGGGCCACCGCGGCCTCCGCCGGGTCGGCCACCGACGGCAGGATCCGCCCGTCCGGCATCGGCTCCAGCCAGGTGTTCTCCGGCAACGGGTTGAGCGCCGCCTGGGCGAGCGGCGTCGGACCCGTCAGATCGACGGGACGGGCCCGCTTGTTGCCCGCGTTCAGCATGTCCAGACAGACGTTGGTGGCGATGCGGTACAACCAGGACCGCAACGAGGAACGCCCCTCGAACTTCTCGAAGTTGCGCCAGGCACGCACCAGCGTGTCCTGTACCGCGTCCTCCGCCTCGAAGGCCGAGCCGAGCATCCGGTAGCAGTAGCCGGTCAGCTCGACCCGGTGTCCCTCCAGCCGGCTGTCGATGTCCGCCGTCGCCGTCTGATCACTCATCGCTCCACCCCTGTTGCGCTGTGACGCCACTCACTTCAGCACTTCGGAAGCTACAGCAGGGCACTGACAACGGGGGCGGGAAGTGCCGTAGCGGCACACCTTCCGGTCACGCTCCGGTCAGGTGCCGGGCTTGCGTCCGTACACGTACACGTCGTCGCCGTTCTTCAGCAGATTCCAGTACGACTTCGCGTCGGCGCCGCGCATGTTGACGCAGCCGTGCGACCCCGGCGGGTTCCACATCTTCAGGCCCACCGAGTGGAACGCCTGGCCGCCGTCGAAGAACTGGGCGTACGGCATCGACACGTGGTAGATCGACGAAACGTGGTTGATGTGCCGCATGTAGATCTTCTTGGACCCGGTGCGGGTCTCGTACCCGTTGCGGCCGCTGCGGATCGGCACCGGACCGAACTTCAGCTTGGCGCCGTCCTGGATCCAGCTCAGCTGACGGGTCAGGTCCACACATGCGATGCGCCCCTTGTTGGTGGGGCACTTCTTGTCCTTGTTCGGGTTCTTGCCGGCCGCCTTCTGGGCCGTGAGCGTCTTCATCGTGCGCCAGGTGACCGGCCCGGCGTAACCGCTGTCCGGGGTGACACCGTAGGTGCGCTGGAACGACTGGATCGCCTTGCAGTCGGCGGCCGACTGCTTGCCGTCGACCGGCCGGTGCAGATACTTCTCGACCTGCTTCTGGTACGGCCCGGTGGACGTCGTGCAGGACGCCGCCTGCGCGGATCCGCCGGTGCCCAGGACGAGGGCGGGCGCCGCCATCAGACCGGCGACGGACAGCGCGAGTGCGCGCCGCGCCCGAACCCCTCGTATGTTCCCTGCGACTCTCATGTACTCCGACTTCCCTTCGTGCGCCGTGAGGTGCTTCCGCCTGCTAGACGCGCGTCGGGGAGTGGATGGTTGTGCGTCGTATGTCTCAGTTCTGTACGGACGCCCGGCTCAGTTCTGTACGGATACCACCGGCACGAGCCGGCGACGCTCGGCGCGTGCGGCCCGCGTGCCGTACAGCGTGATCGAGACGACGCCGAGGACTGCGAACAGCCCCAGCGATACGGTCCCGGCCCAGCCTCCGGCGTGGAAGGCGACCGCGCCGAGCGTTCCGCCCGCGCTGGAGCCCACGTAGTACGCGGACTGGTAGAGCGCCGACGCCTGGGCACGGCCCTTCGTCGCCGTACGGCTCACGGACGAGGAGGCGACCGCGTGCCCGGCGAAGAAGCCCGCCGTGATCAGGACCAGGCCGAGGAGTACGGCGGCCAGCTGGTCGGCGAGCGAGAGCAGCAGGCCGGCGGCCGTGGTGGAGACGGCCAGATACAGCGCGCCCCGTCGGCCGAGCCTGGCGACCAGCTGGCCGGCCCCGGCGGAGGAGACCGTACCGACGAGGTAGACCAGGAAGATCGAGCCGACGACCCCCTGCGGGAGGTTGAACGGCGCCTCCACCAGGCGGTAGCCGATCACCGTGTAGACCGCGCCGAACACCGTCATGAACAGCGCGCCGATCGCGTACAGCCGGCGCAGCAGCGGATCGGCGAGGTGCCCGCCCACGGTCTTCGCGAGTGCCTTCGGGTTCAGCGAACCGGGGGTGAAGTGCCGGGCCCGGGGGATCATGAAGTGGAAGACGACCGCGCAGGCCACGGCCAGCAGCCCGACCGCGCCGAGCGCCGCCCGCCAGCCCCACAGCTGGGCGACCCAGCCGGTGAGGATACGGCCGCTCATCCCGCCGATGCTGTTGCCCGCCACGAACAGTCCGATCGCGGCGACCAGCGCCTTCGGCCGTACCTCCTCCGCCAGATACGCCATCGCGGATGCGGGCAGTCCGGCCAGCGCCGCGCCCTGGACGGCGCGCAGCGCGATCAGCCAGCCCAGCGAGGGGGCGAAGGGGACGAGCAGCCCGACCAGCACGGCGACCGTCAGCGAGGCGGTCATCATCTGCCGCCGTCCGAACCGCTCGGAGAGCGCGCTCATCGGCAGCACGCACAGCGCCAGTGCGCCCGTCGCCGCGGAGACCGTCCAGCTGGCCTGTCCGGCCGTGGCGCCGAGAGAGGCGGAGATGGCGGGCAGCAGGGCCTGCGTGGAGTAGAGAAGTGCGAAGGTCGCGACACCTGCGGCGAAGAGCGCGAAGCTCATCCGGCGGTAGCCGGGGCGGCCCGGTTCGAGACGGTCCGGCGCGGTGGTGGCGGGGGAGTCGGCGGTGGCGACTGGGGACGGCTGGGGCGAGGCGGCCACGGTGAGGGTGGACGCCCCGGTACTGGCAGGAGGCATGCTTCGAAAGTAGGCTTTCCGCTTTCATGCGTCCAATGCACGAAGTGGCGATAATCAATCCCATGGTGCATGAACGCAGCTCACAGCCCCGGCTGTCACCCAGTAGTTACGAAGAAGACATTCGCGCCGTGCTCGCGCCGCGACTGGCCCACTTCGAGGCGGTGGCCCGCCACGAGCACGTCACCCGCGCCGCGCACGAGCTCGGCGTCCCGCAGTCGACGCTCTCGCGGTCGATGGTCAGGCTCGAACAGGACCTGGGAGTCGCCCTGTTCGCCCGCAAGGGCCGTACCGTCTCCCTCACCCCGGCGGGCCGCACCTTCCTGGGCTCCGCCGAGCGGGCCCTCGCCGAGGTCGAGAAGGCCGCCGACTCGGTACGGGCAGACGCCGACCCGGCCACCGGCAAGGTCGCCTTCGGGTTCCTCCACACCATGGGCTCGGAAACCGTCCCCGCCCTGATCCGCGCCTTCCGCGCCGACCACCCCCGGGTCCGCTTCCAGCTCGTGCAGAACTACGGCGAGGCGATGATCGAACGCCTGAGGGCCGGCGGCCTCGACCTCTGCCTCACCTCACCCGTCCCGGACGCCCCCGATCTGGTCGCCCGCCGCCTCGACGAACAGCGGCTGCGCCTCGTCGTCCCCGAGGACCACCGCCTCGCCTCGCGCCGCCGCATCCGACTGGCGGAGGCCGCCGACGAAAAGTTCGTCACCCTCGAACCCGGCTACGGCCTGCGGCGGATCACCGACGACCTGTGTGCGGAGGCGGGCTTCGCACCACGTGTCGCCTTCGAGGGCGAGGAGGCGGAGACCCTGCGCGGTCTGGTCGCGGCCGGCCTCGGCGTGGCCCTGCTGCCACCGCCCGCGGTGGCCCGCCCCGGCGTCGTGGAACTCACCGTCACGGCCCCGAGGGCGGCCCGCGAGATCGGCGTCGCCTGGCTGGACGGCCACCCGGACACCCCACCGGTGGCCGCCTTCAAACGCTTCCTGCTGTCGCGGCGGGGGCATCTGCTGCCGGACTGAGCCGGGCGGGGAGGCGAGGGTGACGCGGTGCTTCCGCCCGACGGCCCTCGGTGATGCCGGAGCTTCGCACGGCCCTGCCGAGGTCGCTCCGTGCAACGAGGTCTTCGACGCCGACCTGCTCGTTTTCATCAGCAGCTGATCGGCCGGGCCGGAACCCACCCGCGGTACCGGCCGACCGGCCTGCTCGCCTCAGTCCCGCAGCGACCTCCCGAACCCCGCTGCCAGCGGCATCCGCAACCCCAGCGGAGGCGGCGCCGCCAGGGCGTCGGCGACCGGGCGGGCGTATGCCCGGCCGAAGAGCGATCCGCGGACGAAGTCCGTTGCCAGCGCGACCACTTCGGCCCGGTGCTGGCGCAGGCTGTGGCCGTCCGAGTGGACCTCGAAGCGGCAGGTGTCGCGGTTGGCCTTCTTGGCGCGTTCGGCCAGACGGAAGGAGAGTTCGGGGTCGGTGCGGGCGTCGTTCGTGCCGTGGACGAGCAGAACCTGCCGGCCGAGCAGATGCTTCACCGGCTCCGGCTCGTCCGTCGAGCTGTCGGGCAGCCAAGGGGCCATCGCCAGAACGGAGTTGACCGCGGCGTGGCCGCCCGCGCGGAGTGCGGCCCGGCCGCCCATGCCGTGGCCGGCGAGACAGACGGGGACGTCGCCGTAGCGTCGTACGACCTCGTCCACCGCCCATCGGGCGTCCGCCGCGAGCTGCGAGTCGGTCGCGTTCCAACCGCGACAGCGATAGCGCACGACATGCGCGGCGAGCCCGTCCTCCCGGCCCGCGCGGGCCAGGGTGCGGGCCAGTGGCAGCTGGAGGGCGTACGAGAGGGGGGAAGGGCGGCGGTGCGAGTCGGCCTCGCCGTCCGGGAGCAGCAGAACCACGCCGCTGACCGCAGATGGTGCTCCGGCCGTCCTGACGGCCCGTCCCAGCCTCGCAGCAGGCAGGGGGAGTGCGCGCTGTGCCATGACAGAACAGTGTCAGAAGGGTAGGTGTACTCCACCCGTATTCGCGGTCACTGTTACATATCGGCAAGCGACAATCTACGCGCGTAGGCGCTAGAGTGCCCAAATGATGAGCCCGACCCTCCATGTGCCCGGCCAGGACCAGATCCGGCGTGCCCCCAAGGTTCTTCTCCACGACCATCTCGACGGTGGCCTGCGCCCGGGAACGATCGTCGACCTCGCCCTCGCGAGCGGCTACGACGGACTTCCCGAGACCGAGCCCGACAAGCTCGGCATCTGGTTCCGCGAGGCAGCCGACTCCGGATCGCTGGAGCGCTACCTGGAGACGTTCGCCCACACCTGCGCCGTCATGCAGACCCGCGACGCGCTGGTCCGGGTGGCCGCCGAATGCGCCGAGGACCTGGCCGCCGACGGTGTCGTGTACGCCGAGGTGCGGTACGCCCCGGAGCAGCACCTGGAAGCCGGGCTGACCCTCGAAGAGGTCGTCGAGGCGGTCAACGAGGGCTTCCGCAAGGGCGAGCAGCGGGCCCGCCTGGACGGGCACCGCATCCGTGTGGGTGCCCTCCTCACCGCGATGCGGCACGCCGCCCGCTCCCTGGAGATCGCCGAGCTCGCCAACCGCTACCGGGACCAGGGCGTCGTCGGCTTCGACATCGCGGGCGCGGAGGCCGGCTTCCCGCCCACCCGGCACCTGGACGCCTTCGAGTACCTCAAGCGCGAGAACAACCACTTCACCATCCACGCGGGCGAGGCCTTCGGCCTGCCGTCGATCTGGCAGGCGCTCCAGTGGTGCGGCGCCGACCGGCTCGGCCACGGCGTCCGCATCATCGACGACATCGAGGTCGCGGAGGACGGCGGTGTGAAGCTCGGCCGCCTCGCCTCCTACGTACGGGACAAGCGCATCCCGCTGGAGCTGTGCCCGACCTCCAACCTCCAGACCGGCGCCGCCGCCTCGTACGCCGACCACCCCATCGGGCTGCTGCGGAAGCTGCATTTCCGGGCCACGGTGAACACGGACAACCGGCTGATGAGCGGTACGAGCATGAGCCATGAATTCGAGAAGCTGACCGAGACTTTCGGATACACACTCGATGACATGCAGTGGTTCACCGTCAATGCGATGAAGTCGGCATTCATTCCTTTCGATGAACGTCTGGCGATGATCAATGACGTGATCAAGCCCGGATATGCCGAGCTGAAGTCCGAGTGGCTCTTCGAGCAGACCGCTGCGACCAGCGTGCCTTCCTCTTCCGCGGGCTGAACCGCACCTCCGCGGAAAACGGCCGGGACTGCGAAATCCCGGCCGTTTTCCGTGTGTCGGCATGTTTGCGGGACGGGCAGTGAGCTGACTACGTTTCAGAGCCGCTCACATCCCCTTCCCCAAGGATGAATTTCACATGAAGCAGTCTGCTGTCAGGACACTCGGCGTCGCCGCTCTCGGTGCCGCTTTCGCCGCTGCCGCCGCGGGGACCGCATCCGCCACCGTGCTCCCGGCCGACGCCGCGGCACTGCCGGTCGCCGGCTCGGCAGTGGAGAACGCCACCCGGACCCTGCCGGCCCAGGACACGGCCACCAAGCTGCTCGGCACCGGCCGGCAGAAGCTCGTCGGCGACGCCACCACTCCGGTCAAGGGTCTGATCGGTGGTCTGCCCGCGGGAGGTCTGAGCACCAGCGGCCTGTCGACCAACGGTCTCCCGCTCGGCGGCTGATCCGCCGTACACACGCCTGTGGGGCGGACACCCGAACCGGGTGTCCGCCCCACAGGCGTGTTGTGCGTACGCGGATCACCAGGCGGCGGACGGCGTCTTCTCGGACGGGAACAGCACCCACAGCGCCAGATAGAGCAGGAACTGCGGCCCCGGCAGCAGGCAGGAGACCAGGAAGATGATGCGCATGGTTCCCGCGGAGGTGCCGAAGCGCCTTGCCAACGCTGCGCACACTCCGCCGATCATGCGTCCGTCACGGGGGCGGGCAAGTGCGGCCATGGTGGGCTCCTTCGTGAACCGTTACTGGGGAGCAGCTCCTTCGTGCTCCCGATGCATCCATGGTCGCCCGGCGAACAGGGGCAAAGCGTCGCTCTACGGTGCGATACCGACCCTGGGAATCGTCGGGGTCGACCCCTGAGCCGCCTCGTCCCTGGGGTGGGGCAGCACCCTGACCCGCCGCTGGTTCCTGCGGCGCAGCCGCGCCCGGCCTATGGGAACGACCAGCAGATGGGCGAGTGCCACACCGGTGGTGTTCAGCAGCAGCGAGTCGACATCGACGACCTGCCCCGGCACCCCGGTCTGCGCCAGTTCGATGGCCAGCGAGATCAGCGCCCCCGCCGCGACGGTACGGGCCAGCGAGGCCCACGGGGAGACGAACAGCCGGCCCCCGGCCACCGGCAGCAGCACGCCCAGCGGGGCGAGCAGCAGCAGCCCCTTACCGATCCGGCGAGCGGCCTCGACCGGGCCCAGGGACAGGTCCGCTCTGATACCGGCGAACGGTTGAAGATTCGAGGCGGTCATCCACGGCACATCGAGCGGGCGCAGCGTCAGCCACCCGACAAGCAACAGATGCGCGAGGAGGAGAGATACCCCGACCGCGCGGAAGCGAATGACAGCTTGACTGCCCGAACCTTGACGCACGCCCCCCAAGACGCGCCGGGCGGCAGGATCGGTTCCGCCCGGCCCGACGAACCCGGATCTCAGCCGTGACGGCGACAAAACCGGCCGGGACCATGCAAAAAACCGGCCGGCACGACGCAAAAACCCGGCCCGGCCGGCGCTTGAGGACAGCAGAACCGGCCGCCGGACGCCCCCGGCCCCCGCTCAGGCCCCCGTCCCCGCCCCCAGCGTCGGTGCCGCCTTCGGCTTGGCCTTCGTCTCCGAGGTGCACAGATACCCACGCGGCGCGTAGTTCCCCGGCCCGCCCAGCACCACCGTGCCGTCCGGGGCGAGCGACTCGCTCTCCGCGTACGTACACACGATCTGCGCCAGAGCCTCGGACGGCAGGTCCTCCGGCTGCTCGCTGAGCCGCAGCGTGCCCTGCCGGTCGCCGCGGCGGGCCGCGCTGATCTGCAGGGTCGCCGGGACGGCCGTGGAGAACCCGGCCTGCCGCTCATCGGCGGGCGGCTTCTGCTCCAGCTCGTCCAGGAGCGCCTGCGCGATCCGGACCCGGTCCGACTTCGTGTCGCCGACCTGTACCGTTCGGTCCACCGTGACCAGCTGCGAGGAACAGACCAGATAGATCTGTACGGGGATGCCCTGGAGGGCCTGGGTGGCGACGTCCTCCGCGGACATCGAGCACGGCACCTGGGACGGTGCGGCCCCGGCGTCCACCGGCACCGAGGTGGTCCTGATCCCGCAGCCCGCGGCCAGCACGGCCGTGATCACGGCACCGGCCAGCGCCACGGCCGAACGGTGTGCCCGGCGGTTGCTGCCCATCACGTCGCGTCGCCCTCCTCGTCCTGAACCCCCGCGTCGTGATCCCCGGCGGAACGGGTGAGCGGCTCGGCATCGCGCGGCAAGCGCAGTACGAACACCGCGCCGTCGCCGTCCGGCGAGTTCGCGGCCGTGATGTCACCACCGTGGATGTGCGCGTTCTCCATGGCGATCGACAGACCGAGACCACTGCCCTCGGAGCGCGGCCGGGACGCGCTGGCCTTGTAGAACCGGTCGAAGACATGCGGCAGGACGTCCTCGGGGATACCGGGGCCGTGGTCGCGGACCTCGATGACGAGTTCGTCGCCCTCGGTCCGTACCGAGACCCGTACCGGCGAGCCGCCGTGCTTGAGCGCGTTGCCGATCAGATTCGCCAGGATCACATCGAGCCGACGCGGGTCGAGGCGGACCATCATGCCGCGCTCGGCGTCCAGATCCACCGCGTCCAGCCACGCGCGGGCGTCGATGCAGGCGGTGACCTGGTCGGCGACATCGACCGTGTCGAGGACGAGCCGGGCCGTACCCGCGTCGAAGCGGGTGACCTCCATCAGGTTCTCCACCAGGTCGTTGAGGCGCCGGGTCTCGCTCACCACGAGATGCACCGCGGGCGCGATCATCGGGTCCAGGCTGTCCGCCTCGTCCTCCAGCACTTCGGTGACGGCGGTCAGCGCGGTGAGCGGGGTGCGCAGCTCGTGGGACATGTCGGCGACGAACCGCCGGCTCGCCTCGTCCCGCGCGCTCATGTCCGCGACCTTCTTCTCCAGCGAACTCGCGGTCCTGTTGAACGTACGGGAGAGATCGGCGAGTTCATCGGTGCCGGACACCACGAGCCTGGTGTCGAGCTTGCCCTCGCCGAGCTTGCGCGCGGCGTCACCGAGCCGTTGCACGGGCCGCAGCACGGTCGTCGCGGCGGCCTGCGCGAGCAGCGCCGAGCCGACCAGGGCGAGCCCGGTGGCGATCCCCAGTGACCACGCGAGGGAGTTCAGATCCTGCCGCTCCTGGTCGAGCGACTTCAGCATGTAGCCGGTCGGGCCACCACCGATGATCTTCGTACCGCCCACCAGATACGGCGTACCGCGGATGCTGACCCGCTGCCAGAACAAGTGGTACTCGTACTTGTTGCCCGCCTCCACCGGCTGCTTCTTGTTGACCGCCTTCTGCAACGACAGCGGCACGTTGTCGAGCGTGAAGGTGTCCAGATCGGAGTTGCCGACGATCGGCTTGCCGGCGTCGCGCTCGTCGACCAGCAGCACGCTGTAGCCGGGCGAGCTGCTCGCCATCTGCACGGCGGCGTTCTGCAGATCGTCCTTGGTGGGACGCAGCGGCAGCGAGGCCGCTCGGTTCTGCATCTCCTGGCGGAAGTCCCCGAGCGCGGAGTCCTGGGTACGCGTCAGTACGGCCTCGCGGTTCAGCCAGTACGCGATTCCCGAGGCGGACACTGCGGCGGTCAGCGCCACCAGCGCGAACACGACGACGAGACGCAGTCGCAGACTGGTCCAGCGAAGCCCGGTGAGCAGGCTCCGTTTGGCGGCGTCGCTCACTGAGGCGAATCCAGTCGGTAGCCCACACCCCGAACGGTACGGATCAGGGTCGGCGAGGACGGTACGTCCTCCACCTTGGCGCGCAGCCGCTGCACACAGGCGTCCACGAGCCGGGAGTCACCGAGGTAGTCGTGCTCCCAGACCAGCCGCAGCAGCTGCTGCCGCGACAGGGCCTGGCCCGGCCGGCGGCTCAGCTCCAGCAGGAGTCGCAGCTCGGTCGGCGTGAGCTGCAGATCCTCGCCGTTCTTGGTCACGGTCATCGCGGAGCGGTCGATCACCACGTTCCCGAAGGTCGCGGAGTCGGTGGACTCGCGCTCACCGCGGCGCAGCACCGCCCGGATCCGGGCGTCGAGCACCCGGCCCTGCACGGGTTTCACCACATAGTCGTCGGCACCGGACTCAAGCCCGACCACGACGTCGATGTCGTCGCTGCGCGCGGTCAGCAGAATGATCGGCAGCTGGTCGGTGCGCCGGATGCGCCGGCACACCTCGAAACCGTCGATGCCGGGCAGCATCACATCCAGCACGATCAGATCCGGCCGCTGCTCACGCAGCAGTTTCAGACCGTCCTCTCCCGTCGCCGCGGTGGCCACACGGTGGCCCTGGCGTGACAGCGAGAGTTCGAGGGCCGTGCGGATGGCGTCGTCGTCCTCGATCAGCAACAGGAAAGGCACGCTGGTCATTCTGACTCATGGGGGAGCCCCAGTTCGACAGTTGGCGCCGACTCATACATCCGGCGCACCGGCGACGCACGGACGGCAGGCCCTGTGACAGGGCTGTGACAGTCGGGGGACAGCGCGATGAAACTGCCCCGGCAAGCTCATTGGCACAAGGAACGGACGGACTCCACCGATGGGGGGCGCGAGATGAACGCAACTCACAGCACCACCGCAAGCGCAGTTGTCACGCGTCTCCACGATGTCGGCCGGAGCACCGAGAAGTCCGGCGCCGGAGGGGGGACCTCCCTGCTCGAGCGAAGCCGAGAGCTCGGGGGAGGCCGGGGGTGCGTTCGTGGCGTCGGGCGTCAGCACATGCCGTACATGGCGGTGGTCGACGCGCCTGTGGGGGCCAACGGGGGAAGCGGCGGGGGAGCCGCGTACGGGGAGGTCATAGGGGAGCGGAAGCCCCCGGCGCAGGCCGAGGACGCCGAAACGGCGTTCACGGCCTACGTCCGGGAGCGCCGCGCCTCCCTGTACGCAACCGCCTACCACCTGACCGGAGACCGGTTCGAGGCCGAGGATCTGCTGCAGAGCGCCCTCTTCTCGACGTACCGGGCGTGGGACCGGATCAGCGACAAGGCAGCGGTCGGTGGCTATCTGCGCCGCACCATGACCAACCTGCACATCAGCGCCTGGCGCAGGCGCAAGCTCAACGAGTACCCGACCGAGGAGCTGCCGGAGACGGCGGGCGACACGGACGCGATGCGCGGCACGGAACTGCGCGCCGTGCTCTGGCAGGCGCTGGCGCGACTGCCGGAACTCCAGCGCACGATGCTGGTCCTGCGCTACTACGAGGGCCGCACCGACCCGGAGATCGCGGCCATACTCGACATCAGTGTCGGCACGGTGAAGTCCAGCATCTGGCGGTCGCTCCGCCGGCTGCGCGAGGACGAGGTCCTCAGCTTCGGCCGTGACGAGGAGGAGTCCTTCGGCGAGCTGGTGGCCTGAAGGGACGGGGGGAAACGGGGGATACGGGGAAAGCGGGGCCGCTGCTTCGGGGGAGGCGGCGGTGCACGGGGGTACGGGGGAGTGCTGCGGGGTCGGACGGGCCGGGGGGTCCGGTCCGGCCCCGTCGACATGTGCGCAAGATCAAGCCCCTCCGGCGATTGAGGAGCGGGGGCCGGGGGCAGTGCCCCCGGCTACGGGAAGCCCGCTACACCGTCCCCCGCGCCGCGGACGCGCGTCGGCAGCGTCCCGCCGCCGCGGCGGCCAGCCTTCCCAGTGCCTCCTCCTTGCCGCACGGATACGCACCCAGCGCCGTCTGCCGCGCCACGATGCGCCGTTCCGCCCGCATCAGCCGCCACCCCCGCCGCAGCAGGAACGGCACCGACTTCCGTCCCTCCCGCAGATCCCGCAACAGCCGACGGCGGAACGTCGTCGTCGGACGGCCGCGCAGGCACAGCGCGTCGGCGAGCACGCCCAGTTCCTGGCACCGTTCGACTATGTCCGCCGCAAAGATCCCCTCGGCCACGAACAGTGGTGTGCGCTCGATGTGGAGGGCCTCCCGGTCGACCCGGCAGCTCGTGGCGATGTCGTACACCGGGACGTTCGTACGCCCTGTGCGGCACAGCTCCAGGATGGCGGCGACCGCCGCATCGGAGTCCCAGGACTGCGCGGAGTCCCAGTCGATGTCCAAACTGCCGGGAACGAGCGGCAGCGTGGGGTCGTCGCCCTCCTTGTAGAAGTCGTCCAGGCGCAGCACCGGCAGGTCGGTGCGGGCGGCGAGGGAGGACTTGCCGGAGCCGGAAGGGCCGGCGAGCAGCACGACGCGGGTCGGGATCGGTTGGGAATTCACAGGACACGAGTGTGAGGCATTGACCCGCTCAGGGGATCCCCCGGTGCCTGTGTTGGTATCGAGCATCACACCTCAACTACTCTACGCATCCAGATGGTTACTCGATGGTCGCGATCAGGTGGGAAATCCATGGCACGTCACGCACTTTCCAAGTCCCGGCGCCGCGCCCTGCTGCGGGCAGGTCTGACCGTCACAGCGGTGGGTGCCGCGCTCGGTGCGGGGGGTGCGGCGGCCCAGGCGGCACCGCTGCCCCTCGCACCGGCCGCGGGCGCCGACAGCAGCCTCGGCGGGGTCGGTGGGGCGACCGGGAGCGCGGTGACCGGAACGCTCGGGCACTCGCTCGACAACGGCATCGCACCGGTGACGCATCTGCGCCTCGACCCGCTGGCCGGTACGGGCGTGGACCCGCTGGACAACGCGGTGGCAACGCAGGTCGCCGACTTCAAGCCGGTCTCCACGGCCGCCGTCACCGGCCCGGTGACCAGTGGGGGCGCACTGAAGGACCTGCCGGTGGTGGGGCAGGCGACAGAGGTGCTGCACCGCTGAGGTGGACGCGGGCCGGGGTGCGGACACCGGCACGGACACGGCCCGCTCCTCCGGGATCCCGGAGTAGCGGGCCGCCGTCACGCGGTCAGTACGACGATCCCGAAGCGCCCAGTGCGCCCGTCGGGTGCCAGACCGTCTTCGTCTCCAGGAAGGCCGTCAGGCGGTGGGTGCCCGGATCGGCCGACCAGTCGAAGGCGCCACCTTCGTCCACAGGCTGTGGACCGAGAACTCGCTTCAGGTTGTCCGCCGCAGCGATCTCCAGCTCCTTCGCCAGAGTGGCGTCCGCGCCCGTGAGGTCGATGGCGTTCACGTCCTGGTGGGACGCGAGCGGTGCCGCGATCTCCGCCGTCTTCCCGGACAGGATGTTGACCACACCGCCCGGCAGGTCGGAGGTGGCCAGCACCTCGCCCAGGGACAGGGCCGGCAGCGGGGAGTCCGCCGAGGCGACGACGACCGCCGTGTTGCCGGTCGCGATCACCGGGGCGATCACCGAGACCAGGCCCAGGAACGAGGACTTCTGGGGCGCCAGCACCGTGACCACGCCGGTCGGCTCGGGCGTGGACAGATTGAAGAACGGGCCCGCGACCGGGTTCGCCCCACCCACGACCTGGCCGATCTTGTCGGTCCAGCCCGCGTACCAGACCCAGCGGTCGATCGCCGCGTCCACGACGGCCGCCGCCTTGGACTTCGACAGGCCCTCCGCGTCCGCCACTTCCCGTACGAACTGGTCCTTGCGGCCCTCCAGCATCTCCGCGATGCGGTAGAGGATCTGGCCGCGGTTGTACGCCGTCGCACCCGACCAGCCGCCGAACGCCTTGCGGGCGGCCACGACCGCGTCACGCGCGTCCTTGCGGGAGGACTGGGGGGCGTTCGCCAGCCACTTGCCCTTGGAGTCCGTCACCTCGTACACCCGGCCGCTCTCGGAGCGGGGGAACTTGCCCCCGACGTACAGCTTGTAGGTCTTGAAGACGCTCAGACGGTTATCGGACATCGAGGTACGCCTCCAGGCCGTGACGGCCGCCTTCGCGGCCGAAGCCCGACTCCTTGTAGCCGCCGAAGGGCGAGGTCGGGTCGAACTTGTTGAACGTGTTGGCCCAGACGACGCCTGCCCGGAGCTTGTTCGCCACCGCGAGGATGCGGGAGCCCTTCTCCGTCCAGATGCCGGCCGAGAGGCCGTACTGGCTGTTGTTGGCCTTGGCGACCGCCTCGTCGGGCGTACGGAACGACAGCACCGACAGCACCGGGCCGAAGATCTCGTCGCGGGCGATGGTGTGCGCCTGGGTGACGTTCGTGAACAGCGTCGGGGCGAACCAGTAGCCGGAAGAGGGGAGTTCACAGGAGGCGGACCAGCGTTCGGCGCCCTCCGCCTCGCCCGTCTCGACGAGCGCGGTGATCCGGGCGAGCTGCTCCGCGGAGTTGATCGCGCCGATGTCGGTGTTCTTGTCCAGCGGGTCGCCGAGCCGGAGAGTGGACAGCCGGCGCTTCAGGGCGTCCAGCAGCTCGTCCTGGATCGACTCCTGCACGAGCAGGCGCGAGCCCGCGCAGCAGACCTGGCCCTGGTTGAAGAAGATGCCGGTGACGATGCCCTCGACGGCCTGGTCGATCGGGGCGTCGTCGAAGACGATGTTGGCGCCCTTGCCGCCCAGTTCCAGGGTGACCTTCTTGTTCGTGCCGGCGATCTGGCGGGCGATGGCCTTGCCGACCGCGGTCGAGCCGGTGAAGGCGATCTTGTTGACGTCCTCGTGCTCGACGAGGGCGGCGCCCGCGTCCCCGTACCCGGTGAGGATGTTCACGACACCCTTCGGCAGTCCCGCCTGGCGGCAGATGTCCGCGAAGAAGAGCGCGGAGAGCGGGGTCGTCTCGGCGGGCTTGAGGACCACCGTGTTGCCGGTGGCGAGCGCCGGGGCGATCTTCCAGGCCAGCATGAGGAGCGGGAAGTTCCACGGGATGATCTGGCCCGCGACGCCGAGCGGGCGGGGGTTCGCGCCGTAGCCGGCGTGGTCGAGCTTGTCGGCCCAGCCCGCGTAGTAGAAGAAGTGCGCCGCGACCAGGGGGAGGTCCGCGTCGCGCGTCTCCTTGATCGGCTTGCCGTTGTCGAGGGTTTCGAGAACGGCGAGCTCGCGGCTGCGCTCCTGGATGATCCGGGCGATCCGGAAGAGGTACTTGGCGCGCTCGGAACCGGGCAGCGCCGACCACTTCTCGAACGCCTTGCGGGCCGCCTTCACGGCCCGGTCGACGTCCGCGGCGCCGGCCTGCGCGACCTCGGAGAGCACCTCTTCGCTGCTCGGCGAGACCGTCTTGAAAACCTTGCCGTCGGCCGCGTCGGTGAACTCGCCGTCGATGAACAGGCCGTACGAGGGCGCGATATCGACGACCGAGCGCGACTCGGGGGCGGGGGCGTACTCGAATGCAGATGCCATGGGGATCAGTCCACCGTCACGTAATCGGGGCCGGAGTAACGGCCGGTGCTGAGCTTCTGGCGCTGCATCAGCAGATCGTTCAGCAGGCTGGAGGCGCCGAAGCGGAACCAGTGGTTGTCCAGCCAGTCCTCGCCCGCGGTCTCGTTCACCAGCACCAGGAACTTGATCGCGTCCTTGGATGTACGGATGCCGCCGGCCGGCTTCACACCGATCTGTACGCCGGTCTGCGCCCGGAAGTCGCGCACGGCCTCCAGCATCAGCAGGGTGTTCGCGGGCGTGGCGTTGGTGCCCACCTTGCCGGTCGACGTCTTGATGAAGTCGGCGCCCGCCAGCATGCCGAGCCAGGAGGCGCGGCGGATGTTGTCGTACGTGGACAGCTCGCCGGTCTCGAAGATCACCTTGAGCCGGGCGTCAGGGCCGTCGGCCCGCGCGCACTCGGCCTTCACGGCGAGGATCTCCTCGTACACCTTGAGGTAATGGCCGGAGAGGAAGGCACCCCGGTCGATCACCATGTCGATCTCGTCGGCCCCGGCGGCAACGGCGTCGCGGACATCCGCGAGCTTGACGTCGAGCGCGGCGCGGCCGGCGGGGAAGGCCGTCGCCACGGACGCCACCTTCACGCCGGAGCCGGCCAGCGCGGCGACGGCGGTCGCCGCCATGTCGGGGTAGACACAGACCGCCGCGGTACGCGGGGCCGTGCGGTCGGTCGGGTCGGGATTGACGGCCTTGGCGGCGAGAGCCCGGACCTTGCCCGGGGTGTCCGCGCCTTCCAGCGTCGTCAGGTCGATCATCGAGATGGCCAGGTCGATGGCGTACGCCTTGGCCGTCGTCTTGATCGAACGGGTTCCGAGGGACGCGGCGCGCGCTTCGAGGCCGACGGCGTCGACGCCGGGCAGCCCGTGCAGGAAGCGGCGCAGCGCACTGTCGGACGCGGTCGCGTCGGAGAATGCGGGAGCAGTGGTGGGCATGGTCACCAGAGGAGCATATCTACGCGCGTAGCGACCTGTACAGGGGGCCTGCTCATCCGTGCGTCGCACAGTACCGCGACGGCCGCCCCGGCGCCCCTTGCGCACGTCAGGCAGAATCGGGCCCATGACGAGCCCCACACCTCCTGCCGAGCCCACCTACGCCGACCGGACCTTCCGGTCGCCCGCCGGGATCGCCGGGGGTGTCCTGCTGCTTCTCCTCATCTGCTGGATCGGCGGGGACGCCGTGCTCCGTGGTGACGACCGGGTGCCGTGGCTGGCGCTGGCCGGGCTGCTCACCGCGGTGCCGCTGGTCGTCGCGTTCACGCTGCGGCCCGTCGTCCTCGCCAACGAGCAGCGCATCAAGATCCGTAACCCGTTCCGGACGATCACCATGCCGTGGACGGCGGTCGCGGATCTGCGGGCCGGTTATTCGAGCGAGCTGTTCACCGAGGACGGCACCAAATACCAGCTGTGGGCGGTACCCGTGTCGCTGCGACAGCGGAAGAAGGCGGCCAGGCAGCAGTCCCGGCGGTCGCTGGACGATCCGTACGACCGCACTTCCGTGCATGCGGACGTCCGTGACACCAAGTCCCGGGTGGCGACGGCCGACCGGACCATGGCGGATCTGCGGGAGCTGGTGGAGCGGGCGAAGGCGGGGGCGGGTTCGGTGAAGTCGTCGAAGGCCGCGACGACTTCGGAACCCTCGGCGTCCTCGGTCTCGGTGCGCTGGGCGTACGAGGTGATCGCACCGGCGGTGGTGGGCGCGGTGTTGCTGGTGGTGCTGCTCGCGACGGGCTGAGGCCTCAGCCGCAGAGCAGCCCCGTCCTCCCGGCCTATTCCTTGGCGGTCGGCCGGTAGGTGCACACGTGCACGCCCGTACCGCTGGTGAC
Source organism: Streptomyces atratus (assembly GCF_014648655.1). Classification (GTDB taxonomy): domain Bacteria; phylum Actinomycetota; class Actinomycetes; order Streptomycetales; family Streptomycetaceae; genus Streptomyces; species Streptomyces atratus. The sequence goes on from NZ_BMRN01000003.1 coordinate 486,025, forward strand.
CGTCGAGACCAGCTCAAGTGCGCGCAGCGCACCGTCGTCGGGGAAGACCGTCTTTCCGCCGCCGAGGATCACCGGCATGATCATGAGCCGGAGTTCGTCGACCAGGCCCTCGCTCAGCAGGCTGCGTACGAGCGTGGGGCTCCCCATGGCCAGCAGGTCGCCGCCGTCGGACCCGCGCAGCTCCTGGATGCGGGCGACGGCCTTGTCGCCGGGGATACGCGTGGTGTTGTCCCAGGACAGCTCGGAGTCGTCCAGCGTGTCGGACACGACGTACTTCGGGATGGCGTTCATCCGGTCGGCGAACGGGTCCCCGGCCCGCTCGGGCCACGCCGCGGCCATCGACTGCCATGTGCGGCGCCCGAACAGCAGCGCCTCGGCCTTGGACAGCGCGTCGTCGAAGGCGCCGCCCACCACCTCCGGATCGAAGAACGGGTGCGACCAGCCACCGTGGGCAAAGCCGCCGTCGGTGTCCTCGTCGGGCCCGCCCGGCGCCTGCACGACACCGTCCAAGCTCATGAACTCACTGATCACGATGCGCATGGGACTCGCTCCTCATTCTCGATCCGGGTGGACCGCACTCCAGGTCTGCGGCAATAGAGACTGTCACGCCGCCCCGAACTCATCGCACGCTCTCGATCGCGCCCGACGCACGGCGACCCAGGATCCCGGCCAACCGCTCCTCCAGTCCCGGGCGGCAGTCCGGTGGCCACTTCGCGTCGGTGATCGAGAAGATCGCTCAGTCGCGGAGCCGCCCTTCCTCGCCCGGGACCGGTTCCGCAGAACGCGAACCGTGCGCCCACCTCCTCGACCCTCGCCGTCGAGCGGGAGGTCGTCGAGCGCGTCGGGCTCGCGGGCGACGGCACCTACACGGTGGGCCTGCCGGTCCGGTTCTCAGGAACGGTTCCGGGAGCAGTGCCGTGAGGTCCTCGGGCGCGCGCGGCACGGTCCGAAGACGCCGGGACCGCCGATTCCGCCGTCGGCCTCCCCGCAGTGGCGCGACGAGGCGCTCGCAGACGCCGGGAGGGGACGGTCAGCACACCGAGGGAGGCGATGACGAGCACGACCCCGGCCCAGCCGAGGGCGGGCAGGTGTTCACCCACGACCAGGACCGCGAACACAGCCGCTACGGCGGGCTCCAGCAGGGACAGGGTCGTCGCGGTGCTGACGGGGATGCGGGACAGGCCGAACCCGAACAGGACGTACCCGGTGAACATCGGCACCAGCGCCATGTAGAGGCCGACGCCCGCATTCGTCCAGGAGGCGACCAGCGGTGCGCCGGTGGCCAGTAGCACCGGCACGAGCATCAGCCCGCCGAGTCCGAACACCGCTCCCATGGCCGCGCGCGAGGTGACGCCGCGTGTGATGAGGCGGTGCGCGGCCCACGCGTACACGGCGTACGTCACGCCCGCGACCAGCCCGAGCCCCACCCCGGCGACGGTCTGCCCGGCAGACCCCGTACCGGTTCCGGAACCGCCCTGGGCGGCCTCGGCCGCACACAGCAGCACGGTGCCGGCCAGCCCCAGGGCGGCACCGGCCATCCATCGCCGGGACAGGCGCTGCCGGTCGACGATCCGCTCGATCAAGGCCGATGCCAGCGGGGCCGAGCCGATGGACACGACCGTTCCCACCGCGACACCGGCCAGATGCATGGAGGTGTAGAAGGCCGGCGGATACAGAGCCACGCCCGATCCCCCGACGAGCACGATCCGCCACTGCGCCCTGAGCGCCACGCGCGCCTGTGCGATGCGAGGCGCGGCCACCAGAGCCTGCAGCAGTCCGCCCAGGCCCATCGCCGCGGAGCCGATCGCCAGCGGCCCCACCTGCGGCGCGAAGGTTGCAGCAGTGCCTGTGGTGCCCCACAGCACCGAGGCCAGCAGCACGGCGAGTGCGCCCGCCCCCGGTCCGGCCGCAGTGCGACCGGCGCGCCCCATCACAGGCCGTCCACCAGGCGCGCCGCCATGTCACGTGCGCGCCGCATGCGTACGTCGTCTCCTTCGAGGCCCGCGCGCACGATGGCCCCTTCGAGCAGGAACGCCAGGTGTTCCGCTGCGGCACGGGCCTTCTCGTCCTGGCCGGGCAGCAACTCCTGGAGGTGGGTGGCGAGCAGGCTTTCGACCTCCTCCTTGTGGTGGCGCACCACCGTCCGGCCCTCGTGCCCGGTGGGCAGCTCGGCAGCCGCGTTGAGCAGCCCGCATCCGCGGAAGCCGTGCTCGTAGGCGAGACCGGCGTGGTCGGCGTAGGCATCGAAGACGGCCAGTACGGCCTCCCGGGGGCCCTGCGCGCCGGCCAGACGCCGCCGGTAGAGGCCGAGCCACTCCTCGTGCCGGGCCTGGAGGTAGGCGGAGACGAGGTCGGCCTTGGAGGTGAAGTTGTTGTAGAGGCTCATTTTCGCCACACCGGCCTCGGCGGTGATCGTGTCGATCCCGGTCGCCGCCACGCCGTCGGCGTAGAACCGTCGCGCCGCGGCCTCGAGAATCCGCCCGCGCGCAGGCCCCTGCCGCCGCTTGCCCGGCTGCTTTCCGGCGGCCCTCGCGTCAGTCATGCCTGCTCCCTCCATGATTAGGTAGACCAGTCTACCTAATCGTGTGGATGCTGCCAGTGAATACTGCCGACAGGGCGCGACTGTGACGATCCGGTGCAGCAGGTAGCCCCTTCCCCCGGGCGGACGGTTCCCATCTGGCAAGATCGTGCGCTCGAACATGCCCCGGCTGTGAGGGCTTTGCCGCCCGGCCGGGCAACGGGAATGTTTCAACGGGGAGATCGAAGAAGATATGCGCACGTGGAATCGTGCTGTGCCGGCGGCGGTCGGCGCCCTGGCGCTGGCCGTGGTGCTGACCGGTTGCAACGACTCGGATTCGGGGAAGGGCAGGCGCAGTTCCGGCTCGTCCTCGTCGGAAGGCAAGGCGACCTACCGTCTGGGCGAGGCCAGCCCGCCGCAGGAAAGCACCATGCAGAAGTCGAAGGGCAGCAAGTTCACGGTCACGCCCACGAAGGTGCAGACCGGAACGAAGGCCGACATGGACAACTCCGGCCTGGAGAAGGACAAGGACGAGGCCCCCAAGGTCCCCGTGTACGTGTGGTCCACCCTCACCCACAAGAGCGGCAAGCCCATGGAAGTCGGCGACATGGACGACGACCTGGTCGTCAAGACGGACAAGGGCGAGCGCACCAAGGCCCTCATCGTCATCATGGGTGACGCCAAGTGGCCGAACTGCCCGGCGCCGGACACCGGGAAGAAGGTGAGCCCGGGACAGTCGGAGAAGATCTGCACCGCCTTCCTGATCCCCGAGGGCCAGAAGGCCGCCGCGGTCGAACTGAGCCAGGGCTTCTACAACGACCCGCTGGAGTGGCCGGTCAAGAACTGACGCCTGGCCGGGGCCGGCTCAGCCCGATAGCAGGGGCTTCGCCGCTCGACGGAGTGCGCGCACCCGAGACGGAGGGGGCGCGCACTCCCCACCGGCGTCTTCGATGTGGCAGCAGAGCGGTCTGGACAGGCGTCGGGAACACGAACCGTACGGCGGTCTGTTGTTCCGACACCTCCCACAGCCGGCGATCGGTCTCGGCGTCGGAGTGATCGGCTCGCCGGGCACGCCCACGATGATGAAGACATGGACCTGGATTCCGGCATTGCTCAGGTTTTCGGGGACACGGCCGTAATTCCGCGGATGATTCCAGGCCGAGCTGTACGGCGCGGCATCCGGCGTCGGCCAGTGCCTGGCAGGCGTCCGGCTGCAGTAATTGATCACTTGCGGTCGGACAGCACTGCCAGGTGGCGCGGTGTCCGATAGGTGAGAGTTCCCGTCCGATTCTGAGCTGCCGGGTCACGGCGAGGTATTGATCGACGAAGTCGCCGCGCTCGACGCCGAGCCCGGCGATGTGCTCCGCGTGCAGAAAGCTGTCGCTGCCGGCGGCTGTCGAGCAGAAACCGCAACGCATCGGGCAGTTGGACATCGTGCAGAGGGGCGGTACGAAGTCCGGGCTCAACTGCCGGGTACCGCAGTCGAATACCGGGGTGGGCGGTGTCTCGTTAGTCGGCCGGGGCGGGTGTGCGCAGGTTGATGCGTACGGTGCCGCCGTCGCGCCGCGGCATCGGGAATCCGTCCCCGCGCAGGCCCTGCTCGCCGCCGTTTTCCCGGCTGCTGCCCGGTGGCGCTCGCGTCGGCCATGCCTGTCACCCGTGACTCGTGATCAGGCAGACCGGTCTGCCTGATCACGTTCCCGATGCACCGGCCGCGCGGATGCGGTCCGGCTAGTGCTCCGGGAGCCGGGCCCAGAAGTGGTTGACGATGTCGTCGATGTAGCGTCGCCCGTTTTCGCCGGAGGCGGTGGTGCCGCCGGCTCGGCTGAGGGTGGCGGCCATGAGGGTCTGGTACTCGTGGTGCATGTCGCGCAGGGGGTCTTGCAGGTCGCGGCGTTCCGTGGAGACGAGGCGGGCGATGGCGCGGATGTGGGCCTGCCAGCGGGTGGAGACGGCTTCGGTGAGGAGTCGGGCGAGTTCGTCCTCCAGGCCGGTGATGGCGATGAAGTCGCGTGGGGGCAGGTTGAGGAGGGCGCCGAGTTTGGCGGACTGTCGTTTGTCGCCCGTCCATCGGCCGGTTTCTTCCATCTGGTGGTAGGCGTCAAGGGTGAGGCCCGTGGCGCGGGCGACGTCCTCGACGGCCAGTCCGCGGGCGAGACGGTGTTCACGCAGAGTGCGGGGAGCGCCCATGAGTTCGCGGGGGTTGCACCACAGGGCACCGGCCAGGGCGGTGAGTTCGCTGGCGGTGGGCAGTGCGGTGCCGCGTTCCCACGCGGTGATGTGGTTGGGGGTGATGTGGGTCGTGCCGTAGGAGGCGCGCATGCCGTAAGCGACGTGGCCGGGGGCCATCCCGAGTTTCTCGCGCAGGATGCGGGCGGCGCGCGCGTTGAAGGGGAGCGGTGGATGCACGGACCGAGAGTAGGGAGTCACCCGGGGTGAACTCCATGGCCGCTGTCGCCCGCATCCCGGTTTGGCTGGATAGGTCGCCGGTGATTTTGGAGGAACCGACAGGGGGTGGTGCGGGAAAGTCAACCAATGGATTCCGCAAAGCGATTGAGATTACATTCCTGCCGCGTATGATCCGCTCGCAAAGCGCCGTATGTGTGTTCGTACAACCGACTGACACACGCTTTCCGGCGCCACTGCCATGTTTTCCCTCGCACTTGCAGGTCCAGGAGACGCAGTCATGCACACCAGCACGACAGGCCCGGCCGAAGCGCCGACAACCAGACCCGGTGGCCCGCTCAACCGGTTCTTCCGCATCGCCGAACGCGGTTCGACGTACGGCCGTGAGATACGCGGCGGGTTCGCCACCTTCTTCACCATGGCGTACATCCTCGTACTGAACCCGATCATCCTCAGCAGTACCGAGGACAAGTTCGGCCACCAGCTGGACGCCGGTCAACTGGCGACCGCCACCGCCCTGGTGGCCGCCGTGATGACCGTGATCATGGGTGTGGGCGGCAACCTGCCGCTCGCTCTGGCCGCGGGCCTGGGTCTCAATGCCGTCACCGCCTTCCAGATCGCCCCTCTGATGAGCTGGGACGACGCGATGGGCCTCATCGTGCTCGAAGGCCTGCTGATCTGCGTACTGGTGCTGACCGGCCTGCGTGAGGCCATCATGCACGCCATTCCGCAACCTCTCAAACAAGCCATCAGTGTCGGCATCGGCCTGTTCATCGCCTTCATCGGCTTCGTGGACGCCGGGTTCGTCACCCGCATCCCGGACGCCGCGAACACCACCGTGCCCGTTCAGATCGGCACAGGCACCCTCACCGGCTGGCCCATGCTCGTCTTCTGTCTCGGCGTGCTGATGACGATGGTCCTCCTGGCCCGCAAGGTGCAGGGCGCCATCCTCATCAGCATCGTCGTGATGACCGTCGTCGCCGTCGTCATCAACGGGATTGCCGACATCAAGTCCTGGGGTCTGACCAACCCCTCGCTGCCCGACAAGCCCATCGCCGCACCCGACTTCGGACTCCTGGGCAAGTTCGATCTGTTCGGCTCGTTCGGTCAGGTCAGCGTGCTGACCGTCGTCCTGCTCGTCTTCACTCTCATCCTGTCCGACTTCTTCGACACGATGGGTACCGTCGTCGGGGTCACGGCCGAAGCCGGACTCCTCGACGAGCGCGGCCAGGTCCCCGGTCTGGGCCGCGTGCTGCTGATCGACGGCGCAGCCGCCGTCGTCGGCGGCGCCGCCTCCGCCTCGTCCGCCACCACCTACATCGAGTCCGCCGCCGGTGTCGGCGAAGGCGCACGCACCGGCTTCGCCAACCTCATCACCGGCGGCCTGTTCGCCCTCGCCCTCTTCTTCACCCCCGTTCTGACCATCGTGCCCCTCCAGGCTGCGGCCCCCGCCCTCATCGCGGTCGGGTTCCTGATGATGACCCAGGTCAAACACATCGACTGGGACCGGTACGAACTTGCCATCCCCGCCTTCCTGACCATCGCCGTCATGCCGTTCACCTACTCCATCACCAACGGCATCGGCGCCGGCTTCCTCGCCTACGTGGTCATCAAGGCGTGCCTGGGCAAGGCCCGCGAAGTCCACTGGCTGCTCTGGGGCACCGCGGTGCTCTTCCTCGTCTACTTCGCCATCGACCCGCTGGAGCAGTTGCTCAACCTCAAGTAGCCGACGTGGTGCACCCGGAACGGAGCGGGGGACGACCCACGATCAGCGACGGAGTGTGTGAGCACATCGCGTCCGCCTGATCGCCCGGACGTCCCCCGCCGGCCGGGAGACCACTGCCTGCATCCGCCGGTGCGACGCCCGAGCCGCCGAAGGCCGGCTCATCAACTGTCGGCCTGTGGACAGTTCGAGGACCACGGGCACCGGCGCCCGGATGTCTCCGTGCACCGTCGCACCCGGCCGGACCCGAGCGCGACCGCGCTCGCGCGATGAGCACCGTCCCGGCCGGCCTGCTCGGTGATGCGCGAGGCGTGACCTGACGCTCCAGTCGTGCGTGGGCCCGGACACCGGCTTCACCTGCCTGACGCGTACGTGAAGCCGGCGGTCACAACAGGTCAGATCCCGGCCGCCGCCGCCAGGTCCCGCTTGATCCCGGCGAGCAGCTCCGCACCCCTCGCGCGGGCCGCGGGCAGCTCGTCCGCCGAACCGACCGGCACCACGACCTCCAGGTAGCACTTGAGCTTCGGCTCGGTGCCGCTCGGGCGGACGATCACCCGGGCGCCCTGGAGGTGGTAGCGCAGCCCGTCGGTGGGCGGCAGCTGCTCGGTGCCCTGCGACAGATCCTCGGCAGAGGTGACGGCGAGACCGGCGAGCGCGGTCGGAGGCTGCTCGCGCAGCCGCCGCATGGCGTCCGCGATGACCGACAGGTCCTCCACCCGGACCGACAGCTGGTCGGTGGCGTGCAGTCCGTGCTCGACCGCGATGTCGTCGAGCAGGTCGAGGAGCGTACGCCCCTGCTCCTTGAGTACGGAGGCCAGTTCGGCGACGAGCAGTGCGGCCGTGATGCCGTCCTTGTCGCGTACGCCTTCCGGGTCGACGCAGTAGCCGAGCGCCTCCTCGTACCCGTACCGCAGACCGTCCACGCGGGCGATCCACTTGAAGCCGGTCAGTGTCTCCTCGTAGCCGAGGCCGGCCTTCTCGGCGATCCGGCCGAGCAGCGAGGACGACACGATCGACTCGGCGAAGACACCGGTCACGCCGCGGTTCACCAGATGGGCGGCGAGCAGCGCCCCGACCTCGTCGCCGCGCAGCATCCGCCAGCCGCCGTCGGCGGCGGGATCCGGGACGGCGACGGCGCAGCGGTCGGCGTCCGGGTCGTTGGCGATGACGAGGTCGGGGTCCGTACGGCGTGCGGTGGCGAAGGCGAGATCCATCGCGCCGGGCTCTTCCGGATTGGGGAAGGCGACGGTGGGGAACGCCGGGTCGGGCTCCGCCTGCTCGGCGACGAGCACGGGCTCCGGGAACCCGGACCGGGCGAAGGCGGCGGTCAGCACGGAGGTGCCGACGCCATGCATCGCGGTGTACACGACCTGGGCGGTGCGCGGCGATCCGGCGGCGAGCACGGCGTCCGTACGGGCCAGGTAGGCCGCCAGGACCTCGTCACCGAGGGTTTCCCAGCCGTCGTCGGGGCGGGTCACGCCGTCGAGCGGGCCGACGGCCGCGATCGCGGCGGCGATCTCGCCGTCCGCCGGGGGGACGATCTGCGAGCCGTCGCCGAGATAGACCTTGTAGCCGTTGTCGCGCGGCGGATTGTGGCTGGCGGTCACCTCGACGCCCGCGACGGCGCCCAGGTGCCGTATGGCGTACGCCAGTACAGGAGTGGGGAGCGGGCGGGGGAGTACCGCCGCGCGCAGGCCCGCGCCGGTCATCACGGCCGCGGTGTCGCGGGCGAAGTCGGCGGACTTGTAGCGGGCGTCGTACCCGATGACGACGAGCCCGCCGGTCTGTCCCTCGGCCTTGAGGTAGGCGGCGAGTCCGGCCGCGGCGCGGATGACGACCGCCCGGTTCATCCGCATCGGCCCGGCCCCCAGCTCACCGCGGAGCCCGGCCGTGCCGAACTGCAGCGTGCCGGCGAACCGTGCGGCGAGCTCGTCGAGGTCCTCGGTGTCGATGAGCTCGGCGAGCTCGTCACGGGTCTCGGGATCGGGGTCCTCCGCGAGCCACGTCCTGGCCTGCGCGATGAGGTCCTGCTGCACGGTGTCCGCCTTTCTGCGGGGTGGGTGGGTTACGGGGGCGCTGCCCCGGACCCCCGCTCCTCAATCGCCGGAGGGGCTTGGTCTCAGCCTCACCGGCGTCCGAGGCGCGGGGCCCGGGGCGCTGCCCCGGTTCGGGAGGGGGCGGGGCGGGGGACAGGCCGCCGCAGGCGCCACGCCCACCCGGCCCCGCACCCCGCGGCCCTCACCCCTCGGCTCAGATCCGCTCGAGCACCCGTGCCAGCAACGCCCCCATCCGCGTGGCGGAATCCCGCCCCGCCTGCAGCACCTCTTCATGGTTGAGCGGCTCCCCGCTCAGCCCCGCCGCCAGGTTCGTGACCAGCGAAATGCCCAGCACCTCGGCCCCCGCCTCCCGTGCGGCGATCGCCTCCAGCACGGTGGACATGCCGACCAGGTCGCCGCCCATGACACGGACCATGTTGATCTCGGCCGGGGTCTCGTAGTGCGGACCGGGGAACTGCACGTACACACCCTCTTCGAGGGTCTCGTCGACCTCCTTGCACAGCGCGCGCAGCCGCGGCGAGTACAGGTCGGTCAGGTCGACGAAGTTGGCGCCGATGATGGGGGACGCCGCGGTCAGGTTGATGTGGTCGCTGATCAGGACCGGCTGCCCGGGGCGCATGCCCTCGCGCAGGCCGCCGCAGCCGTTCGTCAGGACGACGGTCTTGCATCCGGCGGCGACGGCGGTCCGGACCCCGTGCGCGACGGCTGCGACGCCGCGGCCCTCGTAGAAGTGCGTGCGGCCGAGGAAGACCAGGGCGCGCTTCTCGCCGATCCGGTACGAGCGGATCGTGCCGCCGTGCCCCTGCACGGCGGGCGCCGGGAAACCGGGCAGGTCGGTCACCGGGAACTCGGCTTCCGGAGTGCCGAGCGCATCGCCCGCAGGTGCCCAGCCGGAACCCATCACGAGCGCGACGTCATGGGTCTCGGCACCGGTCAGCTCGCGCAGGCGGGCGGCGGCGTCGGCGGCGGCGGCGTGCGGGTCGCCCTGGATGTTGTCCGGAATAACTGATGCGTTCACGCGGATGAGGGTAGCCGGTGATTCCCTACGCGCGTAGATGCCCATGCGTAGAGTCTGCACACGCTTCCTCGTACATTCACACAAAAGCGCTGGTCCGGCGGGTCAGCAGGGACGCTTGCGCAGTTCCATCACATAGTCGTGCGGTGCGCCCGCGGACTCCGCGGCGTCCGCGATCTCGCCCAGATAGCGGGCGGACGGCAACCCGCCCTCGTACCCGTTCAGCACATACATCCAGGCCGGCTCCTCGCCGTCCAGGGTGTGCACACGCACCCGCATCCGCCGGTATATGTCGAGGCCGACGCCTTCCCACCGGTCCATGGAGTCCTCGTCCATCGGCGCCAGGTCGTACAGCGCCACGAAGACCTGGGAACGGGGGGCCTCCACCACCGTGGCGAGCGCGCCTTCCCAGCCCATCTGCTCCCCGCCGAAGGTCAGCCGCCAGCCGTTGAGCCAGCCGGTGCCGCGCAGCGGGGAATGCGGTGCGCGGCGCGTCATCAGCCGCGCGTCGAGGTTGCCGGCGTACGCGGCGTAGAGCGACATGGGGTCGAGAGTACGGGAGGCGGTGGGCGGAACGCCGATTCCTGTGAGGAAGACCCCTTACGGGGTTCCGTACAGCGCCTGCCGTCCCGGAACCCCGTCGCGCACGCCCCGGGGCACGTATGGAGGGCCCCGGGGCGAAGCACCTTGGCGCGTGCGGGACAATGAAGTACGTACTGCATTCCCCGGGGCGACTCCCCGGACCCCCGGCCGGGGCAGCAGACGGCCGCGGGATGACACACGCGAGGCGGACTTTTCGTGACCCGGATCGTGATCATCGGCGGCGGACCCGGCGGGTACGAGGCGGCATTGGTGGGCGCCCAGCTCGGCGCGGAGGTGACCGTCGTCGACTGCGACGGCCTCGGCGGCGCGTCCGTGCTCACCGACTGCGTGCCTTCGAAGACCCTGATCGCGACGGCAGAGGTGATGACCACCTTCGACTCCTCGTACGAGGAGTTGGGCATCATCGTCGCCGACGACACGCCGCACATCGAGCAGGCGGCCCGTGTCGTCGGCGTCGACCTCGGCAAGGTCAACCGGCGTGTGAAGCGCCTGGCGCTCGCCCAGTCCCACGACATCACCGCCTCGGTCACCCGTGCGGGGGCGCGTGTGATGCGCGGCCGCGGCCGCCTCGACGGCCTCCAGGCCGCCGACGGCTCCCGCACGGTCGTCGTGACCGCCGCCGACGGTACGGAGGAGAGGCTCACCGCCGACGCCGTGCTGATCGCGACCGGTGGCCATCCCCGAGAGATTCCGGATGCGCTCCCCGACGGCGAGCGCATCCTGAACTGGACCCAGGTCTACGACCTCGACGAGCTCCCCGAGGAGCTCATCGTGGTCGGCTCCGGCGTGACGGGTGCCGAGTTCGCGGGCGCGTACCAGGCGCTCGGCTCACGCGTCACCCTCGTTTCGTCGCGTGACCGGGTGCTGCCGGGTGAGGACCCGGATGCGGCCGCCGTCCTGGAGGACGTCTTCCGGCGCCGCGGCATGAACGTCATGGCCCGCTCCCGCGCCCAGGCGGCGAAGCGTGTCGGGGACCGGGTCGAGGTCACCCTGGCCGACGGCCGGGTCATCTCCGGTTCGCACTGCCTGATGGCGGTCGGTGCGATCCCGAACAGCGCGGGCATGGGCCTGGAGGAGGCCGGGGTCAGGCTCAAGGAGTCCGGCCACATCTGGACCGACAAGGTCTCCCGCACCAGCGCCCCCGGCGTGTACGCGGCCGGTGACGTCACCGGGATCTTCGCCCTCGCCTCGGTCGCCGCCATGCAGGGCCGGATCGCGATGTACCACTTCCTCGGTGACGCGGTGGCCCCGCTGAACCTGAAGACGGTCTCCTCGAACGTCTTCACCGACCCCGAGATCGCCACCGTCGGCTACACCCAGGCGGACGTCGACTCCGGCGAGATCGACGCACGCGTGGTGAAGCTGCCGCTGCTGCGCAACCCGCGCGCCAAGATGCAGGGCATCCGGGACGGCTTCGTCAAGATCTTCTGCCGGCCCGGCACCGGCATCGTGGTCGGCGGCTGTGTCGTCGCGCCGCGGGCGAGCGAGTTGATCCACCCCATCTCGATCGCGGTCGACAACAACCTGACGGTGGAACAGATCGCGAACGCTTTCACCGTGTATCCGTCCCTGTCGGGATCGATCGCGGAAGTGGCCCGTCAGTTGCACACCCGTAAGCTCACGGGCGAGGCGTAAGCACCTTCGGGAACCCGGCAATCCCTGGCAACTCGGGTGGTCGGGTGACCGCCTGACGATCAGTACGGAACAACAACGGGGCCACCTATACCACTTGGTGGCCCCTTGTATGTACAACTTCTGTTATTCGGCGCAAACTGCTGAAAACACTCGGACGTCGCGTTACTGTCAGTTTCGTGTTCGCTGCAGAACGTCGTCAATTAATCCTCGAAATGGTGCGTGCCAACGGGGCGGTATCGCTCCGTGAGCTCGCCCGCGTCGTCCAGACCTCCGAAGTGACCGTACGGCGGGACGTGCGGGCGCTGGAGGCAGAAGGACTCCTCGACCGCCGGCACGGCGGTGCGGTTTTGCCGGGCGGTTTCACGCGGGAGTCCGGCTTTCCGCAGAAATCCCATCTCGCCACCGCCGAGAAGACGGCCATCGCCGACCTGGCCGCCGGTCTCGTCGAAGAGGGTGAGGCCATCGTCGTCGGTGCCGGTACGACCACGCAGGAGCTGGCCCGCCGGCTCGCGCGGATCCCCGGTCTGACCGTGGTCACCAACTCGCTGCTGGTCGCCCAGGCGTTGGCCCATGCCAACCGGGTGGAAGTGGTGATGACCGGCGGTACCTTGCGCGGCTCCAACTACGCCCTGGTGGGCAGTGGGGCCGAGCAGTCCCTCCAGGGACTGCGGGTCTCGCGAGCGTTCCTCTCCGGGAGCGGGCTCACCGCGGAACGCGGCCTCTCCACGTCCAACATGCTCTCCGCGAGCGTGGACCGGGCCCTGGTGCAGGCCGCGGCGGAGGTGGTGGTCCTGGCGGACCACACCAAGCTCGGCTCCGACACCATGTTCCAGACGGTGCCGACGGATCTCATCACCCGTCTGGTGACGGACGAACCGCCCGGCCACGACGACCGTGCCGCCACCGAGCTGCAGGCCCTGGCCGACCAGGGGGTGCAGATCGCGGTGGCAGGCGCCGGAAGCGGCCCCGCACCGGCCGAGGCTCTCCCGCCGGGCCGCCAGACCCGCCGCGACATGCCACTGCCCGGGCAGCGCCGTACGCGCGGGGGTGGTCCTGGGGGGCCCGGCCCGCAGCCGCTACGGAGCGCTGCGGTACTGGCGGAACAGGGGCAGGGAGACCGCGCGAGGGTGGCGGATCTGCGGCGCCGGTAGGGGGTGGGGGGTCACTTTCCCCCGACCCGCCCCTTGCCGAACCGGGGCTCCGCGAAACCGAGCCCCTCCGGCGGTTGAGGCCCGGGCCCCGGGGCTGCGCCCCGGTTCGGGAAGGGACAAGCAGGCGAACAGGTCCCGCATGGCGGACCCGCAGCGCCCACGGTCACCCGCGCCCGTACTCCTCAACCCCCCTCCGCGTTCGGCCCCTTCAGTCCCTGCAAGGTCAGCATCAGCAGCCGCCCCGCCAACTCCGGATCATCCGGCGACTGCTCCGCAGCCAGCGCGATCGCGTTCGTCAGCTGCATCAGGTCGTCGATGGACACATCCGCCCGCACCGCCCCGCTCGCCTGCGCACGCGCCAGCAGCACCGCCCCCGCCTCGCGCAGCGGCACATTGCACTGCGAAAGTGCCGAAGTCTCGTCCCGTGACGTCGACATGAGCGCCTGGGCGAGCCCGCGGTACTCACCCGCATGAGTGATGATCGCGCCCAGCCACTCCACCAGGCCCCCGCACGGCTGCTCCGCCCCCGCGAGTTCGCGGGAACGGGCGATCAGGGAGGTGAGGGCCTCCTGGAAGACGGCGTTCATCAGCGCGTGCCGGTTCGGGAAGTGCCGGTACAGCGTGCCGATCCCCACGCCCGCACGTCGCGCGATGTCCTCCAGGGACGCGTCGGTGCCGTGTTCCGCGAAGGCGGTACGGGCCTCACCCAGCAGCCGGTCGTAATTGCGGCGCGCGTCGGCACGCATGGGCCGGGCCGGTGTCTGTGCCGTGCTCATCGCCATTGCGCAGTCCTCCCTTTTCCCGCCCCGGGTCCAGGATGCCATTGCCTATCCGGATAGTGCCTCCGCATCGTTTCGGAGGTTATCTCCGGCTACGCGACCGGGCTGCTCGCCGGGGCCGGTTTCCTGGCGCTGACCCTGATCCTGTCGCTCGCCACGAGGACGGCCGCCGCGTCACCCGCCGGGGGGTGACGCGGCGCCGCCGAACGGGGCCCCTGCCGAGCCGTACGACTCGGCAGGGGCCCCGGTGGAACCTCGGGTACCGCTCGATCAGTCCTTGATCTCGCAGATCACGGCGCCGGAGGAGATCGAGCTGCCGACCTCGGCGGCGAGTGCCTTGATGGTGCCGGCGCGGTGCGCGTTCAGCGGCTGCTCCATCTTCATGGCCTCCAGGACGACGATGAGGTCGCCCTCGTTGACCTGCTGGCCCTCCTCGACGGCGATCTTGACGATGGTGCCCTGCATCGGGGACGCCAAGGTGTCGCCGGAGACCGCGGAGCCGCTCTTCTTCGCCGCGCGGCGCTTGGGCTTGGCCCCCGCAGCGAGCCCGGTACGGGCCAGGCTCATGCCCAGCGACGAGGGCAGCGAGACCTCGAGGCGCTTGCCGCCGACCTCGACGACGACGGTCTCGCGGCCGGTCTCCTCCTCCGCCTCCGTATCGGCGGTGGCGGTGAAGGGCTTGATGTCGTTGACGAACTCGGTCTCGATCCAGCGGGTGTGGACCTGGAACGGTTCGCTGGTGAAAGCCGGGTCGGTGACGACGGCGCGGTGGAACGGAATGGCGGTGGCCATGCCCTCGACGTTGAACTCGGCCAGCGCGCGCGCCGCCCGCTGCAGCGCCTGCTCACGGGTCGCACCGGTCACGATGAGCTTCGCCAGGAGCGAGTCCCAGGCGGGGCCGATGACGGAACCGGACTCCACGCCCGCGTCGAGGCGGATACCGGGGCCGGTCGGCGGGGCGAACGTGGTCACCGTGCCCGGGGCGGGCAGGAAGCCGCGGCCCGGGTCCTCGCCGTTGATCCGGAACTCGAAGGAGTGGCCGCGCATGGCCGGGTCGTCGTAGCCGAGCTCCTCGCCGTCGGCGATGCGGAACATCTCGCGCACGAGGTCGAGGCCGGTGACCTCCTCGGTGACCGGGTGCTCGACCTGGAGGCGGGTGTTGACCTCCAGGAACGAGATGGTGCCGTCCGTGCCGACGAGGAACTCCACGGTGCCCGCACCGACGTAACCGGCCTCCTTGAGGATGGCCTTCGACGCCGCGTACAGCTCCGCGTTCTGCGCCTCGGAGAGGAACGGCGCGGGGGCCTCCTCGACCAGCTTCTGGTGGCGGCGCTGGAGCGAGCAGTCGCGGGTGGAGACGACGACGACGTTGCCGTGGCTGTCGGCCAGGCACTGCGTCTCGACGTGGCGCGGCTTGTCGAGGTAGCGCTCCACGAAGCACTCCCCGCGGCCGAACGCCGCGACGGCCTCACGGACCGCGGAGTCGTACAGCTCCGGGATCTCCTCCAGCGTGCGCGCCACCTTCAGCCCGCGACCGCCACCACCGAAGGCGGCCTTGATCGCGATCGGCAGCCCGTGCTCCTTCGCGAACGCCACGACCTCGGCAGAGCCCTCGACCGGGTCGGGCGTACCGGCCACCAGCGGTGCGCCGGCGCGCTGCGCGATGTGCCGGGCGGCGACCTTGTCACCGAGGTCCCGGATCGCCTGCGGCGGCGGGCCGATCCAGGTCAGACCCGCGTCGATGACGGCCTGGGCGAATTCGGCGTTCTCCGACAGGAAGCCGTATCCCGGGTGGATCGCGTCCGCCCCGGAGTCCTTGGCAGCCTGGAGCACCTTGGCCATGTCCAGATAGCTGGCAGCCGGGGTGTCACCGCCCAGAGCGAATGCCTCGTCGGCCGCACGTACATGCAGAGCGTCGCGGTCCGGGTCGGCGTAGACGGCCACGCTCCCGATTCCGGCATCCCGGCATGCCCGAGCAACGCGGACAGCGATTTCGCCACGGTTGGCGATGAGCACCTTGCGCACGATGGCTCCCTCCTTGAAACAAGCTGAGTTTAGGGACTACCGACACGGCCCTACGACCCGTCCCCATTGGTGAGCTTGCCCACACGGAGTGTGATTCGAGGCTTGCTCAAGTCGCGAAATCCCTTGTGGCACCACGGTACGCCGGGATTCGTGACCGCACAGTAGCCACGAGGTGTGGTCCAGGTCTCTGTTAGTGCAAGCAGCCGTGCCCGGTGTTTCTTTGTCGAGTCCCCACTAATGGGCGAACGATTCTTTGCCCGACGCACGAGAGGCGCGACAAGGGGGCGCGGGGAAAGCGCACGGGTGCGCCTCGGAAGTACGGGGTGGGAGCGAAGGCCGTCCGGACCCTTGTCCGGAGCGTTACCCATTAGTAGGGTCCGCGCTATCGCACGTACTGCAGGTAACAGGGGGGAGCACCGTGATGCGCAGACCGGTGGCGTTCGTGACCGCGATCGTGCTGTTCGTGGAGGCCGTGGGCATCGTGGTCATCAACGGCATCCTGGCGACGGTCGTCAGGAACCAGGACATGTCACTGGCCGGGCTGGAATCCGCAGCCATGTCCAACGGCACATGGGCGATGGGCGGCGCCTTCGGCCTGTATCTGCTGCTGTGCGGGCTGGTCCTTCTGCTGGCCGGCGTCCGCGACCGGACCCCGGGCCGTATCGGCCGTATCGCCCTCATCGCCTGCGCCGTGGTGCACGGGGTGCTGGGGGCGCTGACGGTGGGGCTGGTCGGCTGGGCCGCGTTCGCGTGCCTGATGGTGGTGCTCGGGCTGATCGTGCTGTCGCTGGTGGCGTACGGCCCCGAGGCCGACCGGGCGACGGGCGACGCCGAACCCGGCGCTCCGGCCACGGCCTGACGCAGAACGGGTCCGGCTCAGACCCACAACTCGGTCACGGAGATCCCCAGCTCGCCCAGCAGCCGGCGCAGCAGCGGCAGCGAGAGCCCGATGACATTGCCGTGGTCGCCCTCGATGGAGTCGACGAACGGCGCCGAACGGCCGTCCAGTGTGAAGGCGCCCGCCACGTGGAGCGGCTCGCCCGAGGCCACGTAGGCGGCGATCTCGGCGTCCGTGGGTTCGCCGAAGCGGACGGTCGTGGAGGCGGTCGCCGAGGCCGTACGTCCGGTCGCGGTGTCGATCACGCTGTGGCCGGTCTGCAGCACACCGGCCCGGCCGCGCATGGACTTCCAGCGGGCGATGGCCTCCTCGCTGTCGGCCGGCTTGCCGAGCGCCTCGCCGTCGAGTTCGAGCACCGAGTCGCACCCGACGACCAGGGCGCCCGCCACCTCCGGCCGGCCGGCCACCGCGGCGGCCTTGGCCTCGGCGAGAACGAGCGCCAGCTCGGCCGGCGTCCGGGCGCTCAGCGCGTCCTCGTCCACCCCGCTGACGATCACCTCGGGCGCGAATCCGGCCTGCCGCAGAAGGCCGAGACGGGCGGGGGAGGCGGAGGCGAGCACGAGACGGCGCTGATCAGTCATACGCGCCATCGTAGAAGGGGCGAGCCGGCGTCCGGCCCGCCGGGCGACACATCAGCCGCTCCCGAGCCGGTGAGTCGGCCCGTCCGGCGTTCGAGGAGCGGGGGCCGGGGCGGCGCCCACCGCACACGTCACCGCGTCCCGAGCACGAACATCGCGACCACCATCGCGAGCGCAAGCACCAGCCCCGCGCGCCGCATCATGTCCTGGGCGTCGCGCAGTTCCTTCGGCGGCTTGTTCTCCGGGTCGGACCACAGCATGGGACCGATCCTGCTGCGGGGGGCGGATACCGCGCCTGAGTACAGGTACTCAGCCGCTCTGGTGCGTACGGACCAGATTGTGCCCGGACGCACCGGAGGTCCGGACCCCGAAGCGGCCCGGACCTCCGAAAACGTGCGCGAACAGGAACTCCTGCGACTACCCCGGCCAGTACGTCCGCGCCCAGGCCCGCGGCCCCGGCAGACGGCGCTCGCGCCGGGCGATACGCCCCGGGTCGGACCACTGGCCGGGCAGCGCCGGCACGCCGGACGACGCATCGGACGCCGTCGCCGCGGCACGCGCCCGGACCACCGCCAGTGCGGCAGCCAGCTCCTCGGGGGTCGGGTTGCCCCGTACGACCTTGATCATGGCCAGGACCCTTTCTAGAGCGGGATGTTGCCGTGCTTCTTCGGGGGCAGCGACTCGCGCTTCGTGCGCAGCTGGCGCAGCCCCTTCACGATGTGGGCGCGGGTGTCGGACGGCATGATCACCGCGTCGACGTAGCCGCGTTCGGCCGCCACGTACGGGTTGAGCAGCGTGTCCTCGTAGTCGGCGATCAGCTCGGCGCGGGTTGCTTCCTGGTCCTCGGCGGCGGCGATCGTGCGGCGGTGCAGGATGTTCACCGCACCCTGTGCGCCCATCACCGCGATCTGCGCGGTCGGCCAGGCGACGTTGATGTCGGCGCCGAGGTGCTTGGAGCCCATGACGTCGTACGCGCCGCCGAAGGCCTTGCGGGTGATCACCGTGATCAGCGGGACGGTCGCTTCCGCGTAGGCGTAGATCAGCTTGGCGCCGCGGCGGATGATGCCGCCGTACTCCTGGTCGACGCCGGGCAGGAAGCCGGGGACGTCGACGAAGGTCAGGACGGGCACGTTGAAGGCGTCGCAGGTGCGGACGAACCGCGCGGCCTTCTCGCTCGCGTTGATGTCCAGGCAGCCGGCGAACTGCATCGGCTGATTGGCGACGATGCCGACCGGGTAGCCCTCGACACGCCCGAAGCCGGTGATGATGTTCGGCGCGAACAGGGCCTGGGTCTCCAGGAATTCGCCGTCGTCCAGCACGTGCTCGATGGCGGTGTGCATGTCGTACGGCTGGTTCGCCGAGTCCGGGATGAGGGTGTCGAGCTCGCGGTCCTCGTCGGTGGTGGCGAGGTCCGCGTCCTCCGGGAAGGCCGGTGCTTCGGAGAGGTTGTTCGAAGGGAGGTACGACAGCAGCGACTTGACGTACTCGATGGCGTCCTTCTCGTCGCCCGCCATGTGGTGCGCCACACCCGAAGTGGTGTTGTGGGTGCGGGCTCCGCCGAGTTCCTCGAAGCCGACGTCCTCGCCGGTGACGGTCTTGATGACGTCGGGGCCGGTGATGAACATGTGCGAGGTCTGGTCGACCATGACGGTGAAGTCGGTGATCGCGGGGGAGTAGACCGCTCCGCCCGCGCACGGTCCGACGATCAGCGAGATCTGCGGGACGACGCCCGAGGCGTGCACATTGCGGCGGAAGATCTCGGCGAACAGGCCGAGCGCGACCACACCCTCCTGGATGCGGGCGCCGCCGCCGTCGTTGATGCCGATGACCGGGCAGCCGGTCTTCAGCGCGAAGTCCATCACCTTGACGATTTTCTCACCGTAGACCTCGCCGAGCGAGCCGCCGAAGATGGTGAAGTCCTGCGAATACACGCAGACGGGGCGGCCGTCGACGGTGCCGTAGCCGGTGACGACGCCGTCTCCGTAGGGGCGGTTCTTCTCGATGCCGAAGTTGGTGGAGCGGTGCCGGGCGAATTCGTCGAGCTCCACGAAGGAACCCTCGTCGAGCAGCAGGCCGATCCGCTCGCGGGCGGTCAACTTGCCCTTCGCATGCTGCTTCTCGACCGCGCGCTCGGAGCCCGCGTGCGTTGCTTCGTCGATACGGCGCTGCAGGTCCGCGATCTTGCCCGCGGTGGTGTGGATGTCGATCTCTTCCGGCTCGGACATCGGGTGGAGGCTCCCTGCCTGGTCACGGGGACGACTGTGCTGCTGATCAGGTACTGAACACCTACTGATCCGTAGCGTATCGGCGCGGATACGGTTCGGCAGTGCGTCGTTTGCCACACCTAGTCTGGCTTGCATGACACCTTCGGATGCGCCACAGAGCCGTTGGTCGGACCTGGACCGACCGCCCCTGAACGTCCCCGCGCTGCGCCGCGGGCTGCTGCGGCCGGGCGGACTGTGGACCTCGCTCGACGTCGTGGAGACCACCGGGTCCACCAACTCCGACCTCGCCCGGCGCGCGGCCGCGGGGCTCGCCGAAGGCACCGTGCTGGTCGCCGAGGAACAGACCGCGGGCCGCGGCCGCCTCGACCGCACCTGGACGGCTCCGGCCCGTTCGGGCCTGTTCTTCTCCGTCTTCGTGACGCCGGGCGACGTCCCTGTCCATCGGTGGGGCTGGCTGCCGCTGCTCGCGGGCGTCGCGACGGCGACGGGTCTGGCGCGGGCGGCAGGCGTCGACACGGCACTGAAATGGCCCAACGACCTCCTCGTGACAGTGGAGGGCGAGGAACGCAAGGCGGGCGGCATCCTGGCCGAGCGAGCCGGGAACGGGGTCGTCGTGGGCATCGGCCTCAACGTCTCCCTGCGCACCGACGAACTCCCCGCCCCCACGGCCGCCTCGCTGGCCCTGGCCGGAGCGGTCTCCACCGACCGCGAGACGCTGCTGCGGGGCGTACTGCGCTCTCTGGAGCACTGGTACGGCCAGTGGCGCGCGGCGGACGGCGACGCGGCGGCGAGCGGCCTGCAGGAGGCGTACGCGGCGGGCTGCGCGACGCTCGGCCGGACGGTACGGGCCCAGTTGCCCGGAGACCGCACGCTCACCGGCGAGGCCGTGGCGATCGACGGCGACGGCCGACTGATCCTGTCCACCGACGACGGCCTCCAGGAGCCCGTATCGGCGGGTGACATCGTGCACCTGCGGGGCGTCGGCGGCGGCCTGACCTGAGGCGGGGGGTGGTCGTGCACGACCACCCCCCGCCTCACCCGGACACGTACCGCGGCAGCGCCTGGGACGTGCGTGTGGCGCGCCGCGGTGTGTCCGCGCCTGCCTCCGCCTCCGGCCTGCCTCGACACGTACCGGGGCACGAGTCCTTGCCCTCCTGGAAACCACCCACCGGCCGCGACCACCCACGCCCCCGGCCCACCCAGGAACATTCCGGGAAGACTCAGCGACGTGAGCCACGGCACACCTGCCGTATCGTTGAGGCGATCCACCGACAGATCGGCAGGGCAGTGCGCAGGGAACGGGCAGGAGGCGGCTGGTGACCGTCGACGACACGACCTCCGGCACGGGCGCGGAGCCCCCGTCGGACCCCTCGGTCCACCCGACACCGCATCACGAAGTCGACCATACGGCGGAACCGACCGACGATCCCCTCGCGATCCGGCTGGAACAGCTGATCCTGGGCGCCGACCGGCGCTACACGCCGTTCCAGGCGGCCCGTACCGCAGGCGTCTCGATGGACCTGGCCTCCCGGTTCTGGCGGGCCATGGGCTTCGCCGACATCGGGCAGGCCAGGGCGCTCACCGAGGCCGATGTGCTGGCGCTGCGCCGGCTCGCCGGTCTCGTCGAGGCGGGGCTGCTCAGCGAGCCGATGGCGATCCAGGTGGCCCGGTCCACCGGGCAGACCACCGCCCGGCTGGCGGAGTGGCAGATCGATTCCTTCCTGGAGGGGCTGACCGAACCGCCCGAGCCCGGCATGACCCGGACCGAGGTCACGTACCCGCTGGTCGAGCTGCTCCTCCCGGAGCTGGAGGAGTTCCTGGTGTACGTGTGGCGGCGCCAGCTCGCCGCCGCCACCGGCCGGGTCGTGCAGGCCGCCGACGACGAGGAGATGGTCGACCGGCGCCTGGCCGTCGGCTTCGCCGACCTCGTCGGGTTCACCCGGCTGACCCGGCGGCTGGAGGAGGAGGAGCTCGGCGAGCTGGTCGAGGCGTTCGAGACCACCTGCGCCGACCTGGTCGCCGCCCACGGCGGGCGGCTCATCAAGACCCTCGGCGACGAGGTCCTCTACGCCGCCGACGACGCACGCACCGCGGCCGAGATCGCGCTGCGCCTGATCGAGGCGATGACCCAGGACGAGACCATGCCCGCGCTGCGCGTCGGCATCGCTTTCGGCACGGTCACCACCCGAATGGGCGATGTCTTCGGTACGACGGTGAACCTCGCCAGCCGGCTGACTTCGATAGCGCCGAAGGACGCCGTGCTGGTGGACGGGGCGTTCGCGGAGGAGCTGACCCGTACCGGCGACGCCCCGACCTCCGAGGCGCAGGCGGCGGAGGAGGCCGCAGCGGCCGAGAAGGAGCGCCAGAACGGCGTGGAGCCGACGGCCGGGCCCAAGTACCGCTACGGGCTGCAGCCGATGTGGCAGCGCCCGGTGCGTGGCCTCGGCGTCGTGGAGCCCTGGCTGCTGGCGCGCCGGGGTACGTCCTGACATCACCCGGACCGCTGTCCGGGGCGCCCCATAGGATCCCCCTGGTAACGATCGTTAACCGGAGGGGTGCAGTCATGACCGTCACGTCCGAGCAGCGGTTCGGGGAATTCGTCGTCGTACGGGTCCACGAGGGACAGGAACACGTTGCCGAGCTGGTCCTCGACCGGCCCAAGGCGATGAACGCCGTGTCCACGGACATGGCCCGCTCGATCGCCGCCGCCTGTGCCGCGCTCGCCGCCGACCCGGGCGTACGGGTCGCCGTCCTCACCTCCAGCCATGAGCGGGCCTTCTGTGTGGGTGCGGACCTGAAGGAGCGCAATTCCTTCACCGACGCCGAGCTGCTGCGCCAGCGTCCCACCGCCCGCGCCGCGTACACCGGCGTACTCGAACTGCCGATGCCGACGATCGCGGCCGTGCACGGTTTCGCGCTCGGCGGCGGATTCGAGCTGGCCCTGTCCTGCGATCTGATCGTCGCCGACCGCACGGCGGTGGTGGGTCTGCCCGAGGTGTCGGTCGGTGTCATTCCGGGCGGTGGGGGTACGCAGTTGCTGCCGCGACGGATCGGTGCGGCGCGCGCCGCCGAGCTGGTCTTCACGGCCCGGCGGGTGGAGGCGGCCGAGGCCCGTGATTCGGGGCTGGTCGACGAGCTGGTGGAGGCGGGGCGGGACCGCGAGGCCGCGCTGGCGCTCGCGGGCCGGATCGCCGCCAACTCCCCGGTGGGGCTGCGGGCCGCCAAGCGGGCGCTGCGGCTCGGGCACGGCCTTGACCTCCGGGCCGGACTCGAAGTCGAGGACGCCGCCTGGCGTTCGGTGGCCTTCTCCGGCGACCGGGCCGAGGGCGTGGCCGCGTTCAACGAGAAGAGGAAGCCGAACTGGCCCGGCGAGTGACGTTGTGCATGCGCGAGGACACGCAGCGAACGTCGCCGTCGCCCCAAGCTGATCAAATCACTGCAAAACTGCATAAGCTGTAGCGATGGGTGGTGATGATGCGCGGCTGCGGGCCGTGGTTTCGCTTGCGCAGACGATGGCGGCGGCACACACCCCGCGGGGGTCGTGGCGAGCGGCTGCGCTGGGGGCGTGCGAGGCGTTGGGCGGCAGTTTCGCCGCGCTCTCCGTCTGGGAGCGCGGCCGCGGGCGGCTGCGCGTGCTGGTCAACGCGGGCGAACGGGCCGAAGAGGAGGAGGAGTTCCCCGAGGAGGAGACGTACCCGGTGCATCAGTTCCCGGAGATCACCGAGTTCCTGCACGAACGGTGGGCCGGGGGTGGTGAGCCGGACGCCTGGGTGGAGACCGCGGACGGCCCGGTGGGCGGCATGCGGGGCGGGGATACGGGGGTGCGGGGGTACGGGCATGTGTACCGCCACGAGCGGGTGGCCGCCCTGCGTCGGCGCGGGCGCGGCTGCTGCGTGGTGGCGCCGATCGTGCTGCACGGGCGGGCCTGGGGCGAGCTGTATGTGGCCCGCCCGGTCGGGGAGCCGGTGTTCGGGCGGGAGGACGCGGACTTCGCGACCGTGCTGGCTGCCGTCGTCGCCGCCGGGATCGCCCAGACCGAGCGGCTGGAAGAGGTCCGCAAACTCGCCTTCACCGATCAGCTCACCGGGCTGGCCAACCGCCGCGCAGTCGATGTGCGGCTCGACGAGGCGGTGGAGCAGCACCGGACCGACGGGGCGGTGGTCAGCCTGGTCGTCTGCGACCTCAACGGTCTGAAGCGGGTCAACGACACCCATGGCCATGCGGTCGGCGACCGTCTGCTGGAACGTTTCGGCTCGGTGCTGTCCCGCTGCGGTGCCATGCTGCCCGGTGCGCTCGCGGCCCGGCTCGGCGGCGATGAGTTCTGCCTGCTCACGGCGGGCCCCGAGACGGACGACGTGATCCGGGTGGCCGCCGAACTCTGCGAACGGGCAGCCGGGTTGGAGCTCGGTGACGGGGTGGCGTGCGGGATCGCGTCGACCGGTGATCCGATCGGCCCGGTGGTGTCGGCGCGGCGGCTGTTCCGGCTGGCGGACGCGGCCCAGTACCGGGCGAAGGCGGCCCGCTCCACGAAGCCGGTGGTGGCGGGGCGCGACGGCGAGGTGATCCGGCTGGCCGACGCGCCGCCGAAGTCCCCGCACGACCGCCGCCACCTGCGCGGCAGCCGGCCCTGACCGTGTGACCGGATCGGTAAGGGGTCAACCGTACAACCACTAGTGACATGAAGGGATTCAATCCGTACGCTTCTGAATATGGATATGCATACAGTCGTGGTGGGGACGTCCGGTACCACCGCTCAGGACGTCATCGCCGTGGCCCGCGGCAACGCTCGTGTCGAGCTCTCCGCGGCCGCCGTGAGCGCACTCGCCGCCGCCCGCGAGATCGTGGACGCGCTCGCCGCCAAGCCCGAACCGGTCTACGGCGTCTCCACCGGCTTCGGGGCGCTGGCCAGTCGGCACATCAGCCAGGATCTCCGCGCACAGCTCCAGCGCAACATCGTCCGCTCGCACGCCGCCGGCATGGGCCCGCGGGTCGAGCGCGAGGTCGTCCGCGCCCTGATGTTCCTGCGGCTGAAGACGGTCGCCTCCGGGCACACCGGCGTACGGCCCGAGGTGGCGCAGACCATGGCCGACGTCCTCAACGCGGGCATCACCCCCGTCGTCCACGAGTACGGCTCGCTCGGCTGCTCCGGCGACCTGGCCCCGCTCTCCCACTGCGCCCTGACGCTGATGGGGGAGGGCGACGCGGAGGGCCCCGACGGCACCGTGCGCCCCGCCGGTGAGCTGCTCGCCGCCCATGGCATCACCCCGGTCGAGCTGCGTGAGAAGGAGGGCCTCGCCCTCCTCAACGGCACGGACGGCATGCTCGGCATGCTCGTCATGGCCCTGGCCGACCTGAAGAGCCTCTACACCTCCGCCGACATCACCGCCGCCCTCTCCCTGGAGGCACTGCTCGGCACGGACAAGGTGCTCGCCCCGGAACTGCACGCCATCCGCCCGCACCCGGGCCAGGGCGTCAGCGCCGACAACATGCTGCGGGTGCTCGCCGGGTCCGGCCTCACCGGCCACCACCAGGACGACGCCCCGCGTGTCCAGGACGCCTACTCCGTGCGCTGCGCGCCCCAGGTCAACGGTGCCGGACGCGACACCCTCGACTACGCCGGGATCGTCGCGGACCGCGAGCTGGCCTCCGCCGTCGACAACCCCGTCGTGCTGCCCGACGGCCGGGTCGAGTCCAACGGGAACTTCCACGGCGCCCCCGTCGCCTACGTACTCGACTTCCTGGCGATCGTCGCGGCCGACCTCGGTTCGATCACCGAGCGCCGCACCGACCGGCTGCTGGACAAGAACCGTTCGCACGGACTGCCGCCGTTCCTCGCCGAGGACGCCGGTGTGGACTCGGGCCTGATGATCGCCCAGTACACCCAGGCCGCCCTGGTCAGCGAGATGAAGCGGCTCGCCGTCCCCGCGTCGGCCGACTCGATCCCGTCCTCCGCGATGCAGGAGGACCACGTCTCCATGGGCTGGTCGGCCGCGCGCAAGCTGCGTACCGCCGTCGACAACCTCGCCCGGATCGTCGCCGTCGAGCTGTACGCGGCGACCCGCGCCATCGAACTGCGCGCCGCCCAGGGCCTCACCCCCGCGCCCGCCTCGCAGGCCGCCATCGAGGCGCTGCGCGCGGCAGGTGTCGAGGGCCCGGGACCGGACCGCTTCCTGTCGCCCGACCTGGCCGCGGCGGACGCGTTCGTACGTGCGGGGAAGCTGGTCGCGGCGGTCGAGCCGGTGACCGGACCGCTGCTCTAGGTGTTCCGTCCATGAAGGTTGGTGACGGGGTTCACGGTTGGGTGATCTCGAAATGGGTGAGGGCCTTCTGGCCTGGTGTGGATTGCGACATCTGCACCGGCGACCGGAGGGCCCTCATGCTTCACTGAGATGCACCCCTGACTGAGACCGGTCGCCTGCGCCTGGGCCGCTGCGTGGTCGAGGAGGGCAGAGCGCTGCGGCGGGCTGCCGAGCGCTTCCAGATATCGCCCACAACGGCCCGGCGTCGGACGGACCGTACCGGCTGTTCGGCGAGGCGGGCATGGCGGACCGTTCGAGCCGTCCGCACACGAGCCCTCGCCGCCCCCGGCCCGGATCGAGCGGCGGATCATCAAGGTCCGGCTCCTGCGCCGGTGGGGACCGGACCGCATCACCGGCCTCTTCGGCCTGGCCCCTTCGGCCGTGCACCGGGTGCCGGCCCGCTTCGGTCCGGCCCGGCTCACGCACCTGGACCGCGCGACCGGCCGGCCCATACGCCGCTACGAACGCGAACGGCCCGGTCAGCCGGTCCACGTGGACATCAAGAAGCTCGGCAACATCCCCGACGGCGGTGGCCACAAAGCGCTCGGCCCCCGAGCGGGCCGCAAGCCCCGGTCCGGCGCCCGGCAGGAGCCTGTCATCGGCGCGGAGCTGACCGGGGCGTCGCGTCGGTCCACCGAACGGGGCGCGAAGGCGGTACAGGAGCGCTGCGTCCCGCAGTGGGAAGCGGTCCGGCAAGCACTGGCGCACCGGACACGCCGGGGTGGCGCCGCAGCTGCGCGGAGTCGTCCGGCAGCAGCGTGGGCGCCAGTAACTCCCAGGAATAATTAGTGAGTTCACGAAAAGGCCCGGAGGCGGCCGGTGATGCGGAACTCGTGCCACTGCAACGGGCGTGTCCTGTCGGTCCCATGTCCGACGGAAGGCGGCCGGGGAGACATCGCGAATCGCTGTCACGGCCCCCCGGGCGGCCTGCGTGGGTCCGGTGGATTTCCCTGCCCGTCCACGGTTTCCTGGCGATTCGGCAACATGCGAGAAGGTAATCAATCGACGGCCGGGGGGGCGATGTGTGGAAGCCCCGGATCGGACTGTGAGAAGCGCCGAGTTGTCACTCCTGGGTATTCAGGATTTATGCGATGTGGTTCAAAATTAAACAGCATGGGTGCCGAGGTGGAACCGGGCGGTGAATTGATTCGGTGGACGCCTTTCCGGTCCGCGTGCCGAAGTGACTTCTCCGGGGTGGGCTCAATTTCCGGGTGAGCGCGCAGTCGGACCGGGTCGGCTGTCCCGGCGGGGATGGCTGAGGAGGCTGTCCAAGGTGTCGGTATCGGCAGGTCGGTGACAGACCACGCTTTGGCCGTTCCGGGCACCCCGGCGGCGACCGTGATGGTGCCGGCAGTGGCTGGATGCGTCTCCACCCGGTCCAGCGGAACCGTGTTGCCGACGCCGACCGCCTTGAGTGCGGCCCCCTTACGGGGCCGGCAGTCCAGGAACGCCTGGCGCAGCGGATCCCCGGCGAGCCCGTCCGGTTGCCTCACCTCGGACGGGGTGGGGGTGGCCGGCGCGAGCTCGTCCACGCGGATGTCCCGTGCCCGTTCGACATCGACGCCGACCGGCGCACCGGCCGCGGCGAGCATGTCGCAGCCTGAGGTGTGGGAGATGCTGATCCAACACATGACCTGCGGGTTCAGTATCGTCGGCGGGCCGTGCTCCTGGTCCCCGCAGCCCGGACACGGCCTGCGACCCAGGTGGATCCGCTCCGGCGGCGCGCCCGGCAGACCGGCCAGGACGCGGCGCACCGACGCCCGGTTGCCGACGAACCCCGTGGCCCCGGCCGGGGAGCGGATGCGTCCCGGACGCCGCAATTCGGAGTCGTCCAGGAGGGCCGGGTTCGCGGTCAGGACGGTCGTCGCACCCCGCCACCACCACGCGGCCGCCCCGGATGCCCGGGAGCTCGATGGCTTGTTCTGTACTGAGCTGAGGCACGGTCATGTGTCGAGACGTCAGGTCGGCCGCCCCGGCCGGCCGGCGACCGGTGACAGCTAGTGGACAGCGACACGCCGCGAACATTGCTCGCTGTCATCATATGAGTGTGATCCGTGTCCGAGCGGAGGCCGGTCCCCGGGGGGTTACAGGGGAGTGCTGCAACTTGCTGACACCCGGCCGGTGGTTCGGGGGGATGGTTGGCGAGGTCCGCTACGGAGAACGGACTTTATCGGGGGCGCGTCCGCTGCCCGGCGTTGACTTAGTTCGCGACCAGCCCATAATGTCGGGAGTTCAAAGGTTAGGTGGCTTGACCTCCCGCGGTCGGGCACGTCGCGTCGTGAATTTTTCCCGACGGGTGAATAGGCAATGAATTCGTGGTGATTGAGAAAAAGTTATTGCGTTGTGAATCCCCCCGGGGGTTGGGGTTGAGGGAATGTGATTCCTGATGTCGAAGTTACTGGCTTCGTCCTCAACGGGGGATGAGTATTTCTTCCGCTGAACATTACGGGGAAATGATCGGTGCAATGAAGACTTCCACGTCTAAAACTTATGGTGAAGGCCTGATTCCGGTCGCGATCGGAACAGCTTCGGGGGGTATGGCGGCGGCCCGACCGGCCGATTGCCCCGCCAATACCGCCGAAGGCATCAACAGCATGGAAAGCGCGTTGCTTCAGGCCCGTGCGCTGATCGAATCGACGATGTCCCTCCATCGGACCAGGCCGACGCGCGAAGCCCTTGTCATGCGTGCAGAAGATGCCGACGTCGACGAAACAGCCGCCCGTCTCATCGGGTTGGCACGGCACTCCGTCTCCGCGTCCCTGTTCGCCGACGGGAACGTCTCTGCCGTGTTCGAGGCGCTCGCCGCCCACGCGACCCCCTCCCGGGAGCGTACCGAGCGGAGCGGGGCCGGCGTCCGGGGCGGTCCGACCGTCCGACTGCTGTGCACGCCGCAGGCGGTGAGCAACGGCATGCCGAGCGCCGCCGACTTCCGGGGCACCCGGTGCGAGATTCGGGTTACCGAGGGCGAGTTGCGCGGGATGCTGATCGTCGACAGCCGAGTCGCCCTCATACTGGCCTGTCCGGAGAGGGCGGGGCACGCCGCGGTCGTCAAGGACACGGCGTCGGCGCGCGCCCTGGACCTGCTTTTCGCCGGATCGTGGGCCAACGCCCGGTCACTCGCCGAGCACCAGCGCATGAGCGCGCGGCTGCGGACGGAGTCTGCGCGGCGCATCCTGGAACGGCTGCGTGAGGGCCGCACCGATGACGTGGCGGCGCGCGAACTTCAGGTGTCGCTGCGCACGTACCGCCGTCATGTCGCGGAGATCATGCGCGAGCTCGGGGCCAACTCCCGTTTCCAGGCCGGGGTCCGAGCCGTGGAGATGGGTCTGCTGCCCCAGCGCACCGACGCTCCCCTGCTGCAGAGAATCACGACGTCATGACCGATTCCTATCCTGTCGGACGGCCCCGTCCCGACCCCGCCGAAGACGCCGGGGATCGGAACGAACAGCCCGCGGACGACCTGGAGCAGACGCTCATGGAGGTCCGCCGGCTGATCGAGGCGACCGTCGTCAAGCACCGCGACCGAGTCGTGCGGGACTCCCTGATCACCACCGTCACCGCCGACTGCGGCGAGTTGGAATCGGTCGCCCTGCGACTCGTGTCCGAGGCCGAGCGGACCATCGACATCGTGCTGACCGACTCGGAGTACGCCGAGGCGATCCGCTCCGTGTACTGGGAGCTGGCGCCCTGCCGGAAGCAGATCGAACTTCGGCTCCTGTGCACCCAGGCGATGCTCGACGACGGCGTGGTCCAACTCCACATGCTGGAGGGCCTTCCGTACGAGGTGCGGGTGGCCAGGGTACCGATGCTTCAGGCGTTGATCGTCGACGGGGCGGCTGCTCTCGTGACCGCGCAGTCGGTCATCGGACGGCGGGCCTCGGTGATCCGCGCCACGACCGTGACCCGCACACTGGGCACCCTCTTCGATGGGCTCTGGCGCCACGCGGTCCCGGTCGAGGAACGGATCGACTTCGGTGACCGCGTCCGAGCGGACGCGGCCCGGCAGATCCTGGACTGCCTGCAGGTCGGCATCACCGACGAGGCCGCCGCGCGCGAGCTCTCCGTCTCGGTGCGCACCTATCGCCGGTACGTCGCGGAGATCATGGCTCTCCTGGGGGCGAGTTCCCGCTTCCAGGCGGGAGTTCGCGCAGCCGAGCTCGGGTTACTTCCCAAGGGAGGGCAGAGCGCCGCTCACGCACCCGCCGGGCTGCGCAAGGGGGGACTCGGACTGCCGGTCCAGCGTAGTTCGCGACGGCAGGACGTACCGGCCCGGGAATCCGTGCGGGAGGCGAGCGACACCGACGGCACGCCGTGCCCGCGCAACGGCCCGTCCGGCACTGGCAGCTTCCTGTAGCCCTCGTTGCACCCGGTCGGTGGCGCCGGTTACACATGGACGACACGGGCGGCGTCCGCGTCACACGGACGTCCGAACGCCCCGAATCCCAAGAACTCCGGCGGCCGTTGTCTTTCCTGTGCCGCCGGTGACCCGGTATGCGGCGCAGCGTCGGGGACCTCACTCCCCGGGCCCGCGGCGAACCGGCAAGCGGGGTCCCGTCACCCGAACCTCACCCCGCCGGGTGCGGGCCCCGTTTCTGCCCATGTGTCGCGTGGAAGGTGTGGACAGTTGAACCCGACGCCGATCGGTCTGGTGTTCCCCGGGCAGGGGACGCAACGTCAAGGCATGGGCGATCCCTGGCGGGACACAGCCGCATGGAGCCTGGTCGACGAAATCTCCCGGCACTGCGGCGAGGACATCGAGGAGCTGCTGCTGCGCACCCCCACCGACGAGCTGCGTCGGACCGACCTGGCGCAGCTCTCGGTCTTCGCCGTGGCTGTGATGGCCCACGCGGAGGCTGTCCGGTGCGGGGCGCTGGACGGCGCAGTGGCGTGCGCGGGGCACAGCCTGGGGGAGTACGCAGCACTGGTGGCTGCCGGAGTGCTCACGCTGCCGGACGCCGTCACCCTGGTGGCGGACCGGGGGCGGGCCATGCGCGACGCTGCGGAACGCCGCCCGGGCACCATGGGTGTGCTCGTCGGGGCCGGACTTCCGGAGGTCGAGGGACTGGCCGCAGGGGTGCGGGCCGAGGGCCTCGACGTCTGGGTGGCCAACGTCAACGCCCCCGGCCAGGTCGTGCTCTCCGGCTCCGAGGACGGTGTCGGGAGGGCGGCGGAACTGGCTCCGGGCATCGCGGCCAAACTGATCCGCCTGTCGGTGGGCGGCGCCTTCCACAGCCCCTTCATGGCGCCCGCGGCCGAGCGTCTGGCCCGGACCCTGCGGGGTGTGACGTTCGCCCCCGGGCACCTCCCGGTGGTCGCCAACGTGGACGCCGAGCCGCATCCCGGCGACGGGAACTGGCCGGAGCTGGCCGTGCGGCAGCTGGTGTCCCCGGTGCGTTGGGAGGAGAGCGTGCGGACCCTGACCGGACGGCTCGGCTGCCGGCGGCTCGTCGAGCTGGGACCCGGGCGCGTACTGACGGGCCTGATCCGCCGGATCGCTCCCGACGTCGAGGTGACCGCCATGGACAGCCCCGCAGCCCTGGACCGACGTCCCCCGACACAAGAAGACCGGTAGCCGTGAACACCCTGAGCGACAACACCCGCAGCGACCAGACGTGGTTCCGGCGGTACGCCCCGACTGCCGCGCCGCGCATGCGACTCCTGTGCCTGCCGCACGCCGGCGGCACCGCGAGCTTCTACCACTCCTGGGGAAACGCCTTCGGCGACGACGTCGAGGTTCTGATCGCCCGGTATCCCGGACGCCAGGAACGGATCGCCGAGCCCTGCTTGGAGAGCATGGAGGAACTGGCCGACGCGGTGACCGCCGCCGTCCTGCCCCACCTGGACGTACCGCTGGCCATCTTCGGCCACAGCATGGGGGCCTCGCTCGCCTACGAGGTGACGGTCCGTCTGGAACGGGAGCACGGCTACGGCCCGAGCGTGCTCCTCGTCTCCTGCCAGCGGCCGCCCCACGGGCAGCGGCCGCGGAACGCGCATCTGGGCGGTGAGGAGTCCGTCCTCGCCGAGGTCCGCAGGCTCGGCGGCACCGACGCCGCACTGCTGGAGGACCCCGACCTCCGGGAACTCGTGATGCCTGCGCTCCAGGCCGACTTCGCCATTGTCGGGCGGTACGCCGAGGGAGGACCCCGGCCCGCCGTGCCCGTGCGCTGTCCGGTCATCGGTTACGTCGGGGACCGCGATCCCAACGTGACCGCGCAGGAGATGAGCGCCTGGTCCGGAGTCGCTCCGAGAGGCTTCGAACTGCGGGTGCTGCAGGGCGACCACTTCTACCTGGTGCCGCGGAGGGACGAGCTCGTCGCCGATCTGACATCCCGTCTGCGCTGAATCCGGACCTTGCCGGGCCCGGTGCCGGGCCGCCTCGGGCGTCCCCGTCCGTGCGGGCCGCGGCGGTCCCGCGTCGCCTGTCGGCCGGCGGCCCGGGGCCGCCGAACGATGCCGGCGTCGAGCGGTGAGGCGGCCGAACCATGCCGTACTCCGGCTGTTTCCGCTGCCCGCAGAAAGTCTGCAACTTACTTGGCAGCTTTTTGCAATGCGGCTTGCTGAAGTGGATAGCCGTGTCTTAGAAATCTCAAGGAAGTTGCTGAAATTGCCTTTGGGGCAATTCGTGAAAGGGATACAGGCGTGGCTGCTGAAACGCGTGAAGAGCGTCTTGTCGTCATCAAGGAAATCGTCTGCGACATTCTTGAGATCGAGGAGGACGAAGTCTCGGAAACCAGCCTTTTCAAAGAGGACCACAACGCCGACTCGCTCCGCGCGATCGAGATCCTCGCGGCCCTGGAGAAGGAGTTCGGCGTGGTCATCAACCAGGCCGAACTGCCGCGGATGGTGAACCTCACGGGCGTGTACGAGGTCGTTTCGGAGCCGGCCGGCTGGTGATCCGCCCGCGGAGCCTTGAGGCGGCGCGCGCGTAGGTCGGACGTGGACAGGGAGGTAGGCATGTCGGCAGTGCACGACGCCGGTCCGGGGACAACGGGGCGGCACCGCGTGGTTCTGACGGGACTCGGAGTGGTCTCCAGCATCGGGCTGGGGGTGAAGGAGTTTCTCGGAGGACTGCGGGAGGGCCGCAGCGGGGCCCGGCCCATCACGGTGTTCGACACCGAAGGGTTCGCCCACGCGAACGGCTGCGAGATCGTCGAGTTCGATCCGCTGGACTGGATCCGTACCCTGGACGCGCAACATCTCGGCAGGGCGGCACAGTTCTCGGCCGCCGCGGCCCGGATGGCCTTGGAGGACGCAGGGCTGGATGCCGCCGATCTGCGCGGCCGACGCGGCCTGATCTCCATCGGCACCACCGACGGCGAATCCTACGACCTCGATCAGCTGGTCGAGGACGAACTCAAGGGCGGAGCCGGGGCGTTCGACCCGGTGGCGGCCCGGAGGATTCCCGCCGGGCGGCTCTCGGTCGCCATCGCCCAGGAGCTCGAACTGGCCGATGCCGAAGCCGTCACTGTCCCGACCGCCTGCGCCGCCGGCAACTACGCCATCGGCTACGGCTTCGACGCCGTGCGCTCCGGCGAGGCGGACTACGCGTTCTGCGGCGGCGCGGACGCCATGTGCCGCAAGACGTTCACCGGTTTCTACCGGCTGGGAACCATCGCGCCGGAGCGTTGTCAGCCCTTCGACGCCGACCGCAAGGGCATTCTCACCGGTGAGGGCGCCGGGGTGCTCGTCCTGGAACGACTGGAGTCGGCCCTGGAGCGCGGCGCCACCATCTACGCCGAGGTGCTCGGCTACGGCCTCAACTGCGACGCCCACCACCAGGTGGCGCCCAACCGGGCGAGCGTCGCGCGCTGCATGGAACTCGCCCTGGACAACGCGGGCGTGAAGCCGGCCGAAGTGGACCTGATCTCCGCCCACGGGACGGGGACCAGGGCAAACGACATCACCGAGGCCGGGGCGATCCGCGAGGTGTTCGGCACGCCGCCGCGCACCGTCTCCATGAAGTCGATGCTGGGCCACAGCATGGGCGCGGCCAGCGCCCTGGGCGCCATCGGCTGTGCGCTGGCGATCGCCAACCGCTTCATCCCGCCCACGATCAACCACGTCACCACTGACCCGGAGTGCGATGTCGACTGCGTGCCGAACCAAGCCGTAGAGGCCGACCTCAAGGTCGTCCAGAACAACGGCCTGGCGTTCGGCGGCAACAACGCCGTGGTCCTCCTCGGCCGGTACGACCGACCCGAGGAGGAAACATGCTGAGCCGTTCGATCATCGGGATGGGCGCCGTGGCCAGCACCGGGAGGGGAGTCCGGCCGCTCTTCGACAACCTGTGCCGGGGCCGCACCGGGCGCGCCGAGCTGCGAGGTTTCGACCGCACCCGCTTCCGGGCGCAGCACGCCTACGAGGTGGACGACCGCCCGGCGGAGGGCCGGGACGTGCCCGCCCGCGCCACCGCGCTGTTGATCGACGCGATCGGGCAGGCGGCGGCCGACGCGGGCCTGGGCGAGGATCTCTCCGGCGTACCGATACTCATCGGCACGGGGCTGCGCGAGCTGCGCTCCCTGGAGCTCTGGTGGCGTGAGGGCACCGATCTGGACGACACCGGCCTGCACTTCGGCACCGCACTGCGCGAGCGGTTCAACGCCGATGTGACGCACACCTTCTCCAACGCCTGCTCCGCCTCGCTGTACGCCCTGGCGCTCGGCTCGGACCTGCTGGCCGAGGAAGGGGACCACGCG
The DNA here is from genome assembly GCF_014648655.1 of Streptomyces atratus. GTDB lineage: Bacteria > Actinomycetota > Actinomycetes > Streptomycetales > Streptomycetaceae > Streptomyces > Streptomyces atratus. The sequence continues at coordinate 520,633 of NZ_BMRN01000003.1, forward strand.
CCCGGCACGGTCGTCGTCGCGGGCGTGGATGTGCTCACCGAGAGCATGTACGGCCTGCTGGAGCGTGTCCACCCGGCCCCGCCGGACCGGGTGCGCCCCTTCGACCGGGACCGCACCGGAGTCCTCATGGGCGACGGCGCCGCCGCCGTTGTGCTCAGCCGGGACGCCGGCGGCAGGCGGGCGCACGCCCGGCTGCGCAGCGTCGCCGTCAACTGCGACGCGTTCCACGTCACCGCACCCTCCCCGGAGGGCATCGCGAAGGCGATGCGCACGGCGTACGACATGGCGGGCGTCAAACCGAAGGACATCGATCTGGTGATGCTGCACGGCACCGGGACCCTGCTCAACGACGAGGCCGAGGCGACGGCGATGGCCGATGCGCTGGGAGACGCCGCGAACGGTCCGCTGATGACGGCGATCAAGTCGATGACCGGTCACACCTCGGGCGCTTCCGGCCTGATGGGACTGGTCATGGGCGTCACCTCGCTCAACGAAGGACGCGTCCCGCCCACCGTCGGCCTCGAACAGCCGGTGGAGGAGGCCGCGGAATTCCGCTTCGTGACCGGTGACGCCGCGTCCGCGTCGATGAATGTGGCGCAGCTCAATGCATTCGGATTCGGCGGCATCAACGCCGTCGCCATTGTGGAGGCCGCTCCGTGAGCGTCGTCATCAGCGGTGTCTCGGTCCTGATACCCGGAGCTGACGGTGCCAAGGCCCTGGCCGCCGGCCCCGAGCCGGGTGCCGGGCCCGTCGAACCGGCCGCCCTGGTGGGCAAGAAGGGCCTGCGCTACAAGGACCGGGCCACCCAACTCGGCTACTGCCTGACCTCCGCGGCCCTGGCCGACGCCGGTCTCCTCGGTGAGGACGCCATGGCGGTCGGCGGGGACATCGGCGTGGTCGTCAGCTCCAACTACGGCAACCTGGACACCGTCGTCCGTGCCCTGGACACCTTGCGGGAGGGCACCGTCACGGCGACCAGCCCGATGGACCTGCCGAACGCGTCCAGCAACGTCATCGCCTCCTCGGCGGCCATCCGCTACGGCCTGCGCGGCCCCAACCTGATGGTGTGCAACGGCGCGACCTCCGGTCTGGACGCGGTCAACTGGGCCGTCACCATGATTACGGCCGGACGCGTGGACCGGGTCCTCGTCGTCGGCGTGGAGCCGGACAACGACGTCGTTCGCCGGCTGCTCGGCGGCCGGCACGCCGTCGACGGCGGCGCCGCCGTCGTCCTGGAGGACGCGGGGGCGGCCCGTGCCCGCGGCGCGACCGTCCGCGCCGTACTCGGCCGGTACGTCCGCACGGCCGGTGTCGGTGCCGTTCTGGAGCGGCTGGCCGCCTCCGGTGCGCCGGCCCCGGCCCGGTGGCAGCTTCCTGACGCGACCCCCGCCGGTGTCGGCGCCGACCTGCTGCCGGGAGTGGAGCGGGCCGCCCTGCCCGAGCACTCCGGCCGCGGCTCGGGCGCGCTCGGTGTGCTGCAGTGCGCGACAGCCGTCGGCCTGTTCGACGAGGGCGGCTGGGGGCCTGTGTTCGCGGTCTGCGGGACCGACGAGGACGACGCCTCAGCCGGACTCGTGCTGCTGGCGCCCCCGGCCCCGGAGGCCGTCTGATGAAGGCGCCCGACAGCGTCGGCCCCAGCACGGTCCGTCGGCGCACCGCCGGCCTCGGCGGACCCCGGCTGCTGCTGATCCACGGACTGGCCGAGAACGACAGCGTCTGGGACCGCAGCGCCGAACTCCTGCCCCCCGAGTACGAGGTGTGGTCGGCCCGGCTGCCCTGGAGCGCCGAGGGTGTGCCGGACTGGGGCACCGACAGTGATCTCGTCGGTCCCCTGGCCCAGGTGCTGGCCGCGGTGCCCGGTGGCCCGGAGATCGTGGTGGCGCACTCCATGTCGGCGGACGTCCTGCTGGACCTCGTCGACCGGGAAAGCCGGCGGGGCGGCGACGCCCTCACCCGATTCGGGATCCGGGGCCTGGTGCTGGTGTCGCCGTTCTACCGGCGCACCGCCGAGGAGTTCGACTGGGACACCATCAGCTACTACCTCAACGACTTCCACCTGATCATGGAGGAGGGCCTGCGGGTCCACTCCGGCGACCGGCTTCCCGCCTCCCTGCGGGCGGCAATGGGGGAGCGGGTACGGGACCGGGTGGGCCCGTACGGCTGGCTGCGCTTCTTCGAGCTCTACCTGCGTACTCCGCAGCTCCAGACGGGCCGGGTCACCGTGCCCTGTCTGGTGCTGGGGGGCGAGAAGGACTTCGCGGCACCGCCCGGCGAGAGCGTGGCGCTGGCCGCCGCGCTGCCGGACGCGCGGGCACTCGTCCTCCCCGGCTGCGGGCACTTCCCGATGATCGAGGAAGCGGAACGCTTCGCCTCCGAGACCGTCACTTTCGTCAACTCCCTTGGGACCGGCGCTCCACAGCGCGAGCCCGTCCCCGACACAGCTCTGGAGCACCGTCGATGACCATCGTCACCGAGACCGCCGTCAAGGCGCTCCTCGCCGAGACGACCTCCGTCCAGGTCCGCCCCCGCTACGAGGGCTCCAACATCTGCACCTGGATCGGCTTCAAGCACGTGAACTACATGGTCGAGGAAGCGGTCCTCGACCACTTCCGGCAGGCCGCCCTTCCGGCCCGTGGCCTGTACGAGGAGCACGGCCTCGGCCTCGACATCGTCGGGATCGACACCCGCATCCTGCACGCCTTCCACATGGACGACATCGCCACCGCCGAGGTCGTCCCGTTCACCAAGGACGCGGACGGCACTCTGGGCTTCAAGGTGATCGTGTCCGTAGAACGTGACGGGGAGATCCTCAAGGCCGTCACCTCCAAGGTGCGCGTGTCACTGCGGATCGACACCTATCTCGACTCCGCAGGTGAGGTGCCCGACGGGCTCGCCCGCTTCGCCGTGGACCGGCTCGGGGCCGACCTGGAGCCCGCGCCGCTCACCCCGTTCACTTCCGAGGACACCGTCCTGGACGAGCTGCTGGAGGGCAAGAACGCCTACGGCTGGAAGTGGAACATCCCCTACCCGTACTGCCACTTCACCGAGCGCCTTCAGATGTCCGGTTACCTGCGGCTGATGGAGGAGGGCAAGGACCGGTTCGTCGCCGACCGCGGTATCTCCATCAAGACGCTGCTGGACGACCGCCGGTGGATCCCCGTCGTGCCGCGATCCGAGATCCGGATCCTCGACGAGGCGATGATGGAGGAGGACCTCTACACCACCTACGAGGTGGAGGACGTCTTCAAGGACTTCACCTACACCACCCGGATGAACTGGTACGTCGTCCGCGACGGCAAACTCCTCAAGACCGCCACGGGCACCATCGTGCACGGCTACGCGGTCATCAAGAACCGCCGTGACTGGAGCCTGGAGAACTTCGACCAGCACGTGCTGGACGCGCTCAACGGCACGACACGGCAGCCATGAGCCGGTACCCGCGCTGCGGATCGGCAGCCGCACCCTGGACGCCCTCAGCGACCCCCACCGCGACCTGCGCGTCCTGAGGCCGGGGTCCGGGTCCACGCCGAGAAGTCGGCCCCGGCCGCACACGGCCCGGCCCCGGACCGGGCTGCTGGACGGGGTACTGACGGCCCCCGACGGCAGCACGGCCCTGCGCCGGCCCGAGTACCGAATGGTCTGTTACCTGTGAACCGAAGGGAAGCGTGGCGGACATGACCACCACCGCAACGGGCGCCGGGCGCCCTGTCATCACCGCGTGGTCCGCGGTGTCGCCGTTCGGCATCGGCCGGACCGCGTTCGCCGAGGGGGTGCGCGAGCGACGCCCCACCGCCGTCGTACTCGACGACGCCGGCGCCGCCGGGCCCCGGGACGAGGCCTGCGTGGTCCCCGCCTTCGAGGTCCGTACGGTGCTCGGCAAGAAGGGCACCCGGTCCATGGACCGGGTCACCGGGCTGGCCGTCACCGCCGTCGGGGCGCTGCTCGACGACACCGAACGAAGCCGGGCCGTCGGCACCGGCGAGGGCGCCGCGCTGGCTCTGGGCACCACCACCGGCAGCGCCCAGAGCATGATGGACTTCACGCGGGAATCGCTCACCGGCGACCAGCCGTTCTTCGTCGACCCGGCCCGCTTCCCGAACACCGTGATGAACTGCGCGGCGGGTCAGAGCGCCATCTGGTACCAGCTGAAGGGTCCCAACACGACCATCGCGGGCGGCCGGACGGCGGGGCTGCACGCTCTCAACTACTCCCGCCGGCTGCTGGCCGCAGGCCGTGCCCAGACCGTGCTGTGCGGCGCCGCCGAGGAGTACTCCACCGCTCGCGCCTGGCTGGAGCACCACTCCGGTGACGGCGCGCGGACCGCGCCGCTCGGCGAGGGCTGCGCTGTACTCCTCGTCGAACCCGCGGCCGGGGAGGACGCCGGACAGCCGGTCCTGGCCGAGATCCTCGCCGTCGAACTGGGCGTCGTACTGGGCGACGACGTGGCCGGCAGCCTCATGGCCTGTCTGCGCGGCGCACTTCGCCGGTCCGGTGCCGACCTCACGGAGATAGCCGCGGTCGCTCGCTGCGGAGCCCCCGGCGCGGAGGGCGACGCCGAGACCGCGGTCGTCAGCGAGCTGCTGGCCGATGTGGAAGCGGCCGACCTCACTCAGGTCGGGCTGATCGGCGACACCGGCGCCGCCTCCGCCGCCTTCCAGGCCGTCGCCCTGCTCGCCCACGCCGAGGACAACCCCGCAGTGGCCGGGAAGGTCGGCCTCGTCACCTCCGTCGACCGGACGGGGACCGTCGGCTGCGCCCTGCTCCGGCTGCGCTGACCGGCCGCCGGCCTGCTCCGCCGCCGAAACCGAAGACCGAAACGCTGAGAGAGGTACCACCGTGCTGGACAAGGAAGAACTGCGCTCGACGGTCGCCCAGGTACTGGACGCCGAGGTCGCCGAGGTCACCGATGACGCCCTGTTCGTCGATGACCTGGAGGTCGACTCCCTCATGGCCCTGGAGGTCGTGGTCGTCCTTGAGAAGAAGTACGGGGTGAAGCTGCCGGAGTCCGAGCTGCGGCAGATCGTCACCCTGCAGAGCGCCTACGACCTGCTGGCCGGAAAGCTGCAGGACGCCTGATGGAGGTCCTCGCCGCGACGCGTGCGGGCGCCCCGGCCCCCCCTGCGACCCCGGCCGGTCCCCGGGCGGCCGGCCTGCTCTCCGGTGCCGTCGAGGTCCTGCCGCCGGAGAAGGAAGGGCGTACCTCCACCCGGTTCACCGTGGCCGCGGACGAAGCGGTGCTTCCCGGCCACTACCCGGGCTTCCCGATCTTCCCCGGCGTGTGCCTCGTCGAGTACGTGCACCTGAGCGTGCTCGCCACGGCACCCGCCGAGGAGCCCGCCCCGGAGCTCGTGGCCGTAGAGGCCACCCGGTTCACCGGGCCCGTGTACCCGGGCGACGAACTGGCCGCCGACATCGACTGGAAGCCGGTGGACGGCATGGCGTGGCAGTGCCGGGCGAAGATCCGCTCCGGCCGGGGCGACGCGGCGTCGGTGCGCCTGCGCTACCGCCGTACCACGGACGGAGCGGGGACATGAGCGGACAGGCGGAGATCCGCGGCAGGCTGCCGCACCGCTACCCCATGCTGCTGGTGGACCGGGTCACGCATGTCGATCCCGGCCGCGGACTGACCGCCCTCAAGGCGGTCACCTGCAACGAGCCCTGGTACGCGGGCCTGGGACCGGACACCCCCGAGGAGGGTTTCGGATACCCGAAGCCGCTGCTCGTGGAGTCCTGGTGCCAGTCCGCGGGCGTCCTGGCCACGTGGGAGGAGCCCAACCCCGACGTGCTGGCCGGCCGGGTCATGCTCTTCGGCGGCATGACCGGGGTCGAGTTCCACCGCACCGTCCTGCCCGGCGACGTCCTGGAGCATCGCGTCCGGGTCGAACGCAGGGTGGACGACACCGTGATGTTCGAGGGCGAGAGCCTGGTGGGCGGCGAGACGGTGATGACCGTCGGCCGGATCGTCATGGCCTTCCGCCCGGCCGAAGTCCTGCGACCCGAAGCGAGCTGAGCGAAGATCATGCAAGACAACACCCCCCGGGTGGCACTCGTCACCGGCGGATCACGCGGCATCGGACGGGCGTGCGTGCTGGCCCTCGCCCGCGACGGATTCGATGTCGCCTTCTGCTACCGCTCCAACGACGAGGCGGCCCGGCAGCTGGAGAAGGAGGCCGCGGAACTCGGCGTACGCGTCATGGCCCGGCGCGTCGACGTCGCCGACGGCCCCGCCGTGCGCTCCTTCGTCGAGGAGGCGGAGGACACGCTCGGCCCCGTCGACGCGGCGGTCACCGCCGCCGGCATCACCCGCGACAACCCTCTGGTGCTGATGGACGACGAAGAGTGGCACCAGGTCATCGGCACCAACCTCGACGGTGTCTACCACCTGTGCCGCGCGGTCGTGTTCTCGATGATGAAGCGCCGCACCGGGGCGATCGTCAACATCTCGTCCGTCGCGGGGGTGTACGGCCATGCCAGTCAGAGCAACTACTCCGCCTCGAAGGCGGGCATCATCGGCTTCTCACGGTCGCTGGCCAAGGAGGTCGGCCGGTCAGGGGTCCGCGTCAACGCCGTCGCCCCCGGGTTCATCGACACCGACATGGTCGCCGCGATGAACGAAAAGGCCCGCAAGGACATCACCCGGACGATCCCGCTGCGCCGCATGGGCCGTGCCGAGGAGGTCGGCGACCTCGTGGCGTATCTGGTGTCGGACAGGGCCGAGTACATCACCGGTTCCGTCCTGCAGATCGATGGTGGCATCACCATCTGACCACCGGACGGCCCAAAAGACCCGGCCGTCCGCCTCCGGCCCGATCCGTGACCGGCGGCAGCACTCAGCATGTTTGGAGGCGGTGATGGCCCGACGGAGGCCGCGCTGGTACTTCTCGTTCCGCAGCCCCTATTCGTGGATGGCCTACCGGGACCTGATGGCCGACCACCGGGACGTCGCGGAACGCATCGACTGGCTTCCCTTCTGGGAGCCGGACGAGACGGCGAGCGGCCACCTGGAGCAGGCCGGTATCCATCTGCCGTACGTGGCGATGTCGAAGGAGAAGCACCTCTATATTCTCCAGGACGTGCGGCGGCTCGCCCGCGACCGCGGCCTGGAGATGGTGTGGCCGGTCGATCGCCACCCCCGGTGGGAGGTGTCGCACCTGGCGTACCTGGTGGCCGACGAACTCGGCCACGGACGTGAGTTCATCGCGGCGGTCTACCGAGCCAGGTGGGAGGAGGGACAGGACATCTCCGACCCGGCCGTCATCGCGGACATCGCCGAGCGGATCGGTCTGGACCCGGTGCGCCTGTCCACCGCGTACGACGATCCGGCCGTACGCGAGCACGGTCTCGGAGCCCTCAACTCGCTCTACCGCGACGGCGTCTTCGGAGTCCCGTTCTTCATCGACGGCTACGAGAAGTTCTGGGGAGTGGACCGGCTGCCCGGCTTCGCCTCCTCCGTCCGCTCCGGCATCGCCTGAACCAGCCCCCAACCCCCAACTCCCAACCCCCAACTCTCAGCAGCGAAGGAGCCCGATATGGCGACCAACCCGTTCGAAGACGACAACGCGAGCTACTACGTCCTGGTCAACGAGGAGAACGAGCACTCGCTGTGGCCCGCGTTCGCCGAGGTGCCTGCCGGCTGGACCGTGGTGTTCGGCGAGGAGGCCCGGCAGGCATGCCTCGACCACATCGCCGAGAACTGGACCGACATGCGGCCCAAGAGCCTTGCGATGGCCATGGACGCCTGACAAGGACGTCGTAAGGGTGCGCGGCCCGGCAACCGGCCGGGCCGCGCACCGCACAGAGGGCTCGGTGGGCGGGTGCGACGCCCACCGAGCCCTCTCTGTATACGGGGAGCCCGGACCGGGCGGTACGGCAAACCGCGTGACAGTCCGCCGGTCGGCCCGTCACGGCGGTGCGACAACGGGCTTCCCGGTGTCAGCTTGATGCAGCCGCCATTGTTTGTCTTTTGAAGCCGATGCGACAGTGCTCGGAATTGACCGGCGTCGGCCATGTCCGGTCGCGGGACTCAACCGCCGGGATACCTGCCGCAAACACACTGCGCAATCCCTGCCGGGGCGACCCGCTGGAGTTCGAAGCGAATCACGCTCGCTGGTGACGGAGTACGGCTTACGTCCGCGCAGCCGGGAATCCGGTTCGCCCAGCAACTCGACGCGTCGAATCCGATCTGCAACGCCGGCGAATACCTGGAAATTCACCGGTCCGTCGATGTCACGGTATTCGAGGCCGCGCTGCGACGGGTTGTGGCCGAGGCGGAGAACCTGCGCGTCACCTTCGTGGAGACGTCCGACGGACCCCGCCGGTACGTCCACCCGGACCCCGAGTGGCAGCTGAAGATCATCTCCGTGAGCGGCGAGGCCGACCCGCAGGAGGCCGCCGAGGCATGGATGCGCTCGGACCTGGCGCACCCTCAGGACCCAGCAGTCGTCCCGCTGTTCCTCTTCGTTCTTTTCCGGGCCCCGACGACCGCTGGTTCTGACGGCACCCGCCGGTTGCATATCACCGGGGTCACCGCCCACCGGCCCAGGCCTGGGCCTGGGCCGTCCAACAGGCACGAAATCTCGCAGCCGGCCCGGGCACGCGCTCGGAGTCACTGCGCTTCCTGCTGCGCGACCCCGATGACAAGCACGGCGTGGCCTTCGACGCGGTCTCCGCAGCCGAAGGGATGGAGATCCTCAAGAGCGCGCCGCGAGCGCCGCGGATGAATGCCCACTGCGAGAGGACCATCGGCAGCATCCGGCGTGAGGCCCTCGATCACGTCCTCATCATGGCGAGGCTCACGCCCGAAGCTCCGTGTTCTCCGACGGATCAGTCCCGGACCGCGGCGGAGGCGGTGCGGGTGGACCTGGCGAAGTACAACGACGCGACGATGAACATGATCGCTTCGACCAGGAACCAGGGCTCGAAGATCAGCAGGTCCGTAAGGATCAGCTTTCGCTCGTCCACCCGGGCCCAGGGAGAGAGGTCCAGTTCGTACCTCCCCGCCAGGGCGAAGGGCTTGGTGGCGTACCCGTAGATCACGTGCAGCCCCGGGACGACATACCCGACCGCCGCCACGGCCAGGACCAGGCGGCGGGGGAGGCGGCGTCCCCATGGCTGCACCAGTGCGAGGCCGAGCACGGCCGCGATGCACAGCACCACCGAGGCGCCGACGTTGGCGATGATCCACCCGCCCTGTTCCTTGAACACCCCCGGCATGCCGAAAGTTCCTCCGGCGGCCCAGTAGACGTGTGGCACCACGTAGAGCGACGACCAGACGCAGATGCCGTACCCGGCCCAGCGCCCCCGTCGCGGCGAAGAGTCATCCGGCGGCGCGGCTGCGGAGGCGTCCTGCCTCTGTCCGGCGTCGCTCCCGACGGCTGCTTCGGTCATGTGCGTCTCCTTGTTCCTGTTCTCCGGGCGTCCGGCGGTACTACGGCCGCACCCGCGTGGATCACCTTTCCCGCGCGGGGGCGGCCGCAGTACGGCGCCGACTTCTTGGACCGCTGTTGGCGGCCCGTTCACCGGAAGGTGGTTCCACCGACGCCCCTTCCGGCCGAGCCGATTCATTCCTCGCGCATGCTCCGTGGGCGCCAGTTCTTGTTGAAGTAGGCGAGGCAGCCGTCCCGGCTGTCCTCGCCGTGGACGACGGTCCACCCCGGGGGCAGTGCGGCACAGGACGGCCACATCGAGTGCTGTCCCTCCTCGTCGACCATCACCAGGTAGGTGTCATCGAGGCGCTCGGACGGACCGTTCATGATGTCTGTCCCTTCCGGGGAACGTGGTGCTCGTGTCCGGGCCGCAGCCGTTCCGCGAGCACGCTTCCGATTTTGGCCAGGGGTTCGGGCTGCATCATGTCGATGTGCCGGCAGGCGACTTCGTGGGTCACGATCCGCCCCCGCACGTACGGGGCCCAGGTCCGCGGGTCTCCCGCCTGTTCCTGTGTCGCCACGAACAGGAGGAGGTCGCCGTGGAAGGGCTGCGGGACGTGGTTCCGGATCAGGTCCTCGTTGTTGCGTGAAAGTGCCTTGATCGCCCGGAGGTTGTGCTCCTCCATGCTGCCGAGCACGCTGCCCCCCTGCCGGAGGACGTCGATGACCCTGGCGTAGTCCAGCGGGGCGTCGCCCAGTTCCTGCCGGTCCCGGCCGACGAACTCCAGGAGGGCGCCGAGGAATCCCTGTTCCTCCTCGTCGGGCGTCCTGGTTTCCTGCTCCGCCGGGTCCGGGCTCTGGGGCCGGATCGGGTACTGGTCGAGGTTGGCCAGCAGACCGATCGTCTCGCCCTCGTGCTGCAGGCGGGTCGCGACGGCGTGGGCGACCATGCCGCCGAAGGACCAGCCGAGCAGGTGGTAGGGGCCGGACGGTTGTACTCGCCGGATCTGCTCGACGTAGTCCGCGGCCATTTCCTCGATGCTCCGCGGGAGCGGTTCCGGGTGGCCCAGGCCGCGGGCCTGGAGGCCGTAGAGCGGCCGGTCGGGCGCGATGTGCCGGACCAGGCCGGTGTAGACCGAGACGAATCCGCCCGCCGGATGGAGGCAGAACAGCGGGGGCAGATCGCCACCCCTTCTGATCGGCAACAGGACGTCGAACGTCTCCTGCTCCGGTTCCTCTCCGAGGCGCCCGGTCAGTTCTGCGACGGTGGGGGCGTCGAACAGGGTACGGATGGCCAGTTTCCCCCCGAACGTCGAACGGATCCGGTTGGTCAGTTGCATGGCCAGGATGCTGTCGCCGCCGAGCTCGAAGAAGCTGTCGTCGATCCCGACGGCCGGCAGGCCGAGGATCTCGGCGAACAGCCCGCACAGGATCTCCTCCTGGGGGGTGCGCGGCGCCCGGCCGGTGGAGACCTCGGTGAAGTCCGGGGCGGGCAGGGCCTTGCGGTCGAGCTTGCCGTTGGGGGTCAGCGGCAGCGCGTCCAGGGTGACGAACGCCGCCGGGACCATGTGCTCCGGCAGTACCCGGGCCGCCTCCTTGCGCAGCGTCCCCCAGTCCGCACCGGCCGCACCGGACGCACCACCGTCACGCGGCACCAGATAGGCCACCAACTGCTTGGCCCCGGGCCGGTCCTCGCGGACCACGACAGCGGCCTGGGCCACGTCCGGATGCGCCTGCAGGACGTCCTCGATCTCACCGGTCTCGATCCGGAAGCCGCGGAGCTTGACCTGCTCGTCGGTGCGGCCCAGGTACTCCAGCTCGCCGTCGGCGCTCCAGCGGGCCAGGTCGCCGGTGCGGTACATGCGGGTACCGGCCGGGCCGAACGGGCAGGCCACGAACCGCTCGGCGGTCAGGGCGGGACGGTTCAGGTAGCCGCGGGCCAGGCCCGCGCCGGTGACGTACAGCTCGCCGGGGACACCGGGCGGTACCGGCCGCAGGCCGGCGTCGAGCACGTACACCCGCGTGTTGTGGATCGGTCGGCCGATCGGCGGGGTGACCCCGCCGATCAGCGGGCCGCTCATGGTCGCGCACACCGTGGTCTCGGTCGGACCATAGGCGTTGACCATCCGCCGCCCGGCCGACCACCGGGCGACCAGTTCCGCCGGTGTGGCCTCGCCCGCGACGACCAGGGTGGTCACCTCGGAAAGGCTGCCCGCGGGCAGGGCCGCGAGAGCTGCGGGAGGGATGGTCGCATGGGTGACGCGGTGCCGCTCCACCAGTTCCAGCAGCGGCGTGCCGGGCATGAGGTGGTCGGCGTCGGCCACCACCAGCGTGGCACCGGCGAACAGCGCCATGCACATCTCGGAGACAGCGGCGTCGAAGCTGGGCGAGGCGAACTGCAGGACCCTGCTGTCCGCTTCGACCGCGAAGCGCTCGATCTGCGCCTCGGCGAGGTTGGCGAGGCCGGTGTGCTGGACGGTGACGCCCTTGGGGCGTCCGGTGGAGCCGGAGGTGTAGATGAGGTACGCCGGGTTGGCCGGAACCAGGGGTTGGATCCGGTCGGCGTCGGTCGGACGGGAGGACGGGCACTCCGCCAGCGCTGCCGTGGTGGTGGCTTCGTCCAGCAGCAACCGGGTGACATCTGCTTCCGGCAGCCGCTCTCCCACCGTCATCGTGGTCAGCAGCAGGGCGGGACGGGCATCGGCGAGCATGTAGGCGATCCGCTCGGCCGGATACTCCGGGTCCACCGGCAGGAATGCCGCGCCGGCCTTGGCCACCGCCAGTTGGGCCACGATCATCTCCACCGACCGGGGCAGGGCCAGCGCGACGAAGTCTTCCGGGCCCACCCCCCGGTCGATCAGTAGCCGGGCCAGTCGGCTGGACCGCGTGTCCAGCTCCGCGTATGTCAGTTCGGTCTGGTCCGAGACCACTGCCACCGCCTGCGGCGTCGCCGCCACCTGCGTGGCGAACAGCTCCGGCAGCGTGGCCCGCGGCACCTCCCGCGCGGTGTCGTTCCACCCGGACAGCACCCGCTCGCGCTCGGCCGGCTCCAGGATCTCGACCGCGCCGACCGCCCGGTCCGGGTCGGCCACCACCGCGGCCAGCAGACGCTCCAGCCGCCCGGCCAGCACCTCCACCGCCTCCCGGTCGAACAGATCCGGCCGGTAGCCGAACCGCAGGTTCAATCGCGGGCCGGGTATCGCGGCGAGACTGAGGGGGTAGTGCGTGGCGTCCCGGTTGTCGATGCCGGTGACCCGCAACGGCAGCGCCGCGGGGTCTCCGTCGGTAGCTCCCAGGTTGCCCGGGTCCAGCGGGTAGTTCTCGTACACCGTCAGGGTGTCGAACAGTTCGCCGCCGCCGACGAGGCGCTGGACGTCCGAGAGTCCCAGGTACTGGTAGCCGATCAGGCGGGACTGCTGGTCCTGCAGGCGGGTGAGCATGCCCAGCAGGGACTCGCCCGGGTCCAGGCGGACCCGCACCGGCAGGGTGTTGATGAACAGGCCGACCATCGACTCGATGCCGTCGATCTCCGGGGGGCGGCCGGCGACGGTGCCGCCGAAGACCACGTCGTCCCGGCCGGTGAGCCGGCCCAGCAGGATCGCCCACGCGCCCTGGACCAGGGTGCTCATGGTCAGCCCGTGCCGGCGGGCGCGGGCGCTCAGCTCCGCGGTGCTCTCCTCGGACAGGGCCACCGTGATCTCCTCCGGCGGCACGGGGGCACGGTCCGAGGCTGCCGGGGCCAGGAGGGTGGGTTCCTCCACCCCGGCCAGCGTCTCGCGCCAGGCCTGCTCGGCCACCCGGCGGTCCTGCCGGGCCAGCCAGTCGAGGTAGGTGCGGTAGGGGGTGACCTTCGGGAGCGCGGTGTCGGCGCCGCGGTTCTGGTAGAGGGTGAACAGCTCGGCCAGCACCAGGGGTGTGGACCAGCCGTCGAGGAGGATGTGGTGGTTGCTGAACAGCAGCCGGAAGCGTCCGGCCCCCAGGCGCAGCAGGGTGAAGCGGAGCAACGGCGCCCGGGTGGGGTCGAAGCGGCGGGCGCGGTCCTCGGCGGTGAGCCGGGTCAGCTCCTGTTCCCGGTCGGTCTCGTCCAGGCCGCTGAGGTCGATCTCCTGCCAGGGCAGTTCGAGGTCGCGCCGGATGATCTGGACCGGCCGGTCCAGGCCTTCCTGGCGGAATCCGGCGCGCAGATTGGGGTGCCGGCGCAGCAGTGCGGCCGCGGCGGCACGCAGGGCCTCGACGTCGAGGTCGCCCTCGAGGTCGAAGACGAACTGCACGGTGTAGACGTCCACTGCCTGCTCGTCGTAGAGGGCGTGGAAGAGCAGCCCCTCCTGCAACGGCGAGAGCGGCAGGACGTCCTCCAGGTCGGGTTCCGCAGCCTCCACCAGGTCGATCTCGGCCTGGGTGAGGGAGACCAGGGACAGGTCGGAGGGGGTGTAGCCGCCTGCATCCGGCCGCTGGGCATGGGTGACGATGCCCTCCAGGACCCGGAACCACGTCCCGGCGAGGTCACGCACCTCCTCTTCGGAGAACAGGGCCTCGGGCCAGCTCCAGGAGGCGTTCAGCTGCGGGCCGTCGGCCTGTTCCAGCGTGATCGCGTTCATCTCGAGCGCGTGCGGCAGGGGCATCTTCGCGTCGCCGCCGCCGCCGAGTCCTCCGGCTTCGGGAGCGGGGGCCCAGTCCTGGGCCGCTGCCGTTCCTTCGGCGGTGCCGGCGAACCGGCCGAGGTAGTTGAAGCCGATCTGCGGTGCCGCCGGTGCGGCCAGTCGGGATGCGGTGTGCGGGTTGAGGTGGCGCAGCAGTCCGTAGCCCAGGCCGTTGTCCGGCAGGGCCCGCAGCTGCTCCTTCACCCGCTTGACCGCCCGGCCCAGCGCGACGCCGGTGGTCGCCGATGTTCCCGGGTCGAGGCGGACGGGGAAGAGGCTGGTGAACCAGCCCACCGTGCGGGACAGGTCCACCCCGTCCAGGAACTCCTCGCGGCCGTGGCCCTCCAGGTCCAGCAGGACCCCGGTGTCCTCGCCCAAGCCGCGTCGGCGGCGCCAGTCGGCCACCGCCACCGCGAACCCGGCCAGCAGCACGTCGTTGACGCCGGCGTGGAAGGCCGCCGGGACGCTGCTCAGCAGTGGAGCGGTCCACTGGGTCGGCAGTGACATCGACACCGCTCGGGCGGTGTCCACCGTGTCCCGTTCGAAGTCGTGCGGGATCCGGCTCAGTTGCGGGTCGGGGCCGTCGAGGATCGCGGTCCACGTCGGCAGTTCCGCCTCCCGCACCGGATCCACCGCTGCCGCGGCCAACCGCTCGGCCCACCGGCGGAAGGACGTGCCCACCGGCTCCAACTGCACAGTCCGCCCGGCGACCACCGCCTCCCAGGCCGCAGCCAGGTCCGGCAGCACGATCCGCCAGGACACCCCGTCGACCACCAGGTGGTGCAGCACCAGCAGCAACCGTCCCGACTGCTCGGGCCCGGCGTCGAACCACACCGCCTGCACCATCACCCCGGCCTCCGGCGCCAACCGCCGCCACGCCGCCCGGGCGTGCTCGCCGATGACAGCTCGCAGTCCTTCCCCGTCCAGCCCGGCGACATCGACCCGGCAGACCAGCTTCTCGGCGGAGACCGCACCGCGCGGGGCCACCTCCAAAGCCCACCGCGCACCGTCACGGGACAACCGCATCCGCAGGGCGTCGTGGTGGTCCAGCACCGCCTGCAACGCCGCCGCCAGCCGGCCCGTATCCGCCCCGGCCGGGGCCTGCACCAGCATCGACTGGTTGAAACCGTCCACCGGACCACCACGCTCACGCAGCGCGTGGATGATCGGAGTGAGCGGCAGATCGCCTTCGCCGGTGTCGGCCGGTTCGGTCACCGCCGTGCCGATGTCCTCGGAGACCGCGGCCAGGGCGGCCACCGTCTTGTGCTCGAACACCTCGCGCGGGGTGATCAGCAGTCCGGCCTTGCGGGCCCGGCTGACCAGTTGGATGGAGACGATGCTGTCGCCGCCCAGGTCGAAGAAGCTGTCGTCCGCGCCGACCGTCGGCAGGCCGAGGAGCTCGGCGAACAGCCCGCACAGCAGCTCCTCGCGCGCGGTGGCCGCCGCCCGGCCGGTGGAGACCTCGGTGAAGTCCGGGGCGGGCAGGGCCTTGCGGTCGAGCTTGCCGTTGGGAGTCAGCGGCAGCGCGTCCAGGGTGACGAACGCCGCCGGGACCATGTACTCCGGCAGGGCCCGGGCCAGCTCAGCCCTCCACCGCGCGGGAGCCTCTCCGGTGTCGGTGCCGGAGGTCGGGACCACGTAGGCCACCAGCCGCTTCACCCCGGGGCGGTCCTCGCGGGCCACCACCGCGACGGCCTCCACCTGGGGGTCCTTCGCCAGGGCAGTCTCGATCTCACCGGTCTCGATGCGGAAACCGCGGATCTTGACCTGCTCGTCGGTGCGGCCCAGGTACTCCAGCTGGCCGTCGGCGTTCCAGCGGGCCAGGTCGCCGGTGCGGTACATGCGGGTACCGGCCGGGCCGAACGGGCAGGCCACGAATCGCTCGGCGGTCAGGGCGGGACGGTTCAGGTAGCCGCGGGCCAGGCCCGCGCCGGTGACGTACAGCTCGCCGGGGACGCCGGGCGGTACCGGCCGCAGGCCGGCGTCGAGCACGTACACCCGGGTGTCGACGACCGGTCGGCCGATCGGCGGGGTGACCCCGCCGTTCAGCGGTCCGCTCACCGCCGTGGCCACGGTCGACTCGGTCGGGCCGTAGGCGTTGACCATCCGCCGCCCGGCCGACCACCGGTCGACGAGTTCGGCGGAGCACGCCTCGCCTCCCACGATGAGCGTGCGGAAGTGGGGCAGGTCCACCGGCGACACACTGGCGAGCGCGGTCGGCGGGATCAGCGCGTGGGTGATCCGCCGGCTCTTGAGAACGTCGGCGAGGATCTCGTCCGCCAGGGGGCCCGGGGGCGGGACCACGAGGGCCGCTCCGGTGGGCAGGGCCATGCACAGTTCGAGTATCGAGGCGTCGAAGCTGGGCGAGGCGAACTGCAGGACCCTGCTGTCCGCGTCGACCGCGAAGCGCTCGACCTCGGTGACGGAGAAGGCTGCGAGGCCGGTGTGCTGGACGGTGACGCCCTTGGGGCGTCCGGTGGAGCCGGAGGTGTAGATCAGGTACGCCGGGTTGGCCGGAACCAGGGGTCGGATCCGGTCGGCGTCGGTCGGACGGGAGGACGGGTAGGTCGCCAGCGCTGCCATGGTGGCGGCTTCGTCCAGCAGCAACCGGGTGACATCCGCTTCCGGCAGCCGCTCTCCCACCGTCATCGTGGTCAGCAGCAGGGCGGGACGGGCATCGGCGAGCATGTAGGCGATCCGCTCGGCCGGATACTGCGGGTCCACCGGCAGGAATGCCGCGCCGGCCTTGGCCACCGCCAGTTGGGCCACGATCATCTCCACCGAGCGGGGCAGGGCCAGCGCGACGAAGTCCTCCGGGCCCACCCCCCGGTCGATCAGTAGCCGGGCCAGTCGGCTGGACCGTGTGTCCAGCTCCGCGTATGTCAGTTCGGTCTGGTCCGAGACCACTGCCACCGCCTGCGGCGTCGCCGCCACCTGCGTGGCGAACAGCTCCGGCAGCGTGGCGTGCGGCACCTCCCGCGCGGTGTCGTTCCACCCGGACAGCACCCGCTCGCGCTCGGCCTCGTCCAGGATCTCGACGCTGCCCACGGTGCGGTCCGGGGCGGCCACCACCGCGGCCAGCAGACGCTCCAGACGGGCCATCATCCGTTCGACGGTGGCGGCGTCGAACAGGTCCAGGCTGTGGGTCACACTGCCGGCGATACCGCCGGGGCTGCCGTCGGCCGCGTGCTGCTCACCGAGGTCGATCGACAGGTCGAACTTGGCCGCGGCAGGGCCCGTGTGCTGGGGTCCGACTCGCAGGTCGGGGATGTCGAGGGCGGTCAGGGGGGTGTTCTGCAGGTTCAACACGACCTGGAAGAGGGGGTGGCGGGCCATTGAGCGGACCGGGTTGAGCTCTTCGACCAGTCGCTCGAACGGCACGTCCTGATGCGCGTAGGCGGCCAGGTCCGTCTCCCGGACCCGCTCGATCAGTTCGTGGAAGGTGGGGTCGCCGGAGACGTCGGTGCGCAGCACCAGGGTGTTGACGAAGAAGCCGACCAGATCATCGAGTGCCTCGTCGGTACGTCCGGCGATCGGGCTGCCGATGGGTATGTCCTCCCCGGCCCCGAGCCGGGACAGCAGTGCGGCCAGGCCTGCCTGCAGGACCATGAACACACTTGCCCGGCACTTCCGGGCCAGCGTGACCACTCCGGCGTGCAGGGAGGCGTCCCAGGCGAACTCCACCGTTCCACCCCGGTGGGAGGCCACCGCCGGGCGTGGCCGGTCGGTGGGCAGGGCCAGCTCCTCCGGCAGGCCGGTCAGGGTCTGGCGCCAGAAGTCCAGCTGCCGGGCGAGCGGGCTGTCCGGGTCGTCCTCGCTGCCGAGGACCTGGTGTTGCCACAGGGTGTAGTCGGCGTACTGCACCGGCAGCGGCGTCCACTCCGGCGCCGCCCCGGTGCAGCGGGCGGTGTAGGCGGCCGCCAGGTCCCGGGCCAGTGGGCTCAGCGACCAGCCGTCCCCGGCGATGTGGTGCAGGGTCAGCACCAGCACGTGTTCGTCCTCGGTGAGGGCGAACAGCTCCGCGCGCAGCGGGGTGTCCACCGCCAGGTCGAAGGCGTACCCGGCCGCGGCCTCGACCAGGGCGGGCAGTTCCCGCTCGTCGGTCTTGGTGACCACCAGCTCGGGGCGGCCGCGCTGCGGGTCCAGCACCAGCTGGCGCGGCCGGCCCTCGCTCTCGGGGAAGACCGTGCGCAGGCTCTCGTGCCGCTCGGCCACATCGGCCAGCGCCATCCCCATCGCGTCCCGGTCCAGCCGACCGGACAACCGGACCGCCAGCGGCAGGTTGTAGGTGGCGCTGGGGCCCTCCAGCCGTCCCAGGAACCACAGCCGCCGCTGCGCGAACGACAACGGCACCTCGACAGGACGCTCCATCGGGTGGGGAGCCGGGCGGCTCCGTCCGGCGGTCCGGTCGAGCAGTCCGACGAGTTCGGCCACGGTGGGTGTCTCGAACAGGGCCCGCACCGGCAGCTCCACGTCGAGAGCGGCTCTCAGTCGGCTGACCAGGCGGGTCGCGAGCAGGGAGTGGCCGCCGAGCTCGAAGAAGCTGTCGTCGATCCCGACGGCCGGCAGGCCGAGGATCTCGGCGAACAGCCCGCACAGGATCTCCTCCTGGGGGGTGCGCGGCGCCCGGCCGGTGGAGACCTCGGTGAAGTCCGGCGTCGGCAGGGCCCGGCGGTTCAGCTTGCCGTTGGCGGTCAGCGGCAGCGCGTCCAGGGTGACGAACGCCGCCGGGACCATGTAATCCGGCAGTACCCGGGCCGCCTCCTTGCGCAGCGTCCCCCAGTCCGCACCGGCCGCACCACCGTCACGCGGCACCAGATAGGCCACCAGCTGCTTGACCCCGGGCCGGTCCTCGCGGGCCACCACCGCCACCTGGGCCACATCCGGATGCGCCTGCAGGACGTTCTCGATCTCACCGGTCTCGATCCGGAAACCGCGGATCTTGACCTGGTCGTCCACGCGGCTGAGGTACTCCAGCCGGCCGTCGGCGCTCCAGCGGGCCAGGTCGCCGGTGCGGTACATCCGCGCCCCGGCCGGGCCGAACGGGCAGGCCACGAACCGCTCGGCGGTCAGGGCGGGACGGCCCAGGTAGCCGCGGGCCAGGCCGTCCCCGGCGATGTACAGGTCGCCGGGGACACCGGGCGGTACCGGCCGCAGGCCGGCGTCGAGCACGTACACCTGCGTGTTGTGGATCGGCCGGCCGATGGAGGGCGCCCCGGGGCGGTCGTCCAGGATTGTCGCCGTCGACCAGATCGTGGTCTCGGTGGGCCCGTAGAGGTTGGTCACTTCGGCGGCCGTCTCACGCATCTCGTGCGCGAGGGCGGTCGGCAGGGCTTCTCCGCCGACCAGCATGCGCAAACCGCGCAGCCCCTCCGGCGCGCCGGAAAGCATCGCCTGCCACAGGGTGGGGGTCGCCTGCACGGCGGTGACGGCGTGGTCCGCCGCCAGTTGCGCGAGAGCCGAGGGGTCGTGCACCAGTTCGCGGTCGGCCACCACCACGGCGGCTCCGCTCAGCAGTGGCACGTACAGCTCCAAGGCGGCGATGTCGAAGGCGACCGTGGTCACCGCCATGAGGCGGTCGTCCGGGGTGAACCGGAACCGGTCCGCCATGGAGACCAGGAAGTTGGTCAGGTTACCGGCAGAGATCACGACGCCCTTGGGGCGTCCGGTGGAGCCGGAGGTGTAGATCACATAGGCGGGGTTCGACAGCGAGTGGAAGCGGACCCGGTCGGCGTCGGTCGGACCGGAGGACGGGTACGTCGCCAGCGCCGCCACGGTGGCGGCCTCGTCCAGCAGCAACCGGGCGACATCCGCTTCCGGCAACCGCTCTCCCACCGTCACCGTGGTCAGCAGCAGGGCGGGACGGGCATCGGCGAGCATGTAGGCGATCCGCTCGGCCGGATACTCCGAATCCAGCGGCAGATAGGCCGCACCGGCCTTGGCCACCGCCAGCTGGGCCACGATCATCTCCACCGACCGGGGCAGGGCCAGGGCCACGAAGTCCTCCGGGCCCACCCCCCGGTCGATCAGTAGCCGGGCCAGTCGGCTGGACCGCGTGTCCAGCTCCGCGTATGTCAGTTCGGTCTGGTCCGAGACCACTGCCACCGCCTGCGGCGTCGCCGCCACCTGCGTGGCGAACAGCTCCGGCAGCGTGGCCTG
>NZ_BMRN01000004.1 GCF_014648655.1 Streptomyces atratus
CCGGCAGGAGATGCATCGCCGGCCGACGCGGTCGCGGTGCTCTCGGACAGAACCGTGTCGGCCGGCTGCTGCGTGATCTCCGAGTCGGCGTTGAGCAGCAGGCCGTCCGTCACGAGAGGCACGGCGGGCCGGTACCGGTCGTCCGCGAGGTGCAGCACCACGCCCGACCGCGTGTTTCCTCCCGTGTCCGTTCCAGGAGCGGCGAACGTCAGATGGCTCAGGTCCGACTGGACCACGGTGACCGGGATCCCGAGCACACGGGCCGCGAGCAGTGCCGCCAGGTCTCCCGCGGAGTGGTTCCAGCCCGCGTCCTTGCGGTCGCCGATCTGCCCGTCGCCGGACCGCAGCAGTGTCGTACGGGCCAGGTCCAGGCGCTGGTCGGGGGTCAGCCGGGCGGCCACGGTATCCGGGAGGCGGCTGCGCGAGGCGGCGTGTTCGGCGGCTTGTGCCTCGCTGAGCGCGATTCCCGCGTCGGCCAGCTCCTGTGCGGTGAACCGCTCCTGGGGATCGATCGCGAGGAACTCCGCGAGTTCGTCGCGGTCCGCCATCAGCC
Organism: Streptomyces atratus; assembly: GCF_014648655.1. Classification (GTDB taxonomy): domain Bacteria; phylum Actinomycetota; class Actinomycetes; order Streptomycetales; family Streptomycetaceae; genus Streptomyces; species Streptomyces atratus. The sequence continues at coordinate 554 of NZ_BMRN01000004.1, forward strand.
GGTCGGCGAGGCGTTGCCTCAAGTGCTCGACATCGGCGGCGGAAAGACTTCTGCCCTGCGCGTGGAGCCCCAGCTCGGCGAGGAGCCCCGGATGGGCGCTCTCGACCGCGTCGAGGAGGGATCGGTGGAAGCTCGTACCGATGTCGAGGTGCGCGGGTCCGGTGGAGGGCGGTTCCACGAGGTGGAGGACGCGGCCGTCCGGCGACTTCAGACTGACCGGGCGCCCCTGTGAGTCCTCGCCCTCGGCGGTGTAGGGCTCGGGGGCGGACTTCGCGTCGGCCGGGCGGACGTAGCCCTCGGGTTCGGGCGCGGGGTGCCAGGGGGTGACGACGCGGCGGGCGCTGCCTTCGGCCTGCGGCTCCAGGACCCCTCGGGTGGATACGTCCACCGCTTCGAAGTTCGGCTGCACCAGGGCGAGTTCGCGGTAGTCGGCCGTCAGCTGTGCGACTGCCCGGTCATACACCGACCGTGCGTTCTTCAGCTCGGCATCGACCGCGTCGAGCCGTCCCTCGGTCTCCGCCCGTTCCGCTGCCTTTCGGGCTCGGGCCTCTTGGAGCTCGGCAGCCCTCAGGGGTGACCGCGCGGCCAGTACGGCCTCCAGCGACGACCGGTAGGCGGCGTCCGCCGTCCGCAGGCGCTGCGCCCAGCCCGCCGCCTTGATCTGTTCCCGGCGTACGGCGTCCGTGTCCGACAGCGGCCCCGCGTTGTCGAGCCAGACCTCCGTACGGGCGAGGACGTCCTCCCGCGTGACGAGGCGCGGCGGTCCGGTGAGGTCGGCGGCCGGGCCCTCGTGGGGCACCGTGCTTTCGAGGGACACCGGCCCTTCGAGGGCTTCGGTGAGCGGCGGGTATCCGGCGACGGTGGCCGGAGCCTGTTCGGTGGCCGCGGCAGCGGCCGGCTCGCTCCAGGCGACCGGCGGCGTGCCGGAGGGGCGGGTACCGGTGATCGTGTAGTGGTCGACCGCGTTCCAGGCAGCCTCGGATGCAGCGGCGAGGTGCTGCTCGGCGGTCGCGAGGTCGCGGCGATGGTTGGCCAGGTCTTGCTGGGCTTCGGCGTACCGGGAGCGGGCCGTGGCGAGCCCCTCCCGCGCCGCGGCCACGTCCGTGCCGGTGGGAGCCGGCGTCTCCAGGAGGCGCCGGAGCTCCGTGTGGAGGGAGGTGACCTCGCTGTCGAGTGCGCGCAGGCGCCGCTCGGCCGCCTCCGCCTTCGTGGCGGCCTCGGTGAACTTCTTGGTCTGCTCCTTGACGGTGCCCGCAGCGGCCTCGACCTCGGGGGGCAGCAGTCCGTGCTCCCGGGCGATGTCGAACGACACCCACATCGTCACCCCGTCCTGCACCGTGTGCTCCACGGTGACCGGCGGCCGGGACCCGGGCCTGAGCACCGACGGGACGACCGGAAGGTCCGCGATGCGGTGCGATGCCTTCGCCGTCTGGAGTACGTGCAGGGGTGCCTGGATGAGCACAGCGCCGCCGGCGAAGGGCTTGAGCGTGGTCAGCGCGGAGGTACGGCGGTCGGCGGCACCGCCCGCCGCGTCGGAGTCCGTCCAGCCCGGCACGGTGGCCGTGGCCTGCACCAGGGGCTGCGTCTGGAAGGCCGGTCCCGCGGTCATCGACGGCATGTGCGCTTCGGTGGTGTCACCCGTGTAGGTGTCGTTGTCCATGGTCCGCCGGCTGCCGCCGAGTCCCGCGCCCGGGTCCACGGCCAGCAGCCGGGCCCGCGACAGATCGACGTCGGCGGAGATGTTCAGGGTCGCGTCCGTCCCGCCGATCGCCGACGTGGTGTCGTGCAGCGTGACGGTCAGGCTGTCGCGGATCATCTGCGGAAGGTAGGCACTCAGCACGTCGGTGCTGATGCCCCCCTTGAGGACTTCACCGGCGGCGGTGCCGGGCCGCGTCAGTACCGTCTTGCGCACATAACGGCCATTGCTGTTGGTGGGCATCTCCGTCGCGGCGTCGGTCGTGGCGCCGCGTCCCTTGACGGCGAGGTCGACGGCGTATGCTGCGGCGTCCCGGAGTGCGGTGATGCCGCCGACGGTGGTGACGACGACACTCTCCGGGCCGGTGGCGAACAGCTTCCTGCCTGCCGCGTTGCGCTCCCGGAGCGCAACGGCCTGCTGCTGGTCCGGGGGAAGCAGCATCGGGCGTGCGGCATCCCGGGGTGTGCGGGCCGCCGGCGGTTCGGTCTTCTGCTTTTCCGTCTTCTGCGTTTCCGTCTTCTGCGGTTCGGTCGTCCGGGCTTCGGTTGTCTGCTGTTCGGTCTTCTGCGGCCGGGCGAGGCTCAGCGGCAGCACCACCTCGGTTTCGCCGACGGGATACGTGCGAGGGACCACTGTCCCGTCGGGCAGCTCCAGGGTGAAGGTGACGCTGAACGTCGTCCGACCGGTCACCACCGGTCCCTCGAAGGCCACTTGGGCGCTGACGGCGTCGGTGACCGCGTGCGCCAGGGACGACGAGCGGGTGGACCCGACCCGGTCGTCGAGGGTGAAGCCGCCGCTCCGGAGACCCGGACGGTCCCAGATGGTGGGCACCTCGCCGAGCCGGTAGCCGGCCTCGTACCCGCGCGCCAGCTTCTCCGTGACGGTCTCCGCCGTGGACGTGGGCCGGGTGATCGTGGGCTTCACGTCGTGGCGCAGCGCACCGGGGGTGAATCCGGACCGTTCCAGGGTCACCGTGAGACTGGCGTCCCTGGCCGGCCCGATCTTGTTCCGGGCCAGACGCAGGGAGGTGCCGCCGTTCTCCATGCCCGTCTGGAGAGCGCGGATACCGGACGGCGACAGGGTGGTCATCTGCCGTGCCAGGCCGCCGAGCTGATCGGCCAGCAGGCTCTTGGGCCCGAGCCAGCTCTTGTGCTGCGGCAGGTCTTCCATCAGGGTGCCCATGAACCGGCTGACCGCCGCGGACATGTCGATGCGGCCGACCGTGAGCGTGGCGTGCGTGGCCGCATCGACTGCGGTGAAGAGCTGCTGGGGCGGCGGAGCGGTGAGACCGTCGTCGAAGAGACCGGCCTTCCTCGCCTCGGCGAGCGGCATCCACACGAGCAGGCCGTCGGGGATCTCCACGATCCGGCCCTGGGGCGGCCGTCCGCGCATCAGTTCCATGGGCACCTGGAGGAGACCGGACGGCTGGGAGCGGGCCGCGAGGTGCCAGGCCACATCGGCGCCGACCAGGACCATCGGTCCGGTGTACTGGACCGTGTGGGCCGGGTTCGCCGAGAAGGTCTCGGCCGAGGTCGCGGTGCTGGTGCGCTGGTACGGCGACGCGGTGAGACCGTAGGTGCCGGAGGTCTGGAACGCGTCGGTGTGCTTGGCCCGGAAGGCCAGCAGGGACGAGATGGCGTGACTGCGGACATGGGCGACCGAGTGTCCCGCCCCGCTGGTGCCCGAGCCGATGTTGGAGAGGGCGAGGTCGCTGGAGTCGACGACGGCGAGCACGCGCGTCCCGCGCACCTGGGGCCAGGCACTGACCGACGCGGTGATGTCGGTGACGGCCGTCCTCCCGAACAGGTCGCTGACATGCTTGCCCGTCTGCGCCGCGTCGCTGAAGTCCGCCTCGTTGCGACCGGTGGTGAACGCCTCGGCCAGCGCGCCGGAGGCGGGGGTCCCGTCGGTCCCGTAGATCCAGGAGTTGCCGGAGACGGAGGCGAGCAGTTCCTTGAGGTGGTGCACCACGACCTCGGGCGAGGTGACGCTCTGCACGGAGTGCAGGCCGTCGAAGAGTGCGTGGGGCGCCCAGTCATCCGTGGAGACGGGTTTCCCGGAGGAGAGCAGTTCGGCCATGGCCCGGTCCATCGGCACGGGCACGGGTGCCGGGACGGTCTCCGGCCGGTTGACCGGCAGGATGGAGGGGACGGACAGCGACGCGGGCACGGCAAGGGTGACGCGGCCGGTGACGGGGACCGGGGCGGTCTGTCCGTCGCCCTGCCCGGTGGCCAGGACATCGACGCTCCCGGTGGCCTGCTTCACGAACCACCGGGTGCTGAGCAGCTCGCCGGTCATGGTCCGCGCGATCTGGCGCGGCCGGGTGAAACTGGTGGCTTCGGCGGTGAAGGCCAGGTCGTACGACCACAGGTGCTGCGACCCGGAGCTGGTGATGCCGCCGTCCGGGGTCAGCGTCGGGCCGTACGTCATGCCGTAGGCGGTCTGCCTGCCGTACCGGTAGCCGATGCTCCCGGTGCCGCCGAAGCGCTCGATCCCGGTCAGTCCCACGTCGACGCCGACCGACCAGCCGTGGGTACGGGTGGTCGCACTGTCCGCGCGGCGGGTCGACAGGACGTTGTTCGCCAGACCCAGATCGTGGTGGGCACCCACGAACTGACGGTTCGTCGCCTCCGCGCGCACGGTGAGAACGACGTACCGCTTGCTGACGGAGTCGAGCTGCTCCAGCTGGATCCGCAGTCCGGTGCTCGTCAGGCGGTCGAGGGAGCCTTCGAGCACCGTACGGGAGAGTGCCTGGCGCAGCAGATGGGTGTTGCGCACCGCGGTGTTGTACTTCCGGTCGCTGCCGCCGTTCCGGTCGCCGTCGACCACGGTGTCCGGCCGGGGCGGAAGCACCAGGTCGGGGTAGGCGCGATGCAGCCCCGCCTGGATGCGGTCGACCAGTTCGTCCGTCAGGGAGACCTGGCGCGGAACCGTTTCCGAGTCACGGGTCGCGGCGAGGTCCAGGACCGCGTGCAGGCCGAACGTCGCCGGATTCGACGGCGACAGATACGCGGGGGCGGGGGGCACCTCGGCGTCCGGGACGGGTGCGGTGCCGTCGTCCCAGCCGGCCAGTCTGCGTGCGTCGGCCCGTGGCAACTGCACGGTGGCGGTGAGGAAGGCGCCTTCCTCGTTCGGGCCGTTCCGGTTGGCCTGGGCGGTCCGCTCGGCCGGCTCGGGCGACTCCCATGCGCCGCCCTGCCTGCGCAGCTCGATCCGGAAGCGGACGTCGTAGAGCCCCGAGTGGCCGCGGCTGTTGAGCGTCCGCACGGACTCGGCCGTGTTGCCGCTGTAGCTGCTCTCTGCACGCTGGGTCGTCAGGGCGGCCGATCCCCCGATCTGGAGGCTCAGGGTGCCCGCGGGCTGGAGCAGCGCGAACTGAGGGCCGACGGAGATCCCGATCGCGGCGCCCTGGGTGTTCTTCTTCTCCGTAGTGGCGGTGGAGCGCTGTGCGTCGGCCTTCTTGACCTCGGTCTTGTCGGACGCCTGGAGCAGTGTGGCGTCGACCGGGATCAGCCGGAGCTCGACGGAGCCCAGTGACCGGTTGCCGAGACCGGCGAAGAGCGGGGCGCTGACCACCGTCTCGCCGGAGCTCTGCGCGATCATCGTGCGCAGGCTCTCCTCGCCGAACAGATCGGCCAGTTGGTGGCGCAGGAAGCTGCCGGGGGTCGCCTCGGGAAAGTTCGCGAGTGCCCAGTCCAGCAGCCGGGTCTCCGTGGTGACGCTCAGCGGTGCGAGCAGGTGCGGCCGGGCGCCCGGCGCGAACGCGAAGGCGGTGGGCAACCGGTCCGGGATCGCCGGGTCGGTGACGCTGTCCGGGACCCGCCAGGTGACCCCGTCCTGGATGCGGTAGCGCCGCAGCGCGGCGGTGCCGGGCTGCTGCTGGTCCGGGGACAGCTCACGGCCCTTCTTGTCCCAGACGTGCGAGGACTCGACGACGATGTGCAGGTCGCTCACATGCAGATGACTGCCGTCCTTGCCGACCGCGGTCACACTGCTCTGGGCGCGGCTCTCCTGGGTGTACGTGTAGGAGGCCTCCATACGCCGTGCGCTGAGGGACACCGACCCGAACGCACCGACGGTCCCCGCGGAGGGCCCCAGCGGGACCGCCACTCCGAAGGCGCGGGAGGTGCCGAGGGTCTTGGTCTCCGTCGCACCGGGGCGGGTGCGGAGTTCGGTCTCGATCTTGACGGGGGCGTCGGTGGCCTTGGCCTCGGCGGTCTTCGACGCGTCCTTCTTCGACTCGTCGGTCTCGGACTTGTCCGTCCTGGAGGCGTCCGTTTTCGACTCGTCGGTTTTGGAAGCGGCGGTCTTGGACCCCTCCGTCTTCGACTCGCCGGTCTTGGACCCTTCAGCCTTCGGCCCTTCCGTCTTCGAGGTGGTCGAACTGCCCTCGTTCCCGTTTCCGTCCTTGTGCAGTACGAACTCGTCCACGGCGGCCAACGCCGACGGCTCGGCATGGCGGCGCCAGTTTCCGTAGCTCTCCATCGAGAGGGAGATCTCCCGGTGGCCGCCGTCCATGGTCGGCAGGATGAAGGCCCGGGGGCTGAGCAGCGTATGCGGACTCTGGACGAGCACGCGCTTCAACTCGTCGAGCCCGTCGGGGCGCAGACTCCATCGCCTCGCGACGGATTCGGCCAGCACGTCGGCACCTCTGATGGTGATCCGTCCGTGCCCGTGGCCCTTCATCGACTTCGGCAGCATCGCGTTGTCGTCGAACGTGACGAATTCACCGGACTGCTCCTGCGGGAGCGGATCCACGTCGTCGCTCAGCAGCGGAGGGGCGAAGGCCGCCTTCTCCACCTTCACGCCCGGGTTCTCGATCCGGCGGAACACCTCGTCGCGGCGTGCCTCCTCTGTCGTCAGGTCCGGACGGTCGCGGCGTACCCGGTACATCCGCTGCTCGTACTCGTCCGCCGAGAGCGCGTTCAGGGCCTTGTCGCGGGCCGTGGGCTGCTGCGCGCCCGACGAGCCTGCCGGTGAGGAGCCGTCACCGCCGGGGCCGCCCGGCGGCTCCTCGTTCTCCTTCACGGGGATGTCGGAGTCCTTGGGCGCGGAAGCCACGGAGTCGGCGTCGTCGTCGGACCTGAGGTCGGACGCGTCGTCGGACTTGAGGTCGGACGCGTCGGCGGACTTGAGATCGACGTCGTTGTTCGGTTCGGATTCCGACGTGGTCCGCGTGTCGGTGAGGGACTGCGTGTCGTCCTCGGTCTGTGTACGTACACGACGGGCGTTCGGCGACGGCAGGTCGTCCCGCTCCCGCGAGTGAAGGCTGTCCCCGTCCTTCCCCCCGGACTCCGACGCATCGTCCAGCTGCCGCGGAGCCTCCATCAGCTGCTCGCCCGGCAGCACCGGAGCACGCCGGTCCCGTTCGGAGTCGGCCGGCCGCGGGGTCTTCGCCGAGTTGCCGGCACCCTCGTCGACGTTCGTCGGGGAGACCGGATTGCGCACGGTTGCCGACGGTCCGGCATTCGACGGGCCCGACGTGTCCGTCAGGTCCGTGTCCTGGACGTCCGTGCGCTTCTCCGACACGGCGTCGTCCACCTTGGGGACACCGGGCTCATTGCCGGTCGTGACCAGGTTCCGCAGGCGTTCCACCAGCGTGCGGGCGTCGTGGGCAGCCTGTTCGCGTACCTCCTCGGGCAGCTTGTCGAGCGAGCGGTCGATACGGCGGTCGAGGTCCCGCAAGCGGTCCGGAGCACGCAGTTCCTGTTCCAGGCGCTCCTGCCCCTCACGCCTCAGCTCCGCCGTCTCGGCGTCGTAGCTGTCGAGGACCCGGTCGACGGCCTGAGGGTCGCCCGCCGCCTCGTCCAGCCTGTTCTGCCATGCGGCGCGGCGTTCGGTGCTGCGCTGCGCCCCCTCGGGGTCGCCGTCCGAGATGGCCTTCAGCCGCCGGTCGCGCTCCAGCTGTGCCATCCGGTCGAGCTGTTCCCGCTCGATGGCCCGCCTCGCCGTGTCGTCCTCGGCGTTCGCGCGCCGGTCTTCCCACTGCTGCCGCTCCTCGCGCGACATCCCGGTGTCGTCCGTACCCTCGCGCAGCCGGTCGAGCCGCTCCTCCAGGATCCGGTCATTCTCCGCCCGGGAGTCCTCGGTCCGGTCCCGGCCGGGGGTGCCGTCGCCGCCGGCACCGCCGTCACCGTCCTGCGGCGGGGGCAGCGGCTCCGAGGACTCCTGTCGGTGGCCGCCCTCGCGCATGGCGTCCAGCCTCGCCCGGAAGGACGCCAGTTCGGCCTCCCTGCCGAGGGTGACCGTACGACGTTCGTACTGCGCGTCGAGGTCGCTTCCCCGCCCCGGTGCTTCGAACCGGTTCTTCCAGGTGGCCAGCTCCGTCTCGGATGCACCGAGATCCCGCAAGGTCGCGAGCCGTCGCGACGTCTCCAGCTCGGCGTCGTAGTCAGCCTGCACTCTGCGGAGATCCTCGGGGGTCGCCGCCTGCTCCCTGCGGTCCTCCCATTCGAGGAACCGCTCGCGGTCCATGCCCGCATCTTCCGCATCGGCCCGCCGGTTGTCGGCCAACTGCTTCCGGAGCGCCTCGGGGGTGCTGTCGGCGCGGGCGCTCAGCTCGGACCCGAGGGTGCCGAGACGGTTCTCGAAGTCGTCCAGCAACTGGGTCGTCCGACGGGGATCGTTGGCGAGAGCCGACTGCTCGACGTCGAGGGCATGGCGCAGCCACTCCGTGCGGCGCATTCCCAGCTGCGCGGCCCGCGCCTCGTATCCGCCGTCCATGTGACGGCGGAACTGCTGGAGGCGTTCACCGAGGCCGTGCACGGCGACGAGGTCGCCGAGTTCCCGCAGGCCGTCGGCGGCGTCGGCGTGCCTGCCCGCCCCGACGTCGTCCCGGATGCGCTCGCTCAGCCGCTGCCGTGTCTCCCTGTCGACGCCCACCCGCCGGGCATCCGCCAGCAGGGCGTCGGTCTCCCGCTCCACGTCCTTGGTCAGCCTGCGCTGCTCGGTGGGGGTCAGGCCCTCGGGCACGTCGGGCAGCTGCTCCAGCCGGTTCACCGGGTCGTCGGTGAGGCTGCCCAGTTCGTCGAGGCGCGTGATCAGCGCATCGACATCGCCGTCGTTGTGCACGTCGAAGCCGTCGCGGAAGGGCAGTTCGTCCTGCGACTCCGTACGGAGAGGATTCGGCGAGTCCTCGGTGGCCGGTCCCTTCCCGTCGCTCTCGGTCCGCTCAGTATCCGGTCGGCTCCCGGCGGGGGGCTCGGTGCCGGGCGGGGCCTCGGGAACGTCGGGGAACACGAGGTCCGGCTCGTCCCCCGCGAAGGGCTGGGCACCGGGTTCGTTCTGCGGGACGTCCGGGAACACCACATCGCCCCCGTCCGGGGACGGACCTGTGGGTGTCTGCTGACGCGATCCGCCGGGGGAGACGCCGGCACCCGGGGCTGTGGACACGGTCGGTACGGGGCGCGGCGGCGGTGCGATGCCGCCCGCGCCGTTGTACGGGAGGACTCCGTCGCCTTCGATACCCGTCGTTGAGCCGTCGGGCTCCAGCCCGTCGGGGCCCTCCTCCTCCAGGGCCGCGCGGTACTGCTCACGGAGCTCGTCGACCCGTGCGGGGCGGCCGAGGCCGTCGGGGTCGCCCTCCCGCAGCTTTGCCATGCGTGCCGCCAGGTCGGCGTCGGAGTCCGAGTCGTCGGAATTCTGCCGGTCCTTCAGCCGGTCCAGGCGCTCCTGGAGGCGATCGAGGTCGTTCGCGGTCCGGTTTGCCGGCCCGGAGTGGTCGGACCGACTGGACGACCCCACGCCCGCGCCGTCGTCGGACGTCTGCGGAAGGTCGTTCCGCGGCACGTCGGGCAGGTCCGCCAGGAGCCGCTCCGCCTCCGGCGACAGCACCGTGCCCAGCGGGGTATCGGGTACGTCCGGGAGGCCGTCCAGAAGCGTGTTCACGTCCGTGAGCTCCCGCGTCACGTTCTCGTGTGCCTGGTCCGGGGAGGGCAGCGTCTCGGGTACGTCCGGGAGGCTGTTCAGCAGGAGGTCCAGCTCAGGCACCGAGTCCGGTGGTACGGGGGGCTCGGGCGTGACGGAGTTGGTGGTTGAGTCGCCGGAGTTGTTCGTCGTGTCGCTATTGTTCGAGTTGTTCGAGTTGTTCGTCTCGTTCGTGAAGTTGCCGTCGTTCGTGAAGTTCGTGTCGTTCGAACTGGTGGCGAAGGAAGGGGCGGACGCCCCGGACACGTCGTACGGTGCGGTGTTCCCGTCGTCGTCGCTCGAGTACAGCGTCCGGCTGTCCGAGAAGTCGTCCGCGTCCAGGTAGTACAGGCTGTCGCCGTCCGAGGCGTTGTCGTCGCCGCTCCGCAGCGACACATTGTCCGAACCGGAGTCCGAGGCCGAATCCGTGAGCGTGCGATTGTCGGCGTCGTTCCTCGGGTCGGAGCCGTCGCGGACCGTCGTGCTCGACTCCGTGCTCGGCCTCGACGCGCCGGACGGCGGCGTGGGCGAGTCGGACGAGAAGACCGGGGGGCGCGGCGGCGGCGCGGCCGGGGGGCCCGAGACCGCGTGGTGCAGGGCCTGGAAGCCGTGGGCCACTCCCCGGCCCATGACGCCGCCGGCCGCGCCCGCGGCCGCGGTCCAGCCGCTGACCGTGAACTTGTGCTCGGGACCGAAGATCAGGTTGTACATGCCCTCGGTGACCACGGCGTGGCCCGATTCACCGGCGATCTCGCCGACGAAGTTACCGATCCGGAAGCCGATGTTCCCTTCGATGTTCTTGCTGATGGTCTGTACGAAGGAGCCGGGCAGGTCGTGCGAGAGCGCACGGACTCCGTTCTCCCCCAGGTCCTTCACGTACGGCTTGAGCGCGTCGTCCAGCGAATGGGTCAGACCCTGCCAGTCGGCCTTGCCGCCCCAGTTCTTGACCAGCGCCTCGCCGTAGTCGCGGCCCAGGTTCCGGGCGGTCTCGTTGCCGAGGGAGGCCCCGAGGTTCTTCTCGAAGGCGTTCGCGAAGTCCTTGACGACCTCCCGGCCGACCGCTCCGGCGGCCGCCCCCCTCGCGCCGTCCGCCCCCACATGGTTCAGGGATTCGTTGGTCCGGCCCATGATGTTGCCCAGGCGCTCGCCGAGCTTGCGGGCGGACTCCTCCGAGATCGCCTGGCCTGCGGCGCCCGCTCCGGCCCTTCCGCTCGCTCCGGCCGCGCCGTCACCCGCGGCGCCCGCCCCCTTGCCCAGGCCCGCTCCTGCGGCACCCGCGCCCTTGCCCGCACCCGCACCCGCGCTGCCGGCGCCTTTTCCGGCGCCCGCACCCGCAGCACCCGCGCCCTTGCCCGCGGCACCGGCTCCCGCTCCGCCGGCGCCCTTGCCGAGACCGCCCGCGCCCTTGCCGAGACCGCCCGCACCCGCACCGCCCGCACCCTTGCCGAGACCGCCCGCGGCCTTGCCCGCACCGCCTGCGGCACCGCCCGCTCCCTTGCCACCCCCGGCCAGCCCCTTGCCCAGCACGTTCCCCGCGTCATTGCCGAGGATCTTGCCCAGCCCCTTGCCGGTCAGGTTGCCGAGCAGCTTGCCGAGCCCGCCGCCCAGCAGTGCGAACGGCCCGCCGAGCGCTCCGCCGATGGCGGCGAACTTCGCGGCGTCCGCGGTGAAGTTCTTGTTCCACTCCGTACGGTCGCCGCGGCCCATCTGGGTGAGCTGGAGGATGGAGTCGAGCAGCAGGCCGCCGACGAGGCCGGTGATGGTCTGCATGATGATCTGGGCCAGCAGGAACTTGAGGATCAGCACCGCCATGGAACGGAACGCGGCGATCGCGGCGGCCGCCCAGATCTCGGACAGCCCGGCGGTCACTGGCATCAGGGCCTGGGCCAGGGCTATCTGTACGACGAGCAGGGCCAGTTGGCCGAAGATCATCCACTTGGTGTACTCGATGTCGGCAGCGGTCTTGTGGGCGTTCTTCGACAGCTTGATGGCGTCCTCGTAGGCCCGTTCGAGGATGCTCTCGTTGCCGTTCGTCCTCTCGACGAACTGCCGGGCGTACGTCACGAACCGCGTCGCGGTCTCGCCCTCGAAGTCCTCGTCGACGCGGCCGACGACCTGCCGCAGAAGTTCCTCCACCTCACGGAACTTCTCGGCCATCTGGCGATACTCGTCACTGACCACCCGCAGGGTGTCCTCGTTCGCCTGCGGGAAGGGCATGCCGGTCAGAGTCTTGAGGAGGGTCGCCCACCCCTCGGAAACCTCAATCGCCATTGTGTGGTGCCGCGTCTTCGGAGTACGGCCGGCTCAGCCGGCGGCAATGTGGTTGGCGTCGTCCTCGGCGTCGTTCAGGATGACCGAGGCGTTGTTGCCGCTGATGCCGACCATTTCGAGCAGATCGGAGAGGCCTTCGAGGCCGTAGGTGAGCCCCTTGCCCGTCGAGTCGACGAACTTGTGGTACTCCTTCGCGTACACATCGTCCCGGCCGCCCGCCGTCCTGTTCTCCAGGTTGATGTGGTCGTTGAGGACGCCCAGTTCACCGACGATCCTTGAGATGGCGCCGAACTGAGTGAACCGTCGCGGGAGATCCCCCGGAACGCTCAGGGTTCCGTCAGCCATAGAACTCGTCCTCGCCACGGTTCGCGGACGGCTTGCGCCCGCCGCCCAGCACCGTCTCCGTCAGCCCCTCGGGCTGCATCGCACGCAGCGGAGCGAGCAGATCGTCCAGCTCACCACCGCCGAAGAGTCCGCTCGCCAGCTCCTCCTGACTGCCCATCAACGGCCGGACCGAGCCGCTGACCTTGGAGTTCATCTCCGTACGTGCCGCGTTGACGGTGGTCTTCAGCACCTCGGCGAGCTGGGCCCCCGGCATCGTGCGGTAGCCCTCGGTGTGGAATTTGAAGGAGAGAATCTCGCCGTGGGCGTTGACCGAGGCGGTCACCATCCGGTCCTTGGAGGTCGCCGAGGCGGATGCCCTGGCCAGTTCCTCCTGGACCTGCTGGATCTTCTTCGTCTGTTCCGCGAGGCCGGCCATGGCCTCCGCGAGCTGTTCCTGGAACGACACCATCAGTACTGCTCCTCCTTGCCTTCCGCCGCCGCTTCCAGCACGTCGACCGCGCGGGACAGGTCGTCCGCGGACAGCCGCAGAGCGACGGGGCCCGTCGGATTGAGGTACAGGTCCTGGCCTTCGGGTACGAGTGCGAACGCCTCGGAGACGGGCAGCACCCGATGGGCGAGCGCGCCCGCCCGCTCCAGATGGGCGGGTGCGGTGAACACCGGCACCACCGGGTCCCCGTCCGGAGTGCAGGCGCTGACCGCGCCACCGCCGGGAGCGGTCAGCACGGCCAGTTCGGCCGTGACCACGGCCATGGCGACGCCCTCGACCGGGCCGTAGCCGGTCGCCGCGAGCTGCATGGCGGCATCCACGTCGTCGGTCGGTTCGGGCCAGCCGAGCATGCCGGGAGAAGGCCGGTACTCGTCGTTCCGCTGCCATTCGACGATCTCGCCGTCGGCGTCGGAGCGCCACTGCCCGATCACCGCCCACAGCGGGGGTTCGCCTTCTCCGCTCCACGCGGGGTCCACCGTGCCGAACCAGTGCTCGGGTGCGGTGCGCGCAGCCGCGCGGATGTCGTCGGGCACCGGCGGCATGGCGGGATCCTCGCTCCCGGTGGGTATCCCGCCCGCTTCTGCACCTGCGGAACTCATCGTCCGATCACGCCCGTTCCGGCGTCGGGCTCGGTGCCCCACACCTCTTCGTCCTCCGAGAGCCATACGTTGCGCTGCCGGTCACCGCCGTTGCCTCCGCCACCCGGGGCACCACCGCCGCCGCCCATGCCCATCGGCGGCATGAAGGGCGTGCCGGTCCCCGTCCCGCCCCCCGCTCCGCCCCGCCCGAGGGTGCCGAGCGACTGGGTGGACACATTGCCCTGCGTCGGCGGGACAGCCGGGTTCGCGGGCAGCCCCATGGCGGCACGGGCGCGGTTGCTGAGCCCGGACACCACGGAGGACGGCTCGCGGATCGCGTTGCCGTTGCTGTCGACCATCCTGCGGAGATTCTCGGAGGCTCCCTTCGAGCCGCCGAAGAGATCACCGCTCGAACCGCTCGACGTGTACGGACGGCGCTGACCGTTCAGCAGTTCGTCGAGCGTCTTGGGGTTGCGGATCTTCAGGTTGTTGCTGCTCTCGGTGATGTGTTTGCCCTGCGGGTCGCTGATGGTTCCGTCGGCGTTGATCCGGGAAACGGTGAGCTTCCCGCCGTACATGTTGGTCAGGGGCTTGCCGTCCGCACCGATCAGGTTTCCCTGAGCGTCCACCTTGGTGCCCTTGGGGACGATGACGTTGCCTTCGGCGTCGACCCCGAAGCCCCGCGTCAGGTCCCCGGAGGTGGAGCCGCCCGGAAGCGTCGGCGGCTTCGGGCCACCGGTCGTGGGCGAAATGATCTTACCCCCGGGGCCGATCGTGGAGCCGGGCGGCACGATCAGGGGCTTGCCGTTCGCGCCGAGGACCGGTTTGCCCTTGGAGTCGGTGACGGCGCCGGTCTTGGGGTCGATGCGCGATCCGGCCGGAACCGTCAAGGACCCGCCGCCGCCCAGGGGGTTGTTCGTTCCGGAGGTGCCGCCACTGGGGCCGGTGACCGGATTCGGGCCGAGGCCGAGGTTGTTGTTCTTCGGGAGATTGGTGCCGGAAGTGCTGCCGCTTGGCCCGGTGACCGGAGGTGGGGAGCCGAGGTCGAGATCGCCGCCGCCTCTACCGCCGGTGCCGCCCCCCTCACCGCCCGCGCCGTCACCGCCCGCGCCGTCACCGCCCGCGCCGTCACCGCCCGCGCCGTCACCGCCGGCGCCGTTGCCGAACATCTCCTTGAACTTGTTGAGGAAGTCGTCGGCACCGCCTGTGCCACCGTCACCTCCGGCACCCGCGTCACCGTAGAAGTCCTTCTGCTCCTCGGGCGTCAGCGAGATGGTGAACGTCGGCTTCACGACGGAGTTCGCGTCGGAGAGCTTCCCGCTCGCCTTGTCATAGGCCGTCGCCAGGTCGAGCATCGTCTGTGCGGACGCGTCGTCCAGTTCGGTCTTGACTCCGGCGAGCCAGCTCAGCTTGGCTTCGCCTTCCACACTCTCGTAATCCAGACCGTCGAACCTGTCCCGGTACTCCGTGGTGAAGGTCTTGGCTGCCAACGCCCGCAGGAATTCGGCGTAGAGGTGGGTGAAGGGCATGGAGATGGGACCTGCTTCGCGGGGCGTCTGCCCTGCGACCACCGGCACTGTCTCCCGCTTTTCGAACCAATCCCAGGCATTCTTCGCCAAAACATCTATGGTCGTCTTCAGCTTGGAACTCACGGCTTCTAGGTCGCTCTTGATGACGCCGCTCATGTAGTAGGACTGTGTCTCCAGGAGAGAACGCTTGACCGCCAGGAGCACGGCTTCGAAGAGAGCCGCGGACTTCCCTTCGAGTTCCTCCGAGCCGTTCCCCACACTCTCGGCCCACTTGTTGAACTCGACGACCCACCCGCCGGTCCACAGATCCATGTTGTTGAACACGTCGGCCGCTTTTTTGGACATCAGCGGATTGGTGTCCTTGTTGGTACCCGCCCAGACGGAGCCGAAGATGGCCCCGGCGGCCCCCGTGAAATCACTCAACGGCCCCGGGTCGTTGCCGAATTCCTTCCAGTCATACCTGAATCCGAAAACGAGGTACGGCTTCTCCGACCTGGAGGCAAAATAGTATGCCTTGTACCCGTCGAACCCCCAGTCCTCGCCGCCGCTCCTCGTAGCGGTATCGGACCAGGCCCCGTTCACCGCCGAGGCAATCCACCGCTTGGACCCCGGCCCCGCCACAAGGTTCCGGTCCGGAAGCTTGGTGGTGCCGTCGTGAAACATGGCGAGGATGTCCTCCCACTTGGCCGGCATCCCGGGGGGCACCGCGACCACGGTTTCACTTTCCCTTCGGGGTCAGGATCTCGGAGAACTCGTCGGCGAGGGCACCACCGATGCTCGTCGAGTCGTCCTCGGCTTCCTGGTGCTTGGCCTCGACGTCCCGCAGGCTGGCCGAGAAGTTATTCAGGAGCGTGATGGCCGTCTCGTACCGGGTTCGCATGCTCGCGCGGTACGCCTCCAGCTGACCTTCCAGCGCCTTCGCCTGTGTGCACTTCTCGGGGTTTCCGATGGCGAGCGGGATCTTCGATCCGAGGCTCACATAGTCCGGCTTGACCGTGAGGTCACGGCGGAACCTGGGGATCTCCTGGTTGGCGTATCTGAGATAGACGCCGTCGGTCGACTGGAAGATGTCGCCCGGATTCGCGTCGCCAGCCATGCTCACACCTCACAAGTCGATTCGGTCGGTCGGGTCAGCTGCCCTGGAGGTTGTTCAGGCCGCGACCGCCGTCGAGGTCTCCATCGATCTGCCGGGCGTGCATCCGCTGGAGAGTCGTCCGGGCGACCCCGTACTGCTCGTCGAGCTGCAGCTTGATCCGGCCCAGCTCCGCCTGGAATTCCTCCCAGGAGGTACGGGTCTGACCGCTCAGGGTGTCGCGCAGCGCGCCGAAGTTCTTCTCCATCCAGGCGAGGGCCTCCTTCATCTCCTGCTGGGCCGCGTCCATGTTCTTGATGGCGTCCAGGACCCCTTGGTGGCTGATCTTGACGGACATGAAGGAACTCCTCGTGAGGCAGTTAAGAGAGCGGGGAAGAAAAGGCGGGGAGAGGGCCGGGGAAGGTCACCCGGGGTTGATCGTGCCGGCGATACCGGCGGCGTAGCTGTTCGCCTCGTGCTCGGCGTCCGTGAGGAGCCGGTTGGCCATCGCGGTGCCCTCCCGGAAGAACTGGGTGCGCTCCATGACCCGGCTGTGCGACCTGAGCCACTCGTCGATGCCCGCCGCGTGGGTCTCCGAGGAAACGGCCTGGTAGGCACTCCGCACCTGGCCCTGGATGGTCCTGACCTTGCGGCCCGCCTCATCCATGTCGCGAAGATGCTGGTCCAGCGTCTTCAGCGTCTCGAGCATCGCTGTTTCATCGTTGGACAGGCCGTCGGCCGAGTTGACGTTGAAGCCGGAGACATCAGACATGGGGGTCCTCCTGGACACTGCGGGAACACGGCGGCACCACGGGTGCACGGCAGGCCGACCACACCGGGAATCACGCCCTCCGGTAGTCGACGGATCATCAGGTTAATACGCCGTACGGGATCTTGGTACGAATGTGCCCCGACAATCTGAGTGTTCATCTTCGATATGTGTGTGAGCTGCGGAAATGCCGGAGAAAGCGCGTACCTCCCGGCCCTCCTATCCTCAAAGGAACCTCAATTCCCTTAAGCCGGAGGGAAATCGGCTATCAGGGCGTCGTGTTCTTCGGTGCTTCCACGAGTCCCTGCGTCAGCAGGGCCGAGTCGTCCAGCGCGGGCCCCGACGCGAGCATCCCGAGGACACCTGACGGGATGGGCACGGACTGATCGACTCCGTACCCCAGCCGCTGGAGTCCCTTCTCGCCCCCGGGGACCGGGTACTTGGCGCCCGACTCGGTGACCAGGTAGTAGGCCGTGCCGGTGCCCGCCGAGGAGAGTGCCGTGACGAGGGCACCGCCCTCCGGACGTACCGCGAACATGTCGGCGGTCCCGGAACCCGCGGTGATTCCGGGCTGGTTGGACACCGCCCGACCCCCCACCGCGTCCGCACGGGGCAGGACGACCGAGACCGTCGGCCTGCCGTCCGCGGTGCCGACGACGGCACATACGCCCTCGCCCGCGCCGACCGGGCTGGGCCTGGGCAGACCGGTCGGGACCGTACCGCCCGCGGCTCCCACGAGCCGGGTCGCCTTCGGGTCCTGGTGGCGCGCCAGGTCGTCCGGGCCGATCTTCTGCAGGACGACGGCTCCTCCGGCGTAGGCGGTCCGCTGGGTACGCGGATCGCCCTTCAGTAGTGCCTCCTCCAGCGCGGTGACCTTGGTCAACCCGCGCTCCGTCAGCAGGTAGTGGCCGCCGGAGCCGTCGAAGAGCTGCCCGATCCGTGTCGGGCGGCCGGCCAGCGACGGGCCCGCCTTGCCGCGTCCGGCCACTTCCGGCACTGCCAGATCCGGGCCCGCCGGCAGGGCGTTGAGGAACGCGTCGGGGACGGGATGCGCCCCGTCCGGGTCGTAACCCATCGCCTGGACCGCGTAGTTCGCGGTGTTCAGTCGCAGCCGGGTGCCGTGCCAGAGGAGGTACGTGGTGCCGCCCGGGACGGTACGGACCAGGGTGGCCCCGTCCGAGGTGACGGGCCTGCCCTTGGCGGTCAGGCCGACGGCCAGGGTGAGGAGCGGCTCCGAGGCCGCGTCGGGCCGGGTGGCGCACACCGACCAGGCCTCGCGGCTGAGCGCGCCCGCCTGCGGCAGCGGATCCGGCGCGCCGACGATGCCCAGAGTCGCGCCGCGCGGGGCGTCCTCGATGGAGGCGGGCTTGACGCTCACCACCTTCATCCGGTCACCCGCCAGCAGTCTGGCCGAGGTCTCGTTGAGGACCGGGTGGAGGACTCCGTCGAGCGTGAGGTAGCGGGCGCCCGAACGTTCGTCGAGCACCAGCGTTCCAGTGGCCTTCCACGCGTTCGAGCCGCCGGGCACCACCAGCCCGTACACCGCGACGATGAGCGCGGCCAGGGCCGCGACCACGAGGCCGATGACGAAACCCTTCGTGGTCCGCCGGTGCGCGGACTCGGGGGCGTCCGGGTCGTCCCGGAGCATTCCCAGTGACAGCCGGCTCATGACGAACATGTGCGCGTGGACCTGGTCCCGCCTGGACTGCATTCCTTGCCTTTCCGACCGGGCATCGGCCCGGCGCGCGAGGGCCCGGGATGCCGGGGCTTTCGGCCGCCGGACCCCGGGATCCGCCCGCTGTCCGGCGGCGGACGCCGGAGAGCGGGCTCAGCTGTTGAGGCCCCGCAGGTACTGGTAGAGACCGGCGACGAGCAGGGCCAGCGGGACGAGGACGATGGCGAAGAGCAGATGGAGCAGGTCGACCGCGCGCCCCCAGTAGGGCACCAGGCGCCGGCCGGGGAGCGTCCAGCCCGTGATGGCGAGCACGGCCGCGACAGCCAGCAGACCGGCGAGCAGAAGCGGCCGGGACCCGTCGTCGGTCCGCAGGACCAGTTGCACCGTCAGCAGTATGGAACCGTAGGCAGCAGGCAGGACGACGGCGAGCCGCTGCCAGGCGCCGCCGATCGCCCGTGCGTGCGTGAACATCAGCGCGCACAGGACCGCGGCCAGGGTGAGCGGAGCCCAGGACGTCTCGAACGCCAGCACCGTGAGGCAGCCCGCGGCCACCAGCCCGGTGGCACCGTAGAGGCCCGTGAGGTAGCTGTCGGCGACGGCGCCGCGGGCGGCGATCCGCTCGTCCGGGGTGGGCTCGATGCCCTCCTGCAGCTGGCCCGCGTTGGTGGGCAGCAGCGGCACCTTCAGCCCGGACAGGCGGAACGCCAGGGACGGCAGGAAGTGCCCCAGCAGGACGACCACGAGGATCAGCGGGGCGGCCGTGCCGGTGGCCGGGACGCCGAAGAGCATCACGGCTCCGCCGACCGCCCCGAGGACCGCGGCCAGGGCGGCGGCCAGGAACAGCGGGGCGCACGCGCCCACGGCGGCCAGCGCGAGCACGGCGGCGCCGGCCGCCGCGGAGCAGCCCGCGAGCAGCCGGGCGCCCAGTTCCGCGTCGGACGCGGCTCCCTGGGGCACCAGGGCTCCGGCCAGGGCGAGGTAGGGGACGGCCGCCGCGCCGAGCGCGGCGCCCGCGCCGATGTCGCCGACCGCCCGTGAGGCTGCCGCCGCACCGGCCAGCAGGAGGATCGCGGTCGCCGCCGCGCAGATTGTCCTGAGCCCCGTGGAACCGGGCAGCAGCAGGAGCAGCAGGCCGGTGGCGAGGGTGCTCAGGGCCAGCGCGGTCATGAGGTGGTGCGACCACACCGGCCGCCAGGAGTCGGGGCGTTCACGCAGCCGGCTGGAGAGCCCGTCGACGAGGTCGTCGTAGTGGATTTCGGGGAGGGCGTCCCCGCGCAGGCGCAGATGTACCGTTTCGCCGTCGTGCAGGCCCAGGTCGCCCAGGGTGTTCTCGTCGTCGAGGGGTTCCTGGCCGAGGCGCTGGAGCACCCAGCCGCCTGCCTGCGCACCACGTTCGTAGAGGTCGGTGCCTCCGTGGTCGACGATGGTCGGCAGCAGATCGGCGAGCACGATGTCGGACGGTACCGCGAGTTCGACGGAGCGGTCGGGCGTCAGCACCGTGAGGCGGCACAGAGGTGCCGCGGATATGTCGGTCAAGCGCGTTTCATCGCCTTCCAGGACAGTGGTCGACGCGGTCAGATTGATCACATTAACTTGTGCGTGCAGTCTGTAAGTTGTGGGGTGCCGCCAAGATCGGCGGCCGCGCCCCCACCCGCCCCCCGGCCTGCGTTCCCGCACCGTCGGCTGCACCGCAGGCGTTTGACGTTCTGTCATCCCGAAGACGCGTCACGGCAACCGCCGGCACCCCTCAGGAAGGCGATTCCCTTTGAGCGTGGTCCTCTTCAAGAGGCCTCCCCGGCGTCTTGGCCCCGAGATGCCCCATGGCGAACTGAGCCTCCAGGAGCCGCCCACGGTGCCGGAGACGCAGAGCGCGATGGGTAACATGATCACGTACATGCCGATGGCGCTCAGCTCGCTCGGCATGGTGCTCATCTTCCTGCGTCCCGGCAGTGGCGGCGGCCCCATGATGTACGTCGCCATCGGCCTGATGGCGCTGTCGGCCGTCGGCATGCTGGTCTCGCAGATCGTCCGGGCTTCCGGGGACCGCAAGCGGGCGCTGCTCGGTGAGCGGCGCGACTACATGCGGTACCTGTCGATCAGCCGCAGGCGCATACGCAAGGTGATCACCCAGCAGCGGGAGGCGCAGGCGTGGTCGCATCCGGACCCGGCGTCCCTGTGGAGTCTGGTGCCGACGGCCAGGCTGTGGGAGCGGCGGGCGGCGCACGCGGACTTTGCCGAGGTGCGGATCGCGGTGGGCGAGCAGCAGCTGGCGACGAAGCTGACACCACTGAGCACCAAGCCGGTGGAGGATCTGGAGCCGCTGTCCGCACACGCCCTGCGGCGCTTCATCAAGGCGTACGGCACCGTGCCCGACCAGCCGGTCGCGGTCTATCTGCGTACCTACGCGCGCATCCTGCTCCAGTCCGAGGAGGCGGAGGAGGATGCCGCGCACGCGACGGTGCGGGCCCTGCTGGCCCAGCTGAGTGTGTTCCACGCGCCGCAGGACCTGCGGGTCGTGGTGCTGGCGGACCACGACCGCCAGGACGCCTGGGAGTGGGTGAAGTGGCTGCCGCACGCCCAGCATCCGACGGACGTCGACGGCGGGGGTCCCGTGCGGCTGGTCACCGATTCCGTCCTGGGTCTCGAGTCACTGCTCGGCGAGGAACTGA
Organism: Streptomyces atratus; assembly: GCF_014648655.1. GTDB lineage: Bacteria > Actinomycetota > Actinomycetes > Streptomycetales > Streptomycetaceae > Streptomyces > Streptomyces atratus. The sequence goes on from NZ_BMRN01000004.1 coordinate 21,550, forward strand.
CCGGTCGGCCCGCCTTCGAGACGGACGCCGTCCCGAGCACCGAGGAGCCCTACTGCGTCGTGGTCCTGGACAGCACCCGGACGCCCGCCGACTCCCGGCTGGCCACCGACGGCTACCGCAACACGGTGACGCTGGATGTGTCCGGTTCCCTGCCCTGGCGTCCGTCCCGCCACACGCTGCGGCTGCGGATCGCCGGGCAGCGGCTCGAACTGGTCAGCACCGACCGGTCGGGGAAGGAGACCACGTCCGCGCTCGGCAGGCCCGATGCGCTGGGTCCCCGCCGGGCCAGGGCACTGGCCACGCTGCTGTCCCCCTATCGGATGGGCATCACCACGGACAACGGTGAGGCGCTCACCTCGGACGTGCAGCTGACGACCCTGCTCGGCCTCCCCGACCTGCACACCGTCGATCTGGACGCCGTGCGCGACGACCGCAGCGAGCGTGCCAGGCTGCGGGTGCCGCTGGGGCTCGCCGGTGACGGCACCCCGGTGGAACTGGACATCAAGGAGGCGGCGCAGGGCGGGATGGGCCCACACGGCGTGCTGATCGGCGCGACGGGTTCCGGCAAGTCGGAGCTGCTGCGGACCCTGGTGCTGGCGCTGGCGCTCACCCACTCCTCGGAGAAGCTGAACTTCGTCCTGGTCGACTTCAAGGGCGGCGCCACGTTCCTGGGTCTGGACGGTCTGCCGCACACCTCGGCCGTGATCACCAACCTCGCCGACGAGTCCTCCCTGGTGGACCGCATGCAGGATGCCCTGCACGGTGAGCTGATGCGCCGCCAGGAACTGCTGCGCAGCGCCGGGAACTACACGTCGGCGTTCGAGTACGAGACGGCGCGGGCGGCGGGGACCGACCTGGAGCCGCTGCCGACGCTCTTCGTGGTGGTCGACGAGTTCAGCGAACTTCTCTCCGCACACCGCGACTTCATGGACCTGTTCGTGATGGTGGGACGGCTCGGCCGCAGCCTGGGCGTGCATCTGCTGCTCGCCTCGCAGCGGCTGGACGAGGGCCGGATGACCCAGTTGGAGTCACATCTGTCGTACCGGATCGCGCTGCGGACTTTCTCCTCGATGGAGAGCCGTGGCGTCCTGGGTGTGCCGGACGCCTACCAGCTGCCCTCCGTACCCGGCAGCGCCATTCTCAAGAAGGACACCGGGACCCTGGTCCGGTTCAAGGCCGCGTACGTCTCCGGGCCCTATCAAGGGGTCCGCAGGGTCGGCGCGTCGGCTGTCGCGGGTCAGGTGGTCCCGTACCGCACGGAGTGGACCGCGCCCCGGCTCCCCGCGCCCGACCCGGCCCCGCAGCCGGTGGAGGAGGAGAGCGAGGAGTCCCTGCTCGCGCTGGCCGTGTCCCGGATGCGGGAGGGCGGCAGGCCCGCGCACCGGGTCTGGCTGCCGCCGCTGGACAGCCCGCTGTCGCTGGACGTCCTGCTGATGGGCGTGGAGCCGCACGCCGAGCGGGGTCTCACCACCATCGATCCCGAACTGCACGGCACGCTGACGGTGCCGGTGGGCATCATCGACCGGCCCTTCGACCAGACCCGCGAACCCCTGGTCGCCGAGTTGTCCGGCGCGGGCGGGCACGTCGGTATCGCGGGCGGTCCGCAGAGCGGCAAGTCCACCCTCGTACGCGACCTGATCATGTCGCTCGCGCTCACGCACACTCCGCGCGAAGTCCAGTTCTACTGCCTGGACTTCGGCGGGGGTTCGCTCGGTTCGCTCCGCGACCTGCCGCATGTGGGCGGTGTGACGGGCCGACTGGACCTGGAGCGGGTGCAGCGCACTCTGGCCGAGGTGCACGGGCTGGTGGCCCGGCGCGAGAAGCAGTTCGCCGAGCTGGGCATCGACTCCATGGCGACGCTGCGCGCCCGCCGGGCCGCCGGTGAGATGCCCGACGAGCCGTACGGCGATGTGTTCCTCGTCGTCGACGGCTGGGGCACGATCCGCCAGGACTTCATGGACATCATGGACACCTTCACGGCGCTGGCGGCGCGGGGGCTCAACTACGGTGTGCACCTCATCGTGGCGGCGGGCCGCTGGTCGGAGATCCCCACTGCACTGCGGGACCAGCTCGGCACCCGCTTCGAGCTGCGGCTCGGCGACAGCATGGACTCCATGATCAACATGCGGGCCGCCGCGACCATCCCCAAGTCGCCCGGCCGCGGCATGACCGATTCCAAGCACCACTTCCTCACGGCTCTGCCCCGGCTGGACGGCGGCGACAGTTCCTCGGACCTCGGGGCGGGCGTCGCCGACGCGGTGGCCCAGGTGGCCGAGCACTGGCAGGGCCCGCCCGCACCCGCGGTCCGCACCCTGCCGGCGGTCCTGGAACCCTCCGAGCTGCCCGACGCCGAGGTCGGCGCGGACGGCGATCTGCGCCTGCCGCTGGGCCTGGAGGGCAACCAGCTCGACGTCATGTGGCACGACTTCGCACAGACGGCGCACCTGGTGGTGGTGGGCGACGCGGAGACCGGCAAGACCAACCTGCTGCGCTCGGTCTGCCAGGCGGTCACCGACCGCTACACCCCCGCCGAGGCGCGGGTACTGCTGATCGACTACCGGCGCGGGCTGCTGGAGAGCGTCCCCGAGTCGCACCGGCTGGGCTACGCCGTCTCCGTCGACGTACTCAAGCAGGCGGTGGACGGCATCGCACGGGCCATGAAGGAGCGCCTGCCCGGCGCGGACATCTCGCCCGCGCAGCTGAAGCGGCGGGACTGGTGGAGCGGCCCGCAGGTCTTCCTGGTCGTGGACGACTACGACATGGTTTCCGGCGGCAACATGAGCAACCACTTCGGGCCGCTGCTCGATTACCTCGCCCAGGGCGCGGAGCTCGGTCTGCACCTGATCGTGGCACGCAGCGCCAACGGCGCGGCGCGGGCGATGAACGATCCTCTGCTGCGCCGTCTGCTGGAAGTCAACACGCCTGCTGCGCTGCTCTCCTGCCCGCCCTCGGAGGGATATCTGTTCAACGACACCAAGCCGAGGCAGCTGCCGCCGGGCCGGGCACAGCTGATCACGCGCAGGGGTGTGGTTCAGGTGCAGACCCCGCTGCTGCCGGACCAGGATCCCGAAAGTCCCTAGGTGTTCTGTCCGTTGGTGACGGGGTTCACGACTGAGTGATCTCGAAATGGGTGAGGGCCTTCTGGCCTGGTGTGGATTGCGACATCTGCACCGGCGACCAGAAAGGCCCTCACAACACGACGACTTCCCGCAATGGCTGCACACCTGCAATCACCACCGCGGACACACCGTGCTCGCAGGCAGACCACCCGCCGGCCGCGTCCCCGACCTCACAGGGCAATACACCTGGGGCGCACTGTCCCCTGGCTCTGCCGGCGCGGTCGTGCCGGCAGGCTGTCCCGGTCGGGATGCCGCCGGGCCTCCCCGGGTCCGGGGAGGCCCTGTCGTGAGTACCGGTGGAAGGCCGACGGAGCACCGCCCGGACCCGCCGGCGCGGCACGGCGGGCCGGCGGTGAGGCCGAACTGCATGTGTGGCCCGGCGCCTTCCACGGCTTCGACACCCTCGCACCGCACGCGGTCCTCAGCCAGGATGCCCGCGACGCCCGTTCCCGGTGGCTACGGCGGATCGTCGGACGTTGCGGCCGGCCGAGGAGCGGATCGTCATGGGTTGAGCCAGGGGAGCGGGTCACCGCACGTTGAGGCGCCATGGCCCGGCAGTCGTGGCCGGGGGCTCAGCCTGTTTCCGTGACCGGCCCCCCGGCCCGGCCCGCCCGCCATCCCCGGCGGCGCCCTCTGGGCAGCACGAACGCGAGGAAGGCGACGAGCACCGTGACCCCGGCCGCCCCGCCGGCCACGGCCAGCGCACGGTTGCGTGCCTCCGGCGGGTCGAGCGGCGGGACGGCCGGGGCCGCGGCCTTCCGCGTTCCGGACGGGGACTGTGGGCGTTCCTCTGGAAGTACGGCGGAGAGCGCCCGCACCGGATCGACGATCCCCAGCCCGATGCCGGGGTCCGGCGTGTCACCCACGGCCCCGTAGGCGGTGGACTCCAGCCGGTGCGCGACCTGCTCGGCGGTCAGCCGGGGGTGGTAGGAGAGGACCAGGGCTGCCGTACCGGCCACGAAGGCGCCGGCCACCGCGTCGCCGCGGCCGGTGAACTGGCCGCGGCCGCCCGGCCCCGGCCCCGTCACCGAGACGCCGGGAGCACTCAGCCTTGGCTGCGAACGCCGCCCCTTCCCCGTGCCCGGCGCTTCCGGCTCACCGCCCGGCCCCACCGAGGAGACGGCGAGCACCCCGGGCAGCGCCGCCGGGTAGGCGGGCCCGTTCTCCGCCTGCGATGCCCCCGCCCCGCTCTCCCACTCCCGCGCCGAGGCGGGCGCCACCACCAGCGCACCGGCCTTCTGTGCGGCGAGGACGGCGTCCTTCAGCTGCTTCGGCGCGGAAGGGACGCTCAGCGCCACGTGGATGATCTGCGCCCCGGATTCGGTGGCCGCCCTGATCCCCTTGGCCAGCGCCTCGGGTGTGGTCGCGCCATGTTTACTGGTGGCCCGTACCGCGATCACCTCGGCCTCCGGGGCGACCCCGGCCGCTTCGAGACCCTGCTGCTGCCCGCCCGCGACGATGCCGGCGAGGAACGTGCCGTATCCGACGCAGTCGTCCCGCACGGTGCCGCCCGCCACCACATCCGGGCCTCCGGTGACCCGGCCGTCCAGCGCCGGTACCCGGCGCAGATCCGCTCCGGTACCGATGACGGCGACCTTCACCCCCGCGCCCCGGCTGAGTTCCCAGGCCCTGTCGATCCCCAGGAAGCTCTGCGCCCAAGGGACTTGGGCCGATTTCTTGGCGGACCCCGGAGTGCACGGGCGGCCGTCGGCGACAGTGGCGGGTATTCCCGGCAACGAGGGGCTGTCCGCGTCCCCCGCCGCACCGGCGGGAGCCGCGGTGCCGGGTATCAGGAGCAGGGCGGCCAGTGCTGCCGGTCCGAGTGTGCGGGACACCGAGGACCTCGAAGATCGCATGCGCCGATGGTAACGACGCTCCCCGCACCACCGGTACCTGCCCCGAAACGCCCCCGAACCGGTGCTCCGGCGGCGCCGGAACGCCGACCACCATGGCGGGCGACCTGCGGCAACAGGCATGATGGCCACAGCAGTTCCCCACGCCCTACATGCCGCGCGTCTTTGCCCCGTACCTACGGCGCAGGGGTCCGGGAGGTCAGATAAGTGTCACGCCAGATGCTCACCGTCGCCGCCGACGGGACGGGCGACCACCGCACCGTCGGGGAGGCTGTCGCAAGGGCCCGTGCCGGAGCGGTCGTCAGGATCGCTCCGGGACGGTACGAGGAGAGCCTGACGATCTCGGCCGCGATCACCCTGACCGCCGCCGAGGGCGAGGGGACGGTGGAGCTGGCGCCGCGGCGCGGGACGGCGCTGACGCTCACCAGGGACGCGGTGATGGTCAGGGACCTCGTGCTGCGCGGGCACGACGACGAACTGCCCGTGGTCGACGCGCCGCGCGGGCAGCTCGCGATGGACCGGTGCGACATCCACGGTTCGGCCTGGTCGGCGCTCTTCGCGCGGGACGGCGGGTCGCTGGCGCTGCGTCAGTGCCGGATCAGCAACCCGGTGGGCGCCGGTGTGGTGTCCACCTCCTCGGCCGAGAGCTTCCTCGAGAACTGCGTCGTCGAACACCTCGGGACATCCGCCGTGGTGGCCGGCGAGCGGGGCAGGATCACCGCGCGCTTCAGCCGGCTCAGGGACACCAGGGGCAACGGTGTCCTCACCAACGGGCAGGCGCACGTCCTCCTGGAGGAATGCGAGATATCGGCGACCGGCAAGCCGGGCGTCGCCGTCGAGGAGGAGAGTTCGGTCAGGATGGTGCGCGGCACGGTCCGCAAGGCCGCCGTCGGCGTGTTCGTGAACAGCGCCGGACTGGTCGTCCTGGAGGACGTCGCCGTCAGCGACATCACCGGGCACGGGTTCGTCCTGGGCGGCGGCAGTTCACCGACGCTGACCCGGTGCAGTACCGAACGGACCAGCGGGCACGGCCTGTTGGTGACCGAGCGCAGCCGCGGCACGTTCGAGGGGTGCGTGTTCGCCACCGCCGAGGAACCCGCTGTACGGGTCACCGGCTTCTCCTCACCGGTGCTGACGGACACCGTCGTCCATGACTCCAAGGGCACCGGTGTGCTGCTCGACGAGGATTCGGCCGCCGAGTTCAACCGCCTTGAGGTGCGCGACAGCGCCGGGTCCGGAATCGTGATCCGCAGCGGCGCCAACCCGCTGCTGCTGCGGGCCACGGTCACCGGGGCAGGCGCACACGGCGTGGAGGTCGTCAAGGACGGCAGGGGGCGGCTGGAGGAGAGCGTCGTCGAGCGGTCGGGCGACTCGGCGGTCCATGTCTCGGGCCACGGCAACCTGTTCGTGGGCAAGGGCCGGCTGCGCTCCTCCGCCGGGGCCGGAATCCACATCGGGGCGCTCGGCACGCTCACGCTGCGGGACACCGAGGTGGACGAGTCCGGTGGCGCGGGCATCCACATCGCGGCCGAGGGCGAACTGGCGGCCGTGCGTGCCGTGCTGACGGGGGCCGCCGAGTGCGGCGTACTGGTGTCCGCGGGCGCCCGCGCCTCCCTCAACGGCTGCGAGGTGACCGGTTCGGGCGCCGACGGCATACGGGTGGAGGGCACCGATGCCGTGTCGCTGACCGGCTGCACCGTCCGCGCCAACCGGGGCAGCGGAGTGCGCCAGACGGTGCCCGGCGACCGGCTCGCCGTCGAGGGGCTGGCCAGTGCGGAGAACGGTGCCCCGGACGCCTGGGGCACCGCGCAGGACGCGGGGGCGGCGGGCGACGGGCGGCTGCCCGGCGGAGCGGCCCCGGCGGTGGCCGAAACCCGGTCCGGTACGGGCCCGGTGGCCGAGCTCGAGTCGCTGATCGGCCTCGACGAGGTCAAACAGCAGGTACTGACGCTGATCAACCTCAACCGGATGGCGCAGCGCAGGGCGAGCATCGGCATGCCCGCTCCGCCGATGAGCCGCCACCTGGTCTTCGCGGGCCCGCCCGGCACCGGCAAGACCACCGTCGCCCGGCTGTACGGCTCCATCCTCGCCTCGCTCGGCGTGCTGCGCTCCGGGCACCTGGTGGAGGTGTCGCGTGCCGACCTGGTGGCGCAGATCATCGGCGGGACGGCCATCAAGACCACCGAGACTTTCAACAAGGCGCTGGGCGGGGTGCTGTTCGTCGACGAGGCGTACACCCTGCTCTCCGACGGCGGCGGCAGTGGCGCCGACTTCGGGCGCGAGGCGATCGACACCCTGGTGAAGCTGATGGAGGACCACCGCGAGGACGTGGTGGTGGTGGCGGCCGGTTATCCGAAGGAGATGACGGACTTCCTGGCGTCCAACCCGGGTCTCGCCTCGCGTTTCACCCGCAGCGTCGAGTTCAGCGACTACACCTCGGACGAGCTGGTCACGATCGTGGAGCGGATGTGCACCGGCCACCACTACGAGCTGGATCCGGCGGCGCGGGCGGCACTGCTCACCCGCTTCGAGCGGATTCCCCGCGACGCGGGCTTCGGCAACGGCCGTACCGCCCGCAAGGTCTTCGAGGAGATGGTGGACCGACAGGCGTCCCGGCTGGCAGCCCTGCCGGAGGCCGGCGAGCGGGAGCTGGCCGTGCTGACCGCGGAGGACGTGGGCGTCCCCGCGCAGGCGCAGGAGGACGGGCAGGACGAGGATCCGCTGCTGCGGCTGGACGCCCTGGTGGGCCTCGCGGCCGTCAAGCGCGAGGTGAGCGACCTGGTCAACCTGCTCGCCACCGCGCGCCGGAGGAAGGAGGCCGGGCTGCCCGCGCCCCGGATCAGCAACCATCTGGTCTTCGCGGGCCCGCCCGGCACCGGCAAGACGACGGTGGCGCGGCTCTACGGCGAACTACTGGCCTCCCTGGGCGTACTGCCGCGCGGCCAGCTCGTCGAGGTCTCACGTGCGGACCTGGTGGGCCGCTATGTCGGGCACACCGCGCAGCTGACCCGAGAGGTGTTCGAACGGGCTTTGGGAGGCGTCCTGTTCATCGACGAGGCGTACACCCTGACGCCTCGCTCGGGCGCCGGTTCCTCAGACTTCGGCCAGGAGGCGGTGGAGACACTGCTGAAGCTGATGGAGGACCACCGCGACGAGGTGGTGGTGATCGCGGCGGGGTACACCGCGGAGATGAACCGGTTCCTGGGCTCCAATCCGGGTCTCGACTCACGCTTCCCGCGGCGTATCGAGTTCCCCGACTACTCCTCGGACGAACTGGTCACGATCGTCCGCATGCACGCGGCCGACAACGGCTACGAGTGCGCGCCCGGCACGGCCAACGCGCTGCGGAACCACTTCGACGGCATTCCCAGGGAGGCGACGTTCGGCAACGCTCGGCTGGCCCGGCAGACGCTTGAGCAGATGATGACCCATCAGGCGGGACGGCTGAGCACCATCGCGGTACCGAGCCTGGACGACCTGCGGCTGCTCCTCCCCGAGGACCTCTCCCCACGCTGAGATCAAACGAGGCCCGGGGCCGCGGCGGTTGTGCGAAGCACTCCGGGATCACCGGCAGATCCTCCAGCCACACCTGGAGGCGGGCCCGTCTGCGTGCGGCGAGCAGGCAGTGGTGCACGGCGCCGTCACGGAGACGGACGGTGACCCCGAGGTGTCTGGGGCCCTGGGCCGCGTACACGACGAGCCGATCTCGGCCCAGGTGAACTGCGGGTCCCCGGCCGGGGGGTCTATCGCGACGCCTACGCCGTCGATCAGCAGGGAGTGGGTCTGGGAGGCGCCCGGATCCACGGTCTGGCTCACGAGTTTCGGCGGCGTCCCGCTCCGCGGCCGACCAGGGTGAGGACGGCCGGGGCAACCGTCGCCGCGGCCCCTGTGGCCGGCGCGTCCACGACGTATGGGTCCACGCCCGGACGCAGGGCGCCGACGAGCCCGAACAGTACGACAGCCCCGAGAGGTCGGCCGCAACCGCGGCCGACCAAAAGCGGTGGCGCGCCCGGAACTACTGGACGAGCCCCACGCCGATGAGGGGCGCAACGGGCACGTGCGGCTCGTCGAGAGCGGCGAGCACGCCGTATCCCGGAATGCTGACCGCCCAGCAGGCAACGGCGACGAGCGCCGCCTCATTCCAGCGGACGGCTCGGTTCACGCCTGCCGCCCAACTTCATGGCCCGGGCCCGACGGCGCTCCCACCGCCGGGACAGGAACGCCGCCAGGACCGAACCGACCACGAGCGGTCCGGCAACCCAGCGGATCGCGTCCGCCGGCCGGCCCGGCTCTCCGTCGGCCATCAGGGTCAGCGACTCGGCGGTGAGGAAGATCCCCAGCAGCACATAGCCAAGCCCCCAGGTGCGGACGATCCACACAGGTCCCTGTATCGGCTCCGGTGGCCGACGCGGCCGGAGCACGGCCCGCCATCCCAACCACACGCAGCCCAGCCCCAAAGCCACGGTGAGCACGTCCACGGCCCTGTCGAACACCTCTGTCACGGTCCCGAGCACCCTCGCCCTCCTCTCTCACCTCCGGCGGGCCCCAGAACGCCAGACCTCCGGCTCATCATGATGACCGCCCGCACGCGGCCCATCACCTGCCGGGCACGGCAGACGGGTTGCACGACTGCTTTCCGGTATCCGGCAATGTGGGCACCCTGACGTCACTTCTCGTGAACATCCAGGGGCGGCAAGATCAACAACTGCTGTCCAAACCGGCAGATGAACGCTGCTGCTCGAAGTGAACGAAGCCACACTGAGCGCATGCGATACGAGGAGAAAGCGAAGCTCACCACAGCGAGGGCCCTGGTCCCGCATCGCCAGTGCTGCTGATAGCCGGAGCACCGGTCCGTGGCCGATACCTCCGCTACGTCTACCGGGATGAAGCCCCACTGATCCTGGACAAGAAGCAGGGCCGAATCAGCGTCCGCCGGTTCGTGGTCTCGCCGGACGTGCTGCCCGTCACCTCTGCCTGAACCGTCCCCTCGGGCGTCCGGCGGAGATGCTTAGGATGACGCTGTGAACACGGTGAGCGGAAAAGAGGCCGAGTCCGAACCGGGCCCGTCGGGCAGGGTGCAGCCGAGGCAGCTGATCGTGACGGTCTACGGGTTGTACGCGCGCGACACCGAAGGCTGGATGTCCGTGGCCTCGCTCATCCAGCTGCTTGCCGACCTCGGCGTCGAGGGGCCGACCGTCCGGTCCTCGGTCTCCCGGCTGAAGCGCGCCGGACTGCTCGAAGCCGAATCGGTCTCCGGAGCTGCCGGATACCGGATCTCGCCCGAGACCGAGCGGATTCTGCGCGACGGCGATCCACGGATCTTCGCGACGCGCCGGGCCACCGTGGACGAGGGCTGGGTGCTGGTCGTCTTCTCGGTGCCCGAGTCGGAACGCGCCAAGCGGCACACCCTGCGCACCCAGCTCACCCGGCTCGGCTTCGGTTCCGTGTCCGCCGGGGTGTGGATCGCACCGGGACATGTGCACGACGAGGCGGAGGACATGCTGGCCCGGCACGGGCTGCGCTCGTACGCCGACCTCTTCCGGGCCGACTATCTGTCGGTGGGCGGCGGCACGGACGGGAGCGGGGACCTTGCGGCGAAGGTGCGCTCCTGGTGGGACACCGTTCGGCTGCAGCAGCTGTACATCGAATTCCTCGCGGTGCATCGTCCGGTGGCCGAGCGGATCGCGAGCGGAAGTCCGGTGACGGACCGCGAGGCGTTCACGACGTACATCAGGGTCCTCACCGACTGGCGCCGGCTCGTCTACCTCGACCCCGGTGTTGCGCGTGAACTGCTGCCGGCCGAGTGGAGCGGAACCGAGGCGTCCGAGCTCTTCGACGAATTGCACGCCCGGCTGGCCGGCCCCGCCCATCGGCATGTCGAACGGATCCGGACCGGCTGACCAGCCCTCGCAGCCCGGCGGCTCAGCGCGCGGCCGTGCACAGGATCGTGAACACCGCGCCCTCGGGGTCCGCCACGGTCGCCACCCGGCCGCTCGACCCCTCCCGGGCCGGCTGCAGGATGTATCCGCCGAGCTCCACCACGCGGTGCGCGGCCGCGTCGGTGTCGGTGACCTCGAAGTACGTCATCCAGTGCGGGCCCCGGTCGCGCGGCAGGGCGTGGCCCACGCCGTGCAGCGAGGCCACCGGACGGCCGTTCAGATGCAGGGTCTGGTAGTCGAAATCGGCCGAGACGACCGCCTCCGCCTCGTAGCCGAAAACCGTCTGGTAGAACTTGCAGACCGTCGAGGTCTCGCTGGTCACCAGTTCGTTCCAGACCGGTGTGCCGTGGGCTCCCGCGAGCGCCGTACCGATGTGCGCGGCGGCCTGCCAGATTCCGAAGACCGCACCGCTGGGATCGGAGGCGATGGCGAGCCGGCCCGCCTCGCCCGCGTCCAGCGGTCCGACGGCGACCGTGCCGCCGCAGGAGCGGATCATCTCCGCCGTGACATCGGCGTCGTCGGTGGCCAGATAGGTCGTCCAGGCGACCGGCAGATGGCGGTCGGGCGGCAGCTGTCCGATGCCCGCGACCACTTTCCCGTCGATCAGCGCGCGGACGTACGGACCCAGCTGGTCCGGGCCGGGAACGAACTCCCAGCTGAACAGATCGGCGTAGAAGGCCTGTGTCGCGCTCAGGTCGTGCACGATCAGACTCACCCAGCATGGTGTTCCGGGCGTGCGCCGGGCGGCAGCCTCGGTCATCGTCACTCTCTCCTCGGACCATCGTGGTGGCCGTACGGGGGGAACGGGGCCGGTGTGCCGCCGTGCGGTACAGGATGTGTACGCCCCGTGCAGATGCTTGCACCACCCGGCGCACGATGTGCCCCGGCCGCGCCGCACTTTCCGGGATCTCGACAGAGAGAGACCGGTTTCATGCGATACGTCCGTTTCGAAGGTGTTACGGGTGGGGCGGCTCCTGCGCGAGGATGGCACCCATGAAGCCCATCATCACCGCATCCGAATGCGCGAGCGAGTCGGCGGGGCCACGTCCGCCGGTGCTCCTGGACGTACGTTGGCAGCTGGGCGGCCCGCACGGCCGTCCCGGCTACGAGGCCGGGCACATCCCCGGTGCGGTATTCGTCGATCTCGACGCGGAACTTGCCGGCCCGGCAGGCAGCGGCGGCCGTCACCCGCTGCCCGATCCGGAGGAATTCGGCGCGGTGATGCGCCGAGCCGGAGTCTCCCGGGACACTCCCGTGGTCGTGTACGACGGCGGTCAGGGCTGGGCGGCGGCGCGCGCCTGGTGGTTGCTGCGCTGGACGGGGCACGAGGACGTCCGGGTCCTGGACGGTGGACTCGCGGCCTGGATGGGGGAGTTCCAGACGGAGACCCCGACCCCGGCCGAGGGTGACTTCCGGCCGGTCCCCGGCGCTCTGCCGCTGCTGGACGCGGACGGGGCGGCGGTGCTGGCCCGCTCGGGTCTGCTGCTCGACGCGCGAGCCGCCGAGCGCTACCGGGGCGATGTGGAGCCGATCGACCGGGTGGGCGGCCACATCCCGGGTGCCGTCTCGGCCCCGACCTCCGAGAACGCGGGGGACGACGGCCGATTCCTGCCCGCCGAATCGCTGGCCGCCCGCTTCGAGAAGCTCGGTGCCGACCGGGCGCCGGAGGTGGGCGTCTACTGCGGCTCCGGTGTCTCCGCCGCCCATGAGGTGCTGGCCCTGGCCATTGCCGGAATCCCGGCGGCGCTGTACGCGGGCTCCTGGTCCGAGTGGTCCGGTGACGGGTCCCGCCCGGTCGCAAAGGGCCCCGACCCCCAGTAACGGAGCGCGCACCGGCCCGAGGGCAAGGAACCGCTTCAGCAGGTTCCGTACGCGTACGACACGAGTGGCGCACGCGGTACGAGGGACGCATACGACACGAGGCTCGCATGCCGCACGAGGGCCCGTACGCAGCGGCGTACGGGCCCTCGTCATGCTGCGGTCACCCCGCCTCAGTCCTGCTTCTTCCGGCGCGTGCCGAAGACGATCTCGTCCCAGCTCGGCACGGCGGCACGGCGGCCCGGTCGGACGCCGTCCGCCTCGGCCTGGCGGTCCGTCGTCCCGGTCAGCCGGTCACGGTGGCCGGCCACCGCTCGCGGCATGAGCACATCCGCGTAGGCGGAACCGGCGCCTGCGGAGGCTGCCGCGGCCGGCGGCTCATCGGCCTCCGGCTCCTGCACGGCGGGCTCGATGGCCGGAGGGTCGGGCGGTGCGGGCCGCTCCGGCACCACCATGTCGCCGCGGAAGCTGGGCACCGCCTCCAACAGGCTGGTCAGCGAATCGCGCTCGCTGGCCGAGATGCCGCCGATGTGCTCCTCCGGCTCGGGTGCCGGTGCCGTGGGGCGCTCCATCTGGCGGTCCAGGGCGCGGTCCAGCGGCCGGTCGCGGGGCAGCCGGGCGATCCGCGGCACGAACGGGAAGCTCGGCTCGGGCGCGGCGACGTCGTCGGTCTCGCCGATCAGCGACCGCGCCTCGTCGTCCACGGCCTGGACCAGCCGGCGCGGCGGGTCGTACGCCCAGCTCGCCGAGTGCGGCTCGCCCGCGACCCGGTAGACCAGCAGGACTTCCCAGGTGCCGTCGTCACGGCGCCAGGAGTCCCACTGGACGGTCTCCTTGTCGGCGCCACGCAGCAGCAGTCGCTCCTGCACCGCCTCGCCGAGCTGGGGGCCGGTGTTCTCGCCGGGACGGCGCACAGGAGTCTTCCGGGCCCGCTCGGCCATGAAGGCACGCTCCGCGAGCACGGGGCCCTCGAAGCGGCGGACACGGTCGACCGGAATCCCGGCGAACTGAGCAACCTCCTCCGCGGAGGCACCGGCTCGTATCCGGGCCTGGATGTCGCGGGGGCGGAGGTGGCTCTCCACCTCGATCTCGATCTGGCCGAGCCGCGCGCGGTCGTTGCGCACGGCGGCTCGCAGCCGCTCGTCGATCGGAAGCGTGTACTCCGTGCTGTCCGCAGCCTTGAGCACCAGTCGTGTGCCGTCGTTGGAGACGGCCACGACACGCAGTTCGGGCATGGGGACCTCCCGGGTGGTGCCTGCCGACGTCACGTGCGTCGCTGCTTCCGCTAGTCGAGTGTGGCCTGCCCGGGTGCAGCCTGCCACAACATTGCCGTGTTGCCCGGCGTGTCGGGCGTGAGCCCTTGATCGCCGGTATGACACGGTGACCTATTGTGCAGCACAAAGTGACCGTTGGTCACTCCGTGCGGCCAGTCCCCGTGCGATGCCGTGGCGCCGCCGGATCGAGTGCCTCCTTCGGCCCCCTCCCGAAGATCCCGGACACCCACGTGGGAGTCCGGCCCCAGGGCTCGCCACAGTACTCCATTCGGGCCATGTGGGTGGACCGCCGCGCCGCCGAAGTTCTCGTGAGGTGCGGGAGTTGAGCTGCCCGGCCGGGTGCGGGCGACCTCCATGCGTGTCCTGCTTCACAGAATCTCCCGAAGTGGAACTATTCGCTTCGCTCAAATGTCCCTTCCTGTTGCATGGTGGGAGAGATGTCAATCAAGGGCTGGAAATGGTGCAGAAGCCAGAAAGTGACATAGAACCCAAAGAAAGGCGTATAGACCTGAGCCTGCCGCAGGTGGCGGGCAGCGCCGTGGCAGCAGTCGCGGCAGCGGTGGCAGCCTCCCAGCTGGGCGTGTACGGAACGATCCTCGGTGCCGGGGTGATGAGCGTCGTCGCCACGTGCGGCGGTTCGGTCTTCCAGCACTTCTTCCGCCGCACGGGGGAGCAGATCCGCGAGGTCACGGTCCAGGTGAAGCACCCGGGCCGCGAGGTGACCGTACATACGCGTGAGACGGGTGGTGCGCGCGCCGCCACGGCCGGCCGTCGCGAGACGGACGCCACGACCGTACTGCGCAACGTGGCCGACGATCCGGACCGTACGCAACTGCTGAGGCCGCTCGACGGGACCCAGCCGCTCACCACGGGGCGCCCGGTCCCGGACGAGGAGTTCTCCGAGGCCACCACCCACGGCACCCGCATCCGCGGCTGGAAGCGGTCGGCGCTCGGCGCGGTCGTGGTCTTCGCCGTGACGATGGTCGGCATCACCACTTTCGAACTGGTTTCCGGCAACGGCCTGAGCGGCGGCAAAGGAACGACCGTCGGCTCCGTCGTACGCGGCGGGGAGCGGAGCTCCGGGTCGAACGACCCGGCACCGGCGACCAGCACCGACCCCGGCCAGGAGCGGACTCCGGGCCAGGAGAGCGGCGCGACGCCCGGTACGGATTCGCAGGGCGGACAGAGCCGGAACCCGGACTCGGGTCAGGGCGACGGCTCCTCGGCCGATCCGGTGCCAAGCCCCACGCCGTCCGACAACACGGGTGGCCAGACGAATCCGCCCCCGGCGACCACGCCCTCCCCGGCAGCGCCCGGCGACGGCAGCACAGTCGGCCCGGACCCGGCGGGTGCGGGCGGCGCCACGGTGCAGGGCGACCACGCCACCACCGGCACGGGGACCGCGCAGTGAACGGCCGCGGCGCTCAGTCGCCCAGCACCCGGCGCAGATAGTCGTTGCCGAAGAGGCGGTCCGGGTCCAGCCGGTCGCGTACGGCGGTGAACTCGCCGAACCGCGGGTACACCCCGGCGAGGTACTCGGCGTCGCGGGTGTTGACCTTGCCCCAGTGCGGGCGGCCGCCGTGGGCGGTCATGATCCGCTCGACGGCGGTGAAGTACGCCTGGTAGGGCGTGCCCTTGTACAGATGTACGGCGATGTACGCGCTCTGGCGGCCCGAGGCCGTGGAGAGCGCGATGTCGTCCGCGGGGGCGGTACGGACCTCCACCGGGAAGCTGATCCGCAGCGGCGACCGCTCGACCATCGCCTTGACCTCGCGCAGCGCCTCCACGGCGGCCTCGCGCGGCAGTGCGTACTCCATCTCCACGAAGCGGACCCGGCGCGGGCTGGTGAAGACCTTGTACGGGATGTCCGTGTACGTACGGGCCGACAGGGCGCGGCTGGAGAGCTTGGCGATCGACGGAATGGCGGCGGGAACCGCCCGGCCGAGCGAACAGGCCACCTGGAATATCCCGTTGGAGAGGAGCTCGTCCTCGATCCAGCCGCTGACCTTTCCGGGCGGGGCGGCGGGGCCCGCGCTGCGGTTGTTGCGCTTGGTGTTGCAGTTGCCGGTGTGCGGGAACCAGTAGAACTCGAAGTGCTCGTTCTCGGCGACCAGCTCGTCGAAGTCGTTCGTGACCCGGTCGAAGCTCATCGGCTCCTCACGGGCCGTCAGCAGGAAGACCGGCTCCACGGCGAAGGTGATCGCCGTGACGACCCCCAGGGCGCCGAGCCCGATCCGGGCGACGGCGAAGATGTCGGCGTTTTCCTTCTCCGAACAGGTCAGCACCGTACCGTCGGCCGTGACCAGTTCGAGGGCACGGATCTGGGCGGATATGGACGCCGAGTCGCGGCCGGTGCCATGGGTGCCGGTCGAGGTGGCGCCGGCGACCGTCTGCTCCATGATGTCGCCCATGTTGGTCAGCGACAGGCCCTCCCGCGCCAGGGCGCTGTTCAGCCGCTTCAGCGGGGTGCCTGCCTCGACGGTCACCGTCATCGCCTTGCGGTCGATCTCCCGGATGCCGGTGAGAAGATCCGGACGGATCAGCACACCGTCGGTGGCCGCCGTCGCGGTGAAGGAGTGCCCGGTACCGACCGGCTTCACCCTCAGACCGTCCTGGGACGCGCGGCGCAGCACCTCGGCGAGCTCCGCCACGGAGGCGGGGGACACGGCTCGTACGGGACGGGCGCTGACGTTCCCCGCCCAGTTACGCCACGCGCTCGTCGTCGTCCGTGCGTCGGTGTCGGTCATCTTCCCCGCGCCCTTCCGTAGGAACCGGCCCGCTGAGCCGGCGATACCCCAGGAACGCCACCGCGGCCGCGAGCGCTCCCGCCACGGCGGGCACCACGTACCCCGCCTCGGCTCCGGACGCGTCGACCACCCAGCCTGCGGCCGAGGAGCCGAGCGCCACACCGACGGCGAGCCCGGTGCTGGTCCAGGTCATGCCCTCGGTCAGTTCGGTGCGCGGTACGTGTTGCTCGACGAGGGCCATGGTGGTGACCATCGTCGGTGCGATGGCCAGACCCGCGACAAAGAGCGCCACGGCCAGAAACGGGAGGTTCCCGGCCAGTTGGAGGGGGATCATACTCACGGCCATCGCACACACGCCCACCAGCCACCGGGTGGACGGCTTCCCCTTGAGGTGCAGCAGACCGAAGACCGCCCCGGCCAGGCAGGACCCCAGCGCGTACACGGCCAGCACGAGGCTCGCCGCGGCCTTGTGACCCTGCTCCTCGGCGAAGGCCACCGTCACCACGTCGATTGCCCCGAAGATCGCACCGGTCGCCACGAACGTGACCACGAGCACCTGGAGGCCCCGCGAGCGCAGCGCGGAACCGCGGGTGTGCTGCTCGCGCGGATGCGGCACCGGCTCGGTGGCGCGCTGAGCGGTCAGCCAGAAGACACCGACCAGCAGGAACCCTGCGGCGAGAAGCGGCCCCGCCTCGGGGAACCAGGCGGTGGACAGACCGATCGAGATGATCGGCCCGAAGATGAAGCACACCTCGTCGACGATCGACTCCCACGAGTACGCGGTGTGCAGCTGCCGCGGCGAACCGCGGTAGATCTCCGCCCAGCGGGCCCGGATCATCGAACCCACGCTGGGGACGCAGCCGGCGCCCGCCGCGAAGACGAAGAGCGTCCAGTCCGCCAGCCGCTGCTGCGCGCAGATCAGGAGACCGGCCACCGCCGCCAGCGCGACCAGGGTGGCGGGACGCAGGATGCGGCGCTGCCCGTGCCGGTCGACGAGTCGGGAGATCAGCGGCCCGATCACCGCCGCCGACATCGCCAGCGTCGCGGAGAGCGCGCCCGCGAGCCCGTAACGGCCGGTGAGCTGGGACACCATGGTGACCACACCTATGCCCATCATGGACAGCGGCATCCGGCCGAGGAATCCGGCCGCCGAGAACCCCTTGGTGCCGGGGGCGGCAAAAATCGCGCGGTAGGGACTGGGCAAGGAGGGCTCCGGAACAGCGTGATCACACGCGCTTGTAATGCGTGAACGTGGCCGATACAGCTTACGGTTCGAGTGGTCCGTCCGACACCGGGGTGGGCCCCGGAGCCGATGTCGGTGGGAGCGCTGTCCGAGGCGAGTGGCAGGATCGATGCCATGTCCGATCTGCGCGATCCCGCTCCCTATGACGCCCTGCTGCTGCTCTCCTTCGGCGGCCCCGAAGGCCCGGACGACGTGGTCCCGTTCCTGGCGAACGTGACCCGTGGCCGTGGCATCCCCGAGGAGCGGCTGAAGGAAGTCGGCAAGCACTACTTCCTGTTCGGCGGCGTCAGTCCGATCAACGCCCAGAACAGGGCCCTGCTGGACGCCCTGCGCAAGGACTTCGCGGAGCACGGACTCGATCTGCCGTTGTACTGGGGCAACCGCAACTGGGCGCCGTACCTCACCGACACCCTGCGCGAGATGACCGTGGACGGACACCGCCGCATCGCAGTCCTCGCCACCAGCGCATACGCCTCCTACTCCGGCTGTCGGCAGTACCGCGAGAACCTCGCCGAGTCGCTGGCCGCCCTGGAGGCCGAGGGGCTGCCGGTGCCCCGGGTCGACAAGCTCCGGCACTACTTCAACCATCCCGGGTTCGTACGGCCCATGGTGGACGGCGTCCTCGCCGCCCTGGCCGACTTCTCCGCGGACGTGAGAGCGGGGGCGCACCTCGCCTTCACCACGCACTCCATCCCCATCTCCGCCGCCGACACCTCCGGCCCCGTGGAGGAGCACGGCGACGGCGGCGCCTATGTCGCCGAACACCTGGACGTCGCCCGCCTGATCGTCGACGCGGTGCGCGAGGAGACCGGCGTCGAGTACCCCTGGCAGCTCGTCTACCAGTCGCGCAGCGGCGCCCCGCACATCCCGTGGCTGGAGCCCGACATCTGCGACCACCTGGAGACGTTGCACGGCGAAGGCGTCCCCGCCGTGGTGATGGTCCCCATCGGTTTCGTCTCGGACCACATGGAAGTGCTGTACGACCTCGACACGGAGGCCAACGCGAAGGCCGCCGAACTCGGGCTTCCGGTGCGCAGGTCCGCGACCGTGGGCGCCGACCCGCGGTTCGCCGCGGCCGTGCGTGAACTGGTGCTGGAGCGCGCCGCCACCGAACAGGGGCGCGTCGCGCAGCGGTGTGCGCTGGGCGCGCTCGGCCCTGGCCATGACCTCTGCCCGGTCGGCTGCTGCCCGGCCCGGGCCCTCAAGCCCGCCGCCGCGGGCGCCGACAGCCCGTACGTGTAAGAAGCCCCTGCCGTACGCCTGGAGCCCCCTGGAGCGCCGTGACCGACCCGAACCTTTCCGAACTGCTCGACCTCGCCCTGGAGGCAGCCCGCCGTGCCGGTGCGCTGCTGCGCGACGGCCGCCCGGCCGATCTGGGTGTGGCCGCGACCAAGTCCAGCCCGATCGATGTCGTCACCGAGATGGACATCGCCGCCGAGAAGCTCATCACCGGCTTCCTCACCGAGCGCCGCCCCCAGGACGGCTTCCTCGGTGAGGAAGGAGCGAGCGCCGAGGGCAGCAGCGGTATCCGCTGGGTCATCGACCCGCTCGACGGCACCGTGAACTACCTGTACGGACTGCCGACCTGGGCCGTCTCCATCGCCGCTGAACGGGACGGCGAGCGGGTCGTGGGCGTGGTGGAGGCACCGATGCGCCGTGAGACGTACCAGGCGGTGCTCGGCGGCGGTGCATACGCGAAGGGCGGTGCGTACGGCGAAGGCGCCACGCTGCGCTGCCGGCCCGCGCCGCCGCTCGATCAGGCGCTCGTCTCGACCGGCTTCAACTACGTCGGCCACGTCCGTGCGCACCAGGCGGACGTGGCCCAGAAGCTGATCCCGCGGCTGCGTGACATCCGGCGCAGCGGCTCCGCCGCCGTGGACCTCTGCGATGTGGCGGCCGGCCGCCTCGACGGCTACTACGAGCGTGGGCTCCACCCGTGGGACCTGGCGGCCGGTGACCTCATCGCCCGCGAGGCGGGTGCCCGCACCGGCGGCCGCCCCGGGCTGCCCGCCGACGGTGATCTGACCGTCGCCGCGACGCCGGGTGTCTTCGAGCCGCTGCAGGGCCTCCTGGAGGAGCTCGGAGCCTGGCACGACTAGAACCCGGTCGACCGGGTTCTGCCGGAACGCGAGAAGGACCCCTGACGCCGGTTGCGGCATCAGGGGCCCTTCTCACGTGACTCAGACGCTGGTGGCGCCGATTTCAACGCCGTGCTCGGCGGCGAGGCGGTGCAGGTCGTCCAGCTCGCTCTGCTCGACATCCGCGAGGAAGTCGTCGCCCGTCTCCCGAGCTTTCGTGAGGTCGGACTCGGTGGTCTTGATTCGTTGCAGCAGACCTGCGGTGAAAGCGTCCATAATGCGCCCCCTCATCGTGGGTCGGTGGCACGGGGGTGTGCCCGGGTTTCCCTCCGCACGGAGGCGGTAGGGCGGGTGATCACGCGCTCTCCGGGGACGGAGCGGCCTGTGGCACGCCACATTCAAGGCGCGATCGCGGGTGTGAATTCGTCCTCCCCAGACCAAAGCTCAGAGAAACCTCAACTGGCCCGGAAATCCGGTGAATTCCCCGGGGCCCCAGGTCGGCCAGCGTCGTCTTACCGCCGGTTTATGCGCGTTGCGGGCAGGATGGAGCCGCACAGACCAGTGCCGATGAGCGGTTTGGATCACGGACCGTGAGCATATCGGGACTTTCTGAAGTCACCTACTGAAGTTTCTAAGGAAGGAAAGCGCCGTGCGCGTACTCGTCGTGGAGGACGAGCAGCTGCTCGCCGATGCGGTGGCCACCGGATTGCGCCGTGAGGCCATGGCCGTCGACGTCGTGTACGACGGAGCCGCGGCTCTGGAGCGGGTCGAGGTCAACGACTACGACGTCGTGGTGCTGGACCGGGACCTCCCCCTGGTGCACGGCGACGACGTCTGCCGCCGGATCGTCGAACTGGGCATGCCCACCCGGGTGCTCATGCTCACCGCGTCCGGGGACGTCAGCGACCGGGTGGAGGGGCTGGAGCTGGGCGCAGACGACTATCTGCCCAAGCCGTTCGCCTTCACCGAGCTCACCGCGCGGGTACGGGCGCTGGGCCGGCGTACGACGGTGGCCCTGCCGCCCGTCCTGGAGCGCGCCGGAATCAAGCTCGACCCCAACCGCCGAGAGGTCTTCCGGGGCGAGGCGGAGATCCAGCTCGCGCCGAAGGAATTTGCCGTGCTGGAGGTCCTGATGCGCAGCGAGGGCGCGGTCGTCTCGGCCGAGCAACTGCTGGAGAAGGCCTGGGACGAGAACACCGACCCGTTCACCAATGTCGTCCGGGTGACCGTCATGACGCTGCGCCGCAAACTCGGCGAACCGCCGGTGATCGTCACCGTGCCCGGCTCCGGCTACCGGATCTGACGGCCGATGCCCACCGTCCCGGCGCCGCCGACGGCGCCTCCGAAGCCCACCTGGGAGCCCAAACAGCAGGAGCCGCCGTACTGGCTGCGCCCGACCATCCGGATACGGCTCACGCTGCTGTACGGCGGCATGTTCCTGATCGCCGGCATCCTGCTGCTGGCGATCATCTACATGCTGGCCGCCCAGGCCCTCCAGGTCGGCAGCGAGCTGCCGTTCAAGATCGTGAGCGGCCAGGTCACCAGTGACGTGTGCAACTTCCACGGCATCACCACACCCGACGCCGCCAACGCGGCCATGAACACCTGCGTCAACCACCAGCGCCAGCAGGCGCTGGACACCCTCCTCAACCGGTCGCTGCTGGCCCTGGTCGGCCTCAGCGTCATCGCCTTCGCCTTCGGCTACGCCATGGCGGGCCGGGTGCTCTCCCCGCTGGGCCGGATCACCCGCACCGCCCGCCAGGTGGCCGGAACGGATCTGTCCCGCCGGATCGAGCTGGACGGCCCGGACGACGAGCTGAAGGAGCTCGCCGACACCTTCGACGAGATGCTCGACCGCCTGGAGCGCGCCTTCACCGCCCAGCAGCGGTTCGTCGGAAATGCGTCGCACGAACTGCGGACCCCGCTCGCGATCAACCGCACGCTGCTGGAGGTCCATCTCTCCGATCCCCAGGTCCCGCCGGAGCTGAAGCAGCTCGGCAAGACCTTGCTGGCCACCAACGAGCGCAGTGAGCAGCTGGTCGAGGGCCTGCTGCTGCTCGCCCGCAGCGACAACCAGATCGTCGAGCGCAAACCGGTCGACCTCGCCGAGGTGGCCTCGCGCGCGATCGACCAGACGCGCGGCGAGGCCGAGGAGCGGGGCGTGGAGATCCGTGGCGAGCGGGCCCCGGCCGTCGTCCAGGGCAACGGCGTCCTGCTGGAGCGGATCGCGCTGAACCTCGTACAGAACGCTGTGCGCTACAACGTCGCGGAGGGGGGCTGGGTGGAGGTCACCACCGAGCTCCGTTCCGGCCAGGCCGTGCTGGTGGTCTCGAACACGGGCCCAGTGGTGCCTGCGTATGAGATCGACAACCTCTTCGAGCCCTTCAGGCGGCTGCGTACGGAGCGAACAGGCAGCGACAAGGGGGTGGGGCTCGGCCTGTCGATCGCGCGCTCTGTGGCGCGCGCTCACGGCGGCCGTATCGTCGCGGAGCCCCGCGAGGGCGGTGGTCTCGTGATGCGCGTCTCACTGCCGGTCTGAGAGGCTGGGCGGGGCGATACGTGCACCAATTATTTTGTTCGCTTTGAGCGGAATTTTCGGGACCTGCGCCCGAAGTTGCCGTGTGTGATCGATCACAGGAGCGAATTTCTGAATGTCAACGCTCCGTGATCGGGCCCGTCACCGGAAAACCCGCAAAAGTCGGGGTTTTCGGGGTCCGATATCACGGGAAGTACACGGGGTGGCGCCCGTGAAGCGCGAGACCGGGACCGTGTACGGTCCCCATCGCCACCCAAGGCGACCACTCCCGAGCGGTCCTTTTGGGTGTCGATTGAGTAACAGACCTTGATGTGAGGCAAAATCTCCGCCTCAGGTCGGGCACAAGTCCGGCCTCTCACGCGTTACGTGCGCTGAGACACCGCAGACACCCAGAGGGGGAGAGCGACATGGCAACGGATTACGACACCCCACGCAAGACCGATGACGACGTCGACCAGGACAGCCTTGAAGAGCTCAAGGCTCGCCGGAGCGACAAGACGGCGTCCGCCGTCGACGTCGACGAGTTCGACGCGGCCGAGGGACTGGAGCTGCCCGGAGCAGACCTGTCCAACGAAGAGCTGGCCGTAAGGGTCCTGCCCAAGCAAGCCGACGAGTTCACGTGCATGAGCTGCTTCCTCGTGCACCACAGGAGCCAGTTGGCGCGCGAGAAGAACGGCCAGCCGATCTGCCGCGACTGCGACTAGGTCGAACCGACCGTGGCAGGCGACACACCGTTCCGGAAGCGACGCTTGCGGCGCAAGAGGTCGTCGGAGGCGAATCAGGGCGGCACAGGCCCGGCAGAAGGCGTAGCAGCGCCTGCTGAGCGGTCCGCCCTGCCACCCTCCCCGGGTGCGTGGGACGACGAGCGGGGCCGGTCGGCCTCGCTCGAAGCAGTCACGGCAGTCACGGCAGTCGAAGGAGTTGAGGGAGTCGACACGGCCGATGGGGCCGGACAGGTCGACAGGACGGAGTCCGTGACCGGGGCAGGCCGTCTGAGTTCAGTGAAACGGGGAGTACGCAAGGGTGGGGAGAGCGCCAAGGCAGCGATCGGTCATATCGCCGACCTGATCATCGAGACCGCTCCCCGCATCCCTGTGCGTGATCTCGCGACCCTGCGCAAGCAGTTCCCGGGCCTCGGGCCCGAGGAGCTCGCCGACAAGCTCATAGCGGGCGCGAGCAAGGCCACAGCAACCGTCGGCGCCGGTATCGGCGCGGCGGCCATGATGCCCGTACCACCCGCCATGCTCGCCGAACTGGCGGCGGAGATCACCGGTGTGGCCGCGATCGAGATGAAGCTCGTCGCCGAACTGCACGAGGTCTACGGGCTGCGCCCGCCGGGCGGGCTCACCCACCGTTCCACCGCCTACCTCACGTCCTGGACGGAGGAGCGCGGTATCGATGTCACCCAGCCCGCGACGATCAATGCGGCGCTGGGCGGCCAGATGAGGCGTGAGCTGCGCCAGCAGGTCACGAAGCGCATGGTGCGCGATCTGCCGAACCTCTTCCCGTTCATGGTCGGCGCCGCAGTCGGCGCGATGATGAACCGGCGCGACACCAGAAAGCTTGCCGAACGGGTCAGGAAGGACCTGCGCAAGCGCCGGATCCCCTGGGACCGGCTTCCGGAGCTGCCTCCGCTGGAGCGGCCGGGGGGCCTGCGCAAGGATCTCCCGGGCGAGCTGGAGAGCTAGGGCATCCAGGCGCCCGACAGGGCCTGTGGGGCCGAGAGGGGCCGCCTGGATGCCCTCCGAAGGAGACAAGCCCCGAAGCTAGGCCCGCACCGCGCTGAGCGCTGCGACCAGGGCCTGCGGCTCGCGGGTCGACAGATAGAGGTACGGAGTCGGGTCCTGCGGGTCGGTGACCTCCACCCGGACCGCCGTCGGGATGTAGCTGCGCAGCAGCATGAACGCGCGGGTGTCCGCCTTGTACGAGCGCCACGCGCGCGCCTCCTCCGCCTCCAGTACCTCGGCCCCGCCGAGCGCCGTCACCGGAATCCGCGCGTCGCCGGCCACCAGGGCGCCCGCCACCACCCGGATCCTGGCCGAACCGTACGAGCTCACCGCGACCGCCGACAGGGCTGTTCCGCCCACCAGACCGGCCAGCAGGGGCAGGGTGCCGAGCGGCAGCAGCATCAGGGCACAGGCGATGCCGACCAGGAAGGCGATGAGCCACCACGAACGGGGCGCGGTCAGTCGTTCGTCGAAAGGCGGGGTGGAAGGCTGCATGAACCCAAGCTTGGCACGGCGCGACCTGCGTGTGGCCGCGCGGGTAAGGTCTGCGCCTGTGAGTGGAACATCTGTGGCTCTGAAGCCCCCGGCCGACGCGGTGAAACCGGTCCGGCACCCCGAAGCCCCGGCCCCCGGCGAACTCCTCGGCGCGCACTACGATCACTGTTTCGGGTGCGGCGAAGGACAGCCGCACGGGCTGCACCTCCAGGCGCGGGCCGGCGAGGGTGTCAGAATCACCGCCGAGTTCACCGTGAAGGCGGCCCACCAGGGCGCCCCGGGCCTGGCCCACGGTGGCGTCCTGGCCACCGCGCTGGACGAGACGCTCGGCTCGCTGAACTGGCTGCTGCGGGTGATCGCGGTGACCGGGCGGCTGGAGACCGACTTCGTGCGCCCGGTGCCCGTGGACACCGTGCTGCACCTGGATGCCGAGGTCACCGCGGTGCACGGCCGGAAGATCTACTCCCGGGCGACCGGCCGGATCGGCGGCCCGGACGGACCGGTGGCGGTCCGTGCCGAGGCCCTCTTCGTCGAGGTCAAGGTCGACCACTTCATCGAGAACGGCCGCCCGGCCGAGATCCAGGCAGCGATGGCCGATCCGGACCAGACCAAGCGCGTCCGTGCGTTCGAGGTGAATCCCTGATGCGTCACCCCGTAGACGTACTTATCCGCCGTGTCGACCCGGACGTGCCGATTCCGGCCTACGGACACCCGGGCGACGCCGGGGTCGATCTGGTGACCACCGAGGCCACCGAACTTGCCCCGGGCGAGCGGGCTGTGCTGCCCACCGGGGTGTCGATCGCACTGCCCGACGGATACGCCGCGTTCGTGCACCCGCGGTCCGGCCTTGCCGCGCGCTGCGGAGTCGCTCTTGTGAATGCCCCGGGGACGGTTGATGCCGGGTACCGTGGAGAGATCAAGGTGATCGTCATCAATCTCGACCCGCGCGAGCCCGTGCGGTTCGAGCGGTTCGACCGGATTGCCCAACTGGTCGTCCAGCAGGTCGAGAAGGTGCGCTTCCACGAAGTGGCGGAGCTACCCGGCTCGGCCCGCGGTGAGGGAGGCTTCGGATCCACCGGAGGGCATGCTTCCGGTGATGTTGATGGCGTCAGGGGCGGGATTACCCAGGGCGGGAACAGCTACGCTTCGGTCGTACCCGACCGGGAAGGACAGTGACGTGTTCGGACGTCGCAAGAAGAGTGGTTCCGCCGAGGACGTGGCGGACGAAGCGCGCGAGGCCGAGCAGGTCGTCGACGAGCTCGATGACGCCGATGGAGCCGACAGCGGCTCGCGTCGGGTGAATCTCCCGCCGGCGCCGCGGCCGGACGGACCGTGGGACATCACCGAGGTCTCCCAGCCCGGCGAGGGCCGGGTCGACCTGGGTGGCGTCTTCGTGCCCGGCGTCGAGGGCATGGAGCTGCGCGTCGAGGTGGCCGGTGACGCGATCGTCGCCGCGACCGTGGTGCTGCGCGACAGCGCCATCCAGCTGCAGGCCTTCGCCGCCCCCAAGAAGGAGGGCATCTGGGGCGAGGTCCGCGAGGAGATCGCCTCCGGCATCACCCAGCAGGGCGGGATCATCGACGAGGTCGAGGGTCCGCTGGGCTGGGAGCTGCGTGCCCAGGTCCCCGTACAGCTCCCGGACGGGACGAACGGCGTGCAGCTGGTGCGCTTCGTCGGCGTCGACGGTCCGCGCTGGTTCCTGCGCGGAGTGATCTCCGGCCAGGGTGCCGTACAGCCGGAGGCCGCGGGGCTGCTGGAGACGATCTTCCGGGACACCGTGGTCGTCCGTGGCGAGGGCCCGATGGCGCCGCGCGACCCGATCGTCCTCAAGCTCCCCGACGACGCCCAGATGGTGCCCGAGGGCGTCCAGCAGGAGAACCAGGAGGGCTCGAAGTTCTCCGGTGGCATGGGCCAGCTCCAGCGCGGACCCGAGATCACCGAGGTGCGCTGAGCTGATACGGGCAGCCGCCCGGCACAGCTGAAGGCCGTTGGGCCGTACCCCCTTTCCAGGGAGTACGGCCCACCGGCCTTTTCTGCGCCCGGGGCGCACGACAGGGCGCGTATGGGGCGCGTATGGGGCACGTATGTGCACCGTCAAGGGCCCGCCCTTCCCCGTAAGGAAGCCATCAACGCAGGCCGGGACGGCTGTGACGCGAGGTTTGCTCATGAGGTCCGAGAATCCGTACCTCATCTAGGAGCACACGATGGCCGATGTGGCCTTCGTCGTCACCACGATCGCGGTGTTCGCGTTGGTGGCTCTCGTCGCCAAGGGGGTGGCGAAGCTGTGACTGCCGAGAACATTGTCGGTCTGATCGTGGCCGTTGCCCTGTTGGGCTATCTCGTCCTCGCCCTTCTGTACCCGGAGAGGTTCTGAGCCCGATATGAGCCCCGTCCTCGCTGGTGTGCTCCAGCTGCTCGCGCTCGTTGTGGCGCTGGGTCTGGCGTACCGTCCGCTCGGCGACTACATGGCCGGCGTCTACTCCTCGAAGAAGCACCTCCGGGTGGAGAAGTGGATATACAAGGCCATCGGTGCCAATCCGAACACGGAGATGCGCTGGCCCGCGTATCTGCGTGGGGTGCTCGCCTTCTCTGCGGTGAGCGTCCTCTTCCTTTATTTGCTGCAGCGGGTGCAGGGCAGTCTGCCCGGCTCGCTGGGCTTTTCCTCGATCGACCCCGATCAGGCGTTCAACACGGCGGCGTCGTTCGTCGCGAACACCAACTGGCAGTCGTACTACGGCGAGCAGGCCATGGGCCATGTCGTCCAGACCGGCGGCCTGGCGGTGCAGAACTTCGTCTCGGCCGCCGTCGGTATCGCCGTCGCGGTGGCGCTGGTACGTGGCTTCGCCCGCTCCCGCACGGGTGAGCTGGGCAATTTCTGGTCCGACCTGGTGCGCGGCACGGTACGGATCCTGATTCCGATCTCCGTGATCGGGGCGCTGGTGCTCGTGGCCTGTGGTGCGATCCAGAACTTCTCCGGCATCCATGAGGTCGGGCAGTTCATGGGCGGCTCGCAGCAGTGGAACGGTGGCGCGGTGGCCTCGCAGGAGGTCATCAAGGAGCTGGGTACGAATGGCGGCGGCTACTTCAATGCCAATGCGTCCCACCCGTTCGAGAACCCCAACGGGCTGTCGAACCTCTTCGAGATCTTTCTGATCCTGGTGATTCCGTTCGCGCTGACCCGCACGTTCGGGCGGATGGTCGGTTCGCTGAAGCAGGGCTACGCGATCCTGGCGGCGATGGGCATCATCTGGCTCGGGTTCAGCGCGCTGATGATGTGGACGGAATTCGCCCACCACGGGCCCGCTTTCGATATTGCGGGCGGGGCGATGGAGGGCAAGGAGACCCGGTTCGGGATCGGTGGCTCCTCGATCTTCGCGGTGGCCACGACGCTGACATCGACGGGTGCGGTGAACTCGTTCCATTCCTCGTTCACGGGCTTCGGCGGCGGGATCACGATGCTGGGCATGCAGCTCGGTGAGATCGCTCCCGGTGGTACGGGGTCGGGGCTCTACGGAATGCTGATCATGGCGATCATCGCGGTGTTCATCGCCGGTCTGATGGTCGGCCGTACGCCGGAATACCTGGGGAAGAAGATCGGCACGCGGGAGATCAAGTTCGCGGCCTGCTACATCCTGGTCACGCCGACTCTGGTGCTGTGCTTCACCGCCGCGGCGATGGCCCTGCCCACCCCGCCCCACTCGATGACGAATACAGGGGCTCACGGCTTCTCGGAGATCCTGTACGCCTACACCTCCGGCGCCAACAACAACGGCTCGGCGTTCGCCGGACTCAACGCGGACACCCAGTGGTTCAACACGACGATCGGCCTGGCGATGCTGCTGGGCCGGTTCCTGCCGATGGTGTTCGTGCTGGCGCTGGCCGGCTCGCTCGCCGAGCAGAAGCCCGTACCGGCGACCGTGGGAACCCTGGGCACGCACAAGCCGCTGTTCAGCGGGCTGCTGGTCGGCACGATCCTGATCATCACCGGGCTGACCTACTTCCCGGCACTCGCGCTGGGGCCGCTGGCCGAAGGGCTGGCGTCATGACCACTCGTCTGAAGCAAGAGGACTCGATGTCCACTGTCACCCCCACCCGGGCACCGCACCAGGACGCGCCCACGGGCCACCAGAGCGAAGGACGCGTCGGCGGGGGCCTGTTCGACCCCAAGCAACTGCTCAAGTCCTTCCCGGACGCCGTCCGCAAGCTCGATCCCCGGGTGATGGTCAAGTCACCCGTGATGTTCGTGGTGCTGATCGGCTCGGTGCTCACCACCGTGCTCGCGGTACTGGATCCGGGCGACTGGTTCGGCTGGGCGATCGCGGTCTGGCTGTGGCTCACGACGATCTTCGCCAACCTGGCGGAGGCGGTCGCCGAGGGGCGCGGCAAGGCGCAGGCCGACACGCTGCGCAAGGCCAAGACCGACACCGTCGCCCGGCGGCTGACCGGCACGAACGAGGAGCGGGTGCCGGGGACCGAACTGCGCATCGGTGATCTGGTGGTCTGCGAGGCCGGTGACATCATTCCCGGTGACGGGGATGTCGTCGAGGGTGTCGCGAGTGTGGACGAGTCCGCGATCACGGGCGAGTCGGCACCGGTCATCCGGGAGTCGGGCGGTGACCGCTCGGCCGTCACCGGGGGTACGAAGGTGCTCTCCGACCGGGTCGTCATCAAGATCACCACGAAGCCCGGCGAGACGTTCATCGACCGGATGATCGCCCTGGTCGAAGGCGCCGCCCGGCAGAAGACACCCAACGAGATCGCCCTGAACATCCTCCTGGCGTCCCTCACCATCGTCTTCCTCCTCGCCGTCGTCACCCTGCAGCCCTTCGCGATCTACGCGGGCCAGAAGCAGTCGATGATCGTGCTGACCGCACTGCTGGTCTGCCTGATCCCGACGACCATCGGCGCGCTGCTCTCGGCGATCGGTATCGCCGGCATGGACCGGCTGGTGCAACGCAACGTCCTGGCCATGTCGGGGCGGGCCGTCGAGGCCGCGGGGGATGTCTCGACCCTGCTCCTCGACAAGACCGGCACCATCACGCTCGGCAACCGCCAGGCCGCCGCATTCCTCCCGGTCAAGGGCACGACCGAGGCCGAACTGGCGGACGCCGCCCAGCTGTCCTCACTCGCCGACGAGACTCCCGAGGGCCGCTCCATCGTCGTGCTCGCCAAGGACAAGTACGGGCTGCGCGAACGGCACCAGGGCGAGCTGCGGCACGCCGAGTGGGTCGCGTTCACCGCCCAGACCCGCATGTCGGGTGTGGATGTCGACGGACGCAAGGTCCGCAAGGGCGCGACCGGTTCGGTCGTCGCCTGGGTGAAGGAGCGCGGCGGCAGCGTCTCGCAGGACGCGCAGGCACTCACCGACCAGATCTCGCAGGCCGGCGGCACACCGCTGCTGGTCGCCCTGGAGGACGAGCACGGCGCCCGGGTCCTGGGTGTCATCCACCTCAAGGACGTCGTCAAGGAAGGCATGCGGGAGCGCTTCGACGAGCTGCGCCGCATGGGCATCAAGACCGTCATGATCACCGGGGACAACCCGCTGACCGCGAAGGCGATCGCCGAGGAAGCAGGCGTCGACGACTTCCTGGCCGAGGCCACCCCCGAGGACAAGATGGCCCTCATCAAGCGGGAGCAGGCCGGCGGCAAACTCGTCGCGATGACCGGTGACGGCACCAACGACGCACCGGCGCTGGCTCAGGCGGATGTCGGCGTGGCCATGAACACCGGTACCTCGGCCGCAAAAGAGGCCGGCAACATGGTGGACCTGGACTCCAACCCCACCAAGCTGATCGAGATCGTCGAGATCGGCAAGCAGCTCCTCATCACCCGCGGAGCCCTGACCACCTTCTCGATCGCCAACGACGTCGCGAAGTACTTCGCGATCATCCCGGCAATGTTCGCGGTGGCCTACCCCAGCCTGGACAAGCTCAACATCATGCAGCTGTCCTCGCCCCAGTCCGCGATCCTGTCCGCGGTCGTCTTCAACGCGCTGATCATCATCGCGCTCGTGCCGCTCGCCCTGAAGGGCGTGCGCTACCGGCCCAGCAGCGCCGACTCGATGCTCCGCCGCAACCTCGGGATCTACGGACTGGGCGGCCTGGTCGCCCCGTTCATCGGCATCAAGATCATCGACCTGATCATCTCCCTCATCCCCGGAATCGGCTGACCTGCCATGAACAACTCCGTAGGAAACACCGCCCGGCTGCTCTGGGCCGGACTGCGCGCCCTGCTCGTCCTCACCGTCGTGTGCGGCGTCATCTACCCGCTCGCCGTCACCGGCATCGCCCAGGGCATCTTCCCCGACAAGGCCAACGGCTCCGAGATCAGCTCCAACGGCAAGGTCGTCGGCTCCGAACTCATCGGCCAGCGCTACGACCTGCCGCTGAAGAAGGGACAGGAAACCGCGGCCCCGGACCTCAAGTGGTTCCAGCCGCGCCCCTCCAACGGACTCGGCACCAACAGCGTCAACACCCAGTACAAACTGATCCTCTCCGGTGCGACCAACCGCTCCGGCGACAACAAGGAACTCATCGACTGGGTCACCGCCGCCAAGGCCGCCGTCGTCAAGGACAACTCCGTCCCCGGCCACCCCGTCAACCCCGCGGACGTGCCCGCCGACGCCGTCACCTCCTCCGGCTCCGGACTCGACCCCGCCATCTCCCCGGCATACGCACACCTCCAGGTACGCCGCGTCGCCGAGCGCAACCACCTAGACGCCGCTCAGGTCGACAAGCTCGTCGAGCAGCACACCGACGGGCGGATCCTCGGCTTCGTGGGAGAGCCGAGGGTCAACGTCCTCCAGCTCAACATCGCACTCAAGCAACTGGTGAACGGGGCTTGAGGGCACTGAGGCCGGCCGTGGTGGCCGGCCTCAGGCCGTTGGGGCCCCCGCGCCGGTCCAGCGGGTCGGCGTGCCCGGGCTGCCCGGATAGAGGTACTTCTCCGGCGGGATGACAGTGCCGTCGACCCACGCCCCGAAGAAGCCCTTGAGGTCCTTGCCCGAGACCCTCGCCGCCAGCGCCTCGAACTGCCGGAACGAGGCGTTGCCGTACGCGTGGTCGCGGGTCCAGGCCCTGAGCGTCCGGAAGAACGCGTCGTCACCGACCGTGCGCCGCAGGGCGTGCAGCATCAGGGAGCCCTTGAAGTACAGCGCGCGATCCAGCTCCTTTCCCCGGCCCGGGTCATAGAGCTTGGTGGACCAGAAGGACGGGTCGTTCCTGTTGTTCTCGACCTCGGGCCGGTAGTAGTAACTGTCGAGGTCGGCGCCCTTGTGCTCCTCCCACAACTGCCCGGCGTACTGGGCGAAGCACTCCGCGACGCAGCCGTCCCGCCAGTCCTCGAACGACACGCTGTCGCCGAACCACTGGTGGGTGTTCTCGTGGACCACCGAGGCGTCGAAGAGCATCGCGCCGTACGTGGGGCGGCTCTGCGTCTCCAGGTCGAGGGGGCCGCCGGTGGGCTCCTTCGTGGCGCCGACGACGATGGCGCCCGCCGAGGAGAAGGGGTACGGGCCGAACTTCGCGGTCAGGAAGTCCAGAATCTCCGTCTGCTCGGCCTCCGCGTCCGGGTCGATGACGGTGTCCGGGCTGTATGCCGTGATGACCGGTGTTCCGGCGGCCGTCTTTCCCCGGTGGACGGTGAACCTGTCGATGGCGACGGTGCTGACGTACGTCGCCAGCGGCTTGTCCTCGAACCAGCGGAAGGTCTTTCTGCCGTCCTTGGCAGTGGCCGGGCCGGGCAGGCCGTTGCCGATGACCGTCCAGCCGTCGGGCACCGTCGCGGTGAGGGAGAAGGTGGCCTTGTCGGACGGGTGGTCGTTGGCGGGATACCAGGAGGTCGCGGCATGTGGTTCGCCCGTCACGTACGCGCCGCCGCTCTTCAGCGTGTGCCAGCCCTCGGCGTCGGGCTTGCCCGCGTACTTCACCCGGACCGCGAACGTCGTGCCCTGCACGACCGGGCGGGCCGGGGTGATGACCAGCTCATGGGCCCCGGACCGGGAGAATGCCTTCACCGGGGTGCCGTCCACCGTGACCGATGCCACGGTGAAGCCCTTGAGGTCCAGGGTGAAGCGGTCCAGGCCGGTCAGGGCGCGGGCGGTGACGGTGGTGTCGCCGCCCAAGTGGTCGGTGCGCGCCGGGTCGTAGGCGATACGGACGTCGTAGTGGGCCACGTCGTAGCCGGAGTTGCCGTCGTCGGGGAAGTACGGATCACCGACGCCCGGGCCGCCGATGGCGGCGGAGGCGGGGACGGTGGCCAGGACGACGCCGCTCACCACAGCGGCCACGAAGGCAACGGCGGCTCTGCGGCGTCGGTTCAGCAGTCTGCGCATGTCTCGTTCCTGGGATGGGGGTCAGCGTCGGGCAATGGTGGCGGCGAGTTTCCACAGCACGCCGATGAGGGCATCGGTGCTGGTCGTCTCCGTCTTCGGGTCCACGTTGGCGAGGTTGTCGCACGCCTCGTGGATGCAGTCCGAGATACCGGTGCTGAAGCCGGACGACGGGATGCCGGCGTTTCCGAACGACTCGTGGTCCGAACCGCCGACGCCGATGTCGAACGTGGGGATGTTCCGTTCGGCGAACCATGACTCGAACGCCTGCTGGGCTTCGGTCTCGCCGTGCTCGTCGTCGTGGACCACGAGCCACTGCTGGGTGTTCTTGCTGCCCGCCTGGTCGAAGTTGAGGTAGACGTCGATCCTGCGGCGCTCGGCCCCGGAGAGTTTCCCGACGTAGTCCGCCGAGCCGATCAGCCCCGGTTCCTCCGCGCCCCACCATGCGAACCGAAGGTGCCGCTCGGGGGTGAGACGGGACTTGGCCACCTGAAGGGCGGTGGCCAGGACCGCGGCCGAGCCCGAGCCGTTGTCGTTGATCCCCGGGCTCTCCTTGACGCTGTCGAGGTGGGCGCCGGTCAGCAGCACGTGATCCGGGTCGCCGCCGGGCCAGTCGGCGATCAGGTTGTTGCCGGTGGCGCCGTTGTAGGTGAAGGGGACCAGTTTCGTGCGGAAGCCGGCCCGGTCCAGGGCGCTCTTCACATACGCCACCGAGTCCGCGTATCCCTGCGTGCCGTGCGCGCGGTTGCCGCCGTTGCGGTCGGCGATGCGCTGCAGCGCGCGCAGGTGGGGCATCACCTGCTGCTCGGAGACGGTGGGGGTGGTAGGGGCCTGCGCCTTCGCGGAGGCGGTTGCGGCGGGGACCGCGGACAGGGTCAGGGATATCCCGAGGGCTCCGGCGACAAGCCCGGGAAGGCTCCTGCGTAACGTCATGCGTACCCTTTCAAGGACGGGGCACTCGCCCCGGTGGACCCTGGCAAGGCTGGTCAGTCGGTGTCAGGAAGTTGTCGGGAAGCGGTTGTGTTCCGATAAGGAATTCGTCCATGCGGTTCGGCGCTGTGAAGTGACTGCCCGTCAAGTCACGCCCGGTAATGGTGTCCAACTTGTAAATCGGGGAAGGCGGCCGGTCGCCCGCCGTCCGGGGCGCCCTCGCCGGGGACTACGGAAACACCGAGAACCTGTTCCTTCTCGCCGCCGACGCCTTCACCGCGAATGCTCGGCCGGTCCACCAGCCGACCGGCGAACTCGACACCGCCAGTGGCGAGGACGTCTTCGCCGCCCTGCGCCGCGCCAACGACGAACTCGGCACGACCGTCCTGGTCGTCACCCACGACCCGATGGTCTCCGGGCAGGTGCGGCGTACGGTACGCATCCGCGACGGCCGGATCTCCACGAAGACCCTGCGCGGCGGCGGCCCCGACGGCGACGCGGAGGAATTCGCCGTACTCGACCGGGTGGGGCGGCTGCAGCTGCCCGACGACCATCTGCGACGGTATGGCCGCCACCGGGTGCGCCTCCCCGCCGATGACGACCACATCGGCGTCCGGCCGGACGCCTGACCACGGTCCTTCGGCCATTGCCCAGCCCTGTGTCCGATGCACATACTGGCGGCCGACGGGACCGAATACGTACGGGGAGAGGCATGAACGACAACACCGGCCGGACGAGCACCGGCGGGCAGAGCGGCGCGGCGGTCGCCGAGGACCCGGCCCGCGGGCCCATGGTCCGGGTCCAGGACCTGCACCGCTCGTACGGCACCGGCGCCGCTGCCGTGCACGCGCTGCGCGGGGTGTCCTTCGAGGTGCCGCGCGGTGAACTCGTGGCACTCAAGGGACGCTCGGGCTCAGGCAAGACGACGCTCCTCAACCTCGTCGGTGGCCTCGACAGCCCCGACGGCGGCCGGATCACCGTCGGCGGCACGGACCTAGCCGAACTCGGCGAGGAGGGGCTCCTGGAGCTGCGCCGGGACCGGATCGGCTTCATCTTCCAGTCGTTCGGTCTGATCCCGATCCTGACCGCCGCGGAGAACGTCGGCGTACCCATGCGGCTGCGCAAGGCGGACCCGCGCGAGCGCGAGGACCGGGTGGCGCTGCTGCTCTCCATGGTCGGCCTCGCCGACCATGCCGCTCAGCGCCCCGGCGAACTCTCCGGCGGCCAGCAGCAGCGCGTCGCGATCGCCCGCGCGCTGGCCAACCGCCCCGCGCTGCTGATCGCGGACGAGCCGACGGGGCAGCTCGACGCGGAGACCGGGCTCGCGGTGATGGAGCTGCTGCGGGCGGTGGTGCGGAGTGAAGGCGTCACAGCACTGGTGGCGACGCATGACGCGCAGTTGCTGGGGCTGGCGGACCGGGTGCTGGAGCTGAGCGACGGGCACATCGTCGAACACGAGTAGTGGGGGCGGGGTGGGGGCCGGGTCCGTCCGAGGCGTCAGAATCCTGTCAATTCGGTCCCTCACCCCACCCCCCGTCCCATTTGTCGAGAATCCTCGGGGTAGCTTCGATCCGGCTGCCGCATCGGCGGCAGCCGGATCAGAGAAGACAATGGGGCCATGGCACGCGGCAAGCTTCGGATCTACCTGGGTGCGGCACCCGGCGTCGGCAAGACGTACGCGATGCTCTCCGAGGCCCACCGCCGTGTGGAACGGGGCACCGACTGCGTCGTCGCCTTCGTGGAGCACCACGACCGCCCACGCACCGAGGTCATGCTGCACGGCCTGGAGCAGATCGGGCGCCGTGAGATCGAATACCGCTCCGCGGTCTTCACCGAGATGGACGTCGACGCGGTCCTGGAGCGCGCCCCGGCCGTCGCCCTGGTGGACGAACTGGCGCACACCAATGTGCCGGGCTCCCGCAACGCCAAGCGCTGGCAGGACGTCGAGGAGCTCCTCCAGGCCGGCATAGACGTGATCTCCACCGTCAACATCCAGCACCTGGAATCACTCGGCGACGTCGTCGAGGCCATAACCGGCGTACGGCAGCGCGAGACCGTCCCCGACGAGGTCGTCCGCAGGGCCGACCAGCTCGAACTCGTCGACATGTCGCCCCAGGCGCTGCGTCGCCGGATGGCCCACGGCAACATCTACAAGCCGGACCGGATCGACGCGTCCCTGTCCAACTACTTCCGCCCCGGCAACCTGACCGCCCTGCGCGAGCTGGCCCTCCTCTGGGTCGCCGACCGGGTTGACGAATACCTTCAGCAGTACCGCGGCGAGCACAACATCCGCACCACCTGGCAGGCCCGCGAACGCATCGTCGTCGGACTCACCGGCGGTCCCGAGGGCCGTACGCTCATCCGCCGCGCGTCCAGGATGGCGGCCAAGGGCTCCGGCAGCGAGATCCTCGCCGTCTACATCGCCCGCAGCGACGGACTGACCTCCGCCTCGCCCAAGGAACTCGCCGTCCAGCGCACCCTCGTGGAGGACCTCGGCGGCACGTTCCACCACGTCATCGGCGACGACATACCGTCGGCGCTCCTCGAATTCGCCCGTGGGGTGAACGCCACGCAGATCGTCCTCGGCTCCAGCCGCCGCAAGGCCTGGCAGTACATCTACGGACCGGGCGTGGGAGCCACCGTCGCCCGCGAGTCCGGCCCCGACCTCGACGTCCATATCGTCACCCACGAAGAGGTCGCCAAGGGCCGCGGTCTGCCCATTGCCCGCGGCGCCCGGCTGGGCCGGGTCCGGATCATCTGGGGCTGGCTGGTCGGTGTGGGCGGTCCGGCCCTGCTCACGCTGCTCCTGATCCGCCTGGACAGCGGCCCCGGGCTCGCCAACGACGTCCTGCTCTTCCTCTTCCTGACCGTCGCCGCGGCCCTGCTCGGCGGGCTGCTGCCCGCCCTGGCATCGGCCGCCGTCGGCTCGCTGCTGCTGAACTACTGGTTCACCCCGCCCACCCACACCCTGACTGTGCAGGACCCGGAGAACTTCGTCGCGATCGTGATCTTCTTCGCGGTGGCGGTCTCGGTCGCCTCGGTCGTCGATCTGGCGGCCCGCCGCACCCATCAGGCGGCCAGGCTGCGCGCCGAGTCGGAGATCCTCTCCTTCCTGGCCGGCAGCGTGCTGCGCGGCGAGACGACCCTGGACGCACTCCTGGAGCGGGTCCGCGAGACCTTCGCCATGGAGTCCGTCGCCCTGCTGGAGCGGCAGAGCGACGTCGATCCGTGGACATGCGCCGGGAGCGTCGGGCCGAGCCCGGTGGCCCGGCCGGAGGACGCGGATGTGGACATGCCCGTCGGTGACCACATGGCGCTCGCGCTTTCCGGCCGGGTGCTGCCGGCCGAGGACCGCCGGGTGCTCGGCGCGTTCGCCGCCCAGGCCGCCGTCGTACTGGACCGCCAGCGCCTGGTCGACG
The DNA here is from genome assembly GCF_014648655.1 of Streptomyces atratus. Classification (GTDB taxonomy): domain Bacteria; phylum Actinomycetota; class Actinomycetes; order Streptomycetales; family Streptomycetaceae; genus Streptomyces; species Streptomyces atratus. Next base: position 59,057 of record NZ_BMRN01000004.1, read on the forward strand.
AGGCGGAGGAGGCCCGGCGGCTCGCCGAGGGAAACCGGATCAGGACGGCCCTCCTCGCCGCCGTCAGCCACGATCTGCGTACCCCGCTCGCCGCCATCAAGGCCGCCGTCAGCTCCCTGCGCTCCGACGACGTCGCCTGGTCGGACGAGGACCAGGCCGAACTCCTGGAGGGCATCGAGAACGGCGCCGACCGCCTCGACCACCTCGTGGGCAACCTCCTCGACATGTCCAGGCTGCAGACCGGCACCGTCACCCCGCTGATCCGCGAGATCGACCTCGACGAGGTGGTCCCGATGGCGCTCGGCGGCGTCCCCGAGGGCAGCGTGGACCTGGACATCCCCGAGACCCTGCCGATGGTCGACGTCGACCCCGGGCTGCTGGAAAGGGCCGTCGCCAACATCGTCGAGAACGCCGTCAAGTACAGCCCCTGCGCAGAACGCGTCACGGTGGCCGCCAGCGCGCTCGGCGGACGCGTCGAACTACGGGTGGCCGACCGCGGCCCCGGCGTCCCCGACGACGCCAAGGAGCGCATCTTCGAGCCCTTCCAGCGCTACGGCGACGCTCCGCGCGGCGCAGGCGTCGGACTGGGCCTCGCCGTCGCCCGCGGCTTCGTGGAGTCCATGGGCGGCACGCTGGGCGCCGAGGACACCCCCGGCGGCGGCCTCACCATGGTGCTGACCCTCAAGGCGGCATCGGGATACGTTCCCGTCAGCCCCGACCTGCCCGCGCGGGTCACCTCATGACCTCGCAGTTCACCTCATGATCTCCGCAACGTCCCAGGAGATCGCCGTACAGCAGAAAGGCAGGGCCCCCATGACCCGGGTGCTTGTGGTCGACGACGAGCCGCAGATCGTACGTGCCCTCGTGATCAACCTGAAGGCGCGCAAGTACGAGGTGGACGCCGCTCCCGACGGCGCGACCGCCCTCCAGCTCGCCGCCGCCCGCCACCCCGATGTCGTCGTCCTCGACCTCGGGCTGCCGGACATGGACGGCGTCGAGGTGATCAAGGGGCTGCGCGGCTGGACCCGGGTGCCGATCCTGGTGCTCTCCGCCCGCCACACCTCCGACGAGAAGGTCGAGGCCCTGGACGCCGGAGCCGATGACTACGTCACCAAGCCGTTCGGCATGGACGAGCTGCTGGCCCGGCTGCGCGCCTCCGTCCGCCGTGCCGAACCCCTCGGCCAGCACGGCTCCGACGACGTCGTGGTCGTCGAGACCGAGGGGTTCACCGTCGACCTGGCGGCGAAGAAGGTCCACCGCGAGGGACGCGACGTACGGCTCACCCCCACCGAGTGGCACTTGCTGGAGGTCCTGGTCCGCAACAGTGGCCGGCTGGTCAGCCAGAAACAGCTGCTCCAGGAGGTCTGGGGGCCCTCGTACGGCACCGAGACCAACTATCTGCGGGTCTACATGGCGCAGCTCAGGCGCAAGCTGGAGACCGATCCCTCGCACCCCCGGCACTTCGTCACCGAGCCGGGGATGGGCTACCGCTTCGAGCGCGGCTGAACGGGCCACCGGTTCCTGTCCCGTAACCCTTGCGAGTATCTCGTCCGAGTGAGACCCGGGACACCCGCTCGGAGTACGGGAGACCGGTACCCTTCGGTTATGAGTGCTGTTCCTCGATTCGAGAAGCCCGGCAAGGCTGTGAAGCCGTCCGGCCGCTTCCGGCGGATGCTCGACCGGCTGTCCAGCTCCCAGGAGGATCTGGAGTCCGAGGAGCTGCAGGAGGACTCGCAGGCTTCGGGGTGCACGCGGATCTCCGAATGCACCGACCGCCAGATCGTCAAGGTGACTGGTACGTTGCGGACCGTCACCCTGCGGCCGCGAGCCGGAGTGCCCGCCCTGGAGGCGGAGCTCTTCGACGGCACCGCGCCGTTGGACGTGGTCTGGCTGGGCCGGCGCTCCATCGCGGGCATAGAGCCGGGCCGCAAGCTCATCGCCTCGGGCCGGATCGCCATGAGTCATGGGCGCCGGGTGCTGTTCAACCCCAAATACGAACTCCGACCGCTCGGCAAGGAGTAGCCGGTGACGTCTCTCGACAAGCCGACGTCCGACAAGGACAGCACCACCCGCACCGACCAGCAGGAGGCCGACGCGAAAGCGGTCACCGAGGCCGCGCTCTTCGAGGCGTTCGGCGGTGTCCGGGGGATGGTGGAGACAGTCGTTCCCGGGCTGCTCTTCGTCACGATCTTCACGATCAACAAGGATCTGCACCTCTCCGCCATCGCCGCCCTGGTGGTCTCCCTGGTCCTCGTCGCCGTACGGCTGATCCGCAGGGACACCGTCAAGCACGCCTTCAGCGGTGTCTTCGGCGTGGCCTTCGGTGTGGTCTTCGCGATGATGACCGGCAATGCCAAGGACTTCTATCTGCCGGGCATGCTCTACACGCTCGGCCTGGCACTCGCCTACCTGATCACCACCCTCGCCGGGGTGCCGCTGATCGGTCTGATGCTGGGCCCGGTGTTCAAGGAGAACCTCTCCTGGCGCACCAGGAACCCCGGTCGCAAGAAGGCGTACGCCAAGGCCAGCTACGCCTGGGGGCTGATCCTGCTCGCCAAGTGCGCGATCCTCTTCCCGCTGTACTGGTGGGCAGACACCACCCAGTTCGGCTGGGTCCTGGTCGCCCTGAAGATCCCACCGTTCCTGCTCGCGGTCTATCTGACCTGGGTCTTCCTCGCCAAGGCGCCGCCGCCCATCGATGTCTTCGCGGAGATGGAGGCGCAGGAGCAGGCCGAGAAGGACCGCAAGGCGGAGGCGGCCGCCGGCGCGACGCGCCACCAGGAGTTCTGAACCGCCCACGACAGACGGAAGGGGCCCGGCACCGTGTGAGAACGGTTCCGGGCCCCTTCCGTCCGCCTGCCCTGCGTCGGTCAGTCCTCCGAGTCGCCCCGGCATACCGACAGCAGGTCCTCCAACTGCTCCTCGCGTGCCTGTGCGGCCACGAACAGCAGCTCGTCACCGGCCTCCAGTGTCTCCTCGGTGCTCGGCGTCAGAACGCGCTGCCCGCGGATGATGGTGACCAGCGAGGTGTCCTCGGGCCAGGCCACATCGCCGACCTGGGTGCCGGCCAGCGCCGACTCCGGGGGCAGGGTCAGCTCGACCAGGTTGGCGTCGCCATGGCTGAAGCGCAGCAGCCGGACCAGATCGCCGACGCTCACCGCCTCCTCGACCAGGGCCGACATCAGACGCGGCGTGGAGACCGCCACATCGACGCCCCAGGCCTCGTTGAACAACCACTCGTTCTTCGGGTTGTTGACCCGGGCGACGACCCTGGGCACGCCGTACTCGGTCTTGGCAAGCAGCGAGACGACCAGATTCACCTTGTCGTCGCCGGTCGCGGCGATCACGACGTTGCAGCGTTGAAGTGCCGCCTCGTCGAGTGAGGTGATCTCGCAGGCGTCCGCCAGCAGCCACTCGGCCATCGGCACCCGCTCCACCGAAATGGCCGTCGGCGCCTTGTCGACGAGCAGCACCTCGTGCCCGTTCTCCAGCAGCTCGCCCGCGATGGAACGGCCCACCGCACCGGCCCCGGCAATCGCGACACGCATCAGTGACCGCCCTCCTCAGGACCCTCGGCGAAGGCCGCCTCGACCTTTGCGATCTCGTCCGTACGCATCATCACGTGGACCAGGTCGCCCTCCTGCAGCACCGTCTGCGAGCTGGGCAGAATGGCTTCGCCCAACCGGGTGAGGAACGCCACGCGGACGCCCGTCTCCTCCTGCAGCGTGCTGATCTTGTGGCCGATCCAGGACGGTGTGGTGTGCACCTCCGCGAGCTGCACACCGCCGCTCGGATCCCGCCACAGCGGCTCGGCGCCCGAGGGGAGCAGCCGCCGCAGCATCTGGTCCGCGGTCCAGCGCACGGTGGCGACCGTGGGGATGCCGAGGCGCTGGTAGACCTCGGCGCGCCGGGGGTCGTAGATCCGCGCCGCGACATTCTCGATGCCGAACATCTCGCGGGCCACCCGGGCGGCGATGATGTTCGAGTTGTCGCCGCTGCTCACCGCGGCGAACGCACCGGCCTCCTCGATCCCCGCCTCACGGAGGGTGTCCTGGTCGAAGCCGACACCGGTGACGCGCCGCCCACCGAATCCGGACCCGAGGCGCCGGAACGCCGTGGGGTCCTGGTCGATGACGGCGACCGTGTGCCCCTGCTGCTCCAGGGTCTGCGCGAGAGCGGCCCCCACTCGCCCGCAGCCCATGATGACGATGTGCACCTTGCGCCTACCTCGCAGTCCTGATCGTCCGGCTGACCTGCGAAAACACCCTGCTCACACTTCTTCCTCAGCTTGCCGGGCAAACAACGGGGCAACGGTATGTCCCGTTGCCCAGGATGAGCTTATGCGGCCGGGAGTGCGAAGCCTCATCCGAGTGCGCTTTCGCCGCGCCCTGTGATGGGGGCGCGGAGGACCGCCGGATGCAGCCACTGCGGGACGGACCCTTGAATACGACGACTACAGACATCTAACATGTCAGTTCATGGAGACCCTGCGCCCCGTCCGACGGACCCTGTTGCGGGACACCGCGTACGAGGCGATCCGTGACGCCATCGTCCGCGGCGACATCCCGCCCGGTGCCCCCGTCCGCGACGCCGACCTCGCCGAACGCCTCGGACTGTCCCGGGCGCCGGTCCGCGACGCACTGTCCCGGCTCTCCGGCGAGGGACTCGTCGAATCCAAGCCGCAGAGCTACACCCGGGTGACCCGGCTGGTGCCGCGCGACGTCCGGGACGCGGCGGCGGTCGTACGGGCCATGCAGGAACTCGCCGCCAGGACGGCCGTACCCCTCCTCACGGATGCGGACATCACCGCGATGCGCGAGGCGAACGACCGCTTCCGGGACGCGACCCGCCGCGGCGACGTGGCGGAGGCACTGCGCGCCGACGACCGGCTCCATGACGTCCTCGTCACCGCCTGCGGCAACCGCGCGGTGGCCGCCACCGTCCGGCGCTACACGCCCTTGATCCGGCGCCTGGAGTGGCGGCAGTTCGGCACGCCCGGCGCAGCACACGGCTCGGCGGAGCTGCACGACCGGCTGATCGAGGCGTGCGCGGGGCGCGATGCCGAAGCCGCGGCCAGGGTCACCGCGGAGATCTGGCGGGCGCTCGAAGAACTCGCCGACGAACCGGCCGACTAGGCCGACGGCCCGAGCACCGCCCGCACGAGCCGCCAGGCCGCGGACGAGCCGACCACCATCACCACACCGACCCATCACCACACCGACCCCCGCCCACCATCACCGAGCCACCCCCGGCCAAGGGAGCCCCCGTGACGCCCGCATCGCCCGCAGCCCCGTCCTCCCCCTCTCTCTCCTCCTACGACCGCTACCCCCTCCTCTTCGGCCCCTCTCCCGTGCACCGCCTCGACCGGCTCACCGATCACCTCGGCGGCGCCGCGGTCTGGGCCAAACGGGAGGACTGCAACTCCGGCATCGCCTATGGCGGCAACAAGACGCGCAAGCTCGAATACCTCGTGGCCGACGCCCTGGCGCAGGGCTGCGACACGCTCGTCTCCATCGGCGGCGTCCAGTCCAACCACACCCGCCAGGTCGCGGCGGTCGCCGCCCGTGCCGGCCTCAAGTGCGTACTCATCCAGGAAAGCTGGGTCGAGTGGCCCGACGCCGTCTACGACAAGGTCGGCAACATCCTGATCAGCCGCCTGGCCGGTGCCGATGTCCGCCTGGTGCGTGCCGGGTTCGGCATCGGCGTCAAGGAGAGCTGGGAGCAGGCGCTGCGCGAGGTCGAGGAGGGCGGCGGCCGGCCGTACGCCATCCCCGCCGGCGCGTCCGACCATCCTCTCGGTGGGCTCGGCTTCGCCAACTGGGCGTACGAGGTCGCCGAGCAGGAGCGCGCACTCGGCGTGTTCTTCGACACCGTCGTCGTCTGCTCGGTGACCGGCTCCACCCAGGCCGGCATGGTCGCGGGCTTCGCCGCGCTCGAAGAGGAGGGCGGCCGTCCGCGGCGCGTGCTGGGCATCGACGCCTCCGCGGAACCCACTCGCACCCGCGAGCAGATCGCCCGGATCGCGGCCGGCACCGCACGGCTCATCGGGGTGCGGCGCGAGCTCACCGTGGACGACATCGAGCTGGACGAGCGCTACCACGCGGGCACGTACGGCATCCCCGACGACACCACCCTCGACGCGATGCGGCTCGCCGCCCGTACCGAGGGCATGGTCACCGACCCCGTGTACGAGGGGAAGTCGATGGCGGGAACGATCGACCTCGTGGGGCGCGGCGAGATCGCCAGGGATTCCACCGTCCTTTACGCACATCTCGGCGGTCAGCCCGCATTGAATGGTTACAGTGCGCTTTTCGCGGACGCTTAGTGCAAGGATTTCGTTAAGAATTTCATGGCTTTTTCGTCCGAGCGCAGGAGATTGCGGGGCCACGGGGGTGGTGGGTCCGCGGCTTCCATACGGAACGCTTACGATCCTCTGCGTGTCCAAACTGACCGACGTGCCCAAACGGATCCTGATCGGGCGCGCACTGCGCAGTGACCGGCTCGGAGAAACGCTCCTGCCGAAGCGCATCGCCCTCCCCGTCTTCGCCTCCGACGCCCTGTCCTCCGTTGCCTACGCACCTGGCGAGGTTCTGCTCGTCCTGTCTGTCGCGGGCGTGTCGGCGTACCACTTCAGCCCGTGGATCGCCCTGGCGGTCGTGGTGGTGATGTTCACCGTGGTGGCGTCGTACCGGCAGAACGTGCACGCGTACCCCAGCGGTGGTGGCGACTACGAGGTCGCCACCACCAACCTCGGCCCCAAGGCCGGCCTGACGGTCGCCAGCGCGCTGCTCGTGGACTACGTCCTCACCGTCGCCGTCTCCATCAGCTCCGGCATCGAGAACCTGGGTTCGGCGATCCCGTTCGTGGTCGAGCACAAGGTGCTGTGCGCCGTCGCGGTGATCCTCCTGCTGACGCTGATGAACCTGCGCGGCGTCAAGGAGTCCGGGTCGCTCTTCGCGATTCCGACGTACGTGTTCGTCGTGGGCGTCTTCATCATGATCGCGTGGGGTGCCTTCCGCACTCTCGTGCTCGGCGACACCATGCGCGCGCCCACCGCCGACTTCCACATCAAGGCGGAGCAGGAGGGCCTCGCGGGCTTCGCTCTCGTCTTCCTGCTGCTGCGCGCCTTCTCCTCCGGCTGTGCCGCGCTCACCGGCGTCGAGGCGGTATCCAACGGCGTCCCGGCCTTCCGCAAGCCCAAGTCCAAGAACGCGGCGACGACGCTCTCGATGATGGGCGTGCTCGCCATCACCATGCTCGTCGGCATCATCGCCCTCGCCCTGGTCACCGACGTCCGGATGGCCGAGAACCCGGCGCAGGACCTGCTGAAGGGCGGTGTGCCGGTCGGCCCCGGCTATGTGCAGGACCCGGTGATCACGCAGGTCGCCGAGGCCGTCTTCGGCAACGGCAGCTTCCTGTTCATCGTGCTCGCCGCGGCCACCGCCCTGGTGCTGTTCCTCGCGGCGAACACGGCGTACAACGGCTTCCCGGTGCTCGGCTCGATCCTCGCCCAGGACCGCTACCTGCCGCGCCAGCTTCACACCCGCGGCGACCGCCTCGCGTTCTCCAACGGCATCGTGCTGCTCGCCGGCGCGGCCGCCCTGCTCGTCGTCATCTACGGAGCCGACTCGACCCGGCTGATCCAGCTCTACATCGTCGGCGTGTTCGTGTCCTTCACGCTCAGCCAGACCGGCATGGTCCGCCACTGGAACCGCCACCTGCGCACCGAGAAGGACGCCGACAAGCGCCGCCACATGATCCGCTCCCGTGCGATCAACGCCTTCGGCGCCTTCCTGACCGGCCTCGTCCTCGTGGTCGTCCTGGTCACCAAGTTCACCCACGGTGCCTGGGTCGCCCTGCTCGGCATGTGCATCTTCTTCGCGACGATGACCGCGATCCGGAAGCACTACGACCGGGTTGCAGAGGAGATCGCCGCCGACGAGACCCCGTCCGACGAGACGATCCGGCCCTCCAGGGTCCACTCGATCGTCCTGGTCTCCAAGCTCCACCGGCCCACCCTGCGCGCCCTCGCCTACGCCAAGCTGATCCGCTCCGACCGGCTGGAGGCGCTCTCCATCAGCGTCGACCCGGCGGAGACCAAGGCGCTCAAGGACGACTGGGAGCGGCGCGGCATCGACATCCCGCTGAAGATCCTCGACTCCCCGTACCGCGAGGTGACCCGGCCGGTCATCGACTACGTGAAGAGCCTGCGCCGGGAGAGCCCGCGCGACGTGGTGAGCGTGTACATCCCGGAGTACGTGGTCGGCCACTGGTACGAGCACCTCCTCCACAACCAGAGCGCCCTGCGCCTCAAGGGGCGGCTGCTGTTCACCCCGGGCGTGATGGTGACCTCCGTGCCGTACCAGCTGGAGTCCTCCGAGGCGGCGAAGAAGCGCGCCAGGAAGCGCGCCGAGTGGAACGCACCGGGCTCGGTGCGCCGCGGACCCGTGGAGCGCAGGCCCAAGGAACCCGCCAACAAGGGCTGACCGCGCCCGCCCGCTCGTGGTAAACGGCCGGACGACACCCACGTAGACTCGTGGGTTGTTGTCCGGCCGTTTTTCCCTTGATCTCTGGAGCCACCCCCTCATGCAGAACGAACCCACGTCGTCGCTGGTCGGGGAGGAGTACGAGGTCGAGGTCGGGCCCGTCGCACACGGCGGCCACTGCATCGCCCGCACGTCGCAGGGCCAGGTCCTCTTCGTACGGCACACGCTTCCCGGCGAGAAGGTCATCGCCAAGGTCACCGAGGGCGAGAGCGACTCCCGCTTCCTGCGCGCCGACGCGGTACGGATCATCGAGGCGTCCAAGGACCGTGTCGAGGCGCCCTGCCCGTACGCCGGTCCCGGCAAGTGCGGCGGCTGCGACTGGCAGCACGCCAAGCCCGGCGCCCAGCGCAGGCTCAAGGGTGAAGTGATTGCTGAACAGCTCCAGCGCCTCGCGGGTCTCACCCCCGAGGAGGCGGGCTGGGACGGCACCGTCATGCCGGCCGAGGGCGACAAGCTTCCGGCAGGCGAGGTACCGGCCTGGCGCACCCGGGTCCAGTACGCCATCGACGAGGACGGCCGTGTCGGCCTGCGCAGGCACCGTTCGCACGACGTGGAGCCGATCGAACGCTGCCTGATCGCGGCCCCCGGCGTCACCGAACTCGGCATCGAGAAGCGGGAATGGCCCGGCATGGCCTCGGTGGAAGCAATCGCGGCCACCGGCTCCCACGACCGCCAGGTGATCCTCACCCCGAGGCCCGGCGGCCGGCTGCCCCTCGTCGAGCTCGACAAGCCCGTCTCGGTGCTGCGCGTCGACGAGCGCGACGGCGGCGTCCACCGCGTGCACGGCCGCGCCTTCGTCCGCGAGCGCGCCGACGACCGTACCTACCGGGTCGGTTCGGGCGGCTTCTGGCAGGTCCACCCGCAAGCCGCCAACACCCTCGTCCGCGCCGTGATGCAGGGCCTGCTGCCCCGCAAGGGCGACACCGCCCTCGACCTCTACTGCGGCGTCGGCCTGTTCGCGGGCGCCATCGGCCAGCGCATCGGCGAGAAGGGTGCGGTCCTCGGCATCGAGTCCGGCAAGCGCGCCGTCGAGGACGCCCGGCACAACCTGAAGGACCTGGAACGGGTCCGCATCGAGCACGGCAAGGTCGACCAGGTCCTGCCGCGCACCGGCATCACCGAGACCGACCTGATCGTCCTCGACCCCCCGCGCGCAGGCGCCGGCAAGCAGACGGTCAAGCACCTGGCCGGCCTCGGTGCCCGCCGCATCGCGTATGTGGCATGCGACCCGGCGGCCCTCGCCCGCGACCTGGCGTACTTCCGCGAGGGCGGGTACAAGGTGCGGACGCTGCGGGCGTTCGATCTGTTTCCGATGACGCACCATGTGGAGTGCGTCGCGATCCTGGAGCCGGCTGCTAAGGGCTCCTGACCTGCGGGTTTGCGGCGTGGGTGGTTCGCTCGACCTGTTTGCCTGCCTGCACCGGGTCGAGCGGACGGTTCCTCCGTGGTAGACCCCTTGACCTGCGGTTTTGTGACAGTGTGCGGTCCTGACGGCGCGAGTGTCTTGGTGGCGCCGAGAAGTCTTGACGCTCGAATGACGCCGACTCGGGACGCGTCGCCGCATCGTCCACGCGTAGTGGTCGAAGTGTACTGGCGGAGATCTGACCGCCCAGTGGTCAGGCGGTCACCGGGCTCGGCCGCCGGTGTGACTGCGTACCCTGAGACCGAACGCGGGGAGCTTGCATCATCGGTCGAGTCGGTGATGGAGCCGGGCCGGATGTCGAGGATGGCGGCGAGTCACGAGAGGTCGCCGGCTTTCCTCCAGCCGCTGGAGCACCATCTTGCGCCGGCGCCACCGCCCGTACTGGTAGAAGGGCGCGGTACGCCCGCGTCGGCGGGAGGCCGGTCACCGCCCGTCCCCCCGCAGACCGGGGCGCACACCCCTGTTCCCGGACACGGCCTCGGTCTGCTGCCAGACGGAGGTGAGCGCCGTGACGGGGTCCGGATCGGCCGGCGCTGCCGGCCACCAGTCGCCGTCGTCATGCTGGAGGTAGGGGTACCAGCGGGTGTCGGGGCCCAGGCGCAGCTGGATGCGGTGGTCGGTGAGCGTGAGGCGGTTGCGCCAGGTCCTGAGGGCGACCGGGGTGGTGGTCATTTCGGCGAGGGCCTCGGTCAGGGCGGTGCGGGCGGCTGTCATCGCCGTCGGGTCGGGGGTGTGGGGCTGTTCGGCGACGGTGATGCCGGTTGGGCCGCCATACCGCCAGGCGCGGGTGAGGCGGACGAACGCGGTCGGTTTGGCACCGGTGTTCTGGATGAGGTGGTGGAACCACTCGGGGCCGCAGTTGCTCGCGGCGATCCGTGTCGCGTCCTCGTGCTGGGACAGATGCAGGCTGGTGGTGTCACCCTTGAGCACTCGTGCAGCGCGTGTGGCGGTGTCCGCCATGAGGCGTTCGAGGTCCGCGGTGGACAGACCGGTGCCGGGTGGCGGGGCGGCGGGCAGCGCGGCGGTGTGGGGCGCCGGTTCGGGGAGTTCGGGAAGGGGCGGAGTGTGTTCGGCCAGTGCGGCCCAGGCTGCGTAGGTGCCCGCGGCCGGGAGGCCGGCCGGGGCCGGTGGGGTGGAGGTCGCCTGGGCGGCCGTACGGCGGGCGCGCAGCCGGGCGAGGACCTCCTCCCGTCCGCGGCCGCGCAGGGCGAACACCACGAAGGGGTCGGCGTCGATGGTCGCGGCGATGACGTAGCAGAGCGCGGCGGCGTGTTTGCAGGGGTAGCCCCAGTCGGGGCAGGAACATTCGGGGTCGAGTTCGGTGGGTTGCGGCAGCAGGGGGACGCCGGCGTGGCGGGCGTCGTCGACGAGTTCGGCGGGCATCTCGCCGTCGAGGAGTGCGGCGAGATGCCCGGCCCGGGCCGCGATGGTGTCGAGGAGGGTGTCCCACTGGGCGTCGGTGAGGACGGGCAGGTGGACGGCGGAGCGGTAGGGACGGGGCCTGCTGCCCTGGACAGCGGCTTTGACCTGGCCGGGGGCGATGGTGACGGGCCCGACCATACCCTGGCGGGCGTAGGTGCGTCCGCGGGACAGGCGCCCCGAGTCCAGGGTGGAGTCCTCAAGGGCCGTTACCCATGCCTGGCCCCACCAGGTCGCGGCGAAGGCACGCCTGCCGCGGGTGGGCGCGCGGCGCGGGCCGGGGACCGAGGGGCTCATGACTGCCTCCCCAGGGCGACCAGTTCGGCGAGATCGGCGTCGGACAGTTCGGTCAGAGCGGCCTCACCGGAGCCGACCACGGCGTCGGCGATCGCGCGCTTGGATTCGAGCAGCTTCGCCACCTTGTCCTCCACGGTCCCCTCCGCAAGGAGTTTGTGGACCTGTACGGGCTTGTCCTGGCCGATGCGGTAGGCACGGTCGGTGGCCTGGTCCTCGACGGCCGGGTTCCACCAGCGGTCGTAGTGCACGACATGGGTGGCCCGGGTGAGGTTGAGGCCGGTGCCCGCGGCCTTCAGGGAGAGCAGGAACACCGGTACCTCGCCGCGTTGGAAGCGGTCCACCATCTCCTCGCGCGCGGTGACGGGGGTGCCGCCGTGCAGGAAGAGGGTGGGGACGCCTCGTTCCGCGAAGTGCTTCTCCAGTAGCGTCGCCATCTGCTTGTACTGGGTGAAGACCAGCACCGACTCGCCCTCGGCGGTGAGGGTGTCGACCAGTTCGTCGAGCAGTGCCAGTTTGCCGGACCGGCCCTGCAGCGGTGTGGACTGGCGCAGGTACTGGGCGGGGTGGTTGCAGATCTGCTTCAGCGCGGTGAGGAGCTTCAGGATCAGGCCGCGGCGGGCGATGCCCTCGGCTTCGGCGATCTTTGCCATGGTTTCGCGGACCACCGCCTCGTACAGGCTTGCCTGTTCGGCGGTCAGCGGTACGACACGGTCGGTTTCGGTCTTGGCGGGCAGTTCGGGCGCGATGCCCGGGTCGGACTTCCTGCGGCGCAGCAGGAACGGGCGGACGAGACGGGACAGCCGTTCGGCGGCCTGCGGGTCCTCGCCCGACTCGATCGCTCGGGCGTGGCGGTCGCGGAAGACGGTGAGCGGGCCGAGGAGTCCGGGGGTGGTCCAGTCGAGGAGCGCCCACAGTTCGGAGAGGTTGTTCTCCACGGGGGTGCCGGTGAGGGCGACGCGGGCGCGGGCGGGCAGGGCGCGCAGCTCGCGGGCGGTGACGGCGTAGGGATTCTTGACGTGCTGGGCCTCGTCGGCGGCGATGAGCGACCAGGCGTTCTCGGCGAGGGTCTCCCGGTCGCGGCGCAGCACTCCGTAGGTGACCAGGACGATCTCGTCCCCGGCCAGGTCCTTCAGGTGGCGGTCGCCGCCGTGGTAGCGGCGCACGGGGGTGGACGGTGCGAACCTGGCTGCCTCGCGCTGCCAGTTGCCGAGCAGTGAGGCGGGGCAGACGACGAGCGTGGGGCCCGCGGTGACGCCGTCGGTCTGGCGGTGCAGGTGCAGAGCGAGCAGGGTGATGGTCTTGCCCAGGCCCATGTCGTCGGCGAGACAGCCGCCGAGACCGAGCTCGCACATCTCGGCCAGCCAGGCGAGGCCCCGTTTCTGGTAGTCGCGCAGCGTGGCCTTCAGAGCGGCGGGCTGCGGGGCGGGGGCGCGGGATTCGGGGTCGCGGATACGGGCGACGAGGTTGCCGAGTGCTCCCACCGCCGCGCAGCGAAGAGCCTCCCCGTCCCGCTCCACCTCGCCGGTCAGCGCGGCGCCCAGTGCCTCCATGGGGGTGAGCGGCTGCATCCGGCGGCGCCTGGCGCGGGCCACCAGCTTCGGGTCGGCGACCACCCACTGGTCGCGCAGCCGGACGAGGGGGCGGCGAGCCTCGGCGAGGGCGTCCATCTCGGCCTCGGTGAGCGGGTCGCCGCTGAGCGAGAGCTGCCAGCGGAAGTCGAGGAGCGTGTCGGCGTCGAGCATGCCGGCCGCGCTGGAGCCAGGCGCGGTGCGTTGCCCGATTTCCGCGGTCGCGGTGAGTGCCTTGACCAGCTCGCGTGGCCAGTGCACGTCGATACCGGCGGCGCGCAGGGTGTCGGTGGCGTCGCCCAGCAGGTCGAGGGCCTCGTCGTCGGTCAGCCGCAGCTGGTCCGGAGCGGCGTCCTTCAACAGCCGGTCGAGCGGTGGCCAGGCGCGGGCGCCGCGGCGTAGTGCGAGCAGCGTCTCGGTCTCGGCGCGCGGGCCGAGCAGCCGCTCCACTTCGGCCGGTTCGCTCCACAGCCGTGCGGCCTCCACGACGAGCGCCGGATCCGCCGCGGTGTGCAGCTGGAGGACGGCCCGGAACTGCCGACGTCGCCCCTCGGGTACGTCGACCCGCAGCGAGACCCTGACGTCGGCGGTGAACGCGGCAGTGGTCTCCTCGGCCCACTCGCGCAGGGCGGGCACGGCACGCGTCTCGCGCCAGGCGTACGGCAGGGCTCCCATGGCGAGCGCAGCGGCCGGGGTACGGACCAGTTCGTCGGCGACCGCGTCGCAGAACTGGCGTACCAGTGCGGCCGGTTCCGTGATCCGCAGTGGTGTGGGCCCAGGCTCGGGCAGGCAGTGGGCGTGGGGCGGGAAGGCGGCGGCGAGGGCGTCCAGAGTCTGCCGCTGGGCGGCGGTGAAGGGGCCCGCCTTCCAGGTGTCGTAGCCGGCGTCGGTGAGGGCCGGGTGGAGGCGGCCGTCGGCGAGCAGTCGCAGCGCCAAGCGGGCGGCGGATTGCCAGGCGGCGGCGGACGGGTGCGGCGGCTGTGCCCCGGACAGCGCGGCGACAGCGAGGGCGACGGGCAGTGCGTAGCCCTCCACCTTGCGCCGTCTGACCGAGCGGCCGTGCGGCAGCACGAGCTCCGCCGCCTCGGGCTCGACGACCGCGGGTGCCATGCTCTCGGCAGTGGCTGCCCCTGCGGGCTGCCAGAGCAGCAATCGGCCGAGGCGGGCGGGCTCGCCGGGCAGGAACACCGCCGCCCAGCCGTCGTTGAGCCGACTCCGCGCCCAGGCAGCCGACTCCGGTGCGGCCCATCGCGGCACGCTCCTCGTGCCTGTGCTCTGCTCCCGTACGAGGACTCGTGCCACTCTCTTTCGCCTCACCGTCGTCCAGGCGGTCTTCACCGCTCCTTCGTCCACCAGCAGGTTCCGACCCTGCTGTCACCTGCGGGAGTGGGCCTTGTTCGCTGCGGTACGCATGCGTTTGGCCAGCCGCTTGTCGACGCCGCGCAGGCCCTCACCCAGTTCGGCGAGCACCAGGGGGGTGGCTGGGTGCTGCACTCGCCACAGCTCGTCCACCCGCTGTTCGAGCGCCTCCGGCGCCGTGTTCCAGTTCTCCAGGAAGCCCTGGGTCAGCTCCTCGCTCTCCTGAGCACTGGCGAGGATCGACAGTCCGTCGACGAGCAGCCACAATCCGGCCTCCTCCGCCCGCGCCGGGTCCATGTGTGCTTCTGCCCCAGGGTGTGCGCCCAGGGTCGCGGTGGCCACCTGGCGGCATCCCTCGATGTCGGAGTCCGCTGCCTTGCGCAGCACGCGCCGTGCCCGGGGGTCGTGGAGGTCGGCCAGCACCAGTTGGGCCACGGCACGCTTCGCCGCTGCCTCGGAGCCGTCTCCCGCGCATGCGTCGAGCAGCCCTACCGCGGCATCCGCCGCCGTACGGTGTGCCAGCCACCCTTCGACCTCCCGGCGCATCTCCTCGGGGGAGTAGCCCAGGAGCCCCTGGAGCAGAGCGCCGGCGTCGGCTTCGGCGTACTCACCGAGCAGGGGCGCGGGCACACCGCACTCCATCAGATAGGCGCGGAGCCCGTAGCGGCCGAGCTGGGTGAGCCGCATGCGGTGCCCGCGCTTGTCGTCCCACGACCGATCCGACGCCGCCGCCGAGGTTCCTGAACCGCCGCCCAGCTCCTGTCCGACCATGGAGTTCAGGAGTGTGCGCAGATTCTCCTCGGCCGAATCGCCGCCGTCACCGGGCTCGTAGTCCACCGCACCCAGCAGGGCGAGCCTTTCCCCGAGCTCGCTGAAGGACGCCGCGAACAGCGCCTGGAAGAGATCGAACTCCGGCCCGTTCTCGCCCACCTCGCGGGCCTTCGCACGCAGGTCGTCGACATCCACCCAGGCGTCGTCCGGGGCGTCGTACAGCAGGCCGACCAGTGAGTCGGCGATCTCGGCCGTCAGCTCGCCCAGTTCACCGTGCCACCCGTCCAGCACCCCCGTCTCACCGATCTCCTCCAGTAGATCGCCCATAGTGGCGGCCCAGAATTCCGGAAGGTCCTCACCGGTGAAGTCGGTTGCCGTGCCACCCCATGCGCGGCCCCCGCTGATCGTGATCAACCCGCCATCCACGGCGAGCCACCACGGATCATCGAGAACGGAAACGTCCTTGGCGCTGCGCAGCGATTTCAACGCACGAGCCCGCGCGACGGCATCGGCATACGGCGAGTCGTCGCCGGCCAGCTTCCACAGCCGGAGCTCCTCGACAGCCTCACGGGCGAGCGCGGGCCGCAGCACCCGGCCGGCGGTGACCTGCCGTCCCTCGCGGCACCAGGCGGCGAGCCGCAGCGCCGCGTCGAAGAGCGGAACACCCCGCACGGCAGCGACAAGGTCCTCCTGCGGTGCCAGGGTCACCGGGCGCAGCACAGGCATATCCTCGGCCGGTCCGTCGACTCCGGCATCGACCGCATCGCCCACCCCGCACTGCCCGCAGGTACACAACGCCACGTCCTCGGCGGTCAGCCGACGGACACCGCCGCGCCCGGCCCGATCACCGGCCGACGGCTTCGCACTGCCGGACACCGTGTCCGGCGTCAACCGGGCCAGCCGCGCGGTGATCCCGTCCCGGTCGAAGGCCGACGGCTCGTAACCGGCCGCCCGCAGTTCGGCAACGAGCTCACCGTACGGGCCATCCCCGGCCCCGTCCGGGGTGTCGAGGAACTCCAGCACCTCGGCCAGCCCCCACACGCCGCCGATGTCCTCGGCCGGTACATCGGCACGACGCCCGCCGACGCAGCGCACCGTCCGCTTCGCGCCGTCCGGGCGGGGCAGTGTCTTCTCCAGCGTGATCCCGTGCTCCCAGTCGTCGCCGAAGTCGTAGACGTAGCGCAGCCGTGCTCCCTCCTCGGCCAGCACGTCGCCGAGCGCGGTGGCGTCCTCGTCGCCGACCCCGCGGCCGAAGCCGAGATCGATGTCGGTGAGTCGGGCCGTGTCGCCGTACCCCCGGCCGAACTCGTCGGTGAAGAGGTGCAGATGGCCACCGTGCCATCCGAAGGCGACCTGGATGGCGTCGTGCAGCGTCCCGAGTGACGTGTCGGACGGCAGCACAAGGCGCCGCCACAGGGGCGGTCTCGTACCGTGCAGCACGATCTTCAACTGGAGATCGGACGGGGCTGTCTTCCCGTCTCGCCACATCTGCTGCTCCCACCGCTCCGGGGCCACTCGAACGGCCCCATCATGGCGCTGTCCGTGTGCCCGGCTCAAACCCGGTTGCGGCGGCTACCGTCCTTGGGCACACACGGCCCCGCCGTCGCGCGCAGTGGATATCCTGCGTCCTTGCGACCATTCGCGGGCAGCGCAGGCGCTCGGGAGCACATGGCCCTACCGGCCACGGCTGTCGCAGCCCTCAGCGTGTACAGACGCAGCGTGATGCCGGGTTTCGTAGCCCGTCCAGGTGACCGAGAGCTCTTGGAGCTGATCGGTCTCGTCGGCAGCTTGTAGATGCGGTCTCGTCCGGATTCGATCAGTCGATGTCCGGATCATCGGACTCTTCGAGGGTTCGGGTCGCGAGGACGTCGGCCCACTCCACGGCCCAGGCGCGGAGAGCGGTGATGGTGGCGTCATCGAGCCCATAGGCGGCGAAGGCTTCGTCGTCGGTTCACTCGGCGCCCGTGAGGTTCGACTGCAGATCCTCGCGCTCGAAGCGCCCACGGGCATGGCGGCGGCCGAACTCCTCGAGCTCGGCAGTGGTCCAGCGGCGGGAGGCGAGGCCAGCATCTCCTGGCGCCCGACCGTAGCCTGAAACGTCGTCAGGTGTCCTGGCATCTCATAGGCACCGTCGTGCAGCAGCCACAGCGCTTTCAGCTCGTCCGGCAGGGGGCAGCCGACGACCTGCTCGGCACACGGTCCAACTGCTCGCAGGTCGTGGGCGGTCGGAGCCTCGCGCGCGACGTGGGGGCGTGCGCCTGCAACCACGTCTCTGTTCGGCCCCACGCCGCTGTCACGGCAGTCCCACCGGCCAGGAAAGATGGCCGCGGCATCTGCGGCGGGCCTTCAGCCCGAGGTAATGCGAACGACCCCCTGGCTTCACCTCACGCGAACGTGTGAAACCATCACGCCCCGTAAAAGCCGCCCACCCCCGTAACAACGGGCGAAGAACCGTTCCGCACCTCAACTCCAGCCTTGAACGGCCACCCAATCCCATCCTCAGCGCATGCCACCGTGTCCGCTGGGCGCCACCACGCCCACCCCACCGACCCGAAGCGAGGCATGGTGAAGAAGTCCATCGCGTGCTGGACCGCAGCAGCGGCATGCGCTCTGCTCGCCCTCACCGGAACCGCCGAAGCCTCCGATGCCACCATGGCCAAGCCCAAGACGTGGTACTCCACCGCCGTCTGTGGTGTCGAGAAGATCGGAAGCGGCGACCACGGCAAGAAGCAGCTCAAGGGCACCGGAAAGGGAAAGAGCAAGTCGGAGGCCGAAAAGAGCGCCCAGCGAGATGTACAAGCCCAGATCAGCAAGAAGTACGGAAAGGGGCACCGGGCGCACCACTGCACCTTCCGCAGCTCCAGGCGGTAGGCCCCGCGTCCGTGGAGACACGTGAACAACAGAAAGCGTAAGAAGCTGCCGAAGCGGCTTGCCGCGGCTGCCGGTGACGGACACGTCGGACTTCTCCAGCGACTCCTCGCCCAAGGGGCCGATCCCGACACCCGCGACCCTGACGGAGCCACACCGCTCTACCTTGCCGCCGCCCAAGGTGAAAACCGCTGCGCCGAGCTGCTCCTGGCGGCCGGGGCCTTGCCCAACGCCGAATCCCGGGGATGGCGCAGCGGACTACCACTCGCCGCAGCCGCTACCAAAGCGAACCTGCCCCTTGTCGAGCTGCTGCTACGTCATGGAGCCGACCCGCACCTTCGGGAGTCGGGGGGCGGCTCGGCGCTCGACTGGGCACAGGGCTGGAGCGACGACACCGAGGAGCGGCAAGCTGTCCTGGACCGGCTGCGCAACCTCACCGCTTGAACCGTCCCCACCGCACGGCCGGCACCTCCGGTTTGCCGAGTGCTGCTGGGGGTGCCCCTATTTGTTTCGTCAACCCCGGCTGGGATTGGTAGCTGCTGGCGCTGTAAGCAGCCCCGCTGGCAGCGCATCGGTCGGGCGGCCCGTACCGGGGACGCCGCCCAGTACACCGTCGACCTCCGTGGCTCCGACATCGGGCCTGATCAGCTCGACAGCCCCTCCTGCTCGCCGTGCTCCCCCTCTGGTGGGCGACTTCGTTCGCCCGGGCCGAAGAAGGCATGCCGTTCTGGATGTTCGCCGCCGTCACCGGGTTCGGCAGTGTCTCCATCGTGCTCATGGCTGCCGACGATCGGGCCACCACGGTCTCCGACCCGGCCGGTGCCGTCACGGTGGAGGCGATCCGCTTCCTGGAAGCGCTGCTCATCCCGGCCCGGCGCGGTACGCAGGACCCCGCGCTCGATGCCCACGGCAAGCAGTTCCGGCGCCTCTGCAACGTTCTGCGCGCCCATGCCCGGCACGGAACCCGCACGATGCCGCCCGCTGTTCGCGAGAGCGTGCGGGAAACCACGGAACGCCTGATCGCGGCACTCGCCGATGGCAACCAGCGCTACCTCCTCGGTGAGGGAGCGGACCGTTCCGCCGCCGAGCGTGACCTGTCCCGGCTCGTCGCCGACGTACTCCGGCACAGCTGCCGCGCCCGTGCCCGGCGGGACAGCCTGGTCATCGTCGACCCCCGGCTCCTCGCGAACGCCCCGGAACGCGAAGGGGCGGGTTCCCCGACCGAGCCGCTGAGGAGCCGGTTGCTGGCCGGTGCGGGCAGGATCGCGGTGGCCGCGGGGCTTCTCGCCGGGGCGTTCCTGCTCCCGGGTGGGGGAGAAGTATCGGGCCTGCTGGCGGCTGCGGGCCTGGCCGGTGTCGCCACGACCTGCACACCCCTTCGCGAATTCCTGAACCGGGGCGGAGAGCTTCTCACCGGCCGTTCGTCCACCGCCGGGGAACCCGAGGCGGCGGGTGATGAGCCGAGTCGATCGGCACCGTCCCCCTCCCCGCCTTGCCCCCACTGCGCTGATCGTTCAGCCGTCACCGCGGGATCACGGCCGGTAGGGTGAGGAGGCCAGGACGGACAGAGCGACCCGGCACGACACGAGGGCGAGGGCGACGGACGACATGGCCGCGCTGGAGGACAGCAGCCAGGGGCGCACACGGGACCGGCGGTCGGTCTATGAGCGGTACCAGGAGACGCCGGGGGAGTACCTCGTCACCCTGGACGAGCTCTTCGGCCGGGAGACCGCTTCCGACGGGCAGCCCACCGACGTCGAGCGGGAAGTCACCGATGAGGGCGTCGACCAGATCACCTCGCCCTTCGACCCCGAGCACATCGACATCGAGACCCGCACGACCACGGTCGACCTGCTGATCTCCCGGCTCCGCAACGAGATGATCGACCTCGCGCCCGACTTCCAGCGCCGGGCCGGCATCTGGACGGATGAGAAGCAGAGCCGTCTGATCGAGTCGCTGCTTCTGCGCATTCCCATCCCGTCCTTCTACGCCGCCGAGCAGAAGGATGGCAGCTGGGCCATCGTGGATGGTATTCAGCGCCTGACCTCTATCGCTCGCTTCTTCGACGCCGAGACGGTGGATGCCGCTCCGTTGAAGTTGAAGGGCCTGGAGTACCTGCGCAACTTCGCGGGGGCGGGCTTCCACGACCTCTCCGGCAAGCTCCAGATCCGGTTGCGCGAGACCGAGGTCGTTGTCCATGTCATCCGGCGCGGCACCCCCGAGCCGGTCATGTTCAACGTCTTCGCCCGCATCAACACCGGCGGCGAACCCCTCACCCGACAGGAGATCCGGCACGCGCTGATCCCGGGCCGCTCCAGGACCTTCCTCGCGGAGCTCGCCGAGTCCGAGGAGTTCCGCAGCGCCACCGGGTACAGCGTGGTCGGGGACCGGATGGCCGACCGCGAGATGGTCCTTCGTTTCCTGGCTTTCCGGCTGACTCCTCCGGACGGATACCGCAACGGTGACTTCGACGGTTTCCTGGCGGATGCCATGCACCTCATCAACCGCTTCGGTCACGAGGACGAGGTGCGGCTGCGGAACGATTTCACCAGCGCCATGACCGTGGCCCAGGCGATCTTCGGCGTCCATGCCTTCCGCAAGTACCGCTCGGGCCAGCAGCGCAAGTCCCCCATCAACAAGGCCCTGTTCGAGACCATCGCGGTGAACCTGGCCGGGCTTGCCCCGTTCCAGCACGACATGCTGAGGCAGCTGGACGCGCCGGAAGCCTTCGCGGACCTCATGGAGGACACGGAGTTCGAACGGTCCATCTCCGTGGCCACCGGCGACCCCAAGAAGGTACGGAAGCGGTTCGAAGCCGTGCAGGAACTCTTCGAAGACCTCCTCGAACACGGAGACGCCTGACAGTGATCACCCAACTCACCCTGGTCAACTTCAAGGCGTTCCGCCGCCTCGAACTCCCGATGGGACCGCTGACTCTCCTCACCGGCCTGAACTCGTCAGGCAAGAGCAGCGTTTTACAGGCGCTGGCCCTGTTGCGCCAGTCGTTCGGACCTGATCGGTCGACTTCTCCTGAAGAGGGCCTGCTGCTCAACGGCGAGCTGGTCGAAGTGGGCACAGCACGAGACGTGCTGCATGACGATTTCGGCTCTGCGGACGACTTGCTCGCAACCGACGCACCTGTGGTGGGCTTCGTGGTCGATGACGAAGTGGATGATGAATTCGACGATGGAAACGTCGGCCGGTTCATCGCCCGTTACGACCTTCAGCAGCCCGACGAGGATGTGATGGAGGCCTACGACTTCCCCGGGTGGCGAGGGTTCCTGAGCCTGCCCTTTCAGTACCTCCATGCCGACCGCATCACCCCCGCCGTCACATACCCGCGCTCCCGTCAGGTCGCCATCGACCGCGGCTTTCTCGGTGTACGCGGCGAACACACCGTCAACTACCTGCGATACAACGCCGAGCGCGAGGTTCCCGACGGCCCGCTCCGTCACCCGAATGCGACCTCTCCTCAGCTCCTCGACCAGACCGTCGCCTGGATGCAGGAACTCTGCCCCGGCGTGAACCTCCAGGCCACCGCCATCGAGGGCACCGACTTTGTCCGTCTCTCCTACGGCTTCGGTGGAACCGCCGGGATCAATGCCACCCGCCGCCGTCGGCCCACCAACGTCGGCTTCGGTCTCACGTACGCCCTGCCGATCGTGGTCGCCTGTCTCACCACGACGCCCGAGAGTCTGATCCTGCTGGAGAACCCCGAAGCCCACCTGCACCCCAAGGGGCAGACCAGGATGGCGGCCCTGATCTCCGCGGCCGCCGCCACCGGGGCGCAACTGGTGGTCGAGACCCACAGCGACCACGTCCTCAACGGCGTCCGCCTTGCCGTCAAACGAGGGGACCTGCGGCCGGACGACGCCGTCATCCACTTCTTCCGGGGCAACGGCTCGGGCGCCGAGGTCATCAGCCCCCGCGTCGACGAGGACGGCATGCTCGCCCAGTGGCCCGAAGGGTTCTTTGATGAATGGGAGAACTCGCTGGATCAGTTGCTGGACTGACGAGGAGTCACCGCAAACCGAGGGGGAACGCGTGCCTCTGTTATTCCTGAACGAGAAGTCCTGTGCCACCACCTGCGACCCGGACCGCGCCGATGCGGCCATGGCCGACCTCGTCGACGCGGTGCGCGCCGTCGCCAAGGAGCATCCGGGCGATACCTCGCTGGTCAGCGAGGTCGAACTCAAGTCGCTGGAAATCGCCGAGGGATACCCGATCGGCAAGTGGATCGGAGCCAGCCCGAAGAACCACGTCCGCTGGCAGCGTCTCCTGAGCCTGCGGAACAGATCCCCGGTCCGCAGCGTCTACCCGGCACCGGACGCCGACGGTAATCTCGAATACCGCCACGAGGGCGAGGAAGCCCTGGCCCTGGGCGCCGCGCACTTCATGGACGGCATCGCGGTCAGCCTTCCGGTGGCCCACGAGTGGCAGACGCCGGCAGTCAGTGTCGAACGCAGCGAACTCGTCGAACTCGACGACGGCTCCTTGGAGTTCGAGCGCGACTGTGTCGACGTCCGGCACATCTCGGCCCCGCCGCACGTCGACGAACACCTCGGCTGGATCCGGGAGTCGAGCCTGGCCAGGGCAGCCACGGGGCGCCAGATCTGGGAACGCAAGGCCGACCTGTACCCGAGCCTCCAGTTCCTGCCCCGCACCGAAGCCCAGCTGAGCGACCTCGACCCGCGCTGGGTCGTGCCCGTACGGCGCTGCCTGGAGCGGCTGGACGCCGCAGCCGCCGCATGGGACCCGGCCACGATGCATGAGCCGGAATGGCAGAGCAAGGTGACTCCGGAGGGCGAGACGCGCAAGCGGGTGTGCCGGTTCGAGGACGACGGGGAGTGGGAGACATTCCACCTCCACGCCCGCTTCACCCCGGGAGCCGGCCGTATCCACCTCCGTCCCATCGGGGAGGAAGGCAAGATCCGCATCGCACACGTCGGCGGCAAGATCCGGCCGGACCTCTGACCCTTCTCAGAACAGCGCCTCCTGCCTCTCCGGCATGCATGGCCCCTTCACCTTGGGCGCCGGGGGAACCGGAGGAGTCGTTTCCGGGACCGGGGACGCCACTTCCGGGACCGGAGCTGCCACTTCCGGGACCGGTGCGGGCACGGCAGGAGCCGCCTCCGGCACACCCGGCTCGGGCTTCCGCCTGCGCCTCCGCTTCCCGCGCGGCTCCGGCACCCCACCCGCCAGCACCGTCTTCAACCGGTCCCGGGCCAGGGTCTCCAGCTGCCGGATGCGCTCCCGCGTGACGCCGTACTCCTTGCCGATCTCGTCCAGCGTGTGACGCTCGCCGTCCACCAGCTCGCTGCGCCGCCGCATCACATCGGCCTCGCGCTCGGCGAGGTCGGCGCGCGCCAGCAACTCCTCCACCCGCTGCAGCGAGTACTTGGGGTGGAGCACCTCCTCCGGCGTCGGCGCCAGGTGGAGTGTCGCGACCAGTTCGCCCAGATGCGTGCCGTCGCCGATCTCGCGGTCCAGGGAGTCCGTGGGCCGGCTGATAAGGCGCGGCACCGGATCGGGCAAGACGGAGTCCTTCCTGGTGCCCGTGCTCGACCACTGCCGACGCGCGCGGGCGGCCGGCCAGGACGGCGTCAAGGCGATCCTGCTGTACCCGATGAACGCGCTCGCCACCGACCAGGCCCAGCGCCTCAACGACCAACTGAAGGACCCGCGCCTCGCCCAGGTGTCCGCAGCTCTCTACATCGGCGATGAGCCGGCCACCGGCTACGCGTACGTGGAGACGGACCGGGCGCGCATCCGCGGCGGGCGGCCCGACATCCTCATCACCAACTACAAGATGCTGGACCTGCTGCTCCAGCGGGCCGAGGACGTACCGCTCTGGCAGGACGAAGCCCTCGCCTACGTCGTGGTCGATGAGTTTCACACCTACGACGGCGCCCAGGGCACGGACGTGGCCATGCTGATGCGACGGCTCGGCGCGGCCACCGGCAAGGTGCGACCGGGCCACCCGCTCAGCGATGTCTGCCCCGTCGACTGCGCCACCGGCAACTCCATACGCTTCCTCGGCCGCGGCCTCGCGCCGCTGGCCGCCGCCTCCGTCACCCAGCTGTTCACCGGCGGCGAGCTGGCCCCCGGACCGGAGCGGGGCACCCTCTTGTTCAACGACTCCGTGCAGGACGCCGCCCACCGCGCGGGCTTCGTCGCCAACCGGGCCTACGACTTCTCCCTGCGCGCCCTGCTGGCCGCCCAACTGGACGAGGAGACGGCCCGGCCGCTCGAAAATTGGACGTCACGCCCGGGTACGGGCACACATCCGGGACAATGGGCCGACGATGACTTCCCAGATCCCAGGCCCCGCCGACTACACCCCCTTCGCCCACCTCACCGTCCCCAACGCTCCCCTCTACCGCCAGGTGATGCGTGCCTTCCTCGTCGCCAAGGAGCGGTTCGCCGTGCACCTGCGGCCGGAAGACGTGTACGCCGCCCTGGACGCGGGGAGCCGGCCCGCCGACGTCGAGCCGGTGGTGAAGGCGCTCGACAGCCTCGTCACCTGGGGGAATCTGCGGGCCGATCCGGACCACGCGCGGGTGACGGCGGTCGAGGACTTCTACCGCAGGCGGTTCATCTACCAGCTCACGCGGGCCGGTGAGGCGGCCGAGGCGGCGCTGGGGACGTACGACGAGGTGCTGGGGCGGCGCGGGGAGCTTCAGGCGGTCGCGCTGCACGACATCGTCACGCAGTTGCGGGCGCTCCTGGTGATCGTGGCGGAGGATGAGCCGGATCCGGCGAAGGCTCACGTCGCCCTGTCCGTGCTGACCGCGCGCTTCGCCGACCTTGCCGACAACGCCCGTGCCTTCATGGGGTCGCTCCAGCGCACCATTGATCTGCACGACATCGAGGTCGAGGCGTTCCTCGCGTACAAGGACCGGCTGATCCAGTACCTGGAGCGGTTCATCCAGGACCTGATCACCCTCGGCGGGCGGATCGCGCTGCTGATCGGGGAGTTGGAGGATCAGGGGCGGGTGGGGCCGCTGTTGCGGCTTGCCGCCGCTCGGGAGGCTGCCGACGCCTCTCCCGAGGACGCCGAGCATGCGGAGGCGGTGGCGTACGAGCGGTGGGCGGGCCGGTGGTCGGGGCTCGCGCAGTGGTTCGTGTCGGGGGAGGGGCGGGAGTCGCAGGCCCGGCTGCTGCGGGGGCGCGCGCTCGGGTCGATTCCGCAGCTCCTCGCCGTCGTAAGGCAGTTGAACGAGCGGCGGGCCGGACGTTCCGACCGTTCGGCCGACTTCCGCACGCTGGCCCGGTGGTTCGCCCAGGCGCCGGACGACGAGGCGCGGCACCGGCTGTGGCGGGTGGCGTTCGGGCTGTATCCGTCCCGGCATCTCACCGTCGACGGCGACACCCTCGCCGAGCGGACGGCCGCGCCCGAGCCGGCCTCGACGCCGTGGGCCGAGTCGCGACCGCTGCGGATCAGCCCTCAGCTGCGCCGTACCGGCAGCTACGAGCGGCGTGGCAAGCCGCGCCGGGTGGCCGACCGGGGGGAGGCGAAGCGCAGGCTCGCCGAGATCGCCGCCCGGCAGGCGGGGGAGATCAAAGAGGCCCGGGAGCGGCTCGCGACGGGCGGGCCGGTGCGGCTGTCCCGGCTGGGGGAACTCGATCCGGTCGCCTTTCGGTTGTTCCTGCGGCTGCTCGGCGACGCCCTCGCCACCTGGCGGCCGGAGACGACGACCACCGTGGCCACCAGCGGGGACGGCTCCATGGAGATCCGGCTGACCGCACTCGACGACGGTTCGACGGCCGAAGTGCGCACACCCGACGGGGTGTTCAGCGGGCCCGACCATCTGATCGACATCATCGACCTCACGGAGGAGGTTTGGTTCGGTCCGCCCGTCGGGGCCGTGCCCGCCCCGGTCGGGGCCGGGCCGGTCGCGGGCTCGGAGGAGGGTCTGTGACCGGCCCGCTCGCCGAGATCCTCGACGGCCAGCGCGAGGCCGATCTCCAGCGCGCCGCGCGCGCCCTGCTGAAGGAGCCGCTGCTCACCGCCGACGGGCCGCAAGCCGACGAGTTCCGGCTGGTGCGACGGCACACCGCCGAACTGCGCGAGTGGTTCGAGCGCAACGCCGGCTGGACGCTGCGCACGGACGCCGACGCCGCGCGACTGCGCAAGACGCCGGGCACCCTCACCGACGCCACGCATCCCGCCCGCGAGGCCGCCCGGACCGCCCTGCCCTTCACCCGCCGCCGCTACGTCCTGCTCTGCCTGACGCTGGCCGCGCTGGAGCGGGGCGAGGCCCAGGTGGCGCTCGGCCGGCTCGCCGAACAGGTCGTGCTGGCCGCCGCTGATCCCGAACTCGTCGCCGCCGGGATCACGTTCACCCTGGAACGGCGCGACGAGCGCCTCGACCTCGCGGCCGTCGTACGACTGCTGCTGCGGGCAGGGGTGCTGCGGAGGGTGGCGGGCGACGAGGAGGCGTACGTCAGCGGATCCGGGGACGTGCTGTACGACGTACGGCGGCGTGTGCTGGCCGGGATGCCGGCGTCCCTGCGCGGCCCCTCCCTCGTCGAAACCGAGGACTTCGAGGAGCGGCTGGTGGAGATGACGGCGCAGACCGCCCTCGACAGCGACGAACTGAGGTTCCGTGCGATCCGCTGGAAGCTGACGCGCCGCCTCCTCGACGACCCGGTGCTCTACTACGACGACCTCACGGACGACGAACTGGCCTACCTCACCCGGCAGCGCGGCTTCATCACCGCGCGGATCGGCGAGCTGACCGGACTGGTGGCCGAGGTGCGCGCCGAAGGCATCGCCATGGTCGATCCGCTGGACGACCTCACCGACGTACGCATGCCGGAACAGGGCACGCACGGGCACGTCACCCTGCTGCTCGCCCAGCACCTGGCGGGGGCAGACCGGCCCGTCACACCGGCGGAGCTGGCGCTGCGGGTGCGTGAACTCGCCGCGGAGCACGGCAGCTTCTGGGCCAAGTCGGCCAGAGAGCCGGGCGCCGAGCCCGTACTCGTGGAGCAGGCCCTGGCGAAGCTGGAAGCGCTGGGGCTCGCTGAGCGCACCGAACGGGGTGTCGTGCCGCGACCGGCCCTCGCGCGGTACGCGGTCGGCGAGGCCGTCGTCAGAGAACCCGGGCCGGCCCGTCGGCACCCTGCCACGTCATCGGACACGATCGTGAAGAAAGAAAGGTGAATCGCGCCTTGACCGCGCTCCCGGCCCCCGTTCTCCCCAGCCCCGCTCCCGGCCGGTGGCGGCCCCTGCGTATCGGGCTCGTCGACCTGTTCCACTACGACGTCGAGGAGTTCTGGTTCCGCGACGGCCGGCTGCTGCTGCGAGGCAACAACGGCACCGGCAAGTCGAAGGTGCTCGCCCTCACCCTGCCGTTCCTGCTGGACGGGGATCTCTCCGCCCGCCGGGTCGAACCGGACGGTGACCCCGGCAAGCGGATGGAGTGGAACCTGCTGCTCGGCGGTGAGCACCCGCATCCGGAACGGCTCGGTTACACCTGGATCGAGTTCGGACGACTCGACGAGACCACGGGCGAGCCTCATTTCCGTACGCTGCTCTGCGGACTGAAGGCCGTCGCCGGACGCGGCATCGCCCGCCACTGGTTCGCCGTGACCGACCAGCGGATCGGCGCCGGACTCGACCTGCTCGACGCGACCGGTACGGCTCTGTCCCGGGACCGGCTCGCGGAGGCCGTCGGTAGCCGCGGCATGGTGTACGACACCGCGAAGACGTATCGCCGAGCGGTCGACGAAGCTCTCTTCGGGCTGGGGGAGCGGCGCTACGGCGCGCTCGTCGACCTCCTCATCCAGCTGCGCCAGCCCCAGTTGTCCAAGCGCCCCAACGAAGCCGCCCTGTCCCGGGCGCTGACGGAGGCGCTGGCGCCGATGGACCAGGCGGTCGTCGCCGACGCGGCGGAGGCCTTCCGGTCGCTGGACGAGGAGAAGGAGGAACTGCGGGCGGCGCGCGAGGCCGAAGCGGCCTCGTCGGGGTTCCTCGACCACTACCGGCGCTACGCCCGCATCGCCTCCCGGCGCCGGGCCCGCCTGCCCCGCACCGAACACGCCCGCTACGAGCACATCCAGCGGGAGCTCCTCAAGGCACAGGGCGATCGCGAACAGGCCGTGACAGACCGGGCGGAAGCCCAGGAGCGGGCGGCGTCGCTCGACGAGCGCGCGGCGCGGTTGAGCGCGCAGGACGCGGCCCTGCGGACCGGGCCCGAGATGCGCGACGCACGCGCACTCGACCAGGCGGCGGCCGACGCCTCCCGTACGGCGGCGGACCTGACGCGCTCCGAGGCGGACCGGCAGACGGCGTCCCAGGCACACACCCGGGCCCTGGGCAGGCTCGCCACCGCGACGAACCGGCTCACCGCCGCGCGGGAGACACTGGACGACATCCTGGGCCGTGTGGCCGACAGTGCCGCGGCGGCCCGGCTCGACGGCCCGCGGACCGAGGGAGCCCCCGCAGCGGCGCTGCGCCGCGCGGCGGACGAGGCGACGGCGAGCAGACGGCGTGCCGTCGGGCATGTGGAGGACCTCGCCGCGCGGGCCGAGCGTGCCGAGGAGACACGCAGGGCCGTCCGACTGCGCGCCGACGAGGCCGATGAGGAAGCCGTGCACAGCGGGGAGCTGCTGACCGAGGCGGAGGAAGGCGTCGAGGAAGCCGGGCGCGTGCTCGTCGAGGCCGTGCGGGAACACCTGTCCGGGTGTGTGGAGTTGCGGGTGGCCGGACTGCCGGGGGTCCTCGACGCGGTGCAGGGGTGGGTGAGTGGCCTGGACGGTCCTCACCCGGCACGTGTCGCCGCGACCGGAACCCACCGTGCCGTCGCCTCCCACCTGGCCGACCAGGCTGCCGCCCTGGCCCATCGCGAGGCGGCGACGGCAGAGCGGCAGCGGCTCGTGGCACAGGAACTGACCGCGCTCGAAACGGGCGGGCAGCGAGGTCCGTCTGCTCCGTACACCCGCACCCCCGATGCCCGGGCACGAGGCCTCGGGGCCCCGCTGTGGCGGCTCGTCGACTTCCGCCCGCACGTCACCGAGGCCGAACGCGCGGGACTGGAGGCTGCGCTGGAGGCGTCGGGGCTCCTCGACGCCTGGGTGCGGCCGGACGGTTCCGCGGTGGCGGCGGACGGGCACGACGTGCTCCTCGACCCCTTGGACCTGCCCGGCGACGGAGGTCTCGACCATGTGCTGTGTCCGGCGGTCAACCACGCGGACGTGGGGGCCGCCGCCGTGGGGGAACAGCCGGTCCGGCGCCTGCTGGCCTCGATCGGGCTGGCCGGCAAGAACAGTGATGGGCCGGCGCAGGACGTCCGGGAGACGGGCGGCAACCGCACATGGGTCGCCACGGACGGGCGCTTCCGCGTCGGTGCGTTGACCGGAAGCTGGGCCAAGGACAGCGCCCAGTATGTGGGGGAAGGAGCGCGGGAACAGGCGCGCCGCACCCGGATCGGCGAACTGCACGTCGAGCGGGAGGCGTTGGAAGCGGAGAGGGAGCAGCTGGCCGAGGCGCTGCGCGCGGTGACTGGGCGCCGTGAGGAGCTCGACGCCGAGCTCGCGGCCGTACCCGGCGACGACGACCTGCGCCACGCGCACGCACGGGTCACCGCCGCGGCCGACGCGCTCCAACGGGCCCGTGCCCGGCAGCGGGAGCGGGCTGCCGAACTGGACAGGGCGGCCGACGAGGCCGACCATACGGCGACCGAACTCAGCGAGACGGCGGCCGCCATGAACCTCCCCACCGACCGGGAGGGGCTGGCCTCCGTGCACCAGGCGCTCGCCGATCACACCGCCCACCTCGCGGCGCTGTGGCCGGCCCTGCGTGAGCGCGCGGACGCCGAGCACGCGGTCACCGGGGATCAGGCCGAGACCGGCCGGGCCGAACTCCTTGTCTCCGAACTCACCGAGCGCACCACGGAAGCGGCACGTCGCGCCGCCTCGGCGGACGAACACCTGCGGACTCTCCGTTCCACCGTCGGAGCGGCCGTCGCCGAGCTCCAGCGGCGGCTGGAGGAGACCGCTGGTGCCGCCCGAGTCTGTGAGAGTGAGCAGCAGCGAGCACAGGCGGACATTCGCGACGCGGACCGGCGGGCGAGCCATGCCGAGGGACGCATCGAGCGGCTCAACGAGGACGTCACGGACGCCACGGCCGCGCGTGAGCGCGCCGTCGCGGCGCTCCAGCGGTTCGTCTCGACCGGGCTGCTCGCCGTCGCCCTCCCCGACATCGTCGTACCGGATCACGGCGGCGGCACGTGGGCGGCGACCCCTGCCGTGAGCCTCGCCCGTGCCATCGAGTCCCGGCTCTCGTCCACCGACGATTCGGACGCGGCTTGGGAACGCGTTCAGAAGCGACTGAGCGAGGAGTTCGGCAGGCTGCAGGACGCGCTCTCCCGGCACGGTCACACCGCCACGGCCCGTCCGAGCGAGGACGGCATGCGGGTCGACATCGTCTACCAGGGCCGGCAACGCGCCGTGCCCGAACTCGCCGAGGCCCTGGCCACGGAGGTCGCCGAACTGACCCGCATCCTGTCGGCGCACGAACGCGAGATCCTGGAGACCCATCTGATCACCGAGGTCGCCGGGACACTCCAGGAGCTGATCGGAGCCGCCGAACGCCAGGTGCGCGCCATGAACCAGGAACTGGAGGAGCGCCCGACCTCGACCGGAATGAAGCTGCGCCTGGTGTGGCGGGCCTCCCGCCGGGCCCCGCAGGGGCTGGCTCAGGCCCGGGAACGGCTGCGCCAGTCGGCCGACGCCTGGTCGCCGCAGGACAGGGCCGCAGTCGGCGTGTTTCTCCAGGAGCAGATCGCTCGCCGCCAGGCCGACGACAGCACGGGCAGTTGGCAGGAGGACCTCACCGCCGCCCTCGACTACCGGGCCTGGCACGAGTTCGGCGTCGAACGGCACCAGCACGGCAAGTGGGTGCCCGCCACCGGGCCCGCCTCCGGCGGCGAACGCGTCCTGGCGGCGTCCGTGCCCCTCTTCGCCGCCGCGTCCTCCCACTACGCGAGCGCGGGCGGCGCGCACGCCCCCCGGCTGGTCACCCTGGACGAGGCGTTTGCCGGAGTGGACGACGATTCCCGCGCCAAGTGTCTCGGCCTGCTGCGTGCCTTCGACCTCGACGTCGTCATGACCAGCGAACGGGAATGGGCCTGCTACCCGCAAGTGCCCGGCATCGCCATCGCACAGCTCTCCCGCGTCGACGACATCGACGCCGTCCTGGTGACCCGCTGGGAATGGGACGGCAGCGACCGACGGCGCGGCACCGAGCCAGGCGTCACCCCGCGTGCGACGGCGGTTCCCCTCCAGGCCGATGGCTGCGAACGGGAGGGCGAAGACGCGGCGGGACCGATCGCCGGGACGGTGCGGACCGCTGGTGCGGAGGGCGTCGGAGAACAGGAGTCCCTGTGGACGTGAACCCTCCCGCTCGGCCGGCCGCTGCTGTACGAGCGCCCGGACCTCGGGCACCGGGGCATCGGGAGGGGCCGGCGGACGTTGTTGCGGCGGAGCAGCCCGGGACACCGCAGACCGAAGGACAGACCGGCCGGGCCGACGCCGAACGCCTCGGACGGCTGCTCGGAGGCCCCGGCCTCGCCTGGCTTCTGGAACGCGTCCGTCAGCGGATGGCCGGCGGCCGGCCCCTCACCGGAGCGGTCACCCTGGCGCACCCCGACGAACCTCAGCGCCGAGCCGCTGAGCGCCTTCTGGGACGTGCCCCGAGCGCGGGCCGCTCCCTGACGGTACGCCTCGACGCGGTGGACGCGATCCTGCGCCGCTCAGGTGCCGGCCCCGACGGCCTGGGGGCCGCGGTGGTGGCCCTGACCGGACCCGTCGCCGTGCACGCGGATGTACGCGGCCGAGAGGAACGGGCCTGGGAGGAGGCGTACGCCCCGTTCGGCGCCCTGGATTCCGGGCTCGCCGACTGGGCGGAACGGATCCGCAGGGACGGTGTCCTACGGCGGCTCGCGCGCACGCCGGAAGCCGCCGCCCCTCTGGTGAGCGCCGCTGTGCGGGTGCTGCGTGCGCTGCCCGCGGTTCCCCCGACGTCACGTGCGACGTTCGCGGCACGCCATCTCTCCGGTGCCCATGCCCTGGACGAGGGAACTCCGCTTGCGGCTCTCGTCCTGTCGGGGCTCCGGTCCCTCACGGGTTTTCCCGACGGCTCCGGTGCCGAGTGGCGACGGGAAGCCTGGGCATCGGCCGGATTGCTCAAGGACGATGTGTCATCGACCGTCCTGACCCTCAACCTGCGAGGTACACCGGCCCTCGACTGGATGGCCGAGGCGGGGGAGCCCACGGTCCTGACGCTGCGTTCGCTCACCCGCCACGCTCCGAGCAGCGTCCTCTCAGGGACAGGAGCCGTGCACGTGTGTGAGAACCCGGCCGTCCTGTCCGCCGCTGCCGACGCCTTCGGCCCGGCGTGCCCGCCCATGGTGTGCCTTCAGGGACAGCCCTCGGCGGCTGCGCTCACTCTGCTGCGCGGCCTGTCCGCGCAGGGAGCCGGACTTCTCTACCACGGTGACTTCGACTGGGGTGGGGTGCGCATCGCCACGGCGCTGGGGCGCGGTGCCCCGTGGCGGCCTTGGCGGTATGGAGCGGCCGACTACCGGGCGGCCGTGCCCAGGGTGACGGAGCCGCAGCAGTTGGCCGGCGCGTCCGCCGCGACTCCGTGGGATCCGGCCTTGACCGTTGCCCTCACCGAGTACGGAGTTCGTGTCGAAGAGGAGGCGGTGCTCGACGATCTGCTCTCGGACCTGGAAAAGCAGGCCCGTCGAGGCGCATCGCGAAATGCCGAGCGCTCCGCACCGAGCTTGCCGTGGAGTACGACCCGGTAGGCGTCGGCCTCCTCGGCGGTCTGGCGGGAAGTCTCCGGCCACGGGTGCTGCCAGGTGTCACAGGAACAGGCCGCTGAGTCTTTCCCTGCCCCGGCCGGCTGCGGAGGAACAGAACCCGGCGGCGGCCCGAGCCGGACACGGGCCTGGAGGCAGAGGGCGCGTACGGCCTCGGGGGCGCGGAGGTCGGACGCCAGGGGGACAGCGGTGCCACCGCTGCCGGTGATGTGGGTGGCGAGCTCGGCTGCGGCCTGCCCGCAGGGCGCCTGCGCCGGGAGACCGCGTCCACGCATCGGGGTGACGGGCTGGGACGTGCCCGCACCCACCCCGGCGACAGCAGACATCCCGTTGTCACCGTGGTTCGGCCGCGATCAGCGGGAACCGAGGGACTTTGCTGCTGAGCGAGAGCGAACAGCCGCCGTTGCACTTTGCAACGGCGGCCGCGTCCAGACAAGCCGTTACGACAGCTCTCGCTCGATCTGGCTTTCGTTGATCTTCTCTTCTCGCATGGTCTTCTCGTTCTGGACGGCGTAGCGGGTCTGCGCGCCGCTGCCCTCGGTCTGCCGGATCTCGCCCTGCTGCTTCTGGTTCTGCTGGTCCCGGTACTCGACGCGCTGTCCCTGGCGGTATGTCATGGAAATCTCCAAGTCTCGTGTGGGTTGACGGAGGGCCGACCCCGCTCGTTCGGCGAGGGGCGCGCCTCCTCGGCGCCTGCGACTATCGCTCGGCGTCCTCTGACAGCCCACCCCCACGTCCGCGCTACAGCAACCACTGTGAGGCGAATGGGGTATGGCTCGTCCCGGCCGAGGCCGCGCCAGTGGTGATCGACTTTCGGTGACAGCGGTCAAGAAATGCTGATGCGGGACGGTCGAGCTTCGAGGCCATCGAGGATGGCCTCCACTCCGAATGCAAACCTCCGCGTTGACCATCTCGGTGAGGTCGCCGTCCTGGTGGCCGACCTCGCGCTGCCGGCGCTCGGGATCCGGTTGCAGGACGCCGCGGTGACCACCAGCCTGCCGCCCGGTGTTCCGACCGAGATGGACGCCGCGACCCGGATGCGGCAGGAGCTCCCACCTGCCGCTGCCGAGTCGGGTGACGGGGCCGCTGCCTGACTGGCCTCCGGGTGGATCCCCCGTCCGTAGCGGCACCGTGGCCCCGCCGGCCGTGACCGCACGGACGGACTCCGTCGCCATGTCCCTCGTCCCGTTCGTGCTGCGAGGTGTCACCGATGCCGGGTCGCCATTCCCCGAGCGCGCCCTGCCGCAATGACAGCGATAGTTAGTTGCCGTGCTAGGAACGGCGTGTGGCCGATATGCGGATTGACGTGGTGATTGCTGATGACCAGCAGCTGGTGCGGGCTGGTTTCCGCCTGATTCTGGAGGCGCAGCCGGGCATCGACGTGGTCGGCGAAGCCGCGGACGGTGTGGAGTGCGTTGATCTGGCACGTCGGTTGCGCCCCCAGGTGGTGCTGGCGGACATCCGGATGCCTCGGCTCGACGGACTGGAGGTGACCCGGCAGCTGGCCGGACCCGGGGTGGCTGATCCGATGAACGTAGTGGTGATCACGACGTTCGATCAGGACGACTATGTGCGCACCGCGCTGCGGAATGGCGCGTGCGGGTTCTTGCTGAAGGACGCCACGCCGGCATTGCTGGTGGAAGCGGTGCACGCGGCTGCCCGGGGGGATGCGCTGGTGTCGCCGGCGGTGACGGTGAGGTTGCTGAAGCGACTGGAGCAGGCCGAGCTCGGCACAGCATCCGGCGGTGCTGAGGCCTTCGGGCTGAGCGGACGGGAGCTGGATATCGTCCGCCTGGTCGCGGTGGGCCGTACCAACCAGGAGATCTGCGGTGAGCTGTTTCTGTCGCTGTCGACGGTCAAGACCTACCTGAGCCGTATCCAGGCCAAGCTGCAGGCCCGCAACCGAGTGGAGGTCGCGGCGTGGGCGTGGGAGCACGGGGCGGTCCGGCCGGGCAGATGAGCATCAGCCCCGGTCGGACGGTCGGTGGGTGCCGGGCGGATGAAAGGCGCCCTGGCCGGGGGCTGATGTGGGCAACGGCAAGGCTGCTTCGACCTCCCACCCGCCGTCGGGCAGGGGGCCGGAGCGGAAGGTTCCGTCGAGTGCTTCGATACGTTCGCGCAGGCCGATCAGTCCGAAGCCGCCGTGTCCGCCGGCGGGGGACGGCGTGCGCTTGGGGGCGGCGGTATTGGTGACCCTCACCCACAGCCAGGTGTCGTCGGCGTCGAGGCGTACACCGGCCTGGGCTCCGGGGGCATGGCGGCGGATGTTGGTGAGCGCCTCCTGCACGACACGGTAGACGGAGATCTCCACTTCGGGGCTGAGATGGGCGGTGCGTGCCGCAGCGGTTGCCTCCAGCCGTGCGGCGCAGGGTGAGGCGCCGGCGGCCGCGGGCGCGGAGTGGCTCGCAGTCAGCTCGGAGAGTTCGCTCAGCAGATCGCCTGGGCGCAGCGCGGTGTGGTTGTCCTCTCTCAGTACGCGCACGAGGCGGCGCATGGACTCCAGTGTCTCGGTCCCGGCCTGGGCGATGTTCCGCAGGATCGGCTCGACCTTGTCGGGCGCGGTGGGGTAGACGGCCGTCGCGGCGTGGGCCTGGACGATGATGCCGGTCATGTGGTGGGCGATCAGGTCGTGCAGGTCGCGGGCGAGCGCCAGACGCTCGGCCTGCCGGACATCGGTGATGGCCCGGCGGCGGCGGGCTTCCTGGGCGCGCATGGCACAGCCGAGGGTGATGGCTACGGCGAGCGCGACGGTCAGGACGTAGCCGCCCCCCACGATTGCCGACCATGAGCCCCTGCGCACGGGCAGCGTCAGGACGGCGAAACTCAGGGCGGCCGCTGAGGCGGCTGCTGTGGCTGTGCGCGGGGTCTGGGCTGTGGTGCGGAGGACCAGAACGACCAACCCGGCGCTTTCCAGTGCGCCCCAGGATGAACCGTGCTGGGGCGCGGCGATGCTGACGCAGCTCAGTGCCAGCGACATCACCACGACCACCCAGATGCGCCGCAGCAACGGGGGCGAGAAGCGTGTCTCCAAGGCGGCGAGCGTTGCGACAGGGCCGGTGACCAGGATCGGCAGCCAGTTGGTGGCGGTGTGGAACGGATCGGGGCTGCGAGCCAGCAGAACGATGTCCGCCAGCCATGTCAGGGCGAACGCGAGCAGACCGCAGACGGTGATGAGGCGCTTAACAGCCGGAGTAAACGGAAGGTGCCAGTCCACGCCCACCAGCGTAGGGACCGGTCCGGATTGCGGTGTCGGCCGAATGACCGACAGACCGGCGCCAGGACGGTACGTACGGCTGACAGGGATGGACGGCTGAGCGGGCCAGCATGGTGATCACCGGCGACCGGCCCCTCCCCCGAGACCGGTCGCCGGTACATGTCGGCGCCGTCGACGGTGACGGCGCACACTCCCAGCGGCGCGGGGTCGTGCGTGCGGCCGGCCCTGAGTTTCATGGGGCGGGCGGCGCCGCTGAGCGTCCGGCCCATGTCACGTGCGGCGACAGAGCCGGACGGCGTACCGATGCCCGTGGGGACGGGGGCCGGTATGCGCCGCGGCCCCGTTGCATGCACCCCGGCGGGGCCGCGGTATCCCCCGCACCTTTGGAAATCCAGGATCGGAAGTGCTGAGCGATGAGTGACGACGTGCAGTGGCGCGGCCCATGTCTGCGCCGAGCTCGCCGGCCATCTGCGCATCCAGGGCGTCGGCCGGACCTGGGGGCAGCGTGGGGCCGGCATCAACACCGCCGGCCCCGGCATCATCTCCACGCCGATGGGTCAGGGCGAACTCAACGGCGCGACAGGCGCGGCGATGCGGATCGTGAGCGAAATCTCCCCCGTGACGCGCCTGAGCACGCCGGAGGACATTCCCGCTGCGGCGGAGTTCCTGCTCAGCGCTTGCCGCCGGGGTCATCACCGGCACCCATCTCCTCATTGACGGCGGCGCCACCGCCGTCACCCACCGGACTTGCCGGGCCCGGGCGGTAATCCGCGGTCCGGCCGCGCACGGCCGGAGCCATCCGGGGCCCGTGCCATCGCCCGTGCAGTCAGCACTTCTGTACTCGTACCGCGCTGTGCGGACGGCGCCTGTCCCTCGATCAAGCACCTTCCTTACGGAGTCTCACACTCATGGCTACTTTCCTGCACAGGATCGGCCGGCTCGCCTTCCGGCGGCGCTGGCTGGTCGTTCTCCTGTGGGCTGTCGTCCTCGGCGCCGTGGGCGGCGCCGCCGCCGGCAGTACGGGCTCTGCCGGTTCAAGCATCACCCTGCCCGGTACGGAGGCCCAGCGCGCGTTCGACCTCCTCGGCGAAAAGTTCCCGGCAGCCAACGCCGACGGCGCAGGTGCCAACGTCGTCCTGCGCGCCCCCGACGGTCAGAAGATCAGCGGCGCCGACCCCCGGGCTGCTGTGGAAGCGACCCTGAAGGACCTCAAGGATTCCTCGCCGCGCGTCGGCCAGGTCAGCGATCCCTTCGCGGCCAAGACGGTCAGCGCGGACGGCACCACCGCCTACGCCCAGGTCACGTACACCGTCAAGGGCACCGACCTGACCGACGCCGATCACACCGGCATCGACGACGCCCTTGCCGACGGCCGTGACCGAGGACTGACGATCGAGGCGTCGGGGGACGCGCTGGCCGCGCCCGAGGGGAGCGCCTCCGCCGAAGCCATCGGCTTCGCCCTTGCCGCCGTCATCCTGGTCATGACCTTCGGTTCTCTGATCGCCGCGGGCCTCCCCCTGCTCATCGCCGTCGTGGGGGTCGGCGTGAGCATCGCGGCCATCAAGGCTCTCAGCGCGACGTTCGACCTCAACAGCAACACCTCCGCACTGGCGACGATGCTGGGCATTGCCGTCGGCATCGACTACGCCCTGTTCATCGTCTCCCGATACCGTTCCGAACGTGCCGCCGGATACGACGCGGGGGAGGCCGCCGCGCGTGCGAACGGCACGGCCGGCTCCGCCGTCGTCTTCGCGGGCCTGACCGTGGTCATCGCCCTCGCGGGCCTGGCCGTGGTCAACCTGCCCATCCTCACCGCGATGGGGCTCGCCGCCGGCGGCGCCGTCGTCATTGCTGTACTCGTGGCCGTCACCCTCGTGCCCGCACTGCTGGCATTCGCCCCCGAGCGGGTACGGGGCAAGGCACGCAAGCAGACCGCCCGGGAGACGCCCGTGGCCAAGTCGGCCAAAGCGACGCCGGGGCAGCGATGGATCGCATACGTCCTGCGCAAGCCGGTGAAGATCCTGATGCTCGCGGTGGTCGCCCTCGGTGCCCTCGCCCTGCCTGCCACGCAGCTGCAGCTCGGACTGCCGGACGACGGTTCCAAAGCCACCTCCTCCACACAGCGCAAGGCCTACGACATGCTGGCCGAGTCGTTCGGCCCAGGCTTCAACGGTCCGCTGACCGTGACCGTCGACGACGAAGCCCCCGGTACCGCCCGCAGCACCGCAGCTGACATGGGCAAGGCCATCGCAGACCTGCCGGACGTGGCGACCGTGGCACCCGCCGTCTTCAACCAGGCCGGTGACACCGCCATCATCAACGTCATCCCCGAGAGCGGACCGAGCA
This sequence comes from Streptomyces atratus, assembly GCF_014648655.1. Lineage (GTDB taxonomy): Bacteria > Actinomycetota > Actinomycetes > Streptomycetales > Streptomycetaceae > Streptomyces > Streptomyces atratus. The sequence continues at coordinate 97,702 of NZ_BMRN01000004.1, forward strand.
GCGATTCCACCAAGGATCTGGTCGCCGACATCCGCTCGCTGGCCGCCGACACGGAGTCGGCCTCCGGGGCCCGCGCCATGGTCACTGGCACCACCGCGCTCAACATCGACATATCCGACAAGTTCAGCGCTGCGATCACGCCCTATCTCGCCCTCGTCGTCGGCTTGGCCGTCCTCGTGCTGATCCTGGTCTTCCGCTCGGTCCTCGTGCCGCTCAAGGCCGCACTCGGCTTCCTGCTGTCGGTGCTGGCCGCCCTCGGCGCCCTCGTCGCGGTCTTCCAGTGGGGCTGGCTCAAGGACCTGGTCGGCCTCGACCAGACCGGCCCGATCATGAGCCTGATGCCGATCCTCATGGTGGGCATAGTGTTCGGACTGGCCATGGACTACCAGGTGTTCCTGGTGACCCGTATGCGCGAGGCGTACGTCAACGGCGCGGATGCCCGCACGGCGATCGAGTCCGGTTTCCGGCACAGCGCGAAGGTCGTCACGGCCGCAGCTCTCATCATGATCGCCGTATTCGCCGGCTTTGTCGGTTCGCAGGACGCCATGCTCAAGTCGATGGGCTTCGGCCTCGCGATCGCGGTCTTCTTCGACGCCTTCATCGTCCGCATGACCGTCGTGCCCGCAGCGCTTGCCCTGCTCGGCAAGCGCGCCTGGTCCCTGCCCGGCTGGATCGACCGCATCCTGCCCAACGTCGACATCGAAGGCGAAAAGCTCACCCAACGCGCACCGGACAAGCAGCACAAGGACGAGGACGAGGACAAGCTCCCGCAGTACAGCAGCAGCCACTGACCGGAAGCCCTGGGGTGCAGCACGCCCGTGTGCTGCACCCCAGACATGCATCCCAAGTCCTGGACCCACGGCCACAGGACTTTTGATCTCATTGACGGCGTGCGCGCAGTGTGCAGGCGGGGACAGCTCGATCTCCTGGTGGAGGGGCAGCTGCTGACCCGATCCGCGGATGTGGACCAGCTCCGGAACGGCGGACTTGAACCCGAAGCCCAGCTGCTCCAACGCCTCCTGGACGGGCAGCGGCCCGCGTCGAGAGCACCGCGTCACGCCCTGCGGGCGAACAAATCCCGAGGTCATCCAGGTGGGCGGCCCGTGACTGGTGTCACGTGGCACTGCTTTGCTTTCGCCCTACGCGGTCAGTCGAACCGGTCCGGATCGGATGCCGTGATCCGGACCATGATGAATGGGCGGGGTTCATGTTCAACCCATTACATGCTTCCGCCGTGTATGTGCTGCTTTCGCGAGGCCGGCCGGACCCGCGGTGACCGGCTCTTCATAGCGAGCGCCAGCAGCCTGGTGCGGGGCATGGGCGCCGTTGCCGCCTCGGCCGTCCTTGTATCCCCGTGTGCCACACAGATCCGTTGGCCGAGCCCCGCCGAGACGAAACCCGATCCCTCGGTCCTGACGTGACAGTGGCAACACCGGTCCGGTTCGCCACGAACTGAAAATCCTTCAGTCTTCGGGCAGGCTTCAGGGACGATGCAGAGGATGGATCAACCAGCCGGTACGAGGGGGAACATGATCGAGAAGATTCTGCCGTCCCAGGTGGCCGTTGCCGAGGCGCTCTCCGACCCGCCCGACGCGGCTCTCTTCCCTGGCGAGGCCGAGCTGATCCGTAATTCCGTGGAGGGCCGCCGCAAGGAGTTCACCACCGCACGCTGGTGTGCCCGGCGCGCGCTCGGCGAACTCGGTGTCGCACCCGCCCCCATCCTGAAAGGCGAACGCGGTGCGCCGATATGGCCGGGAGGAGTGGTCGGAAGCATGACCCACTGCGCCGGCTATCGAGCAGCCGCAGTCGCCCGCCGGGCGGATGTGCTCACCGTCGGCATCGACGCCGAACCGCATGAGGCGCTGCCCGACGGGGTGCACGAGTCCATCGCGCTCGCGACGGAACTGCAGCGCGAGCTCGAGCTGCGTCGGACGTGGCCCGAGATCCACTGGGACCGGCTGCTGTTCAGCGCGAAGGAGAGCGTCTACAAGGCGTGGTTCCCGCTCACCCACCGCTGGCTCGGCTTCGAACAGGCCGATATCGTGCTCCACTCGAACGGCAGCTTCACCGCCGGGCTGCTGATCTCCACCATGGAGCCGGACCTGGCCGCGGGGGCAACGGCGACCCCCACGGCTTTCAGTGGCCGCTGGCTGGTCGCGGACGGTCTCATGGTGACCGCCATCGTTGCCGGGAGCGAGCCCGCGCCCACCGGGTAGCGGGGCGCCGCAAGCGGTCACCGCTGCGGTACTTGGCACGGCACACCGTCAGGGGTGACGCGTGAGGAGACCGGCGAGAGCCATGCCGGTGACCGGGCGCGTCGTCCCGGACATCAGTGGCGGGGAAGCCGGATACGACGAATCGTCGGCCCGCACCTCGTCCGACGTGCGGGTGTACCCGTAATCTCTGACCACATGAGTGCAGAGCGCATGGGCGAAGACCGCAAACGTGCACGTGAGTTGGGCATCCCTCTGACAGGTGAGCCGGGGCCGTGGAACGCGATCACGGACGTGCCCGGTGTCGAGGTCGGGTACGTCACCCTGGTCGAGGGCGAGGACGTACGCACCGGAGTGACGGCGCTCCTGCCGCGTGGGCGGGACGGTGTGGGTACGCCCTGCGCGGCCGGCTGGCACTCGTTCAACGGCAATGGTGAGATGACCGGAACCGCCTGGATCGAGGAGAGCGGCTCGCTCGCCGTGCCGGTGGTCATCACCAACACGTACGCGGTCGGCCCGGTGCATCGCGGCGTGGTCGAGTGGGTGCGTGCCAACCGTCGTGGTATGGCGCCGGAGTGGCTGCTGCCGGTGGTCACCGAGACCTGGGACGGCCACCTCAACGACATCCATGGCTCGGCCGTGGAATCCCGTCATGCGGCGGACGCGATCGAGGCGGCGGCCTCCGGCCCGGTCGAGGAGGGATGCGTCGGCGGCGGAACAGGCATGCGCTGCTACGGCTTCAAGGGCGGCTCGGGCACCGCATCGCGGGTGGTGCGGTATGGCGAGGACCGCTACACCGTCGGCGCCTTCGTGCAGGCCAACTTCGGCGCGCGGCGCGAGCTGGTGGTCGCCGGTGTGACGATGGGGCGTGAGCTGTCCGATCCGGCAGAGACGCCGGCCCCCGAGCCGACGCTCGGTGGGGAGCCCCAGGTGCCGCCCGGCGCGGGCTCGGTGATCGTGGTCGTGGCGACCGACGCGCCCCTGCTGCCGGGGCAGTGCAAGGCGTTGGCCCGCCGGGTGACGCTGGGCCTCGCCCGGACCGGCACCACCGGCAGTCATTTCTCCGGGGACCTCTTCCTGGCCTTCTCCACGGCCAACCCGTCCGCACTGACCAGTACGTTTCCCACGGACGACGGAAGCACGCCGTACGAGTCGATGCACTTCGTGCCATGGGGCCGGATGGATCCCTTCTACGGTGCGGTGGTCGAGTCGGTGGAGGAGGCGGTGCTCAATGTGCTCACCGGCGCACACTCGATGACCGGCCGGGCGGGCCACCACGTCCCGGCGCTCCCGCTGGACCAGGTGACCGAACTCCTGGCGGCGCGAGGACAGTGACGCCGTGCGGAAGGTGCTGCTGACGGCGCATTCGGAGGTCGCAGCCGGTGGAGACAGGCGCAGGGCGTGGTGGTCACTGGTCTCGTACAGGTTCGTCGGCCATACTGCCCGCCGTGGAGCAGCGCATAGATCCGAACACTCAGCCCGGCTACGCCGCGGGAACAGATCCGGCGTACATCCCTGGTCTCACGGCCCCCGCTACTGCCGGAAAGCCGGATACGAGCCAGGAGCAGACGGACCAGGAAAGGACGAAGGAGCGGGCGCCCGGGGCCGCCGCCCCAGACGATGCCCTTGCGGAGGCCGTATCCGAGGATGCGGCAGCCGACGGGGAGGCCGGTGCCGAAGCGGCGGCTGACGACAAGGAGGCAGAGGACGGCCCCGCATTCGAGGTGAGCGACCGCCGTGGGTCGATCACCGCGAACCGTGACGGGGTCCGGTTCCGGCTGGACGACCAGGAGGCCGAGTTCCGCTGGGACGAGATCGGTGCGGTTGAGGTGAAGACTCCTCGGTTCGGCCGCCGGTTCACCGTCACGGTCCATGTGTCGACCCGTCGATGGTTCAACGCCGAGGTCGAGGCGCCGGCCAGGAGCGACCTGAAGCAGTGGGCGGGAGAACTCGACGCGGTCCTGGACGTCTACTTCGAGGAGTCCTGACCACGGCGGTGTCGCCCGAGAGGCTGGGCCGGCGGCGGAAACGACCGCCGGCCCCGTCGCGACCGCAGACATGGGCCCGACCCCTGGCCCGCCGACCGGGCGTACGCCGGGCGGTGGAGTGGCTGAGAGGCCGGCACAGGGCGTGCGGCAGCGCTGTGCACGGTGGGACCGGGTGCCCGGTCGCGTACTTGGTGAGCCATGTCACGTGGATCGGGCACGATGCGTTGGTCTCGGGCATTGCCGAGCGCGGCCTGCGGCTGCCGTACTTGGCCGCGCTCGCGGACTTCGGCCCGCTGCCCCGGCACGCCGTCACGTGCGTCGCAGCAGACGCCCGACGCGCCCGAGTGCCGTCAGATGCCGCCCTGACGCGCGCCGCGAAGCACATCGCGTATGTGGGGGCCGGGCTGCCGCGCGAAGTGCCGCGTCCGCCGCGGATGAGCCTCCGTACAGGAAGCGCGCGGACGAGGGAGCAGGGCCCTCGCCCGGCAGTCGTGGGCGGTGGCCCGCGTCGGGGCTGCTGATCACCCCGTACGGGCAGGCCGGCCGCCCTGCGACGGGCGGCCGGCTCCGGCGATGCCCATCGGCCGGTCAGGCGCCCGCGAGCACCACCGAGCGGGTCAGGTGGCGCGGGCTGTCCGGGTCCAGGCCGCGGGCGGCGGCGCGGGCGATCGCCAGACGCTGGACGCGTACCAGCTCGGCCAGCGGGTCCAGGCCGCTCTGCACCCAGCGGGCGCCGGTCGAGAGCACCTGCTCGGCAAGGCCCTCGGGGGCGGTGCCGAACATCCAGGTCGCGGTGCCGGTGGTGGCGATGCTGATGGGGCCGTGGCGGTACTCCATCGCGGGGTACGCCTCCGTCCAGGACAGGGACGCTTCCTTCATCTTGAGCGCGGCCTCGTTGGCGAGACCCGCCGTCCAGCCACGGCCGAGGAAGGTGAACTGGGTGCAGTCCAGCAGGCCTTCGGGCAGCGGCTCTGCCAGTGCGGTCTCCGCATCGCGGACCACGGCGTCGGAGTGCAGACCGAGGTGGGCGCGGAGCAGTGTGAGCAGGGTGGTGGCGAACCGGGTCTGTACGACGGACTGCTCGTCGGCGAAGTCCAGCACGACAACCTCGTCGGCGGACGTCATGACCGGGGTGTCCGGGTCGGCGGTGATGGCCACAGTGCGGGTGACGCCACGGAGCCGGTCGAGCAGTTCCAGCACCTCGGTCGTGGTCCCCGAGCGGGTGAGGGCGACGACCCGGTCGTAGCCGCGGCCGATGGGGAACTCCGAGGCGGCGAAGGCATCGGACTCGCCCTGCCCGGACTCCTCACGGAGCGCGGCGTATGCCTGAGCCATGTAGAAGGAGGTGCCGCAGCCGACGACCGCGATGCGCTCACCGGTGGCGGGCAGAGCGGCCGCCTGCGTCTGGGCCAGCTCGGCGGCGCGGCGCCAGCACTCCGGCTGACTGGCTGTCTCGATCTCGACAAATGACACTCTTGCACTCCGTACTCGTAGTGGGATGCTCGTTTGCGCACGTTATACGTGATGTACGAGCATTATCAAGCATTCTGCTTGCAGGAGGCTTGACTGGACGAAGCCTTGTGCGACGCTTGCGCGTGTCCGGTGACACGTACCCAAGGGGATGGGTGCCCGAAGCCCGGGCTCGTAAGGAGATTTCTCTTGTCCAGGGATGCCCGGTGGAACGCGCTGCTGGAACTTGTCGGTAAGAACGGCAGGGTGGAGGTCGAGGGCGCCGCCGCGACGCTGGATGTCTCGGCCGCGACCATCCGTCGTGACCTGGACCAGCTCGCCGAGCAGCAGCTGCTCACGCGTACCCGCGGTGGCGCGGTCGCGCACGGTGTCAGTTACGAACTGGCCCTGCGCTACAAGACCGGCCGTCACGCCCCGGAGAAGCAGGCCATCGGGCGCGCCGTCTCGGAACTGGTTGCGGTCGGCGAAGTGGTGGGGCTGACCGGTGGTACGACGCTGACCGAGGTGGCCCGTTCGCTGGCGGTGCGCTCCGATGTCGTCGGTGACACCGCGGCCGGGATGGGCGGTCAGCCGACCCTGACCGTCGTCACCAACGCCCTCAACATCGCCAACGAGCTGGTCATCCGGCCGCAGATCAAGATCGTGGTGACCGGCGGAGTGGCCAGGCCGCAGTCGTACGAGCTGACGGGCCCGCTGGCCAGCGGGGTACTGGGCGAGATCACGCTGGATGTCGCCGTGCTCGGCGTCAACGCGATCGACACCGAGCGCGGTGCATATGTACACCACGAGGGCGAGGCCAGCATCAACCGGCTGCTTGCCGAGCAGGCGCAACGGGTGGTCGTGGCGGCCGATTCCTCGAAGATCGGCAAGCGGGCCTTCGCGCGGGTCTGCGATCTCGGACAGGTCGATTTCCTGGTCACGGACAAGGGGATCACGCCCGAGGCGACCGCCCGCTTCACGGAGGCCGGCGTCACCGTCATCGCCGTCTGAACCAGTCGTCCGAACGGCGGGTCGCCACCATGGGGCGGGGGCACCCGTCGTTTTTCTGCGTGGCCGGAACCGGGTGCGGCCACACAGAAGGGCGTAGGGGTGGCGTCCCGGACCCTGCTTCAGAATGTTGTTGGAAGTGGCCTTGAGCGCGTGATCGTGCGCGATCGAGCATTCATGACCAGCTCCAGGCCTACCGGCAGGACTCCTCGATGGCCTCTTCGTGCCCCTTCCATGCCGCTTCTGTGCCCTTTTTCGGGTCCTGGGCAACACCGACGAGGTGCTCAGGGGGTCCACGTAGAAACTTTTCTGTGCCAATAAATGTTCGTTACCTCTGTGAAATGAACAAGTCTTGCCATCGGGGTGCACAGTCGTGAACTATGTGCCTGTCGCCGCGAAGGACCGCCGGCCGCATCCACGGTGCTGTGGGCCGCCTCCGTATACGCGGGACACTCTCTTGCTCCATCAGCCCTGGAGGTGCCTGTGACGATGGCAGATGCGCCGGTCTCGGCCGTGCGGGGCGCGAAGCCGCGGTACACCACGGGCTCCGTCGGCTGCACCGCCATGCCGCACGCCTTCCTCGCTGCCGGGCCCGAGTGCATCCACCTGCCGGGCGAGGCGGAACCGGCCGGCAAGATCCACGGCCGGCAGCAGGAGCTCCTCGAGATCAACCGGTCGGGCCCGGTCAGCGGTCACTTCTCCGACACGTGCACCCGCAAGGGAGCCTCGCTCACCACGGCCATGAGCGACGTCCGGAAGGACATCGCCGCGGGCCGCAAGCCGATCTCCGCCCACAAGGAGGAGCTGCGCAAGCGGCGCCCCGGTGGCGGCGACAAGATGCGCGCCGAGTACGAGGCATCGCTCGCCGGTAAGTAGCCTCCGTCCGCACCACCAGCACGGACACGCCCGCACCACCAGTACAGACAGAAGGGACCACCGTGTCAGACCTGCGACTCGGCGTCATCGGGCTCGGCCTGCGCCGTTCCATCGCGATGTCCGCCCACCACCCCGGACAGGGTTCGGCGATCACCGCCGTCTGCGACCTCGACCCCGAGGTGCGGCAGCGTGAGGCCGAGCGCTTCGGCACCGATGTCGCGGTCGAGGACTACAAGCTGCTCCTCGACCGGGACGACCTCGACGCGATCATCATCGCCACTCCGGACGACACGCACGAGACCATCGCCATTGATGCGCTCCGGGCCGGCAAGGCCGTCTTCGTCGAGAAGCCGCTCGGTATCACCGTCGAGAGCTGCGACAACGTCCTGCGTGCCGCGTACGAGACCGGAACCCGGCTGTACGTCGGACACAACATGCGCCACATGGGTGTCGTGCGGCTGATGCGCGACATCATCGCCCGCGGGGACATCGGCGAGCCCAAGGCCGTGTGGGTGCGGCACTTCGTCGGCTACGGCGGTGACTACTACTTCAAGGACTGGCACGCCGACCGGACCCGTACCACCGGACTGCTGCTCCAGAAGGCCGCCCACGACATCGACGTCCTGCACTGGCTGGCCGGTGGCTACACCCGCCGGGTCAACGCGCTGGGCGACCTCCTCGTCTACGGGGACCTGCCGCGCCGCGAGCCGGACACCCCGCGCCCGGCGAACTGGCTGCGCGAGTTCGACTGGCCGCCGACGGCCCGCAAGGACCTGCACCACATCGTGGACGTCGAGGACGTCTCGGTGATGAACATGCAACTCGACAACGGCGTCGTGGCCGCCTACCAGCAGTGCCACTTCACCCCGGACTACTGGCGGAACTACACCGTCATCGGCACCGAGGGCCGTCTGGAGAACTTCGGTGACGGCCCCGGTGACGAGGTCAAGGTCTGGAACACCGGCCCCAGCGGATACCGCCGCGACGCCGACATCACCTACCGGGTGCCGGACGCCGGCGGTTCGCACGGCGGCGGGGACACCCGGATCATGGAGGAGTTCTGCCGGTTCGTGCGCGACGGGGGCGTCACCGACACCTCGCCGGTCGCTGCCCGGATGAGCGTTGCCGCCGGTGTGCTCGCGACCCGTTCCCTGCGCGAGGGCGGTGCACCGTACGACGTGCCGGCCCTCGACCCGGAGCTGATCGCGTACTTCGAACGTGGTCAGCTCCGCTAGGAACCGGCACGAGACATTCCGACGACCTTCGGTGATAGCGCTTCCGGCGCCGTCACCGAAGGTCTTGGTACAGCTGTTTTCAGCCATGCTCGGTGGGTAGTCGGCTCTTTCTGGTTTGGCGACGGCTCGATCGGTGTCCGCCGCGAGGTGTGGCACCGTCGGGTGAATTGTGATTGATCATCCGGAAGGTGTCGTATGGGGGCGCGGGGTGCCGGTCTCGTAGGGTCACCGAGCCTCCGGCACTGGAGAGCGTGAGCGGCGATTTTGCGCCAATGGGAGCTCATGGTGGCCGAGTTCGAACGCATGGCCGGATCGTGGTCGGCATAATCGCGTCCATGTCGATCACGGGTGGAGACGTCGTTGACCTGGGGCGGGGCCTGTACGCATGGCTCCCGCCGAAACGGGGCTGGGGGCTGGCGAACTGCGGTCTCCTCGTCTCGACCCGTGGCGCGCTCTGGATCGACACCCCGTACGACGCCGTGCTGGCCGGCCAGTTCCTGGCCGAGTCCACGAAGCGGCTGCCCGACGGTGTCTCCATCGACCGGGTGATCGTCACCCACGCGAACGGCGACCACTTCTGGGGAGCGGGCGTACTCCCGGACGTGGAGATCATCGCGACCCGAGAGGCCCGCGAACACATCCACTACGAGCCCACGCCCAAGCAGCAGCACGCGCTCGTCGCCACCGGCGATCCGGCCACCGCGCTCGGGGCCTACCTCGGACGTCACTTCGGCCCCTTCGACTGGTCGCAGACCGAGCCGGTGCAGCCGACGACATACTTCACCGGGGAGCTCGAACTGACCCTGGGGGAGTACCCGGTCCAGCTCTCCGCCCTGCCGTCCGCGCACACCACCGGTGACCTGATGGTCCATCTGCCCGCGCAGCGTGCCGTGTTCAGCGGGGACATCATCTTCTCCTCCACCCCCGCTCGGCCGGGTGACCACCCGGTGCACTGGGCGGGTCCGCTGAGCAATGTGATCGCGGCCTGCGAGCGGGTGCTGGCCACCGGCGCCGAGATCATCGTCCCGGGGCACGGACCGGTCCTCGACCGGGCCGGGGTGCGCGATCACATCGTGTATCTGGAGTACGTGCGCGAGCGTGCCCACGCCTTGCACGCAGCCGGGATTCCCGCCCTTGAGGCGGCCCGCCGGGTCATCGCCGAGGGGCGCTACCCGGAGCTCGGCCTGCCCGAGCGGCTGGTGGTGACCATCGGAAGCGAGTTCCGGCAGCTCGACGGCTCCGAACTGCCCGGTGTGCTCCAGGTGATGACCGATGTCGCCGTGGTCGCTCAAGAGGTGGAGCAGACCCGTGAGTCCGAGGGCCCGGCGGAGAAGCGATCAGGTCCGGCGGAGAAATGAGCGGAGCTTCCGCCGCTTCGGCCGGAAGACCGATCCGACAACAGAAATGCGGTGACGGCATGGGATGGATCGTGGCGGTGATCGCCGTCGCTGCTGCCGTGGCAGCGGCTGTCCGCGCACAGAACGCTGCGCGCTCGGAGCGCCTGGCCCTGGCCCGCGCCGAACTGGCCGAACGGCAGTCGAAGGCCGCCGAGGCCCGTACCGTCGCCCTCGTCGATGAGATCCGGCAACTGGCCCGCAAGCGGATACCCGCCGCGGCGCTCGCCCTCTCCCACCCCACCGCCCAGGTCCCCGGACTGCGGGAGGCGGCCGAGGTCGACGGCGATTCCGCCCGGCTGCTCACCGAGGCCGTACAGGCCGCTCGCACGGCGGTCGTCGAGGAGCGCGGGCGCGTCGACGCGGCCGCCCGGGCGGCGATGCGCGGCACCTCGGCCAAGATCCAGTCACTGCTCAACCAGTCCCAGCAACTGCTGCACGAGCTCCAGCACGAGTACGACGACCCACGGATCCTGCAGCTGGACTTCCGTAACGAACTGGCCTTGCGGCGTACCCAGTCCACCGCCGTGCTCTGCGACGCCTGGCCGGGGCTCGCCCGTCAGAACTCGCCGCTCGTCGAGATCGTGCTCGGCGCCCAGTCCCGGGTCGCCGGCTATGAGCGGATCAAGGTGGCCAACCACCTGCGCGACGAACGGCTCGCGCTCGTCGCCCGCGCCGCCGAACCCCTCGCGATCGCGCTCGCCGAACTGCTGGCCAATGCCACGGCCTACTCGCACCCCGACACCGTTGTACAGGTGACCGTCCAGCAGAGCGGTGGCCGTGGCGCGTTCCTGATCGTGGACGATGCGGGCATCGGCATGGACGACGATGCGCTCGACCGGGCCCGCACCCTGCTGGCGGGCCCGTCCGAAGTGCTCCTGACCGAGCTGGGCGATCCACCGCAGACCGGTTTCGCCGTCGTCGGCCGGCTCGTGGTGCAGTACGGCTTCAACTGCCACATCGAGGCATCGCCGTTCGGCGGAATGCGTACGATCCTGCGCGTCCCCGCCCATCTGCTCACCGTGATGGAGGACGACCGCAGCCTCTCCGCCCTCGCTCCGAAGCCGATGCAGGCGCACGCCACTCCTTCGGTTTCCGCCCCCGCCGAGCCGGAACCCGCACCGGCACCGCAAGCTGTCGGCGGGCACCCCGCCGAGCTGCCCAGCCGCCGCCGACGTTCACCACGCCCGACCCCGGCCCGGTCCGCATCCGCCGCCGTCACCCGGGACCGGGAACAGGTGTCCCGTACACCCGAGCAGGCCGAGGCTTCCTGGGCGGCACTCCAACAGGGCACTCTCAATGGCAGGAGCGTCGCCGGGCGGTCATCCGCACCGGCAGCGGACGATCATCCCCCGGACGACCACGACGACCACGACGACCAGGACGACCAAGGAGACGACGAGAAGTGAGCGCCCCCACTCCCACCACCGGTGACCTCGCATGGGTGCTGACCCCCCTGCTGGAGCTGCCCGGAGTCCAGCACGCCGTGGTCGCCACCGGTGACGGCCTCGTCGAGGGTGCCTCACCCGGCCTGGACCGGGCGTCCGGCGAGCGGGTCGCCGCCATGACCGCCACGCTGCACGCCGCGGCCCGCGCGTTCACCACGGCCTTCACCGACGTCGAGGCGCCGCGCCTGGCCCAGACGGTTGTCGAGTCCGACCAGGGCTTCGCCATCGTCGTACCGGCCGGGAACAACACCACACTTGCCCTGTTCGCGGAACCCGGAGCAAAACTCGGCGACATCGCCTACCAGATGCAGGTGCAGGTCACCGCCCTGACCCGGGCGATGAACGCGCCCGCCCGCCAACCGGACACCGCCGCCCGGCCATGACCTCCGGCCCCGGACGCCGTCTGATCCCCGCCTATCTGGTCACCGGCGGCCGGACCCGGCCCGCCGGTCCCGCACTCGACCGGCTCGCCGTGCTCATACGCACCGACACGGACCTGCCCCCGGACACCGGCTCGGAACAGCGCAGGCTGTGCGAGCTGCTGGAACCGGGCGCGCTCACCGTCGTCGAATCCGCGGCCCACCTGGACCTGCCGGTCAGCGCCACCGTCTTCCTGGTCACGGACCTCGCGGCCGCCGGACATCTGCACACCCGACCGCCCATCCCCAGCGCCGGGGAGATCGACCGGTCGCTCGTCGAGAGGCTGCTCGTTGGACTCCGCTCCCTCCACTGACCGGACCGGCATCGGCTATCTGCCGCCTGCCGCCCGGACCCTGATGAAGCTCGTCGTCACGGGTCCCTTCGGCGTGGGCAAGACCACCCTGATCCGTACGCTGTCGGAGATCGCCACGCTCCACACCGAAGAGGCGATGACCCAGTCCAGCACCCGCCTCGACGACACCGCAGGCCTGCCGGACAAGACCACGACCACCGTCGCCATCGACTTCGGCCGGCTCACCGTCCTCGACGACCTGGTGCTCTATATGTTCGGCACGCCGGGCCAGCAGCGGTTTCTTCCCCTCTGGGAGGACATCGCACGCGGCGCGCTCGGCGCTCTCGTCCTGGTCGACACCCGCAGGCTCGCCGACTCCTTCGCGGTCATGGACATGGTCGAGGAGCAGGGACTGCCGTACGCCGTCGCCGTCAACCGATTCCCCGACGCCCCCGCCCACACCGACGAGGTCCTGCGCAAACACCTCGACCTCGCCCCCGAGACCCCGCTGGTGCAGTGCGACGCCCGCGAACGCCGCGGCAGCATCGACGCACTGATCGCGCTCGCCGAACATGTGCTGACCCGAATGCCCCGGCCCGAGGACCCGTCATGACACCGCCCGTACAGCCGCCGCAGCCCCTCGCGCTGTACGGCCCGGACTTCGCCGCCGACCCGCAGAGCCACTACCGGCGCCTGCGTGAACACGGCCCCCTGGCCCCCGTCCGGCTCGCGCCCGGCATCGACGCCCTGCTGGTCACGGACTACCAGGCCGCCGTCGACCTGCTGCGCGACACCCACACCTTCACCAAGGACCCGCGCGCCTGGCAGGCCACCGTCCCCGACGACTCGCCGGTCCTGCCCATGCTCGGCTACCGGCCCACCGCGCTCTTCAGCGACGGCGACGTACACGCCCGTTACCGCGACGCCATCAACGACAGCCTCGCCCTGATCGAACCGCACGTCCTGCGGGCCGAGGTCGCCCGGGTCGCCCAGCGGCTCATCGGCGAATTCGCCGCCACCGGCAGCGGCGACCTGATCGCCCAGTACGCCCGACGTCTCCCGGTGCACGTCTTCGTCACCTGGTTCGGCGTACCGCCGGGCGACAGCGAACGCATCGTCAACGGCATCGCCGGCATGTTCAACTCCGCCGAGGACGCCGCCACCGCGTATGCCGACCTCGTCGAGGTCGTCACCGATCTGGTCGCCGACCGGCGCGCCCGGCCGCGCCGTGACCTCACTTCGTACCTCCTGGCCCATCCGGCCGATCTCGACAACGACGAGACTGTGCGTCAGATCACTCTGATCATGAGCGCGGGCCACGATCCGACGACCAATCTGATCGGCAACGCGCTGCTGCACATGCTCACCGACGCGCGCTACGCCGGCTCGCTGCACGGCGGCGCGATGACGGCACACGAGGCGATCGACGAGGTCCTCTGGCAGGACCCGCCGCTGGCCAATTTCGCAGCCCACTACCCGCGCCACGACACGGAGTTCCACGGCGTCCGGCTGCGCGCCGGACAGCTGCTCCTCGTCTCCTACGCCGCCGCCAACACCCAGTCCGTGCCCGACCTTTCGGCCCCCGGGGTCCGCTCCGGCGCCAGTGCCCATCTGGCCTGGTCGGCCGGCCCGCACCGGTGCCCGGCGAAGCAGCCGGCGCTGCTTATCGCCATGACCGCGATCGAGCAGCTCACCAGTCAGCTGTGCGACGCAGAACTGGACGTTCCGGTCAGTGGACTGAAGTGGCGGCCGGGACCGTTCCACCGTGCTCTGGTGCGGCTTCCGGTACGTTTCACGCCCGTCGACATGACTACGGAAACGGACCGGCACGACGCGGTCGAGGATGCTTCGGACGGGCCGTCAGAGGTGTCGATCAGCCCGTGAGCCGTGTCGGTGGTACGCCGAACGGGTGAGGGGCGAGAGAATTGCCCGATGAACAGCGAGCGCAGCGGGCGCAACGCCGACCGAAGCACAGACGGGGTGGTCCGGTGAGCAGGTACGACAGGTACGACGTCACGGACGAGCAGTGGGAGGGGCTTGCCCAGGTCGTACCTCTGCGCAGCCGCGACGCGTGGCCGTCCAGGGCCGATCACCGTACGGTCCCCGACGAGAGCGCGGCAGCCGAACAGCGGCGCCTCGTCGTGCTGCGGGTCCAGGTCTTCGCGGACGCGCGGGAGGTGGCGGAGTACCTGGTCGCACAGATCCCGGTGCTGCTCGATCTGACCAGTGCGGAGACGGATGTGGCCAAGCGCATCCTGGACTTCACCAGTGGGGTGGTCTTCGGTCTGGGCAGCGGAATGCACCGGGTCGACCGGAATGTCTTCCTGCTGTCGCCGCTGGGCATGGAGGTCGAGGGGGTCACGGCGGCAGGCGTACCCGGGTCGTAGGAAGGCCGCCGGGGGTGTTGGCGGGGCGGGCGCGGCGGTGGACGTCCTTCGATCGTGGGAATGCCGTCCGGGCCGGCTTCGCCGCGGCAGGCGTAGCCCGATCGTAGGAAGGTCGTTCAGGCGGAACGGTTCGCCGCTCCGCGGCCTGCGTACGGTCCGCCCATGAGTGCACTCCGCCCGGGGACCACCCGGCCACCGTCCGCCCGTACATCCGTGCCTGCTGATGCCCCTGCCGCAACCGGCACGTCCGTGTTCGGTGACGGCCCCGCCGCTACGGACACGTCGGCCCGCCCGGAAGCCCTGTGGCGTTCCGGCGGTCCCGTCCGCTCCGCCGGACCTGTCGTCACCGAACTGCGGTTGTCCGCCTTCGCCTCGCACCGGGGCGCCGGCTTTCCCATCGGCCCGGTCACGCTCTTCGCCGGACCCGGCGGCAGCGGCAAGTCGAGTGCGTTGCGGGCGTACGAGGCGCTGGCGCGGTTGGGCGGCGGAGACCCGCTCGACGAGGTCTTCCCGGACCCGGCGGGGTGCGTACCGGAAGGCGCCGCGGCCGATGCGCAGGGCCGCCGCGGATTCCGGATCGGCTGCACGACGGACGGTCCGGCAGGACCGGTACGGCTCGACCTGGCCGTCCAGGCGGAGCCCACCCTGCGTATCGTCGGTGAACGGCTCACCGGCGGCGGCGAGATCCTGCTCACCACCGCATTGCGCGACCCGGGGCGCTCGACGGTCCAGGCGGCCTGGCACACCGCGGGCGCTGTCCCGGTGACGCGTGCGCCGCTGCCGGACGACCGCCTCGGAACGGCCCTGCTGCCGCTGCGGGTGGCGGGCAGGACCGAGGGGCAGTTACAGGTCCTCGCCGCCGCCGAACAGATGGTCGTGGCCCTGCGGTCGGTCTTCGCCTGCGAACCGCAGCCGCCGCGGATGCGTGGGCCCGTACCGGCGGGCGACGGCCGGCTTCGCCGCGGCTGCGACAACCTCGCGGCGGCGCTGGAGCGCACGCACACACAGTGCGCCCGACGCCACGCCCGGCTGGTCGCGGCGGCTCACACCGGATGTGCGGGACCGGTGACCGCACTCGGTGTCGAGCGGCTCGCGGACGGGTTGCTGCACGCGACCGTCGGGCGCGACGGGGGGCATGCGACGCCGGTCGGCCGTCTCGGCGACGGTGAGCTGAGGTATCTCGCGCTCGCTCTGGTGCTGCTCGCCGGCCCCGGGGCGCTGGCCGTGGACGCCGCGGGCGAGGTGCCGTCGGCCATGCAGACCCTCACCGTGCTGGCCGACGGACTCGACCGGGACCTGGACGGACGGCAGTTGCGCGGACTGCTGGATCTGGCGGTGTCGATCGGGGCGGCCGGGCACCTCAGACTGGTGGGGACGGTCACGGAGCCGGGTGCGGTGCGAGCCCGGGAGACGGCCGGGGTGATGGTGGTAGACCTGAAGCCGTGACAGAACTTGATGTACGTGCCCTGCAGCAACGGCTCGCCGCGTTCGCGGCTGCACGGGACTGGGAGCAGTACCACACCCCGAAGAACCTGGCGGCGGCGCTGAGCGTCGAGGCGTCCGAACTGGTCGAAATCTTCCAGTGGTTGACGCCGGAGCAGTCGGCGCGGGTGATGGAGGCACCCGAGACGGCGCACCGGGTGGCGGACGAGGTCGCGGATGTTCTTGCTTATCTGCTGCAGTTCTGCGAGGTGCTGGGGATCGACGCACTGACGGCGCTGGCGGAGAAGATCGACCGGAATGAGGCCCGATTCCCGGTGTCGGAGCGCCCGGACACCCTTGATTCGCCAGATTGTCACTCTTCGGAGTGATCGACTTATTCACAGTCGACTTCGTGTCCACAGATTTCCTAATTCCCCTGGCTTTTCGGTACCGACGCCCTCACTGTGGGTAATGGATGAGTTGAGCGGCTTTTCGTACGGACGGGGGTAACGCATGGAAGCGGAGCGGCTTGTGGGAGTCAGCCGGCGTGCTCTGGCACAGAGCCGCTGTACGCCGGACATCATCGCCGAGGCATGGCAGGCCCAGGCGCTCGCTCAGGCAATCGGCAGTCGGCTGGCGGCGGACGGGCCCAAGGAGCTGCGGGGAGAGGCGCGCGGGCTCAGCGAGATCGGCGGAAGGAGCGGCGGGGCGCTGGACCACCCGGCGGCGCGGGCCGGAGTGGCGCGGGCCGCACAGCTCTCCGAGCTCTCCGAACCGAGGGCGACGCTGACAGGGCTGGGCACACTGCTCGGAGAGGTGGGGATAGCCCTGGTCGGGGTGGCCTGCGAGACCGACGAGCAGGGGCTCTACTGGCAGTGCATGGAGGCGATCGACGCGGCCGACGAGTCCATGGACCGGGTGCACGGAATGCTCCGGCGCCTCGACGAGCAGGACCGGGAGCGACAGCAGGATCTGGAGCGAGGCCGGGAGCGGGACGGCCCCTACGGTGCGATCCGCGGACCGGCGGGCTCGGCGGCGGGCCAGCCGTGACCGCGCAGGATTCAGGGAGTGACGAGGGACGGGACGGTGTACGCGACGACCGTGACCGTAGAGGGCTTCGGCAGTGGCGGCGCGTGGGAGGGAGAAGGAGGGGAATGACCGGCATCCGGAGGTGCAGGATGGATGCATGGATCTTCGAATCTTCACCGAGCCCCAGCAAGGGGCCGACTACGACACCCTGCTCACCGTCGCCAAGGCGGCCGAAGACCTCGGCTTCGACGCCTTCTACCGCTCCGACCACTACCTCCGCATGGGCCCGGGGGACGGACTGCCCGGCCCGACCGACGCGTGGATCACCCTGGCCGGGCTGGCGCGCGAGACCAAGCGGATCCGGCTCGGCACGCTGATGACCGCGGGGACCTTCCGGCTCCCCGGCGTGCTCGCCATCCAGGTCGCGCAGGTCGACCAGATGTCCGGTGGACGCGTCGAGCTCGGCCTCGGCGCAGGCTGGTTCGAGGAGGAGCACAAGGCCTACGGCATTCCGTTCCCCAAGGAGAAGTTCGGCAGGCTGGAGGAGCAGCTGGAGATCGTCACCGGGCTCTGGGCGACCGAGATCGGCAAGACGTTCAGCTTCGACGGCACGTACTACCAGCTGACCGATTCGCCCGCGCTGCCCAAGCCGGCGCAGGCCAAGGTGCCGGTCCTGATCGGCGGTCACGGCGCGACGCGCACACCGCGGCTGGCTGCCCGGTACGCGGACGAGTTCAATATTCCCTTCGCGTCGCTGGAGGACAGCGAGAAGCAGTTCGGCCGGGTCAGGGAGGCGGCGAAGACGGCCGGCCGCGGACCGGACGACCTGGTGTACTCCAACGCCCTGGTGGTGTGCGTCGGGAAGAACGACGCCGAGGTGGCTCGGCGCGCCTCCGTCATCGGCCGTGAGGTGGCGGAGCTGAAGGCGAACGGGCTCGCGGGCTCACCCGCCGAGGTGGTCGACAAGATCGGCAGGTACGGCGCGATCGGGTCGTCCCGGATCTACCTCCAGGTCCTGGATCTGGACGACCTGGAGCACCTGGAGCTGATCTCTTCCCAGGTCCAGTCCCAGTTCACCTGAGCCGGGAACCATCCCGGCTCACCCGAGTCGGGGATCGGTCGCCGCTCACCCGAGCCAGGTCGTCCGGGCCCGGCTCACAAGGGAGTCACCCGTGCAACCCGTCCGGTCAGTCAACGGTCCGCCCGCCCCGACGCTTGATCGTGCCCTCTTGGATGGGGCGGTCCTGCTCGACGGTGGTCTCTCCAACCAGCTGGAGGCGCAGGGCTGCGATCTGTCCGACGCTCTGTGGTCGGCCCGGCTGCTGGCCGACGGGCCGGGGCAGATCGAGGCCGCGCACACTGCCTATGTGCGGGCGGGTGCGCAGGTGCTCATCACGGCCAGTTACCAGGCGACCTTCGAGGGATTCGAGGGGCGGGGGATCGGACGGGCCCAGGCGGCGGAGCTGTTCGCCCGCAGTGTGCGGCTGGCGCGGCGGGCCGCGGGTGCGGTGGAGCGGGAGATCTGGGTCGCCGCCTCGGTCGGCCCGTACGGGGCGATGCTGGCGGACGGCAGCGAGTACCGGGGCCGCTACGGGCTCTCCGTCCGGGAGCTGGAGCGGTTTCACCGGCCGCGGGTGGAGGCGCTGGCCGCGGCAGGGCCCGATGTGCTGGCGCTGGAGACGGTGCCGGACATCGATGAGGCCGAGGCATTGCTGCGGGCGGTCGAGGGGTGCGGGCTGCCCGTCTGGCTCTCGTACAGCGTGGCGGGGGACCGGACCAGGGCGGGGCAGTCGCTGGAGACGGCCTTCGCCCTCGCCTCGGGGCATGACCGTGTGCTGGCAGTCGGGGTGAACTGCTGCGATCCGGCAGACGCGGACCGGGCGGTGCGGGCGGCGGCGGAGGTGGCCGGGAAACCGGTCGTGGTCTATCCGAACAGCGGTGAGCGGTGGGATGCCGGCGGACGGGAGTGGGCTGGTGCCCCCACCTTCGATCCGGGGAGAGTACGGGCCTGGCAGGACGCCGGCGCCCGGCTGGTGGGCGGCTGCTGCCGGGTCGGCCCGGAGACCATCGCGGAGCTGGCCGGGCTGCTCGGCGCAGCGACAGCAGGCGAAGGGCAAGGAGGGTCAACAGTGCCGTAGACACATGAAAATACCTGGTGGGGGGCGAGTGAAGCGGACCATACTCGGACGTGTGTTCCTGACGATCAGCACGACCGGCAACCCGGAACGTCCCGCGACCGATCTTGGCTTTCTGCTGCACAAGCATCCAGAGAAGGCGCAGACGTTCTCCACCTCCCATGGCACCGCGCATGTCTTCTATCCCGAGGCATCCGCCGAGCGCTGCACAGCGGTGCTCCTGCTGGAGGTGGATCCCGTGGCGCTGGTGCGGCGCGGCAAGGGCAAGGGCCGGGGCGGCGCCCCCGATGCGGCGCTCGCGCAGTACGTCAACGACCGTCCGTACGCGGCGTCCTCGCTGCTCTCCGTCGCGATGAGTACGGTATTCAAGACCGCGCTGAACGGTGTGTGCCGCGCACTGCCCGAACGTGCGCAGGCGCCGCTTCCGCTGAGGATCGAGGTGCCCGCACTGCCGGCGCGCGGCGGCGCGGAACTGGTGCGCAAGCTCTTCGGGCCGCTCGGCTGGAAGAGCGTGGACGCTGTGGCCGTACCTCTGGACGAGCAGTTCCCGGAGTGGGGGGACTCGCGGTACGTACGGCTGGTGCTGGAAGGCGAGTTGCGGCTGGCGGACGCGTTGCGGCAGCTGTATGTCCTGCTGCCGGTGCTCGACGACGCCAAGCACTACTGGGTCGCACCGGACGAGGTGGACAAGCTGTTGCGGGCCGGTGAGGGCTGGCTGGCCGGCCACCCCGAGCAGAAGCTGATCACCAGCCGCTATCTGTCCCGGCGCTGGGGGCTGACCCGGCAGGCGATGCAGCAGCTCGAACTGGTACGGCTCGCCGAGTCGGACGACCTGGACGTCGAGAGCATCGACAACGCGGTGGACGAGACGACCGACACCGAGGAGAAGCCGGTGCCGCTCGCCGAGCAGCGGCGCACCGCGATCCTTGACGCGCTGCGCACCGCCGGGGCGAGCCGGATCCTCGACCTGGGCTGCGGTCAGGGCCAGTTGGTGCAGGCACTGCTCAAGGACGTGGGCTTCACGGAGATCGTCGGCGTCGATGTCTCGATGCGCGCCCTCACCATCGCCTCACGACGGCTGAAGCTGGACCGGATGGGGGAGCGGCAGGCCGGACGGGTCACGCTTCAGCAGGGCTCGCTCACGTACACCGACAAGCGGCTCAAGGGGTATGACGCGGCCGTGCTCAGCGAGGTCATCGAGCACCTCGACCTGCCGAGGCTGCCCGCGCTGGAGTACGCCGTGTTCGGTTCGGCCCGACCGCGGACCGTGCTCGTGACGACGCCGAACGTCGAGTACAACGTCCGCTGGGAGACCCTTCCGGCCGGGCATGTGCGCCACGGCGACCACCGGTTCGAGTGGACCAGGGCCGAGTTCCGCGCATGGGCCCAGGAGGTGGCGCAGCGGCATGGATACGCGGTCGATTTCGTCCCAGTGGGGCCCGACGACCCCGAGGTGGGGCCGCCCACGCAGATGGCCGTGTTCACGATGACCGCGGCCGATGAGAGCAAGAACGAGAGCAAGAACGAGAGTAAGAACGAGTCCTGGCACGAGACTGCCAACGAGACCGAGAAGGGGGCGAAAGTCGCATGACCAGTATTTCGCGCACGTTGCCGGTGACCGACCTCTCCCTCGTGGTGCTCATCGGAGCCAGCGGTTCCGGCAAGTCCACCTTCGCCCGTAAGCACTTCAAGCCCACGGAGATCGTCTCCTCGGACTTCTGCCGCGGCCTGGTCGCCGACGACGAGAACGACCAGAGCGCCAGCCGTGACGCCTTCGACGTCCTCCACTACATCGTGGGCAAGCGGCTCGCCGCCGGGCGGCTGACCGTCGTGGACGCCACCAGCGTCCAGTCCGAGAGCCGCAAGCAGCTGGTCCAGCTGGCCAGGAGCCACGACGTGCTGCCCATCGCGATCGTTCTCGACCTGCCCGAAGAGGTCTGCATCGCGCGCAATGCGGCCCGTCCCGACCGCGCCGACATGCCGCGCCACGTCATCCAGCGCCACCGCCGCGAACTGCGGCGCTCGCTGCGCGGACTGGAGCGCGAGGGCTTCCGCAAGGTGCACATTCTGCACACCGAAGAGGAGGCGGAGCACGCCGAAGTGGTGCTTGAGCGCCGCTACAACGACCTCCGCCACCTCACCGGCCCCTTCGACATCATCGGCGACATCCACGGCTGCAGTGCCGAGCTGGAGGCCCTGCTCGGCAAGCTCGGCTACGTCGACGGCGCGCACCCCGAAGGGCGTACAGCGGTCTTCGTCGGTGACCTCGTGGACCGCGGCCCCGACAGCCCCGGGGTACTGCGCCGCGTCATGTCCATGGTGTCGGCGGGCAACGCCCTGTGCGTGCCGGGCAACCACGAGAACAAGCTCGGCCGCTACCTCAAGGGCCGCAGCGTCCAGCACACCCATGGACTCGCCGAGACCATCGAGCAGTTGGACCGGGAGGACGAGAAGGACCCCGCCTTCCGCGAGCAGGTGCGGGAGTTCATCGACGGGCTCGTCAGCCACTACGTGCTCGACGAGGGCAAGCTCGTCGTCTGTCACGCCGGACTGCCCGAGAAGTACCACGGGCGCACCTCCGGACGGGTCCGCTCGCACGCGCTGTACGGGGACACCACCGGTGAGACCGACGAGTTCGGCCTGCCCGTGCGCTACCCGTGGGCGGAGGAGTACCGCGGCCGTGCCGCCGTGGTCTACGGTCACACCCCGGTGCCCAATACCTCCTGGGTCAACAACACCATCTGCCTGGACACCGGTGCGGTCTTCGGCGGGAAGATGACGGCGCTGCGCTGGCCGGAGCGCGAGCTCGTCGACGTACCGGCCGAGAAGGTCTGGTACCAGCCGGCCAAGCCGCTGACCAGCGAGGCGCCCGGGGGCAGGGAGGGCAGGCCGCTGGACCTCGCCGATGTGCACGGCCGCCGGATCGTGGAGACCCGGCACATGGGCCGCATCTCGGTCCGCGAGGAGAACGCCGCGGCGGCGCTCGAAGTCATGAGCCGGTTCGCCGTCGACCCGCGGCTGCTCGGCTACCTCCCGCCGACCATGGCGCCCACCGCCACCTCGCACGAGGACGGTTACCTGGAGCACCCGGCCGAGGCCTTCGCCCAGTACCGGGCGGACGGTGTCACCAAGGTCGTGTGCGAGGAGAAGCACATGGGCTCGCGTGCGGTGGCGCTGGTCTGCCGGGACGCGAACACCGCCCGTGAGAGGTTCGGCGCAGGGGGAACCGCTTCCGGCGGTGAAGGAGGTCCGACCGGGGCGCTCTACACCCGCACCGGAAGGCCGTTCCTCGACGACGTCGCACTCACCGAGGTGATCCTCGGCAGGCTGCGCACCGCCGTCACCGCCGCCGGACTCTGGGAGGAGTGGGACACCGACTGGGTGCTGCTCGACGCCGAGCTGATGCCGTGGTCTCTCAAGGCGGCCGGGCTGCTGCGCTCGCAGTACGCCGCGGTCGGTGCCGCATCCGGGGCGGTTTTCCCGGAGGCCAACGCGGCCCTCGCGGCAGCGGTGGCCCGTGGGGTGGACGTGGGCGCGCTCGCGGCCCGCCAGCAGGGGCGGGCCGAGGATGCGACCGCGTTCACCGAGGCGTACCGCCGCTACTGCTGGACCACCCAGGGCCTGGACGGGGTGCGGCTCGCGCCGTTCCAGATCCTCGCCGTGCAGGGTCGCTCGCTGGCCTCCGTACCGCATGACGAGCAGCTGGCCTGGCTCGACCGGCTGGTCGAGCACGATCCGACCGGGCTGCTCCAGGTCACCCGCAGGCTCGTCGTCGACACCGGTGACGAGGCGTCGGTGCGCTCCGGCATCGACTGGTGGCTGGAGATGACCGGCCGCGGCGGCGAAGGCATGGTCGTCAAGCCGCTCGCCGCGCTCGTACGGGACGGCAAGGGAAGGCTGGTCCAGCCGGGCATCAAGGTGCGCGGCCGGGAGTACCTCCGGATCATCTACGGCCCCGAGTACACCCGCCCGGAGAATCTGGCGCGGCTGCGCGGCCGGTTCCTCGGCCACAAGCGGTCGTTGGCGCTGCGGGAGTACGCACTGGGGCTCGAAGCACTGGACCGGCTGGCCGACGGGGAGCCGCTGTGGCGGGTCCACGAGGCGGTGTTCGCGGTGCTGGCCCTGGAGTCGGAGCCGGTCGACCCGCGACTGTGAGCGGTGTCAGCGGGTTTTCCGGTGAGATCAACGGAAAACCGCTGGCGATTCGCCGGGTGAACGGCGCTCCGCACGGTGAGGATGGATGCATGGGATTCCATGTCGACTCCGAGGCCGGGCGGCTGCGCCGCGTCATCCTGCACCGCCCCGATCTTGAACTGAAGAGGCTCACCCCCAGCAACAAGGACGCGCTCCTGTTCGACGACGTGCTCTGGGTGCGCCGCGCCCGCCAGGAGCACGACGGCTTCGCGGACGTGCTGCGCGACCGAGGGGTGGAGGTGCACCTGTTCGGCGATCTGCTCCGTGAGTCGCTGGAGATCCCGGTGGCCAGGCGGCTCGTCCTGGACCGGGTCTTCGAGGAGAAGGAGTACGGCCCGCTCGCCACCGAGCATCTGCGGGCTGCCTTCGAGGAGTTGCCCAGCGCCGAGCTGGCCGAGGCGCTGGTCGGCGGGATGACCAAGCGGGAGTTCCTGGAGCGGCACAGCGAGCCGACCTCCGTCCGCTTCCATGTCATGGACCTGGACGACTTCCTGCTCGGCCCGCTGCCGAACCATCTCTTCACCCGGGACACCTCGGCCTGGATATACGACGGGGTGTCGATCAACGCGATGCGCTGGCCGGCCAGGCAGCGCGAGACAGTCCACTTCGAGGCGATCTACCGCCACCACCCCCTCTTCACCGGACCCGACGCAGGCGTCTTCCACCACTGGTCGGAGGGGCAGGACGACTACCCCTCCACCATCGAAGGCGGCGACGTTCTGGTCATCGGCCACGGCGCCGTACTCATCGGGATGAGCGAGCGCACCACCCCGCAGGCGGTGGAGATGCTGGCCCGTGGACTGTTCGACGCCGGCTCGGCGCACACGATCGTGGCGCTCGACATGCCCAAGCGCCGTGCGTTCATGCACCTCGACACCGTCATGACGATGATCGACGGCGACACCTTCACCAAGTACGCGGGCCTGGGCATGCTCCGCTCGTACACCATCGAGCCCGGTGAAGGGCCGAGGGACCTGAAGGTCACCGACCATCCGCCCGAGCACATGCACGACGCGATCGCGCATGCCCTGGGCCTGGACTCGATCCGGGTCCTCACAGCCACCCAGGATGTGCACGCCGCCCAGCGCGAGCAGTGGGACGACGGCTGCAATGTGCTGGCCGTCGAGCCGGGCGTCGTCGTCGCGTACGAGCGCAACGCCACCACCAACACCTATCTGCGCAAGGAGGGCATCGAGGTCATAGAGATCCGCGGCAGCGAACTCGGCCGGGGCAGGGGCGGCCCCCGCTGCATGAGCTGCCCCGTGGTGCGTGATCCGGTGTAGCGGCGCACGACCTGGTGCAGTGGTGCGCGAGACAGCTCCGTATAGCGATGCAGGGCTTCGTATAGACTTCCAGGGTCACCGTATGCGCGATCCTCGCCCGACCCTGGAGCAGTCTCATGGCCATAGACCTCGTAGGCCGCCACTTCCTCAAGGAGCTGGACTTCACGGCCGAGGAGTTCCGCGGCCTGATCGACCTCGCGGCCGAGCTCAAGGCCGCCAAGAAATCGGGAACCGAAGTGCAGCGGCTGCGCGGCAAGAACATCGCGCTCATCTTCGAGAAGACCTCGACCCGCACCCGCTGCGCCTTCGAGGTGGCGGCCGCGGACCAGGGTGCGTCCACGACGTATCTCGATCCCTCCGGCTCGCAGCTGGGGCACAAGGAGTCGGTGAAGGACACGGCCCGCGTCCTCGGTCGGATGTTCGACGGCATCGAGTACCGCGGTGACAGTCAGGCGGCCGTCGAGGAACTCGCTGCGTACGGCGGCGTTCCGGTCTTCAACGGGCTCACCGACGACTGGCACCCGACCCAGATGCTCGCCGACGTCCTCACCATGGCCGAGCACAGTGAGAAGCCGCTGGAGCGGATCGCCTTCGCCTACCTCGGCGACGCCCGCTTCAACATGGGCAACTCCTACCTGGTCACCGGCGCCCTGCTGGGCATGGACGTGCGGATCGTCGCGCCGAAGTCGTACTGGCCGGCCGAGGAGATCGTCACCGAGGCCCGCAGGCTGGCCGGGGTCAGCGGTGCGACGGTCACTCTCACCGAGGACATCGCCGAGGGCGTCAAGGGCGCGGACTTCGTCGCCACCGATGTCTGGGTCTCCATGGGCGAGCCCAAGGAGGTCTGGGGCGAGCGCATCGAGACTCTCGCGCCGTACGCCGTGACCATGGACGTCCTGCGCGCCACCGGCAACGCCGACGTGAAGTTCCTGCACTGCCTCCCGGCCTTCCACGACCTCGGCACCAAGGTGGGGCGGGAGATCGAGGCCGCCCACGCGCTGACGGAGCTGGAGGTCACCGACGAGGTCTTCGAGTCCACGCACTCGGTCGTCTTCGACGAGGCCGAGAACCGGATGCACACGATCAAGGCTGTTCTGGTGGCGACCCTGGCGGCCGCAAGCTGACCGCTGCATGATCATGCGCCCGATTGGGTGAATATGCGCGAAGGCGACTAATATGTTGTCTCTTGGTGGGGTTCGGGCTCACACGCTCGAACCCCATTTTCGTGTGTGTCACCAGAGCCCGGAGCTCCCCCACAGGGCCCCGGGGCGCCCCCCACATGCTCCACCAGAGAAGAGACCATCCCCGTGAGTCCGCTGCGCCCACCGAGCTCCCTGCGCCCCTGTGGGCCACGCATCAAGAGCCCCCACCAGCTGATCGCCGAGTCCGGCGCCGACCTGGAGGGGCATGGCCTCAAGCGCACCATGGGACTTTTCCAGCTGGTGTGCTTCGGTGTCGGCGCCGTCGTCGGCACCGGCATCTTCGTCGGCCTCTCCGACAGCGTCGCCGAGGCGGGCCCCGCGGTCGTGCTGTCCTTCGTGCTCGCCGCGATCACCTGCATCTTCACCGCGTTCTCCTTCGCCGAGCTGGGCAGCGCGATCCCGGTGTCCGGCAGCTCGTACTCCTTCGCCTACGCGACCCTCGGCGAACGCATCGCGTTCCTCGTCGGCTGGTGTCTGCTGCTGGAGTACGGAGTCTCGGTCTCCGCGGTCGCCGTCGGCTGGAGCCAGTACGTCAATGAGCTGCTGAACAGCTTGTTCGGCTGGCAACTGCCTGCGGCCCTCTCGGCGGGGCCCGGCGACGGCGGAGTGATCAATCTGCCCGCGGTCCTGGTGGTCATGATGGCCGCCACCCTGCTGGTGCGCGGCGTCCGGGAGAGTGCGGGGGCCACCACCGCGATGGCGGTCCTCAAGATCGCCATTCTGATCATGTTCTGTGTCATCGCCTTCACGGCCTTCGAGCACGGGAATCTCACGCCGTTCGTCGCGCACGGGGCGGGCGGGGTCACCGCCGGTGCGTCGCTGGCATTCTTCTCGTACATCGGCTTCGACGCCATCACCACCGCGGGCGAAGAGGTCAAGAACCCGCGGCGGAACATCCCGATCGCGATCATGGTCTGCATCGGCCTGGTCACGCTGCTCTACTGCGCCGTCGCGCTCGCGGCCATCGCTGCCCTCGGCCCGGAGGCCGTCGCCGACAAGCCGGCCGCGCTCTCGATCGTCGTCGACCAGGTCACCGACTCGACCGTCGGCGGTGGAATCATCGCTTTCGGAGCGGTCGTCGCGATCGCATCCGTCGTGCTCGCGGTGATGTACGGGCAGACCCGCATCCTGATGTCGATGTCCCGCGACGGTCTGATCCCGCGGGTCTTCGAGAAGGTCTCGCCGCGGACGGCGACGCCAGTCGCGAACACCTGGATCGTGGCGGTCGTCTTCGCGATCCCGGCGGCCTTCTCGTCGCTCGACGTGGTGGTGAATCTGACGACCATCGGCACGCTGGGCACCATGGTCGCGGTGAACATCGCGGTGATCGTGCTGCGCCGTCGAAACCCGGAGGTGACGGGCTCGTTCCGGGTGCCGCTCTACCCGGTGAGCCCGCTCCTGGGCGTCGTCTTCTGCCTCTATCTGATGTACGGGACGGGCTGGGCGACCTGGGTGCAGTTCGCCGTGTTCCTGATCGTCGGTGCGACGGTGTACGCCTTCTACGGCCGCAGCCGTTCCCGGCTGGCCGCGGCCGGCGCGGGTTGATGAGCGCGGCCGGTCGGCTCCGAGATGTCCGATCAGCTCCGAGGCGTACGGGACGGCAGGGTGAACCACACCGCCTTGCCGTGCTCCGTCGTGCGGTGACCGCAGGACGAGCTGAGCGTACGGATCAGCAGCAGACCCCGGCCGTGTTCCTGCCACGGGTCCGGCGCACTGCCGGGCTCTGGACGGGAGAGATCGCCCGGCGGGGCCGGGTCGCGGTCGTGCACCTCCACCTGGCAGCCGGTCGGCAGGAGCTCCACCACCAGCTCGATGGGTTCGTCGCTGCGGGTGTGCTCCACGGCGTTGGCGACCAGTTCGGCGGTGAGGAGTTCGGCGGTATCGGAATCGGCCGGTGCTTCGATGTCCGCCAGTGCCGTACGGATCAGGGCGCGAGCGACCGGTACGGCCACCGTCGAACGCGGCAGGGCAATCCGCCAGGAGGCGGGGAGAGGAACATCGGAGGGCACAGCACGGTTTCCGTTCCGGAGTTCACGAACTTTCTGGAGGCCAGGCTTTCTGGAGGTCAAGACTTCCCGGTTTCAACCTTGCGAAGTGCAACGACACAGGCCAGGGACTGCCGACCGGTACGAAGGGGACGTTCGGCACTGAGTTCTCACGCTCCGCCTATTGCGTGCTCGTGACGGGAGTCACGTACGAGTGATAAGTTCGTTCGCAGTAGCAGCCCGACGGCTGAAGGGGAGCCCCCTCGATGAGCCCGTTTCCCAGCTCCGCCCCCCGCACGGACGACTGGCGCCATCTGCGGCTGACGACGGACGACGGCGTTGCCACCGTCACCCTCGCCCGCCCCGAGAAACTCAACGCTCTCACCTTCGGTGCCTACGCCGACCTGCGCGACCTGCTTGCCGAACTGTCCCGCGAACGCACCGTGCGCGCTCTGGTGCTCGCGGGGGAGGGCCGCGGATTCTGCTCAGGCGGAGATG
The DNA here is from genome assembly GCF_014648655.1 of Streptomyces atratus. Taxonomy (GTDB): domain Bacteria; phylum Actinomycetota; class Actinomycetes; order Streptomycetales; family Streptomycetaceae; genus Streptomyces; species Streptomyces atratus. Next base: position 126,160 of record NZ_BMRN01000004.1, read on the forward strand.
TCGACGACATCATCGGCGCGACACTCGCCATGGACACCGCCCAGCTCCTCGATTTCAACCGCATGACCGGACAGGTGGTGCGGGCCCTACGTGAAACCCCCTTCCCCGTCATCGCCGCCGTACACGGCGTGGCCGCAGGTGCCGGCGCGGTTCTTGCACTGGCCGCCGACTTCCGGATCGCCGATCCGTCCGCCCGCTTCGCCTTCCTCTTCACCAAGGTCGGTCTCTCCGGCGGCGACATGGGCGCCGCGTATCTGCTGCCGCGCGTCGTCGGCCTCGGCCATGCCACCCGGCTGCTGATGCTCGGCGAACCGGTCCGCGCACCCGAAGCAGAACGGATCGGACTGATCAGCGAGCTCACCGAAGAGGGCCAGGCGGATGTGCGCGCGGCAGCGCTCGCCCGCCGCCTCGCCGACGGTCCGGCCCTCGCCCTTGCCCAGACCAAGGCGCTGCTCACCGCCGAACTCGACATGCCGCTCGCCGCCGCGGTCGAGATGGACGCCGCGACCCAGGCCCTGCTGATGCACGGCGACGACTACGCCGAATTCCACGCCGCCTTCACCGAGAAGCGGCCACCGAAGTGGCAAGGCCGGTAGCACGATGCCGCCCGACACGAGCGCGATCGGAACCCGGCAATCCACCGGGACGGCGCCCGGCGCGAATCGGACCGGCGTGAGGCGGATCGCGGTCATCGGCGGCGGCCCCGGCGGACTCTACGCCGCGGCACTGCTCAAGCGGCTCGACCCGGAACGCGACATCACCGTCTGGGAGCGCAACGCCCCCGACGACACGTTCGGCTTCGGCGTCGTCCTCTCCGACGAGACGCTCGGCGGTATCGAGCACGCCGACCCCGTCGTCCACCGTGCACTCCAGGACGAGTTCGTACGGTGGGACGACATCGACATCGTCCACCGCGGCGTGACGCAGACCTCCGGCGGCCACGGCTTCGCGGCGCTGGGCCGGCGCAGACTCCTGGAGATCCTGCACGAACGCTGTGACCGGCTCGGCGTACGGCTCCGTTTCCGCACCGAGGCACCGCCGGCTGCCGAGCTGGCCGCCGCATACGACCTGGTGATCGCCGCCGACGGTGTGCACAGCCTCACCCGCGCCGCGCACGCCGAAGCCTTCGGCCCCCGCCTCACCACTCACCGCTGCCGCTACATCTGGCTCGCCGCCGACTTCGCCCTCGACGCCTTCCGCTTCGAGATCGCCGAGACCGCGTACGGGGTGATGCAGCTCCACGGCTACCCCTTCTCGGCCGACGCCTCCACCGTCATCGTCGAGATGCGCGAGGAGGTCTGGCGCGCCGCCGGATTCGACACCTGCGACGTGGAGCACTCGACCGTACGCTGCGCCAAGATCTTCACCGAGGCGCTCGGCGGCCGGCCGCTGCGCTCCAACAACTCCTCCTGGCTCACCTTTCGTACCGTCGTCAACGACCGCTGGTCGCACGGCAACACGGTCCTCATCGGCGACGCCGCCCACACCGCGCACTTCTCCATCGGCTCCGGCACCAAACTCGCCGTCGAGGATGCCCTCGCGCTCGCCGCCTGCATCGAGGAACAGCCCGACCTGCCGGGCGCACTGGCCGCGTACGAGACCGAACGCCGGCCGGTCGTCGAATCGACCCAGCGGGCCGCCGCGGCCAGCCTGCGCTGGTTCGAGGAGCTCGGCACCTACGTCGATCAGCCGCCCCGCCAGTTCGCTTTCAACCTCCTCACCCGAAGCCGCCGCGTCACCCACGACAATCTGCGGCTGCGCGACGCCTCCTTCACCGCCGCCGTCGAGGAGGAGTTCGGCTGCGCCCCGGGCACCCCGCCGATGTTCACCCCGCTGCGGCTGCGCGGTCTCGAACTCCGCAACCGCGTCGTCGTCTCACCCATGGACATGTACTCGGCCGTCGACGGCGTCCCCGGCGACTTCCACCTCGTCCACCTGGGCGCACGTGCACTCGGCGGCGCCGGGCTCGTCATGACGGAGATGGTGTGCGTCAGCGCCGAGGGCCGCATCACCCCCGGCTGTACCGGCCTCTACACTCCCGAACAGGCTGCCGCCTGGACCCGGATCACGGACTTCGTCCATGCGAGCGCACCCGGTACGGCCATCGGCGTGCAGCTCGGCCACTCCGGGCGCAAGGGCTCCACCAAACTGATGTGGGAGGGCATCGACCAGCCCCTCGACCACGGCAACTGGCCGCTCACCGCCGCCTCCCCGATCCCGTACGCCGACGGCGTCAACCAGGTCCCGCACGCCCTGGACCGGGCCGGCCTCGACGCCGTACGCGAACAGTTCGCAGCGGCGGCCCGGCGCGCCGACCTCTGCGGCTTCGACCTGCTCGAACTCCACTGCGCCCACGGCTACTTGCTCTCCGGCTTCCTCTCGCCGCTCACCAACCACCGCACCGACCGCTACGGCGGATCGCTGCAGGGCCGGCTCCGCTTCCCCCTCGAAGTCTTCGACGCGATGCGCGCCGACTGGCCCGACGACCGGCCCATGACCGTCCGCATCTCCGCCACGGACTGGGCCGAGGGCGGCACGACGGCCGAGGACGCCGTGGAGATCGCCCGCGCCTTCGTCGCCCACGGGGCCGATGCCATCGACGTCTCCACCGGTCAGGTCGTCCCCGACGAGTGCCCCGAGTACGGCCGCTCCTATCAGACCCCGTACGCCGACCGGATCCGCAACACGCTGTGCGTGCCCGTCATCGCGGTCGGTGCGATCTCCTCCTGGGACGACGTGAATTCACTGCTGCTCGCGGGCCGGGCCGACCTCTGCGCCCTGGCCCGTCCGCATCTCTACGACCCGCACTGGACGCTGCACGCGGCGGCCGACCAGGGCTACAGCGGACCGGGCGCACCCTGGCCGCTCCCGTACCGCGCGGGCAGCCGCACCCCGCCGACAGGCCGCACGGACGCACCGAAGCCGCGGCTCACCCTGGGGTGACGGGCAGGCACGCGTGGCAGAGACAGGCGTCGGGGTGCGGGGCCCCATGATGTGCATCCCGTTCCTCCCCGGCGACCCGCTCCAGCAGGGCGGCCAGTCCCTCGGCCTTCTCCCTTGTGGCGGCGCCCGGACCGGCACACCGCTGCAGCACGGCCGGGACGTACACCAGCTGCGCCCGGACGGTATGGAGATGGCGGGTCCCCGTGTCGACGGTGATCCAGCGGCCGGCGTGCCGCGCATGTCCCACCGTGGTCAGCTGCTGGTGGCCCGTCCCGGGGTAGGTGTCGGCGACATACACCTTCGCCCCGCCCCGGTACGCCTTCGTGCCGGGACGGAGCTCCTGCCCGAGATCCCGTACCGCCGCCACAGCACCACATTCGCCGCGACCAGCCACGCGGGTTCCGGCGGTCCGCTCATCGCTCCGTCGCGCTGATCAGCAGCCGGTCCGAGACCGCCCGGAAACCGATGCGCTGATACACGCCGTTGCTGGTCGGGTTCGCGAGGTCGGTGAAGAGCAGCACCTCCTGCGCGCCCGCCTCCCGTGCCGCCCGGCTGACCTCCGCCGTCACCGCTGCCGCGTAGCCCCGGCCGCGGTGCTCGGCAGGCGTGTAGACCGGCGCGATCCGCACCGTGCCCGCGATCCGCGGGGAGACGCCCGCCATCGACACCGGGACGCCGTCGACCTCCCAGAGGGTCAGCCTGCCGGACGCCGTCCGTTCGTCCACCTGCCGTTCGGCATGGGTGGCGGGCTGGCCGACCTCATCGGCGAACGCGAGGAACCAGCGCACCAGCAGTTCCCGGTCGGCGGTGGTGGCGGTCCTGGGCCGGCCCGAGGGGGCGGGGGAGGGCGGGATCAGCGTCCCCAGCCGGTAGAGCCGCTGCTCCTGGACGACCCGGTGGCCGGGCCAGGTGGCGGCCAGCGCCTGGGCGATGGCCCGGTCCGCGTTGACCGCGGTCAGGGGGAGCGAGGCGGCCAGCGGAGCGACCGCCTCCAGGGCGACGGCTGTCAGTACCGGCGGATACGGCGGGGTCTGCACGAGCGTCCCCGCAACCTCGCCGTCCGCCCCGCGCCACCAGCCCAGCAGCGGGGCGGCGTCACCATAGGCGTGCGGGCCACCGCGGCGCAGAGTCGCGGTCACGGTCAGAACCAGGGTGTTCTCGGCGGGCCGGGCGACCAGCGAGGCGCCGGCCGCGTCGAGAAAGGCGTTGACGTCATCGGTGAAGGTCCAGGTCATGCCTCATCCTGCCGGGTGTGCGTGGAGCGAGGCACCCGTATTTCCGGGTCAGTCGTCCCGCAGCCGGAAGCGCTGCAGCTTCCCGGTGGCGGTGCGGGGGAGGGCGGGCAGGAACTCGATGACGCGCGGGCACTTGTGCGGGGCCAGTTCGCTCTTCATGTACGCGCGCAGCTCGTCGGCGTCCAGTTCCGCGCCCTCGCGCAGCACCACGTACGCCACCACGATCTGGCCGCGCAGCTCGTCCGCCCGCCCCACCACCGCCGCCTCGGCCACCGCGGGGTGGTGCAGCAGGGCGTCCTCGACCTCGGGGCCGGCGATGTTGTAGCCGGAGGAAATGATCATGTCGTCGGCGCGGGCGACGTAACGGAAGTAGCCGTCCGGCTCGCGCACATAGGTGTCGCCGGTGAGATTCCAGCCGTGCGCCACGTAGTCCCGCTGGCGCTCGTCGGCGAGATAGCGGCAGCCGACCGGACCGCGGACGGCGAGGAGTCCGGGCTCCCCGTCCGGCACCTGCCTGCCCTCGCGGTCCAGCACCCGGGCCTGCCAGCCGGGCACGGGAACTCCGGTGGTGCCGGGGCGGACCGCGTCGTCGGCGGCGGAGATGAAGATGTGCAGCAGTTCGGTGGCGCCGATGCCGTTGATGATGCGCAGACCCGTCCGCTCGTACCAGGATCGCCAGGTGGCGACCGGGAGGTTCTCGCCGGCCGAGACACAGCGCCTCAGCGCGCTCAGATCGTGCTTGTGGATGTGGTCGAGCATCACGCGGTAGGCGGTCGGCGCGGTGAACAGCACCGAGACACGGTGGGCCGCGAGCGCGGGCAGCAGCTGCGTCGGGCCGGACTGTTCGAGCAGCAGGGCACTGGCACCGGCCCGCAGGGGGAAGACCACCAGACCGCCGAGCCCGAAGGTGAAGCCGAGCGGCGGACTGCCCGCGAACACATCGTCGGACGTGGGGCGCAGGACATGGCGCGAGAACGTGTCGGCGATGGCGAGCACATCCCGGTGGAAGTGCATACAGCCCTTGGGGCGCCCGGTGGTGCCCGAGGTGAACGCGATCAGTGCGACATCGTCCGCCGCCGTGTCCACCGGACGGTACGGCCCCGTCCTGGCCTCGGCCAGGTGCAGCAGATCGTCCGGGGCCTCGCCTCCGTACGCCGTGATCCGCAACCCCGGCACCTGAGCCTTCACCAGGTCGTCGACCGCCCGGATGTCGCACAGTGCGTGGCTCACCCGGGCGATCGAGCAGATGGTGGCGAGCTCGGCGGACCGCTGCTGGGCCAGCACCGTGACGGCGATCGCGCCCGCCTTCAGCACCGCGAGCCAGCAGGCGGCCAGATGGGGGGTGGTGGGGCCGCGCAGCAGGACGCGGTTGCCGGGTACGACCCCCAGATCGGCGGTGAGGACATGGGCGATCCGGTCCACTTGGTCCCGCAGCTCCCCGTAGCTCCAGACTCCGCCGTCGGGAGTACGGAAGGCGGGGCGCCCGGGGCCGAAGCGGTCGACCGTGCGGTCCAGCAGTTCGGCCGCGCAGTTGAGGCGGGCCGGGTACTGCAGTTCAGGAAGGTCGAAGAGCAGTTCCGGCCACTGGTCCGAGGGTGGCAGGTGCTCCCTGGCGAAGGTGTCGAGGTGCGCTGAGGTCTTCGGGTCCATGACGGATCGCCCCCTTGTCGCCTCTGGAGCGTATCGTTTGGGTGACGGTAGTCAACGGTCCGCGATAAGAAGAGAAGACGAGACGCGACAAGAGAGGCGCCGGTATGACGGCATTCTCGCTCGATCCGGCACAAACCGCCTGGTGCGAAGAACTAAGAGCCCTTGCCGAGCAGCAACTGCGCCCCCTCGCCGAAAAAGGTGAACCGGGCCATGTCAACCGCCCCCTGATCGCCGCACTCGGTGAGTCCGGCCTCCTCGACCGGCTGCTGAACTCCGGCGCCCTCGACCTCTGCCTGCTTCGCGAGTCCCTGGCCCGAGGCTGCACGGAGGCCGAAACCGCACTGGCCCTCCAGGGCCTCGGCACCCACCCCGTGGTCCAGGCAGGCACCCCGGCCCACCGCGAACGCTGGCTCCCCGAGGTGCGCGCCGGCCGCGCCGTCGCCGCCTTCGCGCTGAGCGAACCGGGCGCGGGCTCCGACGCGGCGGCCCTGGCCCTGAACGCCGAACGCACTTTTGACGGCTGGCGGCTGACCGGCGAGAAGTGCTGGATCTCCAACGCACCCGAGGCCGACTTCTACACCGTCTTCGCCCGTACGACCCAGGGCGCCGGATCGCGTGGCGTCACCGCGTTCCTGGTCCCCGCCGACCGACCCGGACTGACCGGCACCGCACTCGACATGCTTTCGCCCCACCCCATCGGGGCCCTGGTCCTCGACGGAGTCCCGGTCACCCCCGACGATGTGCTCGGCGAACCGGACCGCGGCTTCCGGGTCGCCATGAACACCCTCAACCTGTTCCGCCCCAGCGTCGGCGCCTTCGCCGTCGGCATGGCCCGCGCCGCCCTCGATGCCACGGTCGCGTACACCGCCGAACGCACCGCGTTCGGCGGTCCGCTGAAGGACCTCCAGGCCGTCTCCCACCAGGTCGCCGAGATGGCCACCCGCACCGAGGCCGCCCGGCTCCTGGTGTACGCGGCCGCCGCCGCGTACGACGCGGGGGAGGCCGGAGTACCGCGCCGCGCAGCCATGGCGAAGCTGTACGCCACCGAGACCGCGCAGTACGTCGTCGACACCGCCGTCCAACTGCACGGCGCCCGCGCCCTGCGCCGCGGCCACCTCCTCGAGCACCTCTACCGGGAGGTCCGCGCCCCACGGATCTACGAGGGCGCCAGCGAGGTCCAGCGCACGATCATCGCCAAGGAGCTGTACGCGAACCAGGAGGCGTCCGCATGAGTCCGGTCCACCGGATCAACCCCGCCGAACTCGCGCCGCCCGCGGGTTTCTCGCACGCCGTCACCGCCACCGGCGGCCAACTGGTCTTCCTGGCCGGGCAGACCGCCCTCGACCAGGACGGCAAGGTCATCGGCACCGCCCTGCCCGAGCAGTTCGCGACGGCGCTCACCAATCTGCTGACCGCCCTGCGCGCGGCGGGCGGCGCCCCGGCGGACCTGGCCCGGGTCACCGTGTACGCCACCGACGTGGCCGACTACCGGGCCCATGCCGGGGAACTGGGCCGTATCTGGCGGCAGTTGGCGGGCCGTGACTATCCGGCGATGGCGGTCGTCGGCGTGGCGAGACTCTGGGACGAGCAGGCTCTCGTCGAGATCGACGGGGTGGCGGTACTGCCGTGAACGCGCCGGACGGGCCGGGCATGCCGAGCCCGTCCGGCAACGCGTGGATCAGTGCGGATCAGTAGGGCTTCACCAGGACGTGCGCCGCGCCCGGAATGCCGGCCTTCAGCAGCTCGTCCTCCTCGGGCGTGGTCCCGGTGCCCGTCTCCTGCTTGCGCACCGCACGCGACATGGCCTGCACCCACATGGCCCGGGGGCGGCGGCGCGCCTCCCGGCACGGCGCGGGGACGGTCGCAGCAGCGGGTTCTCGTACCGGTTCGGCGGCTGGGGTGAGGCGGAACGGACGGCCGGGTCGATCCGCAGTTCGTCCACCAGGCCGGCCTGCCGTACCCGGCGCGGCAGCGGGGGCTCCGCACCGGGCGCGGGCAGGGCGGGCCGGCCGGACCCGCCCTCCGCGCGGACGGCGTCCGGCTCCGGCGGCGCCGCCGAGCGGGGCGCGGCGCGCCGTGCAGGTGAAGCGCGGTTGGGGATATATCTGTATTTAGTGCTCTTTACCCGTCATGTATCGCCCAGGCCCCGGATTCCCGACCGGGGCGGGCACGGTACGCCCCCCGGGGCCGTATGACCGCGCTCGTCGTCTGCCACTTCGTCCTGGCCGCCTGCGCGCGCCCGCTGGTACGAGCGCTGGGCAGGCGCGCCTTCATCGTGCTCGCGCTGCCACCGGCCGCCGCCACCGCGTGGGCTGCCACACAGTGGGACACCGCGGCGTCCGGCGGCTCGGTCACCTGGTCGTGGCAGTGGATGCCGGCGTACGACGTCACCGTCGATCTGCGGCTCGACGCACTCGCCGAACTGATGGTGCTGCTCGCGGCCGGAATCGGCACGCTCGTCCTGCTGTACTGCGCCTCGTACTTCACGGACGAGACCCCACAACTGGCCGGCTTCGCCGGGAACCTCCTGGCGTTCGCGGGAGCCATGCTCGCCCTGGTCCTCGCCGACGACCTGATCTCGCTCTATGTGTTCTGGGAACTGACCACGGTCTTCTCGTACCTGCTGATCGGGTACGACAGCGAGCAGAAACACAGCCGCCGCTCCGCGCTCCAGGCCCTCACCGTGACCACGCTCGGCGGCCTCGCGATGTTCGTCGGCTTCCTGATCATCGGTCAGTCGGCGGGCACCTACCGGATCTCCGCCATCCTCGCCGACCCGCCCCGGGTGAGTCTCGCCGTCTCGGTCGCCGTGGTGCTGATCCTGTGCGGGGCCCTGTCGAAGTCGGCGATCTGGCCGTTCAGTCTCTGGCTGCCGAACGCCATGGCCGCGCCCACACCCGTCAGCGCCTATCTGCACGCCGCCGCGATGGTGAAGGCCGGTGTCTACCTGGTTGCCCGGCTTGCGCCCGGCTTCGCCGACGTGCCGGTCTGGCGCCCCGTCGTGATCGTCCTCGGCGCCGCGACCATGCTGCTCGGCGGCTGGCGCGCGCTGCGCCTGAACGACCTCAAGATCGTCCTCGCCTACGGCACCGTCAGCCAGCTCGGCTTCCTCACCCTGCTCGCCGGGGTCGGCAACCGGGACGCGGCGCTGGCCGCCGCCGTCATGATCCTGGGCCACGCCCTGTTCAAGGCCCCGCTGTTCCTCGTCACCGGCATCGTCGACCACGCGGCCGGCACCCGGGATCTGCGCAAGCTCTCCGGCGTCGGCCGGGCGTTGCCGCACGTCTGCACGGTCGCGGTGCTGGCCGCGGCGTCCATGGCCGCGCTGCCCCCACTGCTCGGCTTCGCCGCGAAGGAGGCCGCGTTCGAGGCGCTGCTGCACGGAGACACCGCCGACCGTTGGGCGCTGGGCATCACGGTCGCGGGCTCGGCGCTGACCGTCGCGTACACCGTGCGGTTCGTCTGGGGCGCCTTCGCCCGCAAGCCCGGCGTAGAGGACACTCCGGTCCACCGGGTCGGCTGGGCGTTCCTCGCGTCGCCCGCGCTGCTCGCGGTCTGCGGGCTGGTGCTGGGGCCTGGCGTCGGATGGACCGACCGGCTGCTCAGTGCGTACGCGGACACGTTCCCCCCGTCCGCGCATCCCTACCATCTCGCGCTCTGGCACGGATTCGGGACCGCCCTCCTGCTCTCGGCCGTCGCCATGGCGGGCGGCGTGGTGCTCTTCGCCGCACGCACCACCGTGACCAGGCTGTCCCGGCGGATCGCCTGGCCGACCGCCGACAGCGTCTTCGGGCACCTGCTGCTCGACCTGGAACGGCTCTCCCTCCAGCTCACCGGCCTCGTCCAGCGCGGCTCGCTCTCCGTCTACCTCGCCACCACCCTGCTCGTGATGCTGGCCGGCCAGCTCACCGTCCTCGGAGTGGACCGGCCCTGGCACGGGGCGGCCGCCCCGAGGGTCTGGGACGTCCCGCTGCAGGGCGCCATCGCCGTGCTGACCTGCGCGGCCGCACTCCTCTGTCTCACCGTCAGCCGCCGGATGAAGGCCGTGGTCCTGGCCGGGCTGACCGGCTACGGCGCGGCGCTGCTCTTCGTCGTCCAGGGCGGTCCGGACCTGGCACTCACCCAGTTCTGCGTCGAGACCGTGTCGATGATCGTGTTCGTGCTGGTGCTGCGGCGGATGCCGGTGCACTTCCAGGAGTCGGTCAGTACCTGGCGGCGTGCCGTACGCATTCCGGTGGCGCTGGCCGCGGCGGCGACGCTCGGCGTGGTGGTGTGGGTCGCTGCGGCCGCCCGCAGGGCCGCCCCGGCGGGCGCGGCCATGGTGGAGGAGACCGCCCACCACGGCCTCAAGGACGTCGTGGCCACCATCCTGGTCGACCTGCGCGCCTGGGACACGATGGGGGAGTCCGCCGTGCTCGCCGCGGCGGCGATCGGGGTGACGAGCCTGATCTACCTGCACCGCCGCACCGAGGGATCGTCACTGCGGGAAGAGCTGCACGGGCGTACCGCGTGGTCGCTGACGGCCCCCGAGATGACGGGACTTCCGCACGGCGAAGAAGGAGCACCGGAGCGCAGCTGGCTGGCGGCCGGATCGACGCTCGCACCCGAGCACCGTTCGATCGTCTTCGAGGTCGTGGCCCGGCTGCTGTTCCACCCGATCCTGGTGCTCTCGCTCTATCTGCTGTTCTGTGCCGAGAACATGCCGGGCGGCGGCTTCGTCGGCGGGCTCGTCGCCGGGCTCGCCCTGATCACCCGCTACCTGGCCGGCGGCCGTTTCGAACTCGCCGAGGCCGCGCCGCTGCAGCCCGGACTCTTCACCGGCCTCGGCCTGTTCATCTCCACCGGCGTCGCCCTGCTCGGCCTCGCCGAGGGAACGGTCCTGCACGCCTGGACCCACCACGGCCGGCTGCCTCTGATCGGCGAGTACCACCTGGGCACCCCGGTCCTCTTCGACTTCGGCGTCTATCTGCTGGTCCTGGGCGTGGTGCTGGACATCGTGCGCGCCCTCGGCGCCAAGATCGACCGGCAGATCGAGCGAGCAGCGGTCGAAAAGGCAGCCGCGGCGAGCACCGCCACCCCACCGGGAACAGCACCCGGGACGGGGGGAATGCCCGGATGACGGTCAGCTTCTCGCTCCTGGGCACCGCCGCGGTGCTGTGCGCGGTCGGCGGCATCCTCATGCTCACCCGGCCCCTCACCCGCATCCTGCTCGGCGCGGTGATCGCGGGCAACGGCATCAATCTGCTCGTCCTCGCCGCGAGCGGATCGGCCGGCCGGGAACCGCTCCTCTACGGCGTCCCGCTGGGAAAGGTCACCGACCCCCTGCCGCAGGCCATCGCGCTCACCGCGATCGTCATCACCCTCGCCACCACGGCGTTCCTCCTCGCCATGGCCTACCGCAGCCACCAGCTGACCGGCACGGACGAGGTCCACGACGACCTGGAGGACCGGCGCATCGCGCTGCGCTCCGAGGTACTGGGGGAGCGGGACGAGCTGCGTGAGCGGTACCGGGCCGCCTCGGACGTCACGGACGAGGAACGCGCCCGGTACCGCGAGGAACGCCGACGCCTGAGGGCCAGGCTGCGCGCCGACCGCGCCCTGCAGGCCCGCGGCCGGTACGCCACCGGGGACCTCTGGCACGACGTACTGGGCGCGGACCCCGCGGACTACGCCCAGCAGCAGGACCACTCCGCCGACGCCGACCCCGGAGCCACTGGATGAACGCACTCGTCCCCCTGCCGGTGCTGCTGCCGCTCTGCGCCACCGGCCTGAGCCTCGCCTTCGGTACCCGGCTCAAACAGGTCCAACGCCTCATCAGCGTCGCCGTGCTCAGCGCCGTACTCGGACTCTCCCTCACCCTGATGATCGTCGCCGACACCCGCGGCCCGCTCTCCGTCCACCTCGGCGACTTCGCACCACCGCTCGGCATCACCCTGGTCGCCGACCGGCTGTCCGGGCTGATGCTGACCGTCTCCTCCGCCATCACGCTCTGCGTGCTGGTCTACTCCCTGGGCCAGGGCATGGCCGACCGGGACGAGGTAACACCCGTCGCGGTCTACCACCCCGCGTATCTGATCCTGGTAGCCGGGGTCTCCTGCACCTTCCTCGCCGGTGACCTCGTCAACCTCTACGTCGGCTTCGAGATCATGCTGGTCGCCAGCTTCGTACTGCTCACCCTCGGCGGCACCGGACCCCGCGTCCGCGCAGGCTCCACCTACGTGATCATCTCGCTGTTCTCGTCGATGCTGTTCCTCACCGCCATCGCCATGACATACGCGGCGACCGGCACCGCCAACTTCGCCCAACTGGCCGGACGGCTCGCCGAACTCCCGCTCGGGGTACAGACCCTGATTCAGGCGATGCTGCTCACCGTCTTCGCCATCAAGGCCGCCGTCTTCCCTCTCGCCGCCTGGCTCCCCGACTCGTATCCGACCGCGCCCGCACCCGTCACCGCGGTCTTCGCCGGTCTGCTCACCAAGGTCGGTGTCTACTCCATGCTGCGTACGGAGACTCTGCTCTTCCCCGGCAACCGGCTCGGCGACCTGCTGATGGCCGCCGCACTCGCCTCGATGGTCGTCGGCATCCTCGGAGCCGTCGCCCAGACCGACCTGAAACGGCTGCTCTCCTTCACCCTCATCAGCCACATCGGCTACATGGTCTTCGGTATCGGCCTCGCCACCCGGGACGCGTACGGCGGCGCGATCGTCTACGTCGCCCACCACATCACCGTCCAGACCACGCTCTTCCTGGTGACAGGGCTGATGGAACGCCGCACCGGCACCACCGAACTCACCCGGATCGGCGGACTGGCCAAGGCCGCCCCGCTGCTCGCCGTCCTCTTCCTCGTACCCGCCATGAACCTGGCCGGCATTCCGCCGCTGTCCGGATTCATCGGCAAACTCGGGCTGATGCGGGCCGGTGTCGCCGACGGCAGCGTCTGGGCGTGGATCCTCGTCATCGGGTCGGCCGTGACCAGTCTCCTCACGCTGTACGTGATGGCCAAGGTCTGGAACCTGGCGTTCTGGCGGGCCGCGCCCCCCGGGCAGGCCGCGTACGGCACCGTCCTGGAGTCCGACTCCGACGAGGACGACAACGACGCCGACGAGGGCCCCGACCACATCCCGGGCAGCGGCGACGAACCGGTCCGCCCCCGCCATCAGCCCGCCGGGCGCGCGGTCGCGGCCACCCTGCACGGACACGCCGTCACCACCACCACGAAACTGCCGCGGCCGATGACCGCGGCCACCGCCGCAGCCGTCGCCCTCGGACTCGCCTTCACCGTGTTCGCCGGACCGCTGACCTCCTACACCGACCGCACGGCCGCCGAACTCCTCGCACGCGCCCCCTACGTCGAGGCGGTGCTCGGCCGGTGAAACGCCTGATCAAGCCGTCCTTCCGGAACAAGGACCTGCCGCCCTTCAGCTGTGAGTTCGGCGGGCGGGGACGTGTGCTCGACCTTCCGCTGATCGCCTGGCTCACCCTCATCTGGGTGCTGCTGTGGTCCAGCCTCAACTGGGCCAACGTACTGACCGGTGTGCTCGTCGCGGTCGCCGTCTGCCTCGCCTTCCCGCTGCCCCGGGTCGACCTCGGGCTCCGCCTGCACCCATGGGGCATCCTGATGCTCGCCGGCTATCTGCTCTACGACATGTACACCTCGGGTGTACGGGTCACCCGGCAGATCTTCGTCGGCCATCCGCACCGGGCCGCCGTCATCGCCGTACCGCTGCGCTGCCGCTCCGACCTGATGCTCGCGGCCACCGCCGTCGCCGTGTCGAATGTGCCCGGCGGATCGGTCGTCGAAGTGCGCCGCGCCACGGCCACCGTCTTCCTGCATGTCCTCGACGCGGACAGACCTGCCGCACTCGACGCGGCGCGGCACTCCGTCTGGCGGCTCGAGGAGCTGACCGTACGGGCCTTCGGCACCCCCGACGAGATCGCCCGCGTCGCCGAACCACCGCCACCGATCAGGCACGACAGGAGGGACGGCACATGAGCGTGCCGGAGTCCGTCGACCGGGTGCTGCTCACCGCTGCCGTCGTCGTGATCACCATTGCCGGAGCGGGGCTCCTCACCCGGATCTGGCGAGGCCCCTCCATGCTGGACCGGGCCATCTCGTTGGATGTGTGCGCCGCCCTCATCATCGCGGGTCTCGGCGCCAAGTCCGCCTTCGCGCGCGACCCGTTCTACTTCCCGATCATGCTCGTACTGGCCTTTCTCGGGTTCACGGGGTCGGTCGGCATCGCCCGCTTCATCGCCGTACGAGACCGGCCGGCGCTGCGGCGAGGTGCGGACGGAACCGAAAGCAGCGACGGACGCGACGGCAACGACGGACGCGAGGGGGAAGCCCGGTGAGTGTCTGGCTCCAGATCCTCGACATGGCCGGCGCGGTGCTGGTCTTCATCGGCGCGGCCATCTGCCTGCTCGGTGTGATCGGAATGCTGCGGCTGCCGGACGTGCTGTCCCGCAGCCATGCCGCCACCAAACCGCAGACGCTCGGCATGCTCCTGGTCCTCGCCGGGGTGGCTCTGCGGCTGCGCAGCGGCATGGATCTCGCGACCCTCGCGCTGATCGGCTTCTTCCAGCTGATGACCGGCCCGGTCGCCGCCCACCTGGTGGCGCGATCCGCCTACCGGACCGGCCAGACCGGCCACAGCGAGCTGCTCTTCGACGAGTTGGACGAGCAGCTGACCGAGGAACGCTGACCCTCTCCCGCTGTCAGCAGTCCTGGCGCGCCGCGCTCCGGCCGAGAGGGGGCGCGGTCGGTACGGGTGACAGCGGGGCGGTCCGGCGTCCTGAACGTGAGGCGGGGTGACGGTCAGTCCGTCGGGGTTCGCGCGGCCCGGCGGGTGTACTGGTCCGGGGAGATGCCCACGGTGGCGGTGAAGTCACGGACGAGGTGGGACTGGTCGCTGTAACCGAGTTCGGTGGCCAGTTCCGCCCAGTCGACGGACGCCCGGCGCATGGCCGCCTCCGCGGCTTCGTGGATCCGGCACCGGTTGATGACCCACTTGGGGCTGAGGCCCACATGATCGGCGAACAGCCGTTGCAGCTTACGCGTGTTCATTCCCAGCCGATCGGCGAGATCGCCGACTCTGGTCAGCGACCTGTCGGCGACGATGAGGCCGAGAACGGCGTTCAACGGCCCGGTCGCGGGCAGCGGTTGTGCGTCCAGGGAACGGAGAAGGTTCTCGACGACGGCCGTCGACCCGTTCACGTCGTCGGCCCCGGCCAGCACACGCGCCGTGTCGTCGGCCTTTGCCCCGAACACGGTCGACGCCGCGAACCGCTGCCCGGCTACGGCGGACACCCGGCCACGCAGGAAGGGCCGGAATCCCGCGGGCCGGAATTTGACGCCGAAGACCTGGCCACGGCGCTCCAGCCGTCGCACGAACTCGTGCGGCGAAATGGCCTCGATCGTGGCGGCACCGGCCTCGAAGACCAGATGTACGGCAGCGTGCGGGATCACGCGCTGTTCGTAGGACTCCCCGTCCGGCATGTCCCAGCGAACGACCCAGTAGCAGTCGACCGCCCAGGCCAGGTCGGGCGAGGGCAGGTGCCGGGTCAGCTCGAAGTGCTCGAATCCGGTGCGGGGGTCGACGATGCCGCGGGTGTCCTGATCGGTCGGCCGAGTCACGGAACCATGCTAACGAGGCCGTGTGTCGTGTTTCTTCAAGACTGCGTCAACAGCACCGCCTAGGCTCCGTCCATGAGCGAAGTCGATCTTCTTGCGGGTGTGCTGTCCAAGACCGGCGACGTCATCGAGGGGGTCGGAGCGGACCAGTTGAGCCTTCCGACGCCGTGCGACGACTACGACGTCGAGGCTCTTGTCAATCACATCGTCGGGTGGCTCCTCGTATTCGAGGCCGGCGCCCAGGGCCGGTCCAACGACGCCGACGCGGCAAACCACAGATGCGGTGCCGACCCCGCCCGCGAGTTCCGCGCTGCCGCGGCCGGCGTCGTCGAGGGCTGGGAGAAGCACGGCTTCGACCGTCAGGTCACCGTCACGGGCGGCAAAATGCCGGGCGAAGCGGTGTTCAGCATGACCCTCATGGAGTACCTGACCCACGGCTGGGACCTGGCGGTCGCCACCGGGCAGCCGATTCCCTACACCGACCGGGAAGCGGCAGAAACCCTCGCCCGCGCGGAGGCCACCCTGCCGCCGCAGTACCGGGGCGAGAACCTGCCCTTCGGCCAGATCGTTCCGGTCGACGCGGACGCGTCGGCCGTGGACCGGCTCGTGGCATTCCTCGGACGCCGGCCGGTGCCGACAACGGCGCGGTAGCCGCTCTTTGGACACGGCCCATGGCCGTGCGGCAGCGGAACGGCCCGGCCCGGTCCGGCCGGGCATGCCCTGCGGCTACCGACGGCAATTCGCGCGTATCGGCTTGCAGATCGGTGCCGCTATCGGCGATTCATGACGCCGGGCCCGTCATCCCCGCCCCACGTACTGCTCCATGATGTGCAACACCGCTGCCCCGACCGGTTTCTCCCACGTGCGGGCGGTGCCCGCGACTAGCCTCCGAACATGCTGCGTATCGCCGACACCCGCACCGGTCACCTCGCGGAGATCCCCGCCGCACCCCGCCGCCTGCTGCGCAGCTGCGTCCATATGCCGGCCATCGGCACCGGGGCCGGTCCGACGTACCTGCGTGTGCCGCTGGTCGGTGACGTACTGGCGCGCACAGCGGAGCTGAACGGCCTGCAGGTCGTCACGGTCCTCACCACCCCGGACCTGACGCCAGATCAGGCCCGCGCGCTCGACCGCGTCCTGGCGGTGCTCGGCATCCATCCGCCCGTTGTCGTCGCAGGCCACCATTCGGACCGGGCACTCGGCGGCCCCGCCGACGTACACGTGGTCGCCCAGGGCACCGACACGGACGACGCCATGGGCGGGGTCCGGATCGATGTGGGGCAGGTCAGCACGGCGCCTCTGGACGAAGGCGTTCCCGACCCCGGCCACCTTCTCTCGCCGGATCTTCCGGACGTACTCGTACCGGAGGTCGCCGATCCACTGGCCGTGCGCCTTCTGTTGCTCGGCCGCCCCTACGGCACACCTGTCACGGTCACCGGTGGAGCGCTGGCCGACGCCCGGCGCACACTGCGGCAGTGGCGTCAGCAGGTGGCCGACTGGGCGCAGGAGCCGTCCAGGCCGATCCCCGCCGACCTGCTGCGACAGTCGCATGCGGCGCTCGTCGACGACCTCGGCGTCGACGCCGTACTGGATCTGCTGGCCGACGTCGCGGGACGGTCCGATGTGCCGGCCGGTGCCAAGTTCGAGACCTTCGCCCATCTCGACCGCGTCCTCGGTCTGGACCTCGTCCGCGACGTCGGCCACCAGAACCGCCCGGAACGGCCGACGGCCCCGTGAGCAGGCGCAGTGCCTGGACCGGGAAAGTGTGGCGACGGGGTCGCACAGTGCCCTTGCGGGCTCGTTCGTCACGGCGGACATGGCGATCCTCCGGGTCGCCTTCTTCTACGGTGCGTGTGACGGCACGGCGTTCGGCGTCGGTGCGGTGGATGTCGCGTCCGACTGGGCCCGTACCCTCACGTGTCTGCCGACGAGGCATCCGCGACGGCCGGTTGACCGTGCCCCGGCGACACCCAGGTCGGCAGCAGACGTCGTCGCCCGTCGCCCTCCTGGGGGCACCACCGGCACCTTCCTTTCCCGCTCCGCCGCAGCGCCTTGCTCGTACGATCTGCGCCGGGCCCGGCAGATTCCACTGTGTCGTCGTCGAGTTCGGCCAGAACCTGGAGGGCGTCCGCGTCTGCAGCGACCGGTGCGACAGGCGTGGGAGTTTCGCTCGCCATCTCGCTGCCCCGCCCGCGTTGCGCTCAGAGACCGTTGCGCGAGGGTCCGGCGGAGGATGAGTTCGCCATTCCGCCACGATCTTGCCCAAAGCCCTTCTAAGATCGCGGGCATGGCGGTTCTCCGCATCTCTATGTACTCCCCCACGAGCAGGGCGTCAGGCCCTTCTGAACGCTGAGAGCAGGAGATGACATCTACGAATGAACAAGCGAAGGGAGCCGCGCCCGAGCCGCGTCGGCGGCGGCCGGGCGTGCTCGGTCGCCGCACCGTTGGCTGCGTGGCCGCGCTCGCCTTGGGAATCGGTAGTGGCTCGTTAGCCATGGCGCCTGCGGCTTACTCGCAGGCGGAGGAGGGGTCGGTGACGGTCCGGGTGATCCGGGCCGTGGACACCAGCGGCGTGTGGACGCCTGCCCTGGAACCGGGTATCGCGGGCGTCAAGGTGACCCTCACCGACGACGCCGGGACGGGCATCGAGGGGGTTACGGCGGCCGACGGCACCGTGACGCTGACTCCGGCGGCGGGTGAGACCACCAGCGGCAAGTACCGTGTGCAGGTGGTGAATCCGAAGCCGGGTGTGCTGTTCCCGGCCTTCGCCTCGCGCCAGGGACTGGACGGTGCGCCCAACCAGTTGAGCAGCAATGAGGAGTTCGTCGACCTCTCCGGCGATAAGAGCGTGGCGTACACCACCGGGCTGTGGAGTCCGGGTGACTACTGCCAGAAGAACGCACCGCTGATGACGACCTGTCAGCCCACCACGCGCGAGGGCGCGGCTCAGCGCACGCTGGTCTCCTTCCCGTACGACGCACGCGGCCAGGACGGCGTCGACGTCAACGTCACGAACATCGCCACCAACGCCGACACCGGCACACTGTTCGGCATCGCGTGGAACAAGGCCGACAAGCGGGTGTTCTCCTCGGCGGTGGCCAAGCGCACCACGGACTACGGTCCGGGTGGCGCCGGGGGCATCTACGTGACCGATCGCGCGCAGAAGAAGACCACCCTGTTCACCGTCGTCCCGGACGCGGGGACGACGGCGCACGGCTCGGGTACTGACGACGCCTTCCTTGCCGTACCGGGCAAGGAGAGCCTGGGCGGCATCAAGATCACCGATGACGGCAAGAACCTGTTCGTCGTCAACCTCAACAACCGCAAGCTCTACCGCTACGACGCCACGGTGGCGACCGCGGCGGCGCCGAAGGCCGTCTACGCGATCCCGGACCCGGGCTGTCCGGCGGCGGTGGACTGGCGCCCCTTCGGCCTGGGGATGCAGGACGGCACCGGCTTCCTCGGCGGGGTCTGCTCGGGTGAGTCCACCGGGAAGGTCTCGGACCTGCGCGCGGTGGTTCTGCCCTTCGACCTGGGCACCGGCGCCTTCCAGAAGGCCGTGCTGAACCAGCCGCTGGACTACCCGCGCGGCTCGACGGTCGGCGCCGGCCCGTGCGACGGCGCGGGCTGGTTCCCGTGGACGAGCACCTACCCGGACTCGCAGAACGGCCGGCCGTGTGGCAACTCCACCATCGCCAAACCCGAACCGGAGTTGGGTGAGATCGCCTTCGAGACAGACGGCTCGATGCTGCTGGCCTTCCGCGACCGCTTCGGCGACCGCGCGCCAGCCGGTCCCGCGCCGAACTCCGCCGCCATCGTCATGTCGGGCGGTGACCTGAACAAGGCCTGCCCGGCGGACGGCATGTATGTGATGGACACCAACAACGGCTGCGGGCTGTCCCCTCGGGGCACCCGTTTCTTCGACACCAGCTGGGGTGGTCACCGCAACACGGCGTTCGCCGGCATGACGCTCTCCAAGGCCGAGAACACCATCGCGACCTCCGCTTTCGACCCCAACCACACCGCCCTCGGGTACGGCACGTCGTTCCTCCAGCGCGATGGCACGCAGGACCCGAAGTTCGGCCTGCGCCTCAACCCGCCCGGGGCCGTGGCCCCGTTCGGCAAGGGCGCCTCGATGGGTGACCTGGAGGTGCTCTGCGACCAGGCCCCGCTGCAGATCGGCAACCGGGTCTGGTACGACCCCGAGCGCAAGGGCATCCAGAACCCGGGCCAGCGCCCGGTCGTGGGCGCGACCGTCCACCTCTACGACGAGTCGGGCAAGCAGGTCGGCACGACCAAGACGTCAGAGCGTGGTGAGTACTACTTCGACGACTCCAACGTCACCGGCGGTCTCAAACCGACGACCAAGTACACCATCCGGCTCGACAACCCGGCCGACTACGCCAAGGGCGGCCCGCTCCACCAGTGGGTGCCCACCGACGCGGATGTCGGCGACAACCATTTCATCGACTCCAAGGGCATCGTCCCGTCCGGCGCGAAGTACCCGGAACGGGCGCTGACCACCGGCGGGCCCGGGGAGAATGACCACACCTACGACTTCGGCTTCCGGCAACAGGAAGGCGCGCTGCGCCTGGTCAAGCACGACCAGGACGGCAAGCCGCTGGCGAAGGCGAAGTTCCAGCTGTGGAAGGAGACGAATGGTTCCGACGGCTTGCAGGCCACCGGGACGGAGCCTGACACGCCGGTCGACAAGCCCTGCCTGACCGGGACCGACGGCATCTGCCAGGGCGCCGGCGCGCCGGGGACGTACTACTGGCAGGAGGTCAGCCCGCCCGAAGGGTACGCCGTACCCGACGTGGCGGTGTTCGGGCCGCTGGTACTGACCTCCGACAACCTCGACGAGGGGGTCTCGGTGACCGCGGTCAACGAGCGGCTGCCCGGCCCCACTCCGACGCCGACGCCGACACCGACGACGCCGGCACCGGGCAAACCGGGTTCGCCGGGGGCTCCAGGTGAACCGGGTGCACCGGGCCACGAGTCCAACTCGGGCCTGGCGTCCACCGGCATGAGCCAGGCGGTTCTGCTGGCCCTGGCCGGCTGCGCCGCGCTCACCGCCCTCGGCGGGGCTCTGGTCGTACTGATGCGCAGGCGAAGGGCACAGCACCGCTAGCCCCGAAGCGGGGCGACCGGCACCGGTGACCCTCCGGGCCGGACCGGGCGGGTTCGCGGACCAGCGGTCCGCGAACCCGCCCTCCTGTGTGACCGACCGACGAGAGAAGGCGACCGCATGGCTCGGAAGAGAGAGACCGACGGCCGTACGCCGCGTCGGGCCCTCTGGTTGAGAACACTGATCGCGATCACGGCGTGCGGTGTCGCAGTGGGCGGCCTGGCCGCCTACCGGACCTTCTCCGACGACACCGCCACCGAGCGGCCGGTGACGACGGAGGAGGCGTCCAGGCTGGCGCTGTCGCGGCTGAATCTGTACCAGGCCAGTCCCGTGGCGGTGACCCTCACGGCCACCGAGGGCGGCGGAGTGGTGGTGCGGGTCAAGGGGGTCGTGGACTACCGAACCCACCGGGCCGTGGGGAGCTACCAGGTCACCGGGGCCTCCGGTTCCTCCGGGACCTCCGGACCCGCCACCGGGCAGCTCGACCACGGGCTGATCGTCTGGGACACCGGCGGCCTCGGCCTGGCCCCCGCGCCCAAGGGAGACAACAGCCCGGCCTGGCAACAGGCCGAGCACATCCCGCGCTCGGGCTGGTCCGCGCGCTCCTACACGACCGATCCCCTGGACGCCGGGCTGCAGTTGCTGGTCGGGCTGGGCGCGGACCGCCCCGACAACCCGCTGTTGCTCGCACAGTCCGGAGCTCGCTGGCTGGGTCGCGACCGCGTCGACGGCCGCAGCTACGACCGGTTCGCCGGGCCGCGCGCCCAGGGCGTCATGCCCAGTGCGGGGCCCGACGGCGGACGGTCGCCGCTGACGTACTGGATCGACGGTGACGGCGGCCTGCTGCGGGTGACGATGCGGATGTCGGGCCTGGGGACTCCCACCACCGTGGAGTTCTCCGGACGCGACGGCCGCGCGAAGCTCCCCGAGGCGCCGTGGGCCACCGGCTGACATCTCCGTGCCGATGCGCCCCGGCTTCCGCGGTTGCCGACGGCCTCCCCAACTCGCCCTCCAGGGCGACATGGTGAACGGGGGCCGAGTCCACCGGAGCATCGTGCTCAGTGCGAGCGCGGCACGGCGTCCGCCTCCTTCGGAAGCGGGTACGCGGCCGTGTCGACGGCCCCCGGCAGGCCGGTCGCCGGGCGGCCCGGGGCCGTCGGGTCCGGCATGGACGGCTGGGCGGGCGGGGCCGGCACCTTGTTGAACGGGACGCCGGGCGGCGCCTGCACCGGAGTCGTCCGGCCGCCGGGCAGCGCTCCCCGACCGCGGGTGCCGCAGCCTGCGCGGCCCTCCAGGCGGTCCGGGCTCTGGGTGGCGGGACGGTTGTCCGCGAAACAGTTGCCGGGGTCGGCTGAGGCCAGCACGAGGTCGGTGCCGTTGCCGGTGGCGCGGTTGCCCTCGACGCGGTTGCCGCTCGCCGGATGCCCCGGCGGGTCGGTGACGACCACCCCGGCCGCCCGGTTGCCCCGGACCAGATTGCGCTGGATGCGGTTCCCGGTGCCACCGCCGATGCCGATGCCGATGCCGAAGCCTCCGTCCGCCTGCTCGGGCGTGTCGGCGGCGTTGTTGTCGGCGACCACATTGCCCGCGATCAGCGCGCGGCGCTGCGGGGCGAGGGCCTCCAGGTCATTGGAGTTGACCGTGACGCCGACCCGGTTGCGGACGACGCGGTTGCCCAGCACCGACAGGTCGTCCGAGGCATTGGTCAGTTCGATGCCGACCGCGTTGCGCTCCACGGTGTTGCCGCGGACGACGGTGTTGCAGGGCTTGCACTGGCCGACGTAGATGCCGGAGTCGGCGTGCCCGGAGGCGTAGGAGTCCTCGATCACGCCGTCGCGCGCGTCAAAGGCGTAGATGCCGTACAGACCGTTGTTGTACGACGTCACCCGGGTCGCGCGGAAGCCCCGGACGGGAGGGAAGCGGGTGGTGTCCAGCGGGTCGTAGGCGGAGCCGCCGGCGCCGCGCTGCTGCAACCGCTCGTCGGTGACGCCGGTGAACAGCACGCCGTTGGCGAGGTAGCCGTGCACGGTGAGGTTCTCGACCACCGAGCCGGCGCCGGTCACGGTGATGCCGTTGGCCAGACGCACACCGCCGTCGAAGACCACCTTGTTGCGGTCCGCTCCGCGCAGCACCACGCGGGGCTTGGTGACGCGCACGCTCTCCCGGTACACGCCCGGGCCGATCAGCACCGTCTCGCCCTCACGAGCGGCGTCCACCGCCTGCTGCACCGAGGAGAAGTCCTGCGGAACGCGCAGCACGCTCCCCGCCGGATGCCGCGCATCGGCGGACGTCGACTTCGTTGTGGAGCACCCGGTGGCCGCCATCGCGACCGAGACGACCAGCACCGACAGACGCAGCGCCGACCGGAACACCGCCGCCGGGACTGCCGAACGCGTCAACGGGCCTTCTCCAGACAGGATTTGCATGGCAGTTGTTTTATCGTCTCCAATAGGCGTATGCCCACCGAACAGGGAAATGCGCAGGATTCATCCCGACCCGCGGCAACCCATCTCGGGCGGCGCCGGGCACTGCTCGCCGGCGGAGCGGTGCTCGCCGCCGGGATCGGCGCGGCGGCCGATGAACTGGCGAGAGACGGCCGGACAGCCGTCCGTGCCACCGCCGGCGCCCCGCCGGCCGAGGCCGCGATTCCCTTCCACGGCGCCCGCCAGGCGGGTGTCACGGCGCCCCAGCAACCGGCGACGCACCTGCTCTCCTTCGACCTCCCGCAGACCTCCGCCGCCACCGACCGGAAGACCCTGCGCAGCGTCCTCGACGCGCTGACCCGCACGCTCGCCACCGCAGCCTCCGACGCTCCGCTGGACCCGCGACTCCGGGGCGGCGGCGCGACCCGGCTCACCTCCCTGGTCGGTATCGGCCCCGCCCTCGCCACCCGCCTCGGCCTCAACGTCCCCGATTCTCTTGGCGAGTTGCCGCCCTTCCCCGGTGACCGTCTCGACCCGCACCGCAGCAACGGCGATATCCTGGTCCAACTGTGCGCAGCCGACCGCTGGACCCTCACCATCGTCGCCGAACTCGCCGACAGGGCCGCGCACGCCGCCGGCGCCGTACCGCGCTGGACCCAGTCCGGCTTCCTGCCCCACACGGCGCCGGGCACCACCCCGCGCAACTTGTTCGGCTCCAAGGACGGCACCGCCAACCCCGATCACGCGGCGGCCGAGAAGTGGGTCTGGGGCCAACCCGGAGCCCACCGGAACGGCACCGTTCTGGTCTACCGCAGGATCCACATGGACGTCGCCGGTTTCGCGGCCCTTCCCGAAGGCCGGCGCGACGGGGTGATAGGCCGCCGCGCCCGCGACGGCGTCCCCCTCAGCGGCACCGCCGAGCATGACGAGCCGGACATCTACGCCAAGAACCCCGACGGTTCCTACGTCATCCCGGCCACCGCCCACGTGCGTCTTGCCAGCCCCCGCTTCGACGGCGGCGCCCGTATGCTCCGCCGCAGCTACAGCTACGACGACGGCCCGACCGACCGCGGCCTTCTCTTCTGCGCCTTCATGCGCGACCCCGCCCAGTTCACCCGCGTCCAGGACCGCCTGGCCGCCCGCGACGCCCTCGGCCCGTTCCTCCAACACCGCGCCTCGGCCGTGGCCTACGTCCTGCCCGGCACCGCACCCACCGGGACTTTCGGCGAACAGCTCTGGACATGAGTTCGTCCCACTCCCTCCTCCCCACCACGACCACCGGCCCGAAGCGGCGGCGGGCTGCGGCTGATGGGCGATGGCGGGCTGCTGCCGGAGATCACCCGCGACGTGGTCCTCGACGGCATCGGACGGTCAGATATCCCGGAAGATCTCGATCTGCGCGCCCACGGAGTTGAGCCGCTCCGCCAGTTCCTCGTAACCGCGGTTGATGACATACACATTGCGCAGTACGGAGGTGCCTTCCGCCGCCATCATGGCGAGCAGCACCACCACGGCGGGCCGCAGCGCGGGCGGGCACATCATCTCGGCGGCGCGCCAGCGGGTCGGGCCCTCGACCAGTACCCGGTGCGGGTCCAGGAGCTGCAGCCTGCCGCCGAGGCGGTTCAGATCGGTGAGATAGATGGCCCGGTTGTCGTAGACCCAGTCGTGGATGAGGGTCTGGCCGTGGGCCGAGGCGGCGATGGCCGCGAAGAAGGGCACATTGTCGATGTTGAGCCCGGGGAACGGCATGGGGTGGACCTTGTCGATCGGCGCCTCCAGCTTGGAGGGGCGGACCGTGAGGTCGACCAGCCGGGTACGGCCGTTGTCGGCGGCGTACTCGGTCGTACGGTCGCAGTCGACGCCCATCTCTTCCAGCACCGCGAGCTCGATCTCGAGGAACTCGATCGGTACCCGGCGGATCGTCAGCCGGGACTCCGTCACCACGGCGGCGGCGAGGAGGCTCATCGCCTCGACCGGGTCCTCGGAGGGGGAGTAGTCGACGTCCACATCTATGTGCGGGACGCCGTGCACGGTCAGTGTGGTCGTGCCGATGCCGTCCACGCGTATGCCCAGTGCCTCCAGGAAGAAGCACAGGTCCTGGACCATGTAGTTGGAGGACGCGTTACGGATGACGGTCGTGCCGTCGTGCCGGGCGGCGGCCAGCAGGGCGTTCTCGGTCACGGTGTCCCCGCGCTCGGTCAGCACTATGGGACGGTCGGGCGTGACCGAGTGGTCTATCTGGGCGTGGTAGAGCCCTTCCGTCGCGGCGATCTCCAGCCCGAACCGGCGCAGCGCGATCATGTGCGGCTCGATGGTCCGCGTACCGAGGTCGCAGCCGCCCGCGTACGGAAGCTTGAACGAGTCCATCCGGTGCAGCAGCGGACCGAGGAACATGATGATGGAACGGGTCCGGCGGGCGGCGTCCGCGTCGATGGCGTCCAGGTCGAGCCGGGCCGGCGGGACGATCTCCAGATCGACTCCCTCGTTGATCCACCTCGTCCGCACGCCGATGGAGTTCAGCACCTCCAGAAGTCGGTAGACCTCCTCGATGCGGGCCACACGGCGCAGCACCGTACGGCCCTTGTTGAGCAGTGAGGCGCAGAGCAGTGCCACGCACGCGTTCTTGCTCGTCTTGACATCGATGGAGCCCGAGAGCCGGCGCCCGCCGACCACCCGCAGGTGCATGGGTCCGGCGTAGCCGAGCGACACGATCTCGCTGTCGAGTGCCTCGCCGATGCGCGCGATCATCTCAAGGCTGATGTTCTGATTGCCGCGCTCGATGCGATTGACGGCGCTCTGGCTGGTGGCGAGCGCCTCGGCGAGCTGACTCTGTGTCCAGCCCCGGTGCTGACGGGCGTCACGGATGAGCTTGCCTATGCGTACGAGATAGTCGTCTGACATGACGAAAGGTTATCTCAGATATGAGATGAGACCTGCGGTGGGGTGTGGTGTTCGGGTGACGGCTGCGTGTGGAGGCGCGGCAGTCACGCAGCCTGATGTGCGTGAAAGGTGCGGGCTACGGGTGCACCGTGCGTTCCATGGTCCACCCGGATCACCGCGACGGCGCGCGGTGTACGTCCATCCGGGGGCGCCGGCCTCGCCCGGCCCCACTTGCCGGGCCGGGGCGGGGCGAGGCCGGGGAACAGTGCAGGCCTGACGGAAGCCTGGCGTCGAATCAGCCCTCGAAGCCGCCTTCGGCCAGGATCTTGTCGATTCGGGCGCGATGCGCTTCCTCCCACACGTCCAGGGATTCGCCGGCCTCCTCGGCCAGCTTCTTCAGGGCGTCGAGGAGCACCTGCTCCCGGCGGGCGCGGGGGGTGACCACGATGCCTTCCTCGTCGGCCACCACGATGTCGCCCGCGTCGACGTTCACGCCGCCGCACCGCACCGGGCCGTTGAGCGGCTCGATGGCCTTCTTGGTGCCCGGGACGGGGATGACTCCTCTGGCGAAGACGGGAAAGCCCATCTCGCGCACCTCGGCGAGGTCGCGTATCACCCCGTCGGTCACGAACGCCGCGATCCCGCGGCGCTGGGCGACGGCGCAGACGTTTCCTCCGGCGAGTGCGTAGTCGACGTCACCCGCCTCGACGACGATGACCGAGCCCGGCTCCGCGCGGTGGATGGCCGCGTGGAGCATGAGGTTGTCGCCCGGAGGGCACCGCACGGTGAATGCCGGGCCGGCGACTCGCGGGATCGAGGGCCACAGGGGGCGGATGCCGATGTCCATGACCTGCTCGCGTCCCAGGAGATCGGCGAGGGTGGTCGGGGAGATGTTCTTGAACTCGGTGACGTCGTTCATGTTCCTCCTTCGTCCGGGCGCCCCTTCCCACCGATGAGGACACGTTCCCGCGCTGCCGCGGGGTCGATATGTTCATCGGAGGAAGAGGTGTGCGGCGGCGAGACTAGCGGGCGCAGTGCAGCCGCGCCGCCCGCGCATGACCGTGCGGCGGTGATGTACTAGAGTTATCTCGACATCGAGATATATGCCGAAGGCGCACCGCAGTCCGCCAGTCGGTAAGGGTTACCTAACTAAGCCTTACCTTAGCGGATGGTCGAGGGGCCGTAGGCGGCACCACGCGGCGCCCGCCGTAAGGAGGCGCGGCGCGGAGTACGCGCACATTGATGAAGGAGACTGTCGTGTCGGCGAACAGCTTCGACGCCCGCAGCACGCTGCGCGTGGGCGACGAGTCGTACGAGATCTTCAAGCTGGACAAGGTCGAGGGCTCCGCGCGCCTCCCTTACAGCCTGAAGGTGCTGCTGGAGAACCTGCTCCGCACCGAGGACGGCGCGAACATCACCGCCGACCACATCCGGGCGCTCGGCGGCTGGGACTCCCAGGCGCAGCCCAGCCAGGAGATCCAGTTCACGCCGGCCCGCGTGATCATGCAGGACTTCACCGGTGTGCCGTGTGTCGTGGACCTCGCCACCATGCGTGAGGCCGTGAAGGAGCTCGGCGGCGACCCGGCGAAGATCAACCCCCTCGCGCCGGCCGAGCTGGTCATCGACCACTCCGTCATCGCGGACAAGTTCGGCACCAACGACGCGTTCGCGCAGAACGTCGAGCTGGAGTACGGCCGCAACAAGGAGCGCTACCAGTTCCTGCGCTGGGGCCAGACCGCCTTCGACGAGTTCAAGGTCGTCCCCCCGGGCACCGGCATCGTCCACCAGGTCAACATCGAGCACCTGGCCCGTACGGTCATGGTCCGGGGTGGCCAGGCGTACCCCGACACTCTCGTCGGCACCGACTCGCACACCACCATGGTCAACGGCCTCGGTGTGCTGGGCTGGGGCGTCGGCGGCATCGAGGCCGAGGCCGCGATGCTCGGCCAGCCGGTCTCCATGCTCATCCCGCGCGTCGTCGGCTTCAAGCTGACCGGCGAGCTGAAGCCCGGCACCACCGCCACCGACCTCGTGCTGACCATCACCGAGATGCTCCGCAAGCACGGCGTCGTCGGCAAGTTCGTCGAGTTCTACGGTGAGGGCGTCGCCGCCACCTCCCTCGCGAACCGCGCCACCATCGGCAACATGTCGCCGGAGTTCGGCTCCACCGCCGCGATCTTCCCGATCGACGACGAGACGCTGAAGTACCTGCGTCTGACCGGCCGTGACGAGCAGCAGGTCGCGCTCGTCGAGGCGTACGCCAAGGAGCAGGGCCTCTGGTTGGACCCGGCCGCCGAGCCGGACTTCTCCGAGAAGCTGGAGCTCGACCTCGCCACGGTCGTCCCCTCCATCGCCGGCCCGAAGCGTCCGCAGGACCGCATCGTCCTGGCCAACGCCAAGGAGCAGTTCGCGCAGGACGTCCGCAACTACGTCTCCGAGGACGAGGAGTCCGGCAAGGAGTCCTTCCCGGCCTCCGACTCGCCGGCCTCCTCCAACGGTGTGCCGTCGCGTCCGACCACGGTCACGGCCCCCGACGGGACGACGTACGAGATCGACCACGGCGCCGTCACCGTCGCCGCGATCACCTCCTGCACCAACACCTCGAACCCGTACGTCATGGTCGCCGCGGCGCTCGTGGCCAAGAAGGCGGTCGAGAAGGGCCTGACCCGCAAGCCGTGGGTCAAGACCACCCTCGCCCCGGGTTCCAAGGTCGTCACCGACTACTTCGACAAGGCGGGCCTGACCCCGTACCTCGACAAGGTCGGCTTCAACCTCGTCGGCTACGGCTGCACCACCTGCATCGGCAACTCCGGCCCGCTGCCGGAGGAGGTCTCCAAGGCGGTCAACGAGCACGACCTCGCCGTGACCTCGGTGCTCTCCGGCAACCGTAACTTCGAGGGCCGGATCAACCCCGACGTCAAGATGAACTACCTGGCGTCCCCGCCGCTGGTCGTCGCGTACGCCATCGCCGGTTCGATGAAGGTCGACATCACCAAGGACGCCCTGGGCATCGACCAGGACGGCAAGCCGGTCTACCTCGCGGACATCTGGCCCTCCGAGGCCGAGGTCAACGACGTCGTCGCCAACTCCATCGGCGAGGACATGTTCAACAAGTCCTACCAGGACGTCTTCGCGGGCGACGCCCAGTGGCAGGCGCTGCCGATCCCGACCGGCAACACCTTCGAGTGGGACCCGCAGTCCACCTACGTGCGGAAGCCCCCGTACTTCGAGGGCATGACGATGGAGACGACCCCGGTCGCCGACATCACCGGCGCGCGCGTGCTCGCCAAGCTGGGCGACTCGGTCACCACCGACCACATCTCCCCGGCCGGTGCGATCAAGGCCGACACCCCGGCCGGCAAGTACCTGACGGAGCACGGCGTCGAGCGCCGCGACTTCAACTCGTACGGCTCGCGCCGCGGCAACCACGAGGTCATGATTCGCGGCACCTTCGCGAACATCCGCCTGCGCAACCAGATCGCCCCGGGCACCGAGGGTGGCTTCACCCGCGACTTCACCCAGGCCGACGCCCCGGTGTCGTTCATCTACGACGCCTCGCAGAACTACCAGGCCGCCGGCACCCCGCTGGTCATCCTGGCGGGCAAGGAGTACGGCTCCGGCTCGTCCCGCGACTGGGCCGCCAAGGGCACCGCGCTCCTCGGCGTCAAGGCCGTCATCGCCGAGTCGTACGAGCGCATCCACCGCTCGAACCTCATCGGCATGGGCGTCCTCCCGCTCCAGTTCCCGGAGGGCGCGACCGCCGAGGCCCTCGGCCTCACCGGCGAGGAGACCTTCTCCTTCACCGGCGTGACCGAGCTGAACAACGGCACCACGCCGCGCACGGTCAAGGTGACCACCGACACCGGTGTGGAGTTCGACGCGGTCGTCCGCATCGACACCCCCGGTGAGGCGGACTACTACCGCAACGGCGGCATCATGCAGTACGTGCTCCGCAGCCTGATCCGCAAGTAGGCGATCCGGCGGGGCAGTGGGCCGCACCTCTTCGCAGGACGAAGGGGTGCGGCCCTTTCCCGTACCGGCTCACCGTCGCGCGGACACCGTCAGAGCGACTTGGGCGAGGTGTAGCCGACGACGTACTTCGCCAGCGCCGACTGCTTGGTGTTCTTGTAGTTGAGCTTCTCGCTGGAGTTGCCCTCGACCGAGAAGTACGCCTTGTACTTGGTGCTGTACGCGGTGATGACACCGACGTGGTCGATGATGCCGTCCCCCTTCCAGTCGTAGCTGACGACATCGCCCTTCTTCGGCACATAGCGCTTGGCGGCCACGTCGGCGCGGGTGTGCCAGGTGTGGTTGGTGCGCCCGTAGCTGCGGAAGGAAGCGGCGGCCGAGTTGAGCCCCGTGACCTTCGCGCCGCCCCAGTACCAGGTGTACTTCGCGAAGTCGGAGCACCAGGCGCGGGACTTCCACTTCACAGGCGTCCAGGTCTTGGTGCCCTTGACGTACATGTAGCCCTTGCTCGTGCCGCAGGTGGCGCGGTTGGTACCGGTGCGCGGGGCCTTCGTGCCGTCGAAGCGGCGGTTGCGCGGGTCGGTCCAGAAGCCGGTGTAGAAGTTGCAGTTGTTCTTGGCGTTGACGCCGTTGGCCGCGCCCTCGTACCTGCGCTTCTTCACCTCGGCATTCTCGCTCGTGTACTGACCGAGCGCTTGCGCGGCTATCTTGTTGCCGAGCGCGCTGGCAGCACTGACCGTACTGACCGTACTGGCCGAACCGGCAGTGCCGGCCGTGTCGGTCTGGACGGCGGTCGCGGGGTACGTCGTGACCCCCAGGGTGAGCACGGTGCCGAGGCCGGCCGTCGCCAGGGCATGGCGAATACGCATGTCTGCTCCTTGAGATCGGGCTGCTGTCCTGCTTCTCGGTAGGTGGGTCCTCGGCTGCCGGCTGCACTGACTTCTCCGGGAGCCCGTCCCCGAACCTGTCCGACGGGATGGACATCACCGTGCTCGGGCGACCCTGTCGCAACCTTGGAAAGAACTTGAAACAGCTACTCCGAGCCATTGGCCTCGGTCTAGGATCGCGCCCGGGGGGTGGGTGGCGTGGCCGTGGAATTCCGCGTGCTCGGAGGGGTCGAGGCCGGTGTCGACGGCCACCGGCTGGACCTGGGGCCCGCACGGCAGCAGCGCGTCCTCGCCGTGCTGCTGCTCGAAGCCGGCCAAGTGGTCACGGCGGACGAACTCGTGGACCGGGTCTGGGGCGAGCACGCCCCGCAGCGCGCCCGGCCGACGCTGTACAGCTACCTCTCCAGGCTGCGCAACGCGTTACGCACCGCGGGCCAGGACGCGCCGATCGCGCGGCGGTCGGGAGGATACGTACTGACCGTCGCCGCCACCGCCGCCGACCTGCACCGCTTCCGGGCCCTCTCCGCCAGGGCCAGGACCACCGCGCACGCGGGGGACGAGACGGCGGCGGCGCACCTCTTCGAGGAGGCCCTCGCGAACTGGCAGGGCGAGCTGTGCCCCGGCATGGACACCCCGTGGTTCAACTCCCGGCGCGAGGCGGCGCAGGTCGAACGCCTCGCCGCCGTGCTGGACTGGAGCGATCTCCAGCTGCGCCGCGGGATCCACACCGAGCTGGTGACCGTGCTGGCCCCGCTCGCCGAGGACAACCCGCTGGACGAACGGCTCGCCGGACAGCTGATGCTCGCCCTCTACCGCGGCGGGCGCCCCGCCGACGCCCTCAACCACTACCAGGAGCTGCGCCGTCGTCTCGTCGAGGAGCTGGGCATCGACCCGGCACCGCCGCTGCGGAGCCTGCACCAGCAGATCCTGATCTCGGATCCGCGGCTCGCCCCGCCGGCCCGCGACACCGCGCCCGCCCCGGCGCATGCCACAACGACACACCCCACCGCGGCACACGCCCCGACGACACACCCCAGACAACTGCCCGCTCCGCCGCCCCTGCTGGCCGGCCGGGACAGCGAACTGGTCTGCCTGGACAAACTGTTGGCGCCGCAGGGCGAACCGCACGGCGGGACCGTGCTGATCGCAGTGATCTGCGGCACCGGCGGCGTCGGCAAGACCTCGCTGGCACTGCGCTGGGCCCATGGCTGGCAGGAGCGCTTCCCCGACGGTCAGCTCTTCGCGGATCTCCAGGGCTTCACCCCCTCCGGCGAACCCGCCGACCCGTACGCGGTCATGCGCGGTTTCCTGGAAGCCCTCGGCGCCGACCCCGGGAGCCTTCCCGCCACCCCCCAGGCCCAGGCCGCGCTGTACCGGAGCCTCACGGCGGGCCGGCGCCTGCTCATCGTGCTCGACAACGCCCGGGACACCGACCAGGCGGTGCCCCTGTTACCGGGCAGCCCCACCTGTACGGTCCTGATCACGAGCCGGCACCGGCTGCCCGGCCTCGCCGCCTCCCACGGTGCCGCCCAGCTCACCCTGGAGACGCTCGACCCCGCCGAGGCGCGCGACCTGCTCGTCCGCCGCCTCGGCTCCGACCGCATCGCCGCGGAACCCGGGGCGGCGACGGAACTCCTCCGCCACTGCGCCGGGCTCCCCATCGCCATCAGCGTCCTCGCCGCCCGCCTCACCACCGACCCGATGCTCACCCTCATCGCCCTGGCGGCCGAACTCCGGGAAGCGGCGACCCCGCTGGACGCCCTGGAGACGGGCGAACCGAACGGCGACATGCGGATCGTCTTCGCCTCCTCCTACCTCGCACTCGACGCCGATTCGGCCCGGGTCTTCCGGCAGTTCGCCCAGGCCCCCGGGGCGGACATCGGCCTGCCCGCCGCCGCCAGCCTCACCGGGCTGCCGCTTCCCCGCCTCCGTACCCGGCTGCACCGCCTCCAGGCCCACCACCTCGTCCAGGAGCGCGTCCCAGGCCGCTTCACCTGCCACGACCTGCTGCGCGCCTACGCCCTGGAGATGACGGAGGCCGTCGCCCCTGCCGGGGAGGCGGAAGCGGCACTCACCCGCGTACTCGACCACTACGCGCACACCGCGTACGCGGCCGACCGGCTCCTGCTGCCCCACCGCGACCCGCTCGCGCCGGCATCTCCGGCGGACGGCACACGCCTTGAGGAATTCGCCGACGCCGACCGGGCCATGGCGTGGTTCGCGAGCGAGCACACCGTGCTGACCGCGGCCGTCAACCACGCGGTACGTACCGGGCACGATGCCCAGGCATGGCGGATGGCCTGGGCGATCACCACCTTCCTCGCCCGTCGGGCGTGGTGGGTCGACGTCACCGCCGTGCACAGCACCGCGCTCGCCGCCGCGGTCCGCCTCGGGGATCCGGCCGCCCAGGCGGAATCCCGCCGCGCGCTCGCCTGGGCCTGCACGGAGACCGGGCGCTTCGAGGAAGCCCACCAGGAACTGGCCCACGCGCTGGCCCTCGCGGAGAGACACGGCGATCTCCTCTCCACCGCCCACACCCACCTCGCCCTCGGCTGGCAGTACGAGCGCGAGGGCGACAACGCCGCCGCTCTGCGGCACGACCGGAGCGCCGTCGAGTACTTCACCTCGGCCGGAAACCTCCCCGGACGGGCCCGCGCCCTGAACGCCGTGGCCTGGGACCACACCCAGCTCGGGGACCACGAGGCGTCGGTACGCCGCTGCCAGGAGGCGCTGGTGATCCAGCGGGAACTGGGCGACGAACGAGGCCGGGCCGGCACCTGGGACACCCTCGGCTACGCCTACCACCGCCTCGGCGAACACGCGAAGGCCATCGACTGCTACCAGCACAGCCTGGACCTCAACCGCGCACTGGGGCACCGCTACAACGAGGCCGAGACGCTGGTCCATCTGAGCCAGTCCCACCTCGCGACGGAGGCCGTCGAGCCGGCCAGGGACGCCCTGAGCGAGGCCCTCGCCATCTACCTCGACATCCACGCCCTCAGCCCCGAGGTGAACGAGGTCCGCGCGCTTCTGCGTGATTTGGGCGGTGCTCCGGAAACGAGTTGACCGGTGAGGGCCCGGACCGGTCGTATGAACCCGGCAGACAACCGTCGCCACCCCGACCCCCGAAGGGTGCTCATGCAGCCGGGCAAGATGCATGCCGACGAACCGGACTTCACCGAATCCCTCGTACACCGGCTGATCGCCTCGCAGTTCCCGCACTGGGCCGGACTGCCCGTCGAACCGGTCGTCCCCGTGGGCACGTCCAACGCCATGTACCGGCTCGGCGAGGACCTGGTGGTGCGACTGCCCCGTACGGCGGGGACGGCCGGTGAGGTGGCGATGGAGCAGCGCTGGCTGCCCCGGCTCGCCCCGTCGCTTCCCGCCGCGATCCCCGTTCCGCTGGGCAGGGGTGTGCCCGCGGAGGGCTACCCCTGGCACTGGTCGGTCTTCCGCTGGCTCGACGGCGCGAACCCGGTGGTCGGGGAGATCGCCGAACCCGGCCAGCTCGCAACCGACTTGGCGGACTTCGTCACCTCGCTGCACCGGATCGATCCCGCCGACGCACCGCCCTCCTTCCGCAGCGAGCCCCTGGCAGCCCGCGACGCCTCGACGCGCGCCGCACTCGCGGCGCTGCACGAGGCCGTGGACACCGGCGCG
This sequence comes from Streptomyces atratus, assembly GCF_014648655.1. Classification (GTDB taxonomy): domain Bacteria; phylum Actinomycetota; class Actinomycetes; order Streptomycetales; family Streptomycetaceae; genus Streptomyces; species Streptomyces atratus. The sequence continues at coordinate 160,566 of NZ_BMRN01000004.1, forward strand.
GCGCTCACCGTGTGGGAGGCGGCGCTCGGTGCCTCCGCCCCGACCGGTCCGGCCGTCTGGATCCACGCGGATCTGCAACCCGGCAACCTGCTGCTCGCGAACGGACGGCTCAGCGCCGTCATCGACTTCGGCTGCATGGGACTGGGCGACGCCGCCGTCGACCTGATCGCGGCGTGGTACCTGCTGCCGGCGCACGCGCGCGGGGTCTTCCGTGCGGCCCTGAACACCGATGACTCGGCCTGGGCACGAGGGCGTGGCTGGGCACTGTCGACCGCGCTCGGCGAACTGCGCTACTACCGGGAGTCGAATCCGGCCATGGCGGCGATCGCCCGGCACGTCATCCGCGAAGTCCTCGCCGACGACGGATCCACGTGATGAGTGAGGCCCTTCGCGTCGGGCGCGTCGGCCGAGGTTGTCGCTCTACCGCTTGACGCTCTGCACGAAGGCCGCCCAGACCGGTGCGCGGAAGGGCAGGACCGGGCTGTTGGCCAGTTTGGTGTCGCGTACGGGGACGAAGCCGGGGACGTTGTCGGCGACCTGGACGCATTCACCACCGTCGCCGTTGCTGTGGGACGACGTGCGCCAGGAAGCGGTGCTCAGGTCAGGTGTGGTGCTCATCGGCCGCGAACTCCTTCGCCGCCGACGCGATCCGGTCCAGGGACGCCTCCGGCGACAGTGCGGCGGCCCTGGCCAGATCGTATGCGGATCGATACTGCTCCACCAGGAGCGGTTCTTCGATGAGTTGGCCGCTGTACGCGCTCTCCGTGTATACGACGGACGGAGCGTCGGTGAACTGCATCAGTGTCATGGACGAGTGCAAGAAGGGGTGTGCCCCGGCGGAGAACGGGAGCACCTGGGCGACGATACGAGGGCGGGAAGCGATCTGCTCGGCGAGATGATTGAGCTGCTCCGTCATGACGGCCGGTCCACCCACCGGCAGGAGCAGTGCGGCTTCGTGGATCACCACCCAAAGCACGGGTGCCGTGGGGGAGTCGAGAAGGCTTGTGCGCTCCATGCGCGTCCTGACATGTCCTTCGATGACTTCCGCGTCGGCGAACGGGTGGGCGGCCCGGGTCAGCGCACGCGCGTAGGACGGTGTCTGCAACAGTCCGAGGACCACCATCGACGTGTAGCTGTCGATGGACGAAGCTCGCAACTGGAGTTCCGCCGCATCCGCGAAGTACCCCGCCACCTTCGACTTCCGCGCCAGACGGCACAGCCGCTGAAGGTGCTTGCCGCTGCCCAGCAGTTCGTCGAAGATGCGGGACATGTCCTCCTGCGGACGACGCTCCGCCATCTCGAACAGCCCGATGTATGTACCCGAGCAGAACGCCTTGTCGCCCAGCTCGCTCTGGGACATCCCGGCGGCCTCACGCAAGCGGCGCAACTCGGAACCGTAGAAGGAACGGGCGTCGGCGTACGGGTCGAGATCCTTGGGCTGCGGCATACGCCGCAATGTAGCGGCGCGCGGACGCATCGCTCCGGGAAACCCGGAATGCGCCACCCGTAGGTGTCCACCGCTGCCCCGACACCGAGGGTGAGCCGCACCCCGCCGCCGGCCCGGTGGAATGCGATCGTGGGACCGCGGGTTCACACAACGACAGCGGCAACGGCACAGGCACAAGGCATAGGCACAGAAAGAGCGGAATCATCATGGGCGAGCTGATCCTGATCCGGCACGGCGAGACGGAGTGGTCACGGTCCGGGCAGCACACGAGCTACACCGATCTGCCCCTGACCGTCTTCGGGGAACGGCAGGCCCGTGCGCTGGCGCCCCTGCTCGCCGACCGGCGCATCGCACTCACCCTCGTCAGTCCCGCCGTACGCGCCCGGCGCACCGCCGAGCTCGCCGGACTCGCCGCCCCCCGCATTACGCCCGAGCTGCGCGAATGGGACTACGGCGGCTACGAAGGGGTGACCACCGAGGAGATCCACCGCACCCGTCCCGAGTGGAACCTCTGGACCGACGGAGTCGCCCCCGGCCCCGAGGCGCACCCCGGCGAAGCCCCCGCCGAGGTCGGTGCCCGCGCCGACCGGGTGCTGGCCGAAGTCGCGGAGGCGGCGAGCCGTGACACGGACGAGGACGTCGCGCTCGTCGCGCACTCCCACTTCCTGCGCGTGCTCACCGCCCGCTACCTCGGCCTGACCCCGGCCGAGGGCACACTGTTCCAGCTCGCCACGGGAGCCGTCTCCCGGCTCGGCACCGAGCACGGGAAGCCGGTCATCACGGCATGGAATATGACATTTCCGGAGAGCCTGTTTCCCCGGGCCGTACCGGAGACACCGGAACGCGACTGAGCGGGAGCCGCGCCGCCCCGTGGGCGGACCGACGGCCGGTACCCCGGGGCGGGGGTACCGGCCGTCGGCCGTGACGAAGGGAAACGTCGGGTCAGGAGAGCAACTCCAGCTCCGCGAGCGTGCCTTCACCGGCGAACACGAGGCGGTAGTGGGCGTACGAGCCCGGATCGGTCACCGAGAACACCCGCGTCTGCCTGTCCCAGGCGAAGGGCTCGGCCGAGCGCTTGTCGAGGTCCTTCCACGTCGTGCCGTCCGACGAGCCCTGGAGGACCCAGCCGGCCGGGGCCCCGGCCGCCTTGTCCGATGTCAGCGTGTAGCGGACCACTTCCGTGGCCGAGGGGACCGGCAGGTCCACCGTGGCGACCTTCGCCGAGGTGGCCGATGTGTTGTCGAACAGGGCACCCTCGCCCTTCAGTACGTCCGCCTTCGGCGACGCCACCTTGTCGTCCGTGGTGATCGAGGTCGGCGCCGCGTCCTTGCCGGTGCCCCACGACGACGGCTCGGAACCCATGTCGAAGTCCAGCACACCGCCCTTGGCCAGCAGGTCGTGCGGCAGTGAAGTCGAGTTCCACTTCTTGCCGTTGACCTTCAGACCCTGCACATAGATGTTCTTCGCGCTGTTCTTCGGAGCCCTGACGACCAGGTCGTGGCCGTTCTCCAGATGGACCGTGGTCTTCGTGAAGAGCGGGGAGCCGATCGCGTACTCGCCACTGCCCATGACGAGCGGGTAGAAGCCGAGCGAGGAGAAGAGGTACCAGGCCGACTGCTCGCCGTTGTCCTCGTCGCCGTGGTAACCCTGGCCGATCTCGCTGCCCGTGTAGAGGCGGCTCAGGACCTCGCGGACCTTCTCCTGCGTCTTCCAGGGCTGCGCAGCCGCGTCGTACATATAGGTGACATGGTGCGCGACCTGGTTGCTGTGGCCGTACATGCCCATTCGTACGTCACGCGCCTCCGTCATCTCGTGGATGACACCGCCGTACGAGCCGACGAACTCCGGGCCCGCCGTCTCGGGAGTGGAGAAGTACGTGTCGAGCTTCTTGGCCAGGCCGTCGCGGCCGCCGTACAGGTTCGCCAGGCCCCGGCTGTCCTGCGGGGCCGTGAAGGCGTAGCCCCAGCCGTTCGTCTCCGTGTAGTCGTAGCCCCAGACCCGCGGGTCGTACTTCTCCGAGGGGAGCCGCCAGTCGCCCTTGGCGTCCTTGCCCTGGAAGAAGCCGGCCTTGTCGTCGAAGAGCTGGACGTAGTTGCGGGCGCGGTTCAGGAAGTACTCGGACTCCTCCTTGTACCGCTCCTTCTTCGTCTTCTTGTAGAGCGCCCGGCCCATCTGCGCGATGCCGTAGTCGTTGAGGTAGCCCTCCAGCGACCAGGACAGGCCCTCGTGCGTGGAGGTGTTCGCGTAGCCGACGAACGGGGACGTCTGCATGCCCTTGCGGCCGACGCCCGAGGACGGCGGGACCACGGTGGCGTTCTTCAGGGCCGCGTCGTAGGCCGCCTCGGCGTCGAACTTCACGCCCTTGACGTAGGCGTCCGCGAACGCGACATCCGAAGAGGTGCCGGTCATCAGGTCGGAGTAGCCGGGGGACGACCAGCGGGAGATCCAGCCGCCGTCCTTGTACTGCTGGACGAAGCCGTCCACCATCTCGCCGGCCCTGTCCGGCGTGAGGAGGGAGTACGCGGGCCACGTCGTCCGGTAGGTGTCCCAGAAGCCGTTGTTGACGTACACCTTGCCGTCGACAATCTTCGCCCCGGTGTGCGTCGGGGTGTCGGAGCCGACCTGCGGGGAGAAGGGGCTTGCGTACTTGTCCTTGCCGTCGACCCTCTCGAAGCCCGAGTTCGGGTACAGATACAGCCGGTACAGGCTGGAGTACAGCGTGGTCAGCTGGTCGGCCGTGGCGCCCTCGACCTCCACCTTGCCCAGGATGTCGTCCCAGGCCTGCTGCGCCCGGTCCTCCACCCGGCCGAAGGAACGGGAGGCGGGGATCTCGGCGGCGAGGTTCTGCTTCGCCTGGTCGATGCTGATCAGCGAGGTCGCCAGTCGCAGGCCGACCGTGCGGTCCTTGCCCGCGTCGAAGCGGAGGTAGCCCGTGACATCGTCGCCACCGCCGCCGGACAGCTTGCCGCTCGCGGTGACCGGCGCGTCGAAGACGCCGTGGACGAAGAGGCGGGTGGCGCCGGTCGAGCCGCCGCTCTTCACATCGGAGAAGCCGGTGAAGGAGCTGTTCTTCGGGTCGAGGGTGAGCCCGCCGTCGTTGGAGACGTTGTCGAAGACGATGCTCGCGTCGTCACCGGGATAGGTGAACCGCATCCGGGCGGCGTGGTCGGACGGTGTCATTTCGGCCTTGAGGCCGTTGTCGAATGTCACACCGTAGTAGTGCGGCTTCGCCGTCTCGTTCTCGTGGTGGAACGGCAGGGCCCGCGCCTTGCGGGAGGCGTCCGGGGTGCCGGAGACCGCCGACGGCATCAGCTGGAAGGTCTGTCGGTCGCCCATCCACGGGCTCGGTTCATGGCTGGCGCTGAACGCCTGGAGGGTGGGCAGGTTGTCGTCGTTGTTCCCGCGCGCGTAGTCGTACAGCCAGCTGGTCGACCCGGCGTTGGTGACCGGCGTCCAGAAGTTGAAGCCGTTCGGGACCGCGGTGGCGGGGAAGTTGTTGCCGCGCGAGAAACCACCGCTGGAGTTGGTGCCGCGGACCGTCGACGCGTAGTCGGAGAGGTGCGGGCGGCGCTTCTCGGGTGCCTTCGGGGCGATCTTGATGTCGTCGATCCAGCCCTGGAACTTCGCCGGGCCCTTGGGGGAGTCGTACGCCACCAGAATCCGGTCGACGGTCTTGCCCGCCGCGACCGTGCCGATCGTCGAGTCGACCTTGTTCCACTGGTTGACGTACAGCCGCTTGGCATCGGCCTGGCCCTGCGGTGTCAGCAGGCCGCCGTTGCTGTCGGTGGCCCGCAGATCGCTCAGATACGTACCGTCCGTGAACGCCAGGTCCACCGAGACATGCGTCGCCGGGTAGGAGAGGTCCGTCTCGCCCATCTGGGGGTAGACCAGATAGGAGAGTGAGGTGTCACGGGTGACAGCCGTGTTCACATCGAAGATCTTGTTGTACGAGTAGGCCCGGCCGTCCGCCTTGTGCGTACCGGCGTACCGCAGGGCCTTCTTGCCCGTGAAGCCGGCGCCCGCCTTGGCGGTGGGGGAGCCGGACGGGCCGCGGTCGATCTGGCTGCGCATCGAGTCGGGCGCCGGGACCGAGGTGTCGCCGTCGGAGAACTGGACGTCGGCGAGCTGGGTCGCGTCAGAGGCGCCGTTGTTCTTCGTGATCTGCAGACGGTAGTGCTGGTATGCCGTGTCAGATGTGAAATCGTACGACTTCGTCTGGAACCGCTCGGTGAACGTCTGGCCGGTCCGGGAGTCGAGGTCCTTCCAGTCCTTGCCGTCGGCGGATCCCTGGAGGGTCCAGTCCTTCGGATCGCGCTCGGCGTGATCATTGGCCGACGTCAGCGCGTATGTCACGACCTTCACGGGTTCGGTGAGATCGAACTCGACCCAGGCGGTGGGCTCGAAGGACAGCCACTTGGTGCCGGACTCCCCGTCGATCAGGTTCTCCTTCACCTCCCCGCCGCCGGTGTTCTCGTCGCTGGCGCGGACATCTGCCACCTTGTCCGTGACATTGCCCGGTATTCCTGCGGAGAAGCCGCCATCGACGCCCGATGACCGCTTCTTTCCGTCAGGACCTTCTTCGATGGTGTTGCGCCAGTCCGGCTGCTTTTCGTCCGTTTCGAAGGACGAACTGAATGTCCGTTCCCCCAAGGGGATTTGGCCCTTTTCGCCTGTCCCTGCCGACTGAGCGGCGGCCGCGGTGGGGGCTGTCACGACCAGAACCAGTGAAGCCGCGATCAGTGCGGCCGTACGGCTTTGTCTCTTGCGAGAACCATGTCGGGGCTGCATGCCGAGCCATTCCTCCCGAGGAAGTGCGCTTTGGACAACGTTGTCATGGAGATACGCAAGGTCCAGTAGGGAGCCAAGTGCCGGGATGTGTCAAGGGTGTTGGGCATGAATCGCCAGCGGAATCGACCGTAATGCGGAAATCGTTACACCCGGACCGGGGCGCAAGGGGTCCAGGTATCCGCGAGGTCTCAACTCGGGAAAGACTGCTGCTCAACCTTGCATTCGATCTTGCTCAGGCGGCCGTGAGTGGACTATACCTGTCGGCGTCCGCACAGCTTTTTCCGGCGCCGCGGACAAGGGGGACACGGGGGAACGGCCAAGGAGTGCACAACAAGTGCATCCGATGCCCGATCTTCCGAAGCCCCCCACTGCACATGGCTAGCCTGAGATCAGCACTACCCAAGCGCAACTGACCGCGGTGGCGGGGCCCTTCGCCTGAGGCGAGTTTCGACGGGCGACCGGTACACACCGCCTGAGTCCTGGAGAAGGCGAGGACTTGAGCATGGGATCCACCTCCGCCCACAAGAATGAGGGCCTTGGCCGTCGCGATGTGATCAAGCGATCGGCCGCACTCGGCCTGATCAGCGTTCCGACGATGGGCTTCCTGTCGGCGTGCGCCAGCGGCGACAGCAGCAGCGACAAGAAGGTCGAGAAGGGCAAGGTCACCAAGGCCAACCCGCTCGGCGTCAACGAGACGGCCCCGCTCGAGGTGGTCATCTTCGACGGCGGCTTCGGTCAGCAGTACGCGATCGACGCGGAGAAGAAGTACAACGCGGCGTTCCCGAAGGCCCCGAAGGTCAAGCACGTCGCGACCCAGAAGATCCAGTCGCAGCTCCAGCCGCGCTTCAACGGCGGCACCCCGCCGGACCTGATCGACAACTCCGGTGCCGAGCAGATGGACATGGGTGTCCTGGTCGGCAAGAAGCAGCTGCTCGACCTGACGCCGCTGATGGACGCCCCGTCCATCGACGACCCGTCCAAGAAGGTCCGCGACACGCTGCGCCCGGGTGTCCTGGAGATGGGTCAGTTCGACGGCGACCCGGTCTGGATCATGTACTACGCGTACACCGTGTACGGCGTCTGGTACTCGCAGACCGCGCTGGAGAAGCTCGACGCGGAGTACCCGGAGGACTGGGACGCCATGCTCGCCCTCTGCGCGAAGGCGAAGAAGCAGGGCATCGCGGGCTGGACGTACGCCGGTAAGTACCCGTACTACCTGCCGTTCTCGCTCTACCCGTTCATCGGCAAGATCGGTGGCCGGGAGGTTCTCGACAAGATCGACAACCTGGAGCCGAACGCCTGGAAGGACCCCGCGGTCAAGGCGGCGTTCGAGGCGTACTACGAGCTGTACAAGAAGGGGTACATCCTCAAGGGCACCCCCGGTCTGACCCACATCCAGTCGCAGACCGAGTGGACCAAGGGCAAGGCGCTCTTCCTCCCGAACGGTTCGTGGGTGGAGAACGAGGCCGCGCCGACCACGCCCAAGGACTTCAAGATGATGGTCGCGGCGCCGTCCAGCCTGGACTCGTCCGACAAGATGCCGTTCGGCACCATTTGGGCCTCCGGCGGCGAGCCCTTCGTCGTCCCGGCCAACGCGAAGAACCCCCAGGGCGGCATGGAGCAGCTGCGCATCATGCTCTCCGAGGAGTCCTCGAAGAACTTCACCAAGCAGGTCAAGTCGCTCAGCGCGTTCAACGGCGGCACCGACGGCCTGACCCTGTCGACCGCCATGCAGTCCGGTGTCGACGCGCTGAAGAAGGCCGGCGACAACGTGGTGAACCCGCGTCTGCAGGACTGGTACGTGAAGCTCCAGAAGGAGCAGATCGGCGTCGCCGGTATCGGCGAGATGATGGCCGGCCGCGCGACCCCGGCGGAAGCCATCAAGAAGATCCAGGCCTTCGCCGACGCGGCGGCCAAGGACCAGTCCATCAAGCACTACAAGCACCAGTGAGCAACCGTCACCAGCGGCGGCACCCGCGGAAAGATCGGGGTCGGTAAACGATGCAGCATGGCAAGTACCGTTTCATCGTGGGGTTCTTGGTAGTCCCACTGGCGTTGTACGCGGTCTTCGTCATTTGGCCGTTCATCCAGTCCATCTACTACTCGTTCACGGACTGGACCGGTCTGAGCCCGGACTTCAAGATGGTCGGGTTCGACAACTACACGAGGATGCTGAAGGACGACATCTTCTGGAAGTCGTTGCAGCACAGTGTGTTGCTCGTGCTGCTGCTGCCGCTGGTGACGCTGGGCCTGGCACTCTTCTTCGCCTTCATGCTCAATGTCGGAGGCCGGCGGCGCAAGAACGCCGCGGTCTCCGGCGTGCGCGGCTCGGGTTTCTACAAGATCGCCTACTTCTTCCCGCAGGTGCTCTCGATCGTCATCGTCGCCCTGCTCTTCCAGTTCGCTTTCAACCCCACCAGCGGGATGCTGAATTCGACGCTGAAGGCGATCGGCCTGGACTCCATCCAGCCGGACTGGCTGGGCGATCCGAACCTCGCGCTCATCTGTGTCATGTCGGTGCTGGTCTGGTCGACGGTAGGATTCTTCGTCGTTCTCTTCTCGGCCGGAATGGCGTCCATTCCGAAGGACTTCTACGAGGCGGCGCTCCTCGACGGCGCCAACCGCTTCACGACGTTCTTCCGGATCACGCTGCCGCTGCTCTGGGACACCGTGCAGTCGGGCTGGGTCTACATGGGGATCCTGGCGCTCGGTGTGGAGGCGTTCACCACGGTGCAGGTCATGACGGTGGGCCCCGGTGGTCCCGACTACTCGACCACGGTCCTTCCGCTGTACGTGTACCAGACGGCCTTCCGCGACGGGCAGGCCGGATACGCGACAACGATCGGTGTCGGACTGCTCATCGTCACCATGGCCTTCGCCGCCATCGTGATGCGACTGGGCCGGCGCGAGCGGCTGGAGTTCTGATGCTGCGATTGACGGGGGCCGGCCCCCGGATCACCGGCAGGCACCACAGGTCGGTCTCCGTGTCCGGCTCGAAAGTACGAGGTGAGTACACGTGAAGACGACTGACACCCCTCCCGCGGCACCGGCGGCCGACCTGGCACCCGTGGCCAAGGCGCCCGCGCCCGCCGTGAAGGAGAAGAGCAGCGAGGGTCAGGTCCTCAATGTCTTCTCGCACGGTGTGCTGATCATCTGGGCGATCCTGGTCGTCCTGCCGCTGCTCTGGGCGGTGATGGCGTCGTTCAAGACCGACGACTCGATCCTGTCGACGCCCTGGGCGCTGCCCGACAAGCTGCACTTCGAAAACTGGTCGCGCGCCTGGAGTCAGGCACACATGAGCGACTACTTCTTCAACACCGTCGTGGTGGTGGGCTGTTCGCTCGTCGGCACCCTGCTGCTCGGGTCGATGGCGGCGTACGTACTGGCGCGGTTCGACTTCCCCGGCAACCGCTTCATCTACTACCTGTTCATCGGCGGGATGAGCTTCCCGATCATCCTGGCGCTGGTCCCGCTGTTCTTCGTCATGAACAACATGGGCCTGCTGAACACGCGGCACGGGCTGATCATGGTCTACATCGCGTACTCGCTGCCGTTCACCGTCTTCTTCCTCACCTCGTTCTTCCGGACGCTGCCGACCTCGGTGGCGGAAGCGGCGATGCTCGACGGGGCCTCGCACTCCCGGACGTTCTTCCAGGTGATGCTGCCGATGGCGAAGCCCGGCCTGATCAGCGTCGGTATCTTCAACTTCCTCGGGCAGTGGAACCAGTACATGCTGCCAACGGTGCTCAATACCGATCCGGGCCACCGGGTGCTCTCCCAGGGGCTGGTCGAACTGGCCACCAGCCAGGGATACAAGGGTGACTGGTCCGGTCTCTTCGCCGGTCTGGTGATGGCGATGCTGCCGGTTCTCGCGGCCTACATCATCTTCCAGCGTCAGGTCGTCGCAGGGCTCACCGCGGGTGCGGTGAAGTAGCACCCCTACCCTCCGTACACATACGAACCGCCCGCCGGCCACGCGCCGGCGGGCGGTTCGCGTGTGCAGGTGGCTGCCTCGGTGCGGGCAATGGTGCTCATCCGAGGCTTCGCATGCTCAAGGTCTTGACGGGGAGCACCCCAAAACGCTCAGCTTAGAGTTCACATGTTAGAGAAAACGGTAGGAGTGAGAGAGTCGATGGAGACTCCGGGGTCGCAGACATCTCTGCATCGCGCCAACCTTGAGCGGGTCGTGCGCGCGGTACGTATGGCCGGCTCGCTCACCCAGGCGGAGATCGCACGGAGCACCGGCCTGTCAGCGGCCACCGTCTCCAATATCGTTCGCGAGCTGAAGGACGGCGGCACGGTCGAGGTGACCCCCACCTCGGCGGGCGGCCGCCGGGCCCGCAGCGTCTCGCTCAGCGGTGACGCGGGCATTGTGATCGGTGTCGACTTCGGGCATACGCATCTGAGGGTGGCGGTCGGCAATCTCGCCCACCAGGTGCTCGCCGAGGAGTCCGAGCCGATGGATGTCGACGCCTCGGCGGCGGAGGGGTTCGGGCGGGCGGAGCGGCTGGTCAAACGGCTGATCGAGACGACCGGGATCAGCCCGGACAAGGTGATCGGGGTCGGCCTCGGTGTTCCCGGCCCGATCGACGTCGAGTCCGGCACGCTGGGCTCCACGTCGATCCTGCCGGGCTGGACGGGCATCAACCCCAGCGAGGAGCTCGCAGGCCGGCTCGGCGTTCCGGTGTACGTCGACAACGACGCCAACCTCGGGGCGCTCGGCGAGCTGGTCTGGGGGAGCGGCCGCGGGGTCAGGGACCTCGCCTACATCAAGGTCGCCAGCGGTGTCGGCGCCGGTCTGGTGATCGACGGGAACATCTACCGGGGGCCGGGCGGCACGGCCGGTGAGATCGGGCACATCACGCTCGACGAATCGGGCCCGGTGTGCCGCTGCGGCAACCGGGGGTGCCTGGAGACGTTCACGGCCGCGCGGTACGTCCTTCCGCTGCTCCAGCCCAGTCACGGGCCCGATCTCACCATGGAACGGGTGGTCCAGCTGGCCCGCGGGGGCGATCCGGGCTGCCGTCGGGTGATCGGGGACGTCGGGCGGCACATCGGCAGCGGGGTGGCCAACCTCTGCAATCTGCTCAACCCCAGCCGGGTGGTGCTCGGCGGATCGCTCGCCGAGGCGGGCGAGTTGGTGCTCGCGCCGATCCGCGACTCGGTCTCCCGCTATGCCATTCCCAGTGCCGCCAGGCAGCTCTCGGTGCTGCCCGGGGCGCTCGGCGGCCGGGCCGAGGTGCTGGGCGCGCTGGCCCTCGTGCTGAGCGAGATGGGGGATTCACCCCTTTTGGAAAGCAGCCTGTCGACGGCCACGCCTGTCTTCACTTAGATAACGAATGGCACCGTTGTCATCTCGTTAAGAATTTACTCCTTGACGTTGACGTCGCGGCCGAGTTGACTTCCAGCCACCTCGGCCGCAACGTTGCGGCCTCGTCAGGGAGGCAAACCCGCAATGAACGCAATGACGCGACGCATCGTCATAGGCACGGCCGCAGTTTCGATGGCCGTCTCCCTCGCAGCCTGCGGCAAGGCGGGCGGCGACAAGGACAGCGGCAGCGGTGGCGACGGCAAGACCATCGGTCTGCTGCTGCCGGAGAACAAGACCACGCGTTACGAGACGTTCGACCGCCCCATCATGGAGGCGAAGATCAAGGCGCTCTGCGCCGACTGCGAGGTCAAGTACAACAACGCCGCGCAGGACACCGAGACCCAGAAGAAGCAGTTCGACGCGCTCGTCACGCAGGGTGTGAAGGTCATCATCCTCGACACCGTCGACTACAAGGCCGCGAAGTCCTGGGTCCAGCAGGCCGCGAAGAAGGACGTCAAGGTCGTCGCGTACGACCGTCTCGCGGAGGGGCCGATCTCCGCCTATGTGTCGTACGACAACGAGAAGATCGGCCAGCTCCAGGGTGAGGCACTGGTCAAGGCGCTGGGCGCCAAGGCCAAGGACAGCAACGTTGTCATGATCAACGGCTCGCCGACCGACCCGAACGCCCCCTTCTTCAAGAGGGGCGCGCACAGCGTCCTCGACAAGCAGGTCAAGAAGGTCGTCTACGAGCAGGACATCCCGGACTGGTCGGCGGACGAGGCCAACAAGAAGATGGGAGCGGCCATCGACTCCCTGGGCAAGGACGGCTTCCAGGGTGTCTACTCCGCCAACGACGGCATGGCCGGCGGCATCATCACGGCCCTGAAGAAGCAGGGTGTGAAGGTTCCGGTCGGCGGTCAGGACTCCGAGCTCGCCGGTCTGCAGCGCGTCATCGCGGGCGAGCAGACCTTCTCGATCTACAAGCAGATCAAGCCGGAGGCCGAGACCACCGCCGAGATCGCCGTCAGGCTGCTCAAGGGCGAGAAGATCGACGATCTGGCCCCGATCAAGGTCGACAGCCTCTCGGGCGAGTTCAAGGGCACCCCGTCGAAGCTGTACGACGCCTCGGTCGTGACCAAGGAGAACATCGCCTCCACGATCGTCGCGGACAAGGTCTACAAGGTCGAGGAGATCTGCACCGCCCAGTACAAGGCGGCCTGCGACGCAGCCGGCATCAAGTAACACCCGAGGGCAAGCTCCCCCGGGCACCTCTGCCAGTCCGGCACCCACCCCGTCAACGCCCCGCAAGCGGGGGTGGGCGCCGGACTCCTTCCCAGGTCCGGTTGTCTGACCGCCGCCGCCCCCTCGGGCGACGGCGGCGGCCCGACGACGGGACCTGGAGGCACGTCGTCACCCCGCTGTCTGTCGAGCGACGGCCCTCCGGGGCAGGACAGCGGTCGGACGACGGCCCTACCCCCCTGTGCTCAGCAGCACCATCCCCGCCGGTCAGGCGGCGAAGGAGATGATTCACGTGTCCGCTACGCCCGTGCTGGCGTTGCGCGGAATCTCCAAGCGGTTCGGCGCCGTCCAGGCGCTCACCGACGTGGACCTGGAGATTCACCCCGGCGAAGTGGTTGCCCTGGTCGGCGACAACGGCGCCGGCAAGTCGACCCTCGTCAAGACCATTTCGGGTGTCCACCCGATCGACGAAGGCGCCATCGAGTGGGAGGGCGAGACGGTCCGGATCAACCGGCCGAACGACGCCCAGGAGCTCGGAGTCGCCACCGTCTACCAGGACTTGGCCCTCTGCGACAACCTCGATGTCGTCGCCAACCTCTTCCTCGGCAGCGAACTGCGCAAGGCCTCCGTCCTCGACGAGATCGCGATGGAGAAGCGCGCCAAGGAACTGCTGGACACGCTGTCCATCCGGATCCCCAGCGTCCGCATCCCGGTCGCCTCGCTCTCCGGTGGTCAGCGCCAGGTCGTGGCCATCGCCCGCGCCCTGATCGGCGACCCCAAGGTCGTCATCCTGGACGAGCCGACCGCGGCCCTCGGCGTCGAACAGACCGCCCAGGTCCTCGACTTGGTCGAGCGGCTGCGCGAGCGTGGCCACGGCGTCATCCTCATCAGCCACAACATGGCCGACGTGCGCGCCGTCGCGGACAAGGTCGCGGTGCTCCGCCTGGGCCGCAACAACGGTGTCTTCGACGTCGCGAGCACCTCCCACGAAGAGATCATCGCCGCGATCACCGGCGCCACGGACAATGCCGTCACGCGCCGCCAGGCACGCACAGATACGAAGGAGGACGCGAAGTGAGCGACCTCGCCAAGACCCCCGGGACTTCCACCGAGAAGCCCGCCGCTGCGGCACCGGCCGCCGAGCAGCCGGCAGCCCCGGTCCCAGCCGTGGACCCGCGGCTCCTCGTACGTGAAGAGGGCTTCAAGGGCTACTGGTCGGAGTTCACCCGCAAGGTACGTGGTGGTGAGCTGGGCTCCCTGCCGGTCTTCGTCGGCCTGATCGTCATCGCGATCGTCTTCCAGTTCCAGAACAGCAACTTCCTCTCCGCCAGTTCCGTCGCCAACGTCGCGGTCTACAGCTCCGGCCTCGGCATCATGGCGGTCGGCATCGTGTTCGTCCTGCTGCTCGGCGAGATCGACCTCTCGGTCGGCTCGGTAGCCGGCGTCGGCGCGGCCGTCTGGGCCGTGCTCAACGTCAACAACGGCTGGAACGAGTGGCTCGCGATCATCGTCGCCGTGCTCTCCGGAATGGCTCTCGGTGCGCTGCACGGCTTCTTCTTCGCCAAGATCGGTGTACCGGCGTTCGTCGTCACCCTGGCTGGCTTTCTCGGCTGGAGCGGTCTTCAGGACTGGATGATGGGCGGGGAAGGCTCGATCAACACGCCGTCCGGCAGCGCCGTCGAGAACCTGACCAACTACTTCTTCGAGGACAAGGCCGCCGGCTACGGACTCGCCCTGGTCGCCGTCCTCGCGTACGCCGCCTCGCTCCTGGTGGACAGCAGGCGCCGCAAGACCGCAGGCCTGCCCGCCCGGCCGACCAGCGAGGTCGTGCTGCGCACCGCCGTCGTCGCGGTCCTGTGCTTCGTCGTCGCGTACGTCCTGAACGAACCCGAGGGCGCCCGTGGCCTGCCGCTCGCCCTGGTGCTCTTCCTCGCCGTCCTGATCGTCGCGGACTTCGTCGCCCGGCGCACGAGCTTCGGCCGTCAGGTCTTCGCCGTCGGCGGCAACCCGGAGGCCGCGCGCCGGGCCGGTATCAACGTCGACCGGGTCCGGATCACCGTCTTCGCCCTGTCCGGCACGCTGGGCGCCTTCGGCGGCCTCTTCATCGCCAGCCTCTCCGGCGGCGCCACCAAGAGCGTCGGCGGCGGCAACACGCTGATGCTGGTCATCGCCGCCGCCGTCATCGGCGGCACCAGCCTCTTCGGAGGCCGGGGCAAGGTCTGGTCCGCGCTGCTCGGCATGATCGTGATCCAGTCGATCCAGCAGGGCCTGAACATGATCGGTATGGCCAATGCCATTCAGTACATGATCACCGGCGCGGTTCTGCTGGCCGCCGTGGTCATCGACTCGGTCTCCCGCCGCACCCAGAAGACCGCAGGTCGCGCCTGACATCGCGCCCGCCCGATCCAGTGCCCGGCGCCCGATTCAGGCGCCGGGCACTGTCGGCTGCGGGGAGGGGTGTGACAGCACTTCCCCTGCCCGATGCCTGCGACGACGGACGGAACATTAGACTCATCGGATCGGCATGCTCGACCAGCTCGAACGCAAGGAGGAACGGGTGGCTCTGCTGACCCGCATCGGTGGACCGCGTGACCTGGACCGGCTCACTCCCGAGCAGCTGGACCAGCTCGCCGAAGAGATCCGGACCTTCCTGGTCGACGCCGTATCGAAGACCGGTGGCCACCTCGGCCCCAACCTGGGTGTGGTCGAGCTGACCATCGCCCTGCACCGGGTCTTCGATTCGCCGAAGGACAAGGTCCTCTGGGACACCGGCCACCAGAGCTACGTGCACAAGCTGCTCACCGGCCGCCAGGACTTCTCCAGGCTCAAGATGAAGGGCGGCCTGTCCGGCTACCCCTCGCAGGCCGAGTCCGAGCACGACGTCATCGAGAACTCGCACGCCTCCACGGTCCTCGGCTGGGCCGACGGCCTCGCCAAGGCCAACGAGGTCCTCAAGAAGGACGACCACGTCGTCGCGGTCATCGGTGACGGTGCGCTCACCGGCGGTATGGCCTGGGAGGCGCTGAACAACATCGCCGCCGCCAAGGACCGCCCCCTCGTCATCGTCGTCAACGACAACGAGCGCTCCTACGCCCCGACCATCGGCGGCCTCGCCAACCACCTGGCCACCCTGCGCACCACCGACGGTTACGAGCGCTTCCTGGCCCGCGGCAAGGACATCCTGGAGCGCACCCCCGTCGTCGGGAAGCCGCTGTACGAGACGCTGCACGGCGCCAAGAAGGGGCTGAAGGACTTCATCGCCCCGCAGGGCATGTTCGAGGACCTCGGCCTGAAGTACGTCGGTCCGATCGACGGCCACGACATCGAGGCCCTGGAGTCCGCGCTCCAGCGCGCCAAGCGCTTCGGCGGGCCCGTCATCGTGCACTGCCTCACCGAGAAGGGACGCGGCTACACCCCCGCCCTGCTCGACGAGGCCGACCGGTTCCACGCCGTCGGCAAGATCCACCCCGACACCGGCCTCCCGGTCGCCACATCGGGCCTCGACTGGACCTCCGTCTTCGGCGAGGAGATGGTCAAGCTCGGCAAGGAGCGCAAGGACATCGTCGCGATCACCGCGGCCATGCTCCAGCCGGTCGGCCTGACCAAGTTCGAGAAGGCGTTCCCGGACCGGATCTACGACGTCGGCATCGCCGAGCAGCACGGCGCGGTCTCCGCGGCCGGCCTCGCCACCGGCGGACTGCACCCCGTCTTCGCGGTGTACGCCACCTTCCTCAACCGCGCCTTCGACCAGGTCCTCATGGATGTCGCCCTGCACAAGTGCGGTGTGACGTTCGTCCTGGACCGTGCCGGTGTCACCGGCACGGACGGCGCCTCGCACAACGGCATGTGGGACATGTCGATCCTGCAGTGCGTGCCCACCCTGCGGATCGCCGCCCCGCGCGACGCCGACCAGGTCCGCGCCCAGCTGCGCGAGGCCGTCGAGGTCGACGACGCACCGACCGTGGTCCGCTTCTCCAAGGGCGCGGTCGGCCCGGCGGTCAAGGCCGTCGGCAGGGTCGGCGGCATGGACGTCCTGCGCGAGCCCGGCACCATCCGGCCGGACGTCCTCCTGGTCTCCGTGGGCGCGCTCGCCCCGATGTGCCTGGAGATCGCCGATCTGCTGGATGCCCAGGGCATCTCGACGACGGTGGTCGACCCGCGCTGGGTCAAGCCGGTCGACGAGGCCATGGCCCCACTCGCCGAGCAGCACCGCGTCGTCGTCACCGTCGAGGACAACAGCAGGGCCGGCGGCGTCGGCTCCGCAATCGCCCAGGCGCTGCGCGACGCCGGGGTGGACGTACCGCTGCGCGACTTCGGCATCCCGCCGCGCTTCCTCGACCACGCCTCCCGCAAGGAGGTCATGGCCGAGATCGGACTGACCGCGCCGGACATCGCCCGTCAGGTCACCGGCCTGGTCGCCAAGCTGGACGGCCGCTACGACACGGACACGGGCAGCAGCTCCGTGATCGAGCCCGTCCGCGACTGACCCGTACGACCCCGGTCCTCGCGGCCGGTACGCGATACGGCCAATGGGCCGGTCGGCCACCCTGTACGAGTGGTTCGACCGGCCCATTCGCGTGAAATCTCCTGATGCGGAGCCCTGCGCCGCAGATACGGTCCCAATCATGGCGTACACGACGAGTGCGTGGAGGTACGCCGGTGACTGCCCAGCAGGACACACCACCCAGCAGTGGCGGACTGTTCCGGACCAAGACGGTCGAACAGTCCATCCGCGATACCGAGGAGCCGGAGCACGCGCTCAAGAAGTCCCTCTCCGCGCTGGACCTCACAGTCTTCGGAGTGGGCGTCATCATCGGCACCGGCATCTTCGTGCTCACCGGCAAGGTGGCCAAGGAGACCGCGGGTCCCGCCACCGCCCTCGCCTTCGTGGTCGCGGGCATCGTCTGCGCCCTGGCCGCGCTCTGCTACGCCGAGTTCGCCTCCACCGTCCCGGTCGCCGGCTCCGCCTACACCTTCGCGTACGCCTCGCTCGGCGAACTGGTCGCCTGGATCATCGGCTGGGACCTGGTGCTGGAGTTCGCACTCGGCACGGCGGTGGTGGCGGTCGGCTGGTCCGGTTATGTCCGCTCGCTGATGGACAACTTCGGCTGGAACATGCCCGAAGTGCTCTCCGGACCCGATGTGGCGAAAGGATTCGGCTTCGACATCCTGGCTTTCGGCCTGGTACTCGTCCTGACCGTCGTGCTGGTGCTCGGCATGAAGCTCTCCGCCCGGGTCACCACCATTGTGGTGGCCATCAAGATCGCCGTGGTCCTGATCGTGATCATCGCGGGACTGTTCTTCGTCAACGCCGCCAACTACTCGCCCTTCATCCCCGAGGCACAGCCACAGCCCTCCGGTTCCGGACTGACCGCACCGCTGATCCAGCTGATCTTCGGCTACGCGCCCACGAACTTCGGCGTCCTGGGCATCTTCACCGCCGCCTCCGTCGTCTTCTTCGCCTTCATCGGCTTCGACGTGGTGGCCACCGCCGCCGAGGAGACGAAGGTTCCGCAACGTGACATGCCACGTGGCATCCTCGCTTCGCTCCTCATCTGCACCGTGCTCTATGTCGCCGTGTCACTTGTGGTCACGGGCATGCAGAACTACAGAGAGCTGTCGGTCGAGGCCCCGCTGGCCGATGCCTTCAAGGCCGTCGGCCATCCTGTCTACGCGGGATTCATCAGCTTCGGCGCAGCGATCGGCCTCACCACGGTCTGCCTGATCCTGCTGCTCGGGCAGACCCGGGTGTTCTTCGCGATGAGCCGCGACGGTCTGCTCCCGAGGTTCTTCTCCGTGACGCATCCCCGCTTCCGCACGCCGTACCGCCCGACCATCCTGCTCGGCGTGATCATCGCGATCGTCGCGGGCTTCACGAGCATCAACGAACTGGCGACACTGGTGAACATCGGCACGCTCTTCGCGTTCGTCGTCGTGGCCCTGGGTGTCATGGTGCTGCGCCGCACCCGCCCCGATCTGCACCGCGCGTTCCGTACCCCGTGGGTGCCGCTGCTCCCGATCCTCTCGGTGGCCGCCTCGGTCTGGCTGATGCTCAATCTGCCGGCCGAGACCTGGCTGCGGTTCGCTGTCTGGATGGCCATCGGCGTGGTCATCTACTTCGCGTACGGGCGCAGGCGCAGCCGGATCAACGAGCCCGTCGGCCGGCCGTAGATCAGTCGCTGCGCGACGGAGGCGGCGGCCGTACCGCACGAGGGCCCACGCACTGCGCTCCGTACGCCTCCACCCGCTGCCGCAGCCCCCGGTCGGCGGTGACGACCACACAGATACGGGCCTGCGGACGGGACATGGCGTCGGCGACCAGCTCGACGATCCGGTCGTCACCGCTCCCGGGGGCCGATTCCACCCGTACCCCGGGAAGCGATTCGACGCCCCGGGCCGCGCCCTCGACGACCAGGATCAGCTCGGCGCGACCGGGAAAGGAGTCCAGACCGTCCGCGGCGAACGGGACCAGCGAATCCCGCAGCCGTACGGCCGCTGCACGCCGGTCCCGCCACCATCCGTCCGGTACCGACCCGACCACATTGGCCGCGTCGACGATCAGCAGGGTCGGTTCGCTCAGCATTCCCGAAGGGTGCCATGTGCCGACCGCGGCCGGAGTCCGTCAGCCGCCGGTGGCCGGTGACTTCTTCGCGGACTCCGGGATCGTGGCGTCCTCGCGGATCGCCTTCCACAACGTGTCGGCCTGCGGCTGTGCCGCCACGACCCGGTTCGGATCGGCCTTGTCGTACGCCACCGGGAGCATGATCGTCTCCATCGAGGCAGGATCGACGCCCTGCATGGAGCGGGCGAACTTCGACAGCGACGTCAGCGAGGCGAGACCGTCGTCGGTCGTCAGCGACTCGGTCGCCGAGTTGGCGATCTTGTACGTGCTCGTCGGGCTGCTCAGCAGATCCTGCGACTTGACCTCGCTCAGCAGGGCGAGGAGGAACTGCTGCTGAAGCCCGATCCGGCCGAGGTCGCTGCCGTCCCCGATGCCATGGCGGGTACGGACATACGCGAGGGACTCGGTGCCGTCGAGCTTGTGCGGGCCCTTGGTGAGGTCGAGGCCGGACGACTTGTCGTGGATGTCCTGCGGAACATCGACCGTGACGCCGCCGATCGCGTCGACCAGATCCTTGAACCCGGCGAAGTTGATCTCCAGGTAGTGGTCGATCCGGACCTTGGACATCTTCTCGACGGTCTTGACCACACAGGCCGGACCGACCTGCGAATAGACGGAGTTGAACATCACGCGGTTCGCCGACGGAACAGCCGAGCCGTCGGCCTTCGTGCACTCGGGCCGGGTCACCAGGGTGTCACGGGGTATGGACACGGCGACGGCCTTGGTGCGGCCCTCGGGAATGTGCACCACCATCGCGGTGTCGGACCGGGCGCCGCTGACGTTTCCGCCGCCGCCCAGCTCCTTGTTCTCGGCACCGGCCCGCGAGTCGGAGCCGAGAACCAGCAGGTTCTGACCGCTGGTCGGCAGCTTCTCGGGGCGGTCGTCGCCGAGCGCCTTGTCGATGTCGACGCCCTTGATGTTCCCGTCGAGGCTGCTGTAGAGCCAGTAGACGGTGCCACCGGCGGCGAGCAGCAGGATGAGCAGGACGCTGAGGGTGATCTTGAGGCCGCGGCGGCGCTTGCGAGGGGCTCCCTGCCGCTTCCGTCCGCCGCCACCGGAGGCCGGACGACCGTCGTGCGTGCCCTGTGTCATGGCGTCGTGGCTCATCCTGGTCGAGTCCTCAAATCTCATGGCCCGAGGTGGGCTGTGAAGTGCGTGGGACTCGGGTGGGGGGTGTGGCCGGTCCGTGCATGCATGACTGAGCGTGCACTATAGAACAGAGGATCGTGCGAATGGGTGTTTTGGCCCTGGAATCATGATCTGCACTGCTCGAACTACTATTCGTTCATGACTTGGTTGATCACGGGTGGGGCAGGCTTCATCGGGGCGCATGTCGTCCGCGCTATGCGCGAGGCCGGTGAGTCGGTCGTCGTGTACGACGATCTCTCGACGGGCGACCGCTCGCGCGTGCCCGCGGATGTCCCGTTCGTCCAGGGATCGACGCTCGACGCGGCCCTGCTGCGCAGCACCTTGGCGGAACTGCCGGTGCGGGGGGTGGTCCACCTCGCCGCGAAGAAGCAGGTGGCGGAGTCCGTCGAGCGCCCGCTGTTCTACTACCGGGAGAACGTGCAGGGCCTGCAGACCCTGCTGGAGGCCGTGGCCGACAGCGAGGTGCGGGCGTTCCTCTTTTCCTCGTCGGCGGCCGTCTACGGAATGCCCGACGTACCGGTGGTGACGGAGACGACCCCGTGCGCCCCGATCAACCCCTACGGCGAGACCAAGCTGACGGGCGAGTGGATGGTGCGTGCCGCGGGGAAGGCGCACGGCATTGCCACCGCCTCGATGCGGTACTTCAACGTCGCCGGCGCGGCCACACCGGACCTCGCCGACACGGGCGTCTTCAACCTGGTGCCCATGGTTTTCGAGAAACTCACGCGGGGCGAGGCGCCGGTGGTGTTCGGTGACGACTACGACACCGAGGACGGCACCTGCGTGCGCGACTTCATCCACGTCGCCGACATCGCCTCGGCGCACCTGGCCGCGGCGCGAGCACTCCTCGACCGTGAGCCGGGAACCGACCTGACCGTCAACATCGGCCGCGGGGAGGGTGTCTCCGTGCGGGAGATGATCGAACTGATCGGGGAAGTGACCGGATACGGTGCCGCCGCCACGCCCGTGAGCGCCCCGCGCCGGGCCGGTGACCCTGCCCGCGTCGTGGCCGCCGCCGACCGAATCCGCGGCGAGCTGGGCTGGCACGCGCAGCACGATGCGCGTGCCATGGTCGCTTCGGCATGGGCCGGGTGGTGTCTGCGGATGCCGCAGGCGCGGCGCTGAACCGAGTGTCGTCGACCCGCCGGGGCGGGTCGACGCTGAGCATATGATGTGTCGGCCCTGTGAGGGCAGGATGAAGAACCGGTGAGGCGGAGAGGGTGTCGCGGGTCATGCGGAGAAGAGGACCGGACTCCGTGAGCAGTGCCCGCCCTCTCGTCCCGTCGTCCGGGTGCCACCAGGTCTCCGGAACGCCGCGTGGCCGCTGGATGCCGCTCGGCAGGGACGGCAGGCTCACGCTCTACGCCCGCACGGACGGCGGTCTGTTGCGCTGGACGCAGCGGAGTCCGGGCGGGGACCGGTGGGACGGCCCGGAGTTCGTGCCGATCGCGGACCTGACGGACCTGACCGTCGTTCAGGGTGCCGACTCGTACGTGCACTTCCTCGGGCGGCGTGAACGCCGTGGTTCCGACGGGCCGGGCGTGGACTTCGTGCACGCCATCCAGTACCAGACCGGTCGTCCCGTCACCGAATGGCGCTCCCTCGGCAACTTCTACCGTGACCGGGAGGCGGGTCGGAAGGTCGGTGCGCCGGCCGGGGCAGTCGACGCGCAGGGCACTGTCTTCGTCTTCGTGCGCAACGCGGGTCGCGGACTACAGGTGCGCCGTGAGGGGAAGGGCGGTAAATGGGGAGCCTGGCAGGACCTCAAGGGGGCCGGGCTCGCCGCCGAACTTGTGCCGTCGGTGACCTCGAGCGGGCTCGTGGAGGTCTTCGCGCCCAGTGATCACGGGGTGCAGCAGTGGCGTCAGGATGATCCGGACGGCCCGCTGCAGATCGCCCCGCCCTTGCAGTTCTATGCGCTGGCGGGTTCCGTGACGGCGCTGGAGACGGCGCCGGACCGCCTCACCTACTACTGGACCGATACGAACACGGCAGGCGTCGTCGCCTACCGTGCGGGCGCCTGGCCGGTGCCGGTGGGCGGGTACCCCGGGGACGGCGCCGTCGTGGCGCTGCGCGCCCCGCTCGACGGTTACGACTGCACGGTTCTCGCGCAGCGCGGGGCGGGTGGCACTCTGCTGATCGGGGTCTGCGGTACCGAGGGGGAGCAGCACGGCGTCTGGTGGTCGGACACCACCGAGGAGTGCGTCGGTGACCCCGCGCTGGCCCTCGACGGACACGGTCGCGTCGTCGTAGCGATTCGCGGGCGGGACGGGGTCGTGTCCGTCGCCCGGCAGGAAGTGGGGCCCGGGCTCACGCTCTCGCCGCACTGGCACCGGCTGTGACCCGACGGAGGAGGGCGTCCCGGATCGCCCTCCGGGGTGCCGAGCGACATAGGTGCGTCACCTCGATGTCATGCGATGTTCTCGTGAAGTTGTAAAAGGTTGTACAAGTAGCCGGTGGGATTCCTCACGCTCACATGTCGTATATGTCCACTTTTTTGGCTGGACGTTGATCGGTTCTTTATGTGAAAGTTCTGTGACTTGCTCGCGGGTAGGCAGGTCTGACCGTCCGGTGGGGCGGTCTGCATGGTGGATGACAGGTTTCGGTCTCATACCGTCCGCCGTCCGGGCACGAGGTGGTGCCTGGTCGCGGCAGGCGCTGGACCGCAGTGGCGTGGGTGGTGGATGCCTCGTGGCCGGTTCCGGTAATCCGGAGGCTGGATCGCTGGTCTCGGCATATCGGTCCGTGGTGCCGGTGGGCGCGCGAAGGGGCATCGTCCGCAAGGTGCCGGCCCCGCTGCGCTCCGCGGTCAAGTCCTCGTTCACCTCCGTCGACGCCATTCGGTCGGCGACGGTCGTCTGGGCGATGGGCGGCCGCCGCAAGGCGCCCCGGCACAGTGCGGCCGCCGTGCGCCGGGTGGTACGCGTCGAAGGCCGGCACATGCATGCCCTGCTCGTGGAGGGCGCCACGGCGTGGGCGGCCCGGGCCCGCAATCTGCACATTCTCATCTCCGCGCTGGAGGCCGGGGACATCGAATACTTCTGTGTCCGCGGTGCCACGAAGGACGTCCCGACGGTCGCGGTGCCCGTCGCGCTGCGCGAGTCGGCGGAGGAGATGCTCCAGATCGCCTTCGAGCAGACCCCTGGCTACGTGGGCGCGGCCAACGCATCGGAGTCGGACATGCGACCTGGCGACGACGACAGGTCCTGGCGCCAGCTGCGCAAGCACGACGCCCTCCGGGTCGCCTGGTACGTCACCGATCCCACGCAGCACCTCGTCTTCGGCACCGACCAGGGGTGCGACCTCGAGTTCTGGACGGAACGGGACGGCCAGTACGAGGCTCCCCGCCCCAATCGCGTGGTCGATCTGGTCCCCGCGGACACGCCGCGACCGGCCGCTCCGCAGGCCCTGTTCGCCCTCGTGCCCGGCGCCTACACCACAGGCGTCACGCGTACCCTGCCGGAGTTCACCCAGCCGCTGCCGGACGACCACCTCTTCCCCATCGACGTCGTCTACACCTGGGTCGACGACTCCGACCCGGTGTGGGCGGCGGAACGGGACGCCGCCCGCTCGGGCCGCCCCGGCGCCCCCGCCCCGAGTCTGCACGCCCAGGCCGCCAACGACGCCCGGTTCACCAGCCGCGACGAGCTGCGCTACTCGTTGCGCTCCCTGCACCAGTACGCACCCTGGGTGCGCAACGTCTACCTGGTCACCGCCGGGCAGGTGCCCGCGTGGCTCGACACCGACGTGCCGGGCCTGCAGGTCGTCGACCACCGCGAGATCTTCTCCGATCCCACCGCTCTGCCGACCTTCAACTCGCATGCCATCGAGAGTCAGCTGCACCGAATAGACGGGCTGTCCGAGCACTTCCTGTACCTCAACGACGACGTGTTCTTCGGCCGCCCGCTCACCCCCGGACACTTCTTCCACGCCAACGGGCTGAGCAAGTTCTTCCAGTCCAAGGCGCTCGTGCCGACCGGCTCCTCGGGCGACGACGAGCTGCCGGTGAACGCCGCGGGCAAGAACAGCAGGGCCCTGATCGAGCGGTCCTTCGGCACCCGGATCGCGCAGAAGATGAAGCACACCCCGCACGCACTGCGCCGCAGCGTCCTCGCCGACATCGAGCTGGTGTACGGCGAGGAGCACCGCCGCACCCAGCACTCACGCTTCCGCTCGCCCCAGGATGTCCCGATCGCCTCGTCCCTGCACCACTACTACGGCTTCCACACCAGCCGCGCGACCGTCGGCAACCTGCGCTACGTCTATGTCGACCTCGCCGCCGACCAGGCCCGGCGCCGCCTGAACTCGCTGCTCGCCCGCCGCGACTTCGACACGTTCTGCCTCAACGACACGGTCGTGCACCCCGACCCCGAGGCGCAGGACCGCATGGTCCGATCGTTCCTCGAGAGCTACTTCCCCGTCGCCAGCCGATACGAGCTGCCCGACGGGGCCACCGGTCCCACCCGGCTCACCGACCGCCGCGTCCTGCCCCCGAGTCTGGACGCGGCTCCCACCCACCACGGCCTCGCCGACGGAGTCGCCCGATGAAGCGCCGAAGACCCCTGCGCGCACTGCGCCGCCGGATGCGCCGCCAGACCACTCGCGTCCGGTCGGTCCTGCTGCGTCGGTTCTTCCTGCCCCGGCGCAAGGGCCGGGCGGCCGTACTGCGCTATGCCGCCGTGCTCGACGGGCAGACCGTCAACCTGCACGCCCGGATGCCGCACTGGGTCCGGCCGGACGAGGGCGCCCGGATCGAACTGAGGCGCCGGGGCCGTCGGCTCGCCACGGCCGCCAAGGTCTACACCGACCACGACGGAGGCGTCGCGATGGACGCCGCGATCCTGCTCGGGCAGGACGTGAACGGCCTGCCCCTGACCCCCGGCCGCTGGAAGATCCGGCTGCGCCTGTCACGGGGACTGCGCCGCCGCACACTGCCCCTGCTCCTCGTCGACCTTCCCGTGCCGTACGGCGGGCCGACGCGGCCCATGGAGGCGTCCGCGGCGACCGGCGCCCGATATCGGCTGGGCCGCAGTGTCACCGGGAGCGCCCGGGTGACGTTCAGCCCGCCCCGGCCCTCGGCGGAGGTCGTGCGTGTCCACGTGACCCACAGCCAGATCGAGGTCACGTTCCGCGTCGTCGGAGGTGAACCCGAAGCCCCCTGGGCCGAGTTCGTCGCCTCCGGGCGTCGTCTGGAGGCGGACGTCGACCGGTTCGACGGAGGGCTGTGGCAGGTGTCCGTGCCGCTGCACCTCATGGCGCCGCGCCGAGACCACGCCGAGCAGTGGGACCTGGTCATGTGCTCGGACAACCTGCGCGACATGCGCCTGGGGCGACGCCTGCACGACGTTCGCAACCCCGGGCGGGTCTTCGCCTTCCGGCAGACCGCGGTGACGCCCGTCGGCCGGCACCCCATGCTCGTACTGCCCCGCTACACACCCGCGGGTAACTTCCGCATCCAGTGCAGCCCGATGACGGAAGCCGCGTAACCGCACACAATGAAGATCACCTTTCTCCTGCTCACCGCGGACGCCGTCGGAGGCACCGAACGAGCAGTGTTCAACCAGGCCGCCGAACTCGTGGGCAACCACGACGTCCGCGTACTGAGCATCCTCAAGACCCAGCCGCAGTTGTTCTTCCCGATCGACGAGCGCATCCGTGTCGACTATCTGATCGACCGGACCGGGCCCGCCCCCGTCCCGATCCGCCCCACCGGCCTGGCCGCCGAGGCATGGGCGCAGGTGGCCGACCGGCCGAGCACCCTGGTGGACCCTGCCTGGGAAGCGGCGTTCAGCAGGCTGACCGACCTGGAACTGGAGTACGCACTCCAGCACACCGACACGGATCTGCTGATCACCACCACACCGGCGCTCATGGCGCTCGCGGTGCAGCTGGCGCCCCCGCACGTGATGACGCTCCACCAGGAGCACCGTGTCTCCGAACTGCGGGGCCCCAGCGCCGAACCGCTGCTGCGCTACGCCTCCCGCCTGGACGCGCTCGCCGTGCTCAGCAACCGCACGCGCGACTGGTTCGCCGAGACCCTCGGCCACAGCGCGCCCCGTATCGACGTCGTCCCCAACGCCCTGCCGCGCGGGTTCCGGCCACGCTCCACCCTGGAGACCCGGACCGTCGTCATCGCGGGCCGTCTGGTCGGCGAGAAGCAGATCGACCACGCCATCACCATCTGGGACACCGTGGCCCGCCGCCACCCCACCTGGACGCTGCGCATCTTCGGTGACGGCCCGCTCGCCGGTGCCCTGCGGCGACAGATCGACGTGCTCGGCCTGCAGGACAGTGTCCAGCTCAACGGCAACTCCCCCCACCTGGCCGAGGAGTGGGCCAAGGCCAGCCTCGCTCTCATGACTTCCCGCAACGAGGCCTTCCCGCTGGTGCTGACCGAGGCCCAGGCCGCCGGTGTGCCCGTGGTCTCCTACGACTGCCCCAACGGCCCCCGCGAAGTCGTCCTGGACGGGCAGACCGGCATCCTCGTGCCGGCGGGCGACACCGATGCCGCCGCCGAGGCGCTCATCCGGCTCATCGAGGACGCCCCGCTGCGCCACGGCATGGGGCAGGCGGCCGCCGATTCGGTCGCCCGGCTCGCTCCGCCCGTGGTGACCGCGATGTGGGAGAACATCTTCGCCGAGTTGGAGAGCGAGCGGGCGTCCGGGGAGCGCGAGGCCCGCAAGGCGGAGCGGCAGGCCCTGCACTCCTTGATGAGCGGCCAGGAAGGGATCCTCCGTCCCGCCGCCCCGGCCCCCGCCACCACCATCGACACCAAGGAGCAGCGGGCCCTGGAGGAGCGGCTGCTCCGTTCCGACCGAGGCCTCGTGCGCGACGGCGGACAGCTGTGCCGTCGGATGGGGAGCGAATCGCCCTGGGACGTGGTCCAGCACAATCTGGCGCTGGTCGCCACAGCCCTGGAACACGCGCAGATCCCGTACTTCGTCACCCGGGACACCAACGTCCGGCACGCGGTCGCCGTCCACGCCTCCAACCGGCAGCTCGTGCTCAAGGCGCTCACCGCCGCGCACGGCGGCAGCGCCGTCTACGTGGCGCTGCTCAACGAACGCCAGAGCCCGACCACCACAGTCCTCGCCGCCTTCGCCGAGCAGTACGCCCAGACCCCCTGCTCGGCCGTGCGCGTATACCAGAACGCCGTCACGCCCGCCCGCACCCTCCGCCTCGCCGGGGTCTACGGCTGCACCATCAACTTCTGGGAGGAGGACCCGGAGGACCCGTACATGATGGTCTCCCCGGTCCGCACCGTGGTGGGCGACAAGGTGCCCACACAGACCATGCAGGTGACCGGGACCGTGCTCGGCGGGCGCACCTATCCCACCATCGAGCCGTACGCCCATGCCGTCCACGGGGACGTCAACTTCCCCATCGACGCCGTGTACACATGGGTCAATGGCGGCGACATCGCCTGGCTGGAGCGGAAGAACGCGGTGATGCACTCCCTCGGCATGCAGACCGAGGACTCCGCGAGCAGCGCCGCCCGCTTCCGTAACCGGGACGAACTGCGCTACTCGCTGCGCTCCATCGACATGTACGCCCCGTGGATCCGCACCATCTACCTGGCCACCGACCAGCAGGTGCCGGAATGGCTCGACCTGAGCCATCCGCGGGTCCGGGTGGTCGACCACAGGGAGATCTTCGCCGACCCGTCGGTGCTGCCGACGTACAACTCGCATGCCATCGAGAGCCAGTTGCACCGAATAGACGGGCTGTCCGAGCACTTCCTGTACTTCAACGACGACGTGTTCATCGGCCGTGTGCTCCAGCCGAGCATGTTCTTCCACAGCAACGGCGTCGCCAAGCACTTCATGTCCCCGACGACTGTGCCCATGGGGCCGACCACGACCGGCGACGAGTTCAACATGAGCGCGGCCAAGAACAACCGCGGCCTGATAGCCGGCACCTTCGGGCAGGTTCTCGCCCACTCGTTCCTGCACGCGCCGCACCCGCTGCGCCGCAGCGTCCTCGCGGACATCGAGCGCTACTACCCGGACGCCGTCGCGGCGACCGCCGCCAGCCGCTTCCGCAGCCACTCCGACCTGGCGATCGCATCGTCGTTGCACCACTACTTCGGCTTCCACACCCAGCGTTCGGCACCGGGCAGCATCAACTGCGGCTTCGTCAACGTGGGTCTGAGCGAGCACAAGCAGCGGCTCTCCCGCCTCCAGCTCAACCGCCCGCACGACGTCTTCTGCCTGAACGACTACCACGACGGCGATGTCACCGAGGACGAGCAGGATGCCGTCCTGGCGGCGTTCCTGCCCTCGTACTTCCCGGTGGCCTGCCAGTTCGAGGCAGGTTCACCGCGCAACCAGCGCTTCCACGCCGGACATCTGCCGGGGTGGCCGCTGTGAGCGTGTCCCGCACCGCCTCCCGTTCGTCAGCCGCGCCCGATCGGAGCGTCCACCGACCATGACCCAGCCCGCCGAGGCGAACTCCACCTCGCTGTTCCAGGTGTTCGCCCACGCCGACGACGATCTCTACTTCGTCAATCCCGACCTGTACCGGCTGCTGGCCGCAGGCCACCGTGTCACCAGCGTCTACCTCACGGCCGGCGAGGCCGACGGGCGCAACGTGGACACCCGTGACCCGCTGCGGGAGCAGGCCCCGGTCGACTTCGCCGGCTACATGGAGGCACGCCAGAACGGACTGCGCGCCGCCTACGCCACCATGGTCCTCGGCAAGAGGGAGGCCCCCTGGGTCCGGGAGCCGGTCGAACTCGTACCGGGCGTGGCCGCGGAGCGGTGCTATCTGTCGGAGGCGCCGCACGTACAGCTCTTCTTCCTGGGCCTGCGGATGGCGGACGCCGCACACGGCTTCCCCGCAGACCAGCCGTCGGCCCGGTTGACCAGCCTGTGGGACGGACGCGCCGCCCGTCAGCCCACCCTCGTCGCCGCCGAGTCCGAGCTGCACCAGCCGCAGGCCCTCGGCCGCGAGGACGTCGTAGCCGCCCTCGCGCAACTGCTCTCCTACGCGCAGCCCACGCTGTTGTGGACCATGGACCCGGACCCGCTGCACGAGTCGTACGACGAGGCACGCGGCATCACCTCCAGCGACCACGCCGACCACACCGCCACAGCCCAGTTCGCCCGCGAGGCGCTCCGCCGTCACCTGCGCGCCGGAGGCCGTCCGCCGCTGACCGAGCACTTCACGGGCTACGGCAACAAGAACTGGCCGAGCAACCTGAGCGAGCGCTCCCATGCGCTGAAGAAGTCCCTGGTCGATGTGTACGCGGGGGCCGACGGCCACGCCTGTGCGCACCGCTACTGCGGCGACCTCCAACTCGGCGACGGAGCCGACATCCGCCGTTACGGCTGGAGCACCCGAAGCCGCTACCCGCAGGGCACCCAGTGGCTGCACCGGCAGACCGACGGCCGGCTCGCCGCCTACGCGGTCCTCGGCGACCAGGCCGCGGTGTGGACGGAGACCGAAGCCGGTGCCGGACGCTTCGAGGGACCGCTCCTGCTGCCCGGCGGTGACCTCCTGCCGTGCCTCGCCGTCGCCCCCGACCGCACCGGCGGCGTCCACCTGGTCGGACTGCGCCGCGTCCCGGGCGCCGAGGGCCGGGTCGATGTCGAAGTGGTGCGCATGTGGCGCCAGGCGCACACCGGCTCCGTGCTGCCCTGGGAGTCCCTCGGCAACCCCGACGAGACCACCCGCGACTGGCGGCGTTGCCGCGAGGTCGGTGTGCCCGCGGCCCTGGTGGACCCGGCCGGCCACCTCCACGTCTTCGCACGGAACTTCTCGGTGGGCGTCAGCATGCGACGCGAGACGCCGGAGGGGCTCACCGCCTGGGAGGCGCTCGGCGGGCGCTGGATGCAGGACTCCCTGACCACAGTGCTGCGTTCCACGGGCCGTATCGACATGTACGCCACGAACCGCACCGGCGGGGTGCGGTGGCGGCAGGACGCCGTATACGGACCGTTCAAGCTGGAGGACCAGCTGGTCACCGGCGTGCCGGAGAGCTGGCGGCCGGCCTCCGGCCTCACTCCCGTGCAGGTCGGCCGCAACCGCATGGCGCTGTTCTACCGGGAGGAGGACTCCGGAGCGGTGATGCGCCACCAGCAGCGCCCCAACGGAACGTGGGAGCAGCGAGTGGAGCGGCTCAGCGACGACGGTGGCACCGGGGCGGTCGCCGCGGCCCGGCTGCTCGCCCCGGACCATGATCTTCTGGTCGTCGCCCGCAGGGACGAGCGGAGCAGGCCCGCGGTGACCGTGCTGTCCGCCGACGACCACATCTCGGCGCGGCCCGACTGGGAACGCCACGAGATCCAGATGGTCGGGGCACCGGCGATCGCCGCCGACGCGCACGGCCGGGCGGTCGTCGCGGTGCTCGGTACGGACGGCCGGCTGCACTGGGCGCGGCAGGAAGAATCTCGGCCGGGCGTCGGCTTCGGCCCCTGGCAGGCGTGCTGACCCCAGACCTGGGGCCACGCGACAACGGAGACGAGAAGAAGACATGCGAAAGATCTGCGTCATCGGCAACTCGGTGGCCGCCTCCCGCACCGCGCAGGAGGCGCCGCTCGCGGGCTGGGGTCAGTACCTCGAGGAGTTCCTGGGGCCCGACTGCGACGTACGCAACTACGCGCGCGATGCCATGACGCTGCGGGACTACTACACCGAGCGGTTCGCGGCGCTGCTCACGCTCGTCGGTCACGGTGACCTCGTGCTCATCGCCTTCGGCCATGTCGAGCAGCGCGTCAACCAGCTGGGCCGGTACCACGGCCCGCTGGAGTACAAGGAGTATCTGCGGCTGTATGTCGAGGCACTCCGGGCCGAGGGTGCCGTGCCGGTCCTCGTGACCCCGGCTGCCCGCTGCGTCTTCGACATCTCGGGAAATCCGGTGGACACCCACGACGGATACCCGCGGCTGACGCTGGAGGCCGCCGCGGAACTCGGCTGCCCGGTCATCGACATGACCGCTTCCACCACCCAGCTCCTCGCCGAGCTGGGTCCCATGCGGGCCCGGGGTCTCTTCCGGTGGCTGGACCCGGGCGAGCACCCGGCGCACCCGCACGGCATCGTCGACGCCTCCCATTACAACCATGCCGGGGCCCGGGAAGCGGCGCGGCTGGTGGCGAGCGGACTGGCCGGCCTGCCGGGACTGCCGCCCGGGATGGTGGACGTCCAACGGCTGGTGCCGGGGCAGATGCCGCCGGTGCAGACCGAGTTCACCGTGCAGCAGCCGCAGCTCGCGCTGACCGCGCAGCCCGAGGTGGCCGTCGCCCCGGCCGTCACGTCGCCGGCCCCCGCCGAACTGGTCGGTGCCGGACGCAAGCTGACGGGAACGGCGCCGGAGGGCGCCGAGTACGTGATCTTCTTCGAGGAGGGCGACTACCTCGGTGGGACCCGCACCGCCGATGACGGGACATGGCAGTGGCGGCGCGCCGTGCAGTGGCCCGCCGGCCGGCACAAGGTGACCGCGATCGCCCTCGCGGGCAACGCGGTGTCCACGGCGGCGGAGACGGAGTTCGAGGTCCTCGACCGGCTGGAGGCACCCGAGACGATCGGGCCGCGCCGGGGAGCGTGGAGCGGCCCCCGCCCCCGGTTCTCGGGCAAGGCCGGGCGCGGCGTCCAGAAGGTCATGGTGCTGGAGCAGGGCCGGCTGATAGCCGAGACCCCGGTGCAGGACGACGGAAGCTGGCGGGTCACGCACCCCCACGACTGGCGACCGGGCACCTACACGGTGGAGTTCGTCGCGGTGTTCAGCGCCATCCACTCACCTCCGGCGCGTCTGGAGCTGAAGGTGCACGGCGTTCCCGAGGACAGTTGGCTGCACACGTCGATGTCCGCGCGCCTGCCCTGCGGCCCGGACTGCGAGCACTATCCGGCTCTGCCCGCCTGGTGACGCGGAGGCCGTCACGCATACACGGTCCTCGGCCCCCACACCTGGCACCCACTCACCCTGCGCCGTGGTCCACGGTCGGCGGTGACCACGGTGCACGGGCGTCCGAGCCGCCCCACGAGCTCCACGATGTGGTCGTCCCCGCTGCCCGCCGCCGACTCCACCCGTACCCCGGGCACGGACTCGACCCCGCGCGCCGCACCCTCGACCACCAGGATCACGTCGACGCCCTGCTGCTCCCCGTACGCCACCAGCCGGTCGCGCAGGCGCTCGGTGGCGCTTCGCCGGTCGCGCCACCAGCCGTCCGGCACGGACCCGACGACGTTGGCCGCGTCGACCACCAGCAGTTCCTACATGCGCCCAGGGCCGCACGCGCCGCCGACGGGCCGAATGTGTGGTTCCGCCGCGTGGGCGCGACCAGCTGTGCGGCACGCCCGAAAGGGGCGCGGGGAACTGCCGACCGGCCACAGCCGGTCGGCAGTCGCCCCACGCCCCTCAGCCGGCCGGGACGGAGCGAATCCGTTACGCCGGAACGCTCGCCACACCCTGCGCCAGGAACTTCTTGCCGTTCACCCGCTCCGAGACACCCTCACGGTCCAGGTACGGCGTGATGCCGCCCAGGTGGAAGGGCCAGCCCGCGCCGGTGATCAGGCAGAGGTCGATGTCCTGGGCCTCGGCGACGACGCCCTCGTCCAGCATCAGACCGATCTCCTGCGCCACCGCGTCCAGGACGCGGTCGCGGACCTGCTCCTCGGACAGGACGACATCGCCCTGCTTGAGGAGCGCGGCGACCTCCGGGTCCAGCTCCGGCTTCCCGGAGTCGTAGACGTAGAAGCCGCGCTTGCCGGCCTTGACGACCGCGGCCAGGTTCTCCGAGACGGTGAACCGGTCCGGGAAGGCGCGGTTCAGGGTCTCCGAGACGTGCAGCCCGATGGCCGGACCGACCAGCTCCAGGAGCACCAGCGGGGACATCGGCAGGCCGAGCGGCTCGATGGCCTTCTCGGCGGCCTCGACCGGGGTGCCCTCGTCGATGACGTTCTGGATCTCGCCCATGAAGCGGGTGAGGATGCGGTTGACGACGAACGCCGGGGCGTCCTTCACCAGCACCGCGGTCTTCTTCAGCTTGCGCGCCACACCGAACGCCGTGGCCAGCGAGGCGTCGTCGGTCTGCTCGCCGCGGACGATCTCCAGCAGCGGCAGGATCGCGACCGGGTTGAAGAAGTGGAAGCCGACGACCCGCTCCGGGTGCTTCAGCTTCGACGCCATCTCGGTGACCGAGAGGGACGAGGTGTTGGTGGCGAGGATCGCGTGCGCCGGGGCGACCGCCTCGACCTCCGCGAACACCTGCTGCTTGACGCCGATCTCCTCGAAGACGGCCTCGATGATGAAGTCGGCGTCGGAGAAGCCCTCGGCCTTGTCCAGCACACCGGTGACCAGGGCCTTGAGGCGGTTGGCCTTGTCCTGGTTGATCCGGCCCTTGCCGAGCAGCTTCTCGATCTCGGCGTGGACATAGCCCACACCCTTGTCGACGCGCTCCTGGTCGATGTCGGTCAGCACGACCGGAACCTCCAGGCGGCGCAGGAACAGCAGCGCCAGCTGCGAGGCCATCAGACCGGCGCCGACGACGCCGACCTTGGTGACCGGGCGGGCCAGGGCCTTGTCCGGAGCACCGGCCGGGCGCTTGGCCCGCTTCTGGACCAGGTTGAAGGAGTAGATCCCGGAGCGCAGCTCGCCGCCCATGATCAGGTCCGCGAGGGCCCGGTCCTCGGCGTCGAAGCCGGCGCCCAGGTCGCCGTCCTTCGCCGCCGCGATGATGTCCAGCGCGCGGTACGCGGCCGGGGCGGCGCCGTGCACCTTGGAGTCGGCGATGGCCTTGCCACGGGCGACGGCCTGGTCCCAGGCGTCACCGCGGTCCACCTCGGGGCGCTCCACCGTGACCGTGCCGTTCAGCACGTTCGCGGTCCAGATCAGCGACTGCTCCAGGAAGTCCGCACCCTCGAAGAGGGCATCGGCGATCCCGAGCTCGAAGACCTGCTTGCCCTTCAGCTGACGGTTCTGGTTCAGCGAGTTCTCGATGATCACCGAGACCGCGCGGTCGGCACCGATCAGGTTCGGCAGCAGTGCGCAGCCGCCCCAGCCCGGAACCAGACCGAGGAAGACCTCGGGCAGCGAGAACGCGGGCAGCGCCTTGGAGACGGTGCGGTACGAGCAGTGCAGACCGACCTCGACACCGCCGCCCATCGCCGCGCCGTTGTAGTACGCGAACGTCGGGACCGCGAGGCCGGAGAGGCGACGGAAGACGTCGTGGCCGCCCTTGCCGATGGCCAGCGCGTCGTCGTGGTTCTTCAGCAGCTCGACGCCCTTGAGGTCGGCGCCGACCGCGAAGATGAACGGCTTGCCGGTGATGCCGATACCGGTGATCGCACCCTCGGCGGCCTCCTTCTCGACCTGGTCGACGGCGGCGTTCAGGTTCGCCAGCGACTGCGGTCCGAAGGTGGTCGGCTTGGTGTGGTCCAGGCCGTTGTCCAGCGTGATGAGGGCGAACCTGCCCGCACCCGCCGGGAGGTCGAGGTGGCGTACGTGCGCCTGCGTGACGACCTCACCCGGGAACAGCTCGGCCGCACCCTTCAGAAGCTCAGTGGTGGAGCTCACTTGTTGCCTCCGTCTGCCTTGTCGAAGTGCGGGTTCTCCCAGATGACCGTGGCGCCCATGCCGAAGCCGACGCACATCGTCGTCAGGCCGTAGCGGACCTCCGGCTGCTCCTCGAACTGGCGGGCCAGCTGCGTCATCAGACGCACGCCGGAGGAGGCCAGCGGGTGACCGTAGGCGATGGCGCCGCCGTACTGGTTGACGCGCGCGTCGTCGTCGGCGATGCCGTAGTGGTCGAGGAAGGCGAGCACCTGCACGGCGAACGCCTCGTTGATCTCGAACAGGCCGATGTCACCGATCGACAGACCGGCCTTGGCGAGGGCCTTCTCCGTCGACGGGATCGGGCCGTAGCCCATGACCTCGGGCTCGACGCCCGCGAAGGCGTACGAGACGAGACGCATCTTGACCGGGAGACCGAGCTCGCGGGCGACGTCCTCGGCAGCGAGCAGCGAGGCGGTGGCGCCGTCGTTGAGACCGGCCGCGTTACCCGCGGTGACGCGGCCATGGGCGCGGAACGGGGTCTTCAGACCGGCGAGGGACTCCAGCGTGGTGCCCGGACGCATCGGCTCATCGGCGGTGACCAGGCCCCAGCCCGTCTCGCCGGCCTCGGCGTTGGTGCGGCGCACGGAGATCGGCACCAGGTCCTGCTGGATCTTGCCGTTGGCGTACGCCTTGGCGGCCTTCTCCTGCGAGCGGACCGCGTACTCGTCGGCGCGGAGCTTGGTGATCTGCGGGTACCTGTCGTGCAGGTTCTCCGCGGTCATGCCCATGAACAGGGCGGACTCGTCGACCAGCTTCTCCGACACGAAGCGCGGGTTCGGGTCCACGCCCTCGCCCATCGGGTGGCGGCCCATGTGCTCGACACCACCGGCGACGACGACGTCGTACGCGCCGAAGGCGATGGAGCCGGCCGTCGAGGTGACGGCGGTCAGGGCGCCCGCACACATGCGGTCGATGGAGTAACCGGGGACGGACTGCGGCAGACCGGCCAGGATTCCGGCGGTGCGGCCCAGCGTCAGACCCTGGTCGCCGATCTGGGTGGTCGCGGCGATGGCGACCTCGTCGATCTTCGCGGGGTCCAGGGCCGGGTTGCGGCGCAGCAGCTCCCGGATGGCCTTCACGACGAGATCGTCGGCGCGGGTCTCGTGGTAGATGCCCTTCGGGCCCGCTTTGCCGAACGGGGTGCGGACGCCGTCGACGAAGACGACGTCCCGGATGGTACGAGGCACGGTGGCTCTCCTCCAGGGTGCGGGATGGCACTGCTGCGGGGCACGCACACAGGCGCGCCGCTCCCCTCATGCTACTTGCGGGTAACCAGACTGCCCAGCCCCTGTGGCGGGAGCGGCGAAGGTCACATGCGGATGGGCGGGCGCGAAGGCCGTTTCGGCCTCGGACGCCGGACGGGCCGACAGTGGACCGCCGGACGTGTCGGGGCTGCGCCGGAAACGGCAATCGCCGGGCGGGGCGGTGAAAGCAGCCCGTCCGGCGATTGAGGACAGAGTTCGGCCGGAGGCCGCGCAACCTGGCGTGATTTCGACCCTCAGGGGCGAGCCCTCAGGCCGCCGACATCAGCGCTCGGACCAGAAGCGGGGCCACCTGTTCGATCTGCCAGCGCCGCGCGCCGTACCCGGTGAGCGCGGACTCGATCGCGTCCGAGGTCGGATTCTTCGGCGGCTCCCAGCAGACCCGGCGCACCGTGTCCGGGGTGATCAGGTTCTCCTGCGGCATGTGGAGCCGCTCGGCGAGCCCCGACACCGCGGCGCGGGCGGCCGAGAGCCGGGCCGCCGCCGCCGGGTCCTTGTCCGCCCAGGCGCGGGGCGGCGGCGGACCGGCGAGGGTCTGGCCGGGCTGGGGGAGCTCGGCGTCCGGCAGCGCCTTGGCCCGGTCGATGGCCGCCTGCCACTGCTCGAGCTGACGCCGCCCCATGCGGTGGCCGAACCCGGGCAGCGCGGTCAGCGCATGCGTGTTCGGCGGGAGCGCGAGCGCCGCCTCGACGATCGCGGCGTCACCCAGCACCTTGCCGGGGGAGATGTCCCTGCGCCGGGCGACCTGGTCACGGGCGGTCCACAGCTCCCGTACCACCGCCATCTGACGGCGGCGGCGGACCTTGTGCATGCCGGAGGTGCGGCGCCACGGATCCTTGCGCGGGGGAGGGGGCGGCGCCGAGGCGATCGCGTCGAACTCCTCCCGCGCCCACTCCAGCTTGCCCTGCCGGTCGAGCTCGTCCTCCAGGGCGTTGCGCAGATCGATGAGCAGCTCGACATCGAGCGCCGCATAGCGCAGCCAGGGGTCGGGCAGCGGACGGGTTGACCAGTCGACGGCGGAGTGGCCCTTCTCCAGTGAGTACCCGAGCACGCTCTCGACCATGGCGCCGAGGCCGACCCGCGGGAATCCGGCCAGCCGTCCGGCCAGCTCGGTGTCGAAGAGCCCGGTGGGAGTCATCCCTATTTCGCGCAGACAGGGCAGGTCCTGAGTGGCGGCGTGCAGGATCCACTCGCTGCCGCTCAGGGCGCTGCCGAGTCCCGACAGATCGGGGCAGCCGACAGGGTCGATCAGTGCGCTGCCCGCGCCGTCGCGGCGCAGCTGCACGAGGTAGGCGCGCTGGCCGTAGCGGTAGCCGGAGGCGCGCTCGGCATCGACGGCCACCGGACCGGAGCCCGCGGCGAAGGCGGCGATCACCCGGGCGAGGGCGTCGTCGGAGGCCACCACCGGGGGAATGCCCTCTCGAGGTTCGAGCAAGGGGATCGGCGCCGGGGCGACGTCGTCCGGGGGAGCGCCCCCGGTGGTTCGCAGTGAAGTGTCTGCTGCGGTCTCTTGGGCGTCGGTCACGTGTCAAGGGTATCTGTGTATGTACGGCGCCCGTCGACGGAACGTTCCGTCGACGGGCGCCGATGAATGTAAACCAGCCGGTGCGGCCGGCTGTGTGCACTTGCCGGGGTGCGGGGGTCAGTGGATGATGCCCGTTCGCAGGGCGACGGCGACCATTCCTGCGCGGTCTCCGGTGCCGAGCTTGCGGGCGATTCGGGCGAGGTGGCTCTTGACGGTCAGGGCGGACAGGCCCATGGAGACGCCGATGGCCTTGTTGGACTGGCCTTCGGCGACCAGCCGGAGGACCTCGACCTCGCGGCCGGACAGTTCGCGGTAGCCGCCCGGGTGGCTCGGGGTGCCGGGGGGCCGGCGCTGCATACGGGCGGCGGTGGCGCCGATGGGAGCGACGCCGGGACGGGTGGGGTGGCCGATATTGGTTCGGGTGCCGGTGACGACGTAGCCCTTCACGCCGCCCGCGAGGGCGTTGCGTACGGCGCCGATGTCATCGGCGGCGGAGAGGGCGAGGCCGTTCGGCCAGCCGGCGGCTCGGGTCTCGGACAACAGGGTCAGCCCGGAACCGTCGGGCAGGTGGACGTCGGCTACGCAGATGTCGCGTGGATTGCCGACGCGGGGACGGGCCTCCGCGATGGACGACGCCTCGATGACGTCACGTACTCCGAGTGCCCACAGATGGCGGGTGACGGTGGAACGGACGCGCGGGTCGGCCACGACGACCATGGCCGTCGGCTTGTTCGGGCGGTAGGCGACCAGGCTTGCGGGCTGCTCTAGGAGAACGGACACCAGGCCTCCTGGGGAGTGGCGGGACGGGCCGGCTCGGGGATGAAGCCGGGGCGAACCGTGCTTGAAGGGTCATTGACCTCTTCGGCAGCAGACCCGTCCTCCTTTAGGGGAAGATCACTATTTGGTGAGTAACAATTCGGACAAATCGGACATGCGATCGATTGTACGAAAAAATGCCGGTGACATTGCGACGGTTGTGACGCAGTGTTACCGGCAAGGTGAAGGGTTCGGGACAGATTCAGGACAGGTTCAGGGAACCTGGGGGCCGCGCCGCTGGGGGAGTGTCACCACTGCGGCATCGGCGGGGCCGGATGGTGGCAGGCCGGCGATCTGACACAGCAGATCGCCCCACGCCATCAGATGCGCCGCCGTGTCCGGCACCCCGCCACGGCCCTCGCGCGGTGTCCATGACGCCCGGATCTCGATCTGCGTCGCCGGGCGTCTTGTGGCCAGCGCACCGAAGTAGTGCGACCCCGCCCGGGTCACCGTGCCGCTCGCCTCCCCGTACGACAGACCGCGCGCCTCCAGCGCACCGGTCAGCCATGACCAGCACACCTCCGGCAGCAGCGGATCGGAGGCCATCTCCGGCTCCAGCTCGGCCCGTACCAGCGTCACCAGCCGGAAAGTGCCGTGCCAGGCGTCGTGCCCGGCCGGATCGTGGAGCAGTACGAGGCGGCCGTCGGCGAGATCGTCCTCGCCGTCCACGACCGTGGCCTCCAGTGCGTACGCGTACGGGGCGAGCCGCTTGGGCGGCCGCGTCGGCTCCACTTCCAGCTCGGGACGCAGCCGCGCCGAGCGCAGCGCGTCCACTGCCGACCGGAACGCGGGCGGGACGGAACCACCCTCCGCGCTGTCCTTGCTGTCAGCGCCATCGGTTTGATCGGAGAACTGTTCCTGAGCCGGAGCCATGCGGGGAAGAGTAGGCGGAACCGGAGCCTCGCGCAGGGAGGGACACCCGGGCGGGCCCGGCTGCTTGCGGCTTCGTGCGAAGATTCTGTGTGTGAGTGCCAACGACCGCCCCATGGGCCAGCAGACGAAGACTTCCGCCACCCATGAGTCGGCGTTCCTGAAGGCGTGCCGCCGCGAGCCCGTGCCGCACACGCCGGTCTGGTTCATGCGCCAGGCAGGGCGTTCGCTGCCGGAGTACCTGAAGGTGCGAGAGGGCATCCCGATGCTCGACTCCTGCATGATGCCGGAGCTGGTCGCGGAGATCACGATGCAGCCCGTCCGCCGCCACAAGGTCGACGCCGCGATCTACTTCAGCGACATCGTCGTACCGCTCAAGGCCATCGGGATCGACCTCGACATCAAGCCCGGCGTCGGCCCGGTCATCGCCGATCCGATCCGCACCCGCGCCGATCTGGCCCGGCTGCGCGACCTCACGCCCGAGGACGTCAGCTACGTCACCGAGGCCATCGGCCTGCTCACCGCCGAACTGGGTTCCACTCCGCTCATCGGTTTCGCGGGCGCGCCCTTCACGCTCGCGAGCTACCTCGTGGAGGGCGGCCCGTCCCGCAACCACGAGCACACCAAGGCCCTGATGTACGGCGACCCGCAGCTCTGGGCGGATCTGCTCGACCGGCTCGCCGAGATCACCGGCGCCTTCCTCAAGGTCCAGATCGAGGCCGGTGTCTCGGCCGTCCAGCTCTTCGACTCCTGGGTGGGCGCGCTGGCCCCCGCCGACTACCGGCGTTCGGTTCTCCCCGCCTCGGCGAAGGTCTTCGAGGCCGTCGCCCCGTACGGGGTCCCCCGCATCCACTTCGGTGTCGGCACCGGCGAACTCCTCGGCCTGATGGGCGAGGCGGGCGCGGATGTCGTCGGCGTCGACTGGCGGGTTCCCATGGACGAGGCCGCACGCCGCGTCGGCCCCGGCAAGGCGCTCCAGGGCAACCTCGACCCCGCGGTGCTGTTCGCGCCGACGGCGACGGTGGAGGAGAAGACCCAGGAGGTGCTGGACGCGGCCGCAGGTCTCGAGGGCCACGTCTTCAACCTGGGCCACGGCGTCATGCCGTCGATGGACCCGGACGCGCTGACGCGGCTCGTGGAGTACGTGCACGAACGGACCGCGCGCTGAGCGGGAGAGGACACCGGGCACCGGGCACTCAGGCGGTGCCCGCCCTCCGCAGTGCCGTCACCGCCTTGCGGGCCGCCACCAGGACGGGGTCCCAGACCGGTGAGAACGGCGGGGCGTAGCCCAGGTCCAGGGCGGTCATCTGGTCCACCGTCATCCCGGCCGTGAGTGCCACGGCCGCGATGTCCACGCGCTTGGCCGCCCCCTCCCGGCCCACGATCTGCACACCGAGGAGCCGCCCCGTGCGGTACTCCGCGAGCATCTTCACCGTCATGGGCTGCGCCCCCGGGTAGTAGCCCGCCCGGCCCGTCGACTCGATCGTCGCCGTGACGAACCGCAGACCCACCGCGCGGGCGTCCTTCTCCCGCAGCCCGGTGCGGGCGATCTCCAGGTCGCACACCTTGCTCACCGCGGTGCCCACCACCCCCGGGAACGTCCCGTAGCCACCGCCCACATTGGCCCCGATGACCTGGCCGTGCTTGTTGGCGTGGGTGCCCAGCGCGATATGGCGGGTACGGCCCGCCACCAGGTCGAGGACCTCGACACAGTCGCCGCCCGCATAGATGTTGTCGTGCCCGACGACCCGCATCGACAGATCGGTGAGCAGGCCGCCGTGCGGGCCCAGCGGGAGGCCGACGGCCCGCGCCAGCGTCGTCTCCGGCTCCACACCGATACCGAGCACCACCACATCCGCCGGGTAGGAGGTGTCGCCCGCGGCGACGGCGCGGACCCGACCGTCCGGGCCGGTGCGGATCGCGGTGACCTCGGCCCGGTTGACCGTGGTGATGCCCAGGCCGTCCATCGCGTCGTGGACCAGCCGCCCCATGTCGGGGTCGAGCGTCGCCATCGGTTGCTCGCCGCGGTTGAGCACGGTCACCTCGAAGCCGTGCT
The DNA here is from genome assembly GCF_014648655.1 of Streptomyces atratus. Classification (GTDB taxonomy): domain Bacteria; phylum Actinomycetota; class Actinomycetes; order Streptomycetales; family Streptomycetaceae; genus Streptomyces; species Streptomyces atratus. Next base: position 202,202 of record NZ_BMRN01000004.1, read on the forward strand.
TCAGCATCGCCTCCGCCATCTCGACGCCGATGTAGCCCGCCCCGACGACGACCGCCCGCCTGGGGCCCGGCGCCACCCGGTCCAGCGACTCCAGCAGCGCCTGCCCGTCGTCCAGCGTCTGCACCCCGTGCACCCCGGGCGCGTCCATGCCGGGCAGCGCCGGACGCACCGGCCGGGCTCCCGTCGCGATCACCAGCTTGTCGAAGCCCGTCCAGTACGTCTCACCGGTCTCCCGGTCCAGGGCCCGCACCCGCCGCCCGGCCACATCGATCTCCGTGACCTCTGTTCGCATCCGCAGGTCGATGTCGCGGGCCCGGTGCTCCTTCGGCGTACGGGCGATGAGGTCGTCCCGCTCCGCGACATCGCCACCGACCCAGTACGGGATGCCACAGGCGGAGTACGAGGTGAAATGGCCCCGCTCGAAGGCGACGATGCTCAGCTCGTCGGGGCCCCTGAGCCTGCGGGCCTGGGACGCGGCGGACATGCCCGCCGCGTCACCGCCGATGACCACCAGTCGCTCCGCCGTCATGCCTGGTCCCTTCGACACCGAGTCCGAAGGGACCACGCTACGACGCCGGGGGCGTGGACGAGGACTCGGACCGCTCGGGTGCCCGCGGCGCGCGGCGTCCGGGACGGCGGCCCGGGATCAGCCGCCACAGCAGCAGGAGTACGGCGGCCGCGGCCAGGAACGGGGCCGCGGCACCCACCGCCATCGCGAGCCACCGCAGCATCGTGACGAACGCGTGCCAGCCGCCGCCGAGCGCGTCCAGGAAACCGGGGTCGTCGTCGCCGTCCTTCGCCATCGTCTCCGGCTCGGAGAGATCGAGCGTGATCGTGGCGAGCGTGGTGCGGTCCTTCAGTGACTCCTGCTGGGCGAGAAGCGACTCCAAGGAGGCCTGACGACTGCTCAGTTCACCTTCCAGCGCGACCACATCGGTGAGCTTCTCGGCCCGGTCCATCAGCTTGCGCACCCGCGCCACACTCGCCCGCTGTGTGGTGATCCGGCTCGCCACGTCGACCACCTGGTCGGTGACGTCCTTCGCGGACGACGTGCGCGACAACAGCTTCCCGGCGCCCGTGAGATTCCGCAGCACCGCGTCGTACTCACCCTGCGGAACACGCAGTACGATATGTGACATTTCATGAGTGTCGTCGACCCGCTCCGTCTCCTCGCGGGCCACCAGGCCACCCGAACTCTCCGCGACCGAGCGAGCGGCCGCGGCGGCCTTCGGCACGCTCTTCACCTCCACCGAGAGCGTGGCGGTACGGATGACATGGGTGCCGGCGGGCAGGGCGTCGGGCTTCTTCCGCTCCGCCGACGAACCGCCGGCCTCCTGTGGATCCTGTGCGGTCTTCCCGGCCGCGGTGTCCGCGGCGCCCCGCTCGTCCGCGGAGATCGCCTTCTTGCTGTCCCCGGAACTCGAGTCGCTCGCAATGTCGCCGGCGCCGCAGCCGCTCAGCGCGAGGAGGCCGGCCAGCAGCCCGGCGGCCAGGATCGTGCGCGAACGACGGGCGGATGAACGGCCAGGATGCCGGTCTGTCTGCATAACTGCTCCCCCGAGGTGGGTGGTTGATGGTGCCGGTTCGACGTGCGGGGCGGTGGTGCGGGTTGCCTGAAACCGGTTTCGAAGCGGTCACGTTCAGGACTCGGAAGAGGTTTGAGAGAGTGGAGGCATGCAGCGTTCAATAAACCGCGCGGACACAGATACGGGTCATGTCGTCGTCATCGGCGGTGGCATCGCCGGTCTCGCCGCCGCCCACCGGCTCCTCGGGGCCGGGCTGCGGGTCACCCTCCTCGAGGGCACCGAACGGCTCGGCGGCAAACTCATGACCGGTGACATCGCGGGTACCCGGGTCGACCTGGGCGCCGAGTCGATGCTCGCCCGGCGCCCCGAAGCGGTCGCCCTGGCGCGCGCCGTCGGGCTCGGCGACCGCCTCCAGCCACCCGCCACCGCCACCGCGTCGGTCTGGACGCGCGACGCCCTGCGGCCCATGCCCAAGGGCCATGTGATGGGCGTGCCCGGCGACCCGGCGGCGCTCAGCGGGGTGCTCTCCCCGGAGGGCCTCGCGCGCATCGCTCAGGAACACGACCTCACCCCGACCACCGTCGGCGACGATGTCGCGGTCGGCGCGTACGTCGCCGACCGGCTGGGCCGCGAGGTCGTCGACCGGCTCGTGGAGCCGCTGCTCGGCGGCGTGTACGCGGGCGATGCCTACCGGATCTCGATGCGCGCCGCCGTGCCGCAGCTCTTTGAGGTGGTGCGGGAGGGCGGCTCGCTGCTCGACGGTGTCCGGCGCATCCAGGAGCGGGCCGCGGCCCGGCAGCAGACCGGACCGGTCTTCCAGGGCATCGACGGCGGCATCGGCACCCTGCCGTACGCGGTCGCCGACGCCGTACGCGCGGCGGGCGGGGAGATCCTGACCGCCACCCCCGTCCTCGGTCTGACCCGTACCACCGACGGCTGGGACGTCCGCACGGAGACCCGGGTGATCACCGCCGACGGCATCGTGCTCGCCGCCCCGGCCTGGTCCGCCTCCACCCTGCTCGCCGCCGAGTCCCCGGCCGCCTCCGCCGAGCTCGCCGGTGTCGAGTACGCGTCGATGGCGCTCGTCACCATGGCGTTCCGGCGCTCCGACGTGGCCGCCACCGGCGCACTCGACGGACGCTCCGGCTTCCTCGTACCGCCGGTCGACGGCCGCACCATCAAGGCCTCCACCTTCTCCACCCACAAGTGGAACTGGGTCGCCGACTCCGCCCCCGACCTCTTCGTCCTGCGCACCTCCGTCGGCCGGTACGGCGAGGAGGACCACCTGCACCGCGAGGACAGCGAGCTGGTCGATGTATCGCTGCGTGACCTCGCCGAGGCGACCGGACTGGCTGCGAAGCCCGTGGACACCGAGGTCACCCGGTGGATCGGCGGGCTGCCCCAGTACCCCGTGGGCCACCTCTCCCGGGTCGCCCGGATCCGTGACGAGGTCGCCAAGCTGCCCGGCCTGCGGGTCTGCGGAGCGGTCTACGACGGGGTCGGTATCCCGGCGTGCATCGCGAGCGCCCACCGTGCCGCCGACGAGATCGCCCGCGACCTCACCGGCGGGTCCGGGGAAGAGATCATCGCCACGTCGACCCTGGTTCAGGGCACACGGAGCGAGGCGGGACAATAGCCGTATGAGTGCGCCTGAGAAGATCCCCAACGCCGGTAAGAAGGCCAAGGACCTCAACGAGGTCATCCGCTACACACTGTGGTCCGTCTTCAAGCTGCGCGATGTCCTGCCCGCGGACCGTGCCGGTTACGCCGACGAGGTCCAGGAGCTGTTCGACCAGCTCGCGGCGAAGGACATCACCGTCCGCGGCACCTACGACCTCTCCGGTCTGCGTGCCGACGCCGACATCATGATCTGGTGGCACGCCGAGACCGCGGACGAGCTGCAGGAGGCGTTCAACCTCTTCCGGCGCACCAAGCTGGGCCTGGCGCTGGAGCCGGTCTGGTCGAACATGGCGCTGCACCGCCCCGCCGAGTTCAACAAGTCGCACATCCCGGCGTTCCTGGCCGACGAGACGCCGCGCAACTACATCAGCGTCTACCCCTTCGTGCGCTCCTACGACTGGTATCTGCTGCCGGACGAGGACCGTCGCCGCATGCTCGCGGACCACGGCAAGATGGCCCGTGGCTACCCCGACGTCCGGGCCAACACCGTCGCCTCCTTCTCGCTCGGCGACTACGAGTGGATCCTCGCCTTCGAGGCCGACGAGCTGCACCGCATCGTCGACCTGATGCGCCACCTGCGGGCCTCCGAGGCGCGGATGCACGTCCGCGAGGAGGTTCCGTTCTACACGGGGCGCAGGAAGTCGGTTGCAGACCTGGTGGCCGGACTCGCGTAGCGAGCGGGCTCCGACCACCCCAACCCGGAAGATCAGACGACGGGCACCGGCGCGTTCCGCGCTGCCTGCCGTTCCAGCGACACCGGGTTCGGCTCCGGGTTCGCCGCAGGCTCCGACCTGCGGCGACCCCGGAACCCACAGAGAAGCACGAGGAGCTCGTGCCCCTCTGCGGTGCTGTTGAAGGCGCCGGGCTCGAACGGGACAGCTGTCGCTTCGAGTCGCCCGCAGCGCAGCCCGGAGTGCTCCGCGAGACATCGTCATGCGGGCATCGCGAATACGGCGACGTACGGGGACTCACACCGCCAACCGCCAGCAGGCCCCGCCTCGACCGACGCGGCGAGGCTAGAGGCTCAGCGCGATGGCGGCGGCGATGCCGCCGAGGCACAGCGCGACGGCGGCTTCACGCCAACCGCCCTTTCCCCAGCGGAAGGGCCGGTCGAGAGCGAGCTGTCCGGGGCCGATGGCGGCGATGGCGAGTGCGACGACCGCGATGCACAGGTTGTACTCCACGCCACCCTGCGTTTCCCATAGACCGTGTGCCGCGGTGACGGTCACCATGGCGTTGATCATCACGCCGATCAGGGCAGCCGCCGCCAGTGGCGTGAACAGTCCCAGAGCCAGACCCATGCCTCCCAGGAACTCGGAGCCGCCGCAGATGGCGGCGTAGACCGTCCCGGGGTGGTAGCCCAGTGCGGCGAACCCCTTGCCCGTGGCGGTGAGGCCCTCACCACCGAATATTCCGAAGAGTTTCTGACTGCCGTGCCCCGCCATCAGCAGGCCGAACGTGATCCTGATGAGAAGCAGCCCGCAGTCGCCGGCGGACACTGCCGGCCGCGCCGGGGTGTCGGCCGCAGGCTTGGGTGAGGCGCGCAACTGCTCAACTATGTTCTTCACCGGGGGCTCTCTTCTGCTCCGAGGTCCCGGGGCGGCGCCGACCGACCACCAGGGAAACGGCAGGGCGGGTTCAGCCACTATGGCGTTTGCATAGGCACGTTGTGGGCGGCAGACCGCGACGTTGCCGGGACACAGTCGCAACAGGAATGGCTGGTGGTCGCCACCGTTCTCGCATCAGCCCGGTCAGGCCGCCGGTCATTTTCATTATGAAACTGAAATACATGACGTCGGCTGGTCGCTTTCCATCATTACTCCTTTCCTCTCCTGATGCCGAGCCTGCACCGGGGGAGTGCATGAGTTACCTGCGGGAGAAGGTGACAACCGACTGGACCGGCTGCGATGCGGGGCATCAGCCCGTCCTGGTGTCGGCCCGTCGCATCACTGCTGTCCCTGTTGTGTCAACGGCGGTCTCCGTGACACGAGCTGACTCCTCGTCAGTGATCAGGTGGAAGGACGGTGGACCCCGAGCGCGGCCCGCAGCGCCGCATCGCCCACGGCGCGCACACCCCGTACGGCAATCGCCGCCAGGAGGCCATGGTCCTTTGACGCCGGAATCTCGTTCGCGGCAAGCAGTCGCTGCCCGGCGGGTGAGGCCCAGGAGCTGTACGGATGGATCTCCATCCGGGCGATGACCAGACAGCCCAGCGTCAGTGCGAGCGGCAGCCCGAACCAGATCAGCAGCGGGACCACCGGACCGTCGGCGCTGTGCTCCTGACCGGGTATCAGCAGCGCGACAGCACCCATCGCGACCACCAGCAGGGCCGCGCCGCGCACCGCCCGGACCGCGGCGGCGACATCGGTTCCGGCGCCGCCGGGGACGGCCAGGCCCGCGGCGACGAGCCGGTCGGCCAGGGCGCGCACGGTTTCGGCAGCCGCCGCGGCCGTCCGTACAGGCGGTATGGGGGACTGGCCCTGCGGACCGATGGCACGGATCACCGTGCGCTCCATCTCGTTCCGGCCCTCCGGGTCGACGACCGTCGCCCACCCGGTGCGGGCGAGCAGCAGCCGCTGCCGCAGATGCATGGTGACCAGCGCCAGATCGACCACCCGGTGCGGGCCGCCGGCCAGGAACGCGGTCTCGTACAGGGTCAGTTCAGGACCGTCCGGCGCCGTCCGTACGGAATCCGCGGATGCGTCGTGCAGCAGCCCCGTGCGGGCGGCGACGACACAGAGCCGGATGCACGAGATGGCTGCCGCACCCCATGCGACCAGCAGAAGCAGTACCCAGAGCATGGCGGATTTCTATGCGGGACGGGCGTGGAACGCCAGGGCCTGTTCATCATGCGGACGGTTCGGCGGCGTGGGCCGAGGAGCGGGACGCCGCTGTCGCTCATGAGCTGCTGCCACAACTGGACCCGCCACCGCAGCTGGAACCGCTGCTGCTGGAGCAACTGGAGCCGCTCGACCCGCCGCAGCCGGACCCTGAGCTGCAACTGGACCCCGAACCACAGCTCGACCCCGAACTGCACCCGCCGCCACCTCCGCTGCTGCCACCATTATTCGTGCTTCCGTAGCTGCCGTTGCCGGGGCCCGCACCGGCGCACCACATCACCGGTGCGACGAACATGCCGGAGGAGTCCGAGGACGAGCGCGAGCCCGAGTGCAGGGGCCGTCCCGCCGGGCGCATCCGGGCCGCCGCGATCAGCTGCGTCTGCAGTAGGGGATCGGGGAGGGCCCGCAGTCCGTGCGTGGCCACCAGGTGCGCCGGGTGCGGGTTGTACGCATGGGCGGTGCGGTACGCCTCGGCGGCCCGGCGTCCCGCCTTGGTGACCCGCCCCCGGGCGATGGCGGCGCAGACGAAGCCGATCGGGAAGCCGACCAGCAGGAAGGGGAGGACTTTGAAGATGAACGGTACGGAGAAGTCCGCGTCGGCCGCGTAGTCGTTCACGGACTGCACAGCCGTCATCACGACCGTGAGCGGGATGGCCAGCACACAGACCAGCCCCTGCGCGATGCCCCAGCGGAGCCACGTACGGCTCACCGCGGGCGAGGCCAGCAGACCGCGGGCCGCGAGCCCGTCGCCGATCTCCTGCACCGCGGGGTGCCGCATCGTCGCGTCGCGCAGGGTGTGCAGTGCGCCACTGGGCGCCATGGCGTGTACCTGGAGCACCGCACGCTCCACCGGGTCACGGGCGTCCACCTGCTGGACGGCGACGATGCCGGGACCACCGATGGCGAGCCGCCCGTCCGTCTGCATCGCGGTGAGCGCGGTGTCCACCACTCTGCCCGGACCACCGTTCAGGAAAGCTGCTTCGAAGAGGTCGTGGGCGGGGCCGCCGGACCCGCCACGGGCACGGGCGAGCCCCACGATCAGGAGGACCGACGAGACCACGATGCCGAGATCCACCAGCGCTGCGAGGGTGTTCATGCCGGTCACCTTCCGACCAGGGCCGCGCGGGCCGCTCGTACCAGCCGGGTGGAGCGGCGCGGCGGTCGCGCGGCGGCCCGGTCCTGCCACCAGTGGGTCAGCCGGCGCCGGGCCGCGTCGTCGGCCGGCAGGCCGGCGATCAGCAGCCCCTCGGCGAAGTCCAGCGCGTCGCGCCGGTAGCCGGCGGACATGGGACGGGCCCTGGCGTACGCGAGGAAGGCCTCCCGGTAGCCGGCGCCCAGAATCTCCGGCAGCTCGGGTGCCACCTTGGCGACGACCCCGGCCCGTTTGGCGGCCAGGGCACGGCTCTGGATCCCGAGACGGCGGTGGTCGAAGCCCTGCGGGGCGGGGGTGCCCGCGACGAGGGCGGAGAGCAACGCGGTCTGGGCGACCGCGACCCGGTCGCGCACCGATTCCAGGGACGGACCGGGGCTCAGGGCAGGTCGCGATACGGATTTCCCGGCGTGCGCCGACGCACCGGCGCCGAGGGCGGCAGCCCGGTCCAGCGTGGCGCGGATCGTGATCAGTTCGCCCGCCAGCTCCTCGGCCGGCGGGAAGTCGTCGTCCCGTTCCAGGAGTACGCCGGGCGGGTCGACCCGGGAGCGGAGTTCGGCGAGGACGTCGAGCACGGGCTCGGTGACCGGGTGGGCGTGGGTGTCGTGCCAGACGCCGTCCTTCTCGACGCCGCCCGCCACATGTACGTACGCGATGGCCTCCACCGGCAGCTCGTCGAGCGCGGTGGCCGGGTCCTCGCCGCGGTTGACGTGGTTGGTGTGCAGATTGGCGACATCGATCAGCAGCCGGACGCCGGTTCGTTCGACCAGCTCCGCCAGAAACTGCCCTTCGGTCAGCTCTTCGTCGGGCCAGGAGATCAGCGCCGCGATGTTCTCCAGCGCCAGCGGCACCGGCAGCGAGTCCTGCGCGATCCGTACGTTCTCGCACAACACGTCCAGCGCGTCCCAGGTCCGCGGCACAGGCAGCAGGTGGCCCGCTTCCAGCCCCGGCGAAGCGGTGCGCGGCCCCCCGGCCCGTACGAACGCGATGTGCTCGGTGACCAGCGGCGTGGAGAGCAGTTCGGCCCGGGCCGCGAGATCCGCGAGCCGGCCCGCGTCGGGGCGCTCCGCCCCGCCGAGGCCGAGCGAGACGCCGTGCGGGACGACGGTGACACCGCGTGCCCTGAGCCGCACCAGCGAATCGGGCAGATGGTCGGTGCAGATGTTCTCCGCGACCGCCTCCACCCAGTCGATCCCCGCCAGTGCCTCGACGGCGTCCGCGATCTCCGGCCGCCAGCCGATGCCGATTCCCAGCTTCATGTCGTCCCCCTCCTCCACTGTGTGCAGGGCTCATGGCCCTGGCGGGCGGTGGTGAATCCGAAGAGGGGGACGTTCAGAGGTTGATTTGAGGTTCCCGGTCCGGGACGGCCAGGGCATCGGCATCGTGGAGTGCCGCGAGGTGAACGACATGTCCCCGGTCGGCTCCGCCGCCACCGGCGGTACGGCTGTGCCGGCCGGAGCGGGCGGCCCCGTCGGGCCGGCCGAGCGCGCCGAGCGTGGCGACGAGCGCCGCGATGATGAGGGCCGTTCCGTTGATGCGTCGCATGATGCGTCGCAACAAGGTCTCTCCCGGGCCGGGGCGTGACGGCGTCGAATACTGCCGGTGCGGCAGTACCGGGAGGTACGTATCAACGCACCGGGATGTTCAACGGGCCCCGGGGACAAGGGCGGAGCGGCCCCCGCCCCCGCTCAGCCGCGCAGCGCGGGATGGTCGGCGACCACGGTGCACGACCCCGGTGCGATCTCGGTGAACCCGGCGTCACGCACCACCGGAAGCCCGCTCACCGTGAGTTCCTGCCAACGGCCCGCCTCCGGAGTGGCGACCGACAGCGGGAAACCCGCCTCGCGCCACGCCTTGCGCTCCGTCTCCGACAGCTCCCACCAGGCGAGCTGCGCACCGTGCCCGGCCTGCGCCATCGCCTTGCCCGCCGACATGTCCAGCTCCGGGTTCAGCCACAGCACCGGGCCCGCGGTGTCGGGCGCGGCCGGCGGCTCGGGGTCGTCCAGATCCGTCCCCGAGACCTGGAGCTTCGCCAGTTCCTTCGGCCAGCCGTCCAGAGGCACGGGCGGGAAGACCCGCACCTCGGCGCTCTCGCCGGCGACCGTGATGCCGGGCAGCGCGGACGCCTTGCGCCACTCCGCGCCGCGCGCCCGGCGCACCACCTTGCGGATCCGGGCGTCCTGCCAGTCCCGCATCGCCTGCGCCCACTCGCCCTCGCCGGCCGACCGCTCGTCGGAGAGCATCACGAGCACGGCGCGGGCGGCGGTCCGCAGCGCGTCGGTACGGGCCGGGGGAGCCGTCTTCTCGATGTGCACGACCAGCGGCAGTACGTACTGCTGGGCCTCGTCGCGGGGTGTCCGCTCGGACCTGAACGGGCTGTCCGCCGCGGGGGAGTAGGACGTGGCCGGGGATTCCGACAGGGATACGGGGGTGTCGTTGTCGCTCACTCGTCCCAGTCTGCCAGTCGCCCGAGAATCGCTTCTTGGCGGAATGAATCGCTCCGGTGGAGGATGCACCGCATGAAGAGCGATCTCTTTTCCAGCGAGAACATGGCGCAGCAGGCAACCGCCCCCGGGATGACCCTGCAGAACGCCAAATCCATCAAGTACGCCGTCAACGGCGAGATGCACGCCCGTCAGGGATCGATGATCGCCTTCCGCGGTGATCTCCAGTTCGAGCGCAAGGGCCAGGGCCTCGGCGGCATGCTCAAGCGCGCCGTCACCGGCGAGGGGCTGCCGCTGATGGCGGTCCGCGGCCAGGGCGAGGCCTGGTTCGCGCACGAGGCCGCCAACTGCTTCATCGTGGACGTGGAGCAGGGCGACGTCCTCACCATCAACGGCCGCAACGTGCTCTGTTTCGACTCCACGCTCTCCTACGAGATCAAGACCGTGAAGGGCGCCGGGATGACCGGTGGCGGCATCTTCAACACCGTTTTCACCGGATATGGCAAGCTCGGCCTCATGTGTGAGGGCCACCCCATCGTGATACCCGTCACGCCCCAGCAGCCGGTCTGCGTCGACACCGACGCGGTGGTCGGCTGGAGCGCCAACCTGACCACATCGCTGCACCGCTCGCAGAGCTTCGGCTCCATGATGCGCGGCGGGTCCGGAGAGGCCGTCCAACTGCGGCTGGACGGGGAAGGATTCGTGATCGTACGACCCAGCGAGCTCAAGCCCGAGAGGGCGTCGGCCAACTGAACCTGCGCGCGGTGGGCCGCCGGTACGGCCTCGGCGGCCCATGGGTGCTGCGCGGGATCGACCTCGACCTGCCCGCGCACACCCTGATCCGGATCGAGGGTGCCAACGGCACCGGCAAGTCGACCCTGTTGAGGCTGCTCGCCGGTATCGACGCCCCGACGGAGGGCCGGATCACCGGCCGCAGGCCCCGTACGGCATACGTGCCCGAGCGCTTCCCGGCCGCGCTGCCGTTCACCGCGGCCGGGTACCTGGTCCACCTCGGCCGGGTCCACGGCCTGCGGACCTGCGAGGCGGCGGACCGGGCGCAGGCGTGGCTCGCCCGTTTCGGGGCCGCCGGCCATGCCCTTACACCTCTTCCGGAACTCTCCAAAGGGACCAGCCAGAAGGTCGCCGTCGCCCAGGCGCTCCTCGCCGAACCGGAGCTGCTGGTCCTGGACGAGGCATGGACCGGCCTGGACGCGGCGGCCCGCGACGAGCTGGACCGGGCCGTGGCCGAACGGGTCGCGGCCGGCTCCACCGTCGTCTTCGTCGACCACGACCCACGCCGGCTCACCGGGGCGGTCGACGCCGCGTTCCGGGTCGAGGGGCACGGGCTCGCCGCCGTACCCGTGGCACGAGCCGCGGGGGCCGGGCCGCAGGTACGCATCGAGGCGGCGGGCCCACCGGGCGCCGCACTCCCCGCCGCGCTGCCGGGTACGCCCGAGCGCACGCCCGCGGCAGACGGGGCGGTACGGCTCACCGTCGCGGCCACGCACTCCGACGCGCTGCTGCGCGCCCTGCTCGCCGCGCGCCCGCCCTGGCACATCCGACACCTCACGACCACCTCCGGCGCCGCTCCGGAGCCGGAGGCCGCTCCGCATACGAAGGCTTCCCCGGCCCCCGGTGCCCGCTCGACCTCCGAGGCACCATGACCGCCCTCCTCCGCTACCAGACCGCCCTGCTGATCCGCTCCCAGCGCTGGCTCGCCCCCGTTCTGCTGTACGCGGCCTTCCTCGGCATCGGCGTGCAGTCGGGGCAGCCCGTCCTCGACTCGCTCGGATACGCCGCCGCCGGGCTCCTGCCCGTCACCGCCTGGCTCGTACAGCTCTGTGTCAACCAGGAGCCGCCCGCCGCCCGGACCGTCACCGCCGCGGTGGCGGGATCGCCGCGGGTCCATCTGGCGTCGCTGCTCGCCGCACTGGGGTGTGCCGGGCTGCTGGGCACGGCCGCCACCTTGATCGTGCTGCTGATCAGCAAGCCGGCCAGCGCCGACAACGCGGTGCGGGTGCCACTGCTGCCCGCCGGGCTCGCCGGGCTGCTCGCCGCCGTCTGCTGCGTGCTGCTGGGGGCGGCCGTCGGCGCGCTGTGCACCCGGCCGCTGCTCCACCGGCGCGGCTGGTCCGTCGCCACCACCGTGCTCGCCGCACTGCTGGCCCTGGTGACCAGCGGCTCGCCCGCGAACCACGCCGTGACGGGCCTGGTCACCGGCTCGCGGACCGGCACGGTGCACGTGCCGCTCCTGCCGCTCGTCGCAGCCGCCGCTCTCGCAGCGGCGGTGGCCGCGCTCGCCTGCAAACTCACTTCGATGCGCGGCTGAGCAGGCTCGTACGCATGGACGAGCGCATCGACGTACGCGTGGACGAGTCGTACTGCGCAACGCCTGCCGCGGGACCTCCGTACGCCGAGTGCGTGCTGTGCCGGAAGCCGACCGAGTACCCGGAGTCGGTCAAGGGCGTCACGCTCTGCCCGGTCTGCGAATGGCAGGAGGCCCAGCGCACGGCGTACTCCGGCCAGGACGGAGAAGGCTTCGCAGGGGCCCGGCCCCGAAGTGTGCAGGGGGCGGGCGACAGGTGCCCGCCCCCTGCACATCAACGCATCAGCGCCACGGCCCCGTCACCGCGAACGTCGTTCCCGGCGTATAGCAGTTGACGAACATCGTCCCGCCGTCCGGAGCGAACGTGACCCCGGCGAACTCGCCCCACGCGGGCTCCTCGGGCGTCCCGATGTTCTGTCGGCCCCGCGCCATCGTGTACACCTCGCCGCCCCGCGTCAGGCCGAACACATGCTGCGCGCCGTCGCCGTCCTCGCACACCATCAGTCCGCCGTCGGACGCCAGGCAGATGTTGTCGGGGGACTCGCCGGGCAGTTGCACGTCCGTACCGGGACCGAAGGCGATCACCAGCGTGAGACGGCGCCGCTTCGGCTCGTACTTCCATACCTGGCCGTAGTGGTCGGCCGCCGAACCCTGCGAGCTGCGCGCGAAACTGGAGACGAAGTAGACCGCGGATCCGCCCCAGTAGCAGCCCTCCAGCTTCTGCGCGTGCGTGATGCCCTTCGGGCCGAAGTCCTGGAACCGGATCGGGGTCCCGGCCGCCTGCGGATCCGGCACGGGAACCCACTCGACGCCCTCGAAACTCGCACCGGTCTCCTGGACCACGGAGAGGTCGGGAACGCCGGGCACCCGCATGGCCTCCAGATGGCCGCCGGCCCGCAGCGAGCCCGTCCCGCCGAGCGGTTTCCTCGGCAGGAAGCGGTAGAAGAGTCCGAACGGCTTGTCGAACGCGTCCTCCGTCTCGTACACGATCCCGCTCTTCGGATCGATCGCGATCGCCTCGTGCTGGAAGCGGCCCATCGCGGTGAGCGGCACGGCCCCGGTGCGGTGCGGATCGGCGCCGTCCACTTCGAAGATGAAGCCGTGGTCCTTGGTATAGCCGTTGGTGCCGGCCTTGTCCTCGGTCTCCTCGCAGGTCAGCCAGGTGTTCCAAGGGGTGCGGCCGCCCGCGCAGTTCACCGCCGTGCCGGCGATGGCGACGCGTTCGCCGAGGACGTTGTTGCGGCCGTCGAGCTCCAGGGCGGTACAGCCGCCCTTGCCCATCGGGTCGTAGGTGAGGCCCTCGACGGTCGGGACCGGGATTCTTCCGGTGGCGCGGTTCTCGTGATTCCGTACGAGACGGACGTGTCCGTGCCGGCCCGTGAAGGCGGCCATGCCGTCGTGGTTGCTGGGGACCTGGCCCTCGCCGGAGCGGAGCGGGTCGCCCTCCCGGGACAGGACCCGGTAGCGGAAGCCCTTCGGGAGGTCGAGCAGACCGTCGGGGTCGGGTACCAGCGGGCCGTACCCGCTGTGTCCCCGGGCGGCCGCGGTACCCGCGAAGAGTTCGAACAACGCCCCGGTGAAGGCGATGGAGGCAACGGCCGCGCCGCTGCCGGCCAGGACCTGGCGACGGGTGGCGGACAGCCGTGACGTTTCTGCGGTCAGTCGTGACGTTTCTGATGACATGGGGCAACTCCCTGCTGGCGGACAGGAGAAGTGACCCGCATGTGTGTACCACGCGTATCGCCGCACGGGAACCATGCGGGTCACTGAGCCCCAGGTGTCTCCCGGGCCGGGAGTGGCCCCTGCGGTCAGGCCAGCGAGGCGGAGAGCGTGATCGTCGTGCCGGTCAGCGCCTGGCTGACCGGGCAGTTCGCCTTGGCGCCCTCGGCGGCCTTGATGAAGTCCGCCTCGTCGATACCGGGCACCACGCCCTGGACGGTGAGGTGGATACCGGTGATGCCGGTGCCGGGCTGGAGGGTGACGTCGGCCGTGGTGGTCAGCTGGGTCGACGGGGTGCCGGCCGCGGCCAGACCGTGGGCCAGCGCCATCGAGAAGCAGCTGGAGTGGGCCGCCGCGATGAGCTCCTCGGGAGAGGTCTTGCCGTTCGCCTTCTCCACGCGGGACGGCCAGGAGACGTCGAACTCGCCGATGCCGGAGGAGTCGAAGGTGACGACCCCCTTGCCCTCGATCAGGTTGCCTTCCCAGACCGTGTGGGCCTGACGCGTGGTAGCCATGCTGGATCCCTTCAAACGGTGTGCGCGGTCGATACGGGAGCCCCGGGGCGCCCGGGGCACCTCGGGTGGTACGTCCCCGAAGGGCGGTACGCCCCCGAAGGGGGTACGCCCCGCGAAAGGCGGTACGTCCCGAACCTACTGCGCCACCAGCCCCTTTGCGTCGCGCGCCAGCGCCGTCAGCCGGGAGATCGCCCGGAAGTACTTCTTCCGGTACCCGCCGTTCAGCATCTCCTCACTGAACAGCTTGTCGAACGGCACCCCGGAGGCGAGCACGGGAACCTCCCGGTCGTACAGCCGGTCGGCGAGGACGACGAGCCGCAGCGCGGTCGACTGGTCCGGCACCGGCTGCACCTCCGTGAGGCAGACCGCCCGCAGTCCGTCCGTCAGTGCGCCGTAGCGGCTCGGATGGACCCGGGCGAGGTGGTCGAGGAGCGAGGGGAAGTCGTCCAGGCTGGCGCCCTCGGTGGCGTACGCGGCCTCGGTGACCTGCTCGTCGGAGTACGGCGCGGGAGCCTCGGGCAGCCCTCGGTGTCGGTAGTCCTCGCCGTCGATCCGCAGCGGACGGAAGTGCGAGGACAGCCCCTGGATCTCCCGCAGGAAGTCGGCGGCGGCGAACCGGCCCTCACCGAGCTTGCCGGGCAGCGTGTTGGAGGTGGCGGCGAGCGCGACCCCCGCCTCGACCAGCCTGCTGAGCAGCGAGGACACCAGTACCGTGTCACCCGGGTCGTCCAGCTCGAACTCGTCGATGCACAGGAGCCGGTGCCCGCTCAGCGTCTGCACGGTCTGCTGGAAGCCCAGCGCACCGACCAGGTTCGTCAGCTCCACGAAGGTGCCGAACGCCTTCAGCGACGGCGCGGCGGGCGTGGCGTGCCAGAGGGAGGCCAGCAGGTGCGTCTTGCCGACGCCGTAGCCGCCGTCGAGGTAGACCCCGAGAGGTGCCGCGGGCGCCGCCGGCTTCTTGCTGAACCACTTGCGCTTGCCGGAGCCGGTGGCGTGCGCCCCGCCGAGCCCGGTCGCGAAGCCGCTCAGGACCTCGACCGCCTCGACCTGGCTCGGCTGGTTGGGGTCCGGGACATACGTATCGAAGCGTACGGAGTCGAAGCGCGGCGGCGGCACCATCTCGGCGACCAGTCGGTCGGCGGGGACGTGCGGCTCAAGGGCACACAGGGACAGCGGGGCCGTTTCGGCTATGGGGCTCTGCCCCGGCACGGCGGTGGAGGACGACACAACTCTCAACCTTAAGCGCCGTGCCAGACTGCAGGACATGCGACGCCTCTTCCCTGTGACCGACCTGACACCGGCTGACGACGAGGGGGAGTGGAGTCTGGACCATCTGGCCGACGCCTACGCGTACCCCGAGCAGGACGGCCCCTGGCTGCGCGCCAACATGGTTTCGACGCTCGACGGCGCCGCTCAGCACGAAGGGCGCTCGCAGCCGATCTCCTGCGAGAGCGACATGCGGATCTTCGGCACCCTGCGCGGTCTGGCCGATGTGGTCGTGGCGGGGGCGGAGACCGTACGGCTGGAGGGCTACCGGCCCGCCAGGGCCCGCGAGGCCTTCGCCGCCCGCCGGGCAGCGGCCGGACAGGGGCCCGCACCGGCGATCGCCGTGGTGAGCGGCAGCCTGGACCTGGACTTCTCGTTGCCGCTCTTCGTCTCGCCGCTCGTCCCGACTCTCGTGCTGACCGGCAACGGAGCCCCTGCGGACCGGATCGAGGCGGCCCGGGAGGCGGGCGCCGACGTGGTGATCGCGGGGGAGGGGTCCCGGGTGGACCCCGCCAGGGCCGTACGGGAGCTGGCGGACCGCGGACTCAAGCGGCTGCTGACCGAGGGCGGACCCAGGATGCTGGGCCAGTTCGTGGCGGCCGGGGTGCTGGACGAGCTCTGTCTGACCCTCTCGCCGATGCTGACCGCCGGAGACGCGCAGCGGATCGCCGGCGGCCCCTCGGTGGCCGTGCCGGAACGATTCGCCCTGACATCGATGCTGGAAGAGGCCGGGTTCCTCTTCACCCGATACCGTCGGATCTGACAATCGGCGGAATTTATCGCTCCGGTTAGCCCCCGGTGGGCACAATTACTCGCAGTCCCCGTGCGAGCACGGGGAAGGATGGTTTCAGCAGAGACTGGCGACGGTTACTGAAGCAGAAGGGCGCCCGTGGTGTTCACCAGCGTTTTGATGATCGAGAAGCCCCTCACTTCCGAGGACGTCGAGTTCGTCACCACCCTGCACGGGGAGGAGCAGGCCTCCTTCGTCGTGCTCATGCAGCCGCGCGGTGACCAGGCAGATGTGCTGTTGCGGGCCATCGACGACCTGGCGATGGGCGAACTGAAGGAAGCCGCCCGGGAGGGTGCGGAGCCGGAGGGCAAGAATGCCAGGGAGTCCGCCGAACTGGCGCTCGAAGTGTCGCTCGAGGCCCTGCGGCAGGCGGGCTCCGAAGCGGTCGGGCAGGTGGTCGAGGAGCACCCGCTGGACAAGCTGAAGTCCGTGGTCGACGACGCGGAGGCCGATGAAGTCATCGTGCTGACCGCGCCGCACTACGTGGAAGAGTTCTTCCACAGGGACTGGGCGTCCAGGGCCCGGCACAAGGTCGGCGTACCGGTGCTCAAGCTCTTCGCGCACAGCGAATAGGCTGGGCGGGTACTCGTTTCGACTTCTGGGGAGACACACGCATGGCACCCGGTATTCCTGCCGCCATGGAACGACCGCACTTCATCGGCATCGGCGGCGCCGGAATGTCGGGCATTGCGAAGATCCTCACCCAGCGCGGCGCGAAGGTCGCGGGCAGTGACGCCAAGGAGTCGGGTACGGCCGAGGCGCTGCGTGCGCTGGGGGCGACCGTGCACATCGGGCACGCCGCCGGACATCTGGCGGACGACGCCTCGTGCGTGGTCGTCTCCAGCGCCATCCGCGCCGACAATCCGGAGCTGGTGCGCGCCGCCGAGCTGTCGATCCCCGTCGTGCACCGCTCCGACGCGCTGGCCTCCCTGATGGGGGGCCTGCGCGCGATCGCGGTGGCCGGTACGCACGGCAAGACGACCACCACATCGATGCTGGCCGTCGCCCTGTCCGAGCTGAACCTCGACCCCTCGTACGCCATCGGCGGCGACCTCGCGGGCCCCGGCACCAACGCCGCGCACGGCGAGGGCCAGATCTTCGTCGCCGAGGCGGACGAGAGCGACCGCAGCTTCCAGAAGTACGACCCCGAGGTCGCGATCGTCCTCAACGTCGAGCTGGACCACCACGCGAACTACGCCTCGATGGACGAGATCTACGAATCCTTCGAGACGTTCGCAGGCAAGATCGTCCCCGACGGCACCCTGGTGATCGCCGCCGACCAGCCCGGCGCCGTCGAGCTGACCGAGCGGGTGCGCGCCCTGTCCTCGGTGAAGGTCGTCACCTACGGCGAGTCCGAGACCGCCGACGTACGCGTCCACAAGGTCACCCCGCGCGGTCTGACCAGCGAGGTCACGGTCATCCTGAACGGGAAGTACCTCACGTTCACGGTCTCCGTGCCCGGCCGCCACTACGCCCACAACGCGGTCGCGGCCCTCGCCGCCGGTGTCGCCCTCGGCATCCCGGCCCACAACCTGGCCTCGGCCCTCGGCAAGTACACCGGGGTCAAGCGCCGCCTCCAGCTCAAGGGCGAGGCCGCGGGCGTGCAGGTCATCGACTCGTACGCACACCATCCCACCGAGATGACCGCGGACCTCGAAGCGATGCGCGGCGCCGCATCCGACGCCCGCCTCCTGGTCGTCTTCCAGCCCCACCTCTTCTCCCGCACCCAGGAGCTCGGCGCCGAGATGGGCCAAGCCCTCGCACTGGCCGACGCCTCCGTGGTCCTGGACATCTATCCGGCCCGCGAGGACCCGATCCCCGGCATCACCAGCGACCTGATCATCGACGCCGCGAGGTCCGCGGGCGCCGATGTCACCGCCGTCCACGACAAGGCGGCGGTCCCCGAGGCCATCGCGGGAATGGCGAAGCCCGGCGACCTCGTTCTCACCATGGGGGCGGGCGACGTCACGGACCTCGGCCCGCAGATCCTGGACCACCTGTCGAGCTGAGGGAGCGACGTGTCGTACGACATCGAGAAGCCGGACGAGCAGTGGCGGGCGGAGCTGACGCCCGCCGAGTACGCGGTCCTGCGCCAGGCCGGCACCGAACCCGCCTTCGTCGGCGAGTACACCGACACCAAGACCACGGGCGTCTACTCCTGCCGCGCCTGTGACGCGGAGCTGTTCCGCTCCGACACCAAATTCGAGTCGCACTGCGGCTGGCCGTCCTTCTACGACCCGAAGGACACGGACGCGGTCGAACTGATCCAGGACCGCAGCCACGGCATGGTCCGTACCGAGGTCCGCTGTGCCCGCTGCGGATCGCACCTCGGCCATGTCTTCGAGGGTGAGGGCTACCCGACCCCGACGGACCAGCGGTACTGCATCAACTCGATCTCACTGCGCCTGACGCCCGACGAGGGCTGACGGCCACGCGACCTGAGCGAGGGCTGACGCCGGGCGTCAGCCCTCGTCCTCGCTCTCGGGGTTCTCCGGCCGCAGCAGCGGGTGGGCGATCCCCGGGAAGACCCTGGCCCGCACGACCGGCTCCGCGGACCCGCCCTGGACGACCGTCTCGGCGACACCCCATGGCCGGCCGGGCAGCACGACCGTCAGGATGTACGAGGACGCGCAGCCCGTGCAGTCGTAACGGTCCGCCCAGGTCTCCACGTCCGTGACACTACCGGGGTAGCGCGCCACATGCCGGTGCAGCGCGTGGCAGCGCTCGCACCGCTCGCCAGGCTCGCACGTACCACCGCAGGGGCACGGAACGTCGAACGAGTCGGCGGGACGCCAGCGCTGGGTGAGGACGGCCTCACGCGTGGCGCCCATGTCCTTCATCGCCTTCAGGTTGCGGGCGGCGACGTTGTACGACTCGCCGGTCGCGGCCATCCGGTCCCGGATGACGTCCTTGCGTCCACGGTTCGTCGTCATGGCTTCCTCATCTGTTCCTCTGGCGGTTCACGCAGTCCGTCAGGAGGCCCACGAGATCGTGCCTTCTACGGTACCGGTCGCTCCGAGGGAGCCGTGACGTATGTCCGGCCGGGTCCGGAAGCTCAGGGCGGGGACGGTTCGGGAGCGGGCGTCTGCGGGCCGATCCACGAGATCCGCACCGTCCCCGGAGGCAATGGCCTCGGCGATCCGCGCAGCGGTGCCGGCTGCCGCAGGCTTGCTGGAACGGCATGCTGTCCGGGAACGCCCACTCACCGCCCTGCTACGCACGAGCGATTGGAATTCTTTCCGGTCACGCCACTATGAACCTATGCGCCCTCTCGCTACCCTCCGCGCATGATTTCCACGGTTGTCTGGGGTACCGGCAACGTCGGCCGCGCGGCGATCCGTGCCGTCGACGCCCATCCGGCGCTGACGCTCACTGCCGTGCTCGTCCACAACCCCGACAAGGTCGGCCGCGACGCGGGCGACCTCGGAGGGCTCGACCGCGGTCTGGGGGTTGCCGCGACCGACGACATCGACAGTGTGCTGGCCGCCGGTCCCCGAGCGGTGGTGTACGCGGCGTCCGGCGACATTCGCCCCGACGAGGCCCTCACCGACATCATCAGGGCGATCCGGGGCGGAGCCGTAGTCGTCACCCCTGCGGTGTACGCGCTCTACGACCAGCTGGGCGCCCCGCCGGAGTTGCGGGATCCGGTGCTGGCCGCCATCGCTGAGGGCGGCGGCTCGCTGTTCGTCTCCGGTGTCGACCCCGGCTGGGGCAACGACGTGCTGCCGCTGCTGATCAGCGGACTCGGCACCACCGTGGACGTGATCCGCTGTCAGGAGATCTTCGACTACTCCACCTACGACCAGGAGGACTCCGTCCGGTACTTGGTCGGCATGGGACAGCCGATGGACTATGAGCCGCTGATGCTTGCGCCGACGGTCCCCACGATGGTCTGGGGCGGCCAGGTGCGGCTGATGGCCAGGGCCCTGGGCGTCGAACTCGACGACATCCGCGAGACGTTGGACCGGCGCCCTCTTGAGACCACGGTGAGTACCAGGACGATGGGCGAGTTCGAGGCGGGCACCCAGGGCGCTGTCCGGTTCGAGGTGCAAGGCATCGTCGAGGGCGAACCCCGCATCGTCATCGAGCACATCACGCGCATCCATCGGTCCTGCGCACCGGACTGGCCGACGCCGCCCGACGGCGACGGCGCACACCGGGTGGTCATCGAGGGTCGCCCGCGCATCGAGGTCACGGTCGAGGCCACCGACGAGGGCGAGAACCGGTCCGCGGGCGGGAACGCCACCGCAGTCGGCAGGCTCGTGAGCGCCATCGACTGGCTTGTGGGCGCGGAACCCGGACTTTACGACGCGCTCGACGTCCCACTGCGCCCCGCGGTCGGCAGGCTCGGAAGGAGACAACGATGAACATCGATATCCCCGAAGGCAAGGATGCGATCGAGTACGTGTGGGGGGAGATGATCCCCGGGATCGGGATCGCCGCCGCGAATTTCTCGATGTCGGTGTATGCCCACACGACCCTCGGACTACGCGAGTTCGAGGCCGCGCGGTTGCGGATTGCACAGATCAACGGGTGCATGTTCTGCCTCGATTGGCGGACCGAGCGGGACGGAGCGAAGGTCGAGGAGGAGTTCGCCGACGCGGTGGCCCACTGGCGCACCACCGACGCCTTCGACGACCGGACCCGGTTGGCCGCCGAGTACGCCGAGCGGTACGCCCTGGATCACCACGGCCTCGACGACGAGTTCTGGACCCGGATGACCGCGCACTACAGTCAGCCCGAGATCGTGGAGCTGAGCATGAGCATCGGCTCGTGGCTGGCGTTCGGCCGGCTCAACCATGTGCTGGGCCTCGACACCGTGTGCGCGCTGCCCGGGCGCTGAAGGGTCCGGGGCCGGTCGGTGAGCCCGCCCGGCCCCGGGCTTCGATCTCACCGTTACAGGTCGGCGGCGATGATCTCTTCGATGTTCCGTTCGGCGAGCGCGGTGATGGTGACGAACGGGTTGACACTGGTGTTGCCGGGGATCAGCGAGCCGTCGATGACGTACAGGCCGGAGTAGCCGTGGAGGCGGCCGTAGTTGTCGGTGGCCTTGTTCAGCACCGCGCCTCCGAGCGGGTGGTACGTGAGGTGATCGCCCCAGATCTTGTAGGTGCCGAAGAGGTCGGTGCGGTAGATCGTCCCCTCGGCCTTGTTGATCTTGTCGAAGATCGTCTTGGCCGCGTCGATGGACGGCTGCTTCCAGGAGGTCTGCCAGCTCAGATCGACCTTGCTCGTCGCGGCGTTCCAGGAGAACTCGGCTCGGTTCGGGTTCTTGGTGATCGTCAGATAGAACGAGGCGTACGTCTCGATCCCGGTGGGCAGCGGCGCGACCTCGGCGAACGCACCACCATTGGCCCAGTTGTCGATGCCGCCCGTGGGTATGGACGCCTGGACCCTGCCGGTCGGGTCCCACAGGTGGTTGGCGCGCCCGCACATGACGTTGCCGTTGTCGCCCCAGCCCTTGCCGATCTCGTCGTTCAGGCGGGGCAGTGCTCCGGTGGCCTTCAGCGTGACCAGCAGCTTGCTGGTGCCGACGCTGCCTGCCGCGAAGAACACCTTGTCCGCGGTCACGGACTTGGTGGCCGTGGTGTCCCCGTTGGTGTCGATCTGGTCGATGACGACGGTGTAGCCGCCACCGGCCGCCGGGGCGACCGAGGTGACTTTGTGCAGCGGAGAGATGGTGACCTTGCCGGTGGCCTTGATCTGGGCGATGTAGGTCTTCGCCAGCGACTTCTTGCCGTAGTTGTTGCCGTAGAGGATCTCGCCGTCCAGCGCCGATCTGGGGACGGTACCGGCCGCCTCCTGCTTCATGTAGTCCCAGTCGTACACGGTGGGAACGAAGACGAACGGGAAGCCGGAACGCTGGGCTTGCTTACGGCCGACCCGGGCGTACTGGTAGCACTCGGCGGTCTCGAACCAGGCCGGGTCGATGGTGTTGACCCCGAGCCCGGCGTTGGCACGCGGGTAGTAGATGTTGTACATCTCGTCGGCGTTCACCGACGGGAGGATGGCGCCGAAGTTCTCGCGCTTGGGGGTCACCGCCATGCCGCCGTTGACCAACGAACCGCCTCCGACACCGCGCCCCTGATAGACCGTGATGCCGCCGAATTCCTCGGCGTCCAGGATCCCGGTGTAGCGGGAGACGGCCTTGTCGATGGGGAAGCCGAGGAAGTTGCTGAGGGGCTGTTTGGTTTTGGTACGGAGCCAGTAGGACCGGTTGTCCGGCTGGGTCGTGTTGGCGAAGATCTTGCCGTCCGGGCCGGGCGTGTCCCAGGCCATGCCCATCTCGATCATGTGTACGTCGACGCCGGCCTGGGCGAGACGCAGGGCGGCGACGGAGCCCCCGTATCCGGTGCCGATCACCAGGACCGGGACATGGGTCCCGGAGCTGACCGGAGCCGCAGTGGAGACGGCTTTCGCCTGAGCCGAGGTGGCGTGGCCGAAGAGAGCCATGGCTCCCAGAACAGAACTGGTTCCTGCGATGAACCTTCGACGCGAGACACTCTTGGATCCAGCATCATGCATGGTGGTGTCACTCATGTGGCGTCCTTCACTCTCGACAGAGAGAAACAGGTTCTACTGTCGATTGCGTGCAAAGTCACGACATACTTATGGGTAACTTCTGCCTGATCACGGACTCAGGGAAGCGCGGTCCGGCACAACTGACGCCCGCGGGTTGCCCGAGGAATCGCGACCTCTTGCTGCCCTGGGCTTGGCTACGACCGCCGCACCCGTGCCGTCAGCCTGCTGCCGAGCCGTCTGCCGAAGCCGCCCGGCCGGTTCCATGCCCGGAACGCCTCCGCCGTGCGGCTGCTGCCCGTGCGCTCGGCGGCCTCCTCCACGGCAGCCACCTCACCGGCGGACAGTCCGCGCGCCACAGGCCGCAGCACCTCCTCCAGCAACGCCGCCCGGGTCTCGTTCCAGGCGCGGCCCGCATGCGGGTGGGAGCTCCAGACGGTGAAGCAGTCGGCCACATAGGCAGGTTCGGAACGCAGCCGGCCGAGGACCGTGTCCTGGCGGGCGGCCCTGCCGTAGGCCGCGATGAGGTCCGCGTCGTCGCTGTGGACGAACGCGTACAGTTCGGCCTCGGGCCGGTCCGGAGCGAGCAGCCTCCCGGCCAGGGCGCCGAACGCCTGGTCGCGCACGCCCGGCTCCACCGGGTCGGCCCCGGCGCACAGCTTCCGGGCCCGTTCCGCCCAGCCGGGCTCCGCCGCCCCCGACCGCACGTCCCGCGCGAACTCCAGGAGCAGCAGGGCGCCGCGCACCCGCGCGTCGATCTCCTGCGGGAAGCCGCGCAGCAGGTCATGGGCGAGTTCGGGGGCCTCCTCGTCGTCGGCGGGGGCGCCGAGCGCCGCCGCGACGAGAACGGACCACGTACCGGCCGTACGGTGCGCGTCGGAGGTGGTCCCGCCGAGCAGCAGCCGCGCCTCGCCCGCTGTGGGCGTGTCCTCGCCCCAGACCAGCCCCACTGCCGTGCGCAGCACCAGTGGTTCGGTGAAGGGTGACATTCCACCGGCGCGGAGCACCGTGTGCAGCACCTTCACCCGGTCGCCGTCGCCCGCCCTGACGTCCGGTGCCGCCGCGCACATCCGCAAATGCGGCAGCGCCTGTGTCCCGGTGAACGGCAGGGCGACACCGGTCAGCAGCCGCTCCGTTCCCGCCGGATCGTGAGGGGCGATCCGGTCCAGCTCGCCCAGCAGCGCGGTACGGACATCGAACTGTTCGTCC
This sequence comes from Streptomyces atratus, assembly GCF_014648655.1. Lineage (GTDB taxonomy): Bacteria > Actinomycetota > Actinomycetes > Streptomycetales > Streptomycetaceae > Streptomyces > Streptomyces atratus. Next base: position 226,186 of record NZ_BMRN01000004.1, read on the forward strand.
AGGAGGTCGAGCAGCACCGGCCCGCAGCCGGCCACCCCTTCGCCCAGCAGGCACCGGGCCATCCGGTGTACGACATCGGGGAGCAGATCCGCGCAGTCCACGTCGAGCAGCCGCGCGATCCGCAGCAGTTGCACGGTGCGCGCCACGCTGCGGCCGGGCACGGTGGGCGCACCGGTGGCGAGTTCGGTACGGAGGTCGTCGCCCAGGGCCGTGACGAGTGCGGCGGAGGCACGCTCCCCGGCCGGTTCGGCGAAGGCCGAGCGCGCGGGGGGTTCGAGTGTGACATCGCCTCCGTGTACCGCCTCCGTCACCAGCAGAGCGGCGAGCGATGCGGCCGTGGCGGCGGGCGACCGCCCATCGAGTGCGGTCAACAGCCGTGCAACGGAGGCGAGTTCGGTGCTCGTGCGGTCGATGCCTGGGGCGGTCAGCGCGTCGGTCAGCAGCCATGTCCGCTCCTCGTCCAGCGCGTACGGCCGCTCGGCGGCCCAGTCGGCGGCCGCGGCGCGTTCGACGGGGCCGAGCGCGACGCCCGCGCAGAGTGCCGTGACGGCGAGCGGTCCGGCGGCGAAGGGCTCTCCGGGCAGCTCCGCCGCCGCCCGGAACAGCTCCGGGGACCGACTCCGCCAGATCCGGGCGCAGGTCTCGGCCCAGGCGTCGTCCGCCGGCCCCGCTGGGCGTGGCCCGGTGCTGTTGTGCACCCGGAGCCCGTGCCCGTCGTCGGAGTGGTTCGGTTCCGGTGCGTCCTGCGGCAGCACTCCGACAACCCGGTGCGGAGACTGCGCCGGGCGGCGCGTGTAGGTCGTGAAGGTCAGCCGCCGGGCGTTCTCCGGCGGGAGGACGGCCCCGGCCAGGGCGATCCACCGGGCCACATCGGCGCTCTGCCGCTCCACGAGAACCACGCGCGTCGACGACGATTCCTCGCTCGCCCGGCGCAGGTCGGCGAAGACTGCCGCCAGCCAGGGGCTCCGGGAGACCGCGAAGTCGTTCAGCGCCTCCGGCCCGAAGGCGGCGGAGGCGGGCAGGGAAGCCATTCGGCCGGGCGTGCCGCCGTCCGGTGTGGTGGAGGCCCAGTTCGGTGACCGCCAGGCCGTGATCGCCGGCACATCGCCCGGCAGCCCGGTACCGGCCGGGAGATGTACCGCGTGCGCGTGGAAACGGCCGGCGCCGGGGCCGCCGAGCGCCACCGTACGGCTCAGCAGATGGCTGCCGTCGGACAGCGCGCTGAAGCTGAATGCCTCGGGGAACGACCGGAGTTCATCAGTCGTGGGATGGTACGGGGCCCCGGCCGGCGGCTCGTAGCCGAGGAGTTGCTCGGCCTCGGACAGTACCGGCGTGGGTATACCGGCGCTGACCGCCGTGAACCGTGCGCCGCCCCCGTCGTCCTCCGCAGAGGCAGAGGTGTAGTGCAACTGCGCGAGGCTCATGCGTCGGCCCTCTTCGTCCTTGCCGCGAACGTCCCCGTACCGTCAGCACGCCCGCTCCGTCGGCCGTCGAGGGCAGGCCGTCCGGGCGCAGCGACGACCCCGGCGGGGAGCGGTCCGCAATCGCGGGAGCGACGCTATCAAGGCGCACCGCTCCCGCATGCACCGTGCCGGAAGGTCGCCCGGGGCATCCTTTGCCGGGGCGTTCAGTCCAACGGGACGGTACGCAGGGCCCGTACGCCCGGCACGGTCGGAGTTTTGACGTTCAGCCGGCCCTTGTGGGCCACCCAAGGCGCCGAGAGGTGAAACCACACCCATCATGACAGTTCAGCGGCCCTTTTTCGTAGGACCGACGGCACAGCTCAGGAGCCTTGTCCCGCCCTGTTTCCGGCTCTCAGAATCACCGTCATGAATCATTCCGAGAACGTCGATCAGGACGCGGTGCTGCGAGCACGGACGATGCTGCTCGGATCCGGTGGGCTGAGCGTCGAGCAAGAGATCGACGCGTACCGGGTGCTGGCCGAGGTGAGCCCGCTGACCTACATGCCGAAGCTGTCCAAGGCACTGGTCTCGTTCGGTTACGCGCCGGAGTTCCGGGACCGCCCGGACATACAACTGGCCCTGCACACCGAGGCGGTGGCCGCCGCCCGGCGGATCGGCGCGCAGGAGCCCAAGAGGACGGAATTGCTCATCGACGCCCTGACCCCCTACCAGCGTTTGCTCTACACCGCGGGCCGGCGGACGGAGGGCTTCGCGATCTGTGAGGAGATGGCGGAGGCCGGGCGGCAGGGGTTCGAGCGGGGGCAGGTGCCGAGCCCCGTCTACGGGCACGGGCGGCTGGCCGCCGTACTGGCCGAGGACGGACGTCACCGGGAGGCTGCGGAGATCTGCGGGAGGATCGTCCGGGCCGCACGCTCGGAAGAGCCGTCCGATGTCTCCTTCTGGACCGTGGTCGAATGGGCGGCCGAACTGGACGCCGCCGGACTTCACGACGCGGCCCTGGACGCCTTCGCGGACATGGTGGACGCCTGCCGCCGAAAACTCGATGCCGGGAGCACGTCGCCGGCCATCCTGACGTGGGAACTGGTCCGCCATTCCCAGATGCTGGATGCGGCCGGGCGCAGGGCCGGGGCCGGGGCGGCCAGGAAAGAGGCTCTCGGCCTTCTTGCCGAGCTGGGGGAGACGGGGGAGCGCAAGAGCTGGAGCAACATCCTCTCCTGGTGGACCATGCTGCTCGGCCTGTCGGGCCGGGCGGAGGAGCCGGCGGCATCGGCCCGGACACCCGCGCCGCCGTTCGGTTCCACCCTCTGGTCGGGCGACACCAGGCAGGCGTACTTCGAGGGCCTCCCCGCCCTCGAAGAGGAGGCCGCCCGCCTGACCGAGGCGGCCGCGGCCGACCCCCGCCGCCATCTCCCGGGGCTGATCGCCACCCACCGCAGGATGACCATCCGTTCGGCGCTCCAGCGGGAGAACCGCACCCATCGCATCCTGAAGCCGCTCCGGCCGGTCTTCGACGAGGGTGTGGCATTCGCCCGCCGCCTGGACGGCCTGGGCGCGCAGGAGGGCCGGGCCCTGCTGGCCAGGGCCCTGACCGACCGTTCCATGTTCCTCCTCGCCGCCAAGCAGTACGGCGAGGCCCACGACGACTTCCTCGTGGTCACGACCCTGCTGGACTGACGGGAACAGAACGGCGGACGGGCCACAGAGGCGTGCGGGCGCGCTCATTCCAACGTGACGGTGCGCAGTGCCCGTACGCCGGCGCGGTCGGGGTTCCGCAACACGCCACAGAAGGTCAAGGACCTCACCGACGTAGTCTCCATCTCCGTCGGTTGCTACCACGTCCTTGCCCTCACGGCGGACGGCGCCGTCAAGTCCTGGGGCTGCAACGGCTTCGGTCAGCTCGGCAACGACTCCCTGATCGACAGCAACGTTCCGGTCGACGTTCTCCAGCTCTCCGCGGCCGCCGCCGTTCCGGCGCTGGCCGGGCCTCACCGGTGCGTCCACGGCCAACGCGGTGCCCGGCACGGTCTCCGGCGACGGCGGCAACCGCATCGGCACCCTGCGTGGCAACGGCGATGCCCACGTGAAGGAGGGCGGCCTCAGCGCGACCTGGGTCCGGGAGGCCGACGACGTCAGGCAGATCGCCCTGTCCGGCAAGCGCATCGGCGTCCTCAAGGGCGACGGCGACGCGCGGGTCAAGGAAGGCGGCCTGAAGGCGACGTGGGTCCTGGAGGCTGACAACGTCACCGAGCTGGCGCTGTCCTGACGCCTGACCGCTGACCACTGATACCTGCCGCGCCGCGCAACGGAGTTGATTCTCTGCGCGGCGCGGCGTCGTGTGGTCCGAGTCCGGTCAGCCGCTCACGGCGTACGCGACGAAGCCGGTCCAGGCGGCGGGGGAGAGGGCGAGCTGGGGGCCCTGCTCGACCTTGGAGTCCCGGACGTGGACGGTGGTGGGGCAGGTGGCGACCTCTACGCAGTCGTCGCCGGAACCGCTGCTGTAGGTGGACTTGCGCCAGGAGAGGGCGACTTCTACGCAGGAGTCGCCAGAGGGGCTGCTGTAGCTGCTCTTGAACCAGGCCAGGTCTGTGGTGCTCATGCTGCTCCTCGCATCCGCTGCAATAGGCTCACGGAGTATTCGAGGGAGTGAGCCTGTGAACGCATCCTGGCATACCGCATCTGGAGCGTGCTGACGACCTTTGGGTCGGACATGAAGTGGCCATGCTCCTGGCCTTCGCCGTAGCCGAACCACTTGTTCTCCGGTGTTTCCAGCAATTGCATGGGGCCGTGCAGTCCCGCATGGCGCTGGCGTACCTGCGGCATTACCTGGATCTCGATGTTTCGCAGCTGAGACAGATCAAGCACATGGTTGATGAGCTCCAAGGTGACGGCCCGCCCACCTGTGTGTCGCAGGAAGAGATGCTCTTCGAGGATGAAGCTGTAGTTGGTGTTCGGCCGATCCCGAAGCAGGCGTTGCCGCTCCATCCGCGCTGCGAGCTGGGCCTCGATCTGCTCGTCGCACAATGGGGGAAGCTGGTCAGCGAACGATGCGCGCGCGTATGCCTCCGGCTGCAACAGGCCTGGAATCAAGCGACATTCGTACGTGTATAGGCTTACCGCCTCTGCTTCCATCTGCGCCCACTGCCGGAACCAACTCGCCAATCCCGGTCGCCGTGACAGATGCTTGGCCGCGGCCCTGATGACCCCGAACGCATCCAGCACGTCCTCCGCGCGGTCCACGAAAGCCGACGGCGGGAACCGTCGCCCCTGCTCGATCGAGGCGACCGTCGGCGCCGAGTAATCCACCATCGGGGCGAACTGCTCCTGGGTCAGCAGCGCTCGCTTACGGAAGACCTTGACGACCTCACCGAACGCCTTCAGGCTGTCCGAGGGTTCCGGCTCCCCGTTCGCGCCCGTCGCCCCGCCCGTTCCGCCGACGCCGTCCGTCATGTCCGGCCACCTCCCGTGCCTTGCCTGTTCCGGTCCGCAACTCGCCCATGGTCACGGCCTGTTACGCGTACCGTCTACCCTCCGCACCCGTACGCTGACTCAGCGTACGAGTTGCTGAGCTGGTCCGATGGGTGTTCCGGCCGTCACGGTGGGCGCATGGAAGCACTCTCCACTCCGCAATCGCCGTTCACCGTAAGTGTGTTCGCGCAACGCTTCAGCTCCACGCCGCGAGGAGCAAGGCTCGCCCGGCATCTAGCACTGCACGTGCTGCATGACTGGGGCATCCCGTACCGCAGTGACGCATCGGAGACGGCGGCGCTGATCATTGCCGAGCTGGCCGCGAACGCGGTAACGCACGGCCGGGTGCCGGGCCGTGACTTCGACTTGCGGCTCACCCACGCACCGGGCGACACACAGGTACTCGGCGTCCTGCGGATCGAGGTAGCTGATACGCGGGGCGAGCGGCGCCCACCGGGGCCGGGGGAGCTTGCACCGCCGCCGCTCGGTTCCGGCAGCGGGCACGGGCTGATTCTGGTCGAGGCGCTGGCTGACCGGTGGGCGGTGCTGGACCGCGTATCGCCGGGAAAGACGGTCCGCGCCGAGCTGGACCTGCTCTACTGACGGGCGCGGGAGCACCCGTCGCGGCCGGATCATCCGGGCAGTGAGGACGCCTCACCGAAGGCGGCCAGCAATTGGAGCGGAAACTCGGGATCGGCCTGGCCGATGGTCAGCGCGAGCCATCGGCCGGGAGCGGCAGGTCGCCAGACCTGCATGCTGCCTGCGACGCCGCACAGGAAGTTCAACGGCTCGGGTGCCACGAAGTCGGGGTCGGGACTGTCGAAGCCGAGATACGGCCACAGGTCGATGGTCTCGGGTTCACCCCAACGGTCAGTCAGAACCGCTGCCAGTACGGCGAGATCGGCTTCAAGTGCCTGCTCGGCCGCTTCGACGGTTTCCGTACTGCGGTCCTCCCAGAAGTCCTGGCTCTCCCGGAGCACGACCAGGTGATATCCGGGGCCGCTCCACCGCTCTCCTTCCCCCTGCCGCTCTTCCTGGTCGGGGAACGGCAGTGCGCCGAGGCTGCAGATGACGGACAGTTGGTCATTCGTCGAACGTGTCGGACGCTGGTTCTGCACGGTCGCAGCCTAAGCCTCGATCCGCCGAGCAATAGCCGGTCCAAGGCTTGGGCATGAATACGCGGATGCCCTCTGAGCTGGGACGATGGGACCCTCGGCGACCACTTCAAAACCGCCTCGATGGATCGAGGCTTAGTCAGTGGCGGCTGAGATAGGTGAGGACTGCGAGGACGCGGCGGTGGCCACTGTCGGCCGGTGAGAGGCCGAGCTTGGCGAAGATGTTGCCGATGTGTTTGTGGACGGCGTTCTCGGTGATGACGAGCCGGGCCGCGACCGTGGCGTTGTCCTTTCCTTCGGCCATCAGGGCGAGAACTTCGCGTTCGCGTGGCGTGAGGGCGGCAATCGGGTCGCGGGCGTGACGGGTGAGGAGCTGCCCGATCACCTCGGGGTCCATGACGGTACCGCCGGCGGCGACCCGCCGCAGTGCGTCGATGAACTCGCTCACCCGGCTCACCCGGTCCTTGAGAAGGTAGCCGACGCCGCCGCGTCCATCGGAGATCAGCTCGCCGGCGTACTGCTGCTCGACGTATTGGGAGAGGACGAGCACGGGCAGGCCGGGGTGCTGGCGACGGGCGTGGATGGCGGCGTGGATGCCCTCGTCGCGGAAGGTTGGCGGTAGCCGTACGTCGACGATGGTGACGTCCGGTCGGTGTTCGGTGACGGCAGCGACGAAGCCGGGGGCGTCCTGGGTGATCGCGGCGACATGAAAGCCCTTGGCGGTCAGCAGGAGTTCCAGCCCATTGGACAGCAGGACGTTGTCCTCGGCGATCACGACCCGCACGCCAGCCTCACAGTGATCGTGGTCGGGCCGCCGCTGGGGCTGTGGATGTGGACTGTGCCGTCGAGCGCCAGGACACGGTGGCGGATTCCGGCGATGCCGGTACCCAGCGTCTCGTCGGCGCCGCCGACTCCGTCGTCGGTGACCTCGATCGACAGCCGGTCACCTTCGCGTGCGACGCGGACGGTGGTCCGGGTGGCCCGGCTGTGCTTGGCAACGTTGGTGAGCGCCTCGGCGATCGTGAAGTAGGCCACGGCCTCGACCGCGGCGGGGATCGTGCCGAGGTCGCCGATATCGAGGGTGGTGTCGATCGCCGATCGGGTCCCCAGCGCGGCCAGCGCCCCGGCCAGGCCGCGATCGGCGAGGATCGGCGGGTAGATCGTCCGGATCACCGCACGAAGCTCCACCATGGCCTCCTCGGTACTCTCATGCGCTTCCTCCAAGAGTCTGGCCACCGTCTGGGGGTCCTCGCTCAGCGACTCACGGGCCACGCCCAGCCGCATCGCGATGGCCACCAGCCGGGCCTGGGTGCCGTCGTGCAGGTCACGTTCGATCCGGCGGAGTTCCGCGCCGTGCGCGTTCATGGCGTCGGCCCGCGTCTCGGTCAGCGTCTCCACACGCTGCGCCAGCCTCTCGGCGGCCGAGGGGGACAGCAACGCAACACAGATCCGGGCGTGTAGGCGCGCCAGCGGTGGAACCAGCCAGTAGGTCAGGGCCGCGAAGATGACGACTTGTGCGGTCCCCAGGGTCAAGGCCGTGCCCCACCCGGACAGTGGAACACCGGCCGCGAAGCCGCCCGCGCGGGTGCCGGCGGGCAACGCCCACCACAAGGGCACCGTGACGGCCGTGGCCACCGCGTTACCTGCGCACAGCACCACGACGAGCCCGAACGCCAGACTGGTCACCATGCATGTGCACAGCCACCCGAGAACACGCCACGTACCGACACGGACGGGACCGGAACGCGGAGAGAGCAGCAGCCGGTCGGCGCGGCGACGATGCCAGGACGCCCAGGCGCGAGCCATCATCGGGACGATGAGTACGGGCAGCGCGAACAGGGCGACCGCAGCGGTGAACAGGCTTCCCAGTAGATAGCCCAGACCGCGCCACATCGCCGAAAGCCGACTGGCCCCATGGTGGTTCATTCGCACAAGTCTGAGTCATGGCGACCGAGCCCGGCACTACAGCCCACTACCCCTTTTTCTCACGGGTGAGCGGTACCGTCTGCTCACCTCAGCCAGACCTAGTGTCAACGCCCATGAAGAGTTCACCGATTCGTACACCGCGGCGGCGCGGCCGATCCATCCGACGGAACCTGACGCTGGCCGCCATCGTGGCCGGAACCCTTTCCACCAGTGTGCCCGGCGCAATAGCCACCCAACAGCAGGACGACCGAATCCAGCTCCGGATCCAGAACGACGCCGATGCGCTCACCGCACTCGGCGTGACAGGAGTGCAGGCCCGCCTGGTCACCTCCGACGGCCGGAACCTGACTGCCACGAGCGGCGTCGCCGACCTGACGGACCGTCGGCCGGTTCCTCAGGATGGTCATTTCCGGATAGCCAGCGTCACCAAGGCGTTCGTGGCGACCGTGATCCTGCAACTCAGCGGCGACCACAGTCTCTCCCTGGACGACTCGGTCGAACGGTGGTTGCCCGGTGTGGTCTCCGGAAACGGCAATGACGGTCGCGCGATCACCATCCGCCAACTGCTCCAGCACACCAGCGGCATCCACGACGACTACCCGGACTACACCTCGGCGGAGGACTTCTACCGGCACCGATACGACACCTACACACCCGAGCAGACCGTCGCCCGGGCGATGCGCCACCGCCCGGACTTCCAGCCCGGCAAGCACTGGCGTTACGGCAACACCGGTTACGTCCTGCTCGGCCTGATCATCGAGCGCGTCACCGGGCACCCCTGGCATGAGGAGGTAAGGGATCGGATCGTCCGGCCGCTCGGCCTCGATCACACCTTCTGGCCGGGTACTTCACCCACACTGCCCCAGCCACATGCCGAGACCTATCAGAGGTTCAAGGCCGACGAGCCGCTCGTGGACGTCACCGAGCAGGTCGGCTCGGGAACCAATGGAGAGGCCGGGCTCGTCTCCACCACCGCCGATCTCAACCGATTCTTCCGCGCCCTGCTCGGCGGCCGACTCCTGCCACCGGCGCAGCTGACGCACATGAAACGGACCATCCGGGTCAGCAAGGAGTTCAAGCAGTTCATGCCGGGCGCCCGTGACGGGCTGGGGCTCTTCTCACGCCCGCTGTCCTGCGGCGGGGTGTACTGGGGCCACGAGGGCGGCGATTCCGGCTGGATCAGCGCCGCCGGCGTCACCGCCGATGGCCGGCGCAGCGTCACGGTCTCGTTGTCGGGCGTCCTCACCGATTCCGCGGACGACGTCCAGCGCGTGGCACAGGCCGAGAGCAAGCTGATCGACGACGCCCTGTGCACGACTCCGAACGCCGACCGTCAGCGGCGTTGAGGTCCTCCGCATGGAGTGGGTACGGGACATCTGCGCGGCGCACGGTCCGGAATCAGGAAGGCCTGGCGGCGACGGCGGCGTACGCACTCCCGCAGCGGATCCGGCGTCATCTCGACTACATCGCCTGGCTGGTCGATAGATGCAACACCGGCTCCGGAGTCAACCCCCGACGGAATTCCGGAGCCAACCACTGAGCCGCGATGCACCGACGGCGGATGCGGGGCCGGCGCCGGTGGAGCGTCTGGCAGAGCAGGCGCGGCTGCTGCAACTGACCGGCCGGGCGATCACCCCCTGTGCCGCAACGACCGACGGTTCGCCAAACCGCAGCACAAGCCCGTCGCTAGCGTGGTGCTCGGCGGTCGCGGCGTGCCGTGCCTGTAGGTACGCTCGCACCAGCCCGTCCTTGGTGCCGAAGGCGTTGTACAGCGTTGCCTTCGCGGCCCCGGCGTGCGCGATGACCCGGTCGATCCGGACCGACCGCACGCCCTCGGCGCAGAACAGCTCGTCGGCGGCGGTCAGCAGCCGCGCCCGTGCTGCGTGCCTGCGGTGAGAGCACCTTCGTAGACATACCCGCCCAGTGACCAGACAGGTCTGTCCGGATTGGAGATGTTGGCCGGACACGCCGGTCTGGAGAACGATTCGGAGAGGTGCATCCCATGTCTGTGGAGCACGCGAACCCCGACCTGCACCCCACTACTGCCCTGGTCACCGGGGCCACGTCCGGCATCGGCCGGGCGGTCGCCAAGCGGCTCGCCGCCGACGGAATGTCCGTCGTCGTGGCCGGCCGCAACGCCCGGCGCGGCGCCGAGACCGTCAAGGAGATCACCACCGACGGCGGCCGGGCGCGGTTTGTCGAGGCGGACCTTGAGGACCCGGCCGGCATCGACCGGCTCGCCGCGGAGGTCGGTTGTTCTGCGAGCCGAAGCGGTCGCCGGTACCCCGGCACATGGTCGCGGCAGCAGGCCCGGAACCATGCGCCGTGATGGTTCTCCCGGGTGGTCATGGGGGCGGGATCATCCGGGGAGGGTAATCAGGGATCCGTGCCGCCAGTCCTGTCCCGTACCCGCTCTTTAGAGGAGCCGTCGTGAAATTCGGGGTCTCGACCTTCATCACCGACCAGGGCATCAGCCCCACCTCGCTCGGAACCGCCCTTGAGGAACGCACGTTCGACTCGCTGTTCATTGCCGAGCACAGCCATATTCCGGCGAGCCGCGAGACGCCCTACCCCGGCGGTGGTGAGTTGCCGGAGATCTACTACCGCACCCTCGACCCCTTCGTCGCCCTGACCGCGATCGGTGTGGTGACCGAGCGGCTGCTGCTGGGGACCGGCATCGCGCTGATCCCGCAGCGCGACCCGATCACCACGGCGAAGGAGGTGGCCTCGCTCGACCTGGTCTCCGGTGGCCGAGTGATTCTCGGCGTCGGTGTCGGCTGGAACCGTGAGGAGATGAGGAACCACGGCACCGACCCCGCCACCCGCGGCCGGCTCACCGACGAGCGGCTGCGCGCCATGCGGGAGCTGTGGACCGAGGAGAAGGCCGAGTTCCACGGCGAGTTCGTGAACTTCGATCCCGTCTATGCCTGGCCCAAGCCCGTGCAGCGCCCCCATCCACCGATCTACGTCGGCGGTGGCGAGGGCGCGTTCCGACGGGTGGCGCAGCTCGGAGACGCGTGGCTGGCCAACAGCATGTCGCCGCAGGAGCTCGGTCCGCAGATCGAGCGGCTGCGCGCCCTCGCCGACCGCGAGGTGCCGGTGACGGTGTACGCGGCTCCCGACGACCCCGGGCAGGTCGAGGGCTATGCCGGTCTGGGGGTCGAGCGGCTGCTGTTCTACGTACCGACGATGCCGGAGCGGGAGACGTTGGAGTACCTGGACCGACTGGCCGAAGTCGCTGCCCGGTACCGCTGAGGCGCCGGAGAGCGCTGCGCCTCGGAAGTGGGACCGATCCGAAAGTCCGTAACCGACACGACTGTTGGGAAGACGCGCAATGCCTGCTCTGACGAGTCTTGAGGCACGGGAGCGGTTCGCCGCGGCGCGCATCGCCCACCTTGCGACGGCCGACACGGAGGGCCGCCCGCACCTCGTTCCGGTGGTGTTCGCCGTGGACGGCGACACGGTGATGCTGGCCGTGGACCACAAACCGAAGCGGACGACGCGGCTGAAACGTCTGGCCAACATCGCCGCCAACCCGTCGGTCTGCCTGCTCACCGACCACTACGAGCAGGACTGGGACCGCCTGTGGTGGTCCCGGGCCGACGGCGAAGCCCGTGTGCTCCCGCCGCCGGACCGGTCCCCCGAAGCAGCCCGCTGCATCGGCCTGCTCACGGCGAAATACCAGCAGTACGCCGGCCGGCCACCCGGCGGACCGGTGGTCGAGGTCTCGGTCCTGCGCTGGAGCGGCTGGCGCGCCTCATGACAGCACGTCGGCATAGGGTGCGAGCACTTCGGCCTTCAAATCCAGGAGGCGCCCCGGGCGCCTGCGGGCGAGCAGCCGCGTCGTCGGGCGCCTGATGCCGGAAGCGCCCCGGGGTACCACTGCCGGCAGCCCTTCGACGTATCGGGCGGACACGCCCGTACCGCCCGCCCCGGCCTCCTCCTGGCTGTTCAATCGTGTACGCCGTCTGCTCCGGGCATCCCGGGGTCGCCCTCCGGGCGGACCGGCCGCCTCTCGCAGCGCGCTGCCGTCCCGGGTTCGAGGCGGACAGGGTCGACCGCGGCAAGCCAGGCATCGGCGATCAGCCTGTGGCCGAGGGCACTTGGATGGACCCCGTCCGGGGCCAGCTCCGCTGCCCCCCTCTCCTCCGCGGCGCGGAGCAGGGTGAGGTCCGCACGAACCACCTGGGCTTCGTTGGCCGGCGCGGCGCGAAGGACGGCGTCGATACGGGGCGACAAGTCCTCGTACCAGTCCTGCTGGTCGGAGGTGACCGGGAGCAGGAATGGGGTGATGACGACCAGTCGTGCGGACAGTTTCCGCGCGGTGACCGCGAGGAGGCGGTCGAGGCATGCCTCGAACTCGTCGACCGGGCTGATGAGTCCCCGGTCATAGCGCCGCCAGGTGTCATTGATGCCGATCTTGACCGTGACGATGGTGGGCCGGTGGTCGATGACGTCGGTGGTCCAGCGGGATTCGAGGTCGTACACACGATTGCCGTTGAGCCCCTTGTTGATGACAGCGGGGCCGGGCCCGGCGCTCGCCCGGGCGCGCAGGGTCTGCGCGATCTCCTGGACGTATCCGCTGCCGAGCGATGCGGAACGTGTGCGGTCGCGGCCCGCGTCGGTGATGGAGTCACCGATGAACAGGAGCGTGTCCTTTTCGTTGATGCGCATGTCTACCGTTCTGGCGTCGGGGTGGTGGGAGGGGAGCCGCTCGTCAGCAGGCCGCGTACACGCATGTCGTTGCGCAGCTCGGCCGACGAGCGGTCGAGCAGGCGTCTGATCGCAGGAACGTTCTCCGGGCCGCCCATGCAGGCGACAGGGCAGATCACCACGGGACAGCGGACCGCCTTCGGGCGGTCGGCTACGCCGGAGGCCCAGGTCGGTGAGCTGCCGCGCGCCGCAGCGTAGCGGCCTCGCGCGCCAGCACGGCGGGATCGTCGCCGGGTACGAACTCCAAGAGTGCCTCAAGCTCCACGTGCCGCTCCTTCAACAAGTCGAAGACCCCGGCCCACAGGTCCGCACGCTCTGCCAGCCGCAGTCGGCGATTGCCCGGCCACCACGAAAAGACATGCACCGCGCTGACCCGGTCGCCGAGTGCGGCGAGCCCCGCCAGCGCCTCCGCGTCGGGAACGTCGAGCGGCGGCTGCCAGTACGTGCGGAGATTGTCCGCGCCTACCTCGTCCAGTAGCCGGAGAGTGGAGGTGACGGTGTCGGTGAGGGTCATCGAATGGAACTCCAGCGCGAGCTCCAGCCCGTGGTCCGCGGCGATCGCGGCCGCCTCCCGGAGGCCGGCCACGATCCCGCGCCGCTCCTGCGGCGTGGCGGCCCGCGACCCGACTCCGCCCGCCCAGACCCGCACCCGCGGCGCCCCGAGGAGCACCGCGGCGCGGGCGACCGCCGGGAATTCGGCCGGCTCGCCGGGGGTGGCGCGGAAGTACGAGCCGTACGAGCAGCAGGTGAGCCCGTACCTGTCGCAAGCGTTGCGGGCCGCGCGGACAGTGCCGGGGTCCTCCGGAGGCGCATGCACGTCCGCTCCCCACTCGATCACCTCCAGTCCCGCGTCCGCGGCGCGGCGTGCGACCTCGGCGGCGGGCAGCCGCCGGAAGGTGACCGAGCACAGACCCAGCCTGGTCACGGTGCCACCCGACCCGGTCGGTGGACGGCTCGGAACGCGGTACGCCGCGCTACGCCCTGGTGTCTCACGGGCACGTCATTCCCTTTCTGGGGTCGCCTCGCGGCGGCACTTCTGTGGCCCTTCCCGGGGCCGTACGGCGGCGGCCGATGGGCCGGGCGGACCGTCGTCTCACCGGCCGCCCCGTCACCGGTGACCGCTCACGATGCGTTCGGACCCACGTCCGCAGTCGTGAGGGGGTGGCGCAGGGCGGGCAGTGTCGAGTACTCGTCGGCACCGATGTCCCTCGTGCTGCCGCGCTGGTCGCCGTCGATGTCATCGACCACTGCCGGGCTGCCCAGCGTGGCCGCGCCGATCGCCGGGCTTCCCGCCGACAGCCGGAGGATGCCGTCCGGTCCCTGACTGAGCCGGGGGTCGGACCGTGTGTAACCTCCGGATGGGATATTGCCGTTGGAGGCCGCACCCCACAACATGTTGCTCCGCCAGGTGAAGCCGGTGGTAGCCCCCATCGCGACGAGGCTGCCGGAGTCGCCCACAAGCAGGTTGTCGGCGATGACGACGTCCCGCGGCTCGTACTCCCGGGTCTCGCCCGAGAGCATGCCGGCGTTGTTGAGCAGGGAGTTGTGCACGATCACCGCGCGGTCGCACGCGTCGTTCCCCCGCCTTTCGTCCGCTGTCTCGCCGGAGTTGTGGTCACGGGTGGTGCCACTGCCGACCACCAGGGCCCGGCCCGACAGTCCGTTGAGGTAGTTGTTGACGATCAGGTGGTCGTTGCCGTACAGCCGCAGACCGTCGGTGCCGCCGATCAGGTAATTGCCCTCCACCGTGGAGTGGTTGCCGTGACGCAGCACGATCCCACCGCGGCTGTTGCGGATGGTGTTGTAACGGACGGTGTTGTCGGAGGACTTCACCGAGATGGCCTCGGGGTCTCCGTCGCAGCGCTCGAACAGGTTGTACTCCACGACCGCGTGGGCGCTGGACAGCGCCCGGCCGCTGACGCCGAGCCGGATCGGCTCACCGCCGTTGGCGCCGGTGAAACTGTGGTCGGAGAAGTGGTTCTTGAAGATGTGGAGGTTCTGGGCCATGTCGGTCGAGCCGGGGCCGTCGACGACGATGAAGATGCCGGCGGTGGTCTTGTCGTGGAAGTGGTTCCGGTCGATCTTCGAGTCGTTCGCTCGCACGACGACCCAGTAGAGGCCGTCGATGTCCGCGAACTGGAAGTCGTTGCGGGTCAGCCGGATCGTCGAGCAGTTCGCCGGGATCTCCATCGTGGCGCTCTGCCGGAAGGCGAAGCCGCTGACGGTGATGTTGCTCGAATTGTCGAAGACGAAGCTGCGTTCGCCGCGCAGCACAGCACCGCCGCGGGTCTTCGAGACGATGGTGATCGGCGCGGCGCCGGTGCCGTTCTTGCCGGAGACGTTGATCGCGCCTCCCGACGGAACGGTGTAGGTACCGTCGGCCAGCACGATCCGGTCGCCGGGTGCGGCGCCGTTGATCGCACTTTGGAGTTCGGCCAGGGAGCCGACCGGCGTGTCGGCCGCCGATGCGCTGCCCGACAGCGTGGTGGTGAGGGGCACGGCGGCAAGCGCTGCGACCGCGGTGCTCCTGAGGAACGTGCGTCGTTGCATGAGGGCCTCCTGTTGCGACAAGGACGTACCGGGCCGGATCCGTACAGCCCCCGCGGCTGGACGTACCGGTGACCCGCGGTGGGGACAGCCGGGGGCGAACCGGGCCGGCTGTCCCTCTCGTGGGTGTGCTCAGCGAGCGGAGGGGCCGACGTCGGCAGGGGTCAGCGGCCGACGCCTGGGTGGCCTGCTCGAGTACTCGTCCGCGCCCACGTCCCGGGCCCGCCCGCGCGGCTGCCCGTCGATGTCGTGGGTGACGGGTGGCCGCCTGAGTGTGCCCGCGTCGATCGCCGGACTGTCCGCCGCCGGCCGGGCGACGCCGTCCGGACCCGTCACCAGCTTCGGGTCGATACGGGTGTAGCCACCGGCCGGAATGTTGCCGTCGGCGGCGGCGCCCCACAGGATGTTGCCCGACCAGGTGAAGCGCACGGTGTTCGCCATCGCGACCAGTTCGCCCGAGTCCGAGACGAGCAGGTTGTCGGCGACGGTCACGTCCCGCGGCTCGTGCGGGCGCTGGCTCTCGCCGGAGAGCGTGCCCTTGTTGTTCACGAGGGTGTTGTACGCGATGAGGACCCGGTCGGGTGCGTCGTTGCCGCGGCGCTCGTCGGGCGACTCGCCGGGCAGGTGGTCGCGGGCCGAACCGCTGCCGATCACCAGAGCCCGCCCGGACAGGCCGGCGAGGTAGTTGTTGACGATCACATGGTCGTTGCCGTAGATCCGCAGACCTTCCGTGCCGGCGACGAGATGGTTGCCCTCCACCCGGTTGCGGTTGCCGTGCCGCAGGACGATCCCGCCGAAGCTGTCGCGGATGGTGTTGTACCGGATGACGTTGTCCGAGCTCTTGACGGAAATCGCCTCGGGGTCGCCGTTGGCGCGCTCGAACAGGTTGTACTCCACGACCGCGTGGGCACTGGACAGCGCCCGTGGGCTGACGCCGAGCCGGATCGGCTCACCGCCGTTGGACCCGGCGAAGCTGTGGTCGGAGAAGTAGTTCCGGTACACGTGGACGCGCTGGGCCATCTCCTCCGTGCCCGCGCCCTCGATACCGAGATAGATGCCGAGCGTGCTCTTGCCGTGGAAGTGGTTGTGGTCGACCGAGCTGTCGTCCGCACGCACCATCACCCAGTGCACGCCATCGATGTCGGCGAGCTGGAAGTCGTTGCGGGTGAGCCTGATGTGCGAGCAGGTCTCGGGGATCTCCAAGGTGGTGCTCTGACGGAAGGAGAATCCGCTGACGGTGATGTGGCTGGACCGGTCGAGGACGAAGCTGTGGGCGCCGTCGAGGACGACGCCGCCGCAGGACTGGGCGACGACGGTCACGGGCGCGCGCTCGGTGCCCTGCTTGTTGCGGATGGTGACGGGCCTGTCCGGCGGGACGGTGTATCTGCCGTCGGCGACGACGATCCGGTCACCGGGCCGTGCCCGGTCGATCGCGGCCTGGAGCTCGTCCAGCGAGCCGACGGCGGCCGGGGCCGCCGTCGCACTCGCGGTCAGAAGTCCGCCGGTGGGGACGGCGGCCAGCGCCGCTCCTGCCGCGGTACCCATGAGGAACGTACGGCGTTGCATGGTGCCTCCGTGAGTGTGGTGGTGGACCGGGGCCGGGCCCTGGCTCAGCGCTCGGCCCGGTCGGCCGGAGCGTCCAGGTACAGCTCGATGACGGGCACGGGGGTGTCGGGGCGCTGGACGGGGATTTCGAGAGTGAGCGTTCCGGCGGGCTGCCCGCCCATCTCCGTGTTCATGGCGGGCCGGTCCGGGTCGATGTGGACCTGGATGATCTCCGAGGCGTCGTTGAGCAGTTGGGCGTAACGCACCCGGCCGGCGAGTCCCGGCAGGTGCAGATGGCGCAACGGCCAGGCGAACAGATGGACGTAGAGCCGGTCGCCGCGCTGGGTGTACCGGCACTCGGAGGGGGCGGTGTACGGGGACGGGCCGCAGCCGCGGACCGACCGCTCGTGAAGGTCCATCCACCGGCCGATTTCCCCGAGGACGGCGACGGCGCGCGGGTCGAGGTCGCCGCGGCCCGTGGGGCCGACGTTGAGCAGCAGGTTGCCGCCCTTGGACACCCCGTCGACGAGCATGCGGATCAGCAGATCGGCGCTCTTGTGATCGAGGTTGTCGCGGTCGTAGCCCCAGCTTCCGTTCAGCGTCTGGCACGCCTCCCACAGCACAGGCCGCCCGTCCTTGGCCATGGGGCCGGAGGGCTGGTACTGCTCGGGGGTGACGAAGTCGCCGGGAAGGCCGGTCCTGTCATTGACGAGGACGTGCGGCTGGAGTTCGCGGATCGTGTCCAGGAGCTTCGGGGAGTCCCAGTCGTCCGGGCCCTTGCCGCCCCACCAACTGCGGCCCGCGTACGAGAAGTCGAAGAAGAGGTAGTCGACGCGTCCGAAGGACGTGAGCAGTTCACGGACCTGGCCGTGCAGATAGCGCTGGTAGTCGCGGATGTCACGGTCGGCGGTCGCGGCCTTGAACTCCTCGTCGTCGCGCTGGGGATGGGTGCCGTCCACGGGAAAGGACGGGTGGTGCCAGTCGATCAGGGAGTAGTAGAGGCCGACCTTGAGCCCTTCGGCGCGGCACGCCTCGACGAACGGCCCGACGAGGTCGCGGCCGTACGGGGTGTTGGTGACCTTGTAGTCGGTGAGGGCGCTGTCCCACAGACAGAAGCCGTCGTGGTGCTTGGTGGTCAGGACGACGTATCGCATGCCCGCCGCTCTGGCCGCCCTGGCCCACTGGACCGGGTCGTAGCGGTCGGGATCGAAATGGTCGAAGTAGACCTGGTACTGCTCGTCGGTCAGCTTCTCCCGGTTCTTGACCCACTCGTGCCGTGCGGCGAGGGAGTACAGGCCCCAGTGGACGAACATCCCGAACCGGTCAGTGGTGAACCAGGTCGTGTCCGGGGCCGCCGCGGGACCCGTGGTCGCGGCGGGCGCGGACGGGTACGCCCGTGGGGTGTCGGCGTTCGGGGTCATGGGGGCATAGCTCCTTGTCGTCGGCGTCTGGTGGTGCGTTCGGTGCGCGGTCGGCGATCCGGTCGGCGCGACCGGAGGGCTGGTGGTGCGGGGTGGTGCGGGGTGGGCCGAGGTACGGCCGGCGCGGGCGGGATTCGGACCGGTCGACGGACGTCCTGGCGCAGCCGGCTGCCGGGGCGAGGACGTGCCACGTGGGCGGTGTCGTCGCCACGCGTCGGCCCGCAGGCCGGGCGCCGCTCGCGCTGCCGGGCGGGCGAGCGCGTCGCGGGGCGGGCCTGACGGGCGGATCGCTCGCGGTGTCAGCCCTTCAGGGCGCCGGAGGACAGACCGTGGACGAAGGAACGCTGGAAGAAGAGGAAGACGATCACGGAGGGGAGCAGGGCCAGCAGGGAGGCGGCCATCACCACTCCGGGGGTTACGGCGGGGTCGATCCGCAGGGTCCGCAGCGCCAGCGGGAGCGTGTAGGAGGAGGAGTCGGTGGAGACGAGGAGGGGCAGCAGATACTGGTCCCAGATCATGGTGAAGCCGAAGACTCCGATGACCCCGAGCGCGGGCTTGCACATCGGCAGGATGATCTGGGCGAAGATGCGCAGGTCGCCGGCGCCGTCGATACGAGCGGCCTCTTCGAGTTCCCGGGGCACGTCCTTCATGAACTCGGTCATCACCAGGATGGAGAATCCCCAGGCGCCCAACGGGACGATCATTCCGGCCAGGGTGCCGATGAGGTTGAAGTGGACGACCGGCAGGTCGGCGAGGATCAGGGACAGCGGGAGGGCCAGGATCTCCTCGGGCAGCATCAGCGTTGCCAGGACGGCGACGAGCACCAGCGTCATCCCGGGGAAGACCTTCCTGGCCAGCGCGTATCCGGCCAGGACGGAGACGGCCACCTGGAGCAGCAGTCCGAAGCCGACCACGAAGAACGAGTTCAGCAGGTACGCGAGCACGCCCTGGTCGAAGGCGATCCTGAAGTTGTCCAGAGTGGCGCCCGAGGGGATGATGCTCAGCTGTGTCGGGTCCTTGACATGGCCGAAGGCGCTGACCAGCAGGGCCATCAGGGGCCCGGCGAAGACGATCAGGACCAGCAGGTAGGTGACGGCCTTCAGGATCCGCCCGCCCGGGCTCCTGCTCTCGGTCAGGCCCAGCGCGGTCTCGGTCGGCGCGTTCATTTGCTCTCCCTCCGTCGCAACAGGTGGACGACGACTGTCAGGATCAGCGTCGCGATGAACAGCAGGACGGCTCCCGCCGCGCCGACGCCGAGTCGGTTCTGCTCCAGCCCGAGCTTGTAGATCAGGGTCATCACGACCTCGGTGGAGCCGTCGGGCCCGCCGTTGGTGAGCAGGAACACCTCGGTGAACACGCGCAGTCCGCGGATCGCGGCGAGGATGAACAGGATCGAGAACACCGACCGCAGTCCGGGCACCGTCACATGCCATACCCGCTGCAGCCTGGAGGCACCGTCGACCTTCGCGGCCTCGTACAGACCGCGGTCCACACTCGTAAGCCCGGCGAGGAAGATCATCATGTCGTAAGGGGCGCCCCGCCAGATGCCGGTGAGCATGATGGAGGCCATCGACGTGTCGGGGTCGTTGATGAATCCCGAGGGGCCGAGCCCCACCAGGCCGAGGATGGAGTTGAGCATTCCGTCCCCGGTCGGGTGGTACATGATCCGCCATAGCTCGGCGACGACCGCGATCGGCACCACTACCGGCAGGAACGCCGCGGAACGCACGAATCCCAGTCGGCGGCCCTGCCCTTCCATCAGCAGCGCGAGTACCAGGCCGAGAGCCATCGAGCCGGCTGTCTGCCCGGCGGCGAGGACGACGGTGTGCCACGCGGCCTCGCGGAAGCCGTCGGAGTGGAGCACCGTGGAGTAGTTCTCGGTGCCGACCCACTTGTTTCCGAGGTAGGGCTGGACGTCCTGGAAGGACATGGTCAGCGCGCTGGCCATGGGGATGAACTTGAAGTACAGGAAGAGGAGCAGTGCCGGGGCCAGGAACAGCCACGGCGTCCACCACCGGCCGGTCCGGCGGTTGCGCCTGCGACGGTCGGCGGCTGCCCCGCCGGCCGGGCGGACCGATGTCCGGGTGGCGGGGCCGGCCGCCGAGGGGACGGCCGGATTCGCCTGGTCGAGACTCATGGCGCGGCGATTCCCTGTTCCTTGAGGATGCCGGCGAGCTGATTGTCGAGCTCGCCCAACTTGGTCTCGATGTCCAGGCCGCAGTCGGCCATCAGTGCGTTGATGGTCTCCGCGGTCGCCTGCCGCACCGGGGTCCAGTTCGGGATGGACGGTGCGTACCGCCCGGAGTTCTGGTACGCCTCGGCATAGGTCGCCCAGCGGGGGTCGGGGCGGACCTTGGAGATGTCCACCGTCTTGTTGACGGGCAGTTGCACGGTGAAGCCGGTGTCGCCCTGCATCCCGGTCTTCTGGCCCTCGGCGGAGATGGCGAAGTCGGCGAAGGCGTCCTGGCCCGCCCGGTTCTCGGAGCCCGCCATCAGGTAGATGGAGCCACCCTCGGCAAGCACGGTGGCGTCCTTCGGACCCTTGGGCATCGGCACGACCTCGTACTTGTCCTTGCCAAGGGACTCATCGAAGCGAGGCATGAGGTACGGGCCGACGACGAACATGCCGGTCCGGCCCGCCTCGAACGTCTCATTCGTGGGCGGGGTTTCCATGGTTACGGCACCGGGCTGGATGACCTTGTCCTTGCAGCCGAGGCTGCGGAACCACTGCACGGCCTCGACCGATTGCTCCGTGGTCATCGCGGGCTTGTACTTGCCGTCTCCGGTCTCGGTGATGAAGTCTCCGCCCGCGGCCCAGAGGAAGTTGGAGAAGTACCAGGAGGCGTATCCGCGCTTGGTGGACAGGGGAGCGGCGAGGCCGAAGGTGTTCTTCTTGCCGTCACCGTCGGGGTCCTTGGTGGTGAAGGCCTCGGCCATCGCGGCAAAGTCGTCCCAGTTCTGCGGGACCTGGAGCTTCAGCTTCTCCCGCCAGTCCTTGCGGATGAGCAGCGCGGACGCCTGCGCCGAGTACGGCAGGCCGAACTGCTTGCCGTCCACGCTCTTGCCGGAGTCCAGCGCCTGGCCGACGGCCTGCTCAGTGCTCTTGACCTTGTCCAGGTCGATCTCCCGGAGCAGGCCTTGGCTGTGCATGGCACCGAGCTGCGTCACATCGTTCATGACGATGTCGGGGAGGTTCTTCTGCGCGGCCCGCTGCTGCAGCTTGGTCTCGAAGTCGTCGAAGATGGCGGTGACCTCGACTTTGTAGCCCGTGGCCTTCCCGAAGGCGGCAGCGACTCTGAGCGTGCCCTGCTCTCCCGGTCCGCCCGGTGTCGTCCTGACCCATAGCTCGAGCGGTGCCTTGGAGTCCTGCTTGGCGTCCACTCCCGCAGGCCCGGATGTACAGCTGGTGAGGACCAGTGCCGAAGCGAGGAAACCCGCACCGACCCACCGCGATCTCTGCATGACAACTCCTGTTTCCCGCATCACAGTTGGCCTGGAAAGCGCTTACTGGGGACGCTAACGGGGACCGAATCGGCGGTCAATAGTCCGATGAATACAAAAATCTCGCGATGGCTCGTGAGATCTGCGCAGATACGCCTCCGTGCGCCGCCCCCGTGGTTCGACGCCCCGGCGAAGGGTTTGGACGCCCTGAAGTATCACCTGGAAGACAGGCGGTTCGGCCCCTCTGGGTTCCGATCGCCCGACATTGTCCACGATCGTGACAGCCGCCGGGACGGTGAACGCCAGGCGGCTGGGCTTCACTTGAGGGTTTTGTAGTCATCCGATGTATCGTGTTGCGGTGTGTCGTCGGGGAGCTGAACAAGTCACGCCAACCCTCGACATCCGGTCAGACAATTCCTTACACGCCCGACCGCGGGTCGCCGGTCGATCCACTGACGGCCTGTCAGCGACATAGCTGAGGAGTGCAACCGACATGAACGAGCCGGCACCCAGACCGACAGCACTGCTGGTCATGGAGGAAGAACGCAGGGCAGACGTCTATCCCCCCGAGGTTCTGGCCGAAATCGACCGGCTCGTGCACCGGCAGGGTCCACCTCTCACACGGCAGCAGCTCGACGAGGATCCCGACGTGTTGGGACGGATCGATGTCCTGCTCACGGGCTGGGGCGCGCCCGTCCTCGATGCCGCCTTCTTGTCGCATGCCCCTCAGCTGCAGGCCGTCCTTGTCGCGGCGGGCTCCGTACGTCACCTGACCACGCCTGCTTTCTGGGCACGCGGCATTCCGATCGTCTCCGCGGCCGAGGCCAACGCCATTCCGGTGGCGGAGTTCACTCTCGCCCAGGTCCTCCTCGGGCTGAAGCAGGTACACCGCATCACGCGGGAGGTGGCGAGCAGCCGTCGCTTTCCTCACAATCCCAAGGTCCCGGGTGCCTACCGGTCACGCGTGGGCCTGATGGGGCTCGGGCACATCGGCCGTCTCGTTGCGGCCCACCTCGGCCGCTTCGACATCGAGATCCTCGCCACGGACCCCATCGCCTCCGCAGACACCGCCAGCCGGACGGGCGTCCGGCTCGTCGGCATTGAGGAGCTCTTTGCCACCTGCCACGTCGTCAGTCTTCACGCACCACTCCTGCCTGAGACCCGCGGCACGATCGGGGCACGGCTGTTGAACTCCCTGGGGCCGGGCGCGACGCTGATCAACACCGCACGTGGCGCGCTCATCGACGAGCGAGCCGCAGTGGAGGTCCTGCGTGCCAGACCCGACCTCACCGCTGTACTCGATGTCACGCACCCGGAGCCTCCGGCCCGTGACTCGCCACTCTTCACCCTTCCCAACGTTGTCCTGACACCCCATCTCGGCGGTGCTCTCGGGGCCGAACGTCACCGTCTCGGGCAGCTCGTGCTCGATGAACTCCGCCGCTTCATAGGGGACCAGCCTCTTCAGTACGCCATCGACCCCACCCGCGCCGCGTCCCTGGCCTGACGCCGCAGAAGTCGCAGCGGCACCTGCGGGCGCGGGGGTTCGGGCAGGTGCAGATGGTGAGCCAACGAACCTCACAATGCGGCAATTTGCGCCACTGTTGGGGTGCTCGCCGGCAACCGCGTGCCGGGTCGGAGCCCGCGTCGAGCGCGCCTTCGCCCGCATGAAGAACTACAAGATCCTCCGTGACTGCCGACAACGGGGCGACGGCCTCCACCACGCGGTCCAGGCTGTCGCCCACATGCGCAACTTCGCCCCGACCGCGTGGCCAGAACCACCGAGTCCGGCTCTGATCTGTCGGAACACAGCCTTCTGCAACACGCGTTAGTCAGCACTGGCCTGGGCGGATTCGCTGCTCCGTGTCAGCCACAGGCTGCCGGAGCCGACCGCGACGACCGCGCCGGCCACCCGGGCCAGGATCGATGTGGTGCCGGTGAGGTCACCGAAGTTGGTGCACGGGCGCAGGCTCGCCGGGATGCTGCCCAAGGGTGAACTCGTGGAGATCGCCGACAGCTACACCCTCGTTCCCGAGGACCAGCCGCAACAACTCGCCCGGTATATAAGGGACTTCTTGCGGAGGTCCTGAAACTTGAACCGGGTCCTATGTGGTGAGGCGGATGATTCGCTTGTAGCAGCAGACAGCGGCGGCGAGGCCGAGAAAAGTGAGGGGAGGGTGCGGGTGCGGAGAGTGCCGACGATGGTGAGGAGATCGGCGCCGAGAGAGAGTGCGTCCCTGCGTGGTGTGCCTTCCGCGATGGGTTTGGCCCTCCTCCTCTACGGGGCGACCCGGTGCTCCACCACTACGGTGTCCGGACAGCCTGCGGCTGGCTTTTCCAGGGCAGCCCGGCGCCGTCCGAGTGACCCTCGTGTCCCGTCGCACTGAAGATTGAGCAGTCTCATCGCAATCTGAGTGACCGCTGTTGCCGGAGTGTCGCCGGTTGCCAATGGGGTTCACGTAACCTCGCGGCTTGTGGGGTTCATAGGAACGGTGTGGGGCCGCGCGCGACGCACGTGGGCAAGGGACGAACTATCCCCGTCGCAGGCGGTGGTCTACGACCGCCTGCGAGACCTGTTCGCGGCGGGCGAGTACGAGAAGGCCGAGGCCGGGGCGAGAGTCCTTGCGGCCGCGCCAAGTCACGTCTGGGACCGGGGCCCGGTGGTGGAGTGGCTGGCTAAATCCTTGGCCACGGCAGCAGCTGTCGCTCACGGGCGCGGAGCCGAGGTGCTGGCCGAACTGGACGCCCTGATCGCGGATTTGGAGCGGACCACCGGCGCCGGGCGGGCTCTTCTGCTGACGGTCCGGGGGAACCGCGTGGCGGTTCTCGTCGGACAGGGGCGCTACACGGAGGCGGAGGCTGAGGCGAGCGACATACTGCGTGCCTCGGCCCGTCTCGCTCACCTCACCGAGGTGTGGAGGATCGAGCTGTCTGCTTTGGCCAACCTGGCAGATGCCCTGTGCGGGCAGGGCCGCTACGAAGAGGCGAGTGCCATCGCCCGTGGAAATCTGCCGCGGGCAGAGGGGCGCACGGCTGCCGCCCTGCACTGTGTCCTGGTGCGCAGCCTGAACGGGCACGGCCGACACGAGGAGGCTTTGGCCGAGACCCGCCGGCTCATGTCGTACCGGGTTCGCGCCGAGAGCGGGGCCCTGGGGATCGCCACGGCCACGGCCCTGCACGGTCTGGGCCGCCGCAGTGAGGCGGAAGGCGCAGCCCGTCAGGCGTTGGCCGCCTGCGAGCAGTTCCTGCATCCGGCCCACCCCCGGATCGAGGAGGCCCGCACACTACTGTGCCGCATTACCGCTGAGCATCCGCTCGCCTGACGAGCACGCACCGCTCAACCTCCACTGAGACGGCCCAACTTGCGCTGAGACAGGACATCCCGTGACAGCGATTCTTGTTCGATGGCCAACGAAGTCGGAGTGCCAATAGCTTGCTGCCGCCGAAGTTGGACCAGTGAGGCCTGGGGGCACGGTGGGGGCGCCGGCGCGTGCGTACGGGGATGCCACGCGACTTCCCCGGGGCCAGGCAAGGCCCACTCGTGATCGCGTTACCAGCTCTGCGGGCATCGCTTCATCGCGAATATCGACGCAAGCTGAAATTCTTCACTTACTTCCACGTTTGGATAACTTTGCTCTTTTTGGACACTTGATAATAGTTGGCCACTGATATTTCCAGTTTGAAAACTGCTCCGTACTGTTTGCGGATGTCCGCCACTGTCTTCGACGCCGGCTCGTGCAGACACCGTGTGACGGGCGGATCACTCCTTACGCACAGATCGTGCTCCTCGACCGGCTTCTTCTGACTGCTGCGCACGGTGTCCCATGACAAGGTCTGCGAAGGGTCGAACACCTGGGCCGGTTCCGGCGTGTTGGGACCCGTCGGGTTCGGGCCGTGGCCCCGGTAGTAGGCAACGAGGTGCCTTCGGTAGTAGTCGTGGTTGAACGGGATCGTCCCCCCGGGAGCCCCGGCGAAGGAGTCACGGTCGCCTGCGGTGAAGATGCCGTCCAGGACGTCAGCGATTTGATGCGGATCAGCTCCGTAATAGGCAGTGACGCGCATGGCGCAGCGGATCTTGTACTGGTCATCACCGGTCGGGAAGAACCACTCTTTCGCCGCTCCCCCGACACACATGTCATTCACCGTGACAAAGCCAGGAGTGAGGGCGGTGTTCTTGTCGTAGGCGTGCACGATGCTCCGAAGATGCTCCTCGGCAGCCTTGCGTGACTGTTGAACCTGCGTGCTGCCCGCAAGGTTGCGTACCTCCTTCGGGCTCGTGGCGCGGTTTTGGGAAGAGCAGGCGGAGAGGATGAGGAGGAGAAAGAGGAAACCGAGGAGACGCTTGACGGCTTCACGCACGGCAGATGCGGGGGCCGGTGCCCACTTCACAGTCATGCGGCAATTGTTGCGACGCCGTTGGCGACGTCCATCCGTGCACGTACTCATATGAGTCCAAGGGCACCCCGCGCGGGGTGCCCCCGGTAGCGGTGGCATTTGTGGTCACAGGCTCATGCCCCATGATGTGTTCCAGGGGGGTTGGTGTAGAGGCGTGCCCCCGGGTCCACGGTTGAACGACTTGGCGGACCGGCCGTACTTGAAGACGGCCGCTTTGGGCACCATCTGACCGGACCCTGCGGGAACTCCGGGCGGGTCAGGAGCCGGCGCCCTCCCGGGTCGGGACGGTGACGTGCTGGACGCGCATCGGGTGCCCGGGCTCGGTGGCGGGGCCCGCGGTGGCGCCGTCGGCGGTCGGGAGCATGCCGCCCATGGCCACGTTCAGGATCAGGAACAGCCCGTGGCGCATCGCCCGGTCCCAGGTCCGGGCATCCATGTGGGCAGCGGTCGCCCGGTGGTGCTCCCGCCCGTCCGGATACCGGCGCACCTCCTCGGCGCCGGCCTTCGAGTCGACCTCGACCGCATAGTGGTGGAGCGCGGCACGGCAGCCGGAGCACGGTTGCGTCCCGAGGCGAGGCCCACGCGGTTAGACCAGGACAAGGCCATCGCGCCGCCTCCCGGGTCAACTCGTCGTAGCCTTTGGAGAGTTGCGCGATGGCCTTACTGTGGCCAGGGCTCATCACAAGATCCCTGCTGTACCACTCAGCGGGACGCCATCCTCGGCCTGTGTCGACGAGCTCGAGCGCACGTCGACAAGGGTCCGGCGCGGGGCGTTCGATCACCTGTTGCAATCGGCCTTCTCGAAGGGGCAGTCAGTGAAGTACGTGCCGCAGTGGCTGACGTCGACGTCATGGGATGGGGTCGGCACACTCGGCCTGGAAACGGATGCTTCAGCGCCGGCGGCCGAGTGGCCCGAGCCCGTGCGAGAAGCTCTGGAAGTGGCGCGCGAGTACGGGCTTCCGGCCGAGGTGGACGGGATGTTCTATGCCGGCAGCCGCGGCGGCGCGTTCACTCGGGCAGGCGAAGGCGCCGCCGGGCCGTTCTGGCGGCTGGGACAGCACGATTCGCAGCTCGGTGACTCGTACGTGTCCGAGTACGTGCTCGACGAGAGAGGATGGGTCGTGCTCCTGGACCCGTCTCTGCCCGAGCCGCGGTTCGTGAACTCGTCCCTGATCGCTTTCCTTGACGCCCTCGCCGGGTGGGACTACCGGAACGAGCACCTCGACGATTTCGACGACCTCGAGCCGGAGGGCGACGAGGAGGAGGACGATCCGGCGGAAGAGGCGCGGGTGGCGTTCGGGATGGAGATCGCCCGGAAGCTGGGGAAGCGGGACCCGGCTGCGTTCACCGGGGAGGCCATCACCTGGTGGGACCGGGTGTACGAGGAGGTCGAGAACGACGTCATCTGACGTCGGGCTCGGGAAGCCCGGTAGGCCCCCACCGCACCCCATGCCCGCAGTTCACACACGCGCTTGACGTCGTGGCCGCACTGCTTCTCCGTCTTGATGAACGGGTGCACCGTCACCGGGTCTCCTTCGCGAAGAAAGCCGTCGCGCGCTTGAGGACGCCGACATCCTTGCGCAGTCGGCGGTTCTCCCGGCTTCGAGCACTGCGTGAACGCCGACACCACCTGCGCCTGGCGCAAGAACGGACAGCGCTTCTTCCCGGTGAACGGCACCTACGGAGCCTCCGGGCCGTGCCGGGCCTGCGGCTCCTGCCGGCAAGGTGCGTGTTCCCCGCCAGGCACGCGGTCGTCCGCGGCGCACTCCCGCCGACGTCGGTGCCGTCAAGGCGTACGGCAAGCGCAAGAGCCGGGCCTGTCTGCGGCGTCGCGGCATCCAGCACGTGATCCCGGAGAAGATCAACCACAAGGCCGCCCGCATGCGCCGGGGTTCACGCGGCGGACGGCCTCTCACCAGTTGCGCGCCGAGAACGACGATCAAGCCTTCGGCGTCTTGATCTCGGTTCCCTGGGGGGTGAGGGCGTGCCAGACACCCTTCAGTGCCTGGCCCTGGGTGTCGCCGGCTGCCTGGTCGCCCGCGAAGAGGTAGACCGGGTGATTCTTGATGGTGAGCTGCTTGGTG
The DNA here is from genome assembly GCF_014648655.1 of Streptomyces atratus. Classification (GTDB taxonomy): domain Bacteria; phylum Actinomycetota; class Actinomycetes; order Streptomycetales; family Streptomycetaceae; genus Streptomyces; species Streptomyces atratus. Next base: position 254,259 of record NZ_BMRN01000004.1, read on the forward strand.
CCGTCCTTGCGTGTGACCGAGCCGAGCAGGCTGGGGTCGATGCCCTTGACGGTGGTGGTGGCCGGGACCGCCGGCCACTTGGCGGCACAGTCCGTGTAGCAGTTCGACATCGCAGGACTTGTGGTGTCCTTGTCGAACGCGTACAGGGTACGGCCCGCCTCGTTGACGATGATGGTGCCCAGCGTCGGCGACGACGACGTGCTCACCGCCCCGGCAGCGGCCGCGGCGGTGGCATCCGACGAAGCCGGTGCGGATGCTGCGGTGGTTGTGCTGCCGCCGCCGGAGGAGCAGGCGGTTGCCAGGGCAGCGACGGCGAGCATGATGGCCGCGGCAGATGCGACGCGGGTGTGAATCTTCATCGGGGTAACCCTTCTCATAGGAAGCAGGAATTGCGGTGAGGTGGTTCTGGCGCGGTGCCACGCCCGGTTGCCCCGAGTCGCACGTGCTGGGGCAACCGCTCCGCAGGGGCAACGACGTCAGGTCAGTGGCGTGTCGCCCCCGCGTCAGGGCAGGGGGGACCATCCCGTGGGCCCGGCAGTGGAGCGGTCCGCGGGATGGTGGTCGAGGCAGGTCAGAGTGGTCGGGTCGTGGCGACCAGGCGTCCCGCATGGTCCATCACGGAGATGGATCGGATGTCGGGAAGGTGCAGGGCACTCGCCCCCGTCACGGCGGCGCTGCCGTTGGGGGTGATCGCCCAGGTGGCCGCCTGCTCCTTGCGGCCGTCCATCGAGGAGACCTGGAGGATGAAGGGTCCTGGTGCTCCTGCGGGCAGGTCGGCCAGGGTGACGCTCACCGCAGTGCCCCAGGGCTTGGCCGTGAGCGTGGCGCGGCCGGACACGGAGTACCCGGCGGCCGAGGTGAAGGCCGTGGCCGGGCCGGTCGAGTGCCGCAACGGCAGCAACGACCCCAGTCCGAGCCCGGCAACCACGATCAGGGCCGCAGCCAATGCCAGCCACTGCCGACGAGCCCGGCGCCTGCGTGCGACATCGGCGGCGCGGACCTGCTCCAGCAGACGGTCGAGCCCGGCCGACGAAGCCGGAGGCGCCGCGTCGGTGTCGGCCTCGCGCGTGGCCTGGGGACTGGGCGCGGACATGCCCGGGGCACGGCGGAGCAGTCCCGCCAGCGGGGCCGAATGCGCGAGCTCGTCACGGCATTCCTGGCACGTGGGCAGATGGGACTCAAGGACGCGGCGGTCGGTCTCGCTGAGACCGCCCAGCACATACGCGCCGATCAGCATGCGCACGTCATCATGGTCGGTGCTCACCGTAGAACTCCCATTTCTTCAAAGGCTGCGCGCAGGTTGCGTACGGCGTAGTAGGCGCGGGACTTGACCGTTCCCTCCGGGATCGTGAGCCGTGACGCGGACTCGGCGACAGTCAGCCCCTCGAAATACAGCGCCTGGATCACGTCACGATGCTCGCCGGACAAGCGTTCCAACGCTGCGGTAATCACGTGCCCCTCCAGCGCCGCCTCCACATCATCGGCAGAAGGTACAGCCGCGAGTGCCTCGTTGTCGCAGAGCAGTTCCGGACGCCGCTGCTCAGCGCGCCAGCCGTCGGTGAGCACGTTTCGGGCGATCGTGAAGAGGTAGGAGCGGATGGTGACGTGGCCTGGCTCGATCTTGTTGATGCTGCGCCACGCCCGCAGCAGCGTCTCCTGCACGACGTCCTCCGCCTGCTCAGGACGGTGCACGTACCTGCGCACGAAGGAGAGCAGCACATCGTGGTGCTCGGTGTACAACGCAGTCATCAACTGCTCGTCCGGCGTCACGCTCGATGTCCTCGTCTCGCAGGCTGGGGTCGCTTGGAGCATCGCCGGGCCCGGGCTGCAGGCGGTGGACAGTCCACGCCCCGGGGAGGCGCGGAACCAGATCCGATCCATCCGACTCACTTCCATACCTGACCGCACCGGCTGCGCCGTCTTCGAGGACGGCTGCGACATGCGGTTTCTTGTGTCCTGAGGCACTGATCGAGTGCCCTTGCGGCTGCGTATACGACGAGCCGGCGGTTTAAGTTCACCCGCAGGCAGCGGACGAACTCAGGTTCTCACCGCCCGTCGGAGCGAAGGCCCGTCGGCGCCCTTGGAGGTCGCGCAGACAGGCGTGCGTTCATGGGCGGCGGACCGGGTGTTCGTCCCATCGGTGGGTCGTCCATGTTCGGACCCTCGTAGTCGCCTTCACGCCGCCCATTCTCTACGGGTTGGGCCTGGATCCGAGCTGGGTCCGGCTGCCTCGTTCACGCTGCGCGCAATTCACCGTCGGCAGAAGTACCTGGACACTCGCCGGCCCCACGCTAGCGTCGCATCATGGAACTCACCCAGGTCACCCCTACTATCTGGCAGTTGGCCTTCCCGGTCGGGCACGTCTACTTCGTGCGCCTGCCGGACGGTTATGGTCTGATCGACACCGCCATGCCGGGGTCCGCCCCCGCGATCCTCGATGCCCTGACGCGGCTCGGCGGCCGCTCACAGGACCTGCGGCAGATCGTGCTCACTCACTCTCACATCGACCACATGGGCTCGGCTGCGGATCTCGTCGAGGCCACCGGCGCTCGCGTCCTGGCCGGAGCCGTGGACGCCCCGTTCATCTGCGGCACGGCACCCGAACCTCAACCGGTACATACCGCCCCGGAACGCGCGCTTCACGAGCAGATCGTGGCGGGCTTCTCCGAAGCGTACGCCGGGCCCCTGCACCATGTGCCGGTGGATGTGGAACTGCACGACGGAGACACCATTGATGGCTGGGGCGAGCCCGTCCACGTCCTGCACGTGCCCGGACACACCCCGGGAAGCATCGCGCTCCACCTCTCCTCCAGCGGCGTGCTGTTCCCGGGCGACATCGTCGCCACCGCGGAGGGCCGGGCGATCCTCGGCCCGTTCAACGTGGACAGGGAGCAGGCTATTGCCTCCTTCAGGCGGCTGGCCTCGCTGGAGGTGGAAGCGCTGTGCGTCCCGCACGGCGAGCCGGTGTTCAAGGGCGCGAGCGAGGTGCTGCGGGCGGCAGCTCCGGAGAATGACTGGGTGTGAGTCGAGCGCAGGTCAATCGATCGCGCGGGTAGCCGGAGGGGTGACGCCCCGGGCGTATCGCACCATCGAGCCAGAGCCCCGGATCAAGCGTCCGGCACCCGAGTCGGGCATGCATCCCGAGGCCCTGCGCGGCTGGATCCGCCAGGCCGAGGCCGAGGCCGTTGCCGGCGAGCGCGACCCCGGCTTATGGGCGGCGCCCGGCGCTCCGCCCGCGAGCGGGGCAGATCCGACCCGGTCGACGCCGAGTCCGTCGCCCGGGTCGCCCTGCGGGAGCCCGACCTGCTCGTCCGGAGCCACACGGACAAGGAACCGCCGGAACGCGACCGTGACGAGCCCCCCGGCGCGCGCCACCCAATAAAGCATTACTGGTCGGCCTGCGGGCTGAACCGAGTGCCGCAGGTGGTCGTACACATGGCTGCAAGCCTCTCAACACTCAGGAGAACAAGTCATGAGGAAGAAGAAGCTCGGCTGGACCCTCGGCGCGGGTGCGGCCATGATCCTCGGCCTGGGCGCCGCGGCCTCCGGCCTGTCCAGCGCGAACGCCTCGACCCCGGACACGTCCGCCTCCAGCAAAACGCACCCGGTCAAGGTAGATGTCTTCGCGCCCGAGCGCGGGGACAACGCGGGCGTGGAGGGCAAGGGCTGGATCGTGGACCTGAAGCTCTCCTTCCGGGGCAAGACCCTGGCCCAGACCGGCTACAACGGGCTCCAGCTCACCGGCCCGGCCGCGCACAACAACATCGCACCCTTCCCCGGCACGTTCTCCACCGGCCAGGACGACAAGATCCCTGGACTGGTCGTGCTGGACTCCACCACCAACAGCACCCTCCCCGGCTTCACCGGGCCCGGCACCAACCTGGCCAACCTGTTCAACCTCTCCGGCGTCACCAACCGCACCCCGCACAAGACCGAACTGTGGGACACCTGGATCGTCGGCGCCCCCATCGCGGGGCAGAACGTCGACACCACCCTGACCGTGGCCGTCGTCGACGACCTCAACCACGACGGCATCTACAACGACGCACCCGGCGTCGTGAAGGACCTCGACGGCGATGGGAGGATCGGCGCCAAGGACCTGAAGCTGATGGGCGTCGCCTCCAACATTGTTACCGTCCCCTTCCACATCAACGCCGACCCCGCCTGATCCCCGCCAGGTCAGGAGGGCGCCGCTGCTGGGCCTGTGAACGCCCGCACGTGTGCCGCAGTGCGCGCTGATGCTGATGAGACGTCGCGATGACGATGCCGTCTCGCCCGTCTTCGTCCGCTGCTCCGTGGGTGGTCCCCTGCGGACACCCGTTACTCGGCTGCAGACATGCCTGGGCAGTTCCTGGGCTCGCCGGCTCGCCGGATACATCATTGCCGGCGCACGCCCGGCCACGCCGAAGACCGCCCTGCCCGCAGCGGCATTCCTGTCCGCGGGCAGGCGTCCGGTCCGACACGCCACCGTGCTCCGCAGGTTCCCGGGCCAAAGCCCCACGGCTTGGTCCGGGAACCTGCTGCGCCAGTGCAAGGTCCTCAACTCTCCACGTCCCGTCGCACATGACTGACAGACGGACGGGCCGACACCCGGTCCCCCCACCCCACCATGAGGAGCTACTCCCATGAACTCCCCGAAGACCCGTGCGGCCCTGGTGGCCTCCACGGCACTGCTGGTCGTCTCCGGCGCAGCGCCGAGCGCCGCCGCCGCCCCTGCGCCTGCGCACGGTCGCACCTCCGTGGCGCTCGCCTGGTACGACACCACAGCCGACACGATCGCGACGGCCGGCTCATCACTCCCTCCGGTGACCAACAGCCGTACTTGGGCGGTCAGTTGGATCGCGGCGGCGCGGGCCTTGCAACATGTGCCGTCCGGGGTCGACCGCAGGGACTATCAGGACGCGGCGCTGGCCGGCGCGGTGCACCGCGCCCTGGTCGAGCTGGTGCCCACCCGTGCCCCGGAGCTGGATGCCGCCCTGCAGCAGACCCTGGATCAGATCCCCGACGGCCCGGCCGAGACCTTGGGCGCCACAGCCGGCGAACGCCAGGCGTTGGAGGTCCTGCACGACCGCGAGGGAGACGGCCTCGATGCGGCCTCGGTAAACGCCCCCTTCACCGTGCCGCCGGCCGCGCCAGGCGTCTGGCAGCCCACCCCGCCCGCGTTCGCCCCCGCCATCCAGAACGGCAGCCGGTTCGCCCGGCCCTTCCTGCTGAAGAGTGCCAGCCAGTTCCGACTGCCCGCGCCTCCCGCTCCGACGTCCGAGCGGTACCAGACCGACCTGAAGGAGGTGCGAGACTTCGGCGAGCTGAACAGCACCGTGCGCACCGCGCGGCAGACCGACACGGCCAACTTCTGGTTCGACTCCTCGCTGACCCTGTGGACCAAGCCGATTCGCGTCGCGCTCGCCGCCACCTCCCACCAGCCGCTGCTCAAGCAGGCCGAACTCGTCGCCCTGACCAACGCCACGCTGGTGGACACCCAGATCGCCACCTCCGACAGTAAGTACACCTACCCGCTGTGGCGCCCCGTCACCGCGATCGGAACCGGCGTCGGCGAGATCCCTGCCGACCCGTCATGGACCCCACTGCACACCACCCCGGCGCACCCGGACTACCCCAGCGGCCACAACACCTACGCAGGCGCGACAGAAACCGTTCTCACCGCCCTCGCAGGACGGCGCACGGCCCCGTTCACCCTGACCAGCGCCACCGCACCGGGCGTCGTCCGCACCTACACCGCATGGCACCAGCTCACGCTGGAGAACATGGACGCGCGGGTCTGGCTGGGCATCCACACCCGACTCGCGGACGAGGCCGGGGTCAAGCTGGGTACCGATGTCGCCAGGTATGGCCTGAACCACGCCCAGTCGCTGTTCCAGGAACACTGAATCGGCCAGGCGAACACCGCCTCGACTGTGCGCAAGCCCCTGCTCCGCTGCCAGTCGCCCATGGACCCAGCCCTGCCAGAGGCTGGGCGGGGTCCACCGTGAACCGCTCCTGACCGGCCGCCCCGGTGCTCCCCCTGCACCGGGGCGGCCACCTCATCAGCCGCAGCCGCAGGTGAAGTTGACGATCCGGCTGCCGCAGCCGCCGCAGCTCGGGGGGGCTCACCCACCGGGTCTTCATCGGCAACGACTGGGCGAAGCTGCTGAAGCGGAAGCAGACCTACGGCTCGGCCCGCGACCGCGAGCAGGTCATTCCGGCCGGCCTCGGCGGCAGCCGCGAAGGCGGCCGACAGTGGTGCGCAGCGCCCGCAGGTGCCCGCCCATATGAGGGAGATCGCCGCGCAGTGGGAGGCCCGGAGCACGATCCAGGCGAAGAGCACGGGCGGCTCCCACCCCGTCGAGGACCAGGTGAACCCGGCCCAGCCGAACCGGATCACCTGGTACGCGTCCACCGGATGGACCAAGCCGTAGCCGGGCGACAGTCGCGTCCTGGCACCCAATGAGGTGCCGGGCCGCGACAACCCGCCGCAGGAGCTCGGCGACTGATCACGGACACATGAGCGGGGGCCGGTCGCCTTTTGAGGGGCGGCCGGCCCTTCGGCCGGTCGTAGGGAGATCAAGAGGGCATGAAGCGGAACTGCGGGCGCGCTTAAGAAAACCTCGATGGACCTGTGGCGCGGGGTGCGGCAGATTTCTCCGTGACGGCAGAGGATGGTGCGCGGCAGCCGATCGACGCGTGCTGCCATGCCGTCCTTCTTTTCTTCCCCGGGCCGCAGGCTTCCTCAAGGCTGCCCCCGGCCCGGGGTACTCAACGCCGTACCAGCGCAGGGAGCCGCAGCCGTGAAGGCACTCGTGAAGCAGAAGGCCGAGCCGGGACTCTGGCTGATGGACGTGCCCGAGCCGGAGATCGGCCCCTCGGACGTACTGATCAAGGTGCTCCGCACCGGCATCTGCGGCACGGATCTGCACATCCGGAACTACGACGGCTGGGCGCAGCAGGCCGTGAAGACCCCGCTCGTCCTCGGCCACGAGTTCGTCGGCGAGGTCGCGGAGACCGGCGCCGATGTCGTCGACATCAACGTCGGTGACCTGGTGAGCGGCGAGGGACACCTGGTCTGCGGGAAGTGTCGCAACTGCCTGGCCGGACGCCGCCACCTGTGCCGCTCCACGCTCGGGCTCGGCGTCGGCCGGGACGGGGCGTTCGCCGAGTACGTCGCCCTGCCCGCGTCCAACGTGTGGGTGCACCGGGCCCCCGTCGACCTCGACGTCGCCGCGATCTTCGACCCGTTCGGCAACGCCGTGCACACCGCGCTGTCGTTCCCGCTGGTCGGCGAGGACGTACTGATCACCGGCGCCGGACCGATCGGCATCATGGCCGCCGCCGTCGCCCGGCACGCCGGCGCCCGTCACGTCGTCATCACCGACGTCAGCGAGGCCCGGCTGGAACTGGCCAGGAAGGTCGGCGTCAGCCTCGCTCTCAACGTCAGCGAGGAGACCGTCTTCGAAGGCCAGAAGCGCCTCGGACTGCGCGAGGGCTTCGATGTCGGCCTGGAGATGTCCGGCCGGCCCGAGGCGATGCGCCACATGATCGAGAACATGACGCACGGCGGCCGGATCGCCATGCTCGGACTGCCGTCCGAGGAGTTCCCCGTCGACTGGTCCCGCATCGTCACGTCGATGATCACCATCAAGGGCATCTACGGCCGCGAGATGTACGAGACCTGGTACGCCATGTCCGTACTGCTGGAGGGGGGCCTGGACCTCGCCCCCGTGATCACCGGCCGGTACGGCTACCGAGACTTCGAAGCGGCCTTCGACGACGCGGCGAGCGGCCGCGGCGGCAAGGTCATCCTCGACTGGACCTCCTGACCCGACGCCCTCGTAGACAGCTGGGAGACACCCCTCATGTTCGACTCCGTACGCGACGACATGCGCACCACCCTCGACGAGATCGAGGCCGCCGGACTGCACAAGCCCGAGCGTGTGATCGGCACCCCGCAGTCGGCGACCGTCGCCGTCACCGCGGGCGGCCGCCCCGGTGAGGTGCTCAACTTCTGCGCCAACAACTATCTGGGCCTCGCCGACCACCCCGACGTGATCGCCGCCGCCCACGATGCGCTGGACCGCTGGGGCTACGGCATGGCCTCGGTCCGCTTCATCTGCGGCACCCAGGAGGTCCACAAGGAGCTGGAGCAGCGGCTCTCCACGTTCCTCGGCCAGGAGGACACGATCCTCTACTCCTCCTGCTTCGACGCCAACGGCGGCGTCTTCGAGACCGTCCTCGGCCCGGAGGACGCGGTCATCTCCGACGCCCTCAACCACGCCTCCATCATCGACGGCATCCGCCTCTCCAAGGCCAAGCGGTTCCGCTACGCCAACCGCGACATGGACGACCTGGAGAAGCAGCTCAAGGAGGCGTCCGACGCCCGGCGCCGGCTCGTCGTCACCGACGGCGTGTTCTCCATGGACGGCTACGTCGCCCCGCTGCGCGAGATCTGCGATCTGGCCGAGCGCTACGACGCCATGGTCATGGTCGACGACTCGCACGCCGTCGGCTTCGTCGGCCCCGGCGGACGCGGCACGCCCGAGCTGCACGACGTGATGGACCGCGTCGACATCATCACCGGCACCCTCGGCAAGGCGCTCGGCGGTGCGTCCGGCGGCTATGTCGCGGCCCGCGCCGAGATCGTCGCGCTGCTGCGCCAGCGCTCCCGCCCGTACCTCTTCTCCAACTCGCTCGCCCCGGTCATCGCGGCGGCCTCGCTCAAGGTCCTGGACCTGCTGGAGGCCGCGGGCGACCTGCGTGAGCAGCTCAATGCCAACACCGCGCTCTTCCGCACCCGGATGACCGAGGAAGGCTTCGACGTCCTGCCCGGCGACCACGCCATCGCCCCCGTCATGATCGGGGACGCGGCGAAGGCAGGCCGGATGGCGGAGCTGCTCCTGGAGCGCGGTGTGTACGTGATCGGGTTCTCCTACCCGGTGGTCCCGCAGGGCGCGGCCCGTATCCGCGTCCAGCTCTCCGCCGCGCACTCCACGGCGGATGTGAACCGCGCCGTGGACGCGTTCGTCGACGCGCGGGCCGCGCTGGAGGAGTAGCGCCCCGGACGGGGGTGCCGTCCTGGGCTCCGTCCGGGCGCCGCCCGGCATCCCCATCCGACAGTCCTACCCGGGAGCCTCACCCGGGCGGCAGGGTTACCTCTGTGACCTGGGACAATGGGGCACATGATCGATGCACGGCGGCTGCGCATTCTCCGTGCGGTGGCGGACCACCGCACGGTGACTGCCGCAGCCGCCGCGCTGTATCTGACGCCCTCAGCGGTCTCCCAGCAGCTTGCCGCGCTGGAGCAGGAGACCGGGCACCGGCTGGTCGATCGCAGCGCGCGCGGCGTCCGGCTCACCGCCGCCGGCGAAATCCTGCTGACCCACGCCAACGCGGTCCTCGCCCAACTGGAACGGGCGGAGGCCGAGCTCGCCGCGTACGGCGCGGGGGACGCCGGTACGGTCACGGTCGCCGCGTTCGCCACCGGCATCGGCCTGGTCCTGGCCCCCGCGATAGCCGAACTGACGCTCACCGCGCCCGGCATCCGGGTCCGCGTCCAGGACGCCGAGGGCGATGCGAGCGTGCCGATGGTGCTCGACCGGCAGGTCGATGTCGCGGTCGCCGTCGAGTACCGGGGCACGCCCGGCGAGGACGACCGGCGCCTGACCCGGGTGCCCCTGTACTCGGAGCCGTTCGACGCGGTGCTGCCGGTGGGGCATCGGCTGGCCTGCCGGGAACAGGTGGCGGTCGCCGACCTGGAGAAGGACTCGTGGATCGGTCCGTACCCCGGCAACCCGTGCCATGACGTGGTGGTCCTGGCCTGCGAGTTCGCCGGGTTCCAGCCGAGGCTGGAGCACTCCTCGGACGACTTCCGCGCGGTGGTCGCGCTGGCCGGCGCGGGTGCCGGGGTGGCGCTGGTGCCTCGGTCGGCGTTGCGGGGGATGGACCTCACGGGGGTGGTGGTCCGGCCGGTGGAGGGCAGCGCGCCGACCCGCCGGGTCTTCGCCGCGGTGCGGCACGGCGCGGAGGGGCATCCGCTGATCGCGCCGGTGCTCGACGCACTGGCCACGGCAGCAGTGCGGGAGGCGGCGCTGCCGCTGCCGGCCTCACCGTGACGCGCGCCCGGGAGCGGTGCGTCCGCCTTCCGTGACGCGCCTCGGCGGCAGGCGTCACCCTCAACCGCCGGACGGGCTCAGGCTCGGCGCCCGAGGACGAACCGGCCACCGGACGAGCCCGGCCACATCGCCCCCGCACCCGCCGCCACCGTCACGGCCAGTGCCAGCACCCCGTACCGCACCGGCGGCAGATACGGAACCGAACCGGTTGTCGACACCGCGAACGCCACCAGCGGGACCGCCGCGACCAGTGTGCCGATGGCCAGGCCCGCCACCGTCACCAGTCCCGTTTCCAGGACCAGCATCCGCCTCACCTGGCGCCGGCCCGCGCCGACCATCCGCAGCAGGCGGAATTCGGGGCGGCGGCCCACCGTGATCAGGGACAGAGTGCTGATCACCGCGAGCAGGGCGAAGCCGCCGATCACCCCGACACCGATGATGACCAGGGCGTTGTCCTGGTCCGACGACGGCGGGGCGATCCGTACGTCGTCCGCCGTCGCGGTACGGACCTGCACACCCGTGTAAGGGGAGAGGGCGCGCGCTGCAGCCGAGGCCGCCCCGCCGTCCGCCGAGCGGATCAGGATCTGCTGGTCGCGCGGTGCCGAGACATGCCCGGCCAGGGCCTCGCGCGGCAGCATGAACTCGCCCAGTCCCAGGGCCCGTTCGTAGAGCGCCACCACTCGGAGCCGCACCTGCGTACCGTCACCCAGGCGGAGTTTCACCGAGTCGCCGGTGGCGATGTCGAGGTCGGCGGCCCGGTCCTTGCCGACCGCGACCGTGCCCCTGCCGGTGAGGTCCGCCAGATCACCCGCCGTGACGTGCGGGTCGAGCGTGCCGGGCAGCTGGTCCGCTGTCACACCCAGCACGGGGAACCGGTCCAGCTTCGGATCGCCCATCTCCCGGTGGGCGAGGACGACGCTGGAACGCAGCACACCGGTCGCCGCCCGCACCCCGGGAGCCTTGCGCACCGCCTGCGCCGCATCGGCCGGCAGTCCGGCGGCCGGACCGGTCGCCACGAGGTCCGCCCGGAGCGCGGCAGCGGCCTGCCGGTCGGAGGCCCGCTCCAGCGTCGAGGCGGCTGCCAGCTGTACGCAGACGAACGCGACGACCAGCACGATCGGGGTGATCGCCGCACCGAGGCGCCGATGGTGCGCGGCGGCGGACCTGGCGGCCAGGAACCCGGAGACCCCGCCCACACGCCGTACCGGTGTACCGAGCACCCGCATCGCCACCCGGGCGATCCACGGACCGAGCAGCGCCACCGCGATGATCAGCGACGTCGCCGCACCAGAAGCGGCCACCGCGGCGGCCTGCCCGCCCTGCGCCGTTGCCGCGCCCGCCGAACCGACACCCGCGACGGCCAGCACCACTCCTGCGGCCGTACGCAGCCGGCCGGGCTCGCCCGGCTCGGGCGCACGGGCCGCGCCCAGCGCCGCGGCGGGCCGCAGCCGGGTGACGGACCTGGCCGCGAGCATCGACACCGGGCGGGCCGCCGACGCGACGAGCACCGCGGCCGTGGCGCCCGCGGCGAACGGCAGCCACACCGGCACGGGCAGCGGCAGCGGGTCCGTGGTCAGCAACGACCGCATCAGCAGCCCCAGCGGTACGGCCCCGATCCCGCCCAGCACCGCGGCGGCGCATGCCACCCGGCTCACCTCGCGGCCGACTGCCGACCTGAGCTGCCGGGGCGTCGCCCCGACTGCGCGCAGCAGCGCCAGTTCACCGGAGCGCTGGTGGACCGCCTGGGAGAGGGTGGTGGCGATCACCAGGAGCGCCACCATGAGGACCGTTCCCGCGATGGAGGCGAGCAGCGGGAGCAGTTCGCCCCGTGCGCCGAGTGCGTCGACGTACTCGGCCTGCCCGCGTTCCGAGCCGGTGAGGACCCGGACCTCGCGGTCGCCGTGTGTGCGGTCGGGCAGTGCGGTGTCCAGTGACGCCCGCAGTTCGTCGGCCGACACACCCTTCTCTGCGACGACGCCGATGGCGTCCACCGTGCCCGGGTGTCCCGCCAGCGCGGTCAGCCGCTGCTCGGTGAAGAAGACGGCGGGGGCGGCGCCCCGGTGACCGGTGACGGCGACGCCGCTGACGGTGTACGTCCGGGGAGCCCCGTCGACCTGCAATGTCACATGACTGCCGGGCTTGCTCCCGGCTGCGGCCGCAAGCACGCTGTCGATGACCACCTCGGTGGATGTCCTCGGCGCGTGTCCATCCGTCAGCCGGTACGGAGTGAGTGCGGCGGACGCCCAGGAACGGCCGACGGCCGACGTCCCACCGGCCCCGGTACCACTGCTCCCGCCGCCCACAGCCACCGGGACCGAATCGTCCGCGACGGCCTTCGCGACCCCGTCGGCGGCGGCCGCCTTCGCCACCGCGGAGCGGTCGAGACGGACCCGCTCCGGCAGATACGTCGTCGCGGTCTGCGGCTCGCTGCCCCACGGCTTCGCCGTGTACGTCACCTTCTGGTCGGCCGTCACCACCGCGTCGGCCCCGGCGTGACGTTCCACCGGCGGCTGCGCCGACAGCAGCGAACCGACGACGAAGGCGAACGCGCCGATCAGCGCAGCCGCGGCCGTCGTCGCCGCGAACACCGCGGCCCAGGCCCGGCGATGAGTCTTCAGCGAACGCCGGGCGAGGAACGCCGACGCCTGCCGCACCCCGGACCGCACATCCGCGTGAGGCCTTCGCGTGTCCGTACTCGTGCCCATGCCCGTACCCGTGCTCATCGCAGCCGGCCGCCGTCCATCGTCAGCACGGTGTCGGCCCAGCTCGCCGCCACCGGATCATGGGTGACCATGACGACCGTACGGCCGTCGATCCGCACCGCGTCCCGCAACAGACCGAGCACCAGCGACGCCGACTCCGGGTCCAGGGACGCCGTCGGCTCGTCCGCGAAGATCACATCGGGTTCGGTCACCAGCGCCCGCGCCACCGCGACCCGCTGCTGCTGGCCGCCGGAGAGCGTCGCGGGGCCCTGCCCGCCGCGGCCCGCCAGGCCGACCCGGGCCAGCAGATCCCGGCCGCGAGCCAACACCCGTTCGTCCGTCGGATCGGCGCCCGCCAGCACCAGCGGCAGCACGACGTTCTCCTCGATGTTCAGCGAAGGCACCAGATTCAGGGCGTGCGACTGGAAGACGAAGCCGATCCGGTCACGGCGCAACCGGGTCAGTGCGGCCTCGGACAGCGAGCCGAGATCGGTGCCCCCGACCCGTACCGTCCCCGCCGTCGGACGGTCCAGGCCCGCCGCACACTGCAGGAACGTGCTCTTCCCCGATCCCGAGGGGCCCACCACCGCGGTGAAGCTCCCGGCCGGAACCGCACAGCTCACCGCGTCGAGCGCGATCGCCTCCCGGCCGCCGCCGCCACGCCGTCCGTAGCGTCGGCTCACCGACTCCAGACTCAGCGCGGTCGCCCGCACCGCTGTGTTCGTGTCCACCGTCGACTCCACCGTTCCTTCTTTGCCCCGTACTTTCTGACCTGCATAAACGCTATGAAGAAGGAGGTTCCCGGGCGAGGGTGCGCGCTCCCGGACAGGGGGTTCAGCCAGCTCCACCACGGTCGGGGGGAGGCCCCCACTCCGGTGGCGGGTGAACCCCCGTAACGTGCTGTGTCATGAGCACCACTCCCGCCCCACTGACAGTCGCCATCCGGCGTTCGTGGGATGCGTCGCGCTATCTGTTCATCGGCATTCCGATCGCGCTGCTCGCATATGTGGGCACCTTCCTGGTGGTGGCGGCCCTGATGTTCGCGGTCGTGATCATCGGGCTGCCCGCCCTGCCCGAGGCCGCCAAAGTGCTGCGCCGGTTCGCGGAGTTCGAGCGCCGTCGGGCCGCCGCGCGGCTCGGCGTCCCGTTCACGCCGACGCCGTATCCACCGCTGGACGGCGGTGAACTCTCCGAGCGGGTCCGACGCGTACTCACCGACCCGACGGTCTGGCGCGACGCGCTCTGGCTGCCGCTCCAGGCGCTCATGGGCAATGCCCTCGGCTACCTCACGATGGTGCTGTGGCCGGTCGGGCTCCTCGTCGACGGGGCCGCGCTGCACGTCGTGCACCTGCTGGACCGGCGGGCCGCCGACGAGTACGGGACACCGATGCCCGCGCGCCGGGGATGGGTGCTGCGCTGGCATTCCGTACTCGCGGATCTGTCGGCGAGCTGGACCCGTTCCCTGCTCACCTCCTCGCCGTCCACCGCGCTCGCCGACCGGATCGCCCAGCTGACCGAGAGCCGGGCCGGGGCGGTCGAGGCGCACGGCGCCGAACTGCGACGCATCGAACGGGATCTGCACGACGGTGCTCAGGCCAGGATCGTCGCCCTGTCGATGCGCATCGGCCTCGCCAAACAGCTCCTCGACCGCGACCCGGCCGCCGCGCGTATCCGCCTCGACGAGGCACAGGACGGCGCGGAGGCGGCCCTCGCGGAACTGCGGCACGTGGTGCGCGGCATCCATCCGCCCGTACTGACGGACCGTGGCCTGGCCGGTGCGGTACGGGCGTTGGCCGCCGACGTCAGCGTGCCCGTCACCGCGGAGCTCGACGGTGTCGAGGACGGGCGACGGCTGCCGGCCGCGATCGAGGCCGCCGCCTACTTCGTCATCGCCGAGGCCCTCACCAACATCAGCAAACACAGCGGCGCGACAGCCGCGACCGTACGGATCGACCGCACCCCCCGCGCCCTGCGGGTGGCCATCGGGGACGATGGTCATGGCGGCGCGGACGAACGCGCCGGCAGCGGGCTGGTCGGAATCAGGCGACGGATCGCCGCCCTCGACGGCACCACCCGCATCAACAGCCCCACCGGGGGGCCGACGCACATCGAAGTGGAGCTGCCGTGCGGATCGTGATCGCCGAGGACAACGCGCTGCTGAGGGAGGGGCTGATCCTGCTGCTCACCAGCTCGGGTCACGAGGTGGTGGCCGACGCGGCGACCGGGCCCGAGGTGCTGCCCGCCCTGCTGGAACACCGCCCGGACGCCGCCGTGCTCGACGTACGGCTCCCGCCCACCTTCCGCGACGAGGGGCTGCGCGCCGCACTCGCCGCCCGCGCGGAGATGCCCGAACTGCCGATCCTGGTCCTCTCGCAGTACGTCGAGGAGACGTACGCCGCCGAGCTGCTCGCCCAGGGCGCCCAGGGCATCGGGTATCTGCTGAAGGACCGGGTGGGCCGCGTCGACCAGTTCCTCCAGGCGCTCGACCGGGTGGCGGGCGGCGGCACTGCGCTCGACCCCGAGGTCGTGACCCAGTTGCTGACCCGCAAGTCGTCGGCCGAACCCCTGCAGAGCCTCACTCCGCGCGAGCGTGAAGTCCTGGAACTGATGGCACAGGGCAAGGCGAACGGCACCATCGCCACCGAACTGGTGGTGACGGAACGGGCCGTGAGCAAGCACATCGGCTCGATCTTCGCCAAGCTCGGCCTGGAAGCGGACGACGGCACGGTGCACCGGCGGGTGCTTGCGGTGCTCGCGTATCTGGAGGGCAAGGGCACGCGCTGACGCGCGCCGTGCCCGGTCGACGGCGGTACTGTCCGGCCGGGCCGGTTGCGTACGGTCTCGCCCGGTCCGTTCGTTCAGCGGCGCCGGTCGTGCGGCGCGTGTCCGGCAGGGCAGGTCACTCAGCCGGGCTGGTCCTTCATGCGGGCCACGGCCCACTTCGCCTCCTGGGCCAGTTCGCCGATGCCTGCCTTCACCTGCCACTTCGCGCGCTTCATCAGGATCTTCGCCCCGGTCAGCGATTCGTGCGCGAGATCGGTCCGCGCCGCCGCCGGTTCGGCGAGCCCGGACGGGTGCGCAGCCGGTGAAGGGCACGGTCGGTCAGGTGCCCAACGCAACGGTGACCACCGACAACTCCTGCAGACGCAGACGCAGGCGCCGCAGGTCAGGGCCGCGTGGGCTGGAGCAGATCCCAGCGATTGCCGTAAAGGTCCTCGAAGACCGCCACCGATCCGTATGCCTCGTGCCGCGGCTCCTCCAGGAACCGCACCCCGGCGGCCAGCATCCGGGCGTGGTCGCCCGCGAAGTCCTCGGTGTGCAGGAAGAAGCCGACCCGGCCGCCCGTCTGTGCACCGATGCTCGCCCGCTGCGCCTCGTCCTTGGCACGGGCCAGGAGCAGCCCGGTCCCCTCCGTGCCGCGCGGCCGCACGACCACCCAGCGCGAGCCGTCGCCCCGGTCGGTGTCCTCCACCAGCTCGAAGCCGAGGGCGTCCGTGTAGAAGGAGACGGCTTCGGCGTAGTCGCGGACGACCAGGGTGACCAGGGCGATGTGCGGCATGAGATTCCTCGGACGGGGGCGGGCAACGGTGCGGTAAGCCAGTTTGTTATACGTAACACTACCTGCCTCTGCGGGACCCGCACAGTCCGCACCGCCATGACATCCGTCGGGCGCGCGGCGGGACAATGCCCTGCATGGACATCAGCGAACTCACCGGGCTGACGGCGCGCGCCCTGCGCCTCGCCGTCCCCGGCCACCGCCGGATCCTCGGCATCGCGGGACCGCCCGGAGCCGGGAAGTCCACCCTGGCCGCCCAGCTCGTCGACGCTCTCGACGGCCTCGCCGTCCTCGTCCCCATGGACGGCTTCCACCTCGCCCGGGCCGAGTTGGAACGGCTCGGCCGTGCCGGCCGCAAGGGTGCCCCCGACACCTTCGACGCCGCCGGTTACGCGGCCCTGCTCCGGCGCCTGCGCCTCCCGGAACCGGAAACCACCGTGTACGCCCCCGCCTTCGACCGCGCCCTGGAGGAGCCGATCGCCGGGGCCGTCCCCGTACCCCCGGACATCCCGCTGGTCGTCACCGAGGGCAATTACCTCCTGCACGACGAAGGGGCCTGGGCGTCCGTACACCGGCTGCTGGACGAGGCCTGGTTCCTGGAACTCGAACCGGCCCTGCGGGTACGCCGGCTCGTCGACCGGCATGTGCGGTTCGGCAAGCCCCGGCCGTACGCGGAGCAATGGGTGACCGAGTCCGACGAACCCAACGCGCGCCTGGTCGAACGGGGCCGCTCCCGCGCCGGCCTCGTCGTACGGCTGCACCCGGAAACCTGACCCCGCTCGCGTGGACGGGCGCGTACGGGCAGGATGCTGTATGCCGTGTCGCGTCGCCAGGAGGTCCGCATGTCCAGCCCGAACCAGCCCGTACCGTTCACCGCCGACGACTACCGGGCCCGGATGACGCGTGCCGCCGAGAGCGCCGCCGAGGCCGGGCTCGCGGGAGTGCTGGTCGCCCCCGGGCCCGATCTCGTCCACCTCACCGGCTACCGGCCCGTGAACACCGAACGCCTCACCGTCCTCGTCCTCACACCGGGCCAGGACCCGGTCCTGGTCGTCCCGACCCTGGAGGCCCCGGACGCCGAGAAGGCCGTCGGGGCGCCCGCCCTCACCCTCCGGGACTGGACCGACGGCAAGGACCCGTACACCGTCACCGCCTCGCTGCTCGACGGCCGGGGCCGGTTCGCGGTCAGCGACAACGCCTGGGCGATGCATCTGCTCGGGCTGCAGCGGACGCTTCCGGACACCTCGTATGTCTCCCTCACCGAGGCCCTGCCGATGCTGCGCGCGGTGAAGGACGCCGCTGAGCTGGAGCGGCTCGCGGCTGCCGGGGCCGCCGCAGACGCCACGTACGGCGAGATCCTCAAGGTGCGCTTCGCCGGCCGCAAGGAGACCGACATCGCCGCCGATCTGGCCGATCTGCTCAAGCGGTTCGGGCACTCCCAGGTCGACTTCACCGTCGTCGGATCCGGCCCGAACGGCGCCAACCCGCACCACGAGGCGGGCGACCGCACCATCGAGCAGGGCGACATGGTCGTGCTCGACTTCGGCGGCCTCAAGCACGGCTACGGCTCCGACACCTCCCGTACGGTCCATGTCGGCGAACCCACCGCCGAGGAGCAGCGGGTCCACGACATCGTGCGGGAGGCCCAGGAGGCGGGCTGCAACGCGGTCCGGCCCGGCGTCGCCTGCCAGGAGATCGACCGCGCGGCCCGCGCCGTCATCACCGAGTTCGGCTACGGCGAGCGCTTCATCCACCGCACCGGCCACGGGATCGGCGTCACCACCCACGAACCGCCGTACATGATCGAGGGCGAGGAGCAGCCGCTGGTGCCCGGGATGTGCTTCTCCGTGGAGCCGGGCATCTATCTGCCGGGCCGGTTCGGTGTCCGGATCGAGGACATCGTGACCGTGACCGAGGACGGTGGCCGACGTCTCAACAGCACCGCGCGCGAACTGGCGATCGTCGAGTAGCGCCCGGCCCTACCGGTCACGGTCGCTCAGCCGCTCCAGGACTTCGTACGGATACGGCAGCGGGCGGGCGCTCGCCGCGTCCGGCCTCGCCGTCCGGTCGGCCGTCAGCTCCCGGCCCACGGCGTCGAGACCGTCGGTGAGCTGCTCGATCGTGCGCGCCCCGATGATGGGGGCGGTGACGCCAGGCCGCCCGAGGAGCCGGCGGAGTGCGACCTGGGCGGGGGTGCGGCCGGCTTCCTCGGCCACGGCCAGGACGGCGTCCACGACCTGCCAGGTCTCCTCGTTGTCCCGGCGCCGCCAGTCGTCGCCCCTGTTCGCCCGGTTGCGGGCCGCGCGGGAATCGGCGGGCGCGTCCGTCACGCCGCGCCGGTACTTGCCGGACGGCCGGCCGCCGTCCAGCGGCCCCCACACCTTGGTCGCGATGGCGAGGTCGTCGCGGTTGCGCCCCTTGAGCCGGCGGCCGAGCACCTCCTCCGAGCCACCGCGGTCGTACATGTCCGCCGTGTCGATGAAGGTGCCGCCCGCCTCGGTGAAGGTGTCGAGGATGCGGTGGGCCGCAGCTTCGTCGCCCGCCCTGGCGAACGTCATGGTGCCCAGGCACAGTTCGCTGACGCGCAGTCCTGTCCTGCCGAGGAATCACTGTTTCATGGCCATGACCGTACGAGTCGGAGCGCCCCCGAAGGCAAGCGCCGTGCCACGCGCCCCCGGGGATCAGTCGTCGGCCAGCACCACGCACGACTCCGGCGGCAGATGCAGCAGCCCGTCTCCGCCCGGGGACTCCACCGGCACCCACGCGGCCAGGACTCTGCCTCCGCCTCCGCGGCGCCGGCCGCCGCCCAGCGGGATCGTGGCCGGCTTCTCGCCGAGGTTGACGGCGATCCGCAGATCTCCCCTCCGGTATGCCAGCCAGCGCGCCTGTTCGTCGTGGGCGGTCCGCACCGATGCCAGGTCCGGGTCGGAGAGGTCGGGCAGGGTGTGGCGCAGGGCGATCAACTCGCGGTACCAGGCGTGCAGACGGGCGTGCGGCTCCTGAGCCGGTTCGCTCCAGTCCAGGCAGGAGCGGTTCCGGGTGGCCGGGTCCTGCGGGTCCGGAATGTCGTCCGCCGCCCAGCCGTGCGCCGCGAACTCCCGCCGTCTGCCGACCCGGACCGCCTCGGCGAGCGCCGGGTCGGTGTGGTCGGTGAAGAACTGCCAGGGGGTGCGCGCGCCCCACTCCTCGCCCATGAACAGCATCGGGGTGAAGGGCCCTGTCAGCACGAGGGCCGCGGCGCAGGCCAGCAGACCGGGCGAGAGCGTGGCGGAGAGCCGGTCGCCCAGTGCCCGGTTGCCGATCTGGTCATGGGTCTGGGCGTAGCCGACGAAGCGGTGGGCCGGGGTGTGGGTGATGTCGACGGGGCGGCCGTGGGTACGGCCGCGGAAGCTGGAGTACGTACCGTTGTGGAAGAACGCGCTCGTCACGGTCTTGGCGACGGCGGCCAGCGGGGCGGCCGCGAAGTCCGCGTAGTAGCCCTGGGACTCACCGGTGAGTGCGGCGTGCAGGGCGTGGTGGAAGTCGTCGTTCCACTGGGCGTGCAGGCCGATGCCCCCCGATTCGCGCGGTGTCGTCGTCCGCGGGTCGCAGAGGTCGGACTCGGCGATCAGCGAGAGCGGACGGCCGAGTTCGGCGGCGAGCGCGTCGGTCGCCGTGGACAGCTCCTCCAGGAAGGTCAGTGCCCGTGTGTCGGCCAGGGCGTGGACCGCGTCCAGCCGCAGTCCGTCGAGCCGGTAGTCGCGCAGCCAGGCGAGCGCGCTGCCCAGAAGATACGCCCGGACCTCGTCCGAACCGGGCGCGTCGAGGTTGACCGCCGCGCCCCACGGCGTGTGGTGGGTCTCGGTGAAGTACGGGCCGAAGGCCGGGAGGTGATTGCCGGACGGGCCGAGGTGGTTGTGGACGACGTCCAGGACGACCGCGAGACCGAGACCATGCGCCGTGTCGACAAAACGCTTAAGGCCCTCCGGGCCACCGTACGGCTCGTGCACGGCCCAGAGCGACACTCCCTCGTACCCCCACCCGTGGGTCCCGGGGAAGGGGCAGACCGGCATCAGCGACACATGGGTGATGCCCAGTTCGGCGAGATGGCCGAGCCGGGCCGCCGCGGCGTCGAAGGTGCCTTCGTCGGTGTACGTACCGATGTGCAGCTCGTACAGGACGGCGCCCGGGAGCCCCCGGCCCGCCCAGTCGTTGCGCCACGTGTACGCCGAGTGGTCGACGACGGCGCTCTCGCCGTCCGGCCCGTCCGGCTGACGGCGCGAGCACGGATCGGGGAGCACGGGCCCATCGGCCCCGCCGTCCGCGCCCCCGTTCAGCACGAAGCCGTAGCGGTCCCCGTCCGACGCCTCCGCCTCGGTGGTCCACCAGCCGGCCCGCAGGGGATCACGCCCCATGGCCCGCGGCGCACCCGCCAGCCGCAGTTCGACCGAGTCCGCATCCGGTGCCCATACCTCGAACAGCATGCAACGCTCCTCGTCTCCTCGCCCCCGTGCCCATGGTCGGCATCAGCCGCGACGACTGACTCGCGACACTGGATCGAGCCCGTTACTGGCGATTAAGGTCTGGTTCTGATCATTGCCCCGCCAGGTTCTGCTCAATACGCACTCCGCAATACGCACTCCTTTCCATACGCACTCCCTACTTACGGCTGTGGAGGCCGAGATGAATGTGCCGTCGTTCCCGCCCGGTTTCCTCTGGGGAGCCTCCGCCTCGGCGTTCCAGACCGAAGGGGCGTCCGACACCGACGGCAAGGGCCCCTCCGGCTGGGACGCCTTCGCCGCGCAGCCCGGACGGATCAAGGACGGCACCGACACCACCCGCGGGACCGGCTTCCACCAGCACTACCGCGAGGACGTCGCCCTCCTGGCCGGCCTCGGCGCCGACGCCTTCCGGTTCTCCGTCAGCTGGCCGCGCGTGGTGCCCGGCGGCAGCGGATCCGTCAACCCGCAGGGGCTCGACTTCTACGACCGCCTCGTCGACGAACTCTGCGCCCACGGCATCACCCCGGCCCCCACCCTCTACCACTGGGACACTCCGCTGCCGCTGGACGAGGCGGGCGGCTGGCTCAACCGGGACACGGCCTACCGCTTCGCCGAGTACGCGGGCATCGTTGCCGAGCGCCTCGCCGACCGCGTACCGATGTGGATCACCATCAACGAACCGGCCGAAGTGACGATGCTCGGCTACGCCCTCGGCGAGCACGCACCGGGCCGCGCCCTCCTCTTCGACGCGCTGCCCGCCGCCCACCACCAGCTCCTCGCCCACGGCCTGGCCGTCCGCGCCCTGCGCGGCGCGGGCGCCGACAACATCGGCATCGCCGTCTCGCACACCCCCGTCTGGACCGCCGGGGACCGTGACGAGGACCGCCTGGGCGCGCGGCTGTACGACACGATCACCAACTGGATGTTCGCCGACCCGATCCTCACCGGCCGCTACCCCGACGAGAACTTCGCCGCGCTGATGCCGGGCCCGGTCGAGGACGACCTGTCGACCATCTCCACCCCGATCGACTGGTACGGGGTCAACTACTACAGTCCCACCCTTGTCGGCGCCCCGAACCCGGAAGCCCTGGAGTCCTTCTCCGGCTTCGAGATGCCCGCCGAACTCCCCTTCGGCATCCGCGAGATAGAGGGCTACGAGAAGACCGACTTCGGCTGGCCCGTCGTCCCCGACGGCCTGCGCGAGACCCTCGTCCAGCTCCACAGCCGCTTCGGCGACCGGCTCCCGCCGCTCTACATCACCGAGAACGGCTGCGCCGTCGACGAGCCGGCCCGGGACACCCGCCGGATCGCCTACCTCGAAGGGCACCTGAAGGCCCTGCGGACGGCCATCGACGCGGGCGTCGACGTCCGCGGCTACTTCACCTGGTCGCTCACCGACAACGTCGAATGGACCGAGGGCGCCAGCAAGCGGTTCGGGCTGGTCCACATCGACTACGAGACGCTGCGCCGGACGCCCAAGGACTCGTACGCCTGGTACCGCGATCTGATCCGTGCGCAGAAGACCGGCACCGGCGGCTCAGCTCACTGATCTGATCCGCCACACCAGCACACCGCCCACCACCGTCACCACGGTCGACGCCAGATACAGCCCGGCACAGCCACCCGCGTACGCCACGATCGGCGCGGCCAGTGCCGGGCCGAGGACCTGTGGTGCGGAGTTGGCGATATTGATGACCCCCAGGTCCTTCGCCCGGTCGACGGCCGCCGGGTCCGGCACGGTGCCCCGGAGGTGCCCGGATCTTACGAACGACCCCCAGTGTGATCAATACTTCGCGCCATGGTTGCTTCATGGTGGTCCCGAGCCCGACTGGGGATCTTTGTGCACTGGACGCCCGCCTCCGTACCGGGCTGGGCCCCGCCGTACGTTCCCGCGGACGAGCTGCCGCTGGCGGGCCGCCGCTCGCCGCTCGGCTGGACGTCGTACGCCGAGTGGTACGAGAACGCGCTCCGCTTCCCCGACAGCCCCGTCCTTGCCCACCACCGCGCGACCTACGGCACCCGCCCGTACACCGCCTTCGGGGGCGACTTCAACGACGCCCTGGACACCTGGGACCCCGCCGCCTGGGCCCGCAGCTTCCGCGCCGCGGGCGCCCGCTACGCCGTCCTCGTCGCCAAGCATCACGACGGCTTCTGTCTCTGGCCCTCCGAGGTCGGCAACCCGCACCGCGCCGGCTGGCACACCTCGCGCGACGTGGTCGGTGAATTCGCCGAAGCCGTACGGGCCGAGGGGCTCTCCTTCGGCGTCTACTACTCCGGCGGCCTCGACTGGACCTTCGACGACCGGCCCATCGGTACCGGTGCGGACACCGTCTCGGCCGTCCCGCGCGGTAGCTACCCCGCGTACGCGGGCGCCCAGATGCGCGAACTGATCCGCCGCTATCGCCCCGACATCCTCTGGAACGATATCGCGTGGCCCGGCTCCCGCTCCGACGTCCAGCGGCTTGTGGAGTACTACCGCTTCACCGTCCCGCACGGCGTCGTCAACGACCGGCTGTTCCCGTACACACCGATGTGGCGCGCACTGCAACTCCCGGGCGCCAAGGCCCTGTACGACCGCTGGGAGCAGCGCACCATCGCCCAGGGCGAAGGCTTCGTCCCGCGCAAACCCCCCTACTACGACTTCCGTACACCCGAATTCGCCCGCTACACCGGCCCCGACCCGTACGAGATCACCCGTGGCATCGACCACAGCTTCGGCTACAACCGCAACTCCCCGCCCGAGGCGTTTCTCGGCCGGGACGCGCTGGATTCGCTGGTACGGGAGACGGCGTCCGCGGGCGGCAATCTGCTGCTCAACGTGGGGCCGCGCGGCGAGGATGCGACGATCCCCGCCGAGCAGCAGCTCCGCCTGGACTGGCTGGCGGAACTCACCCCTGAAATCACACCAGATGGATGCGTTCCTGGCTGATGCGATGGCCGGCCCGGGCGAACGCGACCACCATCGGCGCGTTGCCCCGGTCGGTGGCGCCCGCGATGAACTCGGCGCCCTCCGCAGCCAGGAAGTGTGTGCACTCGGCGAGCAGGTCGTACCCGTAGCCGTGTCCGCGCTGCTCGGGTACTGTTCCGGCCGCCGGTGCGAAGATCGGATTCCCGCACAGCCAAGGCATCGCCCCGGCCGCAGCCGGCCGAAGCGTCCGGCGGTGTCGCACTCAAGGCGCTGATCCCGGGAATCCTGCTGTTGGGTGCCGCCCTTCTGATCGCCGGCGTCCGCGTCCGGCGCCGACGCAGTGGAAGAACGGCCGGCGTGTGACGGCTTCCCCTGCTCCGACGGCTTCGTCCGTGGCGGACATGTCCACCACGCGAACAACCAGCTCGGACGCCACGATCATCAGCTGAACTGCCCATGAACCAGGACCTTCCTCGGCTCTCGGGCGGGTGGTCACCGTAACCGGCAGTCCGGTGGACCGTCCACGGGATCAATCCCAGACCATGTCGAAGGAGCGCTCGAAGTTCACATACCCGAGGCGCTCGAAGGACTTGGCCATCGGGACGTTGCCGAGGTCGGTTGAGGCCCGGATCCGTTCCACGCCGTCCTGCGCGGCCAACACCCTGGTCCCCTCGGCGAGGATGTCGTCGATGTAGCCGTGGCCGCGCAGGGCGGGCAGCACGCCGATGTAGGCGATGACCGGGTTGTAGTTGTTGCGCGCCGGGATCACGAACCCGACGGGTTCACCGCCCGGGAGTTCGGCGATGCGCCACCACTCGCGCGGTGTCGTGTACGTCGCCAGCTCCTCGTCGTAGTGCTTCTCGGCCGCCCCGCGGGCGTCGAGTCCGGATGCCAGGTCGGCCCGGCCGTGGGCGTCGAGGGTGCCCTCCATCACCGGTGTCATCAGCGCGAGGAGATCCTCCCGCCCGTCGACCGGGCGGAACCGCAGCCGGCCGCTGTCGGCGGGGACCGGCGTACCGGCGCGCCACTCCAGGCGCAGCCGCTCGACCAGCATCCGCGCACCGGAGCGCTCCATGACCCGTATCCGGGCCTCGACGACATCACGGGCCGCGGGGTCCTCGCGCCAGTCGGCCGGTACAAAGCGTCCGTACTCGGGGCGTGGGGCACCGGCGGGCACGACCGCTGCCGTCGCCGCCTCCAGCAGTCGCAGGCCCGCCTTGCCGCGTTCGGGCTCGGGCAGGGTGTCGTCGAGGTCGAAGAAGTCGAGAAACAGCGGTATGTCACCGCCCTGGCTCCACCAGGCGATCCGCGCCACCACGCGTTCGCCGCGCAGCGCCACCCACATCCACTCGGGACGGCGACGCCCGCTCTCCAGGTCTTCGGCGAGCTCGTGATCGAGTACGTACGACAGCCGGCGGAAGAGCATGAGCTCCTGCGGACCGGCGAGCGGACGGATGGTCAACTCCTGTGGTGCATGGGTCACAAAGTCTCCTTGAGGCGCGCAGAAGGCATGCGGCGATCGACGGGCGGCCTGCGGCGGGAGAGAGTAGCAACGTCTTCCCGGCACTGCTCAGAAATTCCGGAGCAGGTGTTCCGTGCAGGTCAGGAGGCCGGAAGCGGGGTAGGGAACTGTTGGTGTTTAAGTGAACTCTAGTACGTATAGCAGCCTTTGAGTGCATGTTAGGTTCGCTGTATGAACCTCAAGGAATGGGCAGTGGCGAACGGCGTGCATCCGCATACCGCGTATCGCTGGTTCCGTGAGGGCACGCTTCCGGTCCCGGCTGAGCGAGTCGGACCGCGTGTGATCCTGGTCAACATCGACGCGAACACCCCACCGTCCGTGACGGGTGGGGTGGGTCTGTATGCCCGTGTCTCCTCGCACGATCAGAAGCCGGACCTGGAGCGCCAAACAGCACGGTTGTCAAAGTGGGCGGCGAAGGCCGGGCACCGGGTGGTGCGGGTCGAGTCCGAGATCGCCTCCGGGGTGAACGGCTCGCGGACCAAGGCCCGGCGTCTGCTGGCCGACCCGGACGTGACGACCGTTGTGGTCGAGCACAAGGACCGGCTTGGCCGGATGAACGTCGAACTGGTCGAGGCCGCACTGTCTGCGACTGGCCGCCGCCTGGTGGTCCTGGATGACGGCGAGGTCGAAGACGACCTGGTACGTGACATGGTCGAGGTGCTGACCTCGTTCTGTGCCCGCCTGTACGGCCGCCGCTCCGCGAAGAACCGGGCACGCAAGGCCCTTGAGGCGGCCGAGCATGGCTGAACCCAGGAAGAAGAGGCAACTGCGGTCCATCGACCCTCCGTTCGTGGCGCTGGGGCCGTCCGGGGTGGCGATACGCGACCGGCTCAAGGACCTGGCCGAGCAGGATGGCAAGGTGTTGCGGTTGATGGGTGGGCACCTGGGCGTGCTCGCCTCCCGTGACCTCAAGGCTCGTTGCGCGGATGGCAGCGAACACGACTGCGAGAAGTGGGCGGCTCGTAAACAGGGGCTGACCGCCGAGTCCTCGTCCCGCTGGGCCGGGAGCATCACCAAGGCCACCCATGACCAGTGGGCGCTGTCACGGCGCTGTCAGCTCGCGCATATCAAGTCTCTTGAGGCCGGTGTCCAGACGCTACGGCACCGCCTGTCACTCCCCATCGGGGAATCCGGCACGAAGCGGGCTCCGGGCGGTTACCGCTCCGGACGCGAGTGGTTCCAGAAGTCCCGCCGCCTGGCCACCCTGGAGGACCGGCTTGCCCAGGAGACAGCCGACCGGGAGAACGGGATCGTGCACGTCGTGCGCGGCGGGAAGAAACTGGCCCGTAACCGTCACAACCTCGAAGCCGCGCAGCTCACCGAAGCACAGTGGCGTCAGCGTTGGGAGGCCGAGCGCTGGTTCCTGGCTGCCGACGGGGAGTCGGGGAAGCGTTTCGGGAACGAGACGATCCGTGTCACCCCCGACGGCGAGGTGTCCATCAAGCTGCCCGCACCGCTCGCGCACCTGGCGAACGCCCCACGCGGCAGGTACGTCCTGGCCGCGAAGGTCGCGTTCGCGCATCGGGGCGCAGAGTGGCGGGACCGCATCGACGCCAACCGGGCCGTGGCCTACCGCATCCACCTGGACGTGGCCCGTGGGCGCTGGTACCTGACCGCATCCTGGCAACGCCCCGTCGTCCAGACGATCCCCCTGGCCACCGCCCGCGCCAAGGGCGTGATCGGCGTCGATACGAACGCCGACCACTTCGCCGCCTACCGACTCGACACTCACGGCAACCCGATCGGCGAGCCCCGCAGGTTCCATTACGCCCTGTCCGGCACCGCGAACCACAGGGACGCGCAGATCCGGCACGCCATCACCCAGGTACTGCACTGGGCGAAAAGCATCGGCGTCAACGCCGTCGCGATCGAGGACCTGGACTTCACCGCCGAGACGACCCGCGAGAAGCACGGCCGCAAGAAACGGTTCCGGCAGCTCATCTCCGGAATCCCGACCGGCAGACTCAAAGCTCGGATTGTCTCCATGGCAGCCGAGACGGGCCTGTCGATCGTGGCAGTCGATCCGGCTTACACCTCCCAGTGGGGAGACGAGCACTGGCGCAAGCCACTGGTCACCCCGCGACGCAAGATGTCCCGTCACGATGCCGCTGGTATCGCGATTGGCAGGCGCGCCCTCGGACACCCGATCCGGCGACGGACGGCACCGCCCCGCGACGACCGGAATGATCGTCGTGGGCATCGGACCGTCCAGGCCGACCGTGGTGTCCGGGGGCGTGACGAAACCCGCCGCCCCGTCACGGAGCGTGCACACGATGCGCGTGACCGAACGGGGACACACCAGGGAACGCGGGCGACCAGCGCATCCAAAACCGTTCGGGATGCGCGCAGTGCCGGGCAGTGGGTCCAAGACTCACTCCTGCTCACTGATTAGGAACGGTTGTTCTGGACACTCCGGGGCGGTCGGCCCGACAATTGGCTCCGTGACGTCCCCCTTCGAGTTCCACACGTATCCCGCGCGGCTGTCCGACGCCCAGCGCGACCGTGTTCTCGGCGTGCTCAGAGACGGCGCGGCACAGGGCAAGCTGTCCCATGACACCTTCATGCGGCGCATGGAACTGGCCCTCACCGCCCGGCGCTCGGAGGAGCTGGAGGCGCTCACCGCCGACCTGGAGAGCGAAGACCGCTGGGCACGGCGGATACTCCGGGTCGTGAGCGGACTGTCCGGCTTCCCCGGCCGGGTGCGCCGGGTCTGGCAGACCGAACGCCTTCCGAAACTCCTGCTCCCCACTCCCAGCCCCTACCCCCTGCTGATCGGCCGCGATCCGGGCAACGGGCTGCGGCTCAACCACGAGACCGTCTCCCGGCTCCATGCGGAACTCACGGTGCAGGGCGGCCGCTGGCTGCTGCGCGACCTCGGTTCGACCAACGGCACCTGTGTCAACGGACAGCGGGTCACGGGTACGGTCCCGGTCCGCGACGGGGACCAGGTGAGCTTCGGACGGATGAGCTTCCGGCTCTCCGCGCCCGTCCTCAGGCCCCCGGCCTGAGCCGGACGCAGGCCCGGCGAGGCGGCAGCAGGACTGCGGACGGAGGCCGCGGCCGGCCAGGATGAAACAGGCTTCGCCGACCGCGCCGGAGAGCGCCGGACGGTCGTGGTCGTCCAGCACGGCCGCATCCCCCGAGTCGAGCTGACCGGGGCCGCCGCCGCGTTCACGGATCTGCGCGCAGTCTCCTGGCTGTTCTGCCCCGGTCGCCCACGGACCGATACCCGGCCGGACCGGGCACACCGTCGTCACCCGGACGGCCGTGCACCGACTGCGCAACGCCCCCGTCGGTGATCCGCTGGTGAGGAACCGCGCCGCACACCGGCGCCCTTACGCCCCGGGGGGTACCGATGCAGGCCGACGCGCTCGAGGGCATACCCGCACCGGATCCCGGCCGCCGGGCCGGCCGGACGGCGCGCGGATCCCGCCCCGGCACCGGCCCCAGCCTGCTCGCACCCGGCGCCGCACACGACCCGTACCGGCTCTACCGCATCCTGCGCGAGGAATACCCGCTCAGCTACGACGCGCCCCTGGGCGCCTGGCTGGTCAGCCGGTACGCGGATGTGACCACCGCCCTCAGCGACCCCCGGTTCACCGGGTTCCCGCACGACAGTGTGCCCCGCGGCGGCCCCGCACCCCTCGGACTCTGCCACGGCAGCACCCTGTGCACGCCCCGCAAGCAGCGCAGGGCCGCTACCGGTTCAGTAGCACGTCACATGGCCGAGCGGATCGAGCGCACCGCCTATGTGCTGGCGCACCGCATTGCAGGCCGCCAACAGGCCGACCTGGTCGAGGAGTTCTGCCGCTGGCTGCCCGCCGGTTCCGCAGCCGACACGCCCGCCAGCCCGTACGCGACCCGGCTGCCCCGCACCGGACCGGGAGGCACCGCCACCACACCCTGCACCCGGCACACCGGCCTCCGCGAGACCGCGCTCGCCTCCTTCCTCGCCAACCTGCTCGACGGCCCCGACCTCCTGGCCGCGCTGCGCATCGAACCCGCCCTGGCCGTCCGGGCCTGGACGGAGTCGCTGCGCCGTGACCCGCCCGTCCAGGTCGTGCTGCGCCGCACCGTCACCGAGGTCACCCTCAGCGGCGGCACGCTGCCTGCCGGGGCGTCCGTCGCCTGTCTGATCGGCTCGGCGGGCCGCGATCCGGAACGGTTCAGTGCACCCGACCTCTTCGATCCCTTCCGCCGCGACCAGGGCCGGTCCCTCACCGGGCCGGCCGGCTGCCCGGCCGTCGTGCTCGGCCGGCTGGAGGCCCAGCAGGGCCTGCGGGCCCTGCTCGACGCGATGCCCCGGCTCCGCTGGGCGGAGGGATTCCGCCCGGCCGGCACAGGGGTGCTCATGCGCGGTCCGCGGGCCCTTCTCGTCCGACCCGGCTGAGCAGCGCCACCGGACGTTCCGCGAAGAGCTCGACGAGCGCGACCGAGGCTCCGGTGAACTTCCGGCCGGGCGACAGCAGATCGGTCCACGGCCCGTCGTCCGGCAGCGTCAGCTCCGTCCCGCGCCAGCCGCCGGACTCCGCCAGCCGCAACGACAGCCTGGTCACCGCGGTGACCACCTCGCCCGAGCGGCAGAAGGCCAGACAGTGCGCGGCCGCCGGGCCATGGGCGCTCAGCGGTGCGTACGTACCCGACCCGCCGAACACCTCCGGCCGTTCGCGCCGCAGCCGCAGCGCCGCCGCCGTGAGCTCCCCCTTCTCACTGAAGCCCCCGTCCCCGGACGGGTGGCGAAACGGCCGCCGGTTGTCCGGGTCGACCAGCGCCAGGTACTCCCGCTCCGTGCCCTGATACAGATCAGGCACACCCGGCATCGTCAGCTGCACCAGCGCCGCGCCGAGCACATTGGCCCGTACGTACGGGTCGAGCGTGCCCGCGAAGCGCTCAAGCGCCTCGCGCACCGGACCGTTGTCGGCGGCCGGTCCCGCCGCGACGAAGTCCGTCATCGCCCGCTCGTACGCCGGATCGGGCTCGGTCCAGCTGGTGAAAAGACCCGACTCGCGGACCGCCTTCAGCAGCGCGGGCTCCAGCCGGCCCGCCATCTCCCGGACCGGCAGCTTCACGCAGCCGAAGGCCGTCTGCCAGGCCTGCCAGGCGAACTGCGCATCGGGAGCGGTCGCGGGAGTCACCCGCCCCAGCTCCACCAGCAGCCAGGACCACTGCTCCGGGCACTGGGTCAGCACCGCGACCCGGGCCCGTACATCGGCGCTCCGCTTGGTGTCGTGCGTGGTCAGCGCCGTGCCGGTGGCCGGCCGGTCGCGCGCCAGCCGGGCACAGAACGCATGGAACTCCTCCGGTGTCACCGCAGGCTGCCCGGGATCGCCGCCCACCTCGTTCGCCGAGATCAGCGGTACGTACCGGTAGAACGCCGTGTCCTCGACCGACTTGGCGCGCAACGCCGACGCGGTCTGGGCGAACCGGGCGCAGAACGCCGCCCGGTCCGGCCCCTCGCCCAGCCGTCCCATTGCCAGATCCCGCACGACCTCGACGGCCGAAGCCTCCTCCGGAACGCAGAACACCGCCTCCGCATCCCGTACGGCCGCATCCGAGAGCGTCGCCTCAGCCGTCTTTGTGCGGGGCCCGCCGGGTTTCGCGTACGGGCGGTAGACGGGGACGCGCACAAGAAGTTCACACACGGCGGTGTGCAGCGTCCATGGTGCGTGGTCGCGCAGCGCGGGGTCCTCGGCGCAGATACGTACGGCGAGCCGGGTCAGCAGCCCGGTCTCGGCGGCCAGCTCATGCGTCACCACCCGGTACGCGGCCCGGCGGACGGTCGACGTCCAGTCACCCCCGCGGTCCCCGGCGGGCCCCGCGTACTCCCGGTAGCGGCCGAGCAGCTCCGCGGCGCCCATCGGATCGACGAAGAGGCCGTCGATGCGGTGCAGCGCGTCGTACCCGGTCGTCCCCGCGACGGCCCAGCCCGCGGGCAGCGGCTCGGTACGGTCGAGGATCTTCTCCACCACCGTCCACCGCCCGTCGGTCGCCGCCGAGAGCCGCTCCAGGTAGGCCTCGGGATCGGCGAGCCCGTCGGGGTGGTCGATGCGCAGCCCGTCGACGACCCCGTCCCCGACCAGTTCGAGGATCTTGCCGTGGGTGGCGGCGAAGACCTCGGGGTCCTCCACCCGCACCCCGATGAGGTCGGAGATGGTGAAGAACCGCCGGTAGTTCAGCTCGGTGCGGGCCAGCCGCCACCAGCCGAGCCGGTAGTGCTGGGCATCAAGCAGCTCGGGCAGCGGCAGACGGGCGGTGCCGGTCCGGAGCGGGAACTCCTGCTCGCCGTAGCGCAGCACCTCCCCGTCGACCCGAAGCCTGTCGATCTCGTCTCCGATCCGTCCGGCCAGCACCGGCAGCAGCACCTTGCCGTCGCCGGCCGCCCAGTCGATGTCGAACCAGCGGGCGTACGGGGACTCGAAGCCCTCGCGCAGCACCTCCCGCAGTGCGTGGTTGTGGCGGGGGACCGCGGCCATGTGGTTCGGCACGATGTCCACGACCAGCCCGAGACCGTGCTCATGCGCCGTGCGGGCCAGCTCCCGCAGCCCCTCCTCGCCGCCGAGCTCCGCGCGTACCCGGCTGTGATCGACGACGTCGTACCCGTGCCTGGAGCCGGGCACGGCCTCCAGGACCGGGGACAGATGCAGATGGGAGACGCCGAGCGCGGCGAGATACGGCACGGCGTGTCCGGCGGCCGCGAACGGGAAGTCCGGCTGGAGCTGCAGCCGGTAGGTGGCGGTGGGCGTCATGCGCCGTTACGTACCCAGCCTGCGGGCTCCTGTGTCACCGAACGCCGCAAAGGGCTCGACCGGCGGTGTCGTCGAGTCGACGGCCGGACCAGAGGCCCGGACCTAGGCGGGCCGCTGCAGCACCGCCATGCTTCGCCCGACCAGCGTCACCCTGTCGCCCGCCGACACCTTCGGCCCCGAGCCGGGAAGAACGCCGGCGGGGCGCGCCGTGTCGACCACCACCGTCCACTGCCGCCCGTGGTTCACCGGAACGGAGAACTCCAGCGTGTCGGCGCTCGCGTTGAACATCAGCAGGAACGAGTCGTCGGAGATCCGTTCGCCGCGCGGCCCCGGCTCCGAGATCGCATGGCCGTTGAGGAAGACCGTCAGCGCCTTGGCGTGCGCGGCCTGCCAGTCCCGTTGCTTCATCTCGCCGCCCTCGGGCGTGAACCACGCAATGTCCGAGAGCTCGTCGTGTGTGCCCTCGACCGGACGGCCGTGGAAGAACCGGCGGCGCCGGAAGACCGGATGGTCGCGGCGGAGCCAGACCATTGCCCGGGTGAACTCCAGCAGACTGCTCCCGAGACCGTCCCCTTCGGCCGGATCGGTCTCGTCCACATCGTCCGTCGCCGCCTCGGCCGGGTCGGGCCAGCGCACCCATGACAACTCGTTGTCCTGGCAGTACGCGTTGTTGTTGCCCCGCTGCGTACGCGCGAATTCGTCGCCGTGGCTCAGCATCGGCACGCCCTGCGACACCATCAGCGTCGCGATGAAATTCCGCATCTGCCGTTCGCGCAGCTCCAGAATCTCCGACCGGTCCGTCTCGCCCTCCGCGCCGCAGTTCCAGGACCGGTTGTGACTCTCGCCGTCCCGGTTGCCCTCGCCGTTCGCCTCGTTGTGCTTGTCGTTGTACGAGACCAGGTCATGCAGCGTGAAACCGTCGTGGCAGGTGGTGAAGTTGATCGAGGCGAGCGGCCGACGGCCGTCGTCCTGGTACAGGTCCGAGGACCCCGTCAGCCGCCCGGCGAACTCGGCGAGGGTCCTGGGCTCGCCCCGCCACAGGTCCCGCACGGTGTCCCGGTACTTGCCGTTCCACTCGGTCCACAGCGGCGGGAAGTTCCCCACCTGGTAGCCGCCCTCACCCACGTCCCACGGCTCGGCGATCAGTTTCACCTGGCTGACCACCGGGTCCTGCTGCACCAGATCGAAGAACGACGACAGCCGGTCGACCTCGTGGAACTGCCGGGCCAGGGTGGCCGCCAGATCGAACCGGAAGCCGTCCACATGCATCTCCGTGACCCAGTACCGCAAGGAGTCCATGATCAGCTGCAGCACGTGCGGCGAGCGCATCAGCAGCGAGTTCCCGGTCCCCGTGGTGTCCATGTAGTACCGCTGGTCGTCCGCGAGCCGGTAGTACGAGGCATTGTCCAGGCCGCGGAAGGAGAGCGTCGGACCCAGGTGATTGCCCTCCGCGGTGTGGTTGTAGACCACGTCGAGGATCACCTCGATACCGGCCTGATGCAGCGCCCGAACGGCCTGCTTGAACTCCAGCACCTGTTCACCGCGGTCCCCCCAGGAGGCGTACGCGTTGTGCGGGGCGAAGAAACCGATGGTGTTGTAGCCCCAGTAATTGGCCAGTCCCGCGTCCACCAGCCGGTGGTCCTGGGCGAACTGATGAACCGGCATCAATTCGATCGCCGTGACGCCCAGTTCCGTCAGATGGGCGATCA
Organism: Streptomyces atratus; assembly: GCF_014648655.1. Taxonomy (GTDB): domain Bacteria; phylum Actinomycetota; class Actinomycetes; order Streptomycetales; family Streptomycetaceae; genus Streptomyces; species Streptomyces atratus. The sequence goes on from NZ_BMRN01000004.1 coordinate 287,986, forward strand.
CCTCCGGATGGGCCAGCCCCGCGTAGGTGCCGCGCAGTTCCTTCGGCAGCCCCGGATGGAGCATCGTCAGACCCTTCACATGGGCCTCGTAGATCACCGTGCGGTGGTAGTCCGTACGGGGCCGCCGGTCGTCGCCCCAGTCGAAGTACGGGTTGACCACGACCGAGGTCATGGTGTGCGGCGCCGAGTCGAGATCGTTGCGCGCGTCGGGCCGGCCGAACGGATAGCCGTACACCGCCTCGCCCCACTGGATCTGCCCGGCGACGGCCCTGGCGTACGGGTCGAGCAGCAGTTTGGCCGAATTGCAGCGGACACCGCGCTCCGGTTCGTACGGCCCGTGGACCCTGAATCCGTATCGCTGACCGGGCATCACCCCGGGCAGATAGGCATGGCGGACAAAGGCATCGGTCTCCCTGAGTTCCACCGCCGTCTCGGAACCGTCGTCGTGCAGCAGGCACAACTCGATTCGGCTGGCGGCCTCCGAGAAGACCGCGAAGTTGGTCCCGGCACCGTCGTACGTGGCACCGAGGGGATACGCCTGTCCCGGCCAGACCTGCATAGGTTGACTCTTCCACTTCTGATCCGGGTGCCTGGGGCTTGCGGGCTGCTTGAGCCAGATCTTCCCCGAAAGAGGTGCGGCTGCCTAGGACGTCGCGCGGTCCGGTCAACATCGGGCCTCTCCGTGTCGCCCGGATCCGGGATCCGGGGACCTGAGCCGGTCGCAGGCCCGGTACAGGGCCCCGGACAGGGTGCTCAATCACTATGAATCCGCTCACTACGGAAGATCTTGCCGTCGGGAACGTGCCTGATTAATAGGGGAGTTGAGGAAGCAGCCTGTGCATCCGGCTGCACCGGATCCCGCTCGCGGAGTACCCTTCCTTGATCGTTGGTGGGGGAGTGGAAGGCGGTGCGCGGGTGAGCTCGGGAGGGTTCGAGCTGCCCCCAGGTGACACAGGTCACGAGGGGGACTCAACCGATGCCCCGCCCGGGGCGGTCTCGCTTGCGCAGCCCATGGAGATCGGCGCGGAACTGGACTGGGGAGCGGACGCCTGGAGCGAGGTGCGCACGCGCGCCCAGCGGGCCGGGCGGGCCTACATCTGGCTGAATCTCGTGGAGCAGCGGCTGCGCGCCGTGGTCGCCGCGGTGCTCCGGCCCATCTACGAGCCGGTCCACGGCGAGGACTGGGTGGTGGCCGCCGCCGGACCCGCCGGGCAGGAGTGGGTGCAGCGCGCCGTCGCCGTACGTGAGGTCTCCCGCCGCAAGGGCTATCTGCTGGACCCGGCCGACGACAACGTTCTCAGCTTCCTCACGCTGCCGCAGCTGCGTGAGCTGATGGTCCAGCACTGGCCTTGCTTCGAGCCGTACTTCGACGACCGGCGCGAGGTGGAGCTGGCGCTCGACGAGCTGGAGGTCGCCCGCAACGTGGTCTCCCGCAACCGCGCACTGAACGAGGCGGTCCTCGCCCAGGCCGAACGCGCCTCGGCCCGGCTGCTGGAGATCCTGGGCAGCGGCGCCGCGGTTCCGTCGGCCGACCGGCTCCCGGTCGACGCCGTCGAGGAACTGGTCGGCGACCGGTACGCGGACGTGGTCTCCGTCCACTCCGACCGGGTGCGGCTACAGCGCCAGCTGCCCGCCGAGGATCTCTTCGGGGGTTCGCGCCGGCTCGACGCGATCGGCATAGGACTCAACCTGCTCGTGCAGAACTTCTCCGGCCGCAGGCTGATCCGGCTCGCCGAGTCGGGCTGCCGGGTCCGGCTGCTCTTCATCAACCCGGCGAGCAGCGCGGTCAAGCGCCGGGAGCGGGAGCTGGGTCTCAAGAAGGGCGAGCTGAGCCGGTCGGTGGAGATGAACATCCTCCATATGCGCCGGGTCCGCTCCAAGCTCCGCGATCCGGGCGCCTTCGAGATCCATGTCTTCGACGAGACGCCGCGCTTCACGGCCTATCTGGTGGACGGCGACGGGACGGACGCGGTCGGGGTCGTCCAGCCGTATCTGCGGCGCGCACGCGGCATGGAGGCGCCCGTGCTGGTGCTGCGGGGCGGTGGGAGCGCGGTGGTCCGGGCGGGTCAGGACAACGAGCACGGGCTGTTCGAGACGTACCGCGAGGAATTCGAGTCCGTGTGGACGGACTCCCGGCCCGTCTCCTGAGGGCTGTTCCTGAGGGGCTGTCCGTCCGTTGTCAGTGGTGCATGCGAGGGTGGTCATCACCTGGGGGAGAGCACCACGAAGGAGGTACGGGATGAGCTGGCACCGGGAGGCGCTGGTCGGCTTCGACCTGGAGACGACGGGCACAGAACCGCTGGAGGCCCGGATCGTGACAGCCGCGGTCGTCGGCGTCGGCGGCAGGGACGGGGAGCCGGTGCGGCAGCGCACCTGGCTGGCGGATCCGGGCATCCGGATTCCGGCACAGGCCTCGGCGATCCACGGCATCAGCAGCGAGCGGGCGGCGGCGGAGGGCCGGCCGGTGCGCGAGGTGGCCGACGAGATCGCCGAGTCACTGACCGGCTACTGGCGCCAGGGGGTGCCGGTCGTCGCGTACAACGCGGCTTTCGACCTGACGCTGCTGACGGCGGAGTTGCGGCGGCACGGGCTGCCGTCGCTGAGCGACCGGCTCGACGGGGACGGGATCGGGCCGGTCATCGACCCGTACACCATCGACCGGGCCGTCGACCGCTACCGCAAGGGCAAGCGCACCCTCGAAGCGGTCTGTGTCGAGTACGGCGTGGTGCACGGCGGCGCCCATGACGCGGGGGCGGATGCGCTGGCCGCGGTCCGGGTGGCGTACGCGATAGCCGAGCGGCACGGCTCGGTGGCCGAGCTGACCGCCGCCGAACTCCATGAGCGCCAGGTGGAGTGGTACGCGCAATGGGCTGCGGACTTCCAGCAGTTCCTGCGCCGCAAGGGCACGGCGGACGCGGTGATCGACGGCCACTGGCCCCTGCGGGAGCCGGCCCGGGTGACCGGCTGAGAATTCGACCCCGTCCGGCGCGCGCATCTGCGGCGGCGTCGGGGGAACACCAAGCCCGTCCGGCGTTTGCGGACATCCTTTGAGCCCGTCCGGCGTCTGAGGGCGCAGCGGCCACCGGACGGCCCCGGTCAGCCGCGCCCTAGAACGGATACCACCGCACCGCTGTGTCACCGTCGCGCAGCGACGCCACCCGGCGGCGGAACTCCGCGAGCGCTTTCGGATTGGTCGGCGCGTGCTGGGACACCCACGCGCAGCTGGCCGTCTCCCGCGCCCCGCGCAGCGCCGCGCAGCCGTCCCATTCACGGACGTCCCAGCCGTACGTGGTGGTGAAGGCGTCGTACGCCTCGGCCGCCAGCCCGTACCGGTCCCGGGACAGGGCCAGCGTCACCAGGTCGTGCTCGCGAAGATCCGCGGAGAAGGTCTCCAGATCGACCAGCACCGGCCCGTTCGGACCGACATGGACATTGCGGGGAAGAGCGTCGCCATGGATCGGCCCGGGCGGCAGATGGGGGATCAGCGCGGCCGCGGCCGTCGCGAAGCCGTCGCGGCGCTCACGCAGATAGTCGGCGTCGGCCGGGTCGATCGCATCGCCCGCGAGCCGCAGCCAGCGCTCGACCCCGCCCAGCAGTTCACGGGGCGGAAGGGTGAAACCGTCCGGGGCGGGCAGCGCATGGACCAGGGTGAGCAGCCGCGCCAGATCCTGTGGCTCGGCAGGGCGTACGGCGTCGGGCAGCCGGTGCCAGAGTGTCACCGGGTGGCCCTCCACCAGCTGTGCCCCGGGCTCGGCGGCCTGTACGGCGGGGACACCGGAGGCGGCCAGCCACTGAGCGACGGCCACCTCGCGCTCGGCCCGGTCCCGCAGTTCCGGGTTCTGCACGGCGTCCCGGCCGACCTTGACCACCAGGTCGTCCACGGCGAACACCGCGTTCTCACCCAGCGCGAGCAGCTGCGCACCGCCGGACAGTCCGGCAGCGGTCAGCACCTCGCGCGCACGCATCTCGTTCATGGCTCCGATTTTCGCATCTGTGCAGGCTTGCTTGACGAACCGATGACCCGTCAGCACGATGACGAGGGCTACCTGGGCGGCCAGAACGGTATGAAACCGATCGAATGACGCAAGGGGGCGAATTCATGACATTAGCGAGTGCAACCGTACGATCCGGAAGGCACGGTCCGCCCGGCAGCCTGCACGACAAGCAGACCCGGCCGGTCAACCGGAATGCCGGCACCTGGTTCCTGGTACTGCCCGCGCTGATCCCGATCCTGATCCTCAGTGTCGGCCCGCTCCTCTACGGCATCGCGCTGGCCTTCACCGATGCCCAGTCCGGCCGCACCCGCTCCACCCAGTGGGTCGGCGGGCTGAATTTCCAGGACCTGCTCCACGACGCCCTGTTCTGGGACTCGTTCCGGATCGGTCTGGTGTGGGCGGTCGGGGTCACCGTCCCGCAGTTCGTACTGGCGCTCGGCCTCGCCCTGCTGCTCAACCAGAATCTGCGCATGCGCTGGCTGGCGCGGGCGCTGGCGATCATTCCGTGGGCGATGCCCGAGGTGGTCGTCGGCATCATGTGGCGGCTCGTGTACAACCCGGACGCGGGCATCCTCAACGAGACGATCCGCGATCTCGGCCTCGGCGACGGCCGGGACTGGCTCACCGGGCTCGCCACCGCCCTGCCCGCCGTGATCGTCGTGGGCGTCTGGGCCGGTATGCCCCAGACCACCGTCGCCCTCCTGGCCGGACTGCAGAACACCCCGCACGAACTCCACGAGGCGGCCGCCCTGGACGGGGCAGGTGCCTGGCGCCGCTTCCGCACTGTCACCTGGCCCGTACTGAGACCGGTCGCGCTCTCCATCACCGCGCTCAACTTCATCTGGAACTTCAACTCCTTCGCCCTGGTCTACGTACTGACCAACGGAGGACCCGGCGGCCGCACCCGGCTGCCGATGCTCTTCGCGTACGAAGAGGCCTTCCGCTACGGACAGTTCGGCTACGCCGCAGCGATGGGCTGTGTGATGGTCGCGGTGATCTCCGTGATCCTCGCGGTGTATCTCGTCGGCCGGCTCAGGGGAGGCGAGGACCGGTGAGCCTGCGTACCAGCAGATCCGCACGCGCCGGACAGTACGTCGCACTGCTCGGCTATCTCGTCTTTCTGGCGTTCCCGTTCCTGTGGCTGATCTCCACCGCCTTCAAACCGGCGCGCGAACTCGGTTCCCTGCACCCGACCTGGATCCCCGAGCATCCGACGCTGGACAACTTCCGCAAGGCGTTCGACGAACAGCCGCTGCTCCAGGCCGCCGCCAATTCACTGATCGCCGCGCTCTGCGCCGCCGTCGTCGCGGTGCTCATCGCCACACCCATGGCCTACGTCCTGGCCCGCCACCGCTCCAGGCTCTCGACAGTCACCACCGGATGGGTCGTGGTCAGCCAGGCGTTCCCGTTCGTCCTGCTGATCATTCCGCTCTTCCTGGTCCTGAAGAATCTCCATCTGATCAACACCCTGTGGGGGCTGATCATGGTGTACGTCGTCTGGGCGCTGCCCTTCGCGCTGTGGATGCTGGTGGGGTACGTACGGGCCGTGCCCGCCGAGCTCGAAGAGGCCGCCTCGGTCGACGGTGCGGGCCGGCTGCGGACGCTCGTCTCGGTCACCGCCCCGCTGTTGGCGCCCGGCATCGTCGCCACCGCACTCTTCGCGTTCATCACCGCATGGAACGAGTTCTTCTTCGCGCTCGTCCTGCTCAAGACACCGGAGAAGCAGACCTTGCCGGTCGTACTGACCCACTTCATCGGGGCGGAGGGGGCGGCCGATCTCGGGCCGCTCGCCGCCGCCGCGTTCCTCGCGACCCTTCCCTCGCTGGTCGTCTTCGCGGTCATCCAGCGGCGGATCACCGGCTCCCTGCTGGCCGGGGCGGTGAAGAGCTGATGCGCGCATCCGTGACGACGACGGCGGTGGCTGTGGCCACGGCACTGGCCCTGCTGCTCACCGGCTGCTCGGGGACGGGCGACGGCGGGGACGGCAACGGGCGGACCGGGCTCAGCTTCCTGTCGCTGGCCTGGCAGAAGGAGTCCGTCGACGCCAACAAGCAACTGGTGAAGGAATGGAACGAAACCCATCCCGACATTCATGTCAACTACGTCCAGGGCAGCTGGGACACCGTCCACGACCAGCTGCTCACCTCCTTCGAGGGCGACGAGGCGCCGGATGTCATCCATGACGCCTCCGACGACCTCGCCGACTTCGCGTACGGCGGCTACCTCGCCGATCTGCGGACGCTCCTGCCGGACCGGCTGACCTCCGACATCCCGCAACAGAGCTGGCGGACGACCACCTTCGGCGACGGCGTCTACGGAGTGCCGTTCCTCCAGGAGCCCCGTGTCCTGATCGCCAACACCAAGATCCTCAAGGAGTCGGGGGTCCGTATTCCGACGCCCGGCAACCCCTGGAGCTGGGCCGAGTTCCGGCAGATCACCAAGGAGCTGACGGGCAAGGGGAGATACGGCGTCGCCTGGCCGCTCAAGGAGCCCGTCTCCGTCACCCTCAACCTCGGCCTCTCCGCCGGCGGCCGGCTCTTCCATCCGGGCGCCGACGGCAAGGTGACCATCCGCGCGGGCGAGGGCGACCAGGCCGTCCCAGGCGCCATTCACGACCAGGTCAACATCGATCACAGCGCCGCCCGCACCGCGCTCGGCATGGGCGGCTCCGACACCCTCCCCGGATTCTTCGGCGGCAAGTACGCGATGGTTCCGCTCGGCTTCTCGTACCGTCAACAGGTCGTCGAGCAGGCCCCCGAGGGCTTCGAGTGGACCGTCCTGCCCGCCCCGGCCGGCAGCGGGGGCCTTGCCCAGGGGGTGAGTCCGCAGACCCTCTCCGTCGCGGAGACCAGCCCGCACAAGAAGGAGGCCGCGCAGTTCATCGACTTCCTGCTCCGGCCGCAGAACATGGTGCGCCTGGCCAAGGGAGACTGGATGCTCCCGACCGGCACCGCGGCCCTCGCGGACCCGGCCCTGCACACCGACAAGGACGGCTGGTCGACCGGGGTCGCCGTGGCGAAGGCGTTGCGGCCGGCGCCCGCCCAGTCGGTCCGTGGCTACCCGGAATGGAAGGACAAGGTCGCCACACCGGCCCTCCAGGAGTACTACAGCGGGGCGATCGGCGCGGAGGAGCTGAGGAAACGTCTGATCGACGACGGGAACCGGGTGCTGGCCCGCTATCAGCGCTGAGGTGTCCCGAAAATTAAATGTACGAGACGTCTCGTCTCGTTTACGGTGAGGGCATGACACATACCGAGCGCGCCCATATCGCCATGTTCTCCATCGCCGCCCACGGGCACGTGAACCCGAGCCTGGAAGTCATCCGGGAGCTCGTCGCCCGTGGGCACCGCGTCAGTTACGCCATCCCGGCGTCGTTCGCCGAAAAGGTCGCCGTCACCGGCGCCGAACCGGTGCTCTACACCTCGGTGCTGCCGACCGAAGAGGCCCCGGACGCCTGGGGCACCGAACTCATCGACAACCTCGAACCCTTCCTCGACGACGCCGTCCAGGCCCTGCCTCAGCTCATCAAGGCCTTCGACGGGGACGAGCCCGATCTTGTTCTGCACGACATCACCTCCTATCCGGCGCGGGTCCTTGCCCATCGCTGGGGTGTGCCCGCCGTTTCCCTCTCGCCCAACCTGGTCGCCTGGGACGGATACGAGGAGGAGGTCGGCGAGCCGATGACCGCCGAGCTGAAGCGGTCCGAGCGCGGGCGGGCGTACTACCGGCGCTTCCAGGACTGGCTCACCGAGAACGGGATCGACCAGCACCCGGACCCGTTCGTCGGCCGGCCGCCGCGGTCGCTCGTCCTGATCCCCGAGGTGCTCCAGCCGAACGCCGACCGTGTCGACAAGGCGGTCCACACCTTCGTGGGCGCCTGCCAGGGCGACCGCGCGGACCAGGGGGAGTGGCAGCGCCCCGAGGGCGCCGAGAGGGTGCTGCTGGTCTCGCTCGGCTCGGCCTTCACCAACCAGCCCGGTTTCTACCGCGACTGCGTCACGGCCTTCGGCGGTCTGTCCGGCTGGCACGTCGTGCTGCAGATCGGCGCCTGGGTCGACGTCGCCGAGCTCGGCGACGTGCCGGCCAATGTGGAGGTGCATTCCTGGGTGCCGCAGCTCTCGGTGCTGAAGCAGGCGGACGCCTTCATCACCCACGCGGGCGCCGGGGGCAGTCAGGAGGGGCTCGCCACCGCCACCCCGATGGTCGCCGTGCCGCAGGCCGTCGACCAGTTCGGCAACGCCGACATGCTCCAGGCGCTCGGCGTGGCCCGCCATCTCCCGATGGCGGAGGTGGCCCCCGAGTCGCTGCGGGCGGCCGTGCTCGGCCTGGTGGGTGACCCCGAGGTGGCGAAGAGGGCCGCAGCCGTGCGGGAGCGGATGGCGGGGGAGGGCGGCACGAAGAGGGCGGCCGACCTCATCGAGGCCGAACTGTCCGCCTGACGGGCGGGGGGCGGAATCAAGCCGTCTCCTCGTCCACCCGGGTGCGCCGACGGGGTCCGCCTTCCCGCTTGCGAAGTGTGCGGGTCGCCGCCGCGGGAGCGGCAAGCCCCTTGCGTGAGGCAGATGTTGCCGCGGCGTCCGACTTGGGTGCAGCTGGCCGGTTTCTTATTACGAAACCTTGTTGAGTAAGTCACAGCCGCATGAAGGTCTTGATCTGAGCGCGTCAATCGGCGAGGGTTTCGAGCCAACCCCCGGAGATGTTCCGGCCGGGGGTCAATCCCCCCACAAAGAATGACGAGGAGACCCCTCTTCATGGCAATTCACAAGCGCGCACGTCGGATGAAGCTGACCGCGGCGATAACCGCAGTGGCCGCAGCGGCCGGAGTCACCCTGCTGGGTTCCTCCCTCGCCGGAGCCGCACCGGCTCCCGCGACGGGCACCGTCTACGGTGCTGACGCGGCGACCGCCGTCCCGGGCAGCTACATCGTGATGCTGGACCAGAAGGCCGACAAGGCGAAGCTCGCCAAGGAGTACGGCGGCAAGCTCAAGCGGAACTACAACTCCGCCATCAACGGCTTCTCCGCCAGCGGCCTTTCACTGACCGAGGCCAAGCGTCTGGCGGCCGACCCGGCCGTCTCCAAGGTCGTCCAGAACAAGAAGTTCCACATCGACGCCACCCAGGACAACCCGCCGTCCTGGGGGCTGGACCGGATCGACCAGACCGAGACTTCCGGCGACAACGCGTACACCTACCCGGACAGCGCGGGCGAGGGCGTCACCGCATACGTCATCGACACCGGTGTCCGCACCACGCACAACGAGTTCGAGGGCCGGGCGGCCTCGGGCTACGACGCCGTCGACAACGACGACAGCGCCGACGACGGCAACGGCCACGGCACCCACGTTGCGGGCACTGTCGCCGGTGCGACCTACGGGGTCGCCAAGAAGGCGAAGATCGTCGCCGTGCGGGTCCTCGACGACTCCGGCTCGGGCACCACCGAGCAGGTCGTCGCGGGCATCGACTGGGTCACCGCCAACCACGAGGGCCCCTCGGTCGCCAACATGAGCCTCGGCGGCGGCGCGGACGAGGCGCTCGACGCCGCGGTCCAGAAGGCCATCGCCTCCGGAGTCACCTTCGCGGTGGCCGCCGGAAACGAGTCCACCGACGCGAGTGAGAGCTCCCCGGCCCGCGTCCCGGAGGCCATCACGGTCGCCTCGTCCACGGTGGACGACGAACAGTCGTCGTTCTCCAACTACGGCTCGATCGTGGACATCTACGCCCCCGGATCCGACATCACCTCGTCCTGGAACGACAGCGACGACGGCTCTAACACCATCTCCGGTACGTCCATGGCGACCCCGCACGTCGTCGGTGCCGCCGCCGTCTACCTCTCCGGACACCCGGACGCCACTCCGGCGGAGGTCGCCACAGCGCTGACCGAAGCAGCCACCCCCGACGCGATCTCCAACGCGACCGAGGGCACGCCGAACAAGCTGCTGAAGGTCGTTGAGTAACCCACCCCCGCGGCAGTGACCGGGCAGCAGACACCCGGCGTCACGCAATCGGCGGCCGCCGCGCCCTCCCCCACGGGGCGCGGCGGCCGCGCCTGCGTGGACGGATCGTCCTATGGTGTGCCCATGACGATGTACGCGGCGCTGTTGCGCGGGATCAATGTGAGCGGCCACAAGAAGGTTCCGATGGCCGAACTCCGCACGCTGCTCACCGAACTGGGCCACGGGGACGTCCGTACCCACCTGCAGAGCGGCAACGCCGTTTTCAGCAGCGCGTCGGACGACGAGGACGCACTCGCCGCCGAGCTGGAGCGGGCCATCGAGAAGCGGTTCGGCTTCCCGGTCCCCTGCCTGGTCCGGGACGGCACCTACCTCGCGGCGGTTGCCGCAGCCTGTCCGTTCCCGGCCGCCGAACTCGAAGGCAAGCAGCTGCACATCACCTACTACGGCCAGCCGGTCGACGCCGAACGCTTCGCCGGGATCGACCCGGCGGCCTTTCTCCCCGAGGAGTTCCGGCTCGGCGACCGCGCGCTCTACCTCTACGCCCCCGATGGACTGGGTCGTTCCGGACTTGCCGCCGCCCTGTCCCGGCCGTCCCTCACCAAGGGCGTCATCGCCACCTCGCGCAACTGGAACACCGTGGTCAAGCTGGTGGAGATGACCGCGCCGACCGGCACCGCACGCGACGGAGCCCGCACGTGACCGAGCCGCCCCCCGGCGTGGCCGCGGCGGTGGAGGGCGAGCTCCGCCTCCTCGACCCGGTGGTACGCGCCTGTGCCGAACTCCTCTCCCAGGTGCTGCACCCCGAGTACCGCGAGATCGACTCCGCAGGCCGGGTCTGGGACCGCGACACGATGATCGCCTCGCTCACCGCCGAGAACGCCCCGCACCCCGGCCCGCTCACCGCGTCCTGGATGCGCGGAGTCCAGCTGGATGACGAATTCGTCCACCTCACCTATGACACCGAGACGAAGGGGCACCTCGCCCACCGCAGTTCGCTGTGGCGACATACCCACGCGGGCTGGGTGCTCTACTTCCACCAGGCCACGCCGTTCAGCGACGCCGCGAACGCCGGTCCCGACGCCGACGGATGAACCCGTTCAGCGACGGGCGACGCGCTGCGCCCGCGCCGTCCACCGGCCGTCCGTACGGGAGATCCGCACCGGATGTCCGAAGCAGCCGCTGACCTGATCGGTGGTCAGTACCTCGTCCGCCGGGCCCGATGCCACACACCGGCCGCCCCGCAGCAGCATCGCATGTGTGGTCGAGGCGGGCAGCTCCTCCAGATGGTGTGTGACCAGGACCGTCGCCAGCTCCGGATGTTCCTCGCGCAACGTGTCCAGACTGTCGAGCAACTGCTCACGGGCGGCCAGATCAAGACCCGTGGCCGGCTCGTCGAGCAGCAGCAGCCGCGGTTGCGGCATCAGGGCGCGGGCGATGAGCGTACGACCCCGCTCACCCTGCGAGAGCGCGGGCCAGCGCGATCGGGTCCTGCCGCCCATGCCGAGCATCTTCAGAAGCCGTTCCGCCCGGGCCCGCTGTTCCCGGCTCGCGGACCAGCGCGGAACCGGCTCGACCGAGTTGGTCAGACCGGTCAGCACCACCTCGTGCACGGACAGCGGCGAACGCAGTGGATGGCGCGGATCGACATGTCCGAGCAGCGACCGCAGCTCCCGCAGATCGACCCGCCCGAGGGTGCGTCCCAGCACCTCGACCGAGCCCCTGGTGGGGTGATTGACGGCGCCGAGCAGCCCCAGCAGCGTGCTCTTGCCGGCTCCGTTCGCACCGAGCAGGGCCCAGTGCTCACCGCTGCGTACGGTCAGGGAGACCGAGTCGAGCAGGACATTGCCCTCCCGTACGATCGACACACCCTCGGCCCGGATCACCGGGACGGCGGCGGGGGAACCGGGAACACCGACCGGGGCGCGAACAGCGGCGGTGGTACGAGTGGTCACGTGCGGGTACTCCTTCATGCGGGTGCGAGCGCCTCCAGGCAGCTCATGTCCTCGGCGGACAGCCGGATCTCCCGCGCCCCCAGGTTCTCCGCCAGATGGACGGGCGAACCGGTGCCCGGAGTCGGGCACAGCGCAGGGGAGCGGTGCAGCAGCCAGGCGAGGGCGATCTGCCCACGGGTGGCACCGTGCCGATCGGCGACACCGGCGAGCGCCGCAGCTGCCTCGCCGGTCAGAGCACCGTTGGCCAGTGGGAACCAGGGAAGAAAAGCCAGGTGGTGGGCCTCGCACACCTTCAGTACCGCGTCCGACGAACGGTCGAGGAGGTTGAAGCGGTTCTGCACCGAGGCGATCCCGGTCAGGGAGAGAGCCTGCTCCAGCTGGTCGGCGGTGAGGGTGTCCAGACCGATGTGCCGGATCTTACCCTCCTGCCTCAGCGCATCCAGGGTGCCCAGCTGGTCGGCCATGGGTACGTCCGGGTCCAGCCGGTGCAACTGGTAGAGGTCGATCCGGTCGGTCCGCAGCCGTCGCAGACTGGCCTCGCACATCGCCCGCAACTGCTCGGGACGGCCCGCGACGTGCCAGGCACTGTCGCTGGTGCGCACCACACCACCCTTGGTCGCGATCACCAGATGCTCGCGATACGGGTGAAGGGCCTCGGCCACCAGCTCCTCGGCCAGCCCGGGGCCGTAATTGTCGGCGGTGTCGATGAGCGTGACACCTCGCTCGACGGCCGCCCGCAGCACGGCCACGGCGTCCTGTCGCTCCCCGCGCGGCCCCCAGTATCCGGGGCCGGTCAGCTGGGCGGTGCCATAGCCGAGACGGCGTACGGGCAGCTCACCGCCGAGCAGGAAGACATCATCGAGAGGGGGTGACGTGGAAGACATTATGGGAACACTAGTGGCAATCGGCGTCACAACTTCTCGTCCTGTGCCGAGGCGTTGCCGGCCCTTCGGGGATCGGCGTTCTCACCCGCGAGGCTGCGGAACGGGGGGATGCGATACATCATCGTCGGGGCGGGTGCCGTCGGCGGCGCCATCGGGGGACGGCCGGCCGAGACGGGCCACGATGTCAGGTCCGGGGGCGCCGTCGCCTTTCTTCAAGACCGGTGTCAGTGGCTCGTCCTAGCGTGGGGCGTATGAAGAACGAGCACGCTCATATGGCCGAATGCGCTGCCGAGGCAGCCCGTATCGCCCGCTCCATCAGCGCCGAACAGCTCGATGTACCCACCACACCCTGCGGCGACTGGGACCTGCGCGGACTCATCAACCACTGGGTGCTGTACGCCTCCCACGGCCTGGAGCACCGCGCCCTGCGCAAGGACCTCCCCGCCGAGCTCACCACCTGTGACTTCACCGCCGACGCCGACTGGGCGCAGAAGTACGTGGCGCAACTGGACCGCGCCGTCGCCGCCTGGTCGGACCCGGCGGTCTGGGAGGGCGAGATCGACCTCGGGGGTTCGACCTCCCCGGCCTCCGAGATCGCCGCGATGCTCATCGAGGAGACGGCCCTGCACACCTGGGACGTGGCCCGCGCCGTCGGAGAGGAGGTCCGGCTCTCCGACGCGGCGGCCGCCTATGTCCTCGGTGTCGTCGACGGTACCGCCGCGCTCTACCGGCAGTACGACGGCTTCGCCGACGAGGTGACGGTGCCCGCATCGGCGTCGGTGTTCGAACGGGCGCTGGCCCACAGCGGCCGCGACCCGCACTGGACCGGGGCCTGAAAGTGGCCCAGTTGACCGGACGGTGAATGGCCCGGGCCGGCAAGCCAATGCCTGGCTAGGTTCGACGCATGACCACTCACCGCACCCCGGACACGGGCAGGACCGCCGTCGATTTCTACTTCGACCCGGCCTGCCCGTTCGCCTGGATCACCTCCCGCTGGATGCTGGAGGTGGAGCAGCAGCGCGACATCGAGCTCCGCTTCCACGTGATGAGCCTCTACCTGCACAACATCGGCAATGAACTCCCCGAGTGGTACCGGGAACTGGTCGACAAGTCGATCGGTCCGGTGCGGGTCGCGGTCGCGGCGGCCGCCGGCCACGGTGATGCCGTGCTCCGCGATCTCTACACAGCGGTGGGCAGCCGTATCCACCGGCAGAAGAACGAGGACTTCGACGAAGTGATCGCCGAATCCCTCGCGGAGCTCGGTCTGCCCGCCGAGCTGGGTGCTGCCGCGCACTGTGAGACGTACGACGAGGCACTGCGGCGCAGCCACGACGCCGGCAAGGATCCGGAGGCGGACGCCTACGTCGGTACGCCCACGATCCATGTCGACGGCTCGGTCTGGTTCGGGCCGGTCCTGCGGGCCGTACCGCGTGGCGAGGAGGCGGCGCGGATCTTCGACAGCTTCCGGGTGCTTGCCGGGAATCCGGACCTCTTCGAACTCAAGCGGACCCGCACGGGCAGCCTGGACGTGGGCTGATGAATGCCGGCCTCCACGCGCCGGTCTCTACGCGCCGGGCTCTACGCGCTGAGCGACGCCGGCCGTGCGAGCGGGACATGGGCCTCGTCGTACCGGGTCAGCAGCAGTCGCGCCAACTCCGTCGACGCGCCCAGGACATCGGCCAGTACATCCGCACCGGCCGCGCCCGCGGCGATACGGTCCGGGAGCCGGCCGGGTGCGATGACGTAAGGGGCCACCGCCACCCGCCGCACACCTTCGGCCCGCAGGGCCCGTACCGCGTCCTCGGTGCGGGGAAATCCCGCGGGAGATGCAGCGGAGGCGAACGCAGGCCGCACGGCGCACCAACCGGTGTGCCGCAGCTCCCGCGCGATTTCAGCGATCACTGCGATCGCCTCCGGGTCTGTGGAGCCCGCCGAGGCCAGGACCAGCCCGGTCGAGCTTCGGGCACCGGGACGGATCCCGGCTTCGTGCAGCCGCCGTTCCAGTGCCGAATTCAGCAAAGGTGACGGGCCGAGCACCTCGGTCTGCCGGATGCGCAGCCGAGGCAGTCCGGTCCGGGCCTCGTGCAGCACCGTGGGGATGTCGGACTTGGCGTGGAAGGCCCGGGTGAGCAGCAGGGGGAGCGCGATGACATCCCCCGCACCCTGTGCCACCAGCCGCTCCAGCACCCGCGGCACCGACGGCGCGTTGAAATCCAGGAAACCGGTCTCCACGCGCAGCCCCGGCCGCAGCGACCGTACCCGCGCGGTGAGCGCGTGCACGGTCGCCGCGTGCCGCGGGTCGCGGCTGCCGTGGGCGATGACGAGGAGGACCGGGGCGGACATGGCGTGGCTCAGTTCTTGACGAGGAGACCGCGGCTGCGCAGCACCCACCGCTCCAGCGGACTGAAGACCAGCAGGTCGATCGCGATACCGACGAACAGAATCAGGATGATGGCGAGGAAGATGCCGGGCATGTCCGCGTTGTTGCGGCCGTTCTCCAGCAACTGACCGAGTCCCAGGCCGAGATCGGGGGAGGACGCGATGATCTCGGCGGCCATCAGCGAGCGCCAGGAGAACGCCCAGCCCTGCTTGAGACCGGCCAGATAGCCGGGCAACGCGGCCGGCAGCACGATGTGCCAGGTCCCGCGCAGCCCGCTCGCGCCGAGCGTACGGCCCGCCCTCAGGAACAGCGGCGGCACCTGGTCGACGCCGGAGACCAGCCCGTTGGCGACCGAGGGGACGGCTCCCAGCAGGATCACGGCGTACATCATCTTGTCGTTCAGCCCGAGCCAGATCACGGCCGGTGCCACCCAGGCGACCGACGGCAGGGACTGCAGCCCGGACAGGATCGGACCGATCGCGGCCCGTACGAACTTCACCCGGGCGACCAGCAGACCCAGCGGCGTACCGATGGCCACGGCCATCAGGAAGCCGAGCAGACCGCGCGAGATGCTGGTCCAGACGACCTCCAGCAGCGTTCCCTGCAGCCACATGTCGGACGCGCTGTTCCACACCGCGGCCGGTGACGGCAGCTTGTAGTCGTCGGTGACCTGGGCCTCGACGAGCAGCTGCCAGACGGTGATCACCAGCGCCACCGCGAGCGCGGGCGGCAGCACCTTGCGCAGCAGCACCTCGCGCACCGGGGTGCGGCGCACCTGTACGGCGTCCAGCGCGTCGAGCCCGGCCTCCAGACCGGCCAGATCGTCGGGCTTCGTGTCAGTGCTGGCCATGACGGCGGATCTCCCCACGCAGTTGTTCGGTGATCTCGACGGACAGCTCCGCGACCGCGTTGTCCTCGATACGGCGAGGCTGCTCGATGTCGACCGTCCACTCGCGGGCGATCCTGCCGGGGCGGGACGACAGCAGGACGACCCGCTCGGCGAGCCGCACCGCTTCGCGCACATTGTGTGTGACGAAGAGGACCGAGACGTTCGTCTCGCGCCAGATCCGGGTCAGCTCGTCGTGCAGCACATCCCGGGTGATGGCGTCGAGCGCGGCGAACGGCTCGTCCATCAGCAGCAGTTGACTGTCCTGGGCGAGGGCCCGGGCCATAGCCACCCGCTGCCGCATACCGCCCGAGAGTTCATGTACCCGCTTCCCGTACGCCCCGCCCAGCCGTACGAGTTCCAGCAGCCGCTCCGCCTCCGTGCGGCGCTCCGACTTCGGTACGCCGCGCAGCCGCAGCGCGAGTTCGATGTTCTTGCCCGCGGTCAGCCACGGGAACAGGGCGTGCTCCTGGAACATCAGGGCCGGCCGCCCGCCGGGGGTCTCGATGGACCCCGCGGTCGGGCGGTCGAGTCCGGCCACCAGATTGAGCAGCGTCGACTTTCCGCACCCGGAGGCTCCCAGGAGGGTGACGAACTCGCCCGGTGCGACATCGAGCGTGATGTCGTCCAGGACGAGCTGCTGCCCCTCCGGTCCGCCGAAGGACTTGGAGACATGTGCGATACGGGCGGCGTGCCCGACCGCTGTACGGTCCTCGGCCTTGGTGAGGGTGGTCGCCATGGTCGTCACCTCCTGGGAATCCTGGGTTCGGGTTCGGGCGGCTCGGACCGACCGGAAAATGGGGGGAGGGTGAAGGAGCGTGCCCAGCCCCGCGACGCCGCCCGCATCTGCCGGTCGGTCCTACTTGACGCCGAGACCGGCGTCGGCGACCCCGGGCTTGCCCGCGGCCTTCAGGACCTTGTTCAGCGGCTTCAGGTCGTAGATGCCGGTCAGGTCCGGCTTCTCCAGCAGACCTGCCTTCACCGCGTGCTCGGCCTCCGCGTCCAGCGTGGCGGCCAGCGGGTCATCGGTGATCTGGATCGACTTCCACGCCGGGTCGAGGACCTCGGCGGGCAGCGCCTTGCCGGTCAGCTTTTCGAGCGCGGCGTTGGCGGAGGCCTTCGCCTTGTCCGGGTTGGCGTTGATCCACGCGTTGGTCTTCACCGAACCGCGCAGCACCGCCTCGACGACATCCGGGTGCTCGCTCAGGAACTTCTGCGACACGATGATGTTCGTGATCACGAACTTGTTGTCCGGCCACAGCGTCGACTCGTCGAGCAGTTCCTCCGCGCCCTCGGCGACCAGCTTGGACGCGGTGGGCTCGGGAACCCAGGCGCCGTCGATGGAACCGGACTTGTAGGCGTCCGGGGTCACCTTGTTGTCCGTACGGACCACGGAGACGTCGCCCTTGCCGCTCTGGGCGTCGACCTTCCAGCCCTTCTCGGAGATCCAGTTGAGGAAGGCCACGTCCTGCGTGTTGCCGAGCTGCGGTGTGGCGATCTTCTTGCCCTTGAGGTCGTCCAGGGTCTTGATCTTCTTCGGGTTCACGACCAGCTTCACCCCGCCGGAGGCGGAGCCGCCGATGATCCGCAGGTTCTTGCCCTTGGACTTGGTGAAACCGTTGATGGAGGGCGACGGGCCGATGAAGCCGATGTCGATCGAGTCGGCGTTGAGCGCCTCGATCTCGGAAGGACCCGCGTTGAACTGCGAGGTCTTGAGCCGGGTGCCTCCGAGTTCCTTCTGGAAGAGCCCCTCCTGGTCGCCGACCAGCGCGGTGGCGTGCGTGAGGTTGGGGAAGTAGCCGATCCGCACGGTGTCCGTGGAGAGCTTCTTCGCGTCGGCGGCGACATCCGACTTCCTGGATTCGTCGTCCTTCGCCTCGGAGCCGTAGCCGCAGGCGGTGAGCGCCACGGCGAGCAGCGGCAGGGCGGTGGCAGCGGCGAGGCTGCGGCGGAGCGTGGTACGGGGGGCAGACACGGGAGGTCTTCCTCTCGTTGGCCCGGTGATCGTGTCCGCCGGAAACTACGGGGACGCGGCCGGGGAGTCGACAGGTCTTCGTCTGAACCGGCTGTGCAGGCGGTGCGGTTGGTGCAAGCGGGCGCGCAGGCAGTGCGCGTACGTCATCGCGCACATCGCGCCACCCCGCCCTGGCCGCTGCCGAGGGCGCCGCTGCCGACGCGGCCGCCCTCCTTCGCGAAAGTGGAGTAGATGTCGATACTCATCAGAAGTTCCATTCGGCGTCGTCGGTGGCCGAGGCCTCGGCGGCGAACGAGGCACCGGCCATGCCGGCCGTCAGCGTGGTGCCGTCCGCCGGGTCGATCAGGAGGAAGGAGCCGGTGCGCCGGGAGTCCGCGTACGCGTCGAGCGCCAGCGGCTCCGCGGTGCGGACGACGACCCGGCCGATGTCATTGGCGTCGAGCCGGCCGGGCGCCGGGTGCTGGGAGAGGTCGTCCAGCGTGAGGCGCGAGGGGATGTCCTTCACGATCGCCTTGACCGTGCGGGTGGTGTGCTTGAGCAGTACCCGCTGGCCCACAGTGAGCGGCTGGTCCGCGACATGACAGACGGTCGCCTCTACGTCCCTCGTGACCGACGGCGCGTCGTCGGCCGGGGCGATCAGATCACCGCGCGAGATGTCGATGTCGTCGGCCAGCCGGATCGTCACCGACTGGGGCGCCCAGGCGATGTCCACGCTCTCGCCGAGCGCGTCGATCGCGGTGACCGTCGACGTACGGCCCGAGGGCAGGACGGTGACGGCCTCGCCGACGCGGAAGGCACCGGCCGCGATCTGGCCCGCGTAGCCCCGGTAGTCCGGGTGCTCGGCCGTCTGCGGCCGGATGACGTACTGGACGGGGAAGCGGGCGTGGCAGGCGGTGAGGTCATGGCTGACCGGCACCGTCTCCAGGTGTTCCAGGACCGTCGGGCCGCCGTACCAGTCCATGTGTGAGGACGGTTCCACGACGTTGTCACCGGCCAGCGCGGAGATCGGGATCGCGGTACACCAGTTTTCCTGGGGGTCCCCCCCGGACCCCCAGCCCGGGACGCCGAGGGATGCGGCGTACGCGGTGAACTCCTCGGCGATGGCGGCGAACACGGGCTCCGCGTAGTCGACCAGGTCCATCTTGTTGACGGCCAGCACCACATGCGGCACCCGCAGCAGGGCGGCGACCGCGGCATGGCGGCGGGTCTGCTCGACGACACCGTTGCGGGCGTCGACCAGGACGACGGCGAGCTCGGCCGTCGAGGCGCCCGTCACCATGTTCCGGGTGTACTGCACATGCCCCGGGGTGTCGGCCAGGATGAACCGGCGGCGCGGCGTGGCGAAGTAGCGGTAGGCGACATCGATGGTGATGCCCTGCTCGCGCTCGGCCCGGAGCCCGTCGGTCAGCAGTGCCAGGTCGGGCGCCTCCTGGCCCCGGCTGCGCGAGGCGTGCTCGACGGCCTCCAACTGGTCGGTGAGGACCGACTTTGAGTCGTGCAGAAGACGTCCCACGAGGGTGGACTTGCCGTCGTCGACGGACCCCGCGGTGGCGAACCGCAGCAGGGTGGTGGTCGACAACTGCTCTGTGTGCCGGGTGAGTGCGGTCATCCTAGAAGTACCCCTCGCGCTTACGGTCTTCCATCGCGGCCTCGGACATCTTGTCGTCGGCACGCGTCGCGCCCCGCTCGGTGAGCCGGGAGGCGGCGATCTCGGTGATCACGGCGTCCAGCGTCGTCGCGTCCGAGTCGACGGCGCCGGTGCACGACATGTCGCCGACCGTGCGGTAGCGCACCTGCCGGGTCTCGACCTGCTCGCCCTCCTTGGGGCCGCCCCAGTCGCCCGCGGTCAGCCACATCCCGGAGCGGTTGAAGACCTCGCGCTCATGGGCGAAGTAGATCTCCGGAAGCTCGATGCCCTCACGGGCGATGTACTGCCAGACGTCCAGCTCGGTCCAGTTGGAGATCGGGAAGACCCGGACGTGCTCACCGGGCGCGTGACGGCCGTTGTAGAGCTGCCACAGCTCGGGGCGCTGACGCCGCGGGTCCCACTGCGAGAACTCGTCACGCAGCGAGAAGACCCGCTCCTTGGCGCGCGCCTTCTCCTCGTCACGGCGTCCGCCGCCGAACACGGCGTCGAAGCGGTGCTGCTGGATCGCCTCGGTCAGCGGCACGGTCTGCAGCGGGTTGCGGGTGCCGTCCGGGCGTTCGCGGAGCTTCCCGGCGTCGATGTACTCCTGCACGGAGGCGACATGGAGGCGCAGCCCGTGCCGGGCCACCGTCCGGTCGCGGTACTCCAGCACCTCGGGGAAGTTGTGCCCGGTGTCCACGTGCAGCAGTGTGAACGGCACCGGCGCGGGCGCGAATGCCTTGAGTGCCAGGTGCAGCATCACGATGGAGTCCTTGCCGCCGGAGAACAGGATCACCGGCCGCTCGAACTCGCCCGCCACCTCGCGGAAGATGTGTACGGCTTCGGACTCCAGGGAGTCCAGGTGGCTGAGTGCGTACGGATTGTCGGTACCTTCCTGCACGGTCGCGACGGTCGTCATGCCGCACCCCTCTCGCTCAGCAGCGCGTAGAGCTCCGCCGCGGACTCCTGCACGGTCTGCCGGTGCGACTCGATCCGCAGATCCGGCGACTCGGGTGCCTCGTAGGGGTCGTCGACCCCGGTGAGCCCGCTGATCTCGCCGGCCGCCTGCTTGGCATAGAGGCCCTTCACATCGCGCACGGAGCACACCTCGACCGGAGTCGCGACATGCACCTCCAGATACGCGGTGCCCTCGGCCTGGTGCCGCTTGCGTACCGCGTCCCGGCTGTCCGCGTACGGGGCGATGACCGGGACCAGCACCTTCACGCCGTTGGCCGCCAGCAGCTCGGCGACGAAGCCGATCCGCTGGACATTGGTGTGGCGGTCCTCGCGGGAGAAGCCGAGACCCGCGGAGAGGAACTCCCGGATCTCGTCGCCGTCGAGCACTTCCACGCGGTGGCCCTCGCCGCGCAGCCGCCCGGCGAGTTCGTACGCGATGGTGGTCTTGCCCGCGCTCGGCAGACCGGTCAGCCAGATGGTGGCTCCCGTCTCCGTCACGCTCATCGAAGTCTCCTGATCAGTCGTCATCAGTGCAGCCCGCACTCGGTCTTGCCCCGGCCGGCCCAGCGTCCGGCGCGTGCGTCCTCGCCCGCCAGCACCCGGCGGGTGCAGGGCGCGCAGCCCACGGAGGCGTATCCGTCCATCAGCAGGGGGTTGGTGAGAACGCCGTGCTCGGCCACGTACGCGTCGACGTCGTCCTGCGTCCAGCGGGCGATCGGCGAGATCTTCACCTTCTGCCGCTTCTCGTCCCAGCCGACGACCGGGGTGTTCGCCCGGGTGGGGGACTCGTCGCGGCGCAGCCCGGTCGCCCAGGCCGCGTACGAAGTCAGGCCCTCCTCAAGGGGCTTGACCTTCCGCAACTTGCAGCACAGGTCCGGGTCGCGGTCGTGCAGTTTCGGTCCGTACTCGGCGTCCTGCTCGGCCACGGACCGGCGCGGAGTCAGCGTGATGACGTTGACGTCCATCACGGCCTCGACCGCGTCGCGGGTGCCGATCGTCTCGGGGAAGTGGTAGCCGGTGTCGAGAAAGACCACGTCCACACCCGGAAAGGCGCGCGAGGCGAGGTGGGCGACGACGGCGTCCTCCATGGACGAGGTGACGCAGAACTTCCTGCCGAAGGTGTCGGCGGCCCATTGGAGGATCTCCGGCGCGGAGGCTTCCTCCAGCTCCCGGGCCGCCCGCCCGGCCAGCTCCTTCAGTTCATCGATGCTGCGTTCTGCCATATGAGCATCCGTCATATCCCCTCCCCTTCAACGTTGTTGCGCTGCAACCCCCGGGTCAGCAGGCCCAGGAACTTCAGCTGGAACGCGCGGTTGCAGGAGGCACATTCCCAGGCGCCGTGGCCGGTCTCGTGCGGGCGCAGGTCCTCGTCACCGCAGTAAGGGCAGTAGAACGGCGCGGCGCGTTCGCTCATGACAGCGACTCCGCACTGGCCCGCGCCGCCCAGGCCGCGAACCGCTCGCCGTCCTCGCGCTCCTCCTGGAAGCGGCCCAGGACCCGCTCGACATAGTCGGGCAGTTCGGTCGAAGTGACCTTCAGCCCACGGACCTTCCGGCCGAACCCGGCCTCCAGGCCCAGGGCGCCGCCCAGGTGCACCTGGTAGCCCTCGACCTGGTTGCCGTCGGCGTCCAGGACGAGCTGGCCCTTGAGGCCGATGTCCGCGGTCTGGATGCGGGCGCAGGCGTTGGGGCAGCCGTTGATGTTGATGGTCAGCGGCTCGTCGAACTCCGGCAGGCGGCGCTCCAGTTCGTCGATCAGCGAGGCGCCGCGCGCCTTCGTCTCGACGATCGCCAGCTTGCAGAACTCGATGCCGGTGCAGGCCATCGTGCCCCGCCGGAACGGCGAGGGCCTCACCTGGAAGTCGAGCGCTTCGAGGCCGGCGACCAGGGAGTCCACCTGGTCCTGCTCCACATCGAGGATGAGCATCTTCTGCTCGACGGTGGTGCGCAGCCGGTCCGAGCCGTGGGCGGCCGCCAGGTCGGCGATCTTGGCCAGGGTGGAGCCGTCCACACGGCCGACCCGGGGTGCGAATCCGAGGTAGAACCGGCCGTCCTTCTGCTGGTGGACGCCGATGTGGTCGCGCCAGCGGCTGCTGGGCTCCGTGGGCGCGGGCCCGTTGGCGAGCGGACGCTTCAGGTACTCGTCCTCCAGTACCTGGCGGAACTTCGCCGGACCCCAGTCGGCCATCAGGAACTTCAGGCGGGCGCGGGTGCGCAGCCGACGGTACCCGTAGTCACGGAAGATGCCGACGACCCCGGCCCAGACGTCCGGCACCTCGTCGAGAGGCACCCAGGCGCCCAGCCGCTCGGCGAGACGCGGGTTGGTGGAGAGCCCGCCACCGACCCAGACGTCGAAGCCCGGGCCGTGCTCGGGGTGGACGACGCCGACGAACGCGATGTCGTTGATCTCGTGCACCACGTCCTGCACCGGCGAGCCGGAGATCGCGGTCTTGAACTTGCGCGGCAGGTTCGAGAATTCCTTGTTGCCGATGTAGCGCTCGTGGATCTCGTCGACCGCCGGCGTCCCGTCGATGATCTCGTCGGCGGCGATCCCGGCCACCGGGGAGCCGATGATCACGCGGGGGCAGTCGCCGCATGCCTCGGTGGTGGAGAGCCCGACGGCCTCCAGCTTCTCCCAGATCGCCGGGACGTCCTCGATGCGGATCCAGTGCAGCTGGATGTTCTGCCGGTCGGTGATGTCCGCGGTGCCGCGCGCGTACTCCTGCGAGATCTCGCCGATGACCCGCAACTGCTCGGTGGTCAGCCGGCCGCCGTCGATCCGGACCCGCAGCATGAAGTACTTGTCGTCCAGCTCCTCCGGCTCCAGGATCGCGGTCTTGCCGCCGTCGATTCCGGGCTTGCGCTGGGTGTAGAGGCCCCACCAGCGCATGCGTCCACGGAGGTCGTTGGGGTCGATCGAGTCGAAACCGCGCTTGGAGTAGATCGTCTCAATGCGTGTCCGCACATTGAGACCGTCGTCGTCCTTCTTGAACTGCTCATTGCCGTTGAGCGGAGTGTGGTGCCCCATGGCCCACTGGCCTTCGCCACGGTGGCGTCCGGCCTTGCGGCGGGGCGTGGTGGTCGCAGGCTGTTCCGGGGTAGCGGCCATGACGGTACGTCCTTCGGGACTGCAGGAGGGCGGCTCTGAGCTGCACACTCGCGCTGAGGCGCGGCGGTGCGCAGGGTTTGCAGAGAAAAGGGGATCGCGGCGGTGCTGGGACTCTCAGCTCGCCGGACAGATGGCGCTGGACATGCGGCCGAGATCGACGTGGCGTCGACTCACCAAGGCAATTCCAGTTCCGGACATGACGGAAGCCTGTCACGCGAATCTCGGACCAGTCCACCACTATCCATGATGTGGACGGGACTGTCCCGTGATGCGAGACGGTGTGGTGCCCATCACCCGGCCCGCCCGGGCCGGGCCGTCCGTAATGGCCGCAATCCCCCTACCTGCCGCAGGGAATTGCTGTCCGCGCGCTACCGCGCCGCCCCCGGCCACGGCCCCGGCGTCGCCGCCTCGGGCTCCAGCTCCACCTTCGTGTCGAACAGCTTGAAGCCGCGCCGCAGATAGTTGTCCATGGCGTGCGGGCCGTCCTTGGAGCAGGTGTGCAGCCACACCCGCTTCGTCGGTGTCCGCTCCGGCCAGCGCTCCGCCAGGTCCCAGGCGCGGGCGACGCCGTGCGAGAGCAGATGGCCGCCTATCCGGCGCCCCCGGAAAGCCGGTATCAGCCCGAAGTACATGATCTCCACCACGCCTTCGTCCTGCGGGTCCAGCTCGATGTATCCGGCCGGGGTGCCGTTCTCGTACGCCACCCAGGTCTCCGCCCCGGGCCGGTCCAGGGCCTCCTGCCACTGCGCGTACGTCATCGTGAGCCGGTCCGTCCACTGGATGTCGCCGCCGACCGCCGTGTAGAGGAACCGGCTGAACTCGGGCAGCGGGACCTCGGACCGCACGATCCGCACGTCGCCCTTTGGGACCGCGGCGGGGCGCAGATCGTCGGGGGAGGTCTGTTCCAGGGACCAGATGGTCACCTCGGCGGTGGTCGCAGTGGTGTGCGCGGGGTTGCTCATGGCTGCCAGGGAACCATGCCGCGCAGCCAGGGCCCAAGTCGGTCCCGCGGCTCGGACAGCGGGACCGGCGGCAAGCGGCGGGAGAGAGCGGTCCTAGGAGCCCTCACGTGCCCTGACCACCACCGGAGCCGTCGAGCGCGGCAGCAGATCGGCCGGATGATCCGGTTGGATCACCTCCACCTCGACCCCCTCGCCGAAGCGGTACGGGCGGTGTGCGAGCACCTCCGCGAGATGGCGGCGAATCCGTGAGATCTCCGCACGCACCGTCACCGTCCGGGTCGCGTCGCCGAAGATGTCCTCCGCCAGCTCGGATGCCGTACGCCCCTCGCGGTGCAGCGCCAGGGCGTACAGCAGCTCCGCGTGGCGGGGCGAGAGCCGCTGCGTCCAGGTGCCCACCGCACTCACCACATTGACCGTGAGCCCGCGCGGCCGGCTCAGGTCCAGCACCACCCGTCGCGGCGGCCCGTCCGAAGACCCGTCCGTGACCTGCACCAGCCAGCCGCCGGACAGCGGCTCGACCTGGCACATACCGAGCGACGGCAGCCACACCCGGCCCGGCTGCAACGACTTCGGCAGCGGCAGCCGGTCGACCGGCGGCATCCCGGTCACCGCGGCGAGCCAGCCGTGGGTGTCCACCGCCAGGGCCCGTCCACCCAGCCGGCACAGCAGCGGCGCCGCCACCGAACGCAGCCGGTCGATCGCCTGGAGATGACGGTTCCTGATCTCGCTCTCGGCCAGCCTGGCGACCGAACCGACCAGGGCGAGCGAGGTCGGATGGAACGTGGACGCCGGACCGCTGATGTCGAGGATGCCGATCAGCCGGCCGTCCCGCGGATCACGCACCGGGGCCGCCGCACAGGTCCAGTTGTGCAGACTGCGCACGAAATGCTCCGACGAATGAACCTGGACCGGTGTGCGTGAGACGAGCGCCGTACCGATCGCGTTCGTCCCCGTGCTCGCCTCCGCCCAGGCCGCGCCCTCCGCCAGACAGATGCGGTCGGCCCGGCGCAGCACCCCCGTATTGCCCTGGCGCCACAGCACCCGGCCCTCCACATCGGTGACCACCACGATCTGCTGGGCGGCATCCGCCAGGGAGACCAGGCCCTCGCTCAGCAGCGGCATCACCTCGCCCAGCGTCGAACTCCGTCGCCGGTGCTCGATCTCGTCCATCTCCAGCAGCACGCTCTCGGTGGACTGATCCGGATCGATTCCGCTGCGCAGCACCCGGTCCCACGAGGCGCCGATCTCCGCGCGCGGGGCAACCGGTGAACGCTCGCCCACGACCTTCGCCTCCCTGGCACGGTGGATCATGCGTAGGGCCTGGACGGACCGCGGCACAGCCGATCGCGTCACCTCGGCAGCGCTTGTGTCCACTCTCATTCCCCCAGATGCCGGCGCCGGACAAACGGCCCCGGGCCCATCCTGCCCGCTGCGAGGGTCCCGGCAGTGCGCACTCCACACAATGGTTGCAACCTTTTGCAACTCTGGCGAGGGAGTACAGGTCCGTATGAGAGTGACGGAACACCGCACGGCGGCGCCTGTGTCCCGCTGTTCGGTGTGCACAGCATGGAGGGTGGTGCCGTGTCGGCGCAGCACCACCCTCCGTTGCCGTAACTCTCCGGCTAACGCTCGACGGGCCGCGCCCGTTCCACGACCGATGCCAGATCGAGGCTGTGCGGCAGCGTCCCGAACGCCGTGCCCCAGTCCCCGCCCAGCCGTGACGCACAGAACGCGTCGGCGACTTCCGGCGGCGCCCAGCGCACCAGCAGCGAACCCTGCAGTACCAGAGCCATCCGCTCGACCAGCCTGCGAGCCCGCGCCTCGATCCCGTTCAGATCGGCGAGCTCCGTCAGCATGTCCTTGATCGCCCCGTCCAGCCGGTGATCGGCGCCGCGCGCCCTGCCGACCTCCTGGAGGAACGCGTTCAGGGCCAGCGGCTCGCGCTGCAGGGCCCGCAGCACATCCAGCGCCTGTACATTCCCGGAGCCTTCCCAGATCGAGTTGAGCGGCGCCTCGCGCAGCAGCCGGGGCATCCCGGACTCCTCGACGTAACCGTTGCCGCCGAGACACTCCAGCGCCTCACCCACCATCGGCGTGCACCGCTTCGTCACCCAGTACTTCGCCGTCGGCACCGCGATCCGCAGAAAGGCCCGCTCGCTCTCCGTATCGGCGTCGTACGCCGCCGCCAGCCGGAGCGCCAGCACCGTCGCGGCCTCCGACTCCAGCGCCAGATCGGCCAGCACATTGCGCATCAGCGGCTTCTCGATCAGCACCCCGCCGAACACGCTGCGGTAGGTGCAGTGGTGGATCGCCTGCGCCACCGCCTGCCGCATCAGCGCCGCCGAGCCGACCACACAGTCCAGCCGGGTCGCCGCCACCATCTCGATGATGGTGCGCACCCCGCGCCCCTCGTCACCGACCCGGCGCGCCCACGTCCCGTCGAACTCGACCTCGCTCGACGCATTGGACCGGTTGCCCAGTTTGTCCTTCAGCCGCTGGATCGCGAACGTGTTCCGCGTGCCGTCGGGCAGCACACGGGGCAGCAGAAAACACGTCAGGCCGGCGGGCGCCTGCGCCAGCACCAGGAAGCCGTCGGACATCGGCGCCGAACAGAACCACTTGTGCCCGGTGAGCAGATACTCGCCCTGCGCCGCCAGCGGCTCGGCCCGCGTTGTATTGGACCGTACGTCCGTGCCGCCCTGCTTCTCCGTCATGCCCATCCCGAAGAGCACACCGGCCTTCTGCGCCGCGGGCCGCAGCCCTTGCTCGTACACCTTCGAGGTCAGCAGCGGCTCCCAGTCGGCGGCCAGCGCCGGATCGGTCCGCAGCGCGGGCACCGCCGCGTGCGTCATCGACAGCGGGCAGCCGTGCCCCGCCTCGGCCTGCGTCCACACCAGGAACCCGGCCGCACGCCGCACATGACCGCCCGGCCTGCCCCAGGCGTCGGTCAGACCCGCGGCGACCGCATGACCCAGCAGCCGGTGCCAGGCCGGATGGAACTCCACCTCGTCGATGCGATTCCCGTACCGGTCGTGGGAACGCAGCACCGGCGGATTCTCGTTCGCCTGCACCCCCCACGCCTGCGCCTGCGCGGAGCCCGCGGATCTGCCCAGCTCGCCGAGCTCGCCCCGGGCCTCGGCGAGAAGCTCGGGCGGCATGTGACGTTGCACCGCCTCCGTGAGCGCGCGGTCGGCGGCGAAGACGTCGTAGCCGACCAGCGGCGGTACCTGGTTGGACACTGTGTGGGTGGTGGCTGCCATGCCGATACGGTAAGGACGTGCAGGCAGCAAATGAAACACCCGAGCGGCCACCGGGTCGACTCCACCGGGCCCGAGTCCTCTACCGCAACGTTTCCAAGCGGCAGATGGTCTGGCAGTTGCTCAAGGACACCGTCAACTCGTGCATGGAGTACCGCATTCTGGGACTCGCCGCCGAGGCGGCGTTCTTCACCCTGCTGTCCCTGCCTCCGCTGCTCCTCGGCCTGATCGGTCTGCTCGGTTACGTCGACGCGTGGACCAGCACCACCACGGTCGCCTCCATCGAGCGCAACATCCTCAACGCCGCGCAGACGGTGCTCAGCGAGCGGGGTGTGAACGACTTCGCCAAACCCCTCCTGGCGGACGTCACCACCGGCGCCCGGCCCGATGTCATCTCCATCGGCTTCGCCATCGCGCTCTGGTCCGGCTCCCGCGCGGTCAATGTCTTCATCGACACGATCACGGTGATGTACGGCCTCGACGGCCAGCGCGGCATCGTCAAGACGCGGCTGCTCTCCTTCCTGCTGTACGTCGTCGCGCTGCTGCTCGGTGCCGTCGTGCTGCCGCTGCTCGTGGTCGGCCCCGACCGGGTCGTGGAATTCATCCCGTGGGGCACCGAGCTCATAAGCGTTCTGTACTGGCCGCTGGTCATCCTGCTGTCGATCGCGTTCCTGACGACGCTCTATCACGTGTCCGTACCGGTCCGTTCACCGTGGATCGAGGACGTGCCGGGTGCGCTGGTGGCGCTCGCGATGTGGGTGCTCGGCAGCTTCCTGCTTCGGATCTACCTCACGAGTACGGTCGAGGGGCCCACGATCTACGGCTCGTTGGCGGCCCCGATCGCCGTCCTGCTGTGGATCGGTATCTCCGCGTTCGCGGTGCTGGTCGGAGCGGCGGTCAATGCCGCGATCGACCGGGTGTGGCCCTCGCTGGCGACGGCCGCGGCACGTGCGGCCAATGAGCGGGTACGGGCGGCCCAGGCCGCGGAGTTCGTCGCGCGGACGCAGGCGGAGAACCAGGACGGGGACTGGGACGACGATGACAGTCCCTATATGCCGTCCGAGTTCCCGGAGCGCTGGTCGAGGTTCCTGCCGCCGGACGATGTGAAGTCCAGGCTGCAGCCGAGCCGCGACAAGGAGTCGGACAAGTCGAACAACCCGTCCGACGACTGAGGACGCCCGCTGTCCTGCGGGTACGGCCGGTGCGGCGCCCGCACAAGCCGAGTCCGTTCGCCGACGGGAAGAGCGTGGGGGTATGGCCGACAGATACGAAGAGTGGGCGTCGCGGTTCGACGGTGCGACCGTGTGGACACTGAGTGTGCCGGGAGGTTCGGTCCACCCGGTGCTGCCCGACGGCTGCATGGACCTGCTCTGGATCGGCGGACGGCTGCTCGTCGCGGGCCCCGACACCCATGCCGGGACGTCGGCCGTCGGGACCGGCGGGCAGTACGCCGGCATCCGCTTCGCGCCCGGCACGGCCCCCGCGCTCCTCGGCGTACCGGCGCACGAACTGCGCGACCGCCGGGTCGACCTCGCGGACCTGTGGCCGGGCGCGCCGGCCCGCGTACTCAACGAGCGCCTCGCCGAAGCCCCCGACCCCGCCGCCGCACTGGAGACCATCGCCTTGCGGCGGGCGGCCGACACGACACCGCCGGACCCTGTGATGCGGTTTGTCGCCGCACAGCTCGGCGCCGGGCGGTCCGTCGCGGACACTGCGCAGGCGGTCGGCCTCGGCGCCCGCCAGCTGCACCGCCGCTCACTCGCGGCCTTCGGCTACGGGCCCAAGATGCTCGCCCGGGTCCTGCGGCTGCAGCGTGCGCTCACCCTCGCCCGGTCCGGAACGCCGTACGCAGAGGCGGCGGTCGAGGCGGGCTGCACCGACCAGGCCCATCTGGCGCGAGAGATGCGCGACCTGGCCGGTACCACGCTGACCGCCTACCTCACGCCCACGTGACGGGGCCGGGCAGGCGCTCGGCCTCAGCCGTTGGCGGCGAACAACGACACCGCGCAGCCGTCCGGGTCGAGGACCGTCGCATAACGCTGCCCCCACACCGCGTCCCACGGCTTCAGATGTCCCCGGTATCCGGCGCCGGTCAGGTCGTCGTACACCGCGTCCACCTCCGCCGGGCTGTCGCAGAGGAAGGCGAGTCCGAGGCGTTCCCCGCCGCGCGGCGCGGTCCAGTCGGGGTCGAACGAGCCGATGACGTCCTCGGTGTCCCACAGCAGTCGCTGCCCGCCCGGGAGCGTCACTTCGACATGAGGTGCGGATTCCGCATCGGCTGGGATGTCGAGACCGAGCCGGCGGTAGAAGGCGAGCGATGCGGCCAGATCCGCGGTGATGATGCCGATCGCGTCCATTCGTGGAGTCATGTTCCGACCGTAGACCGGGCCCCACCGGGGGTCTTGTACGAAACGGACATGGGCCGTGATCTTCAGACATCCCCGGGGACGCGGACCGCGTACGACGGGACCCGCCGGGACCGCAGGCCCGCGGCAGGTCCCGCCGCGCCGTCACGACGACGCGGTGCCGGCCGTGCAGTCGGCCGGTGATGTCCCCGGGTCCGTCAGCGCCAGACCGAGCTGGGCGCGTTCGGTGACCCAGCGGCTCGGGCGGTGACGCGGGTCGCCCGTCGTGCGGTGCAGCGCCCGGTGCAGCTCCAGCATCCGTTCGGCGCCGATCCGGTCGCCCCAGGCCAGCGGGCCGACGGGGTAGCCGAGCCCGGCCGTGACGGCCAGGTCGATATCGGCGGGGGTGGCGATGGAGCGCTCCGCGATCGATGCCGCGACCGAGACGATCGAGGCGAGCAGCCGCTGAGCGACCGAGCCCGCCGTGTCCCGTACCACCGAGACCGCGTAGGGCTCGTCGCCGTCCGCCGCCCGGGCCAGCACCGCGCGGGCGTCGCGCGCGGCGGCCGGATCCGCCGCCGGGGTCACGGCCAGCACCCGCCGCCGGCCGGCCGGCGGCAGCGGGTCCACGCCGAAGGTGCGCCCCGCGGGCAACCGGTGTGCGGCGATCACGGAGGCCACCGTGACGCCCCAGACCGGGACCAGTACGAGGGCGTCGGCGGACGGCTCCGTGCCCGTCTCGACGACGGCTCCCGCAGCGGTCAGCGCCGCACGCAGCACGGCCGCGTCCCGGGCCTGCGGTGCGGCGCCGTGGACGAACACCGGGCGGTTCGCGTCGCCCATGACCGGTGGTTCCGGGGCCGGGGCGGGCGCCTGGCGGCCGTGGTCGAACCAGCCGCGCCCGGTCTTGCGGCCGTGCAGCCCGGCGGCCACCCGGTTCGGGGTGAGATAGGAGGGGCGGAGCCGGTCCGCGTACCGGAATCCCTGCCAGATCGAGTCGATCACCGCGGCCGTCACATCCAGGCCTGTGAGGTCCATCAGCTCGAACGGACCCATCCGCAGGCCGAGCACATCGCGGGCGATCCGGTCGATGCCCGCCGGGTCGCCGATCGTCTCCTCCAGCAGCGCGAGCGCCTCGGTCACCAGACCGCGGCCTGCGTGATTGACCAGGAATCCGGGGGTGTCGGCGACCGTGACCGCACGGTGCCCGCAGCTCTCGACGAGCTCGGTGAGGGACGGCACGATCTCCGCGCGGGTGGCCGCACCCGGCACGATCTCGACGATCCTCATCAGCGGTACCGGGTTGAAGAAGTGCAGCCCTGCCAGGCGCGTCGGGTCCTTCAGCGCCGCGGCGATCCGGGTGACCGACAGGGACGAGGTGTTGGTCGCGAAGACGGCCGTCGCGGGCAGCGCCTGCTCCAGCCGGCCGAAGACCTCCGTCTTGGTGTCGAGGTCCTCCCGCACGGCCTCGATGACCAGCTCGACATCCGGGCCCTCCCCCCAGGGGTCGTCCAGCGGGATCAGCCGCTCCAGGGCGGCGGCACAGTCCTCGGCGGACATCCGGCCCTTCTGTACGGCCCGTTCGAGCATGGACCGTACGAAGTCCACGGCGGCCGTCACCGCCTCCGTCCGTACGTCGCACAGCTCGACGGTGTGTCCGGCGGTCGCCGCCCACTGGGCGATGCCGCGGCCCATGGCCCCGGCGCCGACGATCCTGATTCGCATGGCGGTTGCGGTCCTCTCGGGGTGTGACATCTGATTCGTCTCAGCGAAGATAGACGCGGTCCGGGTCAACGCCCTCGCGCAGCGGCGGCAGTTCGGCCGCGGTCGGCGGCGGTACGGCCTCGACCTTGTCGGCGACCAGCAGGTCCCAGCCGGTGGCCGCCCGTACCTGTTCGACGGTGACGCCCGGGTGGACGGCGACCAGCCGCAGCTCCTCGCCGATGCCCGCACGGGTCAGGGTGCCCAGTTCGGTGATGACCCGGGCGACACCGGCCACGGTGCTCCTCCTGCTCTGCGTGCGCCCAGTTCATGCGCGTGGCCCCACCGTGTCAGCGGCTATTGATTGCTGTCCAATACCAAATTAAGGTCGCACCAAGACGTCTGATTAATGAATTGGATCGATGGATCCGGTTGGTGGAGACCGGCCGGTGACCGGAGCGGCGGGCATGGAACTGCGTCATCTCTCCGCGTTCGTCGCGGTCGCCGAGGAACTGCACTTCGGGCGGGCCGCGAAGCGGCTGCAGATGGCCCAGCCGCCGCTGAGTCAGCAGATCCGGCAGCTGGAGAAGGAACTGGGCGTCCAGCTCTTCGAACGCAACACCCGGTCGGTGCGGCTCACCAGCGCGGGGGAGTCCTTCCTCCAGCCGGTACGGACCGTGCTCGACGACCTCGACACAGCGGTGCGGGCCGCGAAGGCGGCCGGCCGCGGCGAGCACGGACGGGTCACCATCGGCTTCGCGGGCGCCTCCAGCCACGAGACGCTGCCGCTCCTCACCCGCGCCGTGCGCGCCGCCCACCCCGCCCTCGAACTGGTCATGAAGGGGCAGACGTACGCCAATGTCGCCCTCGACCGGGTCGCAGACGGCTCGCTCGACCTGGGATTCGTTCGGCTGCCGGTGACCCGGGCGGGGGTGGCGTACCGGGTGATCGACGAGGAGGAGCTGGTGTGCGCACTGCCCTCGGACCACCGGCTCGCCCGGCTGGAGAGCGTCCCCATCGACGTCCTCGCCGAGGAGCCCTTCGTCGCCTTCCCCGCCAACACGGGCTCCACGGTGCGCGACGCGATGGTCGGGGCCTGTGAGGCCGCCGGGTTCAACCCGCGTGTGGTGCAGGAGGCGCCCGACTCGTACACCATCCTTGCGTTGGTCGCCGCGGGCGTCGGCGTGACGCTCACCGTCACCTCCGTACAGCACATCCAGCAGAACGGCCTCGTCTACCGGCCCCTGTCCGGACCGCCCATCCGGCTCCGGGCGGCGCTGGCCTGGCGGGCCGACAATCCTTCCGCCGTTCTGCGGGCGGTGCTCGCGGTGGCGGAGGAGGCCCTGCCCACGCCGGAGGGTCCGGCCGGGGACCGAACCACCGCAAGTCGCCATTGAGACGCGCCACGTCTTGAACCAGGGCGAACTGGATATTGGACCGACTCAGTCGCCGGGTGCAAGGGTCGGCGGCATACGCCCCTCGCCACCGAAAGGTCACGCCGTGCCCGACCAGCAGCTCGATGTCGTCATCTGTGAACCGCTGCGCACCCCCATCGGCCGTTTCGGCGGAGTGTTCGCACAGCAGGCGCCGGCCGCACTTGCCGCACGCGTCATCGCCGAGGTCGTGGCCCGTACCGGAATCGACCCCGCCGCGGTCGACGAGGTGATCCTCGGACACGCATACCCGTCCGCGGAGGCCCCCGCGATCGGCCGGGTCGCGGCCCTCGACGCCGGACTGCCCGAGACCGTCACCGGATCCCAGATCGACCGTCGCTGCGGCTCCGGCCTCCAGGCCGTCCTCGACGCGGCGATGCAGATCCGGGCCGGCTTCAGCGAGGTCGTCATCGCGGGCGGCGTCGACGTGATGAGCGCCGCCCCGTACTACACGCACGACGGCCGCTGGGGCATCAAGGGCCCCGGCCTCCAGCTCCACGACGCGCTGGCCCGCGGCAGGGTCACCGCGGGTGGCGTCAACCACCCCGTACCGGGCGGCATGATCGAGACAGCCGAGAATCTGCGCCGCGCGTACGGCATCAGCCGCGCCGACCAGGACGCCCTCGCCCTGCGCTCGCAGCAGCGCGCCGGCCGGGCCGCGATGGAGGGACGGTACGACGCGGAGACCGTCCCCGTCACCGTACGGACCCGCAAGGGCGAGACGCTTGTCACCGCCGACGAACACCCCCGCCCCGACACCACCGCCGAACAGCTTGCCGCGCTGCGCCCGATCATGGCGAAGTCCGACCCCGGGGCGACCGTCACCGCGGGCAACGCCAGCGGTCAGAACGACGCAGCCGCAGCCTGCCTGGTGACCAGCGCGGCCACCGCCGGACGGCTCGGCCTCACCCCGCTGGTCCGGCTGGTCTCCTTCGCCCGCGCCGGGGTGCCCGCCGCGACCATGGGCATCGGCCCCGTTCCGGCGACCCGGGCCGCCCTCGACCGCGCCGGACTCAGCCTCACCGACCTCGACCTGATCGAGATCAACGAGGCCTTCGCCGCCCAAGTGCTCGCCTGCACCCGCGAGTTGGGACTCGGCGACACCGACCACGAACAGCGCATCAACGTCAACGGATCCGGCGTCTCCCTCGGCCACCCGGTCGGCGCCACAGGTGCCCGGATCCTCGCCACACTGACCCGCGAGCTGCACCGCCGCGAGGCCCGGTACGGCCTGGAGACCATGTGCATCGGCGGCGGACAGGGCCTCGCCGCGATCTTCGAGCGCATCGCGTCCTGAGGAACGCCATGAACTCGAAGGGTCCGCGAAACCGGCATGCGTGGCGGAGTCGCTGACGCATTTCTGTCCGTGGAGCAGCCGGGAACGCGGGGCGGGCCGGGGTGGTGTTCATCGCCCCGGTCCGCCCCGCGTTCCCGGAATTCCCGTTGTGTCAGCCGGACGCCGTCATGCGCGAGGCCGCGTCCCGTTCCGTCTCCAGCGGCACCGCGAGATGGTTCCGCTCCGCATCCGGATCGGTGAGCCGGTTCAGCCTGGCCGGTACATCGAACCCGACCAGCAGCACCGTGATCACCGTGCCCGCGAAGGTCAGCACGGCCGGCGCCTTCCCCAGATCCGTCCCGGACGCCAGATGCGCACCCAGGGCGGCCGTGGACCGGGTGCGCGAGGACCTCGACGACGGCCATCAGGACCCCGCGGCCACCTGTGCCCAGCACCGCGAGATCGTCGAGGCGATCGAGGCGGCCGACGGTGAACGCGCGGTGCATGCCATGTGCACCCACTTCGACGGCATCCGCGGCCGCCTCCAACCGGTAGCGGCCCCGTAGGCGGGCGCCTCGGGCGTCGGTGGGAGGTGCGGCCGACGGTTCGCGCGACCCGTCCCCGTCACCGTCCTACGGCTGCTCCCGTGATCGCGGTGACCGCCATCCGTACTGCCCGGTCCGTCACCGCCACATGGTCGTCGCCCGCCTCGATCGCCGTCGTGGCGGCGTTGACGATCCCCTGCAGCAGCAGCGCCGTGCGCCGCGGGTCCTCCTCGCCCAGCTCGGTGAGAGCGCCGATCAGCGGGGTGAGCAGCTCCCGGTGGACCCGCGCCGCGCTCTCCCGCACCACTGTCGCGTCCCGGACCCCGGCCAGCGCCTGGGCGATCCGGTGCTCCCCGCTGCGCACCAGCTCCAGCTGGGACGACACATAGGCGGCGATCTTCTCCTCGGGCGTGCCGGCCACCGACATGCCGGACTGGATGGCGTCCGTCCAGCGCGGCATCGCGTCCTCGACGACGGCGGCGAGCAGTTCGGGGCGGCCGGGGAAGTATTTGTAGACGCTGTTGCGGGCGAGGCCCGTGGCTCTGGCGACCGCGGTGAAGGTCACGGCCTCCGCGTCGCCGCCCTCCAGCAGTTCGCGCGCTGCCCGCACCAGGGCCAGCCGCTGCTGGGCATGGTGCTCGGCGACCGTGGCAGCTCTGATCTTGGGCACGGGCCCAGTCTAGAAGCCCCGGCTCTCTGTCGACCCCCACTTGGGGACGCTGCGTCCCCATCATCTATGTTAGCGACGCACCGTCCCTAACATCGATCCATCGAAGGGAACCGCCGTGTTCCTCGCTCTGCTGGAGCTGCGCGCCGCCCGAGGGCGCTTTCTGCTCATGGGCTCCGTCGTGGTGCTCGTCGCCGCACTCGTCGGCATCGTCTCCGGCTTCACCACCGGTCTGGGTGACGACACCATTTCCGCGCTGCGCCGCCTGCCTGCCTCGCAGTTCGTCTTCTCCTCGGACGCCCGGTCCGACCAGTTCGCCCGAAGCCTCCTCGACGAAAGAACCGCCGCTGCCTGGCGCAAGGACGCGGACACCGACATGACACCGCTGGGTGTCTCCATCACCCGCGGTACGACGAACCGGGGCGCCGAGGTCGACCTCGCCGCGTTCGGGGTCGAGCCCGAGTCCTTCCTCAGCCCCTCCGTGACCCAGGGCGACGACCTCGCGGACGCGTCCGCGGACAGCATCGTGATGTCCGCCGGACTCGCCGACGAGGGCGTACGCGTCGGCGACACCCTGGTCATCGACCGGCTCGGTATCAAGCTGCACGTCATCGGGCTGACCGAGCGCTCCGGCTACGGCCATGTGCCCGCCGC
The DNA here is from genome assembly GCF_014648655.1 of Streptomyces atratus. GTDB lineage: Bacteria > Actinomycetota > Actinomycetes > Streptomycetales > Streptomycetaceae > Streptomyces > Streptomyces atratus. The sequence continues at coordinate 324,544 of NZ_BMRN01000004.1, forward strand.
CTACGTCCCGCTGAGGACCTGGCAGCGCATTCGCTTCAGCGCCCCGGGCTCCCAGGCCTCCGCCGCCACCGAGATCCCCGACCAGTTCAGCGCCCTGGCCCTGCGCACCCCGGCCAAGGTGTCGACCGCCGACCTCGACGAGCGGCACTCCACCACCACCCTCACCAAGGAGAAGGCGTACGAGGCGGCCCCCGGCTACACCGGCGAACGCGTCACCATGAACTCGATCCAGGTCTTCCTCTACCTGATCGCCCCCCTGGTGGTCGGTGCCTTCTTCGCCGTATGGACCGTGCAGCGACAGCCGGAACTGGCCCTGCTGCGCGCACTGGGCGCATCCCGGCGTCGACTGCTCGCCCACACCGTGCTCCAGGCGGCCCTCGTCGTCGTACTCGGCACCGTCGCCGGCGCCGTACTGGCCGGAGCGGTCGGGCTGCTGGTCGGTGAACAAGTGCCGTTCAGCCTGCCCGCCACCACCCTCGCCGTCACCATGTGCACCGTCGCGGCCGTCGGCCTCGCGGGCACCGCCCTGACCCTGCGCCGGGTCACCGCAGCCGACCCGCTGACCATGCTGGGAGCCAACCGATGAGCCTCGAACTGACCGGCGTCACCGTCGCGTTCGGCCACGCCGACGCCCGTACCACCGTTTTCGACGGCCTCGACGTCACCTTCGAACCGGGCCGTATGACCGCCCTCGTCGGACCGTCGGGCTCCGGCAAATCCACGCTGCTCGCCGTCGCGGGGGCGCTGCTGCGCCCCACAGCCGGGCAGGTCCTGCTGGACGGCGAGGACTTCGCCGGACTCTCCGACGCCCGGCGCGCCAAAGTACGCCGGGAACGCATCGGCTACATGTTCCAGAGCGGCAATCTGCTCTCCGGACTGACCGCCGTCGAGCAGCTCCTGGCCGCCGCGTACATCAGCGGCGAACGGCCCCGCGCGCACCGTTCCCGCGCCGAAGAGGCCCTGACCGGGGTGGGCCTCGGCCACCGCCTGCGCCACCGCCCCGAGCAGCTCTCCGGCGGCGAACGCCAGCGCGTCGCACTGGCCCGTGCGCTCTTCCTCTCTCCGAAACTCCTGCTGGTCGACGAACCGACCGCAGCCGTCGACCGTTCGCAGGCCGGCGAACTGGCCGAACTGCTCGCCGAGCGCACCCGCCGGGACGGCTGTGTGACGGTCGTCGCCACGCACGACCCCGCCGTGGCCGAGGCGGCCGACCGGGTCGTGGACATGGCCGAACTGAGCGTAACCGGAGCTTCGGCCGGGCTGTCCGGCCGCTGAGCCGCGCGGTGACGGGCCCGTCAGCGCTGATGAACGCCGCCGTACAGATAACTTCTGGCGCCGTTCAATGTGGCACGGCTCCACGCGTCCACATCGGCGGGCCCCATCGCCGGCCAGTCGGGTGTGTTCTCGACCAGCGCACGCCCCAGCCTGCGTCCCAGCCCGACCAGTCGGGCCCCCTCGGCGGTGCGCTCGTGCGCGTACCGGCGCAATGCCGCGGCCGCCGAGGGGGATTCGCGCAGCGTCCGCTCCAGACACAGCGCGTCCTGGAGCGCCTTGACCGCTCCGCTGGCGGTGTGCGGCCTGGTGACACTCGCCGCGTCGCCCGCCAGCAGGAACGGCGGTTCGGCCGCCCGGGGCACTACGAAGTCGGCAACCGGATGGAGCGCCTGGGAGGTGTGCTCCCCCCGGGCGACGACATCGGCCCACTCCGCCGGGAAGTGCTCATCGGCGATGTTCCGCACATACGCAGCGGAGACCGGGACTTTTGAAGCCGAAACCGAAGCCGAAACCGAAGCCGAAACCGGGGGAGGTGCGTAGATGGCGTACGCCAGCAGACGCGATCCCGGATCTGCACCCGGAATCAGGTAGAACACACCGTGCCCGCCCGCAAATCCCAGCGTGATCCAGGCGGTCTTCAGCAGCTCCAGTACCTTGGGATGGTCGCGTAGCGCGCTCAGCGGAATCGTGCCCCGCCACACCAGGTATCCGGCGGGAGCAGGACGTACCTCGGGTGCGATCAGCTCGCGGGTGACGGACCGGTGCCCGTCGGCCCCGACGACGATGTCGTATTCCTGCTCCCCGTCCGCGGTGCGGATCAGGGCGTGGCCGGAGTGCGTGCGGCCGACGGAGCCGACAGGCAGCCCGCGGTGATACGCGCTCTCCCCGATGTTCGAGCGCAACGCCCGCCACAACAGGCCCCAGTTGCACGGCGTCACCGGACTCGACTGCCGGGCCAGCTCACGTGCCGAGTGCCGCCCCGGCGCCCGCGTGAGCCAGATGCGGGTGGCGACCGGCGCCGTGGGCATGTCTGCGCCCAGGTACCCGCCCGCGACCAGCTCCTGATGCAGCGGCGGCGGGATGACGATGCCGAACCCCCGGTCCTGCAACTCGCCGCTGCTGCGCTCGTGGACGGTGACCTCCGCCCCGGCTCGGGTGCCGGCGATCGCCATGGCGCAGCCGGCGATGCTGCCGCCGACCACCCCGATGCGTAAAGCTGTCATTGCCACCGTGCTACCACCTGCTCTGACGCTCCGGGAGGTGCTGAACGCCCTCATCGTCGCACCCGGGCACGGGCGGGACGGTGACGCGCGCACCTCCCGGAGGGTCCGTCCGGGTGTTACGGATGCGGTAGTGGGGCGACCCCACCCCGTCGACGGTCAGACCCTGGAAGGTCGGTTCACCGGGGGCGGGAGCGGCACCGTGGGCGGTGCCGGCCGCGGAGGCCACCAGCATGGCGGCGCTGAGCAGGGCGACGGAGACTTTTCGCTGCATGGACGATCTCCCTTCTCGGAAGGGGTAGTGCTTCTGGGAAGGGTGGAGATTCGGGGAACGCCCCCGCGGGGAACGGGAGGGGACCGTCGGCGGGGCGCGGGGTACAGCCGGTGCGACGCTACGGGACGCGCAGCGAGCAGACCCGGCTGCCGATGTCCAAGACCCGCAGGTCCTTGATCACTTTCGGGGCGAGGCGGTGGTGGCCCCGCTCGTTCGGGTGGAGCCCGTCATCGATGCCCGCGGCGGCGAAGGCGCGGCCGGCGAGCGGGGCGCGGAGGGCCTCCGCGTCGGCGGCAAGAAGCATGGATCGTCTGCGCACGGAACATGCCTCCGGTCAGGAGCGTCCGACCCGCCCCGACGGCGGACCGGCGAACAGGGAACGCACCCAGGCGAGTTGCTCCCGCTGCTGATACGCCGCACCGCCCTGGTGGCCGTTGAACTCGTAGACCCGTACGTCCTTGGGCCCGCGTAGTGGTTGTAGGCCGTGAAGCAGGTGGAGGGCGGGCAGGCCTCGTCCATCATCGCGATCGAGAACAGCGCGGGAGCGGCGGCGCGGGTGGCGAGCAGTGCGGCATCACCAGCCCGGTGCCGGGGTAGCCGCCGTCGGCGATCGTGGTCGTCTGCCCGACGGCGGCCTTCGCGCCGGATTCCGCCCATGCTTTGCCGTCGTTGCGGTTGCCCGGCAGCGGCCGTCCGACGACCACAACCAGGCGGGTGTCGGCGTCGATGACGACCTGATGGTTGGTGGAGTACCGATAGTTCTTGGACTGCTCGGCCACAGCGTGGTCGCGGGTGGGCACCAAAGTGCCGTCCACAATGAGCACGGTGCCCCTGCGGAACCGCTTGCCGGGCTGAAGCGCCAGCAACGGGCCAAGGTGGTCGACTATGCGGTCCGCGGCGGACTTCGAGATACCGAACAACGGGGCGAGCTGACGCAATGTCAAGTTCGTACGCCAGTAGGCCGTGACCAGCAGGTCGCGGTCGTCAAGCGAGAGGCTCCACGGTCGGCCTGTCCGGCCCCGTCGACGCCCTCACGGCGTAGGGCGGCCACCAACCTGGCAAAGCAGCGCGGGCTCAGTCCGGTGAACGGTGAAATCCAGGACGGCTCCGACGCCGTGATCAGCAGTCACACCTCGATAATCTCATCGCGTCTGCACGCTCCGTCCGGAACCTCAACGGCAGACCCCGGCGGGAGGGGCAAGCCTCGTGACGGACCCGGCATGCCTGGAACCTGCTCACCGCCTGGCCGACCGGGCCGATGCCATCTCCCGTAGCTGCTTCTCGACCGCAACCATCGAATCCCGGACCAGGAGCGATGGGAGCCCAGTCACTGACGCCGACCGGGAGATCGAAATCGTCCTTCGCTCCTTGATCCGCCAGGAGCGTCCCGACGACGCGTTCATCGGTGAGGAGTTCGGCACCCATGGACACGGAAGACGGCGGTGGATCACCGACGCCGTCGACGACGCGGGCGCCGGTCCGTCGCCAGGCCGTGGTGACGGCCTGGCGGCCGATGTCGATCCGGTCGGCGTCCAAGCTGATCAGCCGCTCCAGCGCCGGCAGTCCGGCGCGGGCGAGGACTACCGGGACGCCCCACCCGTGGACGGGTCGGCGACCAGGCGGAAGAGGTCGCGCGTCGGGTGCACGTCGACCGGGATGCCCGTCCCGACTTCGATGATCTCCTCCCCGGCGACGAGGTGGCTCGTGGTGAACGGCGGCCGGCCCGGCACGGTGACCAGCATCCGGACCCTGGTGCAGCGGTCGTCCTCGCCGCACCACACGCGCTGTGCGGACGTGACCTTGCCCGTGACGCGCACGCCGGCCGTGTCCAGGTCGCGCCACACACGCTGGTCCCGCACGGTGCCGAAGATGGCCAGGACCAGGACGACCACGGTGAGAGGGGTCCAGACGAGGCCGGTCACGACGACGCCCAGCCTGTCGTCGTCGGGGACGTACCCGCCGATACCGGCCAGCAGGATCAGGGGACCGGCACACACGACCAGGAGCCCGAGCCCGGTCCAGATCGGCTGCTCGAAAAAGCCCGGCGGACGATTCACCGGACCTTCGGCCTCGGCTATTCCACCGCTCGTCACAGTGTGGCCCGCCCACCGCCGGGAAGGGCGTCCGAAGTATTTCGCAAGCGTCCTGACACAGGCGGAGTCTAACGGACCTGATCCAGTCGCCGCGGGGGAACCGGGCGTAGTGTGGGCCGATCGCGGCGGTGACCAACCGAACCTCTGGTGTCCAGCAACGCGTCCGGCCGGATCTCTGCATCCCCACCGGCGAGCGCCAAGGGAAGACCCCGAGCCTGGGCGGCATCTCGGTGTACGTGGGCGATGAAGCCGTCGCCATTCCGTATCGGGTCTATCAAGATGAGCTGCCCGTCGACGACGACTCCGACGCCGTGATCACACCAGACACCGCAAGATCATCCCGCCGTGGGGCTCGGCATCAAGGTCGGCTACATGCTCAGCGGCGCGGTCGTCATCGAAGCGATGTTCGACCTGCCCGGCATGGGCAAGCTCATCCTCGAAGGTGTCACCGGCGGCGATGTCGCCCTGGTCCAGGGCACCGTACTGACCATCGCCATCGCGTTCCTTGCGGTCAACGTCATCGTCGACCTGCTCTACCTGCTGGTCAACCCGCGCATCAGGACGGTGTGACATGTTCGCCACCGGCCATCTGGCCAACAATGCGTCGGCTGGACGCGGCAGAGACCGAGACGATCGCGGCCTGCCTGGATCGCGCGGGGCTTTCCCGGGTCTGAGCCGGGGCACACCGGCCCGCGCTCCACCCGCTCGGTACCGACTGACCGCGTGGACCGTCGGCGGGGCCCACCGGTCGACTTCCGTACGCACAGCAGGTCCGGTCGGACAGCATCGGCTGTCCGACCGGACCTGTTCGTCTTGCGGCTGACTGATTGGTGGATCAGCCCTGCGAGCGGCGGACCCGGCGCATCAGTACCGCGCCACCGAGCATCAGCGCGGCGCTCGTGCCCGCAGCCACGCCGATATCAGCGGCACCGGTGTGGGCCAGCTGCCCCTCGTCGGTCACCGGCACACTGTTGGTCAGGGGCTCACCGACGACGGACGTGGCCACCGGGGGTGCGACCACGGGGGGTTCGACCACTGGGGGCGTGACCACCGGAGGTTCGACTACCGGGGGTGTGACCACGGGGGGTTCGACGACGGGAGGTTCGACCACCGGCGGCTCGACGACGGGCGGCTCGACCACCGGCGGCTCGACGACGGGCGGCTCGACGACGGGGGGTTCGACGACGGGGGGTTCGACCACCGGCGGCTCGACGACGGGAGGTTCGACCACCGGCGGCTCGACGTCCGGCCCGCTCGCGTTTGAGCACTTGTTACCCAACGCCGGATTCAGGGCACCGACGATGTCGACGCTGTTGCCGCAGGCGTTGACCGGGACGTCCACCGGGGCCTGAATGAGGTTTCCGGACAACACACCGGGGGAGTCGGTCGCGCCACCGTCGGCGCTCGCACCCCCAACGCTGTTGCCGTTCCCGGCGCCGCCCTTGTTCTCGCACTCATTGCCGAACGCGGGATTCAGCAGACCGACCACATTGACCGTGTTGCCGCACACGTTGACGGGAACGTGCACCGGCACCTGCACGGCGTTGCCCGAGCCGACGCCCGGCGAACCGCTGGCGGAGCCATCGGCCGACGCGTCCGCGAACGCGTACCCGCCTGCCGCGGTCAGAATGCCTGACGCCGCCGCCATGACCAGCACGCTCTTACTCAAGGCTTTTCGCATTGGTTGCCCTTTCTTAGGACATTCCGTGCGAGCAGAAGGCTCGCGATTCATTCGTCAGGCGGTGCAGCTTGCGCCGGGGACGCCACCCCGGGGGTCTTCCCACGTGAGTCGGCAAGCGGCGATTGCGGAAAGGCGGAGAGACCACGAAGAAGCGTTCTTCATGTGATAAGTCCTATTTCTGCTCGGTGAACGCCCAAGCTGCACGCTTGATAGAAGTCATAACGAGGAGGAATTGTTGAGGAAACTTGAAAGGTCGTGGGAATTTTGTGACCGCTCGAAAGGATTACTTGTGCACGTTCACGCTGACGCCGCTCGTCGCGCGCGGGTGCTCAATTCTGCATGGCGTCCGGGCCGTTCTGCATGGCGCCGGGCCGTTGATGCCTCGGGGAAGGGCTGGGGCCGCTGAATGCTCCTGCGGCCCCACGGCGTTGCTTCGCACTGCTGTCCGTACGGGTCGGCAATCGGGTGAATGGAGAGAACCAAACGCCCGGTCACGAGTTGGGCAGGGGGCTCCGGTACGGGGCATTCGGTGCAAGAGGGGTTAATCGTGATCAAGAAGGTTCTGGCTGCGGGTGCCGTTGCCGCCTCCGTCCTCGGTCTGGGCGCGACGCAGGTCATGACGAGCCGCTGTCGCACATCCTGAGCGGCATTCCGGTGCCCTTCGGCAACAGTGCCGGCAACAGCTGATCCAGTCGCGATGACAGGCCCGGACCGTCGGTATTCCTCCGCAGTGCGGATCGGGCCCGATTGCGCCTTTCCCGGTACCGGTACATCGGATTGTCCGAAGATCGCGCCCGTGACATTGAGTGAACGATACTGCGTCATTCGGGCGGTTTTTCGGGGATCTTCTTCTCAAAGAGTTTCGCCTACGGTCTTACATCGTTACCAATTGCAGCGGCGGAGTTACGAGTGATCAGGACCGCGCTCGTGCGGCACGAAAGACGTGGCCGCTCCGGACTCCGTCGAAGAAAGGGAAAAAAGTGAAGTACACCAAGGTTGCCGCTATCGCCGCCGGAACCCTGATGGCGATGGGTGCTGCCTCGCCCGCCTTCGCCGACGCAGGTGCCGAGGGCGGCGCCGAAAACTCCCCGGGCGTGGTGTCCGGCAACGTCATTCAGGCTCCGGTCCATGTTCCGGTCAACCTCTGTGGCAACACCGTGAGCGTGATCGGTCTGGTCAACCCCGCCTTCGGCAACCCCTGCGCCAACACCTGATCTCCGGTCGGCCCAGCCGAACGCTCATGACCGGAAGGCCCCGGCACGCATCCGATGCGTGCCGGGGCCTTCCCCGTTCCCGGTAGTCGATCGAGTGGTCCCGGAGAAAAGGCGGCCTGTCCGGTTGCCGTGTCGCAACCACATCGTCACCCAGGGCGAAAGCAGCAGAAGGCACAGCTGAAGAAGGGCTGTGCGGCGCGGATATGCGACCGAAACGGATGCCGCTGCGGAAGGGAACCTGAAAGTGAAGTACGCGAAGACCGCTGCGTGCGTTGCCGGTTGACCGGAGCCCGCGGTTCGCGCTCATCCAGAGCTCGCTCAACAAGCCTTGCATCACCCTGCCGGCCAAGGCCGACGCCGGTTCGATCCTCGGCGCCGTTCCGGTCTCGGTCCAGGACGTCGACGTGCCGGCCTCGCCGCAGAACCAGCAGTGCGCGGAGAACTCCACCCAGGCCAAGGATGATGAGGCTCTGTCGCACATCCTGAGCAGCATTCCGGTCCTGTCCGGCAGCGGTACCGGCAACAACCGGAACCGTGAGGCTCCGGTCGCTCGTCGCTGATTCCTCGAACTCGAGGAAGACAGCGTGACGGGCGGCTTCGAGTACGCCTGCCCCCAGTGCGTGAAACACCCTTGAGGCCGGCACATCCACGTGACAGCCGTTCTTCGGCGGCCCGGATGCGCCGGCCCCATGCCGGGCGTCCGGGGCGCCACCGACCCCTCGAAGGGACGGGCGTACTGGGCCGGTTGCCGTAGTGACGGCAGACGTCACCCCTCGCACCGGGTAGGGGCTGTTCATGGACCAGTACGACAGCCAACGCCCCAGCGGCCGGCAGCGGCACGCGCAGGACGTCACACCCATCTACGACCGGCTGCTCGCCGAATGGCAGGCGGCCCGCGGCGGCCCGGAGCCGGCGCCGTCCGCGCAGCCCCATCGGCCTTGTGCGGGAAGTCGCGTTCCTGCGGCCCGTATTTCCGAAGAGGACGTCGACGGGTGAGGGCGCGGCGTCGAACTCACTCCGGATCGAACCCATTTGAGCGGCAATTCGGAATCGAAGCTTCCGCAACAGGTTGATCAATACGTTCCACAACGGGACACTCCGAAAGGTGAAGCGCGATGAAAAAGATGACGGTCGGCGCAGCAGTGGTCGTGTCCTTGGTCGGCCTGTCTGCCGCCGCGGCCCCCGCGGCGGCAGCGCGATCGGAGATGACCAGGGGACCACGTCGGTCAACAGCAACGAAACCGTGAGCGAGTTCGGCAACAGCGCGACCCGGGGTGACGGCAGCCCGCAGTTCCAGCTCGTCCAGGGCACGCTGAACAAGACCTGCGTCGGCCTGCCGCTCAAGGCCGACGCCAGTTCGCTCGTCGCGGTGCCGGTGCCGGTCGCGGTTCAGGACGCCAACGTCCTGGCCTCGCCGCAGAACCAGCAGTGCGCCGAAATCTCCAGCCGGGCCAAGGGTGACGAGGCGCTGTCGCACCTCGTGGACGACATCCCGGTGCTCTCGGGCAACGGGGTCGACAACGGCTGAGGCTCCTGAAGTGCGGGCGATTCGGGGATCCGCCCGGCAATCGCCCGCACTCCGCCGTACGGCACCACCGAGCAGTATCCGGGGGCAGCCCCGGGGCTCCACGCACGATGACGCCCACCGCTTCACGGGGGGTGGTGGGCACCCGGCGTACGGGGGCGGCTCAGGCCGGGCTGCGTACCGGAAGGACGCAGTGGGCGGAGGTCATGATGACCTCTTTGTCGCCTGCGAACGACCGCAGCAGCTCCTCGCTCACCGGCCGGCCCGGCGCGCCCTGGGGCCACGGACGGGTGGCGGACATCGCGTGGACCTCGCCCCGCTCGTGGGCCGTGGCCAGCCACTCGGGCGGTGCGGGGTACTGCGCAGTGAAATGAGGCAGCGTCAGGACTGCCTGGCCGGCCTGGAAAAGCGGTTTCACCGGTAGGCCCTGGGTCTCGGTGGCGTGGACGGGACCGGCGCCGACCGGCAGTCCACTGCGGTCCAGGCCACGCGCATGGCGGCCTCACCGGCGGCCGGACCGTCCGTCCCGTCGCCCAGTGAGCGGACGAGAGGGAAGGCGACGTCGTGGGCGGCATCGGGGTGTTCGCCGCTCCATCCGATCAGCGTGATCGTGCCCAACTGGGCTTGTGCGAACGTGACGGTAGCGGTCCGGGGGAGGGCGTGCTCGGCACCATGACGGCCCGGGACCGGTCGTTGTGCATGTGTATCACCTGATCGAGGGAGATCGACGGACATCTCCGATGAATACGGTCGTGAAGTGACCCGGGCCGGGCTGCCGGACCCCGTGGATCAAATGTGTTGACGTCCCCCGACGGTCGCAGGCTATCGTGTGCAGCGTTCCGGACGGCGGACAAGAACCGCCGGTGTCGGCCCCGTGCTTGAACCAGGAGGTGAGGACATTGATGACTGTCGCTGCGGTGGGCGTTGCCCACAACCAGAAGAGCATCGTTCCCACCCCCGTGGTCGCCGGCTGACCTTTCCGTAACTCTCCGCGCCTGTGTGCGCGTTGCCGGGGCCACCCTTTGAAGGGTTTCCCTTGTCTTTCCCGTCTTCTCCGTCCTTCGCTTCTTCTCTTCAGGGCTCGTCCGCGTCGCATCCGCTGTCCCCGTACGGCTGGGACGACGACTGGGCCGCCGAGTTCGCTCCGTACGCCGGACAGGGCCTGCTGCCCGGACGCGTGGTGCGGGTGGACCGCGGGCAGTGCGATGTCGTCACCCCGCACGGCACGCTCCGGGCCGACACCGCCTTCGTCGTCCCGCGTGATCCGATGCGGATCGTCTGCACGGGCGACTGGGTCGCCGTCGACCCCGACGGCGATCCGCAGTTCGTACGGACGCTGCTGCCGCGGCGTACGGCCTTCGTCCGTTCGACGTCGTCGCAGCGTTCCGAGGGGCAGGTGCTGGCCACCAACGTCGACCACATCGCCATCTGTGTCTCGCTCGCCGTGGAGCTCGACCTGGGGCGGGTGGAGCGCTTCCTCGCGCTGGCCATGTCCAGCTCCAGCGGCGACGCGCTGCTGCGCGACGGGGCGTCCGCAGCGGACGGCGCCGCCCAGCCGATCGTGGTGCTGACCAAGGCCGATCTGGTGCCGGACACCGCCACGCTGTCGTACCTCGTCCAGGACATCGAGGCCATCGCGCCCGGTGTTCAGGTGCTGCCCGTCAGCTCGGCCACCGGGGAGGGGCTCGATGTGTTCGCCGCCATTGTCGCGGGCGGGACGAGCGTGCTGCTCGGGGCGTCCGGCGCGGGCAAGTCGACCCTCGCCAACACCCTCCTCGGCCGCGATGTGATGGAGGTGCAGGCCGCCCGCGATGTCGATGGCAAGGGCCGGCACACCACCACGACCCGCAATCTGCTGGTCCTGCCCTCCGGGGGCGTACTGATCGACACCCCCGGACTGCGCGGGGTCGGGCTCTGGGACGCGGAGACCGGCGTCGGCCAGGTCTTCTCCGAGATCGAGGAGCTGGCCGAGCAGTGCCGGTTCCACGACTGCGCCCATGAGTCGGAGCCCGGCTGTGCGGTACTCGCCGCGATCGAGGACGGTTCGCTCTCCGAGCGGCGCCTCGACAGCTTCCGCAAGCTGCTGCGCGAGAACCAGCGCATCGTCGCCAAGACCGACGCCCGGGTGCGGTCCGAAATGCTGCGTGAATGGAAGCGCAGAGGAGCCGAGGGCCGGGCGGCCATGGACGCGAAGCGGGGCCGGCTGCGGTAGGCCGCAACCCTGGTCGACGTCCGAATACCGCCAGTGCGGTACCCGGAGGTGCCGCACACTGGACGGTGTGATGGACGAACAGACCAGGTACGAGGCGGTGAGCAGCCGTGACGCCCGCTTCGACGGGGAGTTCTTCTTCGCCGTCGAAACGACCGGCATCTACTGCCGGCCGAGCTGCCCCGCCGTCACCCCCAAGCGGAAGAACGTCCGCTTCTACCCGACCGCGGCGGCCGCCCAGGGCAACGGCTTCCGGGCGTGCCGACGCTGCCGCCCGGACGCCGTTCCCGGCTCCGCCGACTGGAACGTCCGGGCCGATGTCGTCGGCCGAGCCATGCGGATGATCGGCGACGGCGTGGTCGACCGGGAGGGTGTGCCCGGTCTCGCCCACCGGCTCGGCTACAGCTCGCGGCAGGTGCAGCGGCAGCTCAACGCGGAGCTGGGCGCCGGACCCGTCGCGCTCGCCCGCGCCCAGCGGGCACACACCGCGAGGGTGCTGCTCCAGACGACCGGACTGCCCGTGACCGAGATCGCCTTCGCGTCCGGCTTCGCCAGCGTGCGGCAGTTCAATGACACGATCCGGCAGATCTATGCCCGTACGCCGAGCGCGCTGCGCGCCGAGGCCGGGACGGGGCTGGGAGCGGCGGTGCGGGAGGCGCGCACCACCGGGATCCCGCTGCGGCTCGCCCACCGGGGGCCGTACGCGGCCCGCGAGGTCTTCGATCTGCTGGCGGGCGAGACGGTCGCCCGGATCGAGGAGGTCAGCGGGGATCCCGGCGCCCGTACCTACCGGCGCACCCTGCGGCTCCCGTACGGCACGGGCATCGTGGCCGTCGACGAACGCTCCGCCGGGTCCTGGCTGGACGCCCGGATCCACCTCACGGACCTGCGGGATCTGACGACGGCCGTGCAGCGGCTGCGGCGCCTCTTCGACCTGGACGCCGATCCGTACGCCGTCGACGAGCGGCTCGGCACCGACCCGCGACTCGCACCGAGTGTCGCAGCCCGCCCGGGGCTGCGCTCGCCGGGTGCCGCGGATCCGGAGGAGTTCGCCGTACGGACGCTGGCGGGCGGGGCCGGGGCCGAGCGGCTCGTCGAGATGTACGGGAAGGTCCTCGACGTCCCCTGCGGCGGGCTCACGCATGTCTTTCCCGAGCCGGGAGTGCTGGCCGGTGCGGTGGACGACCCGGCACTGCGGGCTCTGGCGACCGCGCTCGCCGACGGGGACCTACGGCTCGACGCCGGGGCCGACCGCGACGCGGCCGAGCAGGCGCTGCTGCGGCTGCCGGGGATCGGTCCGGCAGCGGCGGCGCTCATCAGGATGCGTGCGCTCGGCGACCCCGATGTGGATCCGGACGGGAGGCCCGAGGCGGAGCGGTGGCGGCCCTGGCGTTCGTACGCCGCACGACACCTGAGCCTCCAACCTCGCCGTTTCGGTTGAGCTGAAGCGGTGTTCCTTCCCTCGTGGCGTGGACTCCGTGATTGCAGGTGAAGTCGGGATTCATGGGGTCCAAGCAACAGAAGTATCTGCGCGGCTGCGGTCCGACGCCGGCGCGAGGCCGGCGTCGGATCCTTTCTCGGGCAGGTCAGCCGATCGGAGCGGGCTGCGGCGCCGGCGCGTGGGGTGCGGACCGGTGCAGGCCCTTGCGGTCGTAGAGGCGGGTGACCGCGAGGCCGAGGAGGAGGGAGGCGGCGAAGCCGATGCCGACCATGGTCCAGGCGCGTCCAAGTCCGGCGTCGGCCTGCGCGCCGAAGTAGAGGATGGACCGGACGCCGTCCACCACCTGGCGGAACGGTTCGAAGTCCGCCAAGAACCGGTAGAAGCCGGGCAGTGCCTGCAGCGGGATCGTGGCACCGGCGGACGGGATGGCCAGGCCGATCAGCACGAGCATGGTCACGAGGGGCCCCGGTGTGCCGAGCACGGCAAGCAGGGCCAGGGCGGTGATGCCCATCGCGGCCGTGGCACACGTTCCGAAGATCCACAGCAGGAGCAGGTGGGAGGCGTCGATGCCGATGATGCCGACGGCGGCGGCCATGGCCAGCGCGGAGGTCAGCATCGACAGGACGACCATGAGGACCGAGCTGACCGCGAAGTGGCTTACCCGGCTGATGTGTTGCACGGGCTTGACGGTGCGGAACGGGCCCTTGTCACTGGCGATGTAGCCGAGTGCGGTGTCCACCTGGGTGTGGATGACGTTGGCGCCCAGCATGCCGCCCAGGACGAGGACGAGGGTGTAGAAGAACGAGCTCAGCCCGAGGCCGCTGTGGTGGCCGAGCGGGTGGCCCTCCTCGATCGTGGCCTTGACCGGGTCGGCGATCATCAGCTGTGCGGCGGCGCCCGGCGCGGTCGGCCGTTCGGCGGAGCCGGACGCAGCCTGCTTCTCGGCCTGCTGGCTCAGCTGCCGGCCCACCTGCGCGGAGGTGGTCTGGACGACCTTGCGGTTGATCTCCGCGGCCATGGAAGAGCCGAAGCTTCCGGCGGCGGGGTTGGTCAGCACGGTCATGGCCGGCGGGTGCGGATCGTGCTGGAGCGGGCCGGCGAGGGCGGCCACGGAGGCGGAGAAGTTGTCCGGGATGACGAGCGCCCCGAACACCTTGCCCTTGCCCAGGAGGTCGTCGGCGGTGCGGCGGTCGACCTGCTTCCAGGAGACCTTGTCCTTCAGATCGGCAGAGCCCGTGATCTGCGAGGTGATCTGCGCGCCCAGATTGATCTGCTTGCCGGCGACCTGGGTGCCCTGGTCCGCGTTGACCAGGGCGATCGGCATGTCCTTCATCGAACCGACCGGATCGTTGTTGGCACCCAGGTAGAGCAGCGACAGGACGAACGACAGCATCCCGAGGATCAGCGCGGACGGCAGCCACAGGCTCCGCCGGCGCAGCAACCCGCGCGCGCTCGCGCTGAGCGCGCGGGTGGGCTCAGACATGTCGCCTCCCGGAGCGGCGGGGCGTGACAGGGGCCTGGTCGTGGCACCTGGTTCCTGTGGGACGTTGGGCTGGCATCGTGCTCCAGTTGCGATGTCGCGCCGAGGTGGCGCTCGAAGTGTGGAAGGGAGGGGTTTCCGGCATCGTGGCCGGTTGACGACCCACTAGAAACTTTCACTTTCTAGTTCGATAGTGGCACTATCGAACAGCTGCGTCTATCTGGAAGCCTGGGATACTCGTCACACAGAACAGTTCGAGTGAGTGAGTGCATGAAAGTCTCAGACCTGAGCCGCCTGACCGGAACACCGGTCGGGACGATCAAGTACTACCTGCGTGAAGGCCTGCTGCCGCCCGGCCGAGCCCTCGGAGCCACGCTGACCATGTACGGCGACGAGCACATCCAGCGCCTGCGGCTGATCCGTGCCCTGACCGCCCGCGGCGGCCTGTCCATCGCCGCCACCCGCGACGTCCTCGCGGCGATCGACCAGCCGCTCGATCCGCTGGCCACGCTCGGAGTCGTCCACTACGCATTGCCCACCCCGGTCGACGCCGCCGAGACCGACGCGGTCGGCGAGCAGGCGCCGCAGGTCGACCAGCTGCTGGGTGCCATGGGCTGGGACATCTCCGAGGAATCGCCGCACCGCCGCGCACTCGCCGCGAGCCTGATGGACCTCAGCCGCCTCGGCATGGAGTACAGCACCGAGGACCTGCTGCCCTACGCCGAACTGGCCGCCGCCGCCGCCAGGCTGGACCTCGACAGGCTCGAAGACATCGAGGACCGCCTCAGGCTCGCCGAGCACGCAGCAATCGTCGTTCTGCTCCTCGAACCGGTTCTGGCAATTCTGCGGCGCCTTGCCCAGGAGGACGAGTCCCGCCACCGGACAGCGTGGGCCCGCACAACTGACGGTGCAGGCCCACGGTCCACGACGCGCCCGGTCGACCATCCGAGGGAAAGTCACTGAACCGACGACGTGCTCATGGCCCGGGTGGCCCGACGCGTGGTGGACCGACCGATGCTGAAGCTGATCCGGGCCTGGCTTGACCTCTCCGACCGGGGCGGGAACCCCGCACAGCTCACCGATCTCCCCGCTGCCGGACGACATCGCCCCGCACGTCCTCGGCGAGGCGTGGCAGGACGAGGGGCGAGGACAGGCCTCTTCTCTTCGTCGAGGTCCCAGCCGTTGGGTGCTGAGGTACGCGCGCTCGGCCTCGCTGAATCCGGTTATTGAATCAGGCCCACACGCGTACCCTGCACCTGCGGCGTCCGACGTATCGGACACTGGTCCCAGGGCTCCGGGCCGGGGCTCAGGCCGGCAGGCCCCAGCGTGGCGCGGGCTCGTTCGCCGTGACCGGGCGGACGGTCAGGTCCGGACGGTCGCCCTTCGCCGTGATCAGCGCCGAGTCGCCCTTGCGCAGGCGGATGCGTACCGCACCGTCGGCCAACTCCTCGTAATCCAGCGGTCGTCCGTGCCGGTCTCGGATCTCGAAGGCACCCTCGATGCCATGGCGTACGACGCACGGCGCGCCCGCCTCGCTGGTCACCCGCACCCAGCGGGTCCGCCCCTCTTCGCGTACCGCACTGAGCAGGAACGCCCCCTGCGTACGGAAGTCATGGACGGTCATCTCCCGCCAGGCGGCGGGCAGCGCAGGGAAGACCCTGATCGTGCCGCCCCACGACTGGCACACCATGTCGTGCAGCGACTGGGCTGCCGCAAGCGGGGTCTCGATGACGGGGCCGGACTCCTTGTACATCGTGTTGGCCTGGATGAAGCGGCTCATCAGTTCGCCGAGGTATTTCAGCGCGTCCTCGCCCTTGCCGAGCAGGGCGGATATGGAGGCGGCACCCGTGAAGGTGTAGCCCTGCAGGGCGCCCTCGAAACCGACCCAGTGGGCCAGGGACTTCTCGATCAGGGCGCGCTCGTCCGCGGTGGAGCCATTGACCTCGTACAGCGGGTAGACCGCCAGGAGGTGCGAGAAGTGGCGGTGAGACTTCGCGAACGGGGCCCCGGCGCCGATCATGAAGCCGTTCCCGTCGACCGGATAGGGGGTGAGCTTGGACAGCACCTCCTGCCAGCGGCCGGTCAGCGGGTCGCGGACGCCGAGTTCCCTCGCCGAGTCGAGCAGGGTGCGGCAGCCCCAGCGCAGCAGCATCAGGTCGTAGTTGCAGTCCGGCGCGTTGACGCCGTACTCGGGAGAGAACGTGGCCGGGAGATGCAGCTTGCCGTCCGTACCGGGCGTGAGGAAGTGCAGGTAGTAGTTGACGGCCTTGCGCAGCAGCGGGAACAGGGTGTCGCGCAGGATCGACTTGTCCATGGTGTGGCGGTAGGAGAGCCAGACGTTGTGCAGCGCCCAGGTCAGATTGCCGACCTCGGGGGTGGGCGGGTCCTGGCCCGGAATGCCGACGCCGTAGCCGAGGACGGGGGCGGTGGCACCGCCGTTGATCAGATGCGGGTCCGTGGTGCGTGGCAGTCCGGCCGAATCGGCCCGGTAGGGGGTGGCCACTTCTTTGGGAAGGTTGTCGCGGAATTCGCTCAGGGACCGGGTGATCGCGTCGAGCTCCAGGTGGTTGGAGCCATGGATCAGCCAGTACTCCAGCTGGGCGTTGAGGTTCCACCAGGTGTTGGGCCAGGGAGTGGGTTCGAGCCAGGGACCGGAAGTGGCCATCACGGGGGCGTCCTTACGCGCCGCCGATGCCGTCTTGTACAGCTGTATCCAGTAGAAGCGCTGCAGCCGGGCGTCCGGGAGCGACAGGAAGCTCTTGCGGTAGTACCGGTCCCACCAGATGTGATGCGGTCCGACGAGCCGGCCGTACGGGAGGTCGGCCGCGGTCCTCACGTGGCGCAGCGCACGGTCGCAGGCTGTCGC
Organism: Streptomyces atratus; assembly: GCF_014648655.1. Lineage (GTDB taxonomy): Bacteria > Actinomycetota > Actinomycetes > Streptomycetales > Streptomycetaceae > Streptomyces > Streptomyces atratus. Next base: position 341,822 of record NZ_BMRN01000004.1, read on the forward strand.
CCTCGGGTGCGAGTGCGTGACCGTGACGTACAGGGTGCGTGCCCCACCGCGGGTGACCTCACGCCAGGCGGTGACATGCTCGCCGCCCGCCAGCAGCGGCTGGACGGCGGCCGATGATCCCCCGTGCTCCTCGACGGTGGCGGGAGGATTGCCGGTGTAGCCGGCGGGAAGCTTCTGGAAGCCGGCTCGCGGACTGATCGCGTCGGCCGGGTGGAAGACCCAGCGGAAGTCCATTTCGCCCGCGCTCGGGGTGACCTCCACGGCGAGCAGATCGCTGGAGGAGTGGACGAAGGCGCGGAGCTTCAAGGTGCCCGCGGTCGTGGTGATCGTGCCTTCGAGCTCGGCGGTGTGCAGCCGCATCCGCCAGTCGATGCCGGTGATGGTGCCGGCCGGCTCCAGTGTGAAGTGGCCGATCGGGAGGCGGGCGAGGCCGAAGAGGGAACCGAACTCCGGGCGGTGGTCCTGGACCTCGGAGTGCTGGACGTTGAAGCGGACGGCCGTGGTGGTGGCGCCGGGCTCGGCGTAGATGCCGGAGCCGAGGCGGCCGTTGCCCAGATACGGGCCCTCGTACCAGGTCTTCGGCAGCTTCTGCCAGAGCAGGTCGGCGTCGTCCAGGACCGTGCGCCAGCTGTCGTCGGGGGAGTGCACGGTGGCAGGGGCCGGGGCGGCGGGTGCAGGGGCGGCCGGGGCGGCTGCCTGGGCGGGGACGGACACACCGCTCACCACGAGTGCGCCGCCGATCGCGGTGCCGGTGGCGAGAACGCTTCTCCGGGAGGGGGAAGGGGCTTCGTTCCGGGACGGGCTGGAGGGGTCCGGTGCTGTGGGCAAGGCGTCTCCTGGCGACTCGTACGCAGACACAACAATTCATCCGAGCTATTCCTTCAGGGAAGGTAGGCAGGGGGCGTCATTGCGTCAATAGAGCGACAGAGATCCGATGTGTTGCCCTCTGTCTGGACAGCATCCATTCAGACGGTCAGGGGGAGGGGAGAAGGTCAGGCCCAGATCACCGCGCCCAGCCAGGCCCCCGTCACCAGCAGACATGCATAGAGCTCGACGAGCACGGAACAGCCCGTCGCCCGCATCACCGAGCGGACCGATGCCCACCCCGCCCCATGGCTGCCGAGCCGCAGCCGCTCCGCCCCGTAGACGGCCCCCACATAACCGACGATCCCGCCCACCACCGGCACTACGAAGAAGCCCACGATCGCGCCGGCCCCGCCCAGCATCAGCGTCTTGCGCGGTGCACCGGACTCACTCGGGCGGCGCGGCGGCAGCAACAGCTTCAGCGCCTGGTTCAGCAGAAGCAGTGCGGTGGCACCCATGAGTACCCCCCAGGCGGCCGGAGTCATGTCGGTCAACGCCCACCACAGCACGGCGGCCCAGACGATCGCCTGCCCCGGCACCCCCGGCACCAGCACGCCGACCAGGCCGAGAAGCATCACCAGGCCGACGGCGACGAGCTGCCACACTCCCATCTGACCAGCCTGCCGGAGTCCGGCCGGTCCCGCCCGTCAGCGCGGCTCGGGGCGGGGACCGTCGGTGCAGCTCAGAGCCGTGACGAAGCGGCGGGGACACCGGGCCGGGGTATCCGGCGGGGCCTCGTTCAGGTCCGTGGCGTCCGGGACACCCAGCCCCGCTCGTACGCGTGCCAGCCCAGCTGCAGCCGGGTCGACACCCCGGTCAGCTCCATCAGGCCCTTCACCCGCCGCTGTACGGTCCGCAGCCCCAGCTCCAACTGCTTCGCCACGCTCGCATCCGTCAGCCCGGCCAGCAGCAGCGAAAGAATCTCCAGGTCCGTCGCATCGGGTCCGGTGGACTCCTCCTCCATCCGGCCGCTCTCGCCGAGCCTGAGCGGCATGGCTTCGCGCCACACCGCCTCGAAGAGCCCCATCAATGACTCCAGCAGCCCGGAGGCATGAACCACCAGTGCCGCAGGCTCGGCGCCCCGTCCGGTCAGTGGCACCATCGCCAGGGCCGTGTCGGCGATGACCAGCTTGGTGGGCACCCGGTCGACGACCCTGCACTGCTCGTCACGGCTCAGCGCGGCCGACAGCTCCGTGATCCCGGACGGCAGCGCGAGCACCTCGCGCTCGACCACCACCCGGAACGACACCCCGCGCGTGGCAGCCTGCTCCTCGGACTCGTTCTCCATTCCGGAAACCGCGATCGGCTTCCCGGTGACCAGGGCGCACACCTCGCTCGTCGCACCCAGCTGCAGCTGGTGGAAACGGTGCGCCACCGCGCTCGCGCCCGTGACCACCTCGACCAGATCGTGCACGGCCGAATCGGTGGCCTCCGCCCGGTACTCCTCGGCGAGCAGTGCCGCCGCCAGTTCCGCCTGCTCCAGCTCATGGCGCTGCTGGGTCAGCAGCGCACCCAGCGCCACGCCCGGCGGCGCGGCCACCCAGCGGCCCGTGCGGGCCGACGACTGGGCGGCCAGCCCATGCTGTTCCAGCCGGCGCAACGCCCGTTCGGTGTCCGACTCGGGAAGTGCCAGCCGGTGCGCGAGATCGGAGACCTCCGCGGCTCCCACCGCCACGAGCGCGCGGTACGCCGACTCCTGTATCTCGTCGAGACCTATGGCTCCCAGCATCCCCGGACCCCTCCCGGACGCATTGATTCCGCACGATGTCGCTGTCCTCGGGCGCCCGGTCGTGGCGGAAAGCGGCCACGGCGTAAACCCGCCGTGTACATCATCCCTTTATCGCCCGTCGCTCTGCCAATGTGGCGCCACCGCAGTACCAACAACCTCCGGAATGCTGCGGTTTGTTAAGAGACGTTCCGGTTTTACTTGGGGAGAGCGATGCGTCCGATATCGCGTACGGCACTGGGAGCGGCCACCGCCGCCGTCCTGGCCGTCACCGCGATCGCACCGTCCGCGGCAGCGCCGCAGGACGAGACGACCGCGAAGAGACCACTGACCGGCAGTGCGGCCGCCGCCAAGGAGGGCAAGCCGGTCACCGTCACTCTGGTCACCGGAGACAAGGTCCTGGTGAGTACGGACAGTTCGGGGGCCGCATCGGTCGTCGCACTGCCGCGCGAGGACGGCACCGTCCCCCTCGTACAGACCAGGCAGTCCGGCAAGGACCTCTACGTCTACCCCGACACCGCCACTGACGCGCTGGCCGCGGGCACGGTGGACGAGGAACTCTTCAACGTCACCGGGCTCATCCGCCAGGGTTACGACGACGCGAGCACCAAGTCGCTGCCGCTGATCGCGGTCTACGGCAAGGACATCGCCCGCTCCGCGCCCGCCACCCCGCGCGGCGCCAAGCGCGGACTCGAACTCGACGCGATCGACGGCGTTGCGCTCAAGGCGGACAAGGGGAAGGCCGCCGACTTCTGGTCCGACGTCACCAACACCCGTTCCCGCTCGGCCTCCGGTCTGAAGAAGCTCTGGCTCGACCGCAAGGTCCAGGCCACTCTCGACAAGTCGACCAAGCAGATCGGCGCCGACCTCGCCTGGGCCGCCGGATACGACGGCAAGGGCACCAAGGTCGCCGTGCTCGACACCGGTGTCGACGCCGAACACCCCGACCTCAAGGGCCGGGTCGCCGCCTCGGAGAACTTCACCGACTCCGACACCACCGACGACCGGCAGGGCCACGGCACCCACACCATCTCCACCGTGGGTGGCTCCGGCGCCGCCAGCGACGGCAAGAAGAAGGGCGTCGCACCCGGCGCGGACCTGCTCGCGGGCAAGGTCCTCAACGACAGCGGCTCCGGCGCCGAGTCCTGGATCATCGCGGGTATGCAGTGGGCCGTCGACCAGAAGGCCGACGTCGTCTCCATGAGCCTGGGCAGCCCGACGCCGACCGACTGCACCGACCCGATGAGCGTCGCCGCCGAGGAACTCGCCCGGAGCAAGAACACCCTGTTCGTGATCGCGGCCGGTAACTCGGGGCCGACGCTGAACACCGTCTCCTCGCCGGGCTGCGCCCCGAGCGTGCTGACTGTCGGCGCCGTCGACCGCGACGACTCCACGGCCCAGTTCTCCAGCCGCGGACCCGTGATCGGATCGCACACCCTCAAGCCCGAGATCGCCGCTCCCGGCGTCGCCATCTCGGCCGCCGCAGCAGGCGGCCGCGGTGTCTACGCCTACCGGACGATGTCCGGTACGTCGATGGCCACCCCGCATGTCGCGGGCGCCGCAGCCATCGTGAAGCAGCGTCACCCGGAGTGGACCGCTCAGCAGATCAAGGCGGCCCTCGTGTCCTCCGCGAAGAGCGACATCCCCGGCGACGTACGCGAGACCGGCGGTGGCCGCCTCGATGTGAAGGCCGCCATCGACACCACCGTCGTCGGCGCCCCCGCCGTCCAGGGCGGCACGTTCAACTGGCCGCAGGACAAGAGCGACCGCACCGCGGTCGATGTCCCGTACACGAACTCCGGCACCAAGCCGGTGAAGCTGTCGCTCAAGGTCCAGGGCGTCACCGGCAACGACGGCTCGGACGTCCGCTCCTCGGTTGCGAAGCTCGACGCGAGCACCGTCACCGTCCCGGCCGGAGCCACCGTCGAGGTCCCGCTGCACATCGACCCGACCGCGAAGCTGAAGGCATCCCAGTACGGCGATGTCACAGGACGTGTGCTCGCCACCGGGCCCGACGGCGTCAAGGTCTCCACCCCGTTCTCGATGTACGTCGGACCGGAGACCGTCACCCTGCGCGTCAAGCTCGTCGACCGCACCGGCAAGCCCGCCGCGGGCTCCTCCTCGCTGGACATCATCGGCACCGACACCGCCAGTGGTGAGCGACGCTTCAACGACGGTGCCACCGACCAGGTTTACCAGGTGCGCCCCGGTGCGTACTTCGTCTCCAGCTTCATCACGTCGCCGGACCTGAAGGACGCCACCGGCCGGATGGTCGAGTCCGTCGGCTACCTGGCCAGGCCGCAGCTGAACGTCACCAAGGACACCACCCTGGTCCTGGACGCCCGCAAGGCCCACCGGATCCAGGTGAAGACGCAGGACCGCGCGTCCGAGAGCCGCTCCACGACGCTCTCCTTCGGCCGCAGCTGGGACGATGTCTGGCTGCACTCCGGTTCCATCACCGGCACCGCCACCGGCATGAACTATCTGGCAGACGTGCAGGGCAAGGCGAGCGACGGCGACTTCGAGTTCGCCAGCCTCTGGCGCGCGTACGCCCCGCAGATCGAGAAGCTGTCGGTCGTCGGCGGCGCCGCACTGCACCCGACGGCGGCGAGCACCGGCTCCGTCAACCTCGACGGTACCGGGGAGGCCGCACTCGTCGACGCGGGCACCGGCACCTCCGACGAGCTGAAGACCGCCGGTGTCTCGGGCAAGATCGCCCTGGTCGAGATCGCCGATGACGGGATGATGGCCACTCAGGCGCGGAACGCCAAGGCCGCGGGAGCGAAGGCGGTCATCGCGTACCGGCCGTCCGCGGGCCCCTGGAAGCCGTCCGTCGGCTACGGTCCGGCGCCGCTGCCCTCTCTCGGTATCGAGTCGAGCGAGGCCGACGCCCTGAAGGCAGCCCTGGCCGACGGCCCCGTGAAGCTGAGCTGGAAGGCCACCGCCGCCAGCCCGTTCGTCTACAACCTCGCCTTCCCCGAGGCCGGCCCCGTCACCTCGGACCGCACCTACAAGGTCCGTGACAGCAAGCTCGGCAAGTCCACCGCCACGTACGAGGCGATGGGCGTCGCGGCCGACTACGTCGACACGATGATCATCAACCGCCCGTACGGCGGGAGTTACTCCGGTGGCTTCGACACCGTCGCCGTCCCCGGCAAGCGCACCGAGTACTACTCGGCGGGCGACACCGGCTGGGAGCGGTACCTCTCCTCCAGCTTCCCCTGGGGCGAGTACATGGTCGACCAGCCCCGTACGTACACGGCAGGATCCCAGCGTACGGAGAACTGGTACCGGGGCATCCCGGTCCCGGCCGCTCCGCGTGACGCCGCGGGCAAGGTCCAGCTCGCCGCCGAGCGGCAGGACAACCTGATCGGCGTCGCCCCGGGCTTCTGGAGCGACACCGAGCACGCCGGTCTCCAGGGCGCCTTCGGAGACATCGGCAGCATGCGGCTGACCAGCGGTGGCGAGGTGCTCGGTGAGTCCGGCTGGCCGTCCGGGGTGTTCACCGTCCCGGCCGGGGACGCCGCGTACGAACTCACCATGACCACCGCCAAGTTCGGCCAGCCCGCCGCCGTGTGGAAGCGGTCCACCAGCACCGAGACCACCTGGAAGTTCCGCTCGGAGCGGGACGAGAACGTGTACTCGCAGGGGATTCCGCTGCTCTTCCCGGGCTACGACCTGGAGACCGACGGACTCAAGACCCTCCCGGCGAAGGACGGTCAGACGATCGGCCTGAGCGTCACCGGCCACGCGGGCTACACGCCCGGCAAGCTGGTCGCCGCCAAGGTCTCCTACTCGTACGACGGTGGCGAGACCTGGACCCGGGCCACCACCGCACAGCAGGGCGGCCACTGGACCGCGACCGTGAACCACACGGGCGCGGCCGGCAAGCCGGTCACCCTGAAGACCGAACTGACGGACGCCAACGGCAACTCCGTCATCCAGACCGTGAACGACGCGTACGCCGTGCGCTGATCACGTCCTGACCGGTCCGCCGGGCGTCCTTCCCGTGGGGGGTGGGGCCGCCCGGCGGACCTTTTTTGGTGGCCACTTTTTCCGGATGACCCGTTTTCGTAAGGCCCGTGCGGTGGACAATGAGGGCATGAGCCAGCAGGGGGAGAGGCCCGCCGCCCACGAGGACGACTGGTGGCGCAGGCTGTACGACGAGACCGCAAGGGACGCCGGGGCGAGCAGCGCGGCCGACAGCCTCGACGACCGATTCGACTCGGCGTCGGACGCGGTGAGTCAGGGCGGGCCCGGGGGGTTTGACGGGGCGGGGGAGGGGGCTGGGCTTCTGCTTCCGCCTTCGGCGGTGGTGCCGGGCACGTCGGCCGGGCCGCCGCTGCCGCCTCCGCCGTCCGTGCCTCCGCCGTCCGTGCCTCCGCCTCCGCCAGTCGCACCGGCCGGGCCCGCGCCGTCCGCGCCCTTGGTGCCTGAACCGGTGCGGGTGCGTGCTCCGTGGGAGCCGCCGGTTGCGCCCGTACGCGGCCCGGGTGCGTCCCCGGCCGGCCCTTCGCAGCCGCGCACCTTCGCCGTACCGCCGGTTCCGTCCGGTCCTCCGGCTGCCGTCGGCCTGCCGTCGGGGCCGGACTTGCCGTCGGGGCCCGAGCTCGCGCCCGAGCCATCCACCGCCGATGGGGCGTCTGCGCCGGCGCCGCCTCTGCCCGGGCGGCCGGGAAGCGAAGGACCGGCCGCCTGGCAAGCCCCCGTCACCACGGTCACCGCACAGGCACTCGTACCCGAGCCGGAACGCATACCTGCCGTACCCGCACCCACACCCGCCCCACTCCGCCCCGCGATCAGCCATGTGGGTGACCGGCCGCCCACCTACGACGCCGAGCCCACCGCGCTGCCCGCCACCGTCCCCCAAGAGCTGGACGGTCTGGTCGCCGACACGGTGCTCGACGGCGCCGGATACGGCACGTACACCCTGCGCGCCGCCTCCGTGCGCGGGGACTCCGCACGGTTGCGGGGAGAGCCCCGCCGCGATGCGCTGCTCACCGTGCGCTTCGGCACCGACAGGAGTGCGCTCGTCCTGGTCGCCGTCGCCACCGGGGCCCGCGCCACCGAGCGGGCGCATCTGGCGGCGGCCGACGCCTGCCGCTGGATCGGCGGTGCCGTCGGCCGCAGCCATGTCCGGCTCTCCGAGGACATAAGGGCCGGCCGCCGCGGCGACCTCAAATCCGGCCTGCACCGCCTCACCGACCGCAGCTACGGCAAGCTGCGCGCCCGCGCCGCCGAGCTGGGACTCGAACCGCAGCAGTACACGGCGGGCCTGCGCTGCCTCCTGCTGTCGGCGGACCCGGACTGCCGTACCAGGGTCTTCTTCGGCGTCGGCACCGGTGGGCTCTTCCGGCTGCGCGACGGCGGCTGGCAGGACCTCGAACCGAAGGTTCCGGAAGCCGGTGACGTCAGCGGCGAAGCCGCGGTCGGATTCGGCTCCCCCTCTCCCGGGAGCGGCCCCGACGGAGACCACCTCACCCTGGATCCGGACATCGCCACGCCCCCGTCCCCGTATGTCGAGAGCCCGTTCGCCCCGCCCACCGAGCCGTTCCGGTTCCGGGCGTCGGTGGCCCGGCCGGGGGACACCCTGTTGCTGTGCAGCAGCGGTCTCGCCGACCCCCTCCGCGGCGAGCCCGCGCTCGCCCAGGAGCTCGCCGAACGCTGGACCCCCGACCAGGCACCCGGGCTCACCACCTTCCTCGCGGACACCCAGCTCAGGGTGAAGGGGTACTCCGACGACCGTACGAGTGTCGGCGTCTGGGAGGCGTAACCACGCGCGCCATGGGTTGATGGATGCGGAGTCCGGAAGCCGAAGCGCGGAAAGGGTACGCACCCATGGCCAAGCAGAACGTGTCGGAGCAGTTCGTCGACATCCTCGCCCGGGCGGGCGTCAAGCGTATGTACGGCGTCGTCGGCGACAGTCTCAACCCGGTCGTCGACGCCATCCGCCGCAACTCGGCCATCGAGTGGATCCAGGTCAGGCACGAGGAGACCGCCGCGTTCGCCGCCGGAGCCGAGGCCCAGATCACCGGCTCGCTGGCGTCCTGCGCGGGCTCCTGCGGCCCCGGCAATCTGCACCTCATCAACGGCCTCTACGACGCCCACCGCTCCATGGCACCCGTTCTCGCCCTCGCCTCGCACATTCCTTCGAGCGAGATCGGTCTCGGCTACTTTCAGGAGACCCATCCGGAGCTGCTCTTCCAGGAGTGCAGTCACTACAACGAGATGATCTCCAATCCGCAGCAGATGCCGCGGCTGCTCCAGACGGCCATTCAGCACGCGATCGGCCGAGGTGGCGTCAGCGTCGTCTCGATGCCGGGTGACATTGCATCGCAGCCCGCCCCGGAGAAGTCGGTCGAGCACGCCCTGGTCACTTCGCGGCCGACGGTACGGCCCGGTGACGAGGAGATCGAGAAGCTCTGCCGGATGGTCGACGAGGCGAAACGTGTGACATTGTTCTGCGGCAGCGGCACGGCGGGTGCCCACGCCGAGGTGATGGAGTTCGCCGAGCGGGTGAAGGCCCCGGTCGGGCACGCGCTGCGCGGCAAGGAATGGATCCAGTACGACAACCCGTACGACGTCGGCATGAGCGGACTGCTCGGCTACGGCGCTGCCTACGAGGCGACCAACGAGTGCGATCTCCTCATCCTGCTCGGCACCGACTTTCCGTACAACGCCTTCCTTCCCAGCGATGTGAAGATCGTCCAGGTCGATGTGCGCCCTGAGCACCTCGGCCGCCGTTCCAAGCTGGATCTGGCGGTCTGGGGCGATGTCCGCGAGACACTGAGATGTCTGACCCCGCGGGTCAGGACCAAGACCGACCGCAAGTTCCTCGACCGGATGCTGAAGAAGCACGCCGACGCGCTGGAGGGCGTGGTCAAGGCGTACACCCGCAAGGTCGAGAAGCACATCCCGATCCACCCGGAGTACGTCGCCTCGGTGCTGGACGATCTGGCTGACGACGACGCCGTGTTCACCGTCGACACCGGCATGTGCAATGTCTGGGCCGCCCGCTATCTCTCGCCCAACGGCAAACGCCGCGTCATCGGTTCGTTCAGCCACGGCTCGATGGCCAACGCGCTGCCGCAGGCCATCGGCGCCCAGTTCGTCGACCGGAACCGGCAGGTGGTGTCGATGTCCGGCGACGGCGGATTCACCATGCTGATGGGCGACTTCCTCACCCTGGTGCAGTACAACCTGCCGGTGAAGGTCGTACTGTTCAACAACTCCTCGCTCGGCATGGTCGAGTTGGAGATGCTCGTCGCCGGCCTGCCTTCGTTCGGTACGACCAACAAGAACCCGGACTTCGCGGCGATCGCCCGGGCAGCCGGGGCGTACGGCGTACGGGTGGAGAAGCCCAAGCAGCTCGAAAGCGCCCTCAAGGACGCCTTCAAGCACAAGGGCCCGGCGCTCGTCGATGTCGTCACCGACCCCAACGCGCTCTCCATCCCGCCGAAGATCAGCGCGGAGATGGTGACCGGCTTCGCGCTCTCCGCCAGCAAGATCGTGCTGGACGGCGGAGTCGGCCGGATGGTCCAGATGGCCCGCTCCAACCTGCGGAACGTGCCCCGCCCCTGAACGAACCCGAGCAGCGGGCGGGGCGGGCCGGGACTTCACGCCGGGGTCGGCCGGGTCCTCAGGAAGGGGTCAGGCGGACCGTCAGGATCTGGAACGGCCGCAGCGACAGTACGAGACCGTGCTCATCGGTGTCCGCCCCGTGCAGCGGCCGTTCCAGCAGGTCGGTGATCCGGGCCTGCACGACGGGGAATCCGACCCGCAGCGTCGTGTCGGCGCGCCCGCCCGCCGACTCGTACAGCCGCACGATCACATCGCCGCTGCGGTCCTCGGCGAGCTTGACCGACTCCACAGTGACTGCCGGATGCCCGGTACTGATCAGTGGCGGCAGGACCGGCGCAACGGCCGCCCGCAACGGCAGATTGAGCGCCAGCCCCTCCCGTACCGCATCCGTGACCTCACCGCCCGGCGCCAGCGCGTACGTGAACCGATGCCTGCCGAGGTCGGTCTCCGGGTCCGGGCTGTGCGGGGCGCGCAGCAGCGTCAGCCGTACGGTCGTGCCCAGGCCCGAAGCGTGCGGGGTCCGGGTCACCTCGTGCCCGTACGTCGAGTCGTTGAGCAATGTGATGCCGTACCCAGGCTCGGCGACCCGCAGCCAGCGATGGGCGCAGATCTCGAAACGGGCCGCGTCCCAGCCGGTGTTGTCGTGTGTCGGGCGGTGAATGTGCCCGAACTGGATCTCGGCCGTGGACCGTTCGGCGTGCACATCGAGCGGGAACGACACCTTGAGGACCTTCTCCGACTCCCGCCATTCCACCTCGGTGTCGATGTCGATCCGTCGGCTGCCGGCGGTCAGCCGGATCTCCTGCACGACGCGCGACGCCCCGAACGACCGCATCACACGGACGGCGGCCCGCAACGGTCCCTCCTCGACCAGTTCGACGGAGTCGGCGTCGGTGAGATCGGTGCGGGTGCGGCGGTAGTGGCGGTCGATGTCCCACGCATCCCAGTGATTGGGATGATCCGGATGCAACTGGAGAAGGTTGGCCCGGTGACCGGGGGCGAGGACGTCCCGCCCCGCCCCGAGATCGCGGACGGCGGCGATCAGCCCGTCGCCGTCGACCACGACCCGCAGCAGCCCGTTGTCGAATGCGAAACCCTCGTCCGCCGAGCAGGTCACCGTGACCGCGTGCTCCGGAACCGCCGAGCCGTCCAGCAGACCCGCGCCCAGTGCGGGTGTCTCGGCCAGCACCGCCGTACGCCCCTCGCCCAGCGGCTGCACATGCGCACCCGAGGGCAGCACCGCGCTCGCCCCGGCATCCAGCTCGACCACCTGACTCCGTCGGTACGGCGATGAGTTGAGCGCCACGAGAGCCTTGGCCCCACCCAGCGCCGCCACCGCGTCCGCCACCAGATCGGCCAGCTGCTCCCGCACCCGTTCGTATGTCTCGTGGGCCTCCCGGTGCACCCAGGCGATCGACGAGCCCGGCAGGATGTCATGGAACTGATGCAACAGCACCGTCTTCCACAGCCGGTCCAGCGCCTCGTACGGATAGGGGTGGCCGGGAGTCCGCAGCGCCGCCGTGGTGGCCCACAACTCGGCCTCACGGAGCAGGTGCTCGCTGCGTCGGTTGCCCTGCTTGGTCTTGGCCTGGGTGGTGTACGTGGCCCGGTGCAGCTCCAGATACAGCTCACCGGACCAGACCGGTGCCTGTGACCCGTACTCCTCCTCGGCCGCCGCGAAGAACGCCGACGGCCTCTGGATCTCGACCCTGGGCGAACCCTCCAGATCCCTGAGCCTGCGTGCCTTCTCCAGCATCTCGCGGGTCGGACCGCCCCCGCCGTCACCCCAGCCGAACGGGACGAGGGAGCGCGTCGCCAGGCCCTTCTCCGTGAAGTTCCTTTCCGCATGGGCCAGTTCGCGGCCATGGATCTGTGCGTTGTAGGTGTCCACGGGAGGGAAGTGAGTGAAGACCCTGGTCCCGTCGATGCCCTCCCACCAGAAGGTGTGATGTGGCATTTTATTGCTCTGATTCCAGGACAGCTTCTGCGTCAGGAACCATTTCACCCCTGCCAGTCGCGCCAGCTGCGGGAAGGCGGCCGTGCAGCCGAAGGAGTCCGGCAGCCAGATCTCCTCAGTCTCCACCCCCAGCTCCTGCTCGAAGAACCGCTTGCCGTGCACGATCTGCCGGGCAAGCGCCTCACCGCCCGGCATATTCGCATCGGACTCCACCCACATCGACCCCACGGGCGTCCACTGTCCGTCCGCCACGGCCCGCTTGATCCGCTCCCAGATGTGCGGCTGATGCTCCTTCACCCAGGCGTACTGCTGGGCCTGCGACGCGGCGAAGACCAGCTCCGGATAGTCCTGGGCCAGCGCGGTGACATTGGCGAAGGTGCGCGAGGCCTTGCGTACCGTCTCGCGCAGCGGCCACAGCCACGCCGAGTCGATGTGCGCATGCCCGGCGGCCGAGATCCGGTGTGCGCTCGCCGACGCCGGCCGGGACAGCACCTCGGTGAGCCGGTCCCGGCCGGCTCGCGCCGTGCCCGCCACATCGTGCAGATCCAGCGCATCGAGCATGCACTCCAGCGCCCGCAGGATCTCGTGCCGCCGGGACCGGTCGACGGGCAGTTCCCGCATCAGCTCGGAGAGCACCTCGATGTCCAGAACGAGATGCCAGACCTCCTCGTCCAGCACGGCGAGGTCCGCGGAGGCGAACCGGTAGAGGGGCCGGTCACCCGCCGTGAGTACGTCCCCGAGCGGCGTCGGCGCGAAGCCGTGCTCCAGAATCGCCGGGTTGGCCGCCGCCTCCAGGAGCAATGAGACCGGTTCACCGCCGGTGGCCCGGGACGCGACCGTCAGATGCCGATTTCGCGGGTGGATGCCCTTGAGCGGAACGCCCGCGGTGTCGTACAGCATCCCCTCGGCCTGGAATCCGGGCCCCTGACCGGAGAAGCCGGGGTCGACGACCACTTCGACGCGCCGCCCCGCCCAGTCCTCGGGCACCGCCCCCTCCAGCCGGAACCAGCTGGTGGACCACGGTTTCCCCCACTCCGTACCTGCAGTGAACGGCTCGTAGGTTCCCTCCAGTACCTCGGCCACCGGTACGGGTTCGCCGGGGATGTGCCGGACGGAGAGGGCGAGCGGGTTCCGGGCCGGGTACTGGGCCGGGCGGATGAACTGGTGCAGGGCCCTTTCGAGGCGGTCCTCCACCAATGTGCGGTCGTCGTGCATCACGGCTCCTCGGGTCGGCGCCTGCGGTGTTCATGGCTCCACTTCCCCGGCGGCGGAACCGGCACCCCTGCGAGCGGCGCGACGGGGTGATGGTTGATCAACTGGCCCTGCACGCACCCTTGGCGGCATCAAAACAATGTGACATATTACTGTCGTGTTCATGAGACAGCCCCTGGATGTCGTCATCGTCGGGGCCGGAGTGGTCGGTGCCGCCTGCGCCTACTACGCCTCCCGGTCCGGACTGTCCGTAGCCGTCGTCGACCGAGGTTCGGTCGCCGGAGGCACCACCGGAGCCGGGGAGGGCAACCTCCTGGTCTCCGACAAATTGCCAGGCCCCGAACTGGAACTGGCTCTGCTCTCGGCCTCCTTGTGGCGCGAACTGTCGGAAGAACTTTCTTCGGACATCGAGTACGAGATCAAGGGTGGTCTGGTCGTGGCGGCGTCCGAGGAATCCCTGACCACCCTGTCCACGACGGCCGCCACCCAGCGGGGAGCCGGAGTCGAGGCGTACCACGTCACATCCGACCGGCTCCGCGATGCCGAGCCTCACCTCGCACCGCACCTCGCCGGAGGCTGCCATTACCCGCAAGACGCTCAGGTTCAACCAGCCCTGGCGGCAGCCGAGTTGTTACGGGAAGCCGGCCGCTCCGGAGCACGACTGTGCCCGGGGGAGGAAGTCGTCGGGATACTCAGGCACCGGGATGGCGCGGTACGCGGGGTGCGCACCGCACGGAGTGAACTGCGCGCCCCGGTGGTCGTCAACGCGGCGGGCACCTGGGGCGGCGACCTGGCCGCAATGGCCGGGGTGGACCTGCCGGTCCTGCCGCGCAGGGGGTTCGTGCTCGTCACCGAGCCGTTGCCGCGGCTGATCCGGCACAAGGTCTACGCGGCGGAGTACGTGTCCGATGTGTCGAGCGGGTCCGCGGCGCTGCAGACCTCGCCCGTGGTGGAGGGAACCCCTTCGGGCCCGGTGCTGATCGGGGCCAGCCGCGAACGGGTCGGCTTCGACCGGACGTTGTCGGTTCCGGCGATCGCCCGGCTGGCCGCCCAGGCCGCCGCTCTCTTCCCCGTATTGGCGGATGTGCGGGTGATGCGCGCCTACCACGGGTTCCGCCCCTACCTGCCCGATCACCTGCCGGCGATCGGCCCGGACCCCCGGGTGCCAGGCCTCTTCCACGCCTGCGGCCACGAAGGGGCCGGGATCGGGCTGGCCCCCGCGACCGGGCTGCTGATCGCCGACGCGATCGCCGGGCGGCAGCCGGTACTCGATCCCGGACCGTTCGCCCCGGACCGGTTCGATACCACGTGCCATGTCACATGACTGCGAAGGGGGCTCGCGTGCCCCGGGAGAGGACCCTGTGAGACGTACCCATGCGCGTACCCCGGCCGAGCTCGTCGCGGCGCGGCCCGAACCGGAATTCCAGCTGACCTTCGACGGGCGCCCGATTCGTGGACTGCCGGGGCAGAGCATCGCCGCCACCCTCTGGTCGGCGGGCATCCTGACCTGGCGCACCACTCGGGTCCACGGCCGGCCGCGTGGAGCCTTCTGCGGCATCGGCGCCTGCTACGACTGTCTGGCCACGGTCAACGGCCGTCCGAACCAGCGTGCATGCCTGCTTCCCGCCCGCCCCGGCGACGCCATCACCACACAGGAGGGTGACGGGTATGCCGCACTCGACAGATGAACGCCGCCCCCGGGACGCGGACTGCGCCGGACTCGCCGTGGTGGGCGCGGGACCGGCCGGCCTGGCCGCCGCCGTCACCGCGGCCGATCACGGGCTCGACGTGGTTCTGCTGGACTCGGCCGTCACGCCCGGTGGGCAGTACTACCGAAGCCCACCCGGCGGGCTCGGCGCGACCCGGCCCGGCGCCCTCCACCATGGCTGGCCCGTCTTCGCGGAACTCTCCGCACGACTTGCCGCGCACCGCGACTCGGGCGCGATCCGCCATCTCCCCAACCATCAGGTGTGGACGGTCGAACGAGCCGGTGACGGCGACTGGATCCTGCACGCCGTCACCGGAGCCGAAGGGGATCAACGTTCCGCTGTCCGGGCCCGCCGACTGCTGCTGGCGACGGGTGCCCATGAACGTCAACTCCCCTTCCCCGGCTGGACGCTTCCGGGTGTGGTGAGCGCGGCCGGCGCCCAGGCCATGCTCAAGTCCGGCCTGGTGCTGCCCGGCCGCCGGATCGTGGTCGCGGGGAGCGGCCCGCTTCTGCAGGCCGTCGCCCTTTCGCTGACGCGCGCCGGTGCGAGCGTTCCCGCACTCATCGAAGCGTCCGGATACGGGGCGTACGCGCGCGCTCCCCAGGTGCTGGCCGCCAACCCCGGCAAGATGGCGGAAGGGGTCCGGCACGGGGCGGCACTGACCGGCGCCGGAGTCCGAATGCTGACTCGCCGGGCGGTGACCGACGTGCACGGCGACGACCGGGTGGAGGCGGTGACCGTCAGCCGGGTGGACCGCCGGTGGCGCCCCGTGCCGGGGACCGGCCGCGAGATCGCCTGCGATGCGCTCGCTGTCGGACACGGGCTCGCTCCTCAGCTGGAACTCGCCGTGGCGGCGGGCTGCGGTACGCGCGCGTGCGCGGACGGCACGCATGCGGTCACCCTCGACCAGCAGCTCAGGACCACCGTGCCGGGGGTCTGGGCGGCGGGAGAGGCCGGCGGCATCGGAGGCGTCGAACTTGCCCTCTGCGAAGGCGAGTTGGCAGCGCTATCGGTTATTCGCGAGATGCGGGGCGGCGTGCAGCGGGCAGCGGCGCGCAGAGCAGTCGCTCTGCTTCGCTCCCGACGTCGTCTGCGGGCCTTTTCCACGTTGATGGGTGCCGTGCACCGGCCGGGGGCGGGGTGGAGCGAATGGCTGACCGGCGACACGGAGGTCTGCCGTTGCGAAGAAGTCACCGCGGGCCGGATCCGTACCGCGTGCGAGGAGTTCGGAGCCGGTGACACCAGGACCGTCAAACTGCTCACCC
Source organism: Streptomyces atratus (assembly GCF_014648655.1). GTDB lineage: Bacteria > Actinomycetota > Actinomycetes > Streptomycetales > Streptomycetaceae > Streptomyces > Streptomyces atratus. The sequence goes on from NZ_BMRN01000004.1 coordinate 358,136, forward strand.
GGGCCGGAATGGGGTGGTGTCAGGGCCGGACCTGCGGATTCGCCGTCCGCGAACTGGCCGACGCGCACGGCAGCGGACGCGGCGCCGGTGAAGAGCCGGACGGCCCCGACCGGCGCCCGCTGGCCTGCCCGGTGAGGCTGTCCACGCTCGCCGACCTGGCCGAACCCGCATAGACCCGCAGCCGCCCCCCGACACGCCTCGGTCGCGCCTCGGCACTGCGCGCCGCCAGAGACTGCCCGTATTTCCGTTGAACCATGACATGTCACACCTCTCAAGGAGCCACGATGCAGACGAACAACCACCCGCGCACCCGCCCCTGGCACGGGGTCATGGTCGCCACCCCGCTCACATTGCGCGACGACTGCACGATCGACTACGACGCATATGCCACGCATGTCCGACAGCTCATCGAGGCGGGTTGCGACGGTGTGGTGCCCAACGGGTCACTGGGGGAGTACCAGACCCTGACCGACAGCGAACGCGAGCAGATGGTCCGGGTCGCCGTCGAGGCGGCAGGCGACGGCAGCCGCGTCATGCCGGGCGTCTCCGCCTACGGCAGCGCGGAGTCGCGGCGCTGGGCGGAACAGGCCGCAGAGGCGGGCGCCGGTTCGGTGCTGCTCCTGCCGCCCATCGGATACCGCTGCGAGGACGCGGCGGTCCGAGCCCACTACGCCGCTGTGGCCGAAGTCGGGGTTCCGGTCGTCGCGTACAACAATCCGTACGACACCAAGGTGGATCTGACACCGAGCCTGCTCGCCGCTCTCCACCAGGAGGGCAGCATCGTGGCGGTCAAGGAGTTCAGCGGCGATGTCCGACGGGCCTACGAGATCGCCGAACAGGCGCCCGGCCTCGACGTGCTCGTGGGCGCCGACGACGTACTGCTGGAACTGGCACTCGCCGGGGCCGTCGGCTGGATCGCCGGCTGTCCGAACATGTTGCCGTCCTGCTGTGTCGAGCTGTACCAAGCCGCTGTGACGGGTGACATGGCAACTGCCCTGCCGCTGTACCGCGAGCTGCATCCCCTGCTGCGGTGGGACTCGAAGCCGGAGTTCGTCCAGGCCATCAAGGCATCCATGGACGTTGTCGGTCGCCACGGCGGCCGTACCCGTCCGCCACGTCTTCCCCTGCCCGCCGACGACGAGGCCGCCGTACGTGCCGCGACGGAGAAGGCACTGGCCGGGGGCCTCGGCTGAGCGCGGTCCGGCCGTTGTACATGGCCAGCGCCCGACCCAGCCCGTTCTTAGTGTTCTTCGTGACGAACTGACGAACCAGGGGGAGCCTTGCAGACACGTCACATTTTCCATGCGGTCGACTCACACACCGAGGGCATGCCCACCCGCGTCATCACCGGCGGCATCGGCACCATCCCCGGTGCCACGATGGCCGAACGGCGCAGGTACTTCCAGGAGCACCGGGACGCCGTGCGCACACTGCTCATGTACGAACCGCGCGGCCACGCCGCCATGAGCGGTGCGATCCTCCAACCGCCCACCCGGCCCGACGCGGACTTCGGCGTCCTCTATATAGAGGTTTCCGGGTGTCTGCCGATGTGCGGGCACGGCACCATCGGGGTCGCGACCGTTCTGGTGGAGACCGGCATGGTCGAGGTCACCGAACCCGTCACCACCGTACGGCTGGACACCCCGGCCGGACTCGTCAGCGTCGACGTCCGGGTGAGGGACGGCGCGGCCGCAGCTGTCACCCTGACCATGGTTCCCGCGTTCAGCGTCGCACTCGACCGGACGGTGGACGTACCCGGCTACGGACCGGTCCGCTACGACCTCGCCTACGGCGGAAACTTCTACGCGATGGTGCAACTGTCCGACCTCGGGCTGCCCTTCGACCGGGCGCGCAAGGACGACATCCTGGCGGCCGGACTCGCCCTGAAGGACGCGGTCAACGCCGCTGACCGGCCCGTTCACCCAGAAGACCCCGACATCCACGGCCTCAAGCACGTGCAGTTCATCGCACCCGGTTCCGATTCCCGCCACTCCCGACATGCGATGGCCATCCACCCCGGCTGGTTCGACCGGTCGCCCTGCGGAACCGGCACCTCGGCACGCATGGCCCAACTGCACGCACGCGGTGAACTTCCCCTGGACACCGACTTCGTGAACGAGTCCTTCATCGGAACGTCGTTCACCGGGCGTCTCATCGAGAAGACCACCGTGGGCGGGCTGCCCGCCGTCGTCCCGACCATCACGGGCCGTGCCTGGATCACCGGTACCGCACAATTCTTCCTGAACCCGTCCGACCCCTTCCCCGAAGGATTCCTGCTGTGAACCTGCCCCTGCTCGGCGCCGACGACATCGAGGTCCTGGGACCGACCGGAGCCCTGGACGCCCTGGAGGCGGCGCTGAGCGGGGGACTCGATCCGGAGACCTCCCCGGCCCGGCACCATGTCACAGTGCCCGGCGGGGAACTTCTGATCATGCCTGCCACCACCCAGCGGGTGACCGGAGTGAAGATCGCCGGAGTCGCCCCCGGCAACCCGGCACGCGACCTGCCCCGGATCACCGGAAGCTATCTGCTGCTCGACGGCCCCACTCTGCTGCCGCTCGCCCTGCTCGACGGGGCCGCGCTCACCACGTTGCGCACACCGGCCGTGTCCGCACTGGCGATCCGCCACCTCACCGGGCCCGTCCTGCGTCATCTGGTGCTCTTCGGAACCGGCCCCCAGGCGTACGGACACCTTGCCGCGGTGCTCGCGGAACGGCACGTCGAACGCGTCACCGTGATCGGCCGTACCCCGCGCCGGGTCACCGCACTGGTCGAGCATGCCCGTCAACTCGGCGTGGACGCCCGTGCGGGCGCGGCGCACGGGACCGAGGAGGTCGCCACGGCGGATCTGGTGCTCTGCTGCACCACGTCCGCAACCCCGCTGTTCGACGGCGCCCTGGTACCGGACGGGGCGACGGTCGTCGCGGTCGGTTCGCACACCCCGGATGCCCGGGAGGTGGACACCACGCTGGTGTCACGCTCCACCGTGTTCGTCGAATCGAGGGTGGCAGCCCTGTCGGAGGCGGGCGATCTGCTGATCCCGATGGCGGAAGGAGCCTTCGGAGCCGAGGACATCGCCGGCAACCTCGCCGACCTGGTGACCGGTCGGATCCCCGGTGAGAAGCCGGTTGCCTTCGAGCGCCCCCGGTTCTTCAAGAGCGTCGGAATGGGCTGGGAAGACCTCGCGGTCGCCGCGGCGGTGCACCGGAAGTCGGCGCCCTGACCGAGTTGTCCACAGGCCAGGAGCGACGGGCCCGAGCGGAAACGTGACATTGTATTCTGAGGGCCCGCACGGCGTTGGAGGAACAAACATGGCCCGCCTGTCGACGCTCAATGTCATCTCGGTGCAAGAGCACTTGCGCGACCAGGTGGCGAACGCCCTCAGGGCGGCCCTGATCGCCGGGGACCTCCGTCCGGGCATGATCTACTCCGCTCCCGCGCTCGCTGCCGAATTCGGGGTGTCCGCCACCCCGGTCCGCGAGGCCATGCTCGACCTGGCGCGTGAGGGCCTGGTCGAAGCGGTCCGCAACAAGGGCTTCCGGATAACCGAGTTGACCGATCAGGACCTCGACGACTTCACCGAACTCCGCGCCATGATCGAGGTACCCACAGTCGGCCGCATTGCCCGGATGGGCAAGGTCAGGGAGCTGAAGGCGCTGCGGCCGCTCGCTCTGGCGATCGTCGCCGCAGCCGCCGAGCACGACATCATCGGCTACCTGGAGGCGGACCGTCGCTTCCATCTCGAACTGCTCGGGCTGGCCGGCAACCGCAGACTGGTGGAGGAAGTCGGCAGCCTGCGCAAGCGATCGCGCCTCTTCGGACTGAACCGTCTTGCCGAGACCGGGCAGTTGACCGTATCGGCCGAGGAGCATGTCCAACTGCTCGACCTCATGATCGCTGGTGACGCGCAGCGCTCCGAGGCCTGCATGCTGACCCACATGTCACATGTCAGGTCGCTCTGGGCCGAGGAGGAGGGCAACGACACGGGCGCGGGAGGCATCCAGATCAGAAGGGTGTCGCTGCCGGTCGCAGAGGCCTGAACCGTCGGTCCCGTCGCAGCGTCCCAGGGGCGCTCCGTCCTTCGTCGGCCGCTCCGATACGCGGGGCGGCCGCTGAAGAGGGCCGGTCGGCTCAGCTGTCCAGCAGAGTGGCCATCCACTCCTCGATATCGTCGGCCGTGCGCGGCAGCGCGGACGACATGAGGCGGGCGCCGTCGGCCGTGATCACGAGGTCGTCCTCGATCCGCACCCCGATTCCGCGCAGCGACCGGGGCAGCGTCTCGTCGTCGGGCTGGAGATAGAGTCCCGGTTCCACGGTCAGTACCTGGCCGACTTCCAGGCGCCCGTCCAGATAGGTGTTGGCGCGTGCCTGGGCGCAGTCATGAACGTCCATGCCGAGCATGTGGCCGCTGCTGCAGAGTGTGTACCGGCGGTAGAGGCCGTTGTCGGCGTCGAGCGCCTCATCGGCGGACATCGACAGCACGCCCCATTCGTGCAGCCCTTCGGCGATGATCCGCATGGCTGCCATGTGGAAGTCACGGAATCGCGCCCCGGGACGCAGGGCCGCGATGCCCGCTTCCTGTGCGGCCAGCACCAGCTCGTAGACGCTGCGCTGTACGGGAGAGAAGCGGCCGGACAGTGGCAGGGTGCGGGTGATGTCGGCCGTGTAGAGCGAATCGGTCTCCACCCCGGCGTCCAGGAGCAGCAACCGGTCGCGGTCCAGTGGACCGTCATTGCGGATCCAGTGCAGGACACAGGCGTGTGCCCCCGCTGCGGCGATCGTGGAGTAGCCCGGACCGTTGCCCTCCAGCCGGGCCCGCAGATCGAAGACGCCCTCGATCCAACGCTCGCCGCGTGGGTGCTGCAGTGCCTGCGGAAGGCTGCGTACCACATCCTCGAACCCAGCCACCGTCGCATCGACGGCATGCTGCAACTGACCTGTTTCCCATGGGTCCTTGACGAGCCGGAGCTCGCTGAGCACCGCGGCCAGTCCGGCCGGAGCCGACCGTCCGGGCGGAAAAGCACCGCGGGTGCTCAGGAGTTCGTCGACGGACGGGTCCACACCGCCCAGCACCCGTACCGGGGGCTGTGGTCCGGTCAGCAGCTTCTCCCAGGCGTCCAGGTGCGCGCAGCGGATGCCGGTCATCCGGGTGGCCTCCGCCAGGTCCGGCCGGCGCCCGACCCAGAACTCCCCGTACCTGCGGTCACGGTAGAACTCGTGACCGGTGCGCGGTGACCGGGGACGCAGGTACAGCACCGCTTCGTGCCGCTCGTCACCGTCGGGTTCCAGGACGAGGACATGGCCGGCCTGCTCCTCGCCGGTGAGGCCGGTGAGCCAGGCGTAGCCCGTGTGCGGACGGAAGCGATGGTCGGTGTCGTTGGAGCGGACCGCGAGCGCGCCCGCCGGGATGACCAGGCGCTCGCCCGGGAAGCGGGCGGCGAGCCGGGCCCGGCGGGCGGGGGTGACGCCGTACGAGGGAACGCGGATGTCCGCCGGCAGTGGGTTGTCGGCCCACGCCGTGCGCATGAAGTCGTCCAGCGCGGGCGACACCGGAAGGTCATGGCTGCCGGTTCGGGGTGCGGGGAGGGAATGGGACACGGGCGTTTTCTCCTCAAGGCTCTGTCGGGGCTCGGGGATCGGGGCGCTGTCCGACAGCGCCCAGGCGGTCAGGGATCCGATGGCGGCGGCCGTCTGCGCGCGGGCCGCCACTGAAGTCCGTTGCTGCGTCGACGAGTTGTCGCGGAGATGAATGTGTGTGAGAAGGCTTCCTAAGAACATGTGACATGTGCCATTGTACAGCGCGCAGAGGGGAGAGGTCGTGTCCATGCCACGGTGCGAAAGCGCCAGGACCCGACCCGGACCCACCCCCGCGCATTCCCCCACAGCCGCGCACCGTTGCGCGGTCACCACTCCGCTGGAGGCGGCACGTGAAGAACCTGAGGGTTCGGCAAAAAATAACCGGATTGTCCACCGCGGTCCTGGCAGCATGCCTGGGCGTGGGCCTGTTCACGGCACCGAGCCAGGCCGTCGAGCAACGCCCCGCCGTGTCGACCGTGACCCCCCACTCCTCGGACGCCGCGCAGAAGCGGGCGGAACCCCGGACCGAGGACCCCGGCGGCCCCACCGCCGAGGCGCTGACAGCACCCGCCGACGATGCCGCTCACGTCCAACGCAAGTCGCTCAAGGCCGCCGACCAGCCGCCGCTGTCCGCGTCCAAGGACGCGCTCAAGCGGGACTACGACGACCAGGCCACCGCGCTTCCGAGCCACCCGGCACCTTCGATGAAGGCCGAGAAGCGCCGCGCCAAGAAGCTCGGCAAGGCCGCGGCCGAGTGCAACATCACCGATTTCACCAACAACACCGGAAGCGCCCTGGTCGAGAAGGTCAAGGCGGCGACCACCGACTGCGTCAACACGCTGTTCCGTCTCAAGGGCCAGGACGGCTACAACGCCTTCCGCGAGGACCAGATGGTCACCGTCGCCGATGCGATGCGCGGCGCGTCGGCCTCCTACCCGGGTGACGACAGCACCGGCATGCCCCAGCTGATTCTCTTCCTCCGGGCCGGCTACTACGTGCAGTACTACGACCCCGACACCGTCGGGGAGTACGGGCCGCGCCTGCGCACGGCCATCCAGGGCGCGCTCGACGGCTTCTTCGGCTCCTCGCACGCCTTCGACGTCACCGACGCCAACGGCGAGAGCCTGTCCGAGGCGATCATCCTGGTCGACAGCGCCGAGGAGAACGCCCGCTACCTGAACATCGTCAAGCGGATGCTGGCCGACTACGACGAGTCGTACAACGACTCCTGGTACATGCTCAACGCCGTGAACAGCGTGTACACGGTCATGTTCCGCGGTCACCAGGTGCCCGAGTTCATCAGCGCCATCGAGGCCGATTCCAGCGTGCTGAACTCCCTGCACGACTTCGCCGCGAACCACCTCGACCTGCTGGGTACCAAGCAGTCGTTCCTGGTCTCCAACGCGGGACTCGAACTCGGCCGCTTCCTCAAGGAGGACTCGCTGCGCGCCAAGGCGAGCCCGATCGCGGTCGACCTGATGGGCAAGAGCTCCATCGACGGCCCCACCGCCCCGCTCTGGGTCAACTTGGCCAAGATGGTCGACGCCTACGACAAGGACAACTGCGCGGACTACGGCGCCTGCAACCTCGCGGAGCGTCTCGAGAAGGTCGTCCTGCCGGTGAAGCACACCTGTAGCGACAGCATCACCATCCGGGCGCAGGACATGGCCGCGGAGGAACTCGAAGCCAGCTGCACCAGCCTGCGCGACCAGGACGCCTACTTCCACGAGGTGGCCCGGGACAACGGCGCGGTCGCCGACGACAACAACAAGACCATCGAGGTCGTGGCCTTCGACTCCAGCACCGACTACCAGACCTACGCCGGAGTGATCTTCGGCATCGACACCAACAACGGCGGCATGTACCTGGAGGGCGACCCCAAGGCTGAGGGCAACCAGCCCCGGTTCATCGCCTACGAGGCCGAGTGGGCCCGCCCCGACTTCCAGATCTGGAACCTCAACCACGAGTACACGCACTACCTCGACGGCCGCTTCAACATGTTCGGCGACTTCGGGGCCGGAATGACCACGCCGACCGTCTGGTGGGTCGAGGGCTTTGCGGAGTACGTCTCCTACTCGTACCGCAAGGTCACCTACGACAACGCCGTTGCCCAGGCCGCGAACCACACCTACACCCTGCGGACCCTGTTCGACACCACCTACGACAACGCCGACCAGACCCGTGTCTACAACTGGGGCTACCTGGCGGTCCGTTACATGCTGGAGTCCCACCGCGCTGACGTCGACACGCTTCTCGGGCTCTACCGCAAGGGTGACTGGAACGCTGCCCGCACCCTGCTCACATCGACCATCGGAAGCCGCTACGACGCCGACTGGAACACCTGGCTGACCGCCTGCGCGGCCGGTGCCTGCGGCAGCGGGTCTACCAACCCGCCCGGTGAGATCACTGAGTGCAAGGACGCCGACACCAGGCTGCTGGGCCGGAACTGCATGCGCAGCGAGCTGAAGGCCGTCAAGGGCGACTACGCCTACCTGGCCGTCCTCATCCCGGCCGGCACCACCCAGTTGAAGATCACCGCCTCCGGCGGCACGGGTGACGCCGACCTCTACTACAGCGCGAAGGAGTGGGCGACCACCGAGGTCTACACCGACAAGTCCGTCGGGGCGGGCAACGAGCACACCCTGACTGTCAACAACCCGGCGCCGGGCTACCACTTCATCAGCCTCTACGGCACCGAGCAGTTCGACGGCGCCAAGGTCACCACCGAGTTCTGATCCCTACGACCCCCACAGCATCGGCCGGCCGAGTGATGTTCCCGCTCGGCCGGCCGGTGCCGTGGCCCGGGGGCCGCGCCCGCCGGACGCGACCCCGGGCTCACGACAGCCGCAGCGTGCCGGGGGTCGTGTCGTCCGCCAGGATCGCCGCGATCAGGTCGAAGAGCGTCGGCCCCCGTCCGGCCAAGGCCTCGTCGAGCCGCTCCCGCATCGTGGGTTGGTTGGTGGGATGCACCCGCTCCAGACTCCGTCGCAGCTGACGGGCCGTCTCCTCGTGGCCCAGGGCCCGTGCGGACAGCGCGTGGTCCCGCCACTCGAAGACGAAGTCGCCGTCGTCCGGGGTGCCCATCCCGCCGCTCAGGCAGTCCGCCAGGGCGTCGAGGTTGCGGCCGAAGTACCCACCGGGGCCGTTCACGGCCTCGCCGATCACTTCCCAGAAGCGTTCCAGTCCGGTGACCCGGGAGCCGTCGATCACATAGGTCACGGTCATGGGGGGAGAGTACAAGTCCGGCCGCTTCCGGCGGTCCGTGATCCGCGCCGCAGGTGGGGGGCTACGGCGCGGATCGGCTCGGAGGACCGGGCTTCAGCAGCCCTGGTCGATCAGGTCGAAGGTGGCGTAGTGGTCGCTGGTGTAGTAGTCCTCCTGCACCTCTTCACCCGTGACGATCCGACGCGCGCCCCGGGTGGGGGAGCCGGGGGTGATGACCGTGTACTCGTGGTAGTAGCCGGTGTTCTGGCCGAGCAGGACGCCTTCACGGTTCTGGAAGACGGCACCGTCCTGCGAGTAGGGGAACGGGCCGCCCGCGTCGATCAGGTCGAGGGTGTCGTGCGCCTGGGCAGGCAGCACCGAGTAACAGATGCTGCCGACCGAGGTGGTGGCTGCCGTTGCGGCCGTGGGGACCGGGCCGCCGATGAAGAGGACGGACAGGAGGGCGGCAGCGCCACCGAGCGTGGTGATCCGTGGGGGGATTCGCATAGCCACCATGATGACGCGCGTAGACATGGCCACGTCAACGTCAATCGGTGTGAATTTTCTGGAAGTTAACCGGAGAGGCGGAAGTGTGACATTCATGTGGCCGCCGCTCCGGGCCGTGCCGCCCGTTCTCTGTTCACTTATTGATGAGTCGACAAGCGTGGCAGCCCGCCTGTGGGGCATGCATCCCCAGGCGACGAGAAATCGAGAAGTCGAGAAGGGGGCGATTCACTGTGCGGGCGGGGGAAACGATGGAGCGTCAGGGAGATGCCGATTCCATGGCGGACGGAGCGGCGCACCAGCCGGGTGCGCAGGGGCAGCAGCCGGTCCGGCTGCGTCGCAGACTGGCCCACACGGATCTGGCGGCGGTGAGCGAAGTGCGTCGCGCGTTACGGGAGTTCCTGCGATACCGGTGGCCGGCCGAGCCGACCGAGGTGGCGGAGCTCCTGCTCAGCGAGCTGGTGACCAATGCGCTGATCCATACGAGGCACGGCGCGGTCGTCACGGTGAGTGTGGCACCGGCGAAACTACGGGTGGAGGTTCGGGACTTCGTATCCGGAATGCCCCTGTCGTACGTACCGAACGCCGACGACGGTACGCATGGCCGAGGACTGATCCTGGTGCGGAGCCTCGCGGACGCCTGGGGGGTCAGCGCACACGCGCTGGGCAAGGTCGTCTGGTTCGAGCTGGACGGCGAAAAGCCCTGAGGGCCCGGAAGAGACCGGGCCATCAGGGCTTTTGTTGACGGATCAGCCGAACTGCTGCTCCAGGTCCTTCAGTTTCCGCTCCAGCGAATCGAGCCGGGGCAGTGCCTGGGTGTCGTCCTCGGCGGTGAGGTCGACAGTGACCGGATCATAGGAGTTCCGGTCCGAGGTGCTGGAGCCCGGACCCGTCACGGCCTGCAGGGACGGCCGGGAGCGCAGGGGCAGTTGACCCGGCTCGGATATGGCGGGCTCCATGGCGGACTGCGCGGAGCCCGGCGCGGGGGCGATGGCCTGAACGTCCACCTGGGTGCCGCCCCGGCCGACCCTGCGCCAGGCCCGGTTCTGCCGGTTCAGCGCCTTGATGTGGGCCCGGTCCAGCTTCTCCTGATCCTTCCTGCGGAGACGGTTCTGCTCCTTCTCCCGCCGGTCCTCACGCACCTCTTCGACCGCTTCATCCAGGGTGCGTACGCCCTCCAGCAGCATCAGCGACCAGGCACCGAAGGTCTCCCGGGGGGCGCGCAGCCACCGCACGATCCGGATCTGCGGCAGCGGACGGGGCACCAGGCCCTGCTCGCGCAGCGCGGCCCGTCGGGTCTGCTTCAGCGCCCGGTCGAAGAGCACGGCTGCCGAGAGCGACATCCCCGCGAAGAAGTGCGGGGCTCCCGCGTGGTCGATACCGCGCGGCGCGTGCACCCAGTTGAACCAGGCGGCGGCGCCGGCGAACGTCCACACGAGCAGGCGCGAGCCGAGCGCCGCGTCACCGTGGCTGGCCTCGCGCACCGCGAGTACGGAACAGAACATTGCGGCCCCGTCGAGGCCGAACGGAACGAGATACTCCCAGCCCCCGGAGAGGCCGAGGTTCTGCTCGCCGAAGCCGACGAGCCCGTGGAAGGAGAGGGCGGCAGCGACCGCGGCGCAGCAGAACAGCAGGACGTACGAGGCGGTGGCATACAGCGCCTCCTTGCGTCTGCGACGCTCCTCGCTGCGCTCCCAGCTGTCGTCGGCCGCGGAATTGTCAGCGGCGCGCTTGCCGCGTGCGACCACCGCCACCGCCGCCAGGACCCCTACGAGCAACACGGCGCCCGGAAGCAGCCAATTCAGCGATATGTCGGTCAGTCTCATGCGCGGTCCCTTGCATCGCGTAGGGCATTTCGGGCGCCATGATTGCCGAAACCCCGTCACACTCAGGGGGGTTTCGGGGCAAGAGAACGCCATTGGGTTGGCAGGGCATACGGATAGCCGGGATCTGATCGAATATCCGTACGCGGCCAGTGATCTGCGTTCGAATAGTACTACTCGTATGAGCGGTGTCGATCAGTGAGTGGGTGTCAGTTTCCGTACCCGCTCGGCGTCACAGGTGCGCGGACAGGTGACGCAGGTGTCCTCGGGGCGCAGCGTGTAGAAGAGACAGCAGCTCGCCCGGTCGCGGGTGGGCAGCGACTCGCCGTTCGGCCCGGCCAGTTCACGGAAGCCCGCCGAGCCGACGTACGGCTTCGTGGTGCCCGGCAGGAGCGCCTCCAGCTCGGTCATCGCGCGCCGCTCCTCGCCGAGCAGGTGGGCGATGTACCAGAGGCCCTCCACGACCTCGTCCGTAGCCATGCCCCACAACGCCCGCCTGCCGCGCCGCATCCGCGGTCCGAAGCCGTCCAGCACCGGACCGATGTGGTCGGCCACGGCGGCGAGTACCTCGGCCCGCAGCGCCGCCTCGTCCGGTACCACCCGGGCGCCCGGCAGACCGGCCGCCGGATCGCCCGGAAGGCAGGCGAATTCCCTTATGCGGACGGTCAGATGGCCCAGTGCCCGCTGGAACGTCACATCCTCGACGGGGACCCGGGGCACCCGCCGGTTCAGGAACCACGGCACCGTCACCAGCAGGCAGGCGGGCCAGGCGTACCGGTGCAGCCCGAAGCTGGCGACCACATCGGGCCGGGGCTGCTGCCCGTAGTCCCGCAGCACCTGCGCATGGTCCCAGGCGAGGAAGGCGTCGAGTGAGGCGCCCCCCGCCGCGAGCTCGTCCGCACCCACCCAGCCGGCACCTCGAGGGGCTGCCTTGCCGTCCTCCAGCACCTCTGCGCGGAGCCCGGGGAAGACCTCGGCCAGACGTGCGTACGCGCCCGTCACGGCGGACGCGGTGGTGCCGGGAAGCGGAGTGGCGAGTGTCATGCAGGGCCCACCGAATCGCGATCGTTTACAGGTAAGCCTTACCTTACCCGAATGGATCGATGTTTGAACTGCGGCCTGTGCCGCCTATCGTGCAGAGGGGCATGGCGTACGCGAGCCGCGCCCACGGCGGGTCGAGGAGGTCCGAGTGGAGCAGGGCAGAGCGCGTGAGCAGGCGCGGCCGCCGTACGCGCCCGTCGCGTCCGCGACGACCCCGGCGTCCGTACGCGTGCCCGAGCAGGCACGTGGTGAGCAGGCACGTGGCGAGCACACCCACAGCGAGCCGCCCGCCCCGCGGCCGGCGGTGCAGCGGCACTCCGTACGCGGCCAGATCCTCGACGCCCTGCGCGCCGCGCTGGTCGACGGTCAGCTGGTTCCGGGGCAGGTCTACTCCGCCCCGGCTCTCGGTGCCCGCTTCGGGGTCTCCGCGACCCCCGTGCGCGAGGCGATGCAGCAGCTGGCCATCGAGGGCGCCGTCGAGGTCGTACCGAACCGCGGTTTCCGGGTGTCCCAGCGGGGCCCGCGCGAGCTGGCCGAGCTGGCCGAGGTGCGGGCCCTGATCGAGGTCCCCGTCATGCTGCGGCTGGCCCGCACCGTCCCACCGGCCCGCTGGTGCGCCCTGCGCCCGCTGGCCGAAGCCACGGTTGCGGCGGCCGCCGTGGGCGACCGGGCGAGTTACGCCGAGTCCGACCGGGCCTTCCACGGCGCGGTCCTCGCACTCTGCGGCAACGAGCAGTTGGTGATGGTCGCCGACGACCTGCACCGCCGCTCCCAATGGCCCCTGGGAAACACCCCCGCCAGCCGCCGCGCCGACCTGCTCGCCGACGCCGCCGAGCACACCGCCCTGCTCGACGCGCTCATCGCCCAGGACCTGAACGTCGTGCAGGCGCTCGTACGGGAACACTTCACCGGTGCCGAGAGCTGACGTCACACCGGCCCTCCGGGGCTCAGTTCGCCTCGGCCGTCTCCGGGGGTGGCGGGTCCAGGTGCGGAGCCAGCCATGTCGGAACGCCCCCGAGCAGCCGGAAGAGCCGGCCCGCCTCGGCGCGCAGCCGGGTCGCCGCCTCCGGCTCCGGCTCGGAGTCCGCCAGCGCGATGAGGGCCGGAGCGGTACCGATCAGATAGCCCAGCTCCTCCCTGATCCGCAGGGACTCGGTGAAACCGTGCCGCGCCTCCGCCAGTTCGCCCTCGCGCAGGGCGAGCAGGGCGAGATGGCGCCAGGTCGAGGAGAGCAGCAGCGCGTCACCCTGGGTGGTGGCGCCGGCGTGGGCCCTGCGGTATGCGGCACGCGCGGCCTCCGGCGAGTCGGCGATGTTCTGCGCGATCAGGCCCCGGCGGAAGTCCAGCAGGGGGCGTCCCGGCGCCGACGGGGCGAGCAGCGCGGCGGCCCGGCTCAGGGCGACGCTGGCCTCGTCGGCCCGGTCCCGTACGCCGAGAAGCGTCGACGCGTAGGCCAGATGGCCACGCTCACAGGCGGCTGCGCCGCGTTCGGCGTCGTCGTGGGCCAGCGCCTCGGCGGTGCGCAGGGCGTCCTCGGCGTCGGTCCAGCCCTGTCCGGTGTACAGGCACCGCTCGGTCAGCAGGGCGGTGCGCTGGAGTGCCGCTGCCGGATCGGTGGCGGCGTCGTGTTCCAGCAGCGCGGCGGCGTCCGTCCAGCAGGCGCGTGACCGCAGCCGCCATACCGCTGTCTGGAGCGGCGGATCGTCATCTGCTGTCGTTCCGGAACCAGACATGGCGGTATGCGCCACATTGCCCTCCCCGAGCGCGCCATCGAGCTGTTGAGTCTGGCCGCATCTCAGCACGGAATGGCACGCCGGGCCAAGGGGTCGGGGCAATGTCAGGTGAAAGATTTCACAAACGCCCGGACCCGCCGAGAGCCGTGGCAGGGCCCGGAAGTCAGCTCATACGCAGGGCGAGGAAGAAATCGAGCTTGTCCTCCAGGCGCGAAAGGTCACGCCCCGTCAACTGCTCGATTCGTCCGACCCGGTAGCGCAACGTGTTGACGTGCAGATGGAGCCGGGACGCGCAGCGGGTCCAGGAACCGTCGCAGTCCAGGAAGGCCTCCAGCGTCGGGATCAGCTCCGCGCGATGGCGCCGGTCGTAGTCGCGCAGCGGGTCGAGCAGCCGTGCGGTGAACGCGCGGCGCACGTCGTCGGGGACGAACGGCAGCAGCAGTACGTGCGAGGCCAGCTCGTGGTGCCCGGCCGCGCAGACCCTGCCGGGGCGGGCCGCCGCCACCCGGCGGGCGTGCCGGGCCTCCTCCAGGGCGCCGCGCAGACCCTCGGGGGAGTGCACGGCCGCACTGACACCCAGTGTCAGCCGGCCGTCGTCGGCGAGGCCGGCGGAGAGCGGTTCGCGGACGGCGGCGAGCAGCACATCGGCGTGCAGCGCGGGATCCTCGTCGGCGGAGGCCTCGGCGGGCATCATGTCCGGGCCGGAGTCGTGGGCCGGTGCGGGCGCGGTGACGGCGGGCAGGGGTACGAGGGCGACGGCCTCGTCGCCCGTGTGGGCGACCGCGATCCGGTCCGCGGAGTCGGGGCCGGTGACCGCGGGGTCGACCAGGATCTCCTCCAGCAGCGCCTGGGCGACCGGGCCGCCCGCGACGGCGGAGCCGGAGCTGCCGGCCGGGGCGCCCGTCGTGGCGGAGCCCTCCGCGACACCCCATTCGACCCGCGCCACCACGACCTGCCAGTGCGGCGCGGTCCCGATACCCGGGAGCAGTACCGGAGCGGCGACCCGCAGCCTGGCGGCGATCTCGGCCGGTGGGGCGCCCGTCTGGACCAGTTCGAGGACTTCCTGGGCGAGCCTGCGGCGGACCGTACGGGCCGCATCGCGCCGGTCCCGTTCGACCGCGATCAGCTGGGTGACGCCCTGGAGCAGATCCAGCCGGGCGGGCGGCCAGTCGCTCGCGTCCGCCTCGACCGCGAGCAGCCAGTCGGAAAGCACCGACTCGCGCACATCGCGGGAGGCGGGGACCGCTCCCCGCCCGGCGTTCCGGATCGGGAAGAGCGAATACGTGGTGCCGCCGACCGTGGCCCGGTGCGGGGCCCGGCGGCCGGTGCGGGTGGCGGCCAGATGGTGGCCGGCGAGCGCCGCGCCGACCGGTCCGGCCAGCGGTGCGTCACCGGCGCCCGCGATCTGCCGGCCGGTGGGGGAGAGCACCCAGGCGTGCAGGTCGAGGTCGGAGCCGAGCAGATCGAGGACCACCTCGGGCCCACCGCCTGCCGGGCCCGAGGTCATGAGCCTGCGGTGCCGGTCCACGACCGCGGCCAGATCGCCCGCACGCTCACCGGACACCTGGCGCACCACATGCTCGGTGATCGTTGCGAACGCAACGGTCTCATGGACGGCGAAGAGCGGCAGCCGGTGCCGCGCACACGCCTCCACCAGATCGCCGGGGATCTCGCCGAGCTCCGCCTCGCCCGCCGCGAGCCCGGCGACCCCGGCGCCCGTCAGGATCCGTACGAACGGCTCCGAGTCCGTCGCGTCACGGCGCCAGGCCAGGCCCGTCAGGACCAGCTCGCCGCCGGACAGATAACGGCTGGGATCCCGCAGGTCGGTGGTCATCACGCCGCGGACGGACCGGTCCAGCTCGTCCTCGCCGCCGAGCAGCCGCAGGCCCAGCGCGTCGGTCTCCAGCAGTGCGCGCAGCCGCATCTCGTCGCCGCCGATCTCTTTCGTTGGTGCGGGTGAAAACTGGGTATTGGGGTGAGGTCACTGACCCCCGCCATTCGTTCGAATCTACAAGACGAGGAGATCGACCAGCCAACTCCTTCATGGTTTCGGTGACTGCACCGGGTGGAGCACGGCTTGTGTACTTGGCCCCACACCGCGTCAACAACACATGAACGACCAGTCGAGGGCCGGCCGTCCCCAGGGCCTGTCGTCGGTCTGCCGCCCGACGTCTGGCACGCACGCTCGCGGCGTTGCCGAAGAGCCCTGGTAGCTCCGCTACGAGGCCCCTCCGGCGCCTTGCGATCGCATGCACCGGACGCCGTGCGGCCGTCCTGCGGACGACGACGGCAGACCGACGACAGGCCCTGGCCCCAGCGAACGACCCGATTCAGAAGAAGAGAGCCACTCATGGACTTCCTTCGCCCCGCCAGGTGGGAGGAGGCGCTCGCCGCCAAGGCCGAGCACCCGACGGCTGTGCCCATCGCGGGTGGCACCGATGTGATGGTCGAGATCAACTTCGACCACCGGCGGCCCGAGTACCTCCTGGACCTGAACCGCATCGGAGAGCTGTCCGAATGGGAGGTGGGCCAGGAGAACGTACGGCTCGGCGCCTGTGTCCCGTACAGCCACATCATGGAGCATCTGCGCGCCGAGCTGCCCGGACTGGCACTCGCCTCGCACACCGTCGCCTCGCCACAGATCCGCAACCGCGGCGGCGTCGGCGGCAACCTGGGCACCGCGTCGCCCGCCGGGGACGCCCACCCGGCGCTGCTCGCCGCAGGCGCCGAGGTCGAGGCCGAATCCGTCCGCGGGACCAGGATGATCCCGATCGACGCCTTCTACACCGGCGTCAAGCGCAACGCCCTCGCCCCGGACGAGCTGATCCGGGCCGTGCACATCAAGAAGGCCGACGGGCCGCAGCAGTATTCCAAGGTCGGCACCCGCAACGCGATGGTCATCGCCGTCTGTGCCTTCGGACTGGCCCTGCACCCCGAGACCCGCACGGTCCGCACCGGCATCGGCTCGGCCGCCCCCACACCCGTACGGGCGAAGGAGGCCGAGGAATTCCTGAACGCCGCGCTCGAAGAGGGCGGATTCTGGGACAGCCGCACGATCATCACCCCGTCCATCGCCAAACAGTTCGCCGACCTCGCCGCCGGTGCCTGCAACCCGATCGACGATGTACGCGGCACCGCGAGCTATCGCAGGCACGCGGTCGGGATCATGGCCCGCCGCACCCTCGGCTGGACCTGGGAGTCGTACCGCGGCAACGGCCGCAGCACCGAAGGAGCTGCCTGATCATGCGCGTCAATTTCACGGTCAACGGCCGCAGGTACGAAGCGGACGACGTCTGGGAAGGCGAGTCCCTCCTCTATGTGCTGCGTGAGCGGATGGGCCTGCCCGGCTCGAAGAACGCCTGCGAGCAGGGCGAGTGCGGTTCCTGCACGGTCCGTCTGGACGGTGTCCCGGTCTGCTCCTGTCTGGTCGCGGCGGGCCAGGTGGAGGGCCGCGAGGTCGTCACCGTAGAAGGCCTCGCCGACTTCGCCGCCCGGCGCTCCCAGGCACACCCCGGCAGGGGGCACCTCCCGCACGCGGAGCGCAGTGGGGGAGGCTGTGCCTCCGGCGCCTGTGGCACCGCACTCGACAAGGCCCGGCAGTGGGAGGCCGAGCCGGCCGGCGAGGAGACCCGGGACACCGGTGAACTCTCGCCGATCCAGCAGGCGTTCATCGACGCGGGCGCCGTCCAGTGCGGCTTCTGCACCCCTGGTCTGCTGGTCGCCGCCGACGAGCTGCTGGAGCGCAACCCGGAACCGTCCGACGCGGACATCCGCGAGGCGCTCTCCGGCAACCTCTGCCGCTGCACCGGCTACGAGAAGATCCTCGACGCGGTCCGTCTCGCGGCCGCCCGCGCGGAAGAAACGGTCTGACGATGGGCGTTACCGGCAACCCCACCAGCATCAACCAGGGCACCCGCACCAAGGGCGGCATCGGTGAGTCCACGCTGCGCCCGGACGGCATCCTGAAGGTCACCGGCGAATTCGCGTACTCCTCCGACATGTGGCACGAGGACATGCTCTGGGGCCACACGCTGCGCTCCACCGTCGCGCACGCCGAGATCGTCTCCATCGACACTTCGGAAGCGCTCGCCACGTCCGGCGTCTACGCCGTACTCACCTACGACGACCTGCCGACCTCGGTGAAGAACTACGGGCTCGAGATCCAGGACACCCCGGTCCTCGCCCACGGCAAGGTCCGTCACCACGGCGAGCCGGTGGCGCTCGTCGCCGCCGACCACCCGGAGACGGCCCGCCGCGCCGCCGCGAAGATCAAGATCGACTACCGCGAGCTGCCCGTCATCACCGACGAGGCGTCCGCCACCGCCCCCGACGCGATCCTCGTCCACGAGGGACGGGGTGACCACCACGCCGGGCACGTCCCGCACCCGAACATCGTCCACCGTCAGCCCATCGTCCGCGGCGACGCGGACGCGGCGGCGGCCCGCGCCGATGTCATCGTGAGCGGGGAGTACGTCTTCGGCATGCAGGACCAGGCCTTCCTCGGCCCCGAGTCCGGTCTGGCCGTGCCCGCCGAGGACGGCGGCGTCGACCTGTACGTCGCCACCCAGTGGCTGCACTCCGACCTGCGCCAGATCGCCCCCGTCCTCGGCCTGCCCGAGGACAAGGTCCGCATGACGCTCTCCGGCGTCGGTGGTGCCTTCGGCGGCCGTGAGGACCTGTCGATGCAGATCCACGCCTGCCTGCTCGCCCTGCGCACCGGCAAGCCGGTCAAGATCGTCTACAACCGGTTCGAGTCCTTCTTCGGGCATGTGCACCGTCACCCCGCCAAGCTCTGGTACGAGCACGGCGCCACCCGCGACGGCAAGCTGACCCATATGAAATGTCGCATCGTACTGGACGGCGGAGCTTATGCCTCCGCTTCTCCGGCCGTCGTCGGCAACGCCTCCTCGCTCAGCGTTGGCCCTTACGTCATCGACGACGTCGACATCGAGGCCATCGCGCTCTACACCAACAACCCGCCGTGTGGCGCCATGCGCGGCTTCGGCGCGGTCCAGGCATGCTTCGCCTACGAGGCCCAGATGGACAAGCTCGCCGCCGAACTCTCCATGGACCCGGTCGAGTTCAGGCAGCTCAACGCCATGGAGCAGGGCACCCTCCTACCGACCGGACAGGTCGTCGACTCGCCCGCGCCGGTCGCCGAGCTGCTGCGCCGGGTCAAGGCCAGGCCGCTGCCGCCCGAGCGCCAGTGGGAGGTGGCGGGCGAGCCGGCCGATGTACGGGCCCTGCCCGGCGGACTGTCCAACACCACCCACGGCGAAGGCGTCGTACGCGGCATCGGCTACGCCGTCGGCCTCAAGAACGTCGGCTTCTCCGAGGGCTTCGACGACTACTCCACCGCCCGGGTGCGCATGGAGGTCATCGGCGGCGAACCCGTCGCGACCGTGCACACCGCGATGGCCGAGGTCGGGCAGGGCGGCGTCACCGTCCACGCCCAGATCGCCCGTACCGAACTCGGCGTCGCCCAGGTCACCATCCGCCCGGCCGACACCCAGGTCGGCTCGGCCGGCTCCACCTCCGCCTCCCGGCAGACGTATGTCACCGGCGGCGCAGTGAAGCACTCCTGCGAGGCCGTCCGCGAGAAGGTCCTGGAGATGGGCCGTCGCAAGTTCGGTACGTACCACCCCGCCTGGGCCACCGCCGAACTGCTCCTGGAGGGCGGCAAGGTCGTCACCGACGGCGGCGAGGTACTGGCCGATCTGGTCGACGTACTGGAGGACGAGGCGGTCGACATCGAGCTGGAGTGGCGCCACCGGCCCACCGAGGCGTTCGACCTCCGTACCGGACAGGGCAACGGCCATGTCCAGTACTCCTTCGCCGCCCACCGAGCGGTCGTCGAGGTCGACACCGAACTCGGCCTGGTCAAGGTCATCGAACTGGCCTGCGCCCAGGACGTCGGCAAGGCCCTCAACCCGCTGTCCGTCGAAGGACAGATCCAGGGCGGTACCACCCAGGGCCTGGGCGTCGCCGTCATGGAGGAGATCCTCGTCGACCCGAAGACCGCGAAGGTGCGCAACCCGTCCTTCACGGACTATCTGATCCCCACCATCCTCGACACCCCGACGATCCCGGTCGATGTGCTCGAACTCGCCGACGACCACGCCCCGTACGGGCTCCGTGGCATCGGTGAGGCCCCCACCCTCTCGTCGACCCCGGCCGTTCTCGCGGCGATCCGGAACGCGACGGGCCTGGAGCTCAACAGGACGCCGGTACGCCCCGAGCACATCACCGGCACCTGAGTCACTGCTGCCTCCTGAACTCTCCGGGCGGTGCGCGCCTCCCAGGAACGTCACACTTCCGCCGCCCGCACCGCCCGGAGTGCCCAAGTGCCGTACCGCTCACGGCCATTGAGTCCACCCCGCCCCGAAAGGGCAGTACTACGCAGTACCCGTGGTCGCGGTACCGCAGTACCGCAGTGCCAGCAGTGCGGGTGACACCGCATGCAACACGTCACACGTCACATTCCACTCTGCATGAACAGTTCGTCTCGGGCCGTCCCCCGGGTCGTGCCGCCAGCGCAGTCATCCCAAATCCCGCATATCGATTCTTCATCGCGGGTGCCCCTGTGAACCTTGGGAGTCAGGCATCATGACCCAGCAGTCAGTGGAGCCCAGGACCAGTGCGGAGGATGCGGGCCCGGGCTCGCGCGTCCCCGCCGGAAGATCCTGGCTCGACCGGTACTTCCACATCTCCGACCGTGGCTCCACCGTCGCACGCGAAGTGCGCGGCGGCATCACCACCTTCATGGCGATGTGTTACATCCTTCTGCTCAACCCGCTCCTGCTGTCCGGCCCGGACGCGGCGGGCCACCGCCTCAGCCACGCCGGGCTGATCACGGCGACCGCGCTCGCCGCAGCCGTCTCCACCCTGCTGATGGGTTTCATCGGCAAGGTGCCGCTCGCGCTCGCCGCGGGGCTCTCCGTCTCCGGCGTGCTCGCCACTCAGGTGGCACCCCATATGACCTGGCCGCAGGCCATGGGCATGTGTGTGATGTACGGCGCGGTGATCGTGCTGCTGGTCGTCACCGGGCTGCGCGAGATCATCATGAACGCGATACCCCTGGCCCTGAAGCACGGCATCACCATCGGCATCGGCCTGTTCATCGCGCTGATCGGCCTGGTCAACGCCGGCTTCGTGGGCAAGGGCGCCCCGGTCACGCTCGGCGTGGGCGGGCAGCTCTCCGGCTGGCCCGTACTGCTCTTCTGCGTCACCCTGCTGCTCATCTTCATGCTCCAGGCCCGTAATGTGCCCGGCGCGATCCTGATCGGGATTGTGGTCGGCACGATCCTCGCCGTCGTCGTCAACGCTGTCGGTGACATCGGCCCCGAGGCATGGGGCGGCAGCGCACCCGAACTGCAAGGCAGCGCTGTCTCCATGCCGGACTTCGGGCTCTTCGGCCATGTCGAGTTCGGCGGCTGGGGCGACATCGGCGTGATGACCGTCGGCGTGATCGTCTTCACCCTGGTGCTGGCCGGCTTCTTCGACGCGATGGCGACCATCATCGGCGTCGGTACGGAGGCCGGGCTCGCCGACAGCAAGGGCCGGATGCCGGGCCTGTCCAAGGCGCTGTTCATCGACGGCGCGGGCGGGGCGATCGGCGGTGTCTCCGGAGCCTCCGGCCAGACCGTCTTCATCGAGTCGGCGACCGGCGTCGGCGAGGGGGCCCGCACGGGTCTGTCCTCCATCGTCACCGGTGTGCTCTTCGCCGCCGGACTGTTCTTCACCCCGCTCGCCCAGATCGTGCCGGGGCCGATCGCCGCCGCCGCGCTGGTCGTCATCGGCGCGATGATGATGCAGAACGCCCGCCATGTCGACTGGAGCGACCGCTCCGTCGCGGTGCCGGTCTTCCTGACCGTGGCTCTGATGCCGTTCACGTACTCCATCACCGCCGGAGTGGGCGCCGGAGTGATCTCCTTCGCCGCGATCAAGGCGGCGCAGGGCAAGTTCCGTGAGGTCGGTGCCTTCATGTGGGTGCTGACCGGCGTGTTCGTCGTGTACTTCGCGCTCAGCCCGATCGAGAGCTGGATCGGCGCCAAGTAGGACCGGCCCGCACAAGGCTCGTCCGCCCCTCCGCCCCTCCGCACACCTGTAGAAGGAGAAACGCCGTGCTGGACATCGCCGAA
Organism: Streptomyces atratus; assembly: GCF_014648655.1. Lineage (GTDB taxonomy): Bacteria > Actinomycetota > Actinomycetes > Streptomycetales > Streptomycetaceae > Streptomyces > Streptomyces atratus. The sequence goes on from NZ_BMRN01000004.1 coordinate 380,159, forward strand.
GAGCTCAACCGGTGGGTCGAGCAGGGACGCGACTTCGCCGTGGCCACTGTTGTGGCGGTCGGCGGCAGCGCGCCCCGGCAGCCGGGAGCCGCCCTCGCCGTCGACCGCGACGGCACGGCGATCGGATCAGTCTCCGGCGGGTGTGTGGAGGGCGCGGTGTACGAACTGTGCGGGCAGGCACTGGACGACGGCATCACAGTGCGTGAACGGTTCGGCTACAGCGACGAGGACGCTTTCGCGGTCGGACTGACCTGCGGCGGCGTCATCGACATCCTGGTGACACCGGTCCGTGCGGACGACCCCGCACGGGCGGTGTTCGCCGCCGCGCTCGCCGCCGCCGCACGGGGTCGGGCGGCGACGGTCGCCAGGATCACCGACGGGCCCGCGGAACTCCTCGGCCACCCCCTGCTCGTCCACCCCGACGGCTCGTACGAGGGCGGGTTCGGCGGACACCCGGAGCTGGACCGCACCGCTGCGGCCGACGCCCGCGCGATGCTGGACGCGGGCCGCACCGGCTCCGTCACCATCGGCGCCGAGGGCTCGCGCTGCGGGCAACCGCTCACCCTGCTCGTCGAATCGAGCGTCCCGCCGCCCCGGATGATCGTCTTCGGGGCCATCGACTTCGCCTCGGCGCTGGTCCGGGCAGGAAAGTTCCTCGGGTACCACGTCACATTGTGCGACGCTCGCCCCGTCTTCGCCACGAAGGCCCGCTTTCCAGAGGCCGACGAGCTGGTCGTCGACTGGCCGCACCGCTATCTCGCGACGACCGATGTCGACGCGCGCACCGTCCTGTGCGTCCTCACCCACGACGCCAAGTTCGATGTTCCTTTGCTGGAACTGGCGTTGAGGCTGCCGGTGGCGTACGTCGGAGCGATGGGCTCGCGCCGTACCCATCTGGAGCGCAACGACCGGCTGCGTGACGTCGGCGTCACGGAGCTGGAACTGGCCAGGCTGCACTCGCCGATCGGCCTCGACCTCGGCGCCCGTACCCCTGAGGAGACCGCGCTGTCGATCGCCGCCGAAATCGTCGCCGACCGGCGCGGCGGCAGCGGCGTACCGCTCAAGGGCGCACACACCCCGATCCACCACGAGGACGGCCGGACATCGACGGGATTGATCACGTCCGTGGCCTGAACCGTCCCGTGAACCATGATTGTCCGTGGGCGGGTTGCCGCCACGGCGGTTTCACGCCAGGTGTGAACTCAACCGTAGCTTCGGTTTTGCCTTTAGATCTGCTGCATGACATTCACACCTTCCTCCGCTTCCGGCCGGGCGAGGTCCGCTCGTGCGGGACGCAGGGCTCTGCTCATAGCGACTTCGGTCGCCCTGGTGAGTGGCGCACTGTTGCCCGCAGCGGGCTCCGCTTCCGCCGCCGCAGGTCAGTCCAGGCCCCTCGACCGCCAGGCCGCCGCCCCGGTCAAGGAGTACGACATCACCCTGCTCACGGGCGATGTCGTGCACTACTCGGACGGTGTCGGCAAGCAGGACACCGTCACCGTGGACCGCCCCGACGGAGCGGTCGGCGGCGTGCATGTCCAACAGGCCGGCGATGATCTGTACGTACTGCCCGACGAGGCCAACTCCCTTATCGCGGCAGGCAAGTTGGACCGTCGGCTGTTCAATGTCTCGGCTCTGGCCAAGATGGGGTACGACGACAGGAAGTCGGGCGGCATTCCGCTGATCGCCACCTACTCGGCGAGCCAGGGCCGTTCACTGCCCGCCGCCCCTCGTGGTGCTGAGAAGACCCGCACTCTGGAGAGCATCCACGGCGCCGCGTTGAAGGCCGAGAAGGACACCACCAGGGCCTTCTGGAACGACATCGCCCCTACCTCCACGGCCCGTTCGCTGGACAACGGCATCGCCAAGCTCTGGCTCGACGGCCGGGTGGAGGCCGCGCTCAAGGACTCCGTGCCGCAGGTCAACGCCCCTCAGGCATGGGCCGAGGGCTACGACGGCAAGGGCTCCACGGTCGCCGTCCTGGACACCGGTATCGACGCGACCCACCCGGACGTCAAGGACCGCATTCTCGAAACCAAGAGCTTCGTGCCGGGCGAGGAGGTCCTCGACAAGCACGGCCACGGCACGCACGTCGCCTCCACGATCGCGGGCTCCGGCGCCGCCTCGGAGGGCGTCAACAAGGGCGTCGCCCCGGGCGCCGACCTGATCATCGGAAAGGTGCTCAGCAACGAGGGCTCCGGCGCGGACTCCGGGATCATCGAAGCCATGGAGTGGGCGAAGGCCGAAGGCGCCGACGTCGTCTCCATGAGCCTCGGCTCCAGCATCCCGGACGACGGCTCCGACCCGATGTCCCAGGCCGTCGACGCGCTCTCCGCCGACGGCGGGCCGCTGTTCGTGATCGCCGCGGGCAACGCGTACGGCGCGGGCACCATCGGCTCGCCCGGTTCGGCGGAGAAGGCGCTCACCGTCGCCGCCGTCGACAAGCAGGACAACCGCGCGGGCTTCTCCTCGATGGGCCCGCTCGTCAGGTCCTACGGCCTGAAGCCCGACCTGTCCGCACCGGGTGTGGACATCAACGCTGCCGCCTCGCAGGCGGTCCCGGGCGTCAGCGGGATGTACCGGACGATGTCCGGTACATCGATGGCGACCCCGCATGTCGCGGGCGCCGCAGCCATCCTGAAACAGCGTCACCCGGACTGGTCCGGCGGGCGGATCAAGGACGCGCTGATGAGCTCGTCGAAGAAGCTCGACGCGTACACCCCGTATGAGCAGGGCACCGGTCGGCTCGATGTGAAGGCCGCGGTCGACACCACCATCGAGGCCACCGGCTCCGTCGCCGTCGCCTCCTACGACTGGCCGCACTCCGCGTCCGATCCGGTCGCCCAGCGGACCATCACGTACCGCAACACCGGTACGAAGGATGTCACCCTCGACCTGGCCACGGACACGGACGCCGATGCCTACACCCTGTCGACGAAGCAGCTGACCGTCCCGGCCGGTTCCACCGCCGATGCCGTGCTCTCGCTGGATCCGTCGAAGGTCGCGAACGACACCCGGTTCTCCGGTCAGGTCATCGCCAAGGACGCGGCGGGCACCGTCGTCGCGCACACCGGCTTCGCCCTGAACAAGGAGCAGGAGCTGTACGACCTGACGCTCAGGCTCCGCGACCGCGACGGCAAGCCGATGGACGGCCTGGTCGTCCTCGGCGCGCTCGGCGACCCGAACCTGGGCATCGTCCAGGTGTCGGGCGAGACCACACTGCGGCTGCCGCCGGGCAACTACACCGCCTGGAGTTCTGTCGACATCGCCGGTGACCGCCCCGACTCGAAGGCCGTGGCTTTCCTCGCCGCCCCCGAGACGATCCTCGACAAGGCGGCCACGGTCACCCTCGACGCGTCCAAGGCCCGCAAGGTCAGCGTGCGGACGCCGAAGGAGACCGAGACCCGACAGCTGCGATATGACATGGCACGTACCGCACCGGACGGCACAGTCCAGCGCGACGCGTACCAGATCCCGTTGACCTACGACCAGCTGTGGGCCAGCCCCACCAAGAAGGTCACACAGGGCAGTTTCTCCTTCCTGACCCGCTGGCGGCAGGGCGAGAAGCAGCTGGACGTGTCGGCCGAGGGCCGTGATGTGCCGGTCTTCCCGCAGGGTGGTGCGGCCATCGCCGAGAGCGGCGAGAAGAAGCTGGCCGGCGTCTTCGCGGGCAACGGCGCCGTGGCCGACTACGAGGGTCTGAACGTCAAGGGCAAGGCCGTAGTCATCCGCAGCAGCGACTCGGTCGCTCCCGCCGACCGGCTCGCCAACGCGGTGGCCGCGGGCGCCGGGGCACTGTTCGTCGTCAACGACGGCGACGGCGTCCTGATGGAGAGCTACACCCCCTATGGGACCAAGGGCACCATCCCGGTCGCCTCGGTCCAGCGCCTGGCGGGCGAGGACCTGATCAAGTCCGTCCAGCGCGGTGCGAAGCTGACGATCGATCAGCATCGTTTCGCCCGCTACGTGTACGACCTTGTCGACCGCCACGACGGCGTAGTCCCGGACCGCTCGCTGGCGTTCGCTCCGTCGACCGGTCAGCTGGCGAAGGTGGAGAACACCTTCTACGGTCACAAGGACGTGCTCGGCGGTGGCTTCCGCTACGACATCCCGGACTACGGCCCGGGTCTCGGCTTCGAGGAGTACGAGAAGTTCCCCGGCACCCGCGAGGAGTGGGTCAACCCGCTTCCGGGCGCCTCCTTCTGGTACGAGAACCACTCGGTCCTCAACTCCGCCGAGACGGGATTCGCGCACGAGATGCGCAGCGGCGACCTGGACTACAAGGCGGGCCGCACCTACTCCGCAGAGTGGTTCGCGCCGATCTCCCGCCCGCGTCTGGGCACCGGCTACTGGGGTCCGTTCCGCTCCGTCTACAACGATATCCAGTTCAACTTCACTCCGTGGACCGACTCGGGCGCGGGCCACTCGGGCGCCATGCCGGAGGACGAGTACGACACCACCAGCACCGCCTTCTACCAGGGCGACACGCTGATCAAGAAGGTCAAGGGCCGGGCAGGCTTCGCCTGGGACGTGTCCGCCGAGAAGCTGCCGTATCGCTTCGTGCTCGACGCCACCCGGGACGGCGACGTGTGGAAGACCTCCACCCGTACGCACACCGAGTGGAACTTCGTCTCGGGTGCCATGGACGAGAACGGTCCCTTCCAGGCCGACTTGCCGTTGCTGCAGCTGGACTACAGGGTCGACACCGACCTTGCCGGTGACGTCGAGGCCGGCCGGTGGACCGAGATCGGTCTCACCTCCGGTACGCAGGAGTGGATGGACGGTGCCGTGAAGGCGAAGAAGGCGTCGCTGTCGGTCAGCTACGACGAAGGCAAGAGCTGGAACGCCGTGGAGCTGCGCAAGACTTCCGAGGGCAACTGGACCGCTCGGTTCAAGACCCCCGAGAAGGCCGGCGGCTTCGTCTCGATCAAGGCGCACTCCGAGGCCGGGGACGGGCTCGGCATCGATCAGGAGATCATTCGGGCGTTCGGCCTGAAGTGACCTTCTGAGGACCGCGCTTGAGGCGGCCGCACACCCCCGAGCGGGGGTGTGCGGCCGCCTCTCTAGTCGACTGGCACGGTTCCCCGAAGTGGAAGTGACGGACCATCACCATGACGTGCACCGACGGGGTTTCTCCCATCTGAGCCGGGGGCTTGCCCCATGGCCGCCCCGGACGCGCCTGGATAGCCTGCGCCGAGCACCGGCCCCGAGCGGGCCGGAGACCAGGCCGATCGGGATCCAGGGGGAGATTCATGCGTCACCGGCTCAGGGCGTTCATGACGGCAACGATGGGGGGAAGCGGTCTGATCGGGTTCGGCGCATGCGGCCTGATCGACTGGAACACCTTCGAGGACGACGCCCATGTGTCGCAGAAGATCACCTCCGTCCGGCTGGATCTCGGCTCCGGCCGGGTGAATCTGCGGGGCGTGGCGAAAACCGCCGACGTGTCCCTGCAGCGCTCGGTCCGCTACCGGGGGGACAAGCCCGAAGGCGCGTCGCACCGGGTCGAGAACGGCGTCCTGGTGCTGAGCGGCTGCGGCAGCCGGTGCTCGGTGTCCTACACCGTCGAGGTGCCCGAGGGCCTCCCGGTCTCCGGCCGGACGTCGTCCGGATCCGTGGTCCTGGCCCGAGTGGGGCCGGTGAACGTGACCACGCACTCCGGACGGATCGAGCTGGACGGAGTGACCGGCCCGGCCGATGTGCACACCTCCAACGGCCGGATCGAGAGGCATGGACTGGCCGGTCCCGTCCGGGCCAGGACCTCCAACGGCCGGATCGAACTGACCCCGGTGAACCCGCAGGATGTCCGGGCCAGGACATCCAACGGGGCCATCGTCATCACTGCGCCGACGGGCCGGTACGCGGTCGTCGCCAGTACTCACCACGGTCACAAGGACATCGGCATCGCCAACGACCCGGCAGGCGACCACAAGATCGATCTGGCCACCACCAACGGTTCCATCACGGTCAGGAACGGCTGATCGCGCCGCGCGCCACCGCAGCCGCACACAGCAGCGCAGGGACTGCCGCGACCGCGAAGCAGACAGCCGGCGGCAGTCGGTCCACCAGCAGACCCACTGCCGCGGTGCCCGCCGAGGACCCGGCATTGACCGCGGTATTGACCCATGCACCCGCCTGTGTGCGGCTGTCCGCGCCCACGGACTCGTCCGCGACGAGATACGCGGTGGTCAACGCCGGGGCGACGAAAACCCCGGCGGCTGTGACCATCGCGACCAGTACGTACACATTGGGCGACATCCCGGCCACGACCATCGCCACACCGAGACCGGCGGCCGGCACCGGCAGCCGCACCCGGTTCGGCGTACGCCATGAGACGGCACCGTAGGCGAGCCCACCGACCGCGCTTCCGGCGGAGAGTGCGGCCAGCACCCACGCCACCGCCGTGCCCCGGTGATGCTGCTCGGTGAACGCCACCACCAGCAGATCCAGCGCCCCCAGACACAGCCCCACGGCGGCTGCCGCGATCGCGGCGTGCCGCAATCCGACGATGCCGAGCAACCGCTGTCTGCGAGGCGTGTCCTGTGACGCAGCGGTCTTCTCCGTCGGCGGTGGCGCGCCGATACCGCGCACCGCGGGTGAGGACACCAATGCCGACGCGCCCACCAGCACGAGTGCGGCACTGATCGCGACACCTGCTGCGGGGACGGTGAACCTCATGACCAGACCCACGAGCAAAGGCCCGGTGACGAACAGCAGTTCCTCGGCGACACCGTCCAGGCTGTACGCGCGCTGCAACAGCTCACGGTCGGGAACGAGGCTGCTCCACAGGGTCCGCATCACCGGTCCAAGCGGCGGGGTGCAGGCGCCTGCCGTCACGGCAAGCGCCCCCAGCAGGAACGAGGAAGCCCCCGGCCGCCAGGTCACGTAGGCCAGGGCGGCGAGCAGCGCGGCGTAGACACCGGCCATCGGTGGCAGTGCCCGCCGCGGCCCGTACCGGTCGATCAGCGTGGCACGGGCGGGGGAGAGGAAGACACTGGTCGCCCCGAACAGAGCCATGACGGCGCCCGCGACGGAGTACGAGCCGGTGGCGTCCTTCACCGCCAGCATCAGGGAGAGGGAGACCATCCCGTACGAGAGCCGCCCCAACAGAGCGGCACCGAAGGTGCGGGAGGCGTGAGGGGTACGCAGGACGGTGGCGTACGAAGGGGCGTGCGCGGGCGCGGGTGACGGCGAAAGCATGAGGACGTTCCTCGTGAGGGCAGCGCGGCATGCGGCGCTGCGGGCATGCGGGGACACCGAAGTGCCGCACCCGGCGGGACGGGGTGCGGTCAGTACGGGGTCCTACGCACGGGAGAGGAACATGTCGGCCAACTTATCAGGGTGGGAAGCGTGTTGTGGAGGGTCGATTCAGGGCCGCATCGGTCAAAAATTGCTGTGAGGTGTGACAGCGCATCGAGTAGCCTCGGCGCCCATGTCGCCCTCCCCTTCACGTAATCGCCCTGCCTACGACGCGGACGAGCGAACTCAGCTCGTCGGCTGGCTCGACATGCAACGAGCGGTCGCCCGCTGGAAGTGCGAAGGGCTTTCCGAGACCGACGCCCATCGGTCCGTTCTGCCGACCTCGCCCCATATGACGGTGGCGGGTGTCATGTCACACCTTCGATGGGTCGAGCACCTCTGGTACGAGGTCGTCCTGCTGGGCCGCCCCGCCGTGGGGCCCAGGTTCGACGGGCCCGAGGACGGCGACATGAGGGTCGAAGGCGTCCCGCTCGCAGAGCTCCTCGACAGCTACGACCGGCAGATCGCGGTCTCGAACGAGATCGTTGCGGCGAAGTCGCTCGACGACGTGGGTCGGCACCCGGACTTCGACGCCTCGGCCGCGAGCGTGCGCTGGATCACGTTCCACATGATCGAGGAGACTGCCCGGCACGCGGGCCATCTGGACGCCATCAGGGAGATCCTGGACGGCGAGAAGGGCTACTACTGACCCGGCTCCCGTCGCCTCGTCCGCCTCATCCGATGATGTCGGCAGCGGCTGCCCGCGGCTGCTCGGGCCGTACCGACTCTCACACCGAGTCCCCCTCTGTTGGCCCGGACGCCAATCGGTCGGAGTACCGGTCTGATGGAATCAATGCATGACGAAGCTGCTGCACCGAGTCTTCCATGCCCTCGACCGCTTCCATGCCGCCCACCCCTGGGACCACAACGCCCACTACCACCGGTGGATTCTGCGGCAGCTCCCCAGCGGATGCGACAGCGCCCTGGACGTCGGCTCCGGCAGCGGAGAACTGGCCCGGCTCCTGGCGACACGGGTGAAGACGGTGCACGGAATCGACTCGGACCCGGACATCGTGGCGAGGGCCGGTGAACCGACCGTCCCGGCCGCTCCGGTGACCTTCACCGTCGCGGACGCGCCCGCCGGGATGCCGCCCGGCCCGTACGACGTGATCACCTGCGTCGCCACCGTCCACCATCTGCCGTTCACCGAAGCTCTCACCCGCTTCCGCGAGCATCTGGCGCCCGGCGGAACCCTGGTGGTGGTCGGCCTCTCCCGCGAGGAAACCCTCGGGGATCACCTGCTGAGTCTCGCCTCCATTCCGCTGAATGCCGCCATGGCCCTGATCAAGAACAAGGGGCGCAGGGCGCCGCGCCCCGACTCGATGACCGCCAGGACCCGGCCGGCGGAGATGACCTTCTCCGACATCGTTCGCGAAGCGCGTCAGGTGCTGCCGGGCGTGCGGCTCAGGCGTCGACTGTTCTGGCGCTACACACTCGTATGGCGCGACGGCTCCGGTGAGAGAGGGCTGCGATGAGAAATGAGAGAGGGCTGCGATGAGAAAGATCATCCTGATGATGTCGATGTCCCTCGACGGCTTCGTCGAGGGACCCGACCGTGGGTGGCTTTCTGGACGGGCGTGTGACATATCAGCTCATGGCTGAGCTCCGGCCGACCGCCGACTCCGACCCCTCAAGTACCGGTCCCATGGAGGAGTTTGCCGCCATCTGGCGGGACATGCCCGAGGTCGTGTTCTCCCGGACCCTGGAGCGGGCCGACTGGAACACCACCCTCATGAGGGAGGTCGACGTCGACGAGATCACGGCTCTCAAGGCCCGGCCCGGCGGAGATCTGTCGCTCGGCGGCGCCGATCTCGCCGCGTCCTTCATGCGGCACGACCTGATCGACGAGTACCGCATCCATGTCCATCCATGTCCATCCGGTCCTCATCGGACGAGGTAAGCCCCTGTTCCCGACCTCGGATGCCCGGACGGATCTCCAACTGGCCGAGACCCGCACCTTCGGCAACGGGGTCGTGCTCCTCCGCTACGATCGCCCGGCGGCTGCTCCACCGGGATGAACTCCTCGAGCCCACGGTGGCAAGACCGCTGCATTGCCGGGCCATACGGGGAGCCCTCCCCGTATAACTGCCGAACCGTCGCGAGATCTCACGAAAGGACCGGCGATGACGCTCGGAGTCGAGGACCGCCTGGCCATCCATGAACTGATCGCCCTGCACTGGCATCTGATCGATGACGGTGAACTCGACCGACTGGACGAGCTGTTCACCGCCGACGTCGTCTACGACGCCTCTGACCTGGGCCACGGATCGATGCACGGGCTGGAGGCCTTCCGGGACACGGCCAGGGCGATGGGGCAACGCGGCCCCGTCAGTCACCACGTCACCAATGTCGTCCTCACCGAGGTCGGTGACGATCAGGTGCGTGCCCGGTCCAAGGGGATCGGCATCAAGGCGGACGGTACGAGCGGAAGTGTGATGTACGAGGACGTGATCGTGCGCGGTGAGAACGGGTGGCGCATCAACCGTCGCAAGGTCGCCGTACGGCGCGCGCCGACCGGTGCGAATGACGCGAACGAGCGGCCCGAATGACATGTCACATGTCCCCGGATGCCTGGGCGGCTGCTGACGGCGCCCCTGCAGCCCGCAGGGGCGCCGTCAACGGATTCCGGGCGACGCGTCAGGCGTTCAGCATCCCCGACGTGTCGATGACCTGGCGGATCGCCCGGCCCGAAGCCAGCTCCTCCATCGCCGCGTTGATGTCGGCCAGCGGAAGCGTGCCCGTGTGCATCTGCTCCACCGGCATCAGGCCCGCCCGCCACAGGTCCAGGAACCTGGGAATGTCACGGCGCGGGACCGCGTCGCCCATGTACGAGCCCAGCAGGGACTTGCCCTCGCCCGCGAACGCCAGGGCCGGGACCTCCAGCACCCGGTCGGGGGCGGGGAGGCCCACCGAGACGACCCTGCCGCCCCGGGCCACGACCGTCAGGCATTCAGCCATGACCTTGGGGCTGCCTACCGCCTCAATTGCCGACTCGGCGCCACCGGAAGTGAGTTCGCGGACCGCCTCGATCGCGTCGCCGGGGGCGTACGTATGCGTCGCACCCAGCCGGACGGCCAGGTCGCGTTTCTCCTGGACCGGGTCGACCGCGATGATCGGATACGCCCCTGCCGCGCGGGCGCCCAGGACCGCGGAGAGGCCCACGCCGCCCAGGCCGTAGACCACCGTCGACTGGCCGGGGCGCAGGGCCGCCGTGTTGATGACGGCACCGGCGCCCGTCAGGACCGCGCAGCCGAACATCGAAGCGACCGTGAACGGGATGTCCTTGGGGATCGGTACCACCGACTCCTGGGCCAGCACCGCGTGTTCGGAGAACGCGGAGACACCCAACTGGTGGTGGACCGGGTTGCCGGAGGCGTCGGTCAGCAGCGACGGGCCGTGCAGCAGCGCGCCCGAGCCGTTCGCCGCAGCTGCCTGCGCGCACAGGGCCGGGCGGCCCGCCGCGCAGTCGCCGCAGAAACCGCAGCTGGGCACGAAGACGAGGGCCACATGGTCGCCGGGGGAGACACGGCCGACGCCCGGTCCGGTCTCCTGGACGACGCCCACCGCCTCGTGACCCAGGGCCATCGGCAGCGGGCGGACCCGGTCGCCGTTGACCACCGAGAGGTCCGAGTGGCAGAGCGAGGCGGCCGCGATACGGACCAGCACCTCGCCCTCGCGCGGGGCGCCCAGCTCCAGCTCCTCCACCTCGACCGGGCGGGTTTTGGAGTAGGGGCGGGCCGTCGATATCCCGCGCAGGACCACCGCACGGGTTTTCACGACTGCACCTGTGCACGCGGAGCGCAGCGCAGCACGTCGCGGCTCTCCAGCAGCGGGACGACCTTGCCGAGCACGATCTCCTGGAAGTGCGGGGTTGCGCAGTGCGCGGTGAAGTCGGCCTCGGAGGCGTACTCCTCGTACAGCACGATCGCCTGCGGGTCCTCGACGCCCTGGTGGACCCGGTAGGCGAGATTGCCCGGCTCCTCGCGGGAGGCGGCGGCCATCGTGTCGAGCAGGGGAAGGACGGTGTTTTCCTCGCCGGCCTTGGTGCGGTAGCGGGCTACGACCACATATGTCATGGGGGGATTACTCCTGGGGTGCGGCGGGCCTCTTCAGGGCGGCCGGCGGGACCGGTGGCAACTGGTCCCGGCGCAGGTGCCAGAGGCGGGGGTCGGACGTGGCGGCCGCGGCCGACCCGAGGGCCAGCGCGAGCGCCACGTCCGCGGCGGTTTCCACGAAGCCGGCGGCGACCGACGGGGACATGGCGCGCTGTGCCTGCGCGCTCATCCGGGCGACGATCGGGGCGGGCATGATCTCGACCAGGTCCGGTGCCCCGCGCGAGATGGCGTCCGTGGAGCGGCGAAGATTGGACCGGTCGGTGACGAACACCTTCATCATCGTCAGCAGGCCGAGCGGGCGGCCCTTCTCTATGAGGGAGAGCCGGGTGCTGACCACGCCGTGCGCGCCCATGTTCTTGATGAACTCCAGCGCGCCCCGGTCCTGAGCCAGACCGGGGCTGCTGTCCACGTTCACGAACACGGTCTTCCCCGCCCGGCCCAGCGCCGGCACGACCTGGGGCAGCTGCCCCACCGCGAGCGACGCGAGGATGCACACCTTCGCCGGCGCGGTCAGGAACTGCCGCAGCGGCTGGGTGCCGACGACCGACGCGACGACCGGCACCTCGGCGAACGCCGAGGCGAGCCGGGGGGCGAGTGCGGCACCGGACCGGGACTGGGAAGGGGTCATGGCAAGGGCCTGCCTGGAGAAGGAGGGTTCGTGGCTGCTGACGTCAGTTCAGCGGTGACGTACCGAATCGGCTGGGAAGGCCCAGTTTGCCAGGGTTGAGAATGCCGGCCGGGTCCAGGGCCTTCTTCACCGCGACGAACGTCGCGAAGCCCGCCCCGAGGGACTCCTCCAGGTAGGGGCCGCGCAGCAGACCGCAGCCGTGGTGGTGGCTGAGCGCCGCCGCGTGCTTGATGAGTACGGCGTTGGCCGCGTCCCACACCGAGCGGTACCAGTCGCGGCGCGACTCGGGCGCCACGTCGCCACGCAGTGAGAAGTAGACGCAGGCGCCGTCGGTGTACGCGTGGGACTGGTGGGCCGAGGCGGCCAGGGTGCCGGGCACCGACTGGATCGCGTCGACCACCTCGTCGTAGATGACCGGGAGGTCGGTCCAGGACGCGGCCATCTCCAGGGTGTCGGCGACGAAGCCGGGGCCGGGCTCGAAGCCGTCGGCGGACTTGCCGACCAGCATCCGCTCGTCCAGCCAGCGCTCGAAGACCGCCTTGCTGTCCAGCTCGGGGCCGTACTCCTCGCAGACCTCCTTCGCCACCTTGATCGAGGCGTCGACGATGGCCGGGTCGCCCTCGTCGGCGACGAGCAGGAGGTTGGTCTCCGGGTGGCCGAAGTGGGTGCCCGACTCCAGGGTGTCGTACAGCCGCAGGACGGCCGGGGTCGCACCGCGCTGCATGATCCTGCGGCAGGCGTCCAGGCCCTGTGCGAAGGTCTTGAAGCCGAACGCGACCGCATTGGCGTACTCCGGCAGCGGGTGGACCCGCAGACGCGCCGAGACGATGACGCCGAGGGTGCCCTCGGAGCCGACGAACAGCTGGCGCAGGTCCGGGCCGACCGCGGCGCGGGCGTAGTCGCCGTACGTGGCACGCGTACCGTCCGCGTGCACGACATCCACACCGACGACCATGTCCTCGATCTTGCCGTAACGGGTGGAGAGCTGACCGGCGCCGCGGCAGGCGATCCAGCCGCCGACCGTGGAGACGGCGAACGCGGACGGCCAGTGACCGGTGGTGACGCCGTACTCCTCCTGGAGCTGCTTCTCGAAGAGGTCGCCGAACATGCCGGCCTGGACGTCCACGATGTTCGATTCGGCGTCGAAGCCGGTGATCCGGTTCAGCCCGCAGACATCCAGGACGACGCCGCCGAACACGGGGAGCGCCGCACCGGTGACATTGGAGCGGCCCGCGGACGGGGTGACCGGGATGCCGGCCTCGTGGCAGATCCGCAGTACGGCCGCGACCTGGTCGGCGTCGGCCGCCTCGACGATCACGGCGTTCGGCGTCGCGGGACGGCCCTCGGTCTCGCCGATCATCGAGCCGGCCCACCAGTCACGGGTCCGGGTGACGACCTCGTCGCGGGAGGTGTGCACCGCGTGCGCGGCCTCGCGCAGCGCCTCGACCACGGCCTCGGGGACCTCGACCGGGTCGGTCTGGAGGGCGGCCTCGCCGTCCCCGATCGGAGTGTTCTGTGCCCACTTGGCGAAGCTGGGGGCGCCGATCGTGTAGTTGCCCCGGTTGAACGGGTGGGTGATGGTCTGACGGCTGATCATGCTGCTGCTCCTTCGAGGAGTACGGACTTTTCGTGGCGGACGGCTGCGAGGTACTCGTCGACCGAGCGGTCGGCCTCGGCCTGGGAGAGGTTCAGTTCCTGGCCGAGGATCGCGCCGACGGCCTCGGCGGCGTCGACGGAGGCGTCCCGGGCGAACAGACGGGCGCGCATCCGGCGGGAGAGCACGTCGTCGACCGAGCGGGCCAGTTCGGCACGGGCCGCGTACACGACCTCCGCCTTGGTGTACGGGAGCCCCGCGACGATTGGCTCGGCCAGTGCAGGGTCGTCCTGGATCAGGTCGCCGACGAACCGGGCCTCGGTGCCGAAGCGTTCGCCGAGATGGGCGGCGATGCCACCGGATGCGGCGACGGCCTCGGCGTCGTAACCGGCGCCGCCGAGCAGCGGGAGGTCGGTGGTGCGGCTCTTCCCCTTGCGGCCGAGGACCGTCATCACCTTGTCGATGACGAGTTCGCCCATGTGCCGGCTGGTGGTGAGCTTGCCGCCGGTCACCGTCACCATGCCGGTGCGGCCGACGGTGATGTGATGGTCGCGGCGCATGTCGAGTGTCGCGCCCTCCTTGCCGCCGACCAGCGGACGAAGACCGCCGATGGAACCGACCACGTCGTCCGGGGTGAGCTTCCCCTCGAAGGCGGTGTTGGCGCCCTCCAGCAGGAAGTCCATCTCCTCACGGGTGCAGTGCACATCGTCCGGGGAGCCCTGGTAGTCCTCGTCCGTCGTGCCCAGCACGACACTGTTGCCCCAGCGGGTGCAGGTCGCGCGGCGGGCCCGGCCGGGAATCGGCACGGTGACGGTGCAGTTGATCCGGACCTTGTCCCACGGCACCACGATGTGGACGCCCTTGGCGGGCCGCACCTGCGGCTTGTGACCCTCGTCCGCCTTCGCGTCGAGTTCGTCGGTCCACACCCCAGTGGCGTTGACGACGGCCCGCGCACGGATGTCGATGGTGTCGCCGTCCGCCGAGACCCGGGCACCGGCCACCTTGCCCATCTGCATCAGCAGACCCTCGGCCCTGGCACCGTTGAGGACCGTCGCGCCGAGCGCGGCGGCGGTGCGGATGATGGTGAGGACGAGCCGGGCGTCATCGGTACGGGCGTCGAAGTACATCAGCCCGCCCTTGAGGTTCTCGGCGCGCAGCGTCGGCGCCTGCGCGAGGACCTCGGGGACGGTGAGCCGCTGGTGGAGCTTGCCGATCCGCCAGCCGCCGACCAGGTCGTACGTCCACAGCAGACCCTCGAAGCCCTTGGCGAGGCGGGCGTCGAAGATGCCCTCCTTCTCCAGGATCGGGAAGAGGAACGGCAGCCGGTGCACCAGATGCGGGGCGTTCTTGCGGAAGCGGTGACGCTCCAGGAGCGAGTGGCGGACCAGATTGACGTTGCCCTGCTCGATGTAGCGCAGGCCGCCGTGCACCATCTTCGACGACTTCGACGACGTGCCGGATGCGAAGTCGTCCTTCTCGATCAGCGCCGCGCGCAGCCCGCGGGAGGCCGCGTCGAGCACGGCGTACGCCCCGGTGATGCCGCCGCCGATGACGAGCACGTCGTACGTGTCGTCGGCCAGCCGGCGCTTGAGGGCTGCCCGGTCGAGCAGCAGTGGCGTTCGGCGGGCCGCCGCGGCGCTGCGCCGCGGTTTCCGGGCGGGCATGGTGATCACAACATCAACTCCTGGTGTTTCGGTGCGGCGCCGGTGTGGTCGGGTACGGGGCGCCAGTGCGACGGTGCGGGGCCGTCAATGGGGGGTGTGAGGCTTGGGTGCGGGATCTTTCAGAGGGAGCAGTGCCGGGTCGTTCAGGTGGGCGATCAGCACGTCGCGCCAGGCGGACCGCTGTGCGGCGCGCTCGGCCCCGGTGATCGTGGGCTCGAAGATCCGGCCGTGCGGCTGCGCCTCGACGACCTCTTCCAGCGAGGACCACAGACCCTGGGCGACACCGGCCAGATAGGCGGTGCCGCGCAGGCTGGCGGTCGCGGAGTCGGAGACCCGTTCCAGCGGCAGGCCGGTCAGGTCGGCCTGGATCTGCATGAGCGGGTCGCTGCCGGAGACGCCGCCGCCGACCCGGAGCCGGGTGAACGGCGTGCCCATGGTGTCGGCGACCCCGTCGATCAGGTCGCACACCGAGTGCGCGATCCCGTCCAGCACGGCGCGCGCGAGATCGGCGCGGGTGGTGGCGAGGGTGAGCCCGGTGAGGGATGCGGTGGCCTCCGGGTGCCAGACCGGCGTGCGGACCCCGGCGAGTGCCGGGACGAAACGCGGGGTGCGGCCCGGCCGGGTGGGGACCCGGCCCGCCTCCTCACCGAGCTCCTTCGGCGATGCGAACAGGCCCAGGTCGTCGCAGAGCCAGCGCAGCGCCGAACCCGCCGTGGAGGTGTAGGCCTCCAGGCTGTAGTGGCTGATGTCGCCCTGCCGCCGGCCGGGCTGGGCGAGCACCCCGGAGATGTCCGGCCGGGGCAGGGCGGGCGTGGTGCCGGTCGCCGCGTCGACGAAGGCGCCGGTCCCGTACACGCACATGCCCTGCCCGGCGGCGAGACCGCCGAGCGCGACGAGTGCGGCGTGCTGGTCGCCCATGGAGGCGGCCAGCGGGACGGCGATCCCGAGGGCGGCAGGGTCGGTCGTACCGAATCCGGCGTCGTCGGAGCGGAGTTCCGGCAGCAGGTCGAGGGGGAAGCCGAGGTGGCTGATCCACTCCTCGTCCCAGGCGTGCCGCTCCAGTAGATAGCCGCCGGTGGATGCGGCGTTGGTCGGGGTGGTGGCGTGCACGGCGCCGCCGGTGAGGCGCCAGATCAGCCACGTGTCGACGGTGCCGAAGAGCAGCCGGCCCTCGCGGTGGGCGGCGGCCACCTCCGGATGTGCGGCGATCTGCCGGGCGGCCCAGAGGAACGGGGCGCGGGCGCCGACCGGCCGGCCCTGACGGGCCAGCAGGGAGGCGTCCCACTCGGCTTCGTACGCGGTGAGCTCGGTCGCGTGCCGCCGGTCCTGCCATACCACCGCGGGCAGCAACGGCTGTCCGCTGACCCGGTCCCACAGCATCGCGGTGGCCCGCTGGGTGGAGAGCGCGACTGCGGTGATCCCGATGCCCTCCTCGCGGGCCCGGCCGACGGCCCGGCGCGCCACCTCGACGGTGGCGGTCCAGATCTCCATCGGGTCCTGCTCGACCGAGAGGTCGTCCGGATGGCTGACCTTGATCGACCGGTAGAACACCTCGTGGGCGGCGCCCGAGTCGAGGACGACTCCGGCCCTGGTGCCCGTGGTGCCCTCGTCGATGGACAGCACACCGCGCCGTGGGGCGGCGCCGGGGAACGTCTGCGTCATTGCAGCCCTTTCATTGCGAGCATCGCGAGCTGTGCGGAGGGGATACGGAGGCGGTACGGGAGAGGGGACCATCGTGTGATGCGACAGGTCCGGCGGCCGGTCAGCGCGCGGTGACGGACTGCGCGGATTCTGTCGAGCCGGCCCGGGAACCGGCCGCGGCACGGTCCTGTCCGGCGACCTCGTCGGGCGAAGCGGCCTTCGTCGGGTCCCACTTGATCGCCAGACAGGTGATCAGGCCGAGCAGCGGTACGACGGAGAGCACCAGGAAGGTGTCGGCGAGCCCGAGCGAGTCCTTGATCTGCGGGAAGAGGTACAGCCCGACGACACTGCCGAAGCTGCCGACCATCCCGGTGACACCCGTGCCGAGCGCACGGACATCACTGCTGTACGAGAGCGCGGCGATGGACTTGCCGTTGGCGCCGGGGCCCGAGGAGTGGCAGAGGATGAACAGGACCGGCAGCAGGAACGCCACGGCGGTGGGCACCTTCTCGAAGGTCAGCCCCATCGCGAGCAGGGCGACGAAGACTCCGGCGAATCCGGCGGCGGAGCTGAGCCGCAGTCCGAGCCGACGGCCGAAGTAAGCGGACAGGAGCCCGCCCGCGATACCGAAGGCGTTGAAGACCATCGAGCCGATGGTGGCCTTCTCGAAGCTTTCACCGAAGATTGTCAGGCTGATCAGCGGGAGGTACCAGCCGACCGCGAAGTACTGCATCGACTGCCCGAGCGATATCACCGAGGAGAGGACCGTGCGCGGCAGGTACTCGCCCTTGAAGAGCAGTCCGGCCTGGCGGAACCCGATGGCGGGAGCCTCGGTGGCGGCGCGGGTCGCCTCGTCGGGATTGCCGGCGACGGCCTCGATCTTGTAGATCCTGTCCAGATTGACGACCGCCTCGTCCAGACGGCCCTTGCTCGCCAGCCAGGTGGGGCTCTCCTTGAGCATCAGCCACTGGCCCACGAGCAGCGCGACGGCGACGACCGCGGCCGAGCCGACCGACCAGCGCCAGATGTCCGCGCCGACGTCCAGGTTGAAGAAGAGCAGGGCGAGCGCGAGGTTGCTGGTGGTGGCGACGTACCAGACCGCCTGCCACAGGTTCAGCCGACCACTCAGCTTCGCGGGGGTGTACTCGGCGAGCAGCGCCATGGCGACCGCGAAGTCGATGCCGTACGCGACACCCACCAGGACCCGGCCGAGCCAGACGACGGTGAAGTCGCCGGCGAAGGCGGCGAGCAGGGCGCCCGCGATGGCGAACACCTTGGCGATGAGCAGCGGGGGGACGCGGCCGATCCGGGTGGCGAGCCAGCCGCCGACCGGGTTGAAGATGATCGCCAGGGCCGGAGCGGTGGCCGTGAGGATCGAGACCTGGGTGCTGGTCAGCTCCATCTGGGACGTCATCGGTCCCAGACCGGCGCTCAGCGCGGCATTCGAATAGGCGTCGAGAAACAGCCCGCCGAACACGAGGAACCAGATGACTTGCGCCCGGCCGGTGATCTTTCCCAGCCCATCGATGAGCGCAACGACGTCGGCGACGCCTTTGACGCTCGGACGTTGTGCCATGAATCCGCCTTCGAGGAAGACCCATCGGCGGCACGGGGAGCACAAAAAACAGGCATGACGAAACCACCGACAGGTGGTCTATGTCTGTGCCTGTCAAAACACTGCGGAAAGCGCCGCAGCACGTGAACTGCAAGAAGTACGTACTACGCAGTGAGGTTAAGAATGAGTCAGGAGAAACGTCAAGGGTTTCCGGCAGGTTACTCAAACGTGACGCGGGCCTTGACGGTGCTGGAGGGAGCGTGCTCCGGCGGCCTGTGACGACCCCCGGAGCACCGCCTGTGCCCGGTCGGGCCGCAGCGGCTGCCCGCTTCGTCGCGGCGGCCGGCTCCGGGGCGGAAAGGTCATCCCGGTGACTCTCCCGCGTGAGGGGGATGGCCACGGCGCTGACCACGCGGACGCCCGCCGGGAACAGGGAGACGGTGCCGGTGTGCGTGCCGCCGCCTGCCGCGGAGAGCAGGCTGGTGGCGCGATCAGCGGGGCCAGTCCGGTGCCGAGCGTGGTGGCCGGCCGATGCCCCGCACCACCGCCGTCCTCGACGACGCCACCGAGGAAGCCACCGCCGGGCCGCCCCGATCCTCGGTATGGGGCCGCCGGATTCATGCAGAGATGGCGGAGCGACGGGTGACCGCGTACGCCCGTGTCCTGACCCCGGTTCCCGCTGTTCGAGCCACAAGCTCGGTGATCGATATGAATACGGCTTGTCACGTGTTCGGGTGGCGGCTGCCGCGGCGGGCCGTCTGCGTCCATCCGGTCGCCTGAACACGAACGGCGGTCCTTGCCATCCGCGGTCGGATGGCAAGGACCGCCGTCACGCTCAGGCCCCGGTGGCCGGCAGCGCGGGTGCGGCGGGGCCCTCCTCGCCGAGTGGATCCCTGTTCAGCGGATCCTCGTTCGCCGAAGCCCAGCCGGCGCAGTTGGCGCAGTTGGCCCGGCGGACCGGCTCACTTGGACTGCGTGGAGACGCTCACACCGCTGAAATCCTGCGCGGCGGCGAGGCTGAAGTAGACCCAGCCGGACGGCGGGTTGTCGACCGTCAGGGTCTCGCTGTTGCCGGCGTTGGTGGACTTCGCCTGGTAGCTGCTGGTGGTGGCCCAGGTGCTGCCTCCGTAGTACAGGTCGGCGTTGCCGGTGCCGCCGCCAGTGGTGATGGTCAGCTGCTTGAGGCCGGCCGGCAGGTACACGAAGTGGTAGCTGTAGTTGCCGGTGGAGGCCGCGAGATTGTCCCGGCGGCAGTTCTTGTCGAACTGACGGGGGTCGCTGATGGTGCAGAGCGGGGTGGACGAGGCCTCCGGCAGGGGGCCACAGTCGTTGGTCGCGCAGGCGGTCGTGAGCCAGGTGGCGAAGCCGGCGTCGTAGCTGGTGCCGATGGTCTGCTTCAGGAAGGTGCGGGCACCGTTCCAGTCACCGGTGCGGTATTTGTTGAGCACGGTCTCGACGTCAGCGGGGTGCGCCTGGAGCATGTAGCGGACCGCGAGGAAGCCCCAACGGTAGACCCGGTTCGAGTTGACCTCGGGGTCCCCGTCCTGGTTGTAGACGGTGTCGAACAGGTCGCTGAGCTTGTAGGTCTTCTTGCCGGCCTCGCCGATCGCGTCGGCGTTGCGCTCGTTGCGGTAGCCGTACGAGATGTTCTCGGCGATGCCCTCGACCCACCAGATGGTCGGCGTGGTCAGGCTGGCCTCGAAGTCGCCGGCCATGTTGTAGCGGCCGTCGAGGTAGTGGGTGTACTCGTGGTTGAGGTTCCAGATCTGGAAGTCCGGGCGCAGCCAGTGGGCCTCGTGGGCGATGAAGCGGGCCTGGTTGCCGGCGGCGGCCGGGTTGCCCTCCTCGTACATGCCGCCGTTGTCGACGTCGATGTTGTAGATCGCCCAGGCGTACAGCGAGTACTGGGTGTAGTCGTCGAAGACGACGACCTCGAGGTTGGTGTTCACGTCACCGGGGATCGCGCCCTTGTCGCCGATGACCCGGTGGAAGTAGGCGTCCTGGTTGACCAGGCTGGCGCAGGTGCCGGCCAGCTGTCCGGGGGACATGTCCTGGGCACGGATCTTCAGGTCCGGGGTGCATGTGTGCTGGATCGGCAGGATCGCCGGGAGCACGCGGTCGCCCAGGTCGCAGATGGCGTAGGCCGCGCAGTTGTTCCTGTCGTACTGGCGCGTGTACCAGCCCAGGTTCATGGTGATGGGCGCGGTGGGGCCGACGTTCGGGTAGCGGTTGATCAGGTCCTTCAGCAGCGGCCTGACCCGGTCCTTGAGCTCGGGGACGTCGAGGGCGTAGCCGAGGTAGCGGCCGACGTTGCTGACGACGTCCAAGCGGTTCAGCTGCGCGCTGTTGCGCGTGATGAAGCCGGCCCAGGTGTTGAGGATGGTGGGGTCGGCCTTGAGGGCGGCCCGCCAGCCGCGGTCGTCGTTCTTGGCCTTGAAACCGTTCTCGACAACCCACTCGACGTGCTGCATGGCGAGGTTCATCTGGCTGGGCCAGGTGCCGTCGTAGCTGCCGAGCATCCACTTGACGACGCCGGCGTACCGGCCGGCCGCGTGGGCGCTGTCGATCAGCGTGACGACCTCGTTGAAGATCTCGCCGTTGGCGTCGGTGACGTCCTTGCTGTGCGGGGAGGCGAAGAACGCGTCCAGCGCGCCGAGCGCCGCGCTGTCCAGCGCCGTGCCGTAGTCGCCGACGACGTTCGCGTGGTTGTCCTGCACGTAGTAGCCCGCGCGCAGGAACAGCACCAGCTGCCCGATGGCGGCGCTGTTGTTGCCCGAGTAGGTGGCGGAGGCGTCGCGCAGCGCGTTGGCGACGGTCACCATCTGGGCTTCACGAAAGGTCTTCCGCGCGTCCTCCCCGGTGAGGCTGAACAGCGGGTAGGTACAGGTGATCCGGGGGAGGGCCTTGAGCTGCTGGACCAACGCGCTGCCCGTGGCGTTGATCACGCCGGAGATGTCGCCGCACTCGTCCCCGGCGGCGGCCGAGGACTGCTTGTCGGCCTTGACAGGCTTGACGGTCGGGGCGGGTGCCGGGGCGGACTCCTCGGCACTGTCCTGCGAGGAGATCCGGAAGCGGGAGTTGTTGCTCATCGCATCGGGCGACTTGGGGACCGGGATCGACCGCGGCGCCGAGGCCGCGGTTTCACTTGCCTTCGCACCGGCCGGGGTCGTGGCGCCGACGGAGGAGGCCTGGCTCTGTGGCGCGAACAGGCCGAGCGCAATGAAGACGGCTGCGCCGAGCGCAGGAAGTCTGCGCGCGTTGGCCTTCGATATCCGGAAGGGATGCATCTGTGGGGGCCTCCGGGGCCGCTTGGCCGCGTGCTGGGGGCACGGGCAGTTGATGTGTGACATGTAAAATTGCACATGTCGCATTACATCGAAAGGTTTTTGCCAGATTATCGGCCACCGCAACTGAAACGTTGTCAACTGAGCCTGGTCCAACCTCGGATCGAGGTGTGGTGAAGGACGAGGACGGCCTTGACGATGTCGGTGATGCGGTTGGTGCTGCAGCGGAGCTTTCGCGGGAGGCGCCAGCCCTTGAGGGTGGTCATGGCTTGCTCGCCGAAGCAGCGGATCTCGGCGTGGCTGCTGTTGTGGCGGCGCCTCCATCGCTCAGGCGGCGGCCTCGGAACGGTACCTGGACGGTCCCGCCGGCTCCCTGATACGCCTTGTCCGCCCAGCATTTGAGCCCCGACTCGGTGACTGCTTCGAAGATTCCGTGCTGTCGGGCGGCGGTGAGGTCGTGGGTCGAGCCGGGCAGTGCGGGTGAGGCCCAGAACGGGGCCCGAACGTGTCGGTGAGGACTTGCACGCTCATGCCGTGGCGCTTGTTTTTCCCCGAGTGTGCGCCGTGAGGAGCTTGTTGTTCGAGTGCAGGTGAAAGGCCAACCCCATCGTCCTCTCGCAGCAGGGCAGTTGAAGCTGGGGGCAGCCTGAACCGGGAGGTGCCGGGGAGGGCGGCAAGCAGCTCCGACAAAGCCGGGACGCGCCGGCACTGCCAGATGGTGCGGGTCTGAGGTTCCCCCGCATCTCGGGGGAACCTCAGTCTCCCACCAGGGCTCTCCTGGCCGGTTTCGCCGGTTCGGCAGCAGCGTGTCGTCGGTGCCCGGAGCGCTGGCGGAGGCATGACCTCATAGCAGCGCCGGTCCCGGATGAGGGCCCAGAGCGCGTTGACTCGTCTCCGCGCCAGAGCAAGGACCTGTGGCGGCTCCGAATCGTGGACATCGCGAAGGAGGCCCCTGACAGCCTCCATGCGCATATTGCGCACGCTTGCCCGTGGACAACGAACACAATCGGGGCGGCGTGGTGTCCTGTCGAGGGTTGTGAGGGCGGGAGGGCGGAGGGCGATGCCCGGCACGAGACAGGGGGCGCGAGCGGCATGCGAAAGGCGGGGTGGTGCGTGATCCGCACCACCCCGCCCCGTGCCCGTGAGGTTTTCGTCAGTGCCCCGACTGCAGCGCCGCCCAGGTGTTCGCCCCCACGACGCCGTCGGCCGTCAGGCCCCGGCTCGCCTGGTAGCTGCGCACCGCCGTCGCCGTCTCCTGGCCGAAGCTCCCGTCGATGCCGACGGTCGAGCCGAGCGCCGCGGTCAGCGAGCGCTGGAGCCGCTTCACTCCGTCGCCCGAGTTGCCCTGCTCGAGGGGCGTCGTCGGACCGGCCGACAGCACCGCGGTCCAGGTCCTGTCTCCCACGACGCCGTCGGCCGTCAGCCCGTGGTTCGTCTGATACGCCATCACCGCGTTCTTCGTGGCCGGTCCGAAGCTGCCGTCCACCGCGCCCACCACGTAGCCCTGCTCGCTCAGCAGCTGCTGAACCGCCTTGACCTGGGGGCCCGTCGAGCCGCTCCGCTGGGTCGCGTACGCGGTGAAGCTCAGTGCGTCACCGCTCTTGCCGCCGGTGTTCCCGCCCACCAACTGCATATAGCGATTCCAGTCCCAGTACGGGCCCGGGTCCGTGTGGTCGTTGCCCGGTGCCTCGCTGTGCCCGATGATGTGCGCCCGGTCCTTCGGGATGCCGTACCGGTCGCACAGGTGGCGGGTCAGGGCCGCCGAGGAGCGGTACATCGAGTCCGTGAACCAGGAGGGGTCGTCGATGAACCCCTCGTGCTCGATGCCGAGTGCCGAGGCGTTCTGGCCCCGTGCGTGGTACGCGGTGTCTCTGTCGCGCACCATCTGGGTGATCTGGCCGTCGGAGGAACGCACCACATAGTGGGCGCTCACTTCGGCCGTCGGGTTCTGGAACCAGCTGATCGAGCCCGCGTACGAGCCCTGTGTGACATGGATGATCACCTTGTCGATCTTGGCCGTCCGGCCCGCGGCGAAGTTGTTCGCATTGGCCGGAACCCACAGTGCGGACGGGTAGTCGGTGCTCTGTGTGGGTACGTCGGTGGTGTCGAGCGAGCCCTTGTGCGGTGAGACCGGACGGGCCGTCACCGAGATGTGCTCACCGCCGGGGACGGTGGCGTAGAGCCCGTGGGCCAGGAAGGTGTACACGGCGTCGGCGTAGAGGGTGGCGGCGGGTCCCGTCGAGCCGCTGTACCGGGCGACGGCCGGGTACCAGGCGTTGACGTCGTCGCGTTCCCGGTCGTCGAGGCCGAGCTTGTCCGCGTAACTGCGCAGCACCGCCGCGCCGCCCAGGATGTTGGCCTCGGTGTCGGTGCGGAGGTCGACGAGGGGTTCGCCGGTGAGGGCGGCCGCCCGCTCCAGCGTCGGGTTCGTGGGGTTGCTCACCAGGTGCATCACGCCGTACCCGTTCGCCTGGCTGGGGCGCCCCGAGTGGCCGTCGAGATGGGTCTCGCCGTACCCGACGGCAGCGAGCAGATCACGTGGTACGTCGAACTTCGCGGCGGCCCGTGCGAACGCCTGGCTCATGGAGTGGCCGTCGGCCGGAGCGGCGAAGGCCGGACTTCCGGTCGCGGCCAGGGCCGTGGCGGTGAGGGCCGCTAGGACGGATGCGCGGCGCTTTGTGTGGGCGGCGGCTCGTCTGGGCATACCTGCTCCTGCTCTGTGGGGGAGAAGAACGGCCCCCGGGCCCGAGTGGGGTGGGCCGAGGGGCCGAAGCCCGCTCAGAGTATCGGCGTGTCCAGGGCATGACAATCACTTGATCGCGTGTCGAACTCCCTTTCACTCCAACGCAGTTGAGGCGCAGGTCGGAGCCCTGCCGGGTGACCTGATGGGCGGTCACCGGGCAGGGCCGAGAGGCGAACGTCAGACGCGCACCGCACCCCGCTCCCGTTCGGCGACGAGCTGCAGAGCCACATCGGTGATCACGTCCTCCTGACCGCCGACGTACCCCGCCTCGCCCACCCTCCGCAGGGCCTCGTGCGCCGGTACGCCGTACCGCTCACCGGCCCGCTCCGCATGGAGCAGGAAGCTGGAGTACACACCCGGGTACCCCTGGGTGATCGCGGCCCGGTCGGTGCATGGCAGCCGCGGGATGAACGGCCGGGCGACCTCCTCGGCGGCGGCCAGTACCTTCTGGGTGTCCACCCCCGTGGGTACGCCCATCTGCTTCAGTACCGGCACCAGGATCCCGGTGGGCGAGTTGCCCGCCCCCGCGCCCGGCGCGCACAGGGTGCCGTCGATCTGCCGGGCCCCCGCCTCGTACGCCGCAAGGGAGTTCGCGACCCCGAGCGCCAGGTTCTGATGGGCGTGGATGCCGACCTGGGCGTCGTCGCCGAGCTCGGCGACCAGCGCCGCCCCCGGTCCCGGGCCTGCTTCGGCAGCAGCGCACCGGCCGAGTCGACGACGTACACGCACTGGCAGCCCGCGTCGGCCGTGATCCGGGCCTGCCCGGCGAGCGCCTCGGGACCGATGCGGTGCGACAGCATCAGGAAGCCGACCGTCTCCATGCCGAGCTCGCGCGCGGCCCCGAAGTGCTGCACGCTCACATCGGGCCGCCCTCCCACGGCAGTCGGCGGGCGTGCACCCGGTGCGCAGGGCGTGAGAGGCGGGTCCGGGCAGTCGGTACGGGTCGGACGTGATCCACATGTCGACGCAGGTGGGGCGGCCCGGCGACCGGACATCCCCACCTGCGGCTCGCGCGTTCGCGCAGACTTCGGAGGTCAGTGACCGCCGTGGCCCGGGGCGTTGACGTCCACCCGCACGATCTGCGGGTCGTGGTCGCTGGCCTGGTCGGCGAACTCCGCGTTGATGTGCACCACGTCGTAGTCGAAGCGGCGGACGCCGGGGCTGGTCAGGATGTGGTCCAGTGTCTGCGAGTTGCCCTCGTACACATAGCTGTACTGCTCGCTCGCAGGCAGCGTGGTGATCAGTGGCTTGAGTACCTCGCCGCTGGTCAGCGCGTCCATCGTCGGGGAGAAGGCGAAGTCGTTGAGGTCGCCGAGCGTGATGACCCGGGCCGAATCGTCTGCGGCCAGAAGGGACTTGACGAAGGTGTTCACCTCCGCCGCCTGCTTCACCCGCTTGGTCTCCGAGCTGCGTCGCGGCTCCTGGTACCGGCCGTGCAGGGGCTGGTCGCCGCCCTTGGACGTGAAGTGGTTGCCGATGACGAAGACCGGCTTCCCGTGGAAGCGGAACTCGCCGACGAGCGGCTTGCGGCTGTCGGCCCACGCGTCACTGGTCGGGGCGATCCGGCCGGGCGACGCCGAGAGCGTCACCCCCTTCTTCGTCTTCACCGCGGTCACGGCGGTGGTCGCGTCACCGCCCGCGCGGTCCACGAAGTCGACCCTCTCGGGGTTGAAGAGGAAGACGTTGCGGATGTTGCCGCCGGGTTCGCCGCCGTCCTTGCCGTTCTCGGGGGCGACATACCGCCATGCGTACTGCGGACCGCCCGCGGCGACGATCGCGTCGGTGAACCGCTTCAGCGTCGCCTCGGAGCCGACCGTGCCGTCGTTCACCGCACCATTGTCGTCCTGGATCTCCTCCAGCGACACGATGTCCGGGGAGGAGAGGTTGGCCGCGACGCCCTCGGCGAGGGTGTCGAACTTGGCCTGCTCGTCGAGAGCGTCCAGGTTCTCCACGTTGTACGTGGCGACGGCGAGCTCCTTGCCCTTCTGCTTCCGGGTGACTTCGCGCCTCAGGTGGTTGTCGGTGAGCGTGCCGAGCTCGGTGGCCTGGAGGTTGTAGCCGCCGAACGACGCGTAGTCCATGACACCGGTGGTGGCGCCTGACAGCACATCGCCCACGTCGGCGACAGGGACGGGCCGGTCCGGGGCGAGCGACATCACCTTGATACGGCCGGTGTTCTGGTCGTCGTAGGAGGAGTAGAGCGTGCCGCCCCGCCGGGTCCGGTTCTCGTCCGGCTTGACGCTCACCCAGACCTCGTCGTACGCGTTCGTCGCACCCGTCACCCGAGTGTCGGAGATCTCGACGCGAGTACCTTCGAGCGACTCGTAGAGGTCGAGGGCGTACGCCGACGGGTCGAGGGTCAGCGAGTCGATCGAACCGCCGTCCGCCGAGGGGACGTAAGCGTCCGGCACCGAGGCCGCATCGAGCACGACCGGGGCGGGCAGCGCGTTGCCCGAGGACAGGACCGTGGTCTTGGGGGCGGTGATCTCGGTGATCGACTGGGTGGTCGATGACGGGTAGTACTCGTCCACCTTGCCGCTGACCAGCACCGAGTCGCCCACGGCGACATCCGGCGCGGTGGAGCCGGTGTAGACGAATACGCCCTCACCCGTACGGGCGTCCGTGTCCGGCGCGGTGTCCTGGATCCAGAAGCCGCGTGAACCGGTGGTCCGTACGCCGGTGACGATGCCGGGGACACCGGTCACCGGGCGGCCCTCCAGCGGCGACACACGCGTAGTGCCCTGGATGTCGTGGATCCGGACGGTGCCGGGTTCGGTCGGGCCGCCGGGGTCCTGCGGACCGGATCCGCCGGACGTCTCACCGGCCGAGTTGACCGGTGTCGGGGTGCCCGCGGTGAGGTCGGCGGCGTTGTCATCGGTGTCGACGAGGGACGCACCGCGCGCCACCGAGGAGGTGTTCGATGCCCCCGTCGCCGGGCCGCTGCCCTCACGTACGACCGCGGAGCCGTAGCCGACGAGATCCACGATCCGTGTGTCGGCCGCGCAGTCGGCCGCTGTCTTGCAGGTCAGCGGAGTCGTGCCGGAGACCAGCGCGACGGTTCCGCCGCCGGCCGCCATCGCGACCGTGCCGGTGGCGTCCGGTGCCGGCAGGGCGACGGTGCCGCCGGTGCCCGCTGCCTCGGCGACGAGGTAGCGGCCGCTGGGGGCGACGGACCCGCTCAGTGCGGAGACCTGCCACAGCGAACCGGCGGAAGGCGAGGCTGGCAGATACTGCACGCTGAAACCGGACAGGTCGTACGAGGCGGAACCGGCATTGGCCAGTTCGATGAAGTCCCGGGCGAGTGTCGCACCCGAGTTGCCCCCGCCGCCGTACACCTCGGAGATCACGGCGGTCGAGGACGGAGCCGCGAAAGCGGCGGGCAGCGCGGTGGCCGAGAGCGTCACGGCGACGGCGCCGGCCAGCAGGACGGAACGGGGTCTGGATATGTGCACGGTGGGCTGCTCCCGAAGTGTGGTGAGGGCAAAAGCTATGCGCGTAGAACCAGCCGTGACAAGACATCAGAAGTTAATTCCAGAAATCGTTCCGGCGGCCCCGAAGCGATGGGGCGAGGAGCGTGGAGGTGTGGTGGGTGCCTTCGGGTCGGCCCGGCTCGGCCCGGCTCGGCATGCAACCAAAAGGTTGCCTATGCTGCAAAGGGGCGGAGAACACGAACAGGCGATGGTGACCGTGATGGCGACGATGGATCCGATATTCAAGGCACTCGCCGACCCGAGCCGCAGGGAACTGCTCGACCGGCTCAACGCCCGGGGCGGTCAGACCCTGCGCGAGCTGGGCGAGGGCCTGGGCATGAGCCGACAGGCGGTGAGCAAACACCTGGCGGTGCTGGAATCGGCGCTGCTGGTCACCGTCGTGCGCCAGGGCCGGGAGAAGCTGCACTACCTCGACCCGGTGCCGATCCGGGAGCTCGCCGACCGCTGGATCGGCCGGTACGAGCGCCACCGCCCGGCCGCGCTGTCCCCACTCGAACAGACCCTGGAAGGAACGGCCATGGACAAGCCCGAGTTCGTCTACGTCATCTATATCCAGACCACCGCCGAGAAGCTCTACCGGGCGCTGACCGATCCCGAATTCATCGAGATCTACATGGGCGGTTACGGTCCCGAGTCGACCTGGGAGGTCGGTGCGCCGGTCCGCTGGAAGATGGACCCGGACGGCGAGTTCGAGGAGGTCGGCCAGCGGGTCCTGGAAGCGGAGCCCGGCAAGCGGCTCTCGTACACCTGGCACACCCTGCAGCCCATGCACCGTCAGATGTTCGACTTCGCCTCGGACGAGGAGTGGGAGAAGGCCGTCCAGGAGCGGTCCAAGGTCGCCTTCGACATCGAGCCGGCCGAGGAGCCCGAGATGGGCATCAAGCTGACGATCACCCACGACGGGTTCGACAGCCCGGACAGCAAGATGCTGGAGGGCGTCAGCGGCGGCTGGGTCGTGATTCTCTCGTCGCTCAAGACCCTTCTGGAGGGCGGCAAGTTCCTCGACGAGCCGGCATGACGACCAGGTGGTCCGGCGCCGGCTTCGGGGCGGCGCCGGACGCCCGGCGCGGCAGCGCAAGGCGCGGGCAACACGCGGCGGGCGTAGGCGCGATCATCTGACTGTCCGTCAATCGATGGGGTGCGTCAATCGATCGGCCGGTTCGGCGGCGGCCGCGGTCACCGTACCTTTCGCCGGTACGGCGGTACACTCTGCGGCCCCGCGCCCCGCCGACCGGCTGTTCGAGACCGTCGGCCGCGGCGACGGTCATCTCGGCATCGGACTGGCGGAGCTCGGGTGACGACTGTCTTCTGCCCTCGGCTCAGGCTCCGGGTACCCGGTCGAGGAAGCCGCTGACCGAAGTGATGCGTCCGTCGTCGGCGAGTGCGAGTACGTCCGACCCGGCGACAGGCGCCGAGCCGTCGGCGGTGGAGACCAGTTCCCAGCTGAAGCGCACGATGTCGTGGTGCCCGTCCGGGGTGCCGGTCAGCCGGAACTCGAAACCGGGGAACTGCTGATGGGCCCCGTTGATCGTGGCCGTGAGCTCCTCGTGGCCACGCACGTCGGCCAGCGGGTCGGTGTAGGTGGCGCTCTCGGTGAAGGCGGCCGCGACAGCCTTCTCCAGGTCCTCGGGGGTGGCCGCGTTCCAGGCGACGAAGTAGCGCTGAACGGCGTCCTCGTATGCGGTCATCGTGCTGTCCTCTCCTCGCGTCCCGGACCCTGGGGCCGGGCTCCCGTGTGCTCGTGAGGAACACGATGTCCGATGGCGCGGAAGGCGTCGATTACCTCCGAGGTCATGGTCCGAGCGCCGCCGGTGAGATGCCACATCGCAGTAAAGCGGAAGTGAAGAATTCCTGGCGTCAATGTATTCCCGCCGATGCATTCCTGGCGTCGGTGCAAGGGGAAGAAGCGCCTCCTCACCCCAGGCTGTCCGGGACGACATGCATGGCGGCTTCCTCGGCCGATGCTGCCGCTCCGTCGATCCCGACGTCCTCGGCGGCCAGGGTGTCCGGCTCGTTGATGTCCAGCTGCCGGGTCAGTCGGCCGGCGCGTACCGTACCGACCTCCGCGTCCCAGAGTTCGCCGTCACCGTCGGACAGATCTCCCAGGTCGTCGCCGTCGGCTTCGGTGACATCGGGCAGCTCCCGTGCCAGGCGGCCCTCCAGCGGCTCGCCATTGTGCTGTTCGGCGGCCGTGGTGCCCAGATCCTCCACCGCCCACGGTCGCTCGGGCGGGGAGTAGCCCTCATCGAGCAGGTCGGTCAGTCCCACCCGGTTGTCCAGGGTGTCCTCGATGTCGAGCTGCTCGGTGAGGTCGGAGGCCTCAGGCTGTTGGGGCTGGTAGACATCGTCTCCCATGTCGGCATCCTTCATGGTGTGTCCCTTCCCGGTTGTGGGGATCCCGGTCGTGCGTGCCGCACACGCGACTCGGGGGAAAGGGGGGCATGTATTCGGTAAGCGCCCGAGTGCCGTCGAACCGCCCGTATGGGTTCAGGATAAGTGGCCCGGGTGCGAGCCCGCAGCCGTGGGCCGCCGCCCGGGCGCGGCAGGCCGGTCCGAGGGGCCATGGAAGGTGCAGGCGGAGCATGCTCCGCCCCATTCCTCATCGGGAGAACCGCCATGGATGTTCCGACATCTGCGCGCTTGACCTGATCGGAGAGCTGCAGGGTGGATGACCTGCAAAAACTGGTGTTTCAACGTGTTTCATGGTGTTGACGTTCGTGCCGTGGTTGATCGGAAAACTGGCGGAATTCAATGTCCTGCCGGAATTCTTCAGGAACGCCAGTGGGTTCCTGACCACTGGAACAACACCCCACGAGATCCCGGAAAGTCTCTCGGTCCCGGACCCGTGTAGTGCGGGTCCGGAACCGAGGAGTGGCGGTCGGCAGAATTGATTGAAAATGTGACCGTTCGGGTGCTGAGCTCGTGATCATTTCGCCGCGAGGTCTGGTCTGTGCCCCTCCGAAGAACGCCCCTGCCCGAGTGGGCCATCGCACGCCGCAGGGAACT
Source organism: Streptomyces atratus (assembly GCF_014648655.1). Lineage (GTDB taxonomy): Bacteria > Actinomycetota > Actinomycetes > Streptomycetales > Streptomycetaceae > Streptomyces > Streptomyces atratus. Next base: position 411,176 of record NZ_BMRN01000004.1, read on the forward strand.
GGGCCGGCGTCCGGCCTCAGCCCGGTGCACCTCGCTCCTCTCGCAGGATCAGCTCGCCGACCGCATCGGTGTTGAGCGCCGCACCATCCAGCGGTACTGGGGAGTGTTTCGAAAGTGCTGGTCACAGCCCGAACCGAAGGGGCGACGGCGCTGGTGCGGGCCCTGTTGGCCCTGACGAACCGAGAAGTCGCCCGCAGACCGACGATCTGCACCGAAGTCATCCGCCCACAACCAGCGTGAGCACGCCGACACCGACGCACACCAGGTCCGTGACCCGCCATGTCACGATGCACACCACTCACTCTGCGAGCCTGACTACAAGGAGGACACCGCCTCCCCGTCCCGCCAAGCGATCCGCGTCGGCATCGGCTCCCCCACCACCGAGTCCCGCAGGAACAGCGGTGTCGAGCCGGCCATGCTCAGGTAGCCGTTCACACTTCGCGTAAGGGAGAGGCCGTGGCCGTCGGGCGTGTCCGCCCAACCCGTGCGCGTACGGGCAAGCCCTCCGTCCCTCGGCGCCCAGCCCCACTCGCACCACACCCCCGTCACCAGGTCGAAATGCCGGTCGCAGGTGTCCGGCGTGGTTCCCAGCACCCAGTACCGGATGTCGAAGGTCGCCCAGTCGTCATCGGGATGGTTCAGGTCCTCGGACAGGACAACCCCGCGGTGCAGGACCGCGTGGGGAAGGTCCGGATGCCGTAGCGCCAGCGACAGTTCCGGGGGCAGCGCACGGAGCGTCTCCGTGAAGTGCCGTAGCAGCTGGGTACGGACCTCTGCCTGTGTTCTCACCGTTCTCACCCGCATAGGATGCCCGCGATCAAGCGAGAGAGGGGGCTCCAGTGGGAGAAATACCAGGTGTGCGTGAGGAGTTGGACCGGCTCGGGCGCGCTCTGCGTGCGCAGCTCGTCGAGCTGATCGACGAACTGACCCCCGGAGCCGACCTCGGCCTCCTCTTCCTCGACGAGCCGAACGTCGCCGACTGGCACGAGCCTCTGCGCTACAGCTACTCGGCCGTGTTCCGTGGGGAACGCCCCGAAGGGGTCGGCGCTGCCGACGTCGCCTCCCGGGCGGCCGGCCTGCTCAGCCCGGCCGGCTGGGACATCGCGGGGCCTCAGGAGGAGATCGACGGCACGAAACGCACGTACGTCCTCACCGCCCGCCGTCCCGACGGCACCCGCATCGAAGTCCGCACGGGCGACCACAACTCGGCCGTGCTCTACAGCGGGCAGACCCCCGCCCTGGCCCTGCGCGAGCCGGAGGAGTTCCAGTGGCCGGAGCCGGTCCGGACGCCCGAGACCCTCACGCCCGGCTACGTGCTCTGCTACGAGTGCGACGGCCTCGGTGCCTGCCACGGCTGCGGTGGACGCGGCTGGGTGCCCAGCGAGCCCCATGGGCGCAGTAACTGCCGCCAGTGCGGCGGGCAACGCGTCTGCCCCATCTGCCGGGGCGGGGGCCAGTTGGCCGTCTTCCGGCTGTCGCCGTACCAGCTGACCTACTACCCCGAGCTGAGCCAGTAGCCGCTATGACCTGTTTCGAAAGTGGATCAAGGTTCTGCGGTGATCACCTGGCTCGGGTAGATCTGACGGATGCTCAGTTGGGGGTGCTGGAACCGTTGTTGCCGAAGGGCGTTGAGCCTGGCCGACCGTCGGTGCACAGCAAGCGGCAGCTGATCAACGGCATACGGTTCCCCACGCGCACCGGCATCCCGCGGCGGGACCTCTGGTCAAGTGGCCCTCCCCTGTGATCGCTTGAGGCTCGTGGATCAGACGAGCCGTGCGAAGCCAACAGAGATCACTGACAACGCCGAGGAATTTCCCTTCACTCAGGCACTGGTGGCAGGTAGCAGCTTCGAACCTGTCCGCCACCGCACCCGTTGAGGATCTGGTGCGATGGGCGAAGATGCGCTGGCGGATCGAGCACGACTACCGCGAACACTCTCAACCAAACCCTGGACACTCTCCAGGGCCTGTTGAGGTGCTGGACCGGTGTCTGCCCCCCTGCGGCCAGGCCGATGCCTTGCTCGGCAGTGAACTCCCGGGCTTCGTCGGTTGCGTATGCGCCGTGTCGCGCTTTGACGGCGGTGATGACGTCGGTTCGCCGCGGGGGAGGCCGGGCGTCCCGGGCCGCCCTCCATGGCCGGCCGCCGCTTGTCACTCAGCCGCTCAGGCCGTGGTCGCGGGCAGTGGCCTGCCCAGCAGGAAGGCCCGCAGCAGCGCGGTATAGAGGCGCGGCCGGCCGCGGGAGATGGCGTGACCGGCACCTTTGACGGTCACAAGCTGGGAGTCCGGGAGGGTGCGCCGGTACTCGTCGGTGACTGCGGGTTTGATGAAGTCGCACTCGCCCCGCAGGACGAGCGAGGGGACGTGCGCCGCGCGCAGGTTCGGCCGGGGGTCGGGGATCCGCTCGAAGTCTTCACGAAGGATCTGGTTGCTGTAGAAGCCCTGAGGGTTGTGGTGTGCCGCGGCGGGTGGCGCGCCCTGGCACGAGGCGCTGTCCTTGCCCGTCAGAGCGACCTCGTGCATCCAGTGATCGACCTCGCGGTCGCCGACCAGGGCGTGCGCGGCACCGGGGTTGACGTCCAGCAGCAGGCTCGCGGCGAGCATCCGGGGCGTGCTGTTCAGCTTTTCGAGCCGGGCCTGCTGGGCCGGGGTGAGCCGACTCCAGGGTTCGCCGGCCGTGGAGCCGGGGTATTTGTGACCCCACAGCGCGCCCGGCGAGGTGAACACCGCCTTGGCCACGTGCCGACTGTGGGCCGCCAGGTACTGGGCCGCGAGCGACCCTCCCCACGACTGGCCGACGATGACGATCCGGTCCGCGCCGAGCGTACGGCGGATCGCGTCGAGGTCGGCGACCTGGCGGGCGACCGTGTATCCGGTGATGTCCCGCAGCCTGGTGGAGCGGCCCGCTCCGAGCTGGTCGTAGGAGTAGACCTCGAAGCCGTCCGCCGCGAGTTCCCGGCCGCCGGCCGGAATGCCCTCGGCGGGTGTGCCGGGTCCGCCGTGCAGGAAAATCACCGGCGTCGGCCTGGCCGTGCCGACGGCGGGGACGTGGACGTACGCGATGCGCGAGCCGGTCGGCAGCTTCCAGAATCCGACGCCGGGCGGGACGGGCACCGCCGCGGAGGTCGGCATCGGACGGAACAGAGTGGCGGCGGCGAGTACTGCCACGGCGATGGTCAGCCCGCCCGCGAAGAGAACAGCTGCCCGCCGGCCCGCGCCGAGCAGGGCGAACCCCGCGCGGCCGAGCAGCCAGCCGACCAAGGCGCCGGACGCGAGCCCGGCGAGGGCGAACACCGGAACGCTCGTGGTGACGGACGCCGTGACGAGGAAACCGGCCGCCGCGGCGACGGGCGCCAGCGGCAGTGCGAGCAGGAGAAGAGCGCCGCCGAAGATGCGGCGGGAAAGTGTGTGTGCCATACGGACGAGGCTATGAACGCGGTGCGTGCATTCCTTCCCGCTGCGGGACGATCCGAGGGCGGGAGGTCACCGCCGTGCGGCGGGGCGCCCACCCCGCCGCACGGCGGGGTCGTGAACGTCGCCCGGGCCGCGGCGCCTGCGCCTGCGGTTCAGCGCGTGCCGGGACGAATCAGACCGGTCTCGTAAGCGGCGATCGTCGCCTGGACCCGGTCCCGTACGCCGAGTTTGCCGAGGATTACGGAGACGTGGTCCTTCACGGTGGGCGGGCTGATACCCAGCGCCGCCGCGATCTCCGTGTTGGACAGCCCCCGCGCGACCTGCCGGAGCACCTCGGTCTCGCGCGGGGTGAGCCGGTCGAGCCGGGTCGTGTCGAACGGGTCGGGCGCCTCGGCGAACCGGTCGATCAGCCTTTTGGTCACCGCCGGATCGAGCAGTGCGGCCCCGGCCTCGACCACCCGTACCGCGTCGATGACCCGCTCCGGTTCGGCGTCCTTCAGCAGGAAGCCGGCGGCTCCGGCGCGCAGGGCGGCGAACAGGTACTCGTCGAGGTCGAACGTGGTGAGCACGAGGACGCGGGTCGCCGGATTGCGCGCGGTGATCGTGGCGGTCGCCGCCAGGCCGCCGGCGCCCGGCATCCGGATGTCCATCAGCGCGACGTCCGGCCGCAGCGACAGCGCGAGTTCGACGGCGGCCTCGCCGTCCGCGGCCTGCCCGACGACGCACAGGTCGGGCTCCGCGTCGATGATCGCCGCGATGCCGGCACGTACGACGGCCTGGTCGTCCGCGATGGTCACTCTGATCGTGATGGGAACACCTCCGGCAGCCACACCCGTACCGCACCGCGGCCGGTCGTCGAGAGGGTACCGCCGGTGGCATCGGCCATCGCACGCAACCGCCGCCGAACTCCCGGGTCGGCGGGTGTGGGGCCGCAGAGCTCGACCCCGTCGTCGAGGCTGCGCACGGTGAGTGTCACCCCCGGGGCCATCAGCATCGCGGCGATGCGGTACGCGGAGACCTCCACGACGGCGGGTGCCGGGCGGCGCGGCCCGGTACAGCGGACGGCGGTGCCGTACCGGGTGGCCAGCGCCGCGATCCCGGCCACGGTGGGGGGCGGGGTGTCCGCACCGTCCCGGCCTCGCAATTCGGTGAGCAGTTCCCGCAGCGCGGTGAGGCCGGCACGGGCCTCGGTCCGTGCGGTCTCCAAGTGACCGGCCTCGGCGGCGGCGACCACCGCCCGCGCGTGCCGGTGCGCCGTGCGTCGGAGCCCTGCGGCGATCCGCCGGCGCTGGTCGCGCACCGCGGCGTCGGCGTCCCGGTCGAGCAGTTCCCGCTGCTGGGCGGCAGCGGCCCGCAGCCGGTGCCGGCGACGGGCCGTGAACCGCCCGAGCGACCAGACGGCGAACGCGGGGAGGGCCAGCATGACGGTCAGCACCGCCCAGGCCGCCGCCCGGTTGCCGGTGATGCCGCTGCCGCCGGCGAGCGCGAGACCGCCCACGGCGGCCACCGCGGCGGGCGCGAGTCGGCTGCGACGGCCGGGCAGATACGCTCCGGCGCTGTACGCGAGGGTCAGCTCGACCCACCAGTACACCAGGAAGATGTCGCTGACCGGCGGCTGCATCCAGCCGGCCAGATCGCAGGCCAGCCACAGCATCAGGGCCAGCAGCACCGCCGCCATCCCGCGTCCGGGCATGCGCGAACGCCATCCGAGCGGCACGGCGTGCAGCCCCGAAAGCAGGACCGTCGGCACCGCGGGCAGGAAGCCGCGGAAGGAGTCCGGTACGTCGGCCGACAGCAGGCTCGCGCCGAGCGAGAGGGCAATCGCGAGGACCACCAACGCCCAGTCGAGCCCGGTTGGCCCGCGCCAGCGGGGCCACCGGCGTGCGGCAGGTGACGCGGCCGACGGCAGCTGTGCCCGTACGGTCCAGCCGGATCCTCCAGGGCCCGCCGACAGCGTTCCGCCCGCCGCGTCGACCACGGCCCGCAACCCCGCGAGGCCGTGCCCGGTCCCGAGGCCGGGCTCGGCGACCGTACCGCCGTCGTCGGTGACGGTGACGGTCAGCCCGGGACCGCCCTCGGACCGGCCGGGCCCGTTGGACCTGTTGGCCCCCTCGGTCCCGCCGCCCTTGTCAGCCCTCTCTACGCGTACGCGCACCGCCGCCCCGTGGGCGTACCGGGCCGCGTTGGTCAGTGCCTCGCGGACCACGCGGTACGCCGCCTCCGTGCTGCTCCCGGGTGCCGCGTCCACCGTGCGCCGGTAGTCCACCGCGTGTTCGGCGGCCAGCGCGTCGATGTCGGCGAGGGTGGCCACTGCGGCGCGCTCGCCCGGTCCCGTGAGACGGTCCAGTTCGCGCACGGCCTGCCGGCCCGCGTCGATCGCGTGCCGGAGCGCCTCGGCAGTCCGCTCCTGGTCTCCGAGCCGGAGCGCGGCGCCGGCGGACACCACGATTCCGGTCAGCCGGTGCGCGGCCACGTCGTGCAGTTCCGCCGCCAGCCGGTCTCGCTCCGCGAGCGCCGCGAACCGGGGCACTGCGGCGGTGCCGGCCCGGTACGCGACCAGCGCGGACCGGTTGGCCCGCCTGCGTCGGCGTGACCGGCCCGTCGCCCAGGCGACCGCCGCGCCACCACCCGCTACCAGTGCGACGCCTGCCACGCAGTGCGGCGGCTCGCCGATCGTGGCGGCGGTGCCGGCGGCGACCAGTGTGACCGTGGCCGCACCCGCGAGTGCGGGCCCGGCGGACTGGTGCACGGCCAATGCGTGGAGCGCGATGAGCACGGCGACCGGTGCGGCCACCGCGCCCACAACCGCAGCCGTACCGAAGGGCGCGGCCACCGGCGTCGCGGCCAGGACGAGCACGGGAAGAACCAGATCGCGCCATCCGGGCGGACCGTTCGTCACCGACCACGTAAACCGGGTCATGGCCGGAACGTACCTCCTGTGGTCGGAGCCGGACCTGGAGTTTGCCCGGAACCCGCAACCGCCTCCGGCTGTGCCGGATGCGGTTCACTTCTGGATCGCGGGCGGGGACGCCGTGTGCGGGTCAGCTCACGCCGATGGCGTCCGGCATCGCGGCTGCGACGTGATCGGCGGCGTTACGGTGGCCCCTGGCATCGGGCTGCACGAGGGCCGGCTGGTCAGGGACGCGGGTGAAGATGCCTTCCACCCACTTGCTCGGCGCCCGCCGAGCCGCTGCCCGCCTACGGACGAGTGATTCCCCCACCGACGACGGCGTATGACGCAGAGATGGTCGCCCTTGCCAGGGAGGAGCCGAAGCGCAATGCCATGGCGACGGCTGACTACCGCACACCGCACGGCGGCCGTGCGCTCGCGCAAAACCATGGCATCCGTCCGGCAGCGGACGCACCCGCATCTCTTCGCTGAGGCGGAAGAGCGGACGCCGGATGTTCTGGATGCGGCGTGGGCAGTGCCGGAGGAAACTGGGGTTGAGGCGGAATCCTCTGCGGCGAGCGGAAGGATTCCGGAATCCCGGCGGGCTGGGGTCTGTTTCCCGGCTCAGGGCGTGATTGGGGACATCCACCATGGATTACCCGGAGAGCTACCAGTTGGTATTTCAGGCGTCCGCCGTGGAGGACGACACGGTGATCGTCCGGCGTACGGCGCAGTCGGGAGCGGGTGGATACCCGATCTACGAGGACGAGACCGGAATCGTGCGCGCGGAGATCAGCGACCGGGGAGAGGTGCGCATGCTGGCCAGCGGTGGACACCAGGTGCTCGGCACCCCGCTGGTCGTGCGGGAGCCGAGCGCCTGAATGAGCCGGGGCCCGTCCGGCGGATCATGACCAAACGGGCCCCGGCACTACAGGAAGGCGGGCCGGTGCCGCGCCGCCCCGTCAGCCCTCGGTCCAGCCGTGGTTCTTGGCGAACTGCAGCAACCCGCTCCGGACCTGCAGGATCTGAGCCCCCGTCAGCGAGGGTGCCGACTCCAGCAGCACGTCGGTCACCTCCTTGCTGTACTCGGCCGCACTGAGCACATCGCACAACGTGTCGTCGTCCGCCGACCCGGAAACGCTGACCGAGGCAGGCCTCGGAGGGGTCAGCGGCTTCCCGTCGGGACCCTCTGCGAGCCGGACCGACGAGGCCTTCAGCCCGCGGTCACCGTCCTCGATCTCGAACTCGACCGCCGTTCCCGTGTGCACATAGGACTCGGGGATCAACATGTCGTTCACATGGAGAAACACATCCTCACCGCCGTGATCGGGTGAGATGAAGCCATATCCTCGTGCGCCGTCGAACCGCACCACACGACCAGAAACCACACCAACCCCCAAGAAAGAACCGGGCCCCTTGCCCGTTTGCCACACAGGGCTCGACCGGAGAATAACCCTGTGCGGCCGGGCGGCGCGACCCTGCAACGGGAATCGCCCGGATCGGGGCGAGAGCCTGCGACGGGGCGGCGGCAGGCTCACCTGAGCTTGCGTGCGGGCGGGGGTGCGGTGCCGGACGCCAGCGGGGAGCGGGCCAGTTCGGTGCAGCCCACCGTGACCAGGGCGAGCGCGACCAGTTCGGGCAGCACCCACCACCCGGTGCGCAGTTCCTCGCCGAACAATGTCACCCCGTACAGGACGCTGATCAGCGCGTCACCGAGGGTCAGCGGCGGCTGGACGGCGACCAGCATGCCGGCCTGGAGGGCGTTCTGGAGGAGGAACAGTGCGCCCACTCCGGCCGCGGCGGTGGCGTACAGCTGCCAGGACGTCAAGAGCGCCACCGCTCCGCCGCCCCCTTCGAGCCGTGCCATGGCGTCCTTCATGAGTGCGGCCGTGAGGGCGTACCCGCATGCGGCGGCGAGGCCGAGCAGCGCGCCCCGGGGGTTGCCTCGCGTGCTCAGGGCCGCGCCGATCAGTGCGGCCTCGAAGATTCCGGTCACGATCAGTGCGGTGACCCAGGCAGTTCCCCGCACGGACGTGCTGCCGCCGCCCGGGGCCGCGGAGGCCATGCCGAGCGCCAGCCCCAGCGTCACGGCCGCCACCGCGTACCAGATCTGCCCGGGGATACGGACCCGCAGAACGAACCCGGCCATCAGCAGTGTGGCCGGCAGCTCGATCACAAAGATCGGCTGGACCAGGGAGATCGGCCCGGTGGCCAGCGCCACGGCCTGGCAGACGGCCGCGACGATCACCAGGCCGATCCCGGCGAGCCACCCCCTGCGGCGCAGCAGATGCCCGATCAGCGACAGACGCATCGCCTCGCTGTCGGGCACGGTGCGGGCGGCGCGGCGCTGGAGAACGGAGGCCGCGCCGTTGCTGATCGCGGTCAGGATGGCGAACAGAACACTGATCACCGCCCCATGATGCAGGTGGCGGGCCCACGACCCGGGGTCCTGCGGGGCGGCGGCATGGCGGGCGCGCGGATCGGAGCACGTCCCCCGATGAGGACCGAAGGTGTCCGCAAGCCTGCGTAGCGTGCCGTCCATGGCCGTGAAGAAGAACCCCGCAGCACCCGCCGTGCTCTCCCCGCGCGCGCTGGGCCGCGCCACGCTGGAGCGGCAGTTGTTGCTGCGCCGGACCGCGATGTCCGCGAAGGAAGCGGTCGGGCATCTGGTCGGCCTCCAGGCGCAGAACACCAAGCCGCCGTACTACCAGCTCTTCGCCCGCCTCGACGGCTTCGACCCGGCCGAGCTCGCCGGGCTGATGGAGTCCCGCGAGGTGGTTCGTATCGTCACCATGCGCTCCACCATCCACCTGCACACGGCCGCCGACGCGCTCACCCTGCGCCCGCTCGTCCAGGCGGCGCGCGACCGGGAGCTCAAGATGTTCCGCAAGGGGCTCGCCGGGGTGGACCTGGACCGGCTCGGGGCGGTCGCCGGACAACTCGTCGAGGAGCGGCCCCGCACCCCCAAGGAGATCCGCGAGGCGCTGCTCACCGAGTGGCCCCACGCCGATCCGCAGGCACTGGGTGTGGCCGCCCGCTGTCTGCTGCCGCTGGTCCAGGTCACCCCGCGGGGGGTGTGGGCGAAGAGCGGCCGGGTCGCGCTGACCACCGCCGAACACTGGCTCGGCAGCCCGTCGGGGCCGGTCCCCGCACCGGACGCCACCGTGCTGCGCTATCTCGGAGCCTTCGGACCCGCCTCCGTGCAGGACATGCAGACGTGGGCCGGACTGACCCGGCTGCGCGAGGTCTTCGAACGGCTGCGGCCGCAGCTCATCACCTTCCGGGACGAGAACGGCGTCGAACTCTTCGACCTGCCAAACGCCCCACGCCCCGACGAGGACACCCCCGCCGCGCCGCGTTTCCTGCCCGAGTTCGACAATGTGCTGCTCGGCCATGCGGACCGTACGCGCGTCATCCCGCCGCAGTACCGGGGGCGCAACGGGAACGGCAATCAGGCGTACGGCACGGTGCTGGTCGACGGATTCCTCGCGGCGATCTGGCGGCTCGGCGGCGGTACCGGTGCCGGCTCCGGGGCGACGACCCTCACCGTGCAACCGCTCGGCAGGCTGAGCCGGGCCGATCGAGACGCCGTCACGGAAGAGGCCGTACGGATGCTCCGCACCATGGCGACGGCGGGCACCGACGCGCACGGATACGACATCCGGTTCACGACGTTCGTCGACTTCGAACGGTGAGCTCCCGCCGTCGCACTACGGCAGCAGCCCCGCCCGCCGCGCCGCCACCACTGCCTCCAGACGTGTGTGCGCACCCAGCTTGCGCATCGCGGAACGCAGATACCCCTTCACCGTCTCCGGCCGCAGCCCCAGCCGTTTTGCCGCCCCGGCGTTCGTCGTCCCCGCCGCCACACAGGCCAGCACGTCCACCTCTCGCGGCGCCAGGTGCACCCCGCAGGGCTGCGGCGCGCGGGCACCGGCCGCCGAGGCGAGCCGCCCGCACACCGAGAGCAACTCGTCGCGCAGCGCCGGGTCCACGACCTTCGGCACCAGGGCACGCAGTTCACGATGGGCCTCGCGGACGTCCTCCCATGCCTCCGGTGCGCCCCTGGGGTCCGTGACCTGTTCCCGGGTCACGGCCAGGAGCTGCTGCACCTCGTCCCGTACGACCAGGGCCTGTTCCACATCGCGGGCAGCGGCGACCGCCGCGTCGAACGTACGGTCCCCGAGCGAGACCGGCTCGCGCAGCGCCCCGTACAGCACACCGCGCACCTTGCGCCGTACGACGACGGGCACCGCGACCACCGAGCGCAGGCCCTCCGCCGCCACCGCCATGTCGTACTCGTGGCTGATGTGGCGCGAGGAGCGGTAGTCGGTCACCGCGCAGGGCCGGGACAGGGCGATCGACTTGCCGCCGAGCCCGCTGCCCGCCGAGATGACAAGACCGCGCAGGGCGGTGGTCTGCGCCCCGTTCAGCTCGGCGATCCGGGCGTGACGGGCATCCGAGAGGAGCCCGCCGAAGGCCACGGGCAGCCCACTGGTCCGGCGCAGCCGCAGCAGCGCTGCCTGCATGTCGACCGCATCGACGGATTCCGGCATGTTGACGCCCCTCTGCCCGGCTCCGGAGGCTCGGCAGTCTCCGCCTGCTGCACCCCCGTTCGGGGGTGGTGAGACCTGGGTCACTGTTTACATGATGTTAAGTGACCGGTCCGGTCCGCAATGAGGAGGGCACATGTCGGCAATCAGCGCGACGGAGACGTTCCGGGCCGCCCGGGACTTTCTGCTGCAGCACCGTGAGGACTACCACGCGGCCTACGAGGGCTTCCGCTGGCCCCGGACCGACCATTTCAACTGGGCGCTCGACTGGTTCGACGCCATCGCCGAGAACAACGACCGCACCGCCCTGCACATCGTGGAGGAGGACGGCGGCCGCACCGAGGTGTCCTTCGCCCGGATGTCCGCCCGCTCCAACCAGGCCGCGAACTGGCTTCGTGCCCAGGGGGTACGCGCCGGGGACCGCATCCTCGTCATGCTCGGCAACCAGGTCGAGCTGTGGGAGACGGCGCTGGCCGCGATGAAGCTGCGCGCCGTCGTCATCCCCGCCACCCCGCTCCTCGGCCCGGTCGATCTGCGTGACCGGGTGGAGCGCGGCCGGGTCCGGCACGTCCTGGTACGGGACACCGACACCGCCAAGTTCGACGAGGTGCCCGGCGACTACACCCGGATCTCGGTCGGCGCCGACATGCCCGGCTGGCTGTCGTACACCGGCGCCGACGATCAGCCGGAGACCTTCGGGGCGGACCGGGAGACCGACGCCGACGAGCCGCTGATGCTCTACTTCACCTCCGGTACGACCGCCAGCCCCAAGCTCGTCGAGCACACCCATGTCTCCTACCCCGTGGGCCACTTGTCGACGATGTACTGGATCGGTCTCAAGCCCGGGGACGTCCACCTCAACATCTCCTCGCCCGGCTGGGCCAAGCACGCCTGGTCGAATCTCTTCGCGCCCTGGAGCGCCGAGGCGACCGTCTTCATCTTCAACTACACCCGCTTCGACGCGGGCCGGCTGATGGCCGAGATGGACCGCTCGGGCATCACCAGCTTCTGCGCCCCGCCCACCGTCTGGCGGATGCTGATCCAGGCCGACCTCTCCCAGCTGAAGACCCCGCCGCGCGAGGTCGTCGCGGCCGGTGAGCCGCTGAACCCGGAGGTCATCGAGACGGTGCGGCGCACCTGGGGCGTCACCATCCGGGACGGCTTCGGCCAGACAGAGACCGCCGTCCAGGTCGCCAACACCCCGGGCCAGCTGCTGAAGGCCGGGTCGATGGGCCGGCCCAGCCCCGGCTTCAAGGTCGAGCTCCTAGACCCGGTCACCGGTGAGCCCGGCGCGGTCGAGGGCGAGATCTCCCTCGATCTGTCGGACCGTCCGGTGGGTCTGATGACCGGCTACCACGGCGACCCGGACCGGACCGCCGAGGCCATGGCGGGCGGTTACTACCGCACCGGTGACATCGGCTCCCGCGACGAGGACGGCTACATCACCTATGTCGGCCGCGCCGACGACGTCTTCAAGGCATCCGACTACAAGATCTCGCCGTTCGAGCTGGAGAGCGCCCTGCTGGAGCACGAGGCGGTCGCCGAGGCCGCCGTCGTCCCGGCCCCCGATCCGGTACGGCTCGCGGTGCCGAAGGCGTACATCGTGCTCGCGGAGGGCTGGGAGCCCGGTCCGGACACGGCGAAGGTGCTGTTCGAGCACTCCCGGGCGGTCCTCGCCCCGTACAAGCGGGTCCGGCGGCTGGAGTTCGCCGAGCTGCCCAAGACCGTCTCCGGCAAGATCCGCCGCATCGAGCTGCGCGAGCGCACGGCCCAGGGCACCGGCACCGAGTACGACGAGGGGGATCTGCGATGAGCGAGCTGTCCTACGCGCACGGCACCGGCACCACGGCGCTGCTCGGCGACACCATCGGACGCAATCTCGACCGCGCGGTCGAGGCGTTCGGTGATCGCGAGGCGCTCGTCGACGTCGTATCGGGGCGACGCTGGACGTACGCCGAATTCGGCGCGGCGGTCGACGAGCTGGCGCGAGCGCTGATGGCGTCGGGGGTGGCCAAGGGGGACCGGGTCGGGATCTGGGCGATCAACTGCCCCGAGTGGGTGCTCGTGCAGTACGCCACCGCCCGCATCGGCGCCGTCATGGTCAACATCAACCCTGCCTACCGGGCGCATGAACTGGAGTACGTGCTGAAGCAGGCCGGGATCTCGCTGCTGGTCTCCTCGCTCTCGCACCGCACCAGCGACTTCCGCGCCCTGGTCGACCGGGCCCGCGCGGGCTGCCCCGACCTGCGCGCCGTGCACTACATCGGTGACCCGTCCTGGGACGGGCTGCTGGCTTCGTCCGGATCCGTGACTTCCGGGCAACTCGCTGCCCGGGAAGCCGAGTTGTCCTGCGACGACCCGATCAACATTCAGTACACCTCCGGCACCACCGGCTTCCCCAAGGGCGCCACCCTCTCCCACCACAACATCCTCAACAACGGCTACTTCGTGGGGGAGCTGGTCGCCTACACCGAACAGGACCGGGTCTGTCTGCCCGTCCCCTTCTACCACTGCTTCGGCATGGTCATGGGCAACCTCGGCATCACCTCGCACGGTGCCTGCATCGTGATCCCGGCTCCCGCCTTCGAGGCGGCCGCCGTGCTCGCCGCCGTTCAACAGGAGCGCTGCACCTCGCTGTACGGCGTCCCCACCATGTTCATCGCGGAGCTGAACCTCCCCGACTTCGCCTCGTACGACCTCTCCTCGCTGCGTACCGGCATCATGGCCGGATCGCCCTGCCCGGTCGAGGTGATGAAGCGGGTCGTCGCCGAGATGCACATGGACGAGGTGTCCATCTGCTACGGCATGACGGAGACCTCTCCGGTCTCCACCCAGACCCGCCGCGACGACGACCTGGAGCGCCGCACCGGCACCGTCGGCCGCGTCATGCCGCACATCGAGGTCAAGGTCGTCGACCCGGTCACCGGCGTGACCCTGGAACGTGGTGCGGCGGGCGAACTCTGCACCCGCGGCTACAGCGTGATGCTCGGCTACTGGGAACAGCCCGAGCGCACCGCGGAGGCGATCGACGCGGGCCGCTGGATGCACACGGGGGACCTCGCGGTGATGCGGGAGGACGGCTACGTACAGATCGTCGGCCGGATCAAGGACGTGATCATCCGCGGTGGGGAGAACGTATATCCGCGGGAGATCGAGGAGTTCCTCCACGGTCACCCGAAGATCGCGGATGTGCAGGTGGTGGGCATACCGGACGACACCTACGGCGAAGAGGTCCTGGCCTGCGTCATCCCGAGGGACCTGGCGAACCCGCCGACCCTGGAAGAGGTGACGGGCTACTGCCGTGAACAGCTGGCGCACTACAAGATCCCGCGGCAGCTGCAGATCCTGGAGACCTTCCCGATGACGGTCAGCGGGAAGGTCCGGAAGATCGAACTGCGGGAGAGCTACGGGCAGTAGGACCGGATCGCCCCGGGCGTTGTCAGGCGGCCTCGATGATGTCGCCGGCAACGCCCCGGGTCGCGGCCGCCCATTCGATCAGCAGCACTTCGTAGGCCGCGGACTCCACGGAGGACCAGTCCTGCCCGGCGCGCGCGTCGACCAGGGCTCGTATCGCCTCGTTCGCCTCGGCGGCGGACGGGGATGTCGGTCGGGTCGTGCGCGGCGGGTCGACAGATGGTGTGTGCCGTGGAGTTAAAGCCATGTTCCCTACCTTAAGGCCCGACACTGACAACCGGCCGAACATTTGTGGCCCTCGGCCCGAACGTGACCGATTGCACTCACTGTTGTCGGTCGGTTCCGCTGAGGCGCGGGTCGAGCCCGGCGCGCGGGATCTCGCGCCGCATGCAGACCCTCGGCCAGCGGTCCAGGCCGTGTTCCGCCTCCTCCGCCCTGATCTTCCTCAGGCCGTCGGTGAGTTCGGCCTCACCCAGCGTACGGAAGCCGAGGCGGGCGTAGTACGGCGCGTTCCACGGGACGTGGGAGAAGGTCGTCAGCGTCAGCGCGCCCAGCTGCCGCCCGTGCGCCCACCGGGTGAGGTGGTCGATGAGCGTGCTGCCCAGGCCGCGTCGAGCGGCGGACGGATGGACGGAGACCTGTTCGATGTGGGCCGCGCCGTCGACCGGGTCGGCGATCAAGTAGCCGACCGGGCGGTCGTCGGGGTCGGCGGCCACCCAGGCGCGGCCGGCCCGGCGGTAGTCGTCCAGCAGTCCGAGCGGCGGGGGATCGTCGTCCGCGATGGCGGACATGCCGAGCGCGCGGAACGGTTCGCCGGCGGCGCGCTCGATGTCCTGAAGCAGCGGAAGATCGGAGCGGCGGGCGGTACGGATACGCATACGGCCAGTATGGCGCCCCGGGCTCAGGCGCCGGTGCTGATCAGCTGGTCCGCGGCGCTGTTGACCGGCTGCGGCGTTCCCGTGCGGTCCATGACGAAGAGCGGCATGCCGAGGCCGTCCGCGCGCGCTTCGGCGTCCTGCGCGTACCCAGCGAGCGAGAAGAACACGCTCGTGACCGATGCGCTCAGCGCGTTCAGCCAGAGGCACTCGACGTCGCGCAGGACGGTCGGGCGGGAGACCGCGTCGACCTGGGCGATCAGCCCGGTGGCCCGCAGATCGATCCGCGCGGGGGAGCGCTCCGCCGGCTGTACGACATCGTGGTAGCCCAGCCACTTCAGATACCGGGCGGCGCTCGCGACCGCATCGTGTGCGGTACCGATCGGCAGGGGCTGGAACGCCGGCCGGGGTGGCGGCGCCGTACGCGGCAGCGGAATGTGGGACGGCCGGTCGGGCCGGGCCCCGCCGGCGGGGCCGGGGGCGCTGTCGGTTTCCGTCACCGGCCGGACCGGTATCCGCAGCACCGTCCCGCACGGGCAGCACAGCTCCGGCTGCGGCCACTGGTCGTGGCGCCCGCAGGTGCGACAGCGCACCGTCACCCAGTCGTCGTTCCAGGTGCGGTGCGTGATGGGTACGACCGGGGCGCCGCGCAGCACGGGCGGGGCGCTCGGCGCACCGCACGGGCAGGGATAGGCCGGTGTGCTGTACGTGTGGTCGCGGCGGCAGGCCGGGCAGCGTACCGGCACCGACTCCACCATGAACTCCCTCCGGCCCCGGTCGCGCGCCCCGGCGACGGGCCACCTCGGCGCACCCGAGCGCGCCGGCGCCGACCGATGCGGGCCGACTCCGCTCCGTATCCCCATGGTCCCCCAGGGGCGAGGCCCTGGGGGGTGACTTGGCGTACTTCGTGGACCGGTGCGCGCATCGGCCGCCCCACGCCCACTCTCTTGACGGTCACCCGGCCGCACTTTAGATTGACTTTCGCATAGCAGAATCAAGTTTCCGCAATGTGAAATAAACGCGGAATCAATGCGGAATCGGTGCTCTCAGGTGGCGCGACAGAGCCCGACTCCACCAGGTCCGAGCAGGAGCACTCAATGCCACGAATGACCGCTGCCCGAGCGGCAGTTGAGATCCTCAAGCGCGAAGGCGTCGGCAACGCGTTCGGTGTGCCGGGCGCGGCGATCAACCCCTTCTACGCGGCCCTCAAGGCCTCCGGCGGGATTCATCACACGCTCGCCCGTCATGCCGAGGGTGCCTCCCACATGGCGGAGGGCTACACCCGGGCGCGCCCGGGCAACATCGGCGTCTGCATCGGTACGTCGGGACCGGCCGGCACCGACATGATCACCGGCCTCTACTCCGCCATCGCCGACTCCGTCCCGATCCTCTGCATCACCGGGCAGGCCCCGACCGCCGTGCTCCACAAGGAGGACTTCCAGGCGGTCGACATCGCCTCGATCGCGGCGCCCGTCACCAAGGCCGCGACGACCGTCCTCGAAGCCGCCCAGGTCCCGGGGGTCTTCCAGCAGGCCTTCCACCTGATGCGCACCGGCCGCCCCGGCCCGGTCCTCATCGACCTGCCCATCGATGTCCAGCTCACCGAGATCGAGTTCGACCCGGACCTGTACGAGCCGCTGCCGGTGCACAGGCCCGCCGCGACCCGCAAGCAGATCGAGCGAGCCCTGGAGATGCTGAACGCCTCCGCGCGCCCGCTGCTCGTCGCGGGCGGCGGCGTCATCAACGCGGATGCGTCCGAACTCCTGGTGGAATTCGCCGAGTTGACCGGGGTGCCGGTCGTCCCGACCCTGATGGGCTGGGGCATCATCGCCGACGATCACGCGCTGAACGCGGGCATGGTCGGCCTGCAGACCTCGCACCGCTACGGCAACGAGAACTTCCTGGAGTCCGACTTCGTCCTCGGTATCGGCAACCGCTGGGCCAATCGCCACACCGGAAGGCTGGACGTCTACACCCGGGGCCGCACCTTCGTCCACGTGGACATCGAGCCCACCCAGCTCGGGAAGATCTTCGCCCCCGACCTCGGCATCGCCTCCGACGCCAAGGCCGCGCTGGAACTGTTCGTCGAGGTGGCGCGCGAGCTGAAGGCGGCCGGAAAGCTCAAGGACCGCTCGGAGTGGGCCGCGTCCACCCAGGAACGCCGGGCCACGCTGCAACGCCGTACGCACTTCGACAACGTGCCGCTGAAGCCGCAGCGGGTGTACGAGGAGATGAACCGGGCCTTCGGCCCAGAGACCCGGTACGTCACCACGATCGGCCTCTCCCAGATCGCCGGTGCGCAGATGCTGCACGTCTACCGGCCACGCCACTGGATCAACTGCGGCCAGGCGGGCCCGCTCGGCTGGACCATCCCGGCCGCGCTGGGCGTCGCCACGGCCGACCCGGACGGCTCCGTCGTCGCGCTCTCCGGCGACTACGACTTCCAGTTCATGCTGGAGGAGCTGGCCGTCGGTGCGCAGCACCGCATCCCGTACGTCCATGTCCTGGTGAACAACTCCTACCTGGGACTGATCCGCCAGGCGCAGCGCAACTTCGACATCGACTTCCAGGTCAACCTGGAGTTCGAGAACCTCAACTCGCCGGAGATCGGCGGCTACGGCGTGGATCACGTCAAGGTCGTCGAGGGCCTGGGCTGCAAGGCGATCCGCGTCACCGAGCCGGAACAGTTGCTGCCGGCCTTCGAGGAGGCGAAGAAGCTGGCGGCGGAGTTCCGGGTCCCGGTGGTGGTCGAGGCGATCCTGGAGCGCGTGACGAACATCGCGATGAGCGGTACGGACATCGCGTCCGTCAACGAGTTCGAGGACATCGCGACGGACCCGTCCCACGCACCGACCGCGATCCGCCTGCTCCGCGCGCCCTGACGGCACGTCGGCCGGTCCGTGGTCCTCGCCCCGGAGCCGGGCGGGGACCACGGTGTCCCGGGAGCGGTCAGAGCACCTGCGCGAGAGGCGCCACCGTCTCCCAGTGCTTGAGGTACTCCAGCGCAGCATGGGGATTGCCGTTGGCGTTCTTCACCATGTGCGTGCGCTCCAGTACGTCATCGGTTTCGGGGAACAGGGTCCTCAGCCGAAGGGTGGAGACGATGTAGTCGTCGCGGTCGGCGATGTTCACCCAGCGCTTGAGCTGGTCCGGCGTCCGCAGCGGTTGCGGGCGCAGCCGTTCACGGATGACCGAGCGCAGGCCCAGCGGCGAGCCGAAGGTGACCAGCAGTGGCAACGGCCGGTCGAGCCTGTGCAGGGCCTCATAGGCGACGACGGTGCCGAGCGAGTGCGCGATCACCGCCTTGGTGTCCCCCGTCACCCGGGACAGCACGGACTCGATCGCCCCTTGGCGTACCGACTCGTCGTCAAGATAGGCGGCCACCTGGCCCAGGTGGAATACGCCGGTGCTGCTGAGCGCGGCGAAACCGGAGCGAGCGATCGGGCCGAGCCGGCCCAGCATCGCGACAACCAGCCGGACCGGGGCGTACGGACCCTGCTCAGGACCGATCTCCGTGCGCAGTTCGCTCAGTTCACGGGCGGCTTCGGCGCTGTCGAGCGGGTCCGACGCGTGCCGGTGGATGTTGTCCATGATGTTCTCGCCGACCGCCTCGCTGGTGAGCGCCATCTGTTCGGGGAACGGCATGTCCCAATCGTCCTGTGGTACGTAGGGCGCGAAGAGGCTGCGGTAATGGGCCATGGCGACCGACGTCGAGCCTTCGTGGAGCCTGTCGGCCTGCTCCTGACGGCCGTTCTCACGCAGGGTGCGTGTCAGGGCGCGCACCCAGTCCGTCCTCAGCTGCTCCTCGGTCTCGTCCTCGGGACCGATGCCGTGCACCATGACCAGCTCAGCCATGCCTCTCCTGTCAGTTCCGCGTCCGTGCTGCCCACGTACGCGCCGGCACTCCATCGCCAAGACGAACGGCGGCCGTCGTCAGTTCCTCAACTCTGCGGGCCGGGCGATTGGTTGAAAGAAGTTCCGGTGTCGATAATGAGCAGGTGGCAGATGAACGCAAGGCATTGGTGATCGCTTCACACTGGGACGTCCGCGAGGAGAAGCCCGGGAGCAGGCTGGATCTGCTGGAACCGTGCGCCACCGAGCTCACCACCCTGCTTCTGGACCCCCTCCGCGGCGGGTGCGTGCCGGCATGGGGAGACGGCCTGCTGACCGATCCCACGGTCGACGAGGTGACCGCCGCACTCACGGAGTCCTTCGCCGGAGCCTCGGCGTCCGGCGACTCTCTGGTGGTCGGCTTCGTCGGCCACGGGCATGCCGGCAGGGAGGACGAATTCCTCTTCCCCGTATGTTCCACCCCGGCCGTCCCCGGCCCGGAGACGGCCCTGCAGCTTCCCCAGGTACTTCGCGCGCTTGCGCAGCGTCACGGCGGCGTCCGGGAACTCACCGTCATCGTCGACGCGTGCATGTCGGGTTACGCGGTACTCGCCGGCGCGAGCACCTGGTTCCGGTCCGCCATGCAGACGGGCCGAAGGGTCGAGATCCTCTCGTCGGCGGACGGCCGACTGGCGTACGGTCTGCAGTTCACGGTCGCCCTCAACGGGCTGATCAGACAAGGGGACATCCGGCTGGGCGGGAAGCTGTACACCGGCCCCGTGCGCCGACTGGTGGATCCGCAGCTCGTGAAGCAGGATCCGCAGACGGCCTCCTACGACGGCGGCGGAAGTGCCTCCGGTGACCCGTACGGTACCTGGATCGCCCACAACGTCGCGCACAACGCGTCCCTGAGCGTGCTGGCAGGGACGCGTGCCGCCAAAGAGCTCGTTCCCGCACTTCAGTACTTCCAGGCCCCTGACGAGCTGGCGAGGTTCACCGCGTCGGTCCGCCGGCACCGGGTCGTGGTCGTGGTCGGCGCCATGGGCACGGGCAAGACGACGCTCGCCGCCGCGCTGTGCCGCACCGAACTGCTCCCGGAGCAGGGGGCACCGGCGATCTGCGCGGTCATCCGTCTCTCGGACGCCGCCTGGACCTCGGGCCTCTCCATGACACAGCTCGCCGGTCAGCTGCGCCTGTACCTTCCGGGGTTCCCGGAAGCCGAGAAGGCATACAGGGCGCAGGCGTCCGCGGACGACCAGGGCTCGCTGCGTACCGCGGAGTTCGGTGTCGCCGGCCCGCTCGGCCTGATGGAGTCCCGCGAGCCGGTCCGCGTGATCGTGGACGGACTCGACCAGGTCCATCCCACGAACCGCGTCGGTGTCATGCGCGAGCTGGCCACGCTGAGCGACGCGGCACCCTCGTGGTTCGGCCTGGTGGTCACCAGCCGGGACGGTGTGCGCCTGCCGGACGACTGGCACCGCGAGTCGGTCTTGGCGGCGGCTGGGGAACGGCAGCTCAGCGCGTACCTGACGGCCCACAGCCACTCCGTGGACGCACGGCGGGAGATCCTGCGCCAAGCGGCCGGAAACTGGGAGATCACCCGCTTGCTCGCGGACTTCGGGCCCCTGGCGCACACGGGCGGCGTGTCGTACGAGGAGCTCTACGCGGGGGTGCTCCTTCCGGCCCGGGACGCGGCGCCGGACGGGCGGGGGGAGTGGGTCGATGCCGTTCTGGCCGTGCTCGCGGCCTCCGGGCTCGGCGCCGAGCTGCCCCGCGCCCTGCTGGCCAGGGCAGCCGGGGACCTGGGCGGTCCGGCCGGCGAGGACGCGCTCGGTCAGGTCCTGGATCTGTTGCCGGGCCTGATCGTGCGGGCGCACCATCCCGACGGTACCGAACTCCTCGGGGTGCACCACCAGACCCTGGTCGAGTACCTGTCCGGGATACTCGACGTGGTCTCCGGTCATCGCGCGCTGTGCCGGGCGTTGGAGACCATGGCTCCCATGGATCAGCACATGCCCGACGACCCGCTGCACGCCTACGCGGAACAAGCCGAGCCGGAGCACCTGTGGCAGGCGGCGCTCCGCGACCCGTCGCAGTACGAGCGGTTGCTCGCCGCCCTGGAGCAGCGCGCCGCTGCCGAGCCCACGGTCAACCGCGACCGATGGGCGGCCTGGGCCCAGCGTTTGGCGGAGCGTCTCGGCGCGGACACCCCGATTCCGCTCCGCGCACGGGAGCGGGCCGCCTATTGGACGGGTAAGGCCGGTTCCTACCGGCGTTCTCGGGAACTGCACCAGGAGCTGCTGGAGGATCAGCGGCGCGTCCTCGCACAGGACGCGCCGGAGGTGCTGGAGACCCGGCACCGGATCGCGTACGCGACCGGTGAGACCGGCGACTTCCACACGGCGGTGGAGCTGCACCGGGCCGTGCTGGCCGATCAGATACGGGTCCTGGGCCCGGACGACCGGCGCACTCTGGCCACCCGGCATCACATCGCGTACTGGACCGGCCGGGGCGGGGACATGATGGAGGGGTTGCGGCTGCACGAGGAGTTGCTGGAGGATCAGCGCAGGGTGCTCGGCCCGATGGATCAGGACGTGCTGGAGAGCCGCCACTACATCGCGTACTGGCACGGTGTCCTCGGGCGGCCCCTGCAGGCGCTGGCCCTCCATGACGAACTGCTGCACGACCGTCTCGCCGTGTTCGGGGAGGACCACGCGCAGGTCGTCTTCAGCCGGATGAACATCTGCAGGTTCCTGGGAGAGGCCGGGCGACGGCAGGAGGCTCTCAGCGGCTACCGCGCTCTCCTGCCGGACGTGGAGCGCATCCGCGGCGAGGACCATCCCAACACGCTGGTGGTGCGGCTGAACATCGCCCGCTACACCTGGGAACTGGGTGACCCGGAGGGCTCGCTGAGGCTGCACGAGGCGCTGATCGAGGACCAGCGCCGGGTCAACGGCGCAAACCACCCCACGGTGATGATCTCCCGCTACAACATGGCCATGCTGAAGGCCGAGCTGGGTGATCCGGTCACCGCCCTGGCAGAGCTGGACGCCCTCCACGCGGACCGGCTCGCCCGCTACCAAAATCCCCTCCATGCCGAGGTGATCACGACGTTGTACGGACGGGCTCTGGTCACCGCGCAGCTCGGGGACGTGGCGGCCGCCATCGAGGCGATGCGCGCGGTGCGGGAGGACCGTGCGCGCGCTCTGGGCGAGGATCACCCGAGCACCCTCGCCGCAGCGTCCGCGCTGGATGATCTGCTGGCCGGGTGAGCGTCCCCGCTGGGCGGGTGGGGCCGGCACGCATGCCGCACACGCCGAGAAGGGCGCGGAGCTCGGGACCGTATCCGTACTCCGCGCCCTGGCACGGGTGAAGCAGACCAGGGTCGCGGCGGCGGCGATCGGTCCCGAAGCCCCGTCCCCTTCAGGTCAGGAGACGGGACACCCCGGGCCCTCACCACCGCACTGGCGTCGCACAGCCGCCGCGACCTCGTCCTGCCCGCGCCGTATGACACCCCTCATCCGGGTACACGGCGCGAGCAGGGTTCAGCGGGAGGCTCAGTCCTCGCGCAGGGCGTGGACGGCCTCCTCCACGCGCTTGCCGTAGTCGGCATCGGCGGCGTGGAAGTGGGCGAGGTTCTTCTCGATCACGTCGTCGCGGGTGACCTGGGAGAGGCCTTTGGCGATGTTGGCGACCAGGCGGCCCTTCTCGTCCTCGGACATCAGCCGGTACAGCTCGCCCGCCTGGAAGAAGTCGTCGTCCTTGGTGTGGGCGGGCGCCTCGTGGGTGCCGGTCCAGCCGTGGATCGCGAGCGGGGCGGAGAGCGTCGCGCCGGTCTGGGCGGGGCCCGCGTACGAGTTGGGCTCGTAGTTCTTGTCGTGGCGCGCACCGTTGCGCGTGGCGTGCAGTCCGTCGCGGCCGTAGTTGTCGACGACGGCGGTGCGCGGCGCGTTCACCGGGAGCTGGGTGTGGTTGACGCCCAGCCGGTAGCGGTGCGCGTCCGCGTAGGCGAAAAGCCGGCCCTGGAGCATCTTGTCCGGGGACGGACCGATGCCGGGCACGAAGTTGTTCGGGGAGAACGCGGCCTGCTCGACCTCGGCGAACACATTGTCCGGATTGCGGTCCAGGACCAGCCGGCCCACCCGCTGCAGCGGGTAGTCGCTGTGCGGCCACACCTTGGTCAGGTCGAACGGGTTGAAACGGTAGTCCGCGGCCTCGGCGGCCGGCATGACCTGCACGTACAGCGTCCAGGACGGGTACACCCCGCGCTCGATGGCCTGCAGCAGGTCCGTCTGGTGCGAGTTGCCGTCCTTGCCCGCGAGTTCGGCGGCCTGCTCGCTGGAGAGGGAGCGCACACCCTGGTTCGTCTTGAAGTGGTACTTGACGAAGAAGGCCTCGCCCTCGGCGTTCGTCCACTGGTACGTGTGCGAGCCGTAGCCGTTCATGTGGCGGTACGAGGCGGGGATGCCGCGGTCACCCATCAGCCAGGTCACCT
Source organism: Streptomyces atratus (assembly GCF_014648655.1). Lineage (GTDB taxonomy): Bacteria > Actinomycetota > Actinomycetes > Streptomycetales > Streptomycetaceae > Streptomyces > Streptomyces atratus. Next base: position 434,644 of record NZ_BMRN01000004.1, read on the forward strand.
GGTGCGTCGCCTCGGGCGCGTGGGCCCAGAAGTCCCAGACGTTGTCCGGCTCCTGACGGCCCGTGAACGGGTCGCGCTTCTGCGAGTGGATGAAGTCGGGGAACTTGACCGGGTCCTTGATGAAGAACACCGGAGTGTTGTTGCCGACGAGGTCGTAATTGCCCTCGTCCGTATAGAACTTGAGGGCGAAGCCGCGCGGGTCGCGTACGGCGTCCGCGCCGCCCAGCGAGTCGGCCACGGTGGAGAAGCGGATGAACGTCTCGGTGCGCTTGCCGACGGCGGAGAGGAAGTCGGCACGGGTGAAGCCGGTGACGTCGTCGGTCACCTCGAAGTAGCCGTACGCGCCGGAGCCGCGGGCGTGGACCACGCGCTCCGGGATGCGCTCCCGGTTGAAGCGGGCCAGCTTCTCCAGCAGGTGCTGGTCCTGGAGGAGGATCGGGCCACCGACGCCGGCGGTGGCGGAGTTCTGGTTGTCGGCGACCGGGGCGCCTGACTCGGTCGTAAGCACACGCTGCGTCATGGTGTCGGGGCGACCTTCCGTACGGGAGCTGCTGAGCTGCTGAACTGAGACGGCTTGAGGCTCCAGGAGCGTAAATACGCCCCGAACCAGGCGTCAACAGTTTGTTGAAATTTGGAGTCTGGTGTTCCGGACGGCGCCGACGCCTGGGCGCGACAGGACAGGTGTCGGCGCCGACGCCATCCGGAAGTCTCTGGGTGGCCTATCCGGGTCGGACGGGTCAGGCCCCGACGGGCTGCCCCGACAGGCGCTCGACCGAGCGCAGCAGTGCCGAGTGGTCCAGGCCGCCGTCGCCCTGTGCGCGCAACGAGGCGACGAGTTGCGCGACCACGGAGCCGACGGGCAGTGCGGCACCGACATTGCGGGCGGCGTCGGTGACGATGCCCATGTCCTTGTGGTGCAGGTCGATCCGGAAGCCCGGTGCGAAGTCCCGCTTCAGGAAGTTGTCCTTCTTGCGGGTCAGCACGGTCGAGCCGGCCAGTCCGCCGTTCAGCACGTCGAGCGCGGCGCCGAGGTCGACCCCGGACTTCTCCAGGAAGACGACCGCTTCGGCGCACGCCTGGATGTTGACCGCGACGATCAGCTGGTTGGCGGCCTTCACCGTCTGGCCGCAACCGTGCGGACCGCACAGCACAATGGTCTTGCCGAGCGCCCGGAGGATCGGCTGCGCCGCGCCGAAGTCGGGCTGCTCGCCGCCGACCATGATCGACAGCACGGCCTCGATCGCACCGGCCTCGCCGCCGGACACCGGGGCGTCCAGCACCCGGATGCCCTTCTCCTTTGCGTTCTTCGCGAGGTACACGGAGGTCTGCGGGGTGATCGATGACATGTCGATCAGCAGCGCGCCGCGCTTCGCGTTCTCCAGGATGCCGTCGGGGCCGTACGCGATGGCCTCGACCTGCGGGGAGGCGGGCACCATCGTGATGACGACATCGGCGTCCCGGACCGCCTCGGCGATCGAGCCCGCGCCCGTGCCACCGGCCGCGACCAGCCGGTCGATCTTCTCCTGCTCCAGGGTGTGACCGGTGACGTCGTACCCGGCCTTGATCAGGTTCTCGGACATGGGGGAGCCCATGATGCCGAGTCCGATCCATGCAACCTTGGGGAGGTTGTTGCTCATGAGGGTGCCTTCCGATAAGCGTGTGTGCGAGGGGGAGTCGGCCGCCCTCAGCGGGCGGCCCGCGCGGTGGCCGGGAGCCACTCGAAGGCCTCGGCGCTCGGCCGGTCGCCCGGCTTGTACTCCAGGCCGACCCAGCCGTCGTAACCGGCCTTCGTCAGCTCGTCGAGGAGCTGCTCCAGCGGGAGCGAACCGGTGCCGGGCGCGCCGCGCCCCGGGCTGTCGGCGATCTGGACGTGGCCGGTCTTGTCGGCGTACGCCGTGATGACCTGGCCGAGGTCCTCGCCGTTCATCGAGAGGTGGTACAGGTCCAGCAGGAACTTCGCGTTCCCGAGCCCCGTCGCCGCGTTGACCTTGTCGACGATCTCGATCCCGGCCGGTGCGCTCACCAGGGGATAGCGCGGCGATTCCGGCTTGTTGAGGGTCTCGATCAGCAGGACCGCCCCGATCCGGTCGGCCGCACGGGCGGCGACGGCCAGGTTCTCCAGGGCGAGTTCGTCCTGTGCGCTCGGGTCCACACCGTCGACGCGGTTGCCGTAGAGCGCGTTGAGCGCCTTGCAGCCGACCGAGGCGGCGAAACCGGCCGCCACCTCGATATTGGCGCGGAAGCGGTCCGACTCCGGGCCGGGCACGGAGAGCGCGCCGCGGTCGGGGCCGGGCAGCTGTCCGGCGTAGAAGTTCAGCCCCACCAACTGGGTGCCTGCGTCGTCGAGCGCCTTCTTGAGGGCGTCGAGCTCGGCCTGCGGCGGAGTGGGGGTCTCGATCCATGGCCACCACAGCTCGACCGCGGTGAAGCCGGCCGCGGCGGCGGCTGCGGGACGCTCCAGGAGCGGGAGTTCCGTGAAGAGGATCGAAAGGTTCACATCGAAGCGCTGGTCCGGGTAGCCCATGAGGGTTTCGGTGCTCCTTCCGTATTGCGGAAGTTAGTTTCTACGTGACGGAAGATTGCCCGGAGCTGCGAGAGCTGTCAAGGGGGTGCCCGGAATTCGGCCGGGTGCCTTCGTGCGGGTAGTGCAAGGTGCAACCGGAATTGCGCCGCTTGCCGAGTGGGTGCGGGGCGGGTCAGGGTGGCTGGTGCATCCGATGCAGCCGACCCCCACACGAGGTGCCTCGCATGAACCACGCCACCAGCCGGCGCGCCGTCCTCGGAGCCCTGTTCGCCGGCGCCGCCCTGACGGTGGCCCCCGCGGTGCCCGGCTCTCCCCGGCCTGCGCCGGACTCCGCACCCACGGTCGGTTCGCGCCCGCGCACCACCTGGCAGTTGCTGCTCGGTACGTACACCTCGGCCGAGGGCGGCGGTAAGGGAATCGGCACGGCCTCGTACGACGCCATCACCGGGGCGATCTCCGCCGGCCCCGCGATCACCGGCGTCGACAACCCCTCGTACCTGGCCATGCACCCCTCGGGCGCCACCGTCTACGCAGTCGACGAGCAGGACAGGGGCGGGGTGACGGCCGTCGCCCTGTCACCGGACGGCGGCCACCGGGTGCTGGGAACCCGCAGCACGGGCGGGGCGGGGCCCACCCATCTCTCCGTCCATCCCACGGGAAGGTGGCTGCTCACCGCGAACTACACCTCGGGCAGCGTCGTGGTGCACCCCATCCGGGGCGACGGCTCGCTGGGGGAGCGCACGGACCTGGTCGCCCACACCGCGCCGCCTCCTGGCCCCGGCCAGGACGGGCCGCACGCCCACCAGATCGTCACCACCCCGGACGGCGACCACATCCTCGCCGTGGACCTGGGCAACGACTCCGTGTACACGTACCGGCTCGACGAGAACCGCGGCACGCTCGACCAGGTCTCCTGTGCGGCCCTGCGCCCCGGGGCCGGACCGCGCCACATCACATTTCACCCGGGTGGCCGCTTCGCCTACCTGGCCTGCGAGGTCGACAACACCGCGGTCGTCTGCGGCTACGACCCGGCCACCGGCATCCTGTCCCCGGGCGCCCCGCAGCCCACCGGGACCGGCGCCGGTACCAGCTATCCCGCGCAGTTCCTGGTCACCGGAGACGGCCGGTTCGCCTACCTCGCCAACCGGGGCCACAACAGCCTGACGCGATACGCCGTCGAGGACGACGGCGCCGTACTGCGGCTGCTCGACACGGTGCCCGTCGGCGGCGACTTCCCCCGGCAGATCGCCTTCTCGCCGGACGGGAAGCTGCTCTTCGCGGCGAACCAGAGGTCGAGCACGGTGACGGTGTTCCGGGTCGACGCCCGCAGCGGCGGCCTGACGCGCACCGGTGACGCCTTCCCCGCCCCGGTGGCCGTCTGCGTGCTTCCGTACCGGAGTACGAGCCCGGCCGGCGATTGAGGGCGAAACCGTCACCGGACGGCCCCGGCACCCGTCCGTTAGGGTCGGGCCCGAGCCGCGGGTTCACGAAGACGTGGCGAACGCATGAGGGAGGCACAGTGCGCTTGAGAGTGGAGTTCACCACCGAGCCCTTCGATCTCGACGAGGCGCCCGCCCACGCGGTCGTGGCCCGCGAGGTCATCCAGACGGCCGACCTGGACGCCGTGGACGTCGGGCCCTTCGGCAACACGGCGGAGGGCGGCGCGGACCAGGTGCTCACCGCGGTGGACTCCTTGCTGCGCAGAGCCCTGGCATCGGGTGCCACACGGGTGTCGCTCCAGGTCAACGTCATCGGGGAGGGCTCGAAGTGACCGAACCGGCGGACCACCCCCTCGTCACCGCGGTCAAGCCGCTCGTCGACGCCATGGGCGCCGAACTGCTAGGGCCCGAGCAGGCGCAGGCCGACGACGTCGTGCTGGCCTGGGAGGGCGAGGACGTCATAGCCGTCCGGCTGCCCCAGCTCTCGGAATCGCTCGACCACATCCTGGCCGCCATGGAGCGCCGGCACGGTATGCCGCTCGCCGAGCTGGACCGCAAGGCCAAGCAGTCGGTGGTGCGAACTCTGGAGGCACGCGGTGCCTTCTCCGTACGGCGCGGCGTGGAGACGGTGGCGGGTGCGCTGGGGGTCAGCCGCTTCACCGTCTACAACTACCTCAACAGGGAGGAAAATGCCGCCAAAGGCGAGTAGTTGAGGCCGTAGGTGAGTGAAGGCCGTGGAAGGCCACGGAGGGCCGTCGTCCGGAGCATCGGGCGACGGCCTTTTACGTTCGCGTAATTTCAACAAAGTGTTGACGTGATGTTGTGGAGGGCGTTAGCTATCCGCAGCCCGACCGACGCGACGCGAAGAGACGCACAGCGAAAACAGCCACGGAGGCTCCCGTGACTTCGAGCTCCACACCGGGCCTCGCCCGGTTCAACACCCTGGCGGACGACGAGGCCACCGCCGTGTTGCACGAGGTGTGTGCCAGTGCGGCATGGGGGAGAGCGATCCTCTCCCGACGCCCGTACGTCACCGCACAAGCCCTACTCCTTGCCGGTGACGCCGCCACGGCCGCACTGACCCCGGAGGATCTGGCCGATGCGATGGCCGGTCACCCGCCTATCGGCCGCCCGAAGCCCAAAGACCCGACCTCCTCCCGCGAACAGCGGGGGATGGCGGACGCCACCGAGGAACTCAAGGCCGAGATGCTCGAACTGAACCTGGCCTACCAGGAGCGGTTCGGACATGTCTTCCTGATCTGCGCCACCGGAGCCACCGGTGAGCAGATGCGCGACGCGGTGAAGTCCCGGATCGGGAACTCGCCCGAGCAGGAGCGCGACATCGTGCGCACCGAACTCGGGAAGATCAACCGAATCCGGCTGACCCGTCTCGTGGAAGAGGACAAGGACTGATGAGCACCAGAACCACCGCATCGGTGTCCACGCACATCCTGGACACCAGCGTCGGACGCCCCGCCGGAGGTGTCGCCGTCTCGCTCTCGGCCCGCTCCGGCCCGGAAGCCGCCTGGGTGGCGCTCGGCGGCTGTGCGACCGACGCGGACGGGCGGTGCAAGGACCTGCCGGCCCTGCCGGAAGGCACCACTCACGTACGACTCGACTTCGAGGTCGAGACGTACTTCTCCAAGAAGCAAGCCGAGGCGCAGCAGGACGCCCCCCGCGTAAGGGACAGCGGTGCGTTCTTCCCGGAGGTGGCGATCACTTTCGCCGTCAGGCCGGGCGAGCACTATCACGTACCGCTGCTGCTCAACCCGTTCGGCTACTCCGTATACCGAGGGAGCTAGCACCGACATGACCGCCGATTCCCACCGCCCCCGCCCTGTGATCCTCGGCCAGAACCAGTACGGCAAAGCAGAGAACCGCGTCGTCAGGATCACGCGGGACGGAGACACCCACCACATCAAGGACCTGAACGTCTCCATCGCCCTCTCCGGAGACATGGAGGATGTCCACTACTCCGGCTCCAACGCCCACGTCCTGCCGACCGACACCACCAAGAACACGGTGTACGCGTTCGCCAAGGAACACGGCATCGAGTCGGCCGAACAGTTCGGCATCCATCTCGCCCGCCACTTCGTGACGTCGCAGGAGCCGATCAAGGTCGCGCGCATCCGGATCCAGGAGTACTCCTGGGAGCGCATCGCGACCTCGGACAACAACTCGAGGTTCATCGGCTCGGACGAGATCAACCACTCCTTCGCCCGCAAGGGCCAGGAGCTGCGTACTGCGCAGATCACCTTCGACGGTGAGAAGTGGGAGATCATCTCCGGCCTCAAGGACCTCACGGTCATGAACTCCACCAACTCGGAGTTCTGGGGCTACGTCAAGGACAAGTACACGACGCTCAAGGAAGCGTACGACCGCATCCTGTGCACCGACGTCTCCGCCGCCTGGCGTTACAACTGGACCAGCGACGCCGACCGGATGCCCAACTGGGAGAAGTCGTATGAGCAGGCCAAGAAGCACATCCTGCAGGCCTTCGCCGAAACGTACTCCCTCTCGCTGCAGCAGACCCTGTACCAGATGGGTTCGCGGGTGATCAACAGCCGCAGCGAGATCGATGAGATCCGCTTCTCCCTGCCGAACAACCACCACTTCCTGGTGGACCTGGAGCCGTTCGGGCTCAAGAACGACAATGAGGTCTACTTCGCGGCGGACCGCCCGTACGGCCTGATCGAGGCCACCGTTCTGCGGGACGGTATCGAGCCGCAGATCCCGGTCGACATGACCAACCTCTGACGCGAGACGCAAAAATCCCCGGGGCACTGCAGCGGCCCCGGGGACGAGCTCCCGTACGACTTCTACGCAGGATTCCCGCCCTGGGCCCAGACCGTCCCGGGCTCCGGCATCAGCGCCGGGGTGCTCGTCACGGTCCTGCTCAATCTGTTCTTCCACCATCTCGGCACCCACGGCCACCCGGCTGTGGCACTCAAATCCTCCTAGGGTCCTGCCGTGCCCACATCGCCGGACAAGGAAGAGGAAGCACCATGGCAGCATCGGCAGCTCCTGAGCACGTGGAACGCATCGTCATCGAGAACTGTTCGATCGCGACCGTCGACGCCGACGACACCGAGTACGCCTCGGGCCATGTCGTCGTCGCGGGCAATCGCATCGAATCCGTCGGCGCGGGCCGGGCACCCGAGGGCCTGGAGAACGTCGTACGCCGCATCGACGGCACCGGGCATCTGGTCACCCCCGGCCTGATCAACACGCACCACCACTTCTACCAGTGGATCACCCGCGGCCTAGCCACCGACCACAACCTGTTCGACTGGCTGGTCGCGCTGTACCCGACATGGGCGCGCATCGACGAGCCGATGGTCCGCGCCGCCGCGCAGGGTTCGCTCGCCATGATGGCGCGCGGCGGCGTCACCACGGCCATGGACCACCACTACGTCTACCCGCAGGGGACCGGTGATCTGTCCGGCGCCATCATCGGGGCCGCTCGTGACATGGGCGTACGGTTCACCCTCGCCCGCGGCTCCATGGACCGCAGCGTGAAGGACGGCGGGCTGCCGCCGGACTTCGCCGTGGAGACCTTGGACGGTGCGCTCGCCGGGACGGAGGCGACCGTCGACGCGCACCACGACGCCTCGTTCGACGCGATGACCCAGGTCGCCGTCGCACCCTGCTCCCCGTTCTCCATCTCCACCGAACTACTGCGACAGGGTGCCGAGTTGGCCCGCCGCAAGGGGGTGCGCATGCACACCCACGGATCGGAGACCGTGGAGGAGGAGAAGTTCTGCCACGAGCTGTTCGGGATGGGCCCGACCGACTACTTCGAGTCGACCGGCTGGCTCGGCGACGACGTATGGATGGCGCACTGCGTCCATATGAACGACTCCGACATCGCCGCCTTCGCCCGCACCGGAACGGGCGTGGCGCACTGCCCCTCGTCCAACGCCCGGCTCGCCGCGGGCATCGCCCGGGTGCCCGACATGCTCGCCGCGGGCGTCCCGGTCGGCCTCGGTGTCGACGGCACCGCCTCCAACGAGTCCGGCGAACTCCACACCGAACTGCGCAACGCCCTCCTCATCAACCGCCTCGGCGCCCATCGCGAAAAGGCCCTGAATGCCCGTCAGGCCCTGCGCCTGGGAACGTACGGCGGCGCCCAGGTACTCGGCCGCGCCGACCAGATCGGCTCCCTCGAGCCAGGCAAGCTCGCCGACCTGGTGCTCTGGAAGCTGGACACCCTCGCCCACGCCTCCATCGCCGATCCGGTGACCGCACTCGTCTTCGGCGCCGCGGCCCCCGTCACCCTCTCTCTCGTCAACGGCAAGCCGGTCGTCGAGGGCAACCACCTGATCACCGCGGACGAGGACGCCATCGCCCGCGCCACCCGCGACGAGGCCCGCCGTCTCGCGCAGATCGCCGCCGGAGCCTGACGCTCCGGGACACCCCCCCCGATACCGGCCGGCCGAGGGGGACGGCCCTCGGCCGACCGCCGTGGACCCGAGCGGGGTCCACGGCAACCGGTGCAGGGGGCGGGTACTTGCACGTACGCGCCCCCCGTACCGGTGAAGAAAGCTGCCCGCACCAGCTGCACGACCTGCCCCACCTGCACCAAAGCTGCCCGCACCAGCTGCACGACCTGCCCCACCTGCACCAAAGCTGCCCGCACCAGCTG
>NZ_BMRN01000005.1 GCF_014648655.1 Streptomyces atratus
GGAACCCTCGACTTCCGCACCTTCGGCCACTTCGACGCCGAGAACCCCGCCGACGCCGCCCTCGACGCGATGATCGCCGACAAAAGCGTCCACCGCATCGAGGCTCACACCGACCTCCTCTTCACCAAACGCCACCTCTGGAACCGCTCCCACATCGAACTCGACTTCGGCGGCCACCGCATGCGCACCGAAGGCATCGAGAAGAACACCCACGACAACCCCTTCGGCGCCGTCCTCTCCTTCCGCGGCACCGTCACCGACACCACCGTCAAGCACACCCTGAGCGCGGCGATGCCGGATCTCTCGGATCTCTTCGAGGTCGGCGACTCGGCGAAGTTCTCAGTCGGCCAGTGGTGGGCCGTGGAGATCAACGCCCTGTCGGGAAAGTACGAGAAGGAGATCCAGCGTCTCGTCCAGGTCACCGATGTCGTCGACCCTGCGCACATCCGGGTCAACTACCAGATCGGCTGGGACCTGGCCGCCGGCCGCACCCTCACCTGGACCCGGATCGAGCCCGTCGACCGCGCCCACGTCCGCAACCTCGTCTTCGAGGGCTGGGGCGAGGACGAGATGACCGGCTCGCACCCGGTCGCCTACGAGTACGCGGTGCGCTGCGACGTCTCCGGGATCGAGGCCATCGGTACCTTCTGGCCGGTGGTGATGCGCCGCTGGTGCACGTACTACCGCACCGAGCAGTGCTCGCTGACCAACCCCAAGTCCGTCACGTACGGCGGCGCCGGATATCTCACCCAGCAGATCTACTGTCTGTACGGGCACGTCGAGGACTGCCACACCTCCAACGCCCGTCATCTCAACGACTTCACGGCCTCCGCCTACTGCTATGTCACCAACTGCCACGGCGACGGTGACGACGAAGGCCCGTTCGTGACGCATGGGCAGTTCGAGCACGACCTCGTCTACACCGGCAACTCCGGTCTGATGACCTTCGCCAACTCCGGTGCCGCGTGGGGCGGCAGGGCCAAGCGGATCACGGTACGCAGGCACGCCTGCTCCTGGTTCGTGGCCCGCGTCAAGATCACCGATCTGACGCTGGAAGACGTACTGGTCATCGGCAAGAAGTCCCTGGCCGGCTCGGGAATGCTCTGGGTCAACGCCGACGGTGTGCAGATGCGCGGCTGTACGGCCTCCGGCCCGCTGATCGTCTCCCGGGCCTCGGACCTGTCCGCCCGCCCCAATGTGATCGCCGACTCCTCGTTCGCCTTCGCGGCGGGCGCGGAGATAACCCAGGCCGGTGTCACCGCCCCGCTCACCCTTCAGCGCAGCACGCTGAAGGGCGTCGACGGCGCGGTCTTCAACGGCACCGGTCCGCTCGTCCTGGACCAGTGCACCCTGACCGGCTCCAAGGACACCGCCCCGGTCTCGCTCGCACACGCCGACATCACCGTCCTCGACGGCGAACTCCGCGACACCGGGCTCAAGTTGACCTCGACGAAGAACCAGCGGCTGCGCGTCGACGGAGCGCGCCTGACCGGCACCAACAAGGACGGCGCCCTGCTGGCCCGTACCGGCTCCGGACGCACCGTCGACTGGCAGCTCACCGGCCTCGACTCGACCGCCCCCGAGGGCACCGCCCATGTGCTGGTCACCGAGGGCCCCAACCGCTACCGGGCCATCGGCTCCACCTTCACCGGCGGCCGGCTCGAACTGCGGCCTGCGGCGTTCAGCGGCGACTCCAGCCATCTACTGCACACCGGCTGCGTCGAGGACGGCACCGAGCGCACCGCGCTGCCGGACGAGGGCGACCGCGTCGCCCACACCGCGGCCACGCTGCGCTTCTGACCACTTCGCCCATCGAGTACCAGGGATTCCCCGTGTCCACGCATACCCCGATCACCGGCCGGCCCGTACGGGTCGCGCTCGTCGGCGCCGGCAACCGCGGTCTGACGTACGCCGAGTGGATCAAGGCGCACCCCGAGCGCGCCGAACTCGTCGCCGTCGCCGATCCGCGCCCCGCGGCGCGGGCCGCCGCCGGTGCACCCGTCGAGCTCGACGACTGGCGGCCGCTGGCCGAGAACCGCATCGCCGATGCCGTCATCGTCGCCACCCAGGACCGTTTCCATGTGGAGCCGGTGCTGGCCCTGGCCGAGGCCGGATACGCGATCCTCGCCGAGAAGCCCCTCGCCCCGACCGAGGACGAGACCCGGCGGATCGTCGAGGGTGTGGAGCGGGCCGGGGTCCTCTTCGCGGTGTGCCATGTCATGCGGTACACCCCCTACACCGACCTGGTGAAGGAGGTCGTGGACTCCGGCGTGCTCGGTCAGCTGGTCTCCCTCGACCATCTGGAGCCGGTCGGCTGGTGGCACTACGCCCACAGTTATGTGCGCGGGCCGTGGCGCAGCGAGAAGGACTCCTCCCCGATGCTGCTCGCCAAGTCCTGCCACGACCTGGACTGGATCACCTATGTCATGGGCGGACGGATCGAACAGGTCACCGGTTTCGGCGGGCTGAAGCACTTCCGGCCGGAGAATGCTCCGGCCGGGTCCGCCGACCGCTGTCTCGACTGTGCGGTCGAGTCCGACTGCCCGTACAGCGCACTGAAGCTGTACATGCCCACGCTGCGCGAGAAGGGCGCGGTCTGGCCGGTCACCCATGTCACCGAGGCGACCGACGAGGCCGGGCTCGTGCAGGCGCTGCGCGAGGGGCCGTACGGCGTCTGCGCGTACCGCAGCGACAACGACGTGGTCGACCACCAGGTGCTGGCGATGCAGCTGACGGACGGGGTGACCGCGACCTTCCAGATGGTGGCGTTCACCGAGCAGACGCATCGGCAGACCCGGATCTTCGGCTCGCACGGCTGGCTGATCGGTGACGGCGAGCGGGTCACCGTGCAGGACTTCCGGACCGGCGAGAGCACCGTCCATGAACTCGGCGCCTCCGGTTCGAACGCGGCCGACGGGCACGGCGGCGGGGACGCCGCGCTCGTCGAGGCGTTCGTCACCGCCGTCGCCACCGGTGATGCCGGGGCCGTCCGCTCCGGTCCCGCCACCTCGCTCGGCAGTCATCTCGCGGCGTTCGCCGCCGAACGCGCCCGGCACACCGGCACCGTCCAGACGGTGCCGGCCAAGTGACACCCCCTCTCCCCCGCCCCACCCTCATGTCCTCGGAGGACCACCTCATGTCCCGTCTCCTCACCCGCCGTTCCAGAGTCCGTGCCGTCGCCGCCCCCGTCCTGGCCACCGCGCTCGCCGCCGGTGTGCTGGCCGGCTGTTCCGGCAGCGGCAGCGACGACAACACCGTCACCATGTGGACCTACCCGGTCATCTTCGACGAGGCCAAGAACAAGGCGTACTGGGACGGCCTGGTCAAGGCGTTCGAGAAGGAGCACTCGGGTGTCAAGGTGAAGGTGGAGACCTTCCCGTGGGCCAACCGCGACACCGCGCTGGCCACCGCGATCGCCTCCGGCAAGGGCCCGGATGCGGTCTACCTGATCCCGGACCAGCTGCCGAAGTACGCCAGGAGCATCGTCCCGGCCGACGACTACATGCCGGCCGACGCCAAGTCGGACTACACGGACTTCGCGCTGAAGTCCGTCACGGTCGACGGCAAGGCGCTCGCCACCCCGATCCTGACCAGCGCCAACCCGCTGATCTGCGACAAGCGGGTGTTCGCCGCCATCGGTGAGAAGAACTACCCGACGAGCTGGGCGGACCTTCAGGCGCTGGCCCCGAAGCTGAAGAAGAAGGGTTACTACGCCACGACCTACTACGGCGACACCCAGCAGACCCTCAACATGACCTTCTACCCGCTGCTGTGGCAGGCCGGCGGGGACGTCTTCTCCGAGGACGGCAAGACCGTCACCTTCAACGACGCGGCGGGCGTCAAGGCCCTGACGTACCTGAAGGAGTTCGTCGACGGCGGCTACACCGACAAGGACCTGGTCACCACCACGCCCAAGCTGGAGCAGACCCCCACCGCCAAGGGCAAGATCGCCTGTACCTGGCAGAACACCCCGGCGGACGTCGAGCCGTTCTGGGGCAAGGAGAACATCGTCGTCCAGCCGCCGCTGAAGGACGTCGAGTCGGTCGGCTACGGCACCGTGGGCGCCCTGTCGATGCTGAAGGGCGCCGACAAGAAGAACACCGGCGACTGGCTGAACTTCGTCGCCGAGTCGAAGAACGCGGCCGGTCTGGAGAAGGAAGCAGGCTACTTCCCGGCCCGCAGGTCCGGCGGCGACCTTTACCCCGGCGACGCGTTGCAGACGGCGGTCGGCGCCACGCTGCCGAACATGACCGTGGGCCCGCTCCAGGAGAAGGCCCGTGAGGTCCAGGGCGTGCTGGCGCCGGAGATCCAGGCGGCGCTGCTGGGCAAGAAGAGCCCGCAGGAGGCGCTGAACGCCGCGCAGAAGGCCGCGCAGGCGATGCTCGGCCGCTGATCGTCCGCGGGCCGGGGTCCGGCCGCACCCGGACCCCGGCCCCGCACCTTCCCCCGCAATTCCCCCGTACCGCAAGGAGATCCCCGTGGCAGTCGTCGCGGAACCCACCCGCCGGGGCCGTCGCAGCGGGCCGCAGGCGCGCCGCGAGGCCCGGATCGGCCTGCTCTTCGTCCTGCCGTGCTTCCTGCTCTTCCTCGCCTTCCGGTTCGGTCCGGGCATCGCCGGTGTGCTGATGAGCTTCACCGACTACTCCCTGACCGGCGGCGGCAGCTTCGTCGGGCTGGACAACTTCACCCGCCTGTGGGACGACCCGCTGTTCTGGCAGGCGCTGAAGGTCACGGTCCTCTACACCGTGCTCGCCGTGCCGGGCACGCTGATCGCGTCGGTGTCCCTGGCCCTGATCACCCGCCGCGCGTTCCGCGGCGCCAAGTTCTTCCGTTCGGTGTTCTTCCTGCCGGTCGTCACCTCGCTGGTGCTGGCCGCCACCGTCTTCGTCTGGATCTTCTCGACCGGCGGCCCGTGGTCCACCCTGATGGGCTGGTTCGGGATGTCCGAGGGCTCCTGGCTCTCCGACGACGTGCTGGTGCTGCCCGCGCTCGCGATCGTCGGCGTCTGGTCCCGCTTCGGTTACGGGATGCTCATCCTGCTGGCCCGGATGCAGGACATCCCGCGGGAGCTGGAGGAGGCGGCCCTCACCGACGGCGCGGGGCCCTGGCAGCGGTTCCGGTACATCGTGCTGCCGCAGCTCAAGCCCGCACTGTTCTTCCTCGCCGTGATCGAGACGACGGCCTCGTTCCAGGTCTTCGACGCGGTCTACACGATGACCGGCGGCGGCCCCGCCAACGCCAGCTACACGCTCGTCTTCCAGCTCTACGACGCGGGCTTCAAGTACTTCGACCTGGGCTACGCCTCCGCCATCGGCGTCGCGCTCTTCGCGCTGACCGTGGTGGTCGCGGTGATCCAGCGGCTCGTGATCGGGAAGGACCAGTGACCATGAACGCAGCACCCGTAGAGACCAGGACCCCGCCCTCGGACACGGCTCCCGCGACGCCCGACCGGGCCGCCCGCCGGGCCGAGCGCAAGCTGCGCAAGCTCTCGGAGCAGGACACCGTCCCGCACGGCATGCGGCCCACCCGGGCCGGCCGGATCGGCCGCTCCGTCCTGCTGACGGTGGCCGCGATCGTGACGATCTTCCCGTTCTACGCGATGGTCGTTCTCTCGCTGAAGCCCGCCGCAGCGGTGGAGTTCCCCGGCAGTCTGCTGCCCTGGCCGCTGACCGGCGAGGCGTACGACACCGTCATGAACTCCCAGGACGTGCCGCGCTGGCTGGCCAACACCCTGCTCTACTCGGTCGTCTCGGTCGTCGGCGTGCTGCTGCTCGCCTCGCTCGCGGGGTACGCCTTCGCCAAGAAACGCTTCCCGGGCCGGGAGACGATGTTCTGGTCGTTCCTGTCGATGGTGATGGTCCCGTACCACGTCACGATGATCCCGACGTTCGCGATGATCGCGAAGCTGGGCGGCGTGGACACGTACTGGGGTCTGATCGTGCCGACCCTGGCCAACGCCCAGGCGGTGTTCCTGATGCGCCAGTTCATCCAGGGGCTGCCGGACGAACTCTTCGAGGCGGCCCGGCTCGACGGCTGCAACGAGTGGCAGATCTTCTACCGGATCGTGCTGCCGCTGCTGAAGCCGATCCTCGCCACACTCGGCGTCTTCGTCTTCCTGTGGCACTGGAACGACTTCCTGTGGCCGCTGGTCATCGGCCAGTCCACCGACATGCGCACCCTGACCGTCGGCATCGCCTCGCTCCAGCAGCAGAACGTGCCGCTCAATGTGGTGCTCTCCGGCTCCGTCATCGCGTTCGTGCCCATCTTCGCCGCGTACATGGTGGGCCAGCGCTACTTCACCGAGGGCGTCACCGCGTCCGGAATCAAGGGATAGCCAAGCATGTTCACCGATGAGGCCGCTCTCGAAGAGCGGCTCGCCACCCCCTCCCCCGCGCTCGTCGCCGACCTCGGCCGCCTCGAAGGCGATCTGCTGGTGCTCGGCGCCGGCGGCAAGATGGGCCCCAGCCTGTGCCGGCTGGCCCGCCAGGCGCTGGACGACGCGGGCCGCCAGGACGTGACCGTGTACGCGGTCTCCCGCTGGTCCGACAAGTCCGCCGCCGACGAGCTGGAGGCCGCCGGGGTCTCCACCGTCGCCTTCGACCTGATGGACCCGGCCGCCGATCCAGCCGAGCTGCCGGACGCCGGGAACGTCGTCTTCATGGTCGGCGCCAAGTTCGGCTCCGCCGGGGCGCCTTCGCACGCCTGGGCCGTGAACGCCGCGATGCCGGACCGGGTGGCACGCCGCTGGTCCGGTTCGCGGATCGCCGCGTTCTCCACCGGCAATGTGTATCCGCTGGTGCCGGTCTCCTCCGGCGGCTGCACCGAGTCCGACCCGGTCGGCCCGGTCGGCGAGTACGCCATGTCCTGCCTCGGCCGTGAGCGGATCTTCGGCCATGCGGCGCTGACCCGTGGCACCAGGATCGCCAACATCCGCCTCAACTACGCGGTCGATCTGCGCTACGGCGTCCTCGCCGACATCGCGTACCGCGTACAGGCGGGCGAGCCCGTCGATGTGACGACCGGTCATGCCAATGTGGTGTGGCAGGGGTACGCCAATGAGGTCGCCCTGCGTTCCCTGCTGCACGCCACCGACGGCGAGGCGTTCACGCTCAACCTCACCGGTCCGGAGACCGCTTCGGTGCGGCGCATCGCCCAGTGGTTCGGCGAGGAGTTCGACCGGGAGCCGGTCTTCGCGGGTGAGGAGGCGCCCACCGCGCTGCTCTCCGACGCGAGCCGCTGCCATGCTCTCTTCGGGTACCCGGATGTCGCTCTGCGCACCCTCGTCGAGTGGCAGGCCGACTGGCTGCGCCGCGGGCTGCCGCTGTCCGGCAAGCCCACCAAGTTCCAGGTCCGTGACGGAAGGTTCTGATCCACTCCATGTCCACTCCCTCCCTCCTGTCCACTCCCGCCCTGGACGCGCTCGCCCACGGTGCCGTGATCCCCGCCCATCCGCTCGCCCTGCACGCCGATGGCTCCTTCGACGAGCGGCGGCAGCGCGCGCTGACCCGCTACTACCTCGCCTCGGGCGCGGGCGGGGTCGCCGTCGCCGTACACACCACCCAGTTCGAGATCCGCGAGCCGGAGGTCGGTCTGTTCCGGCCGGTTCTGGAGCTCGCCGCCGAGACGATCGACGCCGAGGCCGGCCGGCCGTTCGTCAAGGTCGCCGGTGCCTGCGGATACACGGCGCAGGCCGTCGCCGAGGCCGAGACCGCCGCCGAACTCGGCTATGACGCGGTGCTGCTCAGCCCGGCCGTGCCCGGTGCGGACGAGAAGGGTCTGCTGGAGCGGGCGCGGGCGGTCGGCGAGGTGCTGCCGGTGATCGGCTTCTATCTCCAGGAGGCCGTCGGCGGACGGTACTTGTCGCCGGGCTTCTGGTCCGCCTTCACCGATCTGCCGAACACGGTCGCGGTGAAGATCGCCCCGTTCGACCGGTACCGCACCGCCGATGTCGTACGGGCGGTGGCCGCCGCGGACCGCGCCGACGAGGTGGCGCTGTACACGGGCAACGACGACGACATCATCGGTGATCTGCTCACCCCGTACAAGACGGCGGGCGGCACACCGCGCTGGTTCGCGGGCGGCCTCCTCGGCCAGTGGGCCGTGTGGACGAGCTCCGCGGTGACCCTCCTCGACGACGTCCGCAAGGTGCGCGGCGGGGACCACGAGGCGATGGTGCGCTGCCTGGCGCGTCGCTCCGAGCTGACCGATGCCAACAGCGCCGTCTTCGATGTGCGCGGCGCGTTCCGCGGCTGCATCGCCGGGGTGCACGAAGTGCTGTACCGCCAGGGTCTGTTGGCGAACATCAGGTGCCTGGACCCGGCCGAGACGCTCTCCCCCGGGCAGGCGGAGGAGATCAGCCGGGTGGCCGCGGCCTACCCTTGGCTGACCGATGACGCCTTCGTTGCGGAGCACCTCGATGCCTGGCTCTCCTGATCCTGCCGACCGTTCCCGGGTGGTCGTCGCCGTACCGCCGGGCCTGCGGGCCCAGTTCTTCACCACCGAGGTGTGGCGGGAGCTGGAGCGCGCGGCGGAGCTGACGGTCCTGGACGACCACCGCGACCGGGCGGCGGTGGCCGCGGCGCTGCCCGGCGCCCGCGCGCTGATCACCTCGTGGCGGGCGCCCAAGGTGGACGCCGAACTCCTCGCATCGGCCGACCGGTTGGAACTGGTGGCGCACACCGGTTCGGCGGTCGCGCCCTATGTCACCGAGGAGGTGTTCCGGCGGGGCATCCTGGTGACCCAGGCGGGTGACGAGATGGCCCGCCCGGTCGCCGAAGTGGCGCTCGCGTTCACGCTCTCGCTGCTCCACCGCATCCAGCGCTTCGACCACGCCCTGCGCGACGGGCTGGAGTGGGCGGCGGCGAGCGAGGCCCCGCCCCGCCACGAGATCCATGGCAGCGACATCGGCGTGATCGGCGCCTCCCGCACCGGACGTGCCTACATCGCCCTGGTCCGGGCGATGGGGGCGCGGGTCAGCGTCACCGACCCGTACCTCTCCGATGCGGACGCCGAGGCGCTCGGCGTGAAGTCCGTACCGCTTCGGACTCTCCTGTCGCGCAGCAGGATCGTGGCCGTGCACGCGCCGGTCACCGAGGAGACCCGCAGGATGATCGGCGCCGAACAGCTGGCGCTGATGCCGGACGGGGCGGGCCTGGTGAACACCGCCAGGTCGTGGCTGGTCGACGAGGACGCGCTCATCGCCGAGCTGGCATCGGGCCGGCTGGATGCGGCAATCGATGTCTTCGACGCCGAGCCGCTGCCCGCCGGCCACCCCTTCCGCTCCCTGCCGAATGTGCTGCTCACCCCGCACCAGGCAGCGGGCAGCGTCGAGTGCCGGCAGCGGCTCGGAATGAGCGCCGTCAACGAGGTGCTGCGGCTGCTCGCCGGACGCCCCCCGGTCCACGCCGTCACCGCCGACGCCCTCGCCCGCCTGCACTAGGGCCTCTCGTTCGGATCATGCCCGGCTCGCCTGCCCCGGTGCCTGATCCGGCCTGATCCGAACGAAAGACCCTAGGGCTCAGAGAGCCCCAACCCCCGTACCGTTCAGGAGATTTCACTTCATGCGACTGATGCGCATCGGCGAGCCGGGCCACGAGCGCCCGGTCCTCGTCTGCCCCGAGGGCCGTCACTACGACCTGTCCGGCATCACCGACGACATCGACGGCGCGTTCCTCGCCGCGCTCGCAGACAATCCGCATCTGGTGCCCGCCGAGCCGGTGCTCCCGGAGATCGACATCACCGGTCAGCGGATCGGTGCGCCCGTGGCCCGGCCCTCCGCGCTGCTCTGCATCGGCCAGAACTACGCGGCGCACGCGGCGGAGTCGGGTGCCGAGCCGCCCGAGCAGCCGATCCTCTTCTACAAGTCGCCGAACACCGTCGTCGGCCCGTACGACAACGTCCTGATCCCGCGCGGCTCGAAGAAGACGGACTGGGAGGTGGAGCTGGCCGTCGTCATCGGCCGCCGCGCCTCCTACCTGGACTCCCCCGCCGACGCCGCCGCGCACATCGCGGGCTACGCCGTCAGCAACGACGTCTCCGAACGCGCCTTCCAGCTGGAGGAGTCGGGCGGTCAGTGGTCCAAGGGCAAGAGCTGCGCCACGTTCAACCCGCTGGGCCCGGTGCTGGTGACCGCCGACGAGGTCGGCGACCCGCAGCAACTGCGACTGCGCAGCTACGTCAACGGTGAGCCGCGGCAGGACTCCAGCACCGCGGACATGATCTTCAGCGTGGCACATCTGGTGCACCATCTGTCGCAGTACCTGGTGCTGGAGCCCGGTGACATCGTCAACACCGGTACCCCGCAGGGCGTGGCGCTGTCCGGCCGCTTCCCCTACCTGGGCCCGGACGACGTGATGGAGGTCGAGATCTCGGGCCTCGGCCGGCAGCGCAGCGTCTGCCGGCCCGCGTAACGAGGCCGCAAGGCGTCTCAGTCCTCCGGGAGTTCGACCGGGGCGATGTCGTCGAAGACGTCGCCGGGGCCGGGGTTCGTCGCATCGGTCGCGCCGCCGAACCGGGTCATC
The DNA here is from genome assembly GCF_014648655.1 of Streptomyces atratus. Lineage (GTDB taxonomy): Bacteria > Actinomycetota > Actinomycetes > Streptomycetales > Streptomycetaceae > Streptomyces > Streptomyces atratus. The sequence goes on from NZ_BMRN01000005.1 coordinate 10,521, forward strand.
ACACCCCACACGGCGTTGAGCGCGGTCTGTACGGCGCCCTCGGCCCATCCGGCCGTCCAGGAGATGTCGTCGCCCGCGAGGAACAGACCCCGGCGGTCGGCGGGCAGCCGGTCCTGCATGAAGTGGGTGAACAGCCGCCGCTGGTAGCGGTAGTGGCCCGGAAGATTGGCCTTGAACGCCCCCATGAACCACGGCTCGTTCTCCCAGGAGACGGTCACCGGGTTGCCGATGATGTGCTTCCTGATGTCGACGTCCGGATAGATCTCGCCGAGCGATTTGAGCATGACGTCCATACGCTCGTTCGGGGAGAGCGGCAGCCACTTCAGACTGTCGTCGCACCAGGTGTACGAGAGACAGATGACGGCGGGCCGGTCGGGGCCGTCGTCCAGCAGGTACGTCCCCCGGGTCATCCGGTCGGTGAGCGTCATCGACATGGTGTCCCGCCCCGTCGGCACCCCCCTGTCGTCGACGGCCTTGTCCAGCCAGAACGGCCGGTCGACGGGCACGAAGAGCTTGGACGACTCCATGTAGTGGGTGCGCTCCATCGCCGTCCAGTGGTCGATCGGGAAGAGCGCGTCGTCGCAGTCGATCTTCGAGAGCAGCAGCCAGGACTGCCCGGTGAAGATCGCTGCGGGGTAGGTGCGTATGTCACCGGTGACGTCGGTGACGGTGATCCGGTTTCCGGCGGTGCGGTTCAGCCGGGTCACGGCGGGGCGCGGCTCGCCGTTGTGCAGCGATGACAGCGACGTGCCGAGCGGCCAGTGGACGATCTTCTGCGGTTCGCGGTCCCAGAGCCGCAGCGGGAGCTGCTGGCTGCCGCCGACGATGCCCCGGTGGTGGTCGTCCGCCTCGGTGTAGACGACGCGCAGGATCTCCAGGATGGAGTTGGGGAAGTCGGTGTCCCAGCCGCCCGTGCCGAAGCCGACCTGGCCGAAGATCTCACGGTGCCGGAACGACTTGAAGGCGTCGGAGTCGCAGAGGAATCCGTAGAAGGTCTGGTTGTCGAGCTTCTGGACGAGCTTCGCCCAGATCTCCCGGATGCGGGGCACATCGCGTTCGCGCATCGCGCGGTTCATGTCGGAGAAGTCCGCGCCCTCGTCCAGACACCGGTTCCAGGCGTCCATCACATCGCGGTACACCTGCGGCAGATCGGCGATGGTCCGCGCGTAGTGCGACTCGCCCTTGAGGTCGACGACGGTCGACGGGGTGGCCGGGGAGAGCGGGTTGGGGAACGGCTTCGTCTCCAGGCCGACCAGGTCGATGTAGTGCTGGAGAGCGGTGGAGGACGGCGGGAAGCGCATCGCGCCCATCTCCGCGGTGAGTTCCGGATCGCAGCCGTCGAATCCGACAGTGCGCAGCCGGCCGCCGATCTCGTCCGCTTCGTAGACGACGGGCTTGAGCCCCATCTTCATCAGCTCGTACGCGGCGACGATGCCGGAGAGCCCGCCACCGATGACGGCGACCTCGGTGCCGTGCTCGGTCGCCGGTATCTGCCCGATCCCCGCGGGGTGTGCCAGGAAGTCGTCGTACGCATAGGGGAAGTCCGGCCCGAACATGGTGATCGGCTCAGCCGCGTCGGTGTGCTGGACGGCGTTGGGCACCGTGGACGTCATGGGGTACGGACTCCTTGCGCGAAAAAGGTGGAACGAGGGGTGGCAGGCTCAGACGAGGGAGCCGTACAGACCGGGGCGGCGGTCGTTCAGATACGGGTTGGCGGCGCGCGACGCGCTCAGGAACTCGGGGTCGACCTCACCGATGACCAGTTCCTCCCCGCGTCCGGCGCGCGTGCGGACGGTGCCGTCCGGACCGGCCAGACAGCTCAGCCCGACGAACTCGAACTCGCCTTCCGGGCCGGTCCTGTTGACGTACGCCACGTACATCTGGCTCTCGAATGCGCGCACCGGTACGACGGACTCGGCGACGAACTGGAAGGGGTGCATCTGCGCGGTGGGCACCAGCAGCAGATCAGTGCCCGCGAGTGCGTGCGAGCGGACGTTCTCCGGGAACTCGACGTCGTAGCAGATCATGATCCCGATGCGTACGCCGTCCAGCTCGGCCTGGACGACGGACTGCTCGCCCGGGGTGAACCACTCCTGCTCGAAGCAGCCGAACAGATGGGTCTTGCGGTAGTTCGCGAGCGCCGACCCGTCCGGCCCGATGAGCTGCGCGGCGTTGAAGATCTGCTCACCCGCGCGCTCCGGGTAGCCGTAGAGGACCGCGAGCCCGTGCCGTGCGGCGATCTCGGCGACGGCCCGGGCACAAGGCCCGTCCGCCGGCTCGGCCAGCCGGGGCACGTCGGCCCCGATCGCGTACCCGGTCAGGAACAGCTCGGGACAGACGAGCAGCCGGACCCCGGCGTCCGCCGCCCGCCGTGCGGCTCCGTCGAGCACCTTGATGTTCTCGTCCACATGCCCGGGTCGTCCGGAGCTCTGGAGCAGGGCGGTACGCAACGGCGGCATGGCTGACCTCGGGCGGTGCGGGCGGGGCGGGGACGTATTGACGGTACGGTCCGCCACTCGAACCGGACAAGGCGCGACCGTTGCGCGTGCACCGTCGATCCATTGCGCACCGACGGCCTGTGGCGGCGATTCATTGCGCCCGACGTCTTTGCAGGTCAAGCAGGTGACACAGGTCTCATCCCGACGCCTCGCCGAAGACCCGCAGCCCGGGCATCACCAGCCTGCCCCGCACCTGTCCGGCTCGTCCGGCGATTAAAAACAAGGCGGCCGCCCGACGCAGCCCGGCGCCCTACTCCGGCGACCCCGACGAGTACCGCCGCAGCAACGGCGACAGCACGAGCACGGACTTCGTCCGCTCCACATACGGCTCGCCCGCAATCCGCTCGAGCACCTGCTCGAAGTGGCGCATGTCCGCGGCGAAGACCTGCACGATCGCGTCGGCCTCCCCCGTCACCGTGGAGGCCGACGCGATCTCCGGGTACCGCGCAAGCCCCTGCTTGATCGCCTCCGGCGACGTGTTGCGGCTGCAGTAGATCTCGATGAACCCCTCGGTCTCCCATCCCAGCGCCGCCGGGTCCACCCGCACCGTGAAGCCGGTGATCGCGCCCTCGGCGCGCAGCCGGTCCACGCGGCGTTTCACGGCGGGCGCGGACAGGCCGATGAGCGCGCCGATGTCCGCGTAGGAACGCCGGGCGTCTTCGGCGAGGGCGTGGACGATGCGTTCGTCGAGGTCGTTCAGGCGCACTTCGGGCGGTTCACTTCTCTGCGATGGTCTGCTTCGGGGGCGGCAGGTGCCGCCCCCGAAGTAGACCATGGCCCCGCCCCGCCGGGCGCGCTCACCGCATCGGGTGACCGGTCAGAACGGGAACTGCGAACGGCCGTGCTGCACCGAGATCCACTTCTGGGTGGTGAAGGCCTCGACCATCGACTCGCCGTTCAGCCGGCCGAGGCCGGAGCTCTTCTCGCCGCCGAACGGGACGATGGGCTCGTCGTGGACCGTGCCGTCGTTGATGTGGATCATGCCGGTGTGGATGCGCTGCCCGATCCGCACGCCGCGCTCGATGTTGCCGGTGTGCACCGCGCCACTCAGACCGTACGGAGTGTCGTTGGCGATCCGTACCGCCTCGTCCTCACCGTCGAACGGTACGAGGAGTGCGACCGGACCGAAGATCTCCTGGGACAGGACGGGGGAATCGGCGGCCAGACCGGTCAGCACGGACGGGCTCACCAGATTGCCCTCGGCGCTGCCGTGCAGCAGGGCCGTCGCGCCGGCCTCGACGGTCTGGTCGACGAGCGAGGAAATGGCCTCGGCCTGCGAGGAGTTGATCAGCGGCCCGATCTGGGTCTCCGGGTCGGCCGGGTCCCCCACCCGCAGCGAAGCGACCTTGGCGACGAACTTTTCGGTGAATTCCTTCTCCACCGAGCGGTCGACCAGGATCCGGTTCGCGGCCATGCAGACCTGGCCCTGGTGCACGTACCGGCTGAAGACGGCCGCGTCCACGGCGTAGTCCAGATCGGCGTCGTCGAGGACGATGAGCGCACTGTTGCCGCCGAGTTCGAGTACGGCGCGCTTGAGGTTCGCCGCGCAGACCGTGGCGACGTGCCGTCCCACCTTGTCCGAACCGGTGAAGGAGATGACCTGCGGAACGGGGTGCTCCAGCAGTGCGTCACCGATCTCCGCGATGTCGGTGACCACGACGTTCAGGAGCCCGGCCGGCAGCCCCGCCTCCTCGAACACCTTCGCCACCAGCGTGCCGCCGCAGACCGGAGTGTTCTGGTGCGGCTTGAGCACCACGGCGTTGCCGAGCGCCAGGGCGGGGGCGACCGACTTCAGCGACAGCAGGAACGGGAAGTTGAAGGGGCTGATGACACCCACGACACCGACGGGCACCCGGTAGACGCGATTCTCCTTGCCCTCGGTCGGCGAGGGCAGTATCTGCCCGGAGGGCCGCAGTGCGAGCTGGATCGACTCCCGCAGGAACTCCTTGGCGAGATGCAGCTCGAAGGCCGCCTTCAGCCGGGTGCCGCCCAGTTCCGCGACGATCGCGTCGCTGATCTCGGGCTCGCGCTCCTCGACGACGCGCAGCGCCCGCTCCAGCACCAGCCGGCGGGCGTACGGGTTGGTGTCGCCCCACGCCCGCTGGGCGGCCTCGGCGGACCGGTACGCCTGGTCCACCTCGTCCGCCGTGGCGACCGTGATCGAGGCGAGCTTCTCCCCGTTGTACGGATTGAAGTCGATGATGTCCCAGGACCCCTTGCCCGGCCTCCACTCTCCGTCGATGTACTGATGGGCCAGGTCAGTGAAGAAGGACATGAGATCCCTTACCGCAGAGAGGCAGGCAGCTGATTGCGCTTCATATTACTTGCGTTTCAATGGGGTTGGAGCGGTTCACCTTGATATCCGAGGGCCGGAATCCGACATCCCTGAAGCCACGTGGGGACACCCGAAAACGCCGTTGCCCCTCACGGCACGAACGGTCGTGAGGGGCAATGGTGTTGCGGGACTTCGGAATCAACTCCAGCTGGCGTGCAGCGGCTTGCCCTCGGCGTAGCCGGCGGCGCTCTGCACCCCGACGACCGCCTTCTCGGCGAACTCCTCCAAGGAGGCCGCGCCGGCGTAGGTGCAGGCGGAGCGGACGCCCGCGATGATCGAGTCGATCAGGTCCTCGACGCCGGGCCGGGCCGGGTCGAGGAACATCCGCGAGGTGGAGATGCCCTCCTCGAAGAGCGCCTTGCGGGCCCGGTCGTACGCCGACTCGTCCGACGTACGGTTCTTCACGGCGCGCGCGGACGCCATGCCGAAGGACTCCTTGTAGAAGCGGCCGTCGGCGGACTGCTGGAGGTCGCCCGGCGACTCGTACGTACCGGCGAACCAGGAGCCGATCATCACGTTGGACGCGCCCGCGGCGAGCGCCATGGCGACATCGCGCGGGTGGCGGACGCCGCCGTCCGCCCAGACGTGCTTGCCGTACTTCTTCGCCTCGGCGGCACACTCCAGGACGGCGGAGAACTGCGGCCGGCCCACACCGGTCATCATCCGGGTGGTGCACATGGCGCCGGGGCCGACACCGACCTTGATGATGTCCGCGCCGGCCTCGATGAGGTCGCGCACACCCTCGGCGGCGACGATGTTGCCTGCGACGATCGGCACCTGCGGATCGAGCGCCCGGACGGCCCCGACCGCGCTGATCATGGACTCCTGGTGGCCGTGGGCGGTGTCCACGACGAGCGTGTCGACGCCCGCGTCCAGGAGCTGCTTGGCCTTGCCGGCCACATCGCCGTTGATCCCGACGGCGGCGGCGATCCTCAGCTTGCCGGCCGCGTCGGTGGCGGGGGTGTACAGAGTGGCGCGCAGTGCGGCCTTACGGGTGAGGATGCCGACGAGCCGCCCGTCCGCGTCGACCGCGGGGGCGAGCTTGCGGTGGGCTCCGTCGAGCTTGTTGAACGCGTCGCGCGGGTCGATGTCCGCGTCGAGCAGCACCAGATCCCTGGACATGACCTCGGAGAGCTGGGTGAAGCGGTCGACACCGGTCAGGTCGTGGTCGGTGACGACACCGAGGGGCCGCTGCTCCTCGTCGACGACGACACCCGCGCCGTGCGCGCGTTTCGGCAGCAGGGACAGGGCGTCGGCGACCGTCTGGCCCGGGGCGAGCACGATCGGCGTGTCGAGCACGAGGTGGCGCGTTTTCACCCAGGAGACAACATCGGTGACGACGTCGATCGGGATGTCCTGAGGGATGACGACGAGCCCGCCGCGGCGGGCGATCGTTTCGGCCATCCGGCGGCCCGCGATGGCCGTCATGTTCGCGACGACGAGCGGAATGGTGGTGCCACTGCCGTCCGGCGAGGAGAGGTCGACGCCCTGGCGGGATCCGACCGCCGAACGACCCGGAACCATGAAGACATCGTCGTACGTGAGGTCGTACGGGACCGAGGGGGAGTCTGTGTAGCGACCAGTGCCGGGCTCAAGAAAACGCATAACGCTCATTTTTTCATACGAAACGGAGCAGGTCGCTTCCAGGAAGACACAGCAAATGGCCCCCGCGTTCGTACATCCCTCCAAAGGAACGGAGCGGGAGTCCCGGGCAAGTGGAACCTGCCTTGCCGACGGACCTTACCCGCACGGCATCCGAATCATTCGCGATCATCTTCCCTGGACCTGGTGACAAGGGGTCGGGTAGCTTCAAACCCGCAGGTCCCGTGGGTCACGACTACGCCCCGGAGGAACAGGCGGATGGTCACAACTTCCGTCACACGTACGACCGGAGAGGATCACGACCCACTCGTGGAGAGCGAACTGCCGGACATCTACTGCCCGTTCCCCCAGCGGACGAGTCCGCACGTCGGGCACACCCGGATCCACCTCGGCAGCTGGATCCGCAACACCGGTCTGGTACACCGTGATTCAGCCAGGAAGCGCTTCGAGCAAGCGGACTTCGGAGCGTTCGTCGGCATGGTGTATCCGACCGCCGACAGCAAGAATCTCGACCTCGTCGCCGACTGGTTCGTATGGCTGTTTCTCGTCGACGACCAGCTCGACGACGGTCACCTGGGCCGCAGCCCGGAGCGGGTGCGGGACGTGGTCGCGGTGATGCGGTCCGTGATCGAGGGCACCGGTACCCTGCCGGCCGAGGGCCTTCCCGCCGCCGTGGTCGCCCTGGTCGACCTGTGGGAACGGACGACGCCGACCGCGGCCGCGCACTGGCGCACCCGGTTCGGCCGGCACCTCATCACGTACCTCACGACGGCCACCACCTGGGAGGCCGGGAACCGGGCCGCAGGGGTGGTGCCGTCCGAGGAGACGTACATCGCAAAGCGTCGCCACACCGGCGCGATACATGTCTGCATGGACCTGATAGAGATCGTGGCCGGGATCGAGGCTCCCGAGTCGATCCACAACGATTCCCGGTTCATCGCCGCGCTGGAAGCGTCGTGCAATGTCGTGTGCTGGGCCAACGACGTGTACTCGTACGAGAAGGAGCAGGTGCTCGGCGAGATCCACAATCTCGTCCATCTGGTCCGGCACCACCGCGGTTACGGCAAGCAGCAGGCTCTCGAACACGTCTGTGCGGAGATCGCCACGGAGACGGAGCGGTTCCTCACCGCCGAGGCCGAGCTGCTGGCCGCATACCCGCAGCTGTCCTGGATGCTCGTGCCGTACCTGGACGGGATGCGGAGCTGGATGCGCGGCAACCTGGACTGGTCACGGCAGACCCCCCGCTACAACCCGGCCGATGTGAGCCAGTACGAGGAGCCGGAAGAGTACCTGGAGGCAACGGTCCTGGGTGCGGCCCGGGACTGAACCACCGGACTCGTCGGTCAAGGCCCACTCAATCGCCGGGCGGCACTATCAAGCCCGTCCGGCGGTTGAGGACGCAGCGGCCACCGGGCGGCCCCGGCAATGGTCACCGCGACCATCGCCGCCCGCCCCCGGCACCCGCTCAGGCCCCGTCCGGATCCGCCCGCTCCAGCGCCGGCCGCCGCGGCGCCGCCGACTCGGTCAGCAGATAGTCGGCCGCCGCCGTGTCCGTCACCAGGCTGGTGACGAGCCCGGACCGCAGCACCGCCCCGATCGCCGCGGCCTTCCGCTGGCCGCCCGCGATCGCCACCACCTCGGGGATCCGGCGCAGCCGGTCGGCCTCGACCGTGATGCATCGCTCGCCCAGGTCCCGGCCGACCCGCCGCCCCTCCGTGTCGAAGAGGTGCGCGGACATCTCGGCGGCGACGCCGAGCGACGCGTAGTGCGCCCGCTCCTCGTCCGTGAGCATGTCGTGGACGGTGGAGATGCCCGGCTCCCAGGAGCCGATGGACACCGCGGCGACCGTCACCTTGTCGAAGTACTCGAAGGCGCGCGCGATACCGGTCTGGTGGCGCAGCGCGGCAGCCGTGGCCGGGTCGGGCAGCAGCATCGGCGCGTAGATCGGGTGGGCCTCACCGCCGGCCACCTGGGCGGCCCGCCGGACCGCCTCGACCGAGCCGCGCTCGGCCGTCCCCGCGTCGTACACCCCGGTGAGCTGCACGACCGTGCACGGCGGCAGCCGGTCGAGCGCCGCCGCCATGTGGATGGTGGACCGGCCCCAGGCGAGGCCGAGCACATCGCCCTCGTTCACCAGCTCTCCGAGGAGATCCGCCGCGACCTCACCCAGGTTCTCCGGGTCCGGTGCGTCGTCCTGCTCCTCCGCGGGGGATTCGACGACGACCGCGTGACGCAGCCCGTAGCGGGCCCTGAGCGCGTCGGAGCGCTCGGCGTCCAGTTCGGCGGGCACGCGGATCTCGATCCGTACGAGGTCGCGCTCAAGAGCCGTCTCCAGGACCCGGGCCACCTTGAAGCGGCTGACGCCGAACTCCTCGGCGATCTGGATCTTCGACTTTCCTTCGAGGTAGAAGCGGCGGGCCATGGCCGCCGCCTGCACCAGCTCCGCGGGCCCCATCCGCAGGGCGGACCGTCCCGCCGACATTGCAGACACCGCGATCTCCTCACTGCTGTTCACACTCTCGATACGCCGTTCATCCTGTCAGATCCGGCGATCCTTGATCGGTCCCGTCGGACCGCGTTCATCTGCCCTTGGCCGGGCCGACCTGCAATCGGGGGCCGGAGCGGGTTCCGGCGCCCGTTCCGGCATCAGTGGCGGCACGCCCAGGCCGCCGAGGCGGTGGCCGCCTCCGCCTTGGCGCGCAGGGCGCGCACCGCTTCGGCCGGGTCCTCGGCCCCGTACACCGCCGAACCCGCGACAAAAACATCCGCACCGGCCTCGGCGCAGCGCTCGATGGTGGACTCGGAGACGCCGCCGTCGATCTGGAGCCACAGTTCGAGGCCGTGCTTGGAGATCAGCTCACGGGTGCGGCGGATCTTCGGCAGCATGATGTCCAGGAAAGCCTGGCCGCCGAAGCCCGGCTCCACCGTCATGATCAGCAGCATGTCGAGTTCGGGGAGCAGGTCCTCGTACGGCTCGATGGGCGTCGCGGGCTTGAGCGCCATGGAGGCGCGGGCACCCTTGGCCCGGATCTCCCGCGCCAGCCGTACGGGGGCTGCCGCGGCCTCCACGTGGAAGGTGACGGAACCGGCGCCCGCCTCGACGTACTGCGGCGCCCAGCGGTCCGGGTCCTCGATCATCAGATGGCAGTCCAGCGGAGTGTCCGTGGCCCGGCTGAGCGATTCCACGATCGGCACGCCGAGGGTCAGATTGGGCACAAAGTGGTTGTCCATCACATCGACGTGGAGCCAGTCGGCACCTTCGACCGCCTTCGCCTCCTCGGCGAGACGGGCGAAGTCGGCGGACAGGATGCTGGGGTTGATCTGGGCCATGTGCCAAGCCTGCCATGTTCCGCGCCACTTCCCCGCCCTGGTGCGGGCCAAAGCCTCACGGGATCATTACAGTTCGCGGAATCCAGGCCTCCCGGCCGTGCGATACGGGCGTTTCAGCCCGCGTCGGGCCCTTCGGGGGCAGTACGGGGCCCGGAGGCGGTGGGCCTGCTTCCGGGAGGCGGAGCGCCTTCTGCCGACGGGCCGGGACACCGAATCCGGCGGGCGGCCGGTCCCGGCGGCGGCCAGTACCCGTGCCCGGTCGCACATGCCGCCGGACCCCGACCGCCTGCCGGCCTCGCGCGGCCCCCGGGCTGCCTCAGGCGGTCCGGCGCAGCAGTGCCAGATACATCGCGTCGGTGCCGTGCAGATGCGGCCACAACTGGACGTCGGGACCGTCACCCAGCGCGGGCACTCCCGGCATCAGCGGGCGGGCATCGACCCACTCCGCATCGACCGGCCGGCCGCCACGCCCCTTGAGCACGTCCTCGACGACGACCCGGGTCTCCGCGAGATGCGGTGAGCAGGTCGCGTAACCGACGATGCCGCCCACCCGTACCGCCTTGAATGCCTCACGCAGCAGACCGCGTTGCAGCGGAGCGAAACTCTCCAGGTCCTCCGGGCGGCGCCTCCAGCGCGCCTCCGGGCGGCGGCGCAGCGCGCCGAGGCCCGAGCACGGGACGTCCATCAGGATCCGGTCGAAGGTGCCGGGCTGCCACGGCGGGCGGGTTCCGTCGGCGGTGATCACCTGGTACGGGCCGGGGTTGCCGGCCAGCGCGCGCGCTACGAGGCGGGCCCGGTGCGGCTGCTTCTCGGCGGCGAGCAGGGCGGCACCGCGTCCGGCGGCGAGTGCGCCGAGCAGGGCGGCCTTGCCGCCGGGCCCCGCACAGCCGTCGAGCCACCGGGTGTCACTGCCCTCCAGCGGTGCGTTGGCGAGGGCGGCGGCCACCAGCTGGCTGCCCTCGTCCTGGACCCCGGCCCGGCCCTCCTGCACGGCGGTCAGCGCGCCGGGCTCGCCGCCCTCCGCCATCCGTACGGCATAGGGCGACCAGCGGCCCGGCAGGCCGTTCTCGTCACCGAGGGCGGTGAGCAGTTCGTCGGTGGTGGAGCGGCCGGGGCGGGCGACCAGGGTGACCTCGGGCCGTTCGTTGTCCGCTTCGAGGAGGTCCTCGATCCCGGCACGGCCGCCGCCCAGTGCGTCCCAGAGCGCGGACACGACCCAACGCGGATGCGAGTGCACGACCGCGAGGTGGTCCTCGGCGTCCTCGTCGTACGACGGGGCGACACGCGCCACCCAGCCGTCGAGGTCGTCCGCGGAGACCTTCCGGAGCACGGCGTTGACGAACTTGGCCCGCCCTTCGCCGAGCACCACGCGGGCCAGCTCCACACTGGCGGAGACCGCCGCGTGGGTGGGGATACGGGTGCCGAGCAGCTGGTGCACGCCCATGTTGAGCACATCGAGGACCGGCGGGTCGACCTCGCGCAGCGGCCGGTCGATGCAGGCCGCGACGATCGCGTCGTACGTCCCCTGGCGGCGCAGCGTCCCGTAGACCAGTTCGGTCGCCAGTGCCGCGTCCCTGTTGTCGAAGTCTCCCTTGGCGCGGGCCTTCTTCAGCAGCGGAGGAAGGACGAGGTTGGCGTACGCATCGCGTTCGTCGACGGCCCTGAGCGCTTCGAAGGCGAGGAACCGGACGGGGTCCTTCTTGGGGCGGCGATGCGGCTTGGCAGGACGGCGACGCTGCTGGTCGTTCACGTGAAAGGTGCTCCGCTGATGGTGAGAGGGCGAACCCTCCCAGCGTACGTCGCCGCCCCGGCCCGGGATTCCGCTAGATCCCCAGCAGCTCGCCGTGGACGATCCGCACCCCGCGGGCCCAGTCCGCGGCCCGCATCGGCTTCTTGCCCTGCGGCTGGACCCAGAGCAGCTCGACGGCATGCGATCCGGTGCCCACGTACACATTGTTCTTGGCCGCCGACAGCTCGCCGGGCGCCAGATCGGCACGGTCCAGCACGGGCACCGCCTGGATCACCTTCAGCCGCTCCCCGCGAAACAGCGTCCACGCCCCGGGAGCGGGAGTGCAGCCGCGCACCACCCGGTCGACCCGCAGGGCGGGGGCGGACCACTGCACCTGGGCGTCCTCGACGGTGATCTTCGGTGCGAGGGTGACGCCCTCGGCGGGCTGCGGTACGGCGTGCAGCGTGCCGTCCTCGATGCCGTCCATGGTCGCGACGAGCAGCCCCGCACCCGCGAACGCCAGCCGGGTGAGCAGGTCACCGCTGGTGTCGGTGGGCCGTACCTCTTCGGTGAGGACGCCGTACACCGGGCCGGAGTCGAGCCCCTCCTCGATCAGGAAGGTCGATGCACCGGTCACCTCGTCCCCGGTCATGATCGCGTGCTGTACGGGGGCCGCGCCGCGCCAGGCGGGCAGCAGCGAGAAGTGGAGGTTGACCCAGCCGCGGGCGGGCACGTCGAGCGTGGTCTTGGGCAGCAGCGCTCCGTAGGCGACGACCGGACAGCAATCCGGGCCGATCTCCCGCAGCCGCGCCAGGAAGTCCTCGTCGCGCGGCCGGGCGGGCTTGAGCACCTCGATCCCGGCCTCCTCGGCGCGCTCGGCGACGGGGCTGGCGACCAGGCGGCGGCCTCGCCCGGCGGGAGCGTCGGGCCGGGTGACGACGGCGGCCACCTCGTGCCGGTCGGAGGCGATCAGGGCGTCCAGGGCGGGTACGGCTACCTCGGGGGTGCCTGCGAAGACGAGCTTCATGGGTGGCTGACTGCCTCTCGGGCCGAAACGTACGGTGACGAGCAACGCACAAGTCTATGGGCCGGGCGGCCGGGGGGCGTACGCAGGACTGCGCGCCCCTTGGTTATGCACACGCGCCCCTGCACCGTGACCAGATCCCCGGCTGACGCGTTGGTCAAGAGAGATTGACCGAAGCGAGCCGCCACGGTGCGGCCCGATCCCTTTTTCCATGCCGGTTCGAGAGGCTTCTTCATGGCCGACCACGCAACCCACGACGCCCAAGCGCGGGCCAGCCTGCATCTGTTGGTGCGGGACATCGAGCGGGTCCGGCGGCAGGTGGACGCGCTGCGCACGCTCACCGCCCAACTGGGCAACGTCTACCGTCCGCGCCGCTCCGGCCCGTCCACGGGCTTCGTCGTCTACGGCAGGGCCCCGGCCCCCACCGTCAGGCTGGCCCAGGAGCTGCGGGACAGTGTCGAGACCCTGGTCACCGCGGCAGTGGACTTCGACCGCTCGCTGGGCTTCTCCTGGGACGCGGTGGGCTCCGCGCTCGGGGTCACCAAGCAGGCGGTGCACCGCCGCTACGGCGCCCGCCGCAACGCCCAGCAGCCGGGAACGGCCGAGGCCACCGCGGAGACCGCGGTGCCGCGCCCCCTGCCCATTGCGCCCGGCTCCGCCAATGCGCCCGCGCTGCCCGCCGTACCCGCCGCACGCTCCATGCCCCCGCAGCCGTCGGTGGACCGCCCGTCGCTGCGCGAGGACGTGCGCCCGGGCATCTTCCCCGGCCCACGCAACGGCTGACCGTCCCACCCCCTGCCCCGCCGCGCCCGATGCACGGCGGGGCAGCCGCATCTCCTCGTCCGGCCTCACCCACCGAGCCGTCACCCGATGTCCGGCGGATCCACCCTGATCCTGACCTGCGCACCGCCTCCGCGGGACATCCGCGCCGCCTGCGCCGCCTTCAGCGCGGCCGCAAGCGCCGCGCCGTTCCCCGGCGGCACCCTGAGCAGCGCCCGCTCCCAGGACTCCCCCGGCGGTGCGTCCCAGGGCCTGCGGGGCCTGCCCGGCTCGGCACCCGGCACCGGGACCGGGCCGAGCACCTCGGCCTCCGGCGGCAGTTCGGCGACCGTGAGGAACGCGGCGAGCGCCTCCGGCGAGCCGGTCACCGAGGCCATCCGGGACACCGGAGGGAAGCCGAGCTCGGCCCGTTCCGCCAGCTCACGGCGGGCGTGTCCGACCGGGTCCCAGCGCACCAGGGCCTGCACGGGCCGCAGCGTCGGCTCGGCGACGATCACCACCGTGCCACCCTCCGGCTGCCCCCTCACCAGCGAGGCCGCGGCCGTCCAGCGGCGCAGCGCCTCCTCGCCCGCCCGCAGGTCGGGGCGCCCGACCATCGCCCAGCCGTCCAGCAGCAGCGCCGCCGCGTAGCCGCCCTCGGCAACGGGTTCGGCGCCGGGGGTGCTGACCACCAGTGCCGGCGCGTCCGGCACCGAGTCGAGGATGTGGTCGCGGCCCGACGTCCGTACCGGAACCGCGGGAAACGCCCGGCCGAGCTCCTCGGCGGTGCGGCGGGCGCCGACGATCTGGGCCCGCAGCCGATTGGAGCCACAGGCGACGCAGTGCCAGGAGGTCTCGGCCCGCCCGCACCAGGCGCAGTCGAGATCCCGCTGGTCCGGTGCCTGAAGCGGCCCCGCACAGTGCCGGCACCGGGCGGGTTCACGGCAGCGCTCGCAAGCCAGCCGCGGTGCGTACCCGCGGCGCGGCACCTGAACCAGGACGGGGCCGCTGCGCAGCCCGTCCCGTACTGTCTGCCAGGCCAGGCTGGGCAGCCGGGCCGCCCTCGCGGCCCCGTCCCGCGCCAGCTCTCCGTCGCCGACCGTACGCACCAGGGGCGCCGCGATGCGGAGCTGCTCCCGGTCCGCGCGCAGCGGCAGCGCCCAGCCGCTCTCCACCAGCTGGGCGGCCTCCACGGTGCAGTTCGTACCACCGAGCAGGAATGCGCACCGGCCGTGCGCGGCCCGCAGTTCGAGCACCTCGCGGACATGCGGGAAGGGGGCATTGTCGTCGCTGTGGCTGGAGTCCCCGTCGTCCCAGACGGCGACCAGGCCCAGATCGGCGACGGGTGCGAACATCGCGGCCCTCGTCCCGACGACCGCCCGCACCGAGCCGCGCCGAACGGCGAGCCACTCCCGGTACCGCTTCTCCGGTCCGGAGTCGGCGGTCAGCAGCGCGTGGCGGCCCTCGCCGAGCAGCTCGGTGAGCGCGGCATCCACCCGCCCCGCGGTCCGGCCGTCCGGCACGACGACCAGCGCGCCGCGCCCGGAGGCGAGCGTCGCGGCCATGGCCCTGGCGATCTCCTGGGGCCAGTGCGGTCCGGGCAGCGCGGTCCATACGGCCCGGGGCGCTCCGCCCTCGGCCAGCGCCCGCAGGAACGCGGGCCCCTGGGCATATCGCTCCCAGCTCCCTGCCGACGGCGCGGGCGGCGGTGGCAGGGGCTCGGGCGAGGGCTTGGACTCGGCCCGTCCGTTCCTGGGCGGCACGGCGAGCTGCAGCACGTCGGCGAGGCTGCCCGCGTAACGGTCGGCGACAGCCCGCGAGAGGGCCAGCAGCTCCGGTCCCAGCACCGGTTCGGGCGATACGACATAGGCGAGCGCGGCCAGGGCTCCTGTGTAGTCCGATTCGGCGAGCCGCTCGATGAGGAACCCGTCGATCAGGCCGCCCCCTTCACGTCGCCCGCCGCGGACATTGCGCCCCCCGGCCCCGAATCGCACCCGTACCCGCACTCCGGGCTGTGCGTCGGCGTCCAGCTCCTCGGGCACGGCGTAGTCGAAGTACTGGTCGAGATGGAGCACGCCCTTGTTGACCAGCACTCGGGCGACGGGCAGCTCCTTGGCGAGCGCGGCGCCGCGCCAGGTCCGCGGCTTGGCCCGCGGCACGTTGGCCTTCCGCACCGTCTCCCGAATGAGCGCAAGCTGCTCCGGGGCCCCGCCCGCGGGGTCCTCGGATCGCTCGTTGTCGCTGCTCACAGCCAAATTCCTACCAGACACCACTGACACCGGCCCCGACGGGAGCAGACCGGCGGCCGCACACACCGGGGCCCGGACACCGCGTGCGGCGTCCGGGCCCCGGCGTACAGACTGCGGGCGGCAGGCTTACAGCCCGGCCGCCGTGCGCAGCGCGTCCACGCGGTCCGTGCGCTCCCAGGTGAAGTCGGGAAGCTCACGGCCGAAGTGGCCGTACGCCGCGGTCTGGGCGTAGATCGGACGGAGCAGATCGAGGTCGCGGATGATCGCGGCCGGGCGGAGGTCGAAGACCTCGCCGATGGCGTGCTCGATCTTCTCGGTCTCGACCGCGGCGGTGCCGAACGTCTCGACGAACAGACCGACGGGCTCGGCCTTGCCGATCGCGTAGGCGACCTGCACCTCGCAACGGGCGGCAAGGCCCGCGGCGACGACGTTCTTGGCGACCCAGCGCATGGCATACGCGGCCGAGCGGTCGACCTTCGACGGGTCCTTGCCCGAGAAGGCGCCACCGCCGTGACGGGCCATGCCGCCGTAGGTGTCGATGATGATCTTGCGACCGGTCAGGCCGGCGTCGCCCATCGGGCCGCCGATCTCGAAGCGCCCGGTCGGGTTGACCAGCAGCCGGTAGCCGTCGGTGTCCAGCTTGATGCCGTCCTCGATCAGCTGCGCGAGCACGTGCTCGACGACGAACTCGCGGATGTCGGGCGCGAGCAGCGAGTCGAGGTCGATGTCGCTGGCGTGCTGCGAGGAGACGACGACCGTGTCGAGACGGACGGCCTTGTCGCCGTCGTACTCGATGGTGACCTGGGTCTTGCCGTCCGGGCGCAGGTACGGGATGGTCCCGTTCTTGCGGACCTCGGAGAGCCGACGCGAGAGCCGGTGCGCGAGGTAGATCGGGAGCGGCATGAGTTCGGGTGTCTCGTCGCAGGCGTACCCGAACATCAGGCCCTGGTCGCCGGCACCCTGCTTGTCGAGGTCGTCCCCTTCTTCACCTGCGGCGGAACCCTCGACCCGCTTCTCGTACGCGGTGTCGACGCCCTGCGCGATGTCGGGCGACTGTGCGCCGATGGACACCGAGACGCCACAGGAGGCGCCGTCGAAGCCCTTCTTGGAGGAGTCGTAGCCGATCTCGAGAATCTTGTTGCGCACGAGGGTCGGAATGTCGGCGTAGGCCTTGGTCGTGACCTCACCCGCGACATGCACCAGACCGGTGGTGATCAAGGTCTCGACGGCGACGCGGGACCGGGGGTCCTCACGGAGCAGCGCGTCGAGAATGGTGTCGCTGATCTGGTCAGCGATCTTGTCGGGGTGACCCTCGGTGACAGACTCCGAGGTGAAGAGACGGCGGGACACATCGCTCCCTGGGGTTGCAGCGGCTGCTGGCTGATCATTTGGCGGACGGCCGGGAGCTGCGCCCGGCACGGTCCTGGGGTGAGTTTATCCGTCGCTGTCGCTCGGCGGACAGCGTGTCTCGCCCTTTGGGAGTTCTGTGACCTGCGACACGGCCCGTCGCAGTACGAAAATCGCCTCCCGAAAAAGCCATTTGCGCCTATATTTCAGGGGTTTTGGCTTGCGTGACGGCGTGAAACGAGAATGTCATCCGAGCCGCGACGACACGAGATCCCAGACCGTGTCGGCGAGCGCCTCCTTGGGACCGAACGGCACCGGGGTCTCACCGCCGTCGGCTGCGAGGACCACCGCTTCGTTCTCCTCGGAGCCGAATGTCCTGCGCTCCCCCACCTCATTGACGACGAGGAGATCGCAGCCCTTGCGGCGGAGCTTCTCGCGGCCGTTGGCGAGGACGTCGTCGGTCTCGGCGGCGAAACCGACGACGATCTGGTCCGGCCGGGCGCGTTCACCGGCGACCTCGGCGAGGATGTCGGGATTGCGGACGAGCTTGATGGGCGCGGGCTCCTGACCGTCCTTCTTCTTGATCTTCCCGGTCGCGTACTCGGCGGGTCGGAAGTCGGCGACCGCCGCCGCCATCACGACCACATCGGCGTCCGCGGCGGCCTTCAGCACGGCCTCGCGCAGCTGTATGGCGGTACCTGCGTGCAGGACGTCGGCGCCGGCCGGGTCCGGCAGACCGGTGTTGGCCTCGATGAGCGTGACCCGGGCGCCGCGGGCGACCGCGGTGCGGGCCAGCGCGAAACCCTGCTTGCCGGAGGAACGGTTGCCGAGGTAGCGCACCGGGTCGAGCGGCTCTCGTGTACCGCCTGCGCTGATCACGACGTGGCGGCCGGCCAGGTCGGCTTCGCCGGGCCCGCGGGCCAGCACCCGGCGGCAGACCTCGAAGATCTCCCCGGGGTCGGGCAGTCGGCCCTTGCCGGTGTCGACGCCGGTCAGCCGGCCGACGGCGGGCTCGATGACGACGGCGCCGCGGTGGCGCAGCGTCGCGACGTTCTCCTGGGTGGCGGGGTGCTCCCACATCTCGGTGTGCATGGCGGGCGCGAAGACGACGGGACAGCGGGCCGTCAGGAGCGTGTTGGTGAGCAGGTCGTCGGCGAGACCGTGGGCGGCCTTGGCGAGCATGTCGGCGGTGGCCGGGGCGACGACGACCAGGTCGGCGCCCTGCCCGATCCTGACGTGCGGCACCTCGTGGACGTCGTTCCAGACCTCCGTCGACACCGGGTGGCCCGAGAGCGCCGACCAGGTGGCCGCACCCACGAAGTGCAGCGCCGACTCGGTCGGGACGACCCTCACGTCATGACCGGATTCGGTCAACCGGCGCAGCAGCTCGCACGCCTTGTACGCGGCGATGCCTCCGCTGACCCCAAGAACGACCTTCGGCTTGTCCACTGCGTCTCCCCGCACTCGGATACGAACACCCCCATGCTGCCTCACCGCACCCGGTCCGATGCTGTCGCCCCGGGCATACCACAGGCCCGGCAGCCGTGGCCGCCGGGCCTGTGGTGAAGGTGCAATTCCTGCTTACTGCGCGGGGCCCTCGATGGCCTCGGAGGTGAGCAGGCCCGCGTTGATCTCGCGGAGCGCGATCGAGAGCGGCTTCTCGTGCACGTGGGTGTCGACGAGCGGACCGACGTACTCCAGGAGACCCTCGCCGAGCTGCGAGTAGTACGCGTTGATCTGGCGCGCGCGCTTGGCGGCGTAGATCACGAGGCTGTACTTCGAGTCGGTGGCCTCAAGGAGCTCATCAATCGGCGGGTTGATGATGCCCTCGGGCGTGGTGATGGAAGAGGACACTCTCTGCCTTCCGAAGGGGGTAAAGATCAAAGAAATCTTTGACAGTGCGGAGTTCCGTACTGCCGCGCGTGTCGACTGCGTCAGTCGCTGTCGGCACGGTGGCCGGAAGCCTCCAGCATCAAGGCTAGCAGCTCACGTGCCACGTCCTCGACGGAGGTGTTGACCAGCGTCGTATCGAACTCGGACTCGGCAGCCAGTTCGATCCTGGCAGCGGCGAGCCGGCGCTCGATCACCTCGGCGGATTCGGTCCCGCGGCCGGTGAGCCGGCGCACCAGCTCCTCCCAGCTCGGCGGGGCCAGGAAGACGAGCTGGGCGTCCGGCATCGACTGCCGGACCAGCCGTGCGCCCTGGAGATCGATCTCCAGCAGCACCGGCTCGCCCGCCTCCAGGCGTTCGAGCACGGCACGGCGCGGCGTGCCGTACCGGTTGCCGGCGAACTCGGCCCACTCCAGCAGCTCGCCATTGGCGATCAGCTTGTCGAACTCGTCGTTGTCCACGAAAAAGTAGTGGACACCGTTGCGCTCGCCGGGGCGCGGCTTGCGGGTCGTCGCCGACACCGAGAGCCATACCTCGGGGTGGGCCTTGCGCATATGGGCGACGACCGTGCTCTTGCCGACCCCTGAGGGGCCGGAGAGCACGGTCAGCCGCGGACGTACGTCCGGGGGTACGGGGGACGTCCCCCGGGATGTTGCAGCCATGAAGCGATTATCCAGGTTCTCAGGGGTGCCTGAGAACGTCAGGCGGCGCTGCCGCCGAACTCGCGCTCCAGGGATGCGATCTGGTTGGAGCCGAGACCCCGGACCCGGCGGCTCTCGGAGATGCCGAGCCGCTCCATGATCTGCTTGGCGCGGACCTTGCCCACGCCCGGCAGGGACTCCAGGAGGGCAGAGACCTTCATCTTGCCGATGACGTCGTTTTCCTGGCCCTGCTTGATGACCTCGTGGAGGGAGGCTCCGGAGTGCTTGAGTCGATTCTTGACCTCGGCCCGCTCCCGGCGAGCCGCGGCGGCCTTTTCGAGCGCGGCTGCGCGCTGTTCAGGGGTAAGGGGCGGAAGAGCCACGCCTACGTCACCTCGGATGTCGATCTGTCGGATACGGACCGGTGAGGAAGCTGGACGCTCCACACCAGGTGAGCGACGGACAACTTGTGTACGTCGGCTCTCGACGGAGACTAGCGGCCAAGACCGCTCGAGTCAGCGAGAACCAACGAAAAGTCCTGGTCAGCCTCAGCCGACCAGGACATTTCAGGCATAACAACCGAGTTTTTTGGTCAGGATTCAGTCAACACGCTGTTACGTGGCATGCTCACTTACCTGCGACGGCTGCCCGGACCTCGTCCGTGAGCCGTTCGGCGGCTGCGCGCAGCCCCGCCACGTCCGGTCCCCGGCTCAGTACGCCGCGGCTCACACTGGGCACCACATTGCCCACCGCGTCGCCGAAGACACCGGGCAGATCCGCGGGCGTCGCACCCTGGGCCCCGATCCCGGGGGCGAGCAGGGGGCCGTTGATGGCGAGATTCACTCCCGCGTCCCCGAGCGTGGCACCGACCACCGCGCCGACGGAGCCGAGCGGGGTGGCCCCCTCGTTCTCGGCGGCCATGTGGTCGAGCATCAGCTGGGCCAGCGAACGGCCGTCGGTGGCGGTGGCGCGCTGAACCTCCGCTCCCTCCGGGTTGGAGGTGAGGGCGAGCACGAAGACACCCGCGCCGGAGAGGACAGCCGCGTCGAGCGCCGGACGCAGCGAACCGAAGCCGAGGTACGGCGAGACGGTGACCGCGTCCGAGAACAGCGGCGAGTCCTTGTCCAGGTAGGTCGCCGCGTAGGCACCCATGGTGGAGCCGATGTCGCCGCGCTTGGCGTCCATCAGGACGAGTGCACCGGCCGCCCGCGCCTCCTCGACGGCCTTCTCCAGGACCGCGATGCCGCGCGAGCCGAAGCGCTCGAAGAACGCGGACTGCGGCTTGAGAACGGCGACCCGGTCCGCCAGTGCCTCGACGACCGTACGCGTGAAGTGCTCCAGACCTGCGACGTCGTCGTTCAGGCCCCAGGCGGTGAGGAGCGAGGCGTGCGGGTCGATGCCGACGCAGAGCGGCCCGCGGGTGTCCATGGCGTGGCGCAGGCGTGCGCCGAACGGTTCCGGGATCATGCGGTGGCCTTCCTGGTTTCTGCGCCGACGGCTTCGGCGAGGGTGGCGTACGGGGAGGCGGCCAGGCGCGCGGCCAGGCCCTTGTGGATCGCCCGGGCGTAGAACGGGCCCTCGTAGATGAAGGCGCTGTAGCCCTGGACGAGCGTGGCGCCGGCGAGAATGCGCTGCCAGGCGTCCTCGGCGTTCTCGATGCCCCCGACACCGACCAGGGTGATCCGGTCGCCCACCCGCGCGTACAGGCGGCTCAGGACCTCCAGGGAGCGTGCCTTGAGAGGCGCTCCGGACAGCCCGCCGGTCTCCTTGACCAGGGACGGCGAGGACTTCAGCCCGAGGCCGTCCCTGGCGATGGTGGTGTTGGTGGCGATGATGCCGTCCAGACCCAGCTCGACCGCGAGATCGGCGACCGCGTCGACGTCCTCGTCCGCGAGATCGGGGGCGATCTTTACGAGCAGGGGGACCCGCCGGTCGGTGACGGTCCGGTCGGCTGCCTCGCGCACGGCGCTGAGCAGGGGCCGGAGCGCCTCGGTGGCCTGGAGGTTGCGCAGGCCGGGGGTGTTGGGCGAGGAGACGTTCACGACGAGGTAGTCGGCGTGGCGGGCGAGCCGCTCGGTCGACTTCACGTAGTCGCCGACCGCTTCGGTCTCCGGCACGACCTTGGTCTTGCCGATGTTGACGCCGACCGTGGTCCGGAAGACCGGGTTACGGGTGGCCAGGCGCTCGGCCACGGCCGCGGAGCCCTCGTTGTTGAAGCCCATGCGGTTGATCAGCGCCCGGTCCGCCACAAGGCGGAAGAGGCGCTTCTTGGGGTTGCCCGGCTGCGGCTCCCCGGTGACCGTACCGATCTCGATGTGGTCGAAGCCGAGCATCGACATGCCGTCGATCGCGACGGCGTTCTTGTCGAAGCCGGCGGCGAGGCCGAAGGGGCCGTGCATCCGCAGGCCGAGGGCCTCGGTGCGCAGCTCCTTGTGGCGGGGGGCGAGCGCGGCGGCGACGAAGGTGCGCAGCACGGGGATGCGGGCGGCGAGGCGGATCCACCGGAAGGCCAGGTGGTGCGCCTGCTCCGGGTCCATCCGCTTGAAGACCAGTTGGAAGAAGAATTTGTACATCGGGGTGTCCTCGGTGTCCTCACAGAGAGGGGGACACCGTTTCCGGTGTCCCCCTGCTGGGCCTGCTAGTCGCGCGCCGCGGTCAGATGTTCCGCGTGTTCCTGGAGGGAACGTACGCCGACGTCTCCGTGGTTGAGTGCGTCGATGCCCTGGACGGCGGCGGCGAGTGCCTGGACCGTCGTGAGGCACGGCACGGACCGGGCGACGGCCGCGGTACGGATCTCGTAGCCGTCGAGGCGGCCGCCCGTTCCGTACGGCGTGTTGACGATCAGGTCGACCTCGCCGTCGTGGATGAGCTGGACGATGGTCCTCTCGCCCTGCGGACCGACGCCCTCGGACTGCTTGCGCACGACCGTGGCGTGTATGCCGTTGCGCTTGAGCACCTCGGCGGTGCCGGAGGTGGCCAGCAGCTCGAAGCCGTGGGCGACCAGCTCGCGCGCCGGGAAGATCATCGAGCGCTTGTCGCGGTTGGCGACGGAGATGAACGCGCGACCCTTGGTGGGCAGCGGGCCGTACGCGCCGGCCTGCGACTTGGCGTACGCCGTGCCGAAGACCGAGTCGATACCCATGACCTCGCCGGTGGAGCGCATCTCCGGGCCGAGGACGGTGTCGACACCGCGGCCGTGGATGTCGCGGAAGCGCGACCACGGCATGACGGCCTCCTTGACGGAGATCGGCGCGTCGAGCGGCAGGGTGCCGCCGTCCCCGTTCTTCGGCAGCAGACCCTCCTCGCGCAGCTCGGCGACGGTCGCGCCCAACGAGATGCGGGCGGCGGCCTTGGCGAGCGGCACCGCGGTCGCCTTCGAGGTGAAGGGGACGGTGCGCGAGGCGCGCGGGTTGGCCTCCAGGACGTAGAGGATGTCACCGGAGAGCGCGAACTGGATGTTGATCAGTCCGCGTACGCCGACGCCCTTGGCGATGCCCTCGGTGGAGGTGCGCAGCCGCTTGATGTCGTAGCCGCCGAGCGTGATCGGGGGCAGCGCGCAGGCGGAGTCACCGGAGTGGATGCCGGCCTCCTCGATGTGCTCCATGACGCCGCCGAGGTAGAGCTCGGTGCCGTCGTAGAGCGCGTCGACGTCGATCTCGATCGCGTCGTCGAGGAAGCGGTCGACCAAGACCGGCCGAGTGGGGCTGATCTCGGTGGACTCGGCGATGTACGAGGAGAGCCGCGTCTCGTCGTACACGATCTCCATGCCCCGGCCGCCGAGCACGTAACTGGGGCGTACGAGGACGGGGTAGCCGATCTCGTCGGCGATGGCCTTGGCCTCGTCGAACGTGGTGGCGGTGCCGTGCTTCGGGGCCGGGAGTCCGGCCTCGGCCAGGACGCGGCCGAAGGCGCCGCGGTCCTCGGCGGCGTGGATGGCCTCCGGGGAGGTGCCGACGATCGGCACGCCGTTGTCCTTGAGTGCCTGCGACAGGCCCAGCGGGGTCTGGCCGCCGAGCTGGACGATGACGCCGGCGACCGGGCCCGCGAGGGACTCGGCGTGCACGATCTCCAGCACGTCCTCGAGCGTCAGGGGCTCGAAGTACAGACGGTCGGAGGTGTCGTAGTCGGTGGAGACGGTCTCCGGGTTGCAGTTGACCATCACGGTCTCGTAGCCCGCGTCGCTCAGCGCGAAGGAGGCGTGGACACAGGAGTAGTCGAACTCGATGCCCTGGCCGATGCGGTTGGGGCCGGAGCCGAGGATGATCACCGCCGGCTTGGTGCGGGACGCGACCTCGCTCTCCTCGTCGTAACTGGAGTAGAAGTACGGCGTCTTCGCGGCGAACTCGGCGGCGCAGGTGTCGACCGTCTTGTAGACCGGGCGGATTCCCAGGGCGTGCCGCACCTCGCGCACGACGTCCTCGCGCAGGCTGCGGATGTCGGCGATCTGGGCATCGGAGAAGCCGTGACGCTTGGCCTCTGCCAGCAGCTCGGGGCCGAGCTCGTCCGCGGCGGCCAGCTCGTCGGCGATCTCCTTGATCAGGAAGAGCTGGTCGACGAACCAGGGGTCGATCTTCGTGGCGTCGAAAACCTCTTCCTGGGTGGCGCCGGCCCGGATCGCCTGCATGACGGTGTTGATCCGGCCGTCGGTCGGGCGGACCGCCTCGGCCAGCAGCTCGGCCTTGTCGCCGGTCTCACCGGTGAAGGAGAACTGCGAGCCCTTCTTCTCCAGCGAGCGCAGTGCCTTCTGGAGCGCCTCGGTGAAGTTCCGGCCGATCGCCATGGCCTCGCCCACCGACTTCATGGTGGTGGTGAGGGTGGAGTCGGCGGAGGGGAACTTCTCGAAGGCGAACCGCGGGGCCTTGACGACGACGTAGTCGAGGGTCGGCTCGAAGGAGGCCGGGGTCTTCTCGGTGATGTCGTTCGGGATCTCGTCGAGCGTGTAGCCGACGGCCAGCTTGGCGGCGATCTTGGCGATCGGGAAGCCGGTGGCCTTCGAGGCGAGCGCCGAGGAGCGGGAGACGCGCGGGTTCATCTCGATCACGATGACGCGGCCGTCGGTCGGGTCGATGGCGAACTGGATGTTGCAGCCGCCGGTGTCGACGCCGACCTCGCGGATGATCGCGATGCCGATGTCGCGCAGCCGCTGGTACTCGCGGTCGGTGAGCGTCATCGCCGGGGCGACGGTGATCGAGTCACCCGTGTGGACGCCCATCGGGTCGAAGTTCTCGATGGAGCAGACGACCACGACGTTGTCGTGCTTGTCGCGCATCAGCTCCAGCTCGTACTCCTTCCAGCCGAGGATGGACTCCTCCAGGAGCACCTCGGTGGTCGGCGAGAGCGTGAGGCCCTGTCCGGCAATGCGGCGCAGCTCGTCCTCGTCGTGGGCGAAGCCGGAGCCGGCGCCGCCCATGGTGAAGGAGGGGCGGACGACGACGGGGTAGCCGCCGAGTGTCCCGACACCCGCCAGGACGTCGTCCATCGAGTGGCAGATGACGGAGCGGGCGGACTCGCCGTAGCCGATCTTGGCCTTGACGGCTTCGACGACACCCTTGAAGAGGTCGCGGTCCTCGCCCTTGTTGATGGCCTCGACGTTGGCGCCGATGAGCTCGACGCCGTACTTCTCCAGGACACCGTTCTCGTGCATGGAGATCGCGGTGTTGAGCGCGGTCTGGCCGCCCAGCGTGGGGAGCAGCGCGTCGGGGCGCTCCTTGGCGATGATCTTCTCGACGAACTCGGGGGTGATCGGCTCGACGTACGTGGCGTCGGCGATCTCCGGGTCGGTCATGATCGTCGCCGGGTTGGAATTCACCAGGATGACGCGCAGGCCCTCGGCCTTGAGGACGCGGCAGGCCTGGGTGCCGGAGTAGTCGAACTCGGCGGCCTGTCCGATGACGATC
This sequence comes from Streptomyces atratus, assembly GCF_014648655.1. Taxonomy (GTDB): domain Bacteria; phylum Actinomycetota; class Actinomycetes; order Streptomycetales; family Streptomycetaceae; genus Streptomyces; species Streptomyces atratus. The sequence goes on from NZ_BMRN01000005.1 coordinate 35,822, forward strand.
GGGCCGGAGCCGATGACCAGGACGGACTGGATATCGGAGCGCTTAGGCACGCTGGCCCTCCATCAGGGATACGAAGCGGTCGAAGAGGTACGCGGCGTCGTGCGGGCCCGCGGCTGCTTCGGGGTGGTACTGGACGCTGAAGGCCGGCTGGTCGAGGAGTTGCAGCCCCTCGACGACCTGGTCGTTCAGGCAGACGTGGGAGACCTCGGCGCGGCCGAACTTCGTGTCGGACACCTTGTCCAGCGGGGCGTCGACGGCGAAGCCGTGGTTGTGCGCGGTGACCTCGACCTTGCCGGTCGTACGGTCCTGCACCGGCTGGTTGATGCCGCGGTGGCCGTACTTCAGCTTGTAGGTGCCGAAGCCGAGGGCGCGGCCCAGGATCTGGTTGCCGAAGCAGATGCCGAAGAGCGGCGTCTTCCGCTCCAGGACGCCCTGCATGACGGAGACCGGGTGGTCGGCGGTGGCCGGGTCGCCGGGGCCGTTGGAGAAGAAGACTCCGTCGGGCTCGACCGCGTACACCTCCTCCAGGGTGGCGGTGGCGGGCAGGACGTGCACCTCGATGCCGCGCTCGGCCATGCGGTGCGGGGTCATGCCCTTGATGCCGAGGTCGATCGCGGCGACGGTGAACTTCTTGGTGCCGATCGCGGGGACGACGTACGTCTCCTTGGTCGCGACCTCGGCGGAGAGGTCGGCGCCCACCATCTCGGGGGCTTCCTTGACGCGGGCCAGCAGCGTGGCCTCGTCGGCGATGGCGTCACCGGAGAAGATGCCGACGCGCATGGCGCCGCGCTCGCGCAGGTGGCGGGTGAGGGCGCGGGTGTCGATGCCGCTGATGCCGACGACGCCCTGGTGCTCCAGCTCCTCGTCGAGCGAGCGCTGCGAGCGCCAGTTGGAGGGCACCCGGGCGGGGTCGCGGACGACGTATCCGGCGACCCAGATCCGCTTCGACTCGGGGTCCTCGTCGTTCACGCCGGTGTTGCCGACGTGCGGGGCGGTCATCACGACGACCTGGCGGTGGTACGAGGGGTCGGTCAGCGTCTCCTGGTAGCCGGTCATGCCGGTGGAGAACACCGCCTCGCCGAAGGTCTCCCCCACAGCCCCGTAGGCGCGGCCGCGGAAGGCGCGGCCGTCCTCCAGGACGAGTACGGCGGGAGCTTTGGCGGCTCCCCGGGTGGAGATCGTCATCGTGCGGTGCCTTCCGTAGTGCTGGTGAGTTGTTCGATGGCCTCGACCCAGGCCGGGTGCTCGGCCGAGTGGTCGGAGCGGAAACCGGAGTCGATCAGCTTGTCGCCGTGCGCCCAGGTGATGATCAGCAGGCCGCCCTCGGGGAGGACCTTGCCCGCGATGCCCTTGTCGAGCCGGGCCTCACGCAGTGCGGCGGCCGGGACGAAGAAGTCGGCTGCCCCGGGTCGTACGACATCGAGGCCCTGGTCGGTCAGGGTGAGCTCGACGCGGCTGCGGGTACCGAGGCCGTGGGCGACGATCCGGTCGAGCCACTGCCCGGCGGTCGTCGAGGCGTGGTACCTGCCGGTCAGCGTCAGGAGCTTCTCGCCGTCCGCGAACCCCTCCGGGGTGGAGCTGAGTTCCGGCAGATCGGACTGGAGACTCCCCCGCCACTTCCATCCCTGGCGCATCAGCCAGTAGACGAAGGCGATGAGGACGATCAGTCCGATGACCCAGCTGATGCGAGCGGACCAGTCGGTCACTTCGGCCGACTTCTGCTCGGCGGCGAACTGGAGGTACAGGGGGGTGAGTGATGTCACGCGAGCTTCCCGTCGACGACCGTGGCACGGCCCCGCAGGAAGGTGTGGGTGACTCGGCCCGGCAGCTCGCGACCCTCGTAGGGAGTGTTGCGGCTGCGGGAGGCGAAGCCCGCGGGGTCCACCACACCACGGTATGCCGGATCGACCAGCGTGAGGTTGGCAGGCTCACCGGCCGAGACGGGCCGGCCGTGTCCGTCGAGACGGCCGATGGCGGCCGGACGGAACGACATCCGGTCGGCGACGCCCGCCCAGTCGATGAGGCCGGTGTCGACCATCGTCTGCTGGACGACGGAGAGCGCGGTCTCCAGGCCCACCATGCCCATGGCGGCGGCGGCCCACTCGCAGTCCTTGTCCTCGTGCGGGTGCGGGGCGTGGTCGGTGGCGACGCAGTCGATGGTGCCGTCGGCGAGCGCCTCGCGCAGGGCCATGACGTCGGCCTCGGTGCGCAACGGCGGGTTCACCTTGTAGACCGGGTTGTAGGACCGTACGAGCTCGTCGGTGAGGAGCAGGTGGTGCGGGGTGACCTCGGCGGTGACGTTCCAGCCCTTGGACTTGGCCCAGCGGACGATCTCGACGGAGCCGGCGGTCGACAGGTGGCAGATGTGCACCCGGGAGCCGACGTGGGCGGCGAGCAGTACGTCGCGGGCGATGATCGACTCCTCGGCGACGGCGGGCCAGCCGCCGAGACCGAGTTCCGCGGAGACGATGCCCTCGTTCATCTGGGCGCCCTCGGTGAGGCGGGGCTCCTGGGCGTGCTGGGCGACGACACCGTCGAAGGCCTTCACGTACTCCAGCGCACGGCGCATGATCACCGCGTCGTCGACGCACTTGCCGTCGTCGGAGAAGACTTTCACTCCGGCGGCGGAATCGTGCATGGCGCCGAGCTCGGCGAGCTTCTTGCCCTCCAGGCCGACAGTGACGGCGCCGATCGGCTGCACGTCGCAGTAGCCGGACTCCTTGCCGAGCCGCCAGACCTGCTCGACGACACCGGCGGTGTCGGCGACCGGGAAGGTGTTGGCCATGGCATGCACGGCGGTGAAGCCACCGACGGCCGCCGCCTTCGTCCCGGTGAGGACGGTCTCGGAGTCCTCGCGGCCGGGCTCGCGCAGATGGGTGTGGAGGTCGACCAGGCCGGGCAGCAGGATCTGGCCCTCGGCCTCGACGACGGTCGCGTCACCGGCCTCGATGCCGGTGCCGACCGCGGCGATGGTCTCGCCGTCGACGAGGACGTCCTGGGGTTCGCCGCCGAGAACCTTCGCGCCGCGGATAAGGATCTTGCTCATGGTTACTTGTTCTCCTCGGTACGGGCGGGGGTGGCGGGCGACGGGTGAGCCGGGGCGGCGGGCCCGGAGCCGCCCAGCAGCAGGTACAGGACGGCCATGCGGATCGATACGCCGTTGGCGACCTGCTCGACGGCCGTGCACCGGTCGGAGTCGGCGACCTCGGCGGTGATCTCCATCCCGCGGACCATCGGACCGGGGTGCATGACGATGGCGTCCTCGGGCATCTTCGCCATGCGGTCGCCGTCCAGGCCGTAGCGGCGGGAGTACTCGCGCTCGGTCGGGAAGTACGCGGCGTTCATCCGTTCGCGCTGCACACGCAACATCATCACCGCGTCGGACTTCGGCAGCACCTCGTCGAGGCTGTAGCTGACGTCGCACGGCCACTGCTCGACGCCGACCGGGACGAGAGTCGGCGGGGCGACCAGGGTGACGTGCGCGCCGAGCGTGGTCAGCAGGTGGACGTTGGAGCGGGCCACCCGGCTGTGCAGGATGTCGCCGACGATGGTGATCCGGCGGCCTTCGAGGTCCCGGCCGATACCGGCGTCGGCCCCGACGAGGCGGCGGCGCAGAGTGAAGGCGTCCAGGAGGGCCTGGGTGGGGTGCTCGTGGGTGCCGTCACCGGCGTTGACAACAGCGCCGTCGATCCAGCCGGAGGTGGCGAGGCGGTACGGGGCACCGGAGGCACCGTGCCGGATGACGACGGCGTCGGCGCCCATCGCCTCCAGGGTCAGCGCGGTGTCCTTGAGCGACTCGCCCTTGGAGACGGACGAGCCCTTCGCGGAGAAGTTGATGACATCGGCGGAGAGGCGCTTGGCTGCGGCCTCGAAGGAGATGCGGGTACGCGTCGAGTCCTCGAAGAAGAGGTTGACGACGGTACGGCCGCGCAGGGTGGGGAGCTTCTTGATCGGCCGGTCCGCGACCCGTGCCATTTCCTCGGCGGTGTCGAGGATCAGGACGGCGTCGTCGCGGGTGAGGTCGGCGGCCGAGATGAGGTGACGCTTCATCTGGGTGTTCTCCGGGGGCTGGAGGGTTCAGGCATGCGGGCGCGCGGAAGCTGCCGTACGGGTTCGAGGTACTCCGTACGGGTGAAGTGCAGCTACTGCTCGCCCGCCGGGGCGGTCTGCTGGACACCGAGCAGCACGGCGTCGCGGCCGTCCTCCTCGGCGAGCTGGACCTTGACCGTCTCCCGCAGCGACGTGGGGAGGTTCTTGCCGACGTAGTCGGCACGGATCGGGAGTTCGCGGTGACCGCGGTCGACGAGGACCGCGAGCTGCACCGCGCGGGGCCGGCCGATGTCGCCCAGCGCGTCGAGCGCTGCGCGGATCGTGCGGCCCGAGAAGAGGACATCGTCGACGAGGACGACCAGGCGGCCCTCGATGCCCTCGCCGGGGATCTCGGTGCGGGCCAGGGCGCGCGCAGGGCGCAGCCGCAGGTCGTCGCGGTACATCGTGATGTCGAGTGACCCGACCGGCATCTTCCGGCCGGTGATCTCCTGGAGTTTTTCGGCGAGCCGGCCGGCGAGGAAGACGCCCCGCGTCGGGATACCGAGGAGCACCACGTCGTCGGCGCCCTTGGCGCGTTCGACGATCTCGTGGGCGATCCGGGTCAGTACTCGGGCGATGTCGGGAGCCTCGAGAACGGGGCGTGCCGCATTGCCGGTGGCTTCGTGCTGTGCGTCCATAAGAAACGGACCTCCTTCTCCGCCTCACTGGACGGACCTTAAAGGACGTCGAAATTGCGTCATCAACGTTACCAGGGCTTGCACAGCGCCCTGGTCACACCCCCGGGAGGTGCCGGTCCGGACCATTCGGCTTGACGCATCCAAGTAACGCTGCGTAACCTCACAGTGAGTTACCAGCCACGCGGCGCAGCCGCAAAAATGTTCCAGCGTCCGGGGAGCCTTATGTCCAGCGAATACGCAAAACAGCTCGGGGCCAAACTCCGTGCCATCCGCACTCAGCAGGGCCTCTCCCTCCATGGCGTGGAGGAGAAGTCCCAGGGCCGCTGGAAGGCCGTCGTGGTCGGTTCGTACGAGCGCGGTGACCGTGCCGTGACCGTCCAGCGTCTTGCCGAACTCGCTGATTTCTACGGAGTCCCGGTGCAGGAGCTCCTGCCCGGTACGACGCCCGGCGGGGCCGCCGAGCCGCCGCCGAAGCTCGTTCTGGACCTGGAGCGCCTCGCCCACGTCCCGCCGGAGAAGGCCGGGCCCCTGCAGCGCTACGCGGCGACGATCCAGAGCCAGCGCGGCGACTACAACGGCAAGGTGCTCTCGATCCGCCAGGACGACCTGCGCACGCTGGCCGTGATCTACGACCAGTCGCCGTCCGTGCTCACGGAACAGCTGATCAGCTGGGGCGTGCTGGACGCGGACGCGCGTCGCGCCGTCGCCCACGAAGAGGGCTGACACCCCTCGCAGAAACGTACCGCCGTGTCGGCACGGATTCACCCTTTCGGGTGTCCGCGCCGACACGGCTTTTTGTTGCCGACAACCGGCCTCCCACACGCCGAAGGGCCCACGGTCAAAAGACCGCGGGCCCTTCGTTGGCTGAACGCCGCCGGAGGCTACTGCTCCCGGCGGAGGTTCGGCTTGAGGTCCTTGAACCGGGCCAGCAGCCCGTTCACGAAGGACGGGGAGTCATCGGTGGAGAACTCCTTGGCGAGCTGGACCGCCTCATCGATCACCACTGCGTCCGGGGTCCCGTCCACCCAGATCAGCTCGTACGCACCGAGCCGCAGGATGTTCCGGTCGACGACCGGCATGCGGTCGATCTCCCAGTCCACGGCGTAGGTCACGATGAGGTCGTCGATCCGGTCCGCGTACTGCGCGTACCCCTCGACGAGCTCCATCGTGTACTCGGTGACCGGCGGCTGACGGGTGTCGGACCGCGAGTGCCGGACCCAGTCTGCGAGGACCGTCTGCACGGACTCACCGCGCTGGTCGGCCTCGAAGAGGATCTGGAAGGCGCGCTTGCGGGCCGTGTTCCGGGCAGCCACGGTTAGCTGTTCACCCGGCCGAGGTAGTCGCCGGTGCGGGTGTCGACCTTGATCTTCTCACCGGTGGTGATGAAGAGCGGGACGCCGATCTCGTAACCGGTCTCCAGCGTGGCGGGCTTGGTGCCGCCGGTGGAGCGGTCGCCCTGGACACCCGGGTCGGTGTGCTGGATGGTCAGCTCGACGGCGGCCGGCAGCTCGACGTAGAGCACCTCGCCCTCGTGCTGGGCCACGGAGGCGGTGAAGCCCTCGATGAGGAAGTTGGCGGCGTTGCCGACAGCCTTGCGGTCGACCATGAGCTGGTCGTACGTGTCCATGTCCATGAAGACGAAGTACTCGCCGTCCATGTACGAGAACTGCATGTCGCGGCGGTCAATGGTGGCCGTCTCGACCTTCACGCCGGCGTTGAACGTCTTGTCGACGACCTTGCCGGAGAGCACGTTCTTGAGCTTGGTGCGCACGAAAGCCGGGCCCTTGCCGGGCTTGACGTGCTGGAACTCGACGACGGACCAGAGCTGGCCCCCGTCGAGCTTGAGCACCAGGCCGTTCTTGAGGTCGTTCGTGGAAGCCACGGTTGCGGAATCTCCTGGACTGAAGCTGGTGGACAACCAAGGATGCGCGCTAGAGCGCGAGCAGCTCCTTGGTCGTAATGGTGAGTAGCTCGGGTCCGCCGTCCGCCTCGGGGCGCACGACGAGCGTGTCATCGATCCGGACCCCGCCCCGGCCCGGGAGGTGGACCCCCGGTTCGACGGTGACCGGCACACAAGCGTCCAGTTTACCCATGGCTGCAGGTGCCAGCTGCGGGTCCTCGTCGATTTCGAGCCCCACTCCGTGCCCGGTCCATGGTGCGAGGCCCCCGCCGTGGCCCGCGGAGTCCAGGAGACAGCGGGCCGCGCGGTCCACATCGCGGTAGGCGGCCCCCGGCACGAGAGCCTCGCGCCCGGCCCGCTGAGCGGCGAAAACCAGGTCGTAGAGCTCGATCTGCCAGTCGGCGGGCGCGGTCCCGATGACAAACGTACGGCCGATCTCACAGCGGTAGCCGCGATAGTTCGCGCCCAGGCAGACAGAAAGGAAATCCCCCTCCTCCACCCGCCGGTCCGAGGGGCGGTGGCGGCCCTGGCCGGAGTTCGGCCCGGTGGCCACGGAAGTGGCGAAGGCGGGGCCGTCGGCACCGTGGTCCACCAGGCGGCGCTCCAGCTCCAGGGCGAGATGCCGTTCGGTGCGGCCCACCAGGATGGATTCGAGGAGTTCGCCCAGGGCGTGGTCGGTGATCTCGGCGGCGATCCGCAGACAGGCGATCTCCTCCTCGTCCTTGACGACCCGCAGCTGCTCGACGGTGGCACCGAGATCGGCGAGCCGTAGCCGCGGGGCGATGGAGCTCATGGCCCGGTGGCGGGAGACCGTCAGATGGTGTTCCTCGACGGCCAGGGACTCCGCGCCGAAGGAGATGGCCAGACCGGCGGCCGCGACCACCGGATCGCCGTCGGTGGCCGGCATCAGTGACACCCTCAGCCGATCGTCGGTGCGCCCGTCGGCGGGATCGCCGGTCGGGGCGTGGGGGCAGAGCAGGACGTCCCCACCGGGGCCGAGCAGCAGCACGGCGCCGGGGGGCGCTCCGCCCGCGAGATAGCGGACGTTGGCGGGGCGGGAGACCAGAGCGGCCGCGGATCCGACGGCGGCGCACCGGTCGCGGAGCAGCTCGCGGCGGACGGCGTACACGTCTGACATGTCACGAGCCTACGAGTGGTGGCGCAGGCCTGCTCGGTCAGCGCATCCGACCGGGGGCCGCGGCCGGGCCCTTCACCGGACCGGGAACACCGCCCGATGGCGGTTCACCAGGCCGGGGGGCTGGCTATGGAGCGGGCGAGTATGTCGTCCAGGACACGGGCGGTGGTCTCCACGTCGTACGTCGAGTTGTCGATGATCGGCAGTCCGGAGCCGTACCACCCGGCCATCCGGCCGTGGATGCGGGCGACCTCCTCGTCCGAGAGGCGGCGGTTCCCGCTGCGGGCGGCGTTGCGCTCCAGCACGATCTCCAGGCCGGGCAGCAGAACGACGGGGAGCAGTCCGGGGCCGACATGGCGCTTCCAGCCGCCGAGGCCGACGACCGGCCGGTCCGGGAAGACGGCGTCGTCCAGGATGCAGGAGATCCCGTTGGCGAGGAAGTTGCGGGCGGCGAAACCGCAGGTGCGACGGGCGAGACGGTACTGGGCCTCGGAGTGGTCGTTCCACCCGGCCTGGGGGTCGGCGAAGCCGGAGCAGACCCATTCGCGGACGTCGTCGAGGCTGACGTGAGCCGTGGAAACCCGGCGGCGACTGGCCCAGAGCTTGGCCACGGTGGTCTTGCCCGCGCCCGCGGGGCCGATCAGGAGAACGGCGAGGGTCGCGCTGCCGGTGCCGGGCTCGGCGGGCGGCGCAGGCAGCGGGACGGGCCCGCCGGGCGGCAACTGGATGTGCCCGGTGGTCTCCCTGGAGACAGGCGCCGGGGCGTGCTGCGGGGCGGGTCCGCTCCAGCCCCGGGGCGTGGGAGGGGTGGTGGGCGGCGGCCCCGGCGGTCCGGGGTGCTGGGCCTGGTGCGTCCAGCCGACAGGTCCGCTTCCGGGGCCTTGGGGCGGCGGCAGCGGGGCCCCCACTGCGTGCTGCATCCGGTGCCACTCCGTCTCGTACAGGCAACTGGCGCTGGTGGAACGGCAACCGTACCGTCCCCGGCCGCCACTGAGGGAACGGTCGGGGACGGTCCACGGTGCCCGGTCGGCCGGTCGGCCGTCCGGTGCACCGGTCCGTCAGTCGGTCAACTCGTCCGCGAGGGCGCGCAGAGCGAGGCGGTAGGAGCCGATGCCGAATCCGGCCACGGTCCCCGTGGCGACCGGCGCGACCACGGAATTGTGGCGGAATTCCTCCCGTGCGTACGGGTTCGAGATGTGCACCTCGATCAGCGGGGCGGTGCGCTGGGCCGCCGCATCCCGCATTCCGTACGAATAGTGGGTGAAGGCCCCCGGGTTGAGAACGACCGGAATTGAACCATCCGCGGCTTCGTGGAGCCAGCGGATCAGCTCGCCCTCGTCGTTGGTCTCCCGGACGTCGACATCGAAGCCGAGCTCCTTACCGAGGGCCTGACAGGTCTCGACGAGTCCGGCGTACGACGTGGCGCCGTACACATCGGGCTCGCGGGAGCCGAGGCGGCCGAGGTTCGGCCCGTTGAGGACGAGGACCCGGCGGGTCACGCCGACACCTCCCCGTAGGCGGCGAGCAGCACTGCCGGGTCGGGGCCCTCCAGCACGGTGGGCTTGCCGAGGCCGTCGAGGACGATGAAGCGCAGCAGGTCGCCGCGGGACTTCTTGTCGACCTTCATGTTCTCCAGCAGCTTGGGCCACTGGTCACCGCGGTAGGTGAGCGGCAGTCCGACGGACTCCAGGATCGCCCGGTGCCGGTCCGCGGTGGCGTCGTCGAGGCGGCCGGCCAGCCGGCCGAGCTCGGCGGCGAAGACCATCCCGATGGAGACGGCCGCGCCGTGGCGCCACTTGTAGCGCTCGTTCTTCTCGATGGCGTGGCCGAGGGTGTGACCGTAGTTGAGGATCTCGCGCAGGCCGGACTCCTTGAGGTCGCTGGAGACGACCTCGGCCTTGACCCGGATGGAGCGCTCGATCAGCTCGGCGGTGTGCGGTCCGGCGGGCGTACGGGCACCTTCCGGGTCCGCCTCGATCAGGTCGAGGATCGCCGGGTCGGCGATGAAGCCGGCCTTGATGATCTCGGCCATGCCGCTGACGTAGTCGTGAACGGGCAGCGAGTCCAGGGCGGCGAGGTCGCAGAGGACCGCGGCTGGCGGGTGGAAGGCGCCGACGAGGTTCTTGCCCTCGGCGGTGTTGATGCCCGTCTTGCCGCCGACGGCCGCGTCGACCATACCGAGCACGGTCGTGGGTACAGCGATCCAGCGCACCCCGCGCAGCCAGCTCGCCGCGACGAACCCGGCCACATCGGTGGTGGCCCCGCCGCCGACGCCGACGATGACGTCGGTGCGGGTGAAGCCGGTCTGCCCGAGCGCCTTCCAGCAGTACGCCGCGACCTCGACGGTCTTGGCCTCCTCGGCGTTCGGCAGCTGGATCGCGATGGCCTCGTAGCCCTGCTCGGCGAGGTCCTGACGGACCGCCTCACCGGTCTCGGCGAGCGCCTCGGGGTGCAGTACGGCAACCCGCTTGGCACGGTCGCCGATGAGCGTGGGCAGCTCGCCGAGGAGCTGCCGGCCGACCAGCACCTCGTACGGGTCGGTGCCCGCGGTGCCGGCGATCTGGATACGGGTGGGGCCCTGCTCGGTCATACGTGTGTTCTCCACGCCGGGGGTGACGGGGTCGCCCGTGCGCTCCGGCAGTTCCAGTGCGTCGAGGACCGCCTGGGCGACCTCTTCGGGGGTGCGCTCGTCGGTGGCGACGGTCGCCCGGGCCACCTCGGTGTACAGATGGCGGCGGGCGTCCATCAGCTCGCGCCACTGCCGGCGCGGGTTGACTGCGAGCAACGGGCGGGCAGTGTTCAGGCCGACCCGTTTGACGGCCTCCTCCACGTCCATCGAGAGATAGACGACAGGGTGGTCGGCGAGCAGCGCGCGGGTCGTCTCGTCGAGCACGGCGCCGCCGCCGAGGGAGAGGACACCCGTGTGCTCGGCGACGGCGGTGTGCACCGCCTGTCGCTCCAGCTCGCGGAAGTGTTCCTCACCGTCGTCGTAGAAGATCTCCGGGATCGGCTTGCCGGCCGTGGCGACGACGTCCGCGTCGGTGTCCCGGTAGGTGGTGCCGAGCCGGTCGGCGAGGAGCTCACCGACCGTGGACTTGCCGACGCCCATCGGGCCGACGAGGACGATCAGCGGGCCGCTCATCGGATCTGGAGGTGGTCGAGGTACGACTGTACGTTGCGGTGGGTCTCGGGGACGCTGTCGCCGCCGAACTTCTCCGCGACGGCGTCGGCGAGGACCAGGGCGACCATCGCCTCGGCGACGATGCCCGCGGCCGGCACGGCACAGACGTCGGAGCGCTGGTGGTGGGCCTTGGCGGGTTCGCCGGTGACGACGTCGACGGTGGCGAGTGCGCGCGGCACCGTCGCGATGGGCTTCATCGCGGCGCGGACCCTCAGCAGCTCGCCGGTGGTCAGACCGCCCTCGGTGCCGCCGGAGCGGCCGGAGGCGCGCTTGATGCCGTCCTCGGTGACCAGGATCTCGTCGTGCGCCTTGGAGCCGGGGACCCGGGCCAGGTCGAAGCCGTCGCCGACCTCGACCCCCTTGATGGCCTGGATGCCCATCAGGGCCGCGGCGAGCCGGGCGTCGAGACGGCGGTCCCAGTGCACGTGCGAGCCGAGGCCGACGGGCACGCCGTACGCCAGCACCTCGACCACACCGCCGAGGGTGTCGCCGTCCTTGTGGGCCTGGTCGATCTCGGCGACCATTTCCTTGCTCGCGTCGGCGTCCAGGCAGCGCACCGGGTCGGCGTCGAGCCTCTCGACGTCCGCGGGTGTGGGGTAGACGCCGTAGGGCGCCTTGGCCGCCGCCAGCTCGACGACGTGGCTGACGATCTCGATACCCGCGGTCTCCTTGAGGTACGACCGCGCGACGGCACCGAGCGCGACGCGGGCCGCGGTCTCCCGGGCGCTGGCGCGCTCCAGGATCGGCCGGGCCTCGTCGAAACCGTACTTCTGCATGCCGGCGAGGTCGGCGTGGCCGGGGCGGGGGCGGGTCAGCGGGGCGTTACGGGCCAGCGCGGCCAGTTCGTCGGGGTCGACCGGGTCGGCCGACATGACCTGCTCCCACTTGGGCCATTCGGTGTTGCCCACCATGACGGCGACCGGGGAGCCCATGGTCAGCCCGTGGCGTACCCCGCCGAGGAAGGTGACCTCGTCCTTCTCGAACTTCATGCGAGCGCCGCGGCCATAGCCGAGCCGCCGCCGGGCCAGTGCGTCCGCCACCATCTCCGTGGTGATCGGGACGCCGGCGGGAAGACCCTCCAGCGTCGCCACCAGTGCGGGGCCGTGCGACTCCCCTGCGGTCAGCCAGCGCAACCTGCTCAACGGTGCTCCTCATGCTCGCGCCTGAAACTGCAACGGCGCGACCGGGTGCGCGGCCCTGGCCCGCCGCCTTCGATCCTCCCACGCTCGGGCACCCGAACCGGCCGCCGGTCCAGCAGACGGACGGATCGGGGCCCGCACATGCGCGTGGTCAGCGTGCGGCCAGCGCCTCTTCGCCGGCCTGCCGCATCGCCGCGAGCGGGGCGGGCGAGTGTCCCGTCATCTGCTCGACCTGGAGGACGGCCTGGTGCACCAGAAGGTCGAGACCTCCGACGACTGCGCCGCTACGGGCCGCCCAAGTGGCCGCGAGTCCGGTCGGCCAGGGCTCGTAGAGCACGTCGAAGAGCGTGCCGGGCCGATCCGGTACGGCATCGGTCAGCGCGTCCGTGGCACCTGCCGGAGTGGTGGCGATGACCAGCGGGGCGTGCAGCGCCTGTTCGGCCTCCGTCCAGTCGGAGATCCGGACGTCGACGCCGAGACGTTCGCCCCAGCCGCGCATCTCCTGGCCCCGTTCCCGGCTGCGGACGTATGCGGTGACCGGTCCCGTACAGATCTCGGACAGCGCGGCGAGCGCCGAGGAAGCGGTCGCTCCGGCGCCGAGGACGGCGGCGGAGTCGGTCTTCTCCACACCGCGTTCGCGCAGCGCGGCGATCATGCCGGGGATATCGGTGTTGTCGCCGGTCCTTCGGCCGTCATCGGTGAAGACGACCGTGTTGACCGCCTCCACCGAGGACGCGGTCTCGCTGATGGAGTCCAGCAGCGGGATGATCGCGCGCTTGAGCGGCATGGTCAGCGACAGGCCGGCCCACGAGGCGTCGAGCCCCTCGATGAAGCCGGGCAGCCCCGCCTCGTCCACTTCGAAGCGGTCGTACGACCACTGGGAGAGGCCGAGTTCCGCGTACGCGGCCCGGTGCAGCACCGGGGAGAGCGAGTGGGCGATGGGCGAGCCGAGCACGGCCGCCCGTCGGCGTCCGTCAGTCGAGGCCATGCTGTTCCTTGAACTTCTTGTTGAGCTTCTCGTGATCGGCGGCCGTCTTGGTGAACTCGGTCTTCTTGCCGTCGAGCGAGATGAAGAACATCCACCCGTCACCAGTGGGATTGAGCGTTGCCCGCAGGGCTTCGTCGCCCGGATTGCTGATCGGACCCGGCGGAAGACCCTCGTGGTAATAGGTGTTGTAAGGGTCCGGATTGCTCAGGATCTCACTCGATCCGATCTTGATCTTGCTCTGGTTCTTGAGGTAATTGAATGCGGAGTCGAATTGAAGCTTACGGTTCGTGACCGTGTTGTCCGGCTTCAAGCGGTTGTACGCGACTTCAGCCATCTTGCGGAAGTCGTCGTGTGTGAGGCCCTCCGCCTGTACCAGGCTGGCGACAGTGAGGACCTGCCAGGGACCGTCCAGCTTGTACTTCTTGGCCGTTCCCTCGAGGTCGAGCTTGCTGTACTCCTCGTTGGCGCGGGAGACCATCTTCTTCAGGATCGTCTCCGGCTTGGTTTCCTTGGTGACCGGATAGGCGGCGGGGTAAAGGAATCCTTCCAGCGGGTCCTTTATGTCCTTGTCGTTGCTCACCCAGTCGGGCAAACCGAGGTCGGACGCCTTGGACGTGGCAATTCCCTTGGTCGTTCCCTTTTTGAGGCGCAGCTTCTTGTCGACCATCCCGTAGATGTCGACATTGCGGTAACCCTCGGGGATCACCAGAAGATTCTGGCTGTTCGGGTCGACCATCATCTTCACGGCCTCGGCCGCGGACATCTTCTCGTGGAGCAGATAGACGCCTGCCTGGATCGACCTGCCCTTGGGGTTCTCGTTCTGCGCGGCGACGAACGCGTCGACGCTCTTGACAACACCCTTCTGCTTCAGGATGTTGCCGATGTCGTAGCCGAGGGCGCCCTTCTCGATCTCGACCTCGACCTCGCCGGTGCCCGTTCCGGTGTAGTCGGGCGCCGCGCCGAACTTGTCCTGCCAGTACGAGTAACCGACATAGCCCACTCCGCCGAGGCCACCGACCAGGACCACCGCGACGACCAGGCAGGCGACGCCGCTGCGGCTCTTCTTCTTCCCCTTGCCGCCCCGGCGCTCGTTGCCACCGCGACCGCCACGGCGTGACTCGCGCGGGTCGTCGTCGTGCTCGCCATCGCCGTCGCCGCGGTCGTCGGCGCCCGTGAAGAAGGGGTGGGTCTCCTCCGGCTGGACCTCCGGGTCCCAGTCGGGACTCTGCGTGGGGGCCTGCTCGGCAACGGCCTCGCGGCGGCCCGGGGGCTGCGGCGGCGGGTAGGCCTCCGGCGTGCTGTAGTAGTCATGCGTCTCGCCGTAGCCGGCCTGCCGACCGCCGTACGGGTCGGCCTGCTGGGCGTCGTAGGGCGCCGCGACGGACTGCTGCCCGGTGTCCCAACCAACGTTGTCGTACTGGGGCTGCTGGGGCTGGGGTTGCTGCTGCGGGTACGGGTCCTGCGGGACTCCGTACGCGGGCTGCTGCTGGTACGGCTGCTGCTGCGCGTACGGGTCCTGCTGAGCGTACGGGTCCTGCTGCTGCGGCTGCTGCTGCGCGTACGGATCCTGGGGGTAGGGCTGCTGCTGGCCGCCGTACTGGTTCTGGCCGTGGGCAGACTGCTGTCCTCCCCATCCTTGGTCCCCGTACAAGGGGTCCTCGGGATGCCACGGTTCGGAGCCGGGGCCCCGGCCATACTCAGTCATCGATCCCCTAGAGACGCGAGACGAACTTCCGCCTCTTTGCTGTGCGGTGTTTGTTCGAACACCGCCGCATCGCGCGGAACGTTACCGTATCGCGATCAGACAACCACTTCGACGCCCTCGCCCGGGGCTTTACCCGACGCCCGTTCGGACTCCAGAGCGTTCTGAAGGATCACCACAGCGGCAGCCTGATCGATGACGGAACGGCCTTTCTTGGACTTCACGCCCGAGGCGCGCAGTCCTTGACTGGCCGTTACTGTGGTCATCCTCTCGTCCACAAGTCGCACCGGAATGGGCGCGACCGAGCGGGCGACCTCCTGGGCGAAGATCCGGATCTTGGCGGCGGCGGGACCTTCACCGCCACCCAGAGACCTCGGCAGGCCAATGATGATCTCGATCGGCTCGTACTCCTCGACGATCTGCCCCAACCGCCGGTGGGCCGCCGGGACATCGCGTCCCGGAACGGTCTCCACCGGCGTGGCGAGGATCCCGTCGGGGTCGCACGAGGCGACCCCGATCCGGGCGTCCCCGACGTCGATCGCGAGACGACGACCGCGGCGCATCTGCGTCATCCCCGCCGTCACGCCGTCTCGGTGACGAGGCGTTCGACAGCGGCCACGGCGGCGCCGATGGCCTCGGGGTTCTGGCCGCCGCCCTGAGCGACGTCCGGCTTGCCGCCGCCACCGCCGCCGAGGGTCTTGGCGGCCGTACGGACCAGGTCGCCGGCCTTGAGTCCGCGCTCACGGGCGGCCTCATTGGTGGCGATCACGGTCAGCGGGCGGCCGCCCGCCGTGGTGAACAGGGCCACGACGGCCGGGCGGCCGCCCTGGATGCGTCCGCGGACGTCGAGGACGAGCTTGCGCAGGTCGTCGGCCGAGGTGCCGTCGGGGACCTGCCCGGTGACCAGGGCGACGCCCCGTACGTCCTTGGCGGAATCGACCAGTCCGGCGGCGGCCTGGAGGACCTTCTCCGCGCGGAACTTCTCGATCTCCTTCTCGGCGTCCTTCAGCTTGCCGAGCATTCCGGCGATCTTCTCCGGGAGCTCCTCGGGACGACCCTTGACCAGCTCCTGGAGCTGGGCGACGACCGTGTGCTCCCTGGCGAGGAAGTTGTACGCGTCGACACCCACGAGGGCCTCGATACGGCGCACACCGGAACCGATGGACGATTCGCCGAGCAGCTTCACCAGACCCAGCTGGGCGGTGTTGTGGACGTGCGTACCGCCGCAGAGCTCCTTGGAGAAGTCACCGATGGTGACGACCCGGACCCGCTCACCGTACTTCTCGCCGAACTCGGCGATGGCGCCCTGCTTCTTGGCCTCGTCGATCGACATGACCTCGGCCTGGACGTCGAGTTCGCGGGAAAGGACCTCGTTGATCTTCTGCTCGACGTCGGTGAGGACCGTGCCGGGCACGGCGGCGGGCGAGCCGAAGTCGAAGCGGAAGCGGCCCGGCGAGTTCTCCGAACCGGCCTGGGCGGCCGTCGGGCCGAGGGCGTCGCGCAGCGCCTGGTGCGTGAGGTGCGTGGCGCTGTGGGCACGGGCGATGGCGCGGCGGCGGGTGTTGTCGATGGCGGCGTAGGCACAGGCGCCGACGGTCACCTCGCCGACCTGCACCGAGCCCTTGTGGACGGAGACGCCGGGGACGGGCTGCTGCACGTCGCGCACCTGGATGACGGCGCCGCTGTCGAGCCGGATCCGGCCCTGGTCGGCGAGCTGCCCGCCACCCTCGGCGTAGAACGGGGTGCGGTCCAGGACGACCTCGACCTCGTCGCCCTCGGTGGCGGCGGGCGAGGGCACACCGTCCACGAGCAGGCCGACGATGGTCGACTCGCTCTCGGTGGCGGTGTAGCCGGTGAACTCGGTGATGCCGGAGTTGTCGGCGACCGCGCGGTAGGCGGACAGGTCGGCGTGGCCGGTCTTCTTGGCCTTGGCGTCGGCCTTGGCGCGCTCCCGCTGCTCCCTCATCAGGCGGCGGAAGCCGTCCTCGTCCACCGAGAGGCCCTGTTCGGCAGCCATCTCCAGGGTGAGGTCGATCGGGAAACCCCAGGTGTCGTGGAGCAGGAACGCCTTGTCGCCGGCGAGGACCTTGCCGCCGGCGGCCTTGGTCTCGGTGACGGCGGTGTCGAGGATGTTGGTGCCGCCCTTGAGAGCCTTGAGGAAGGCGGCCTCTTCGGCGAGGACGACGGTCTCGATGCGCTTGCGATCGGTGATCAGCTCCGGGTACTGCTGCCCCATGGTGTCGATCACGACGTCGGCCAGGTCCTTGACGACGGGGCCGGTGGCACCCATCAGGCGCATGTTGCGGATGGCGCGGCGCATGATGCGGCGCAGCACATAGCCGCGGCCCTCGTTGCCGGGGGTGACGCCGTCGCCGATGAGCATCACGGAGGTACGGATGTGGTCGGCGACCACGCGGAGCGAGACGTCCGAACCGTGGTCGGCGCCGTACTGGACACCGGTCAGCTCGGTGGCCTTGTCCATGACGACACGCAGGGTGTCGGTCTCGTACATGTTCTGTACGCCCTGCAGGATCATGGCGAGGCGTTCCAGGCCCAGGCCCGTGTCGATGTTCTTCGACGGCAGGTCACCGAGGATCGGGAAGTCCTCCTTGCCGTCACCGGCGCCCCGCTCGTACTGCATGAAGACCAGGTTCCAGATCTCCACGTAGCGCTCGTCGTTGACGGCCGGGCCGCCCTCGACGCCGAACTCGGGGCCGCGGTCGTAATTGATCTCGGAGCAGGGGCCGCAGGGACCGGGGACGCCCATGGACCAGAAGTTGTCCTTCTTGCCCAGGCGCTGGATGCGCTCGGCCGGTACGCCGATCTTGTCGCGCCAGATGGCCTCGGCCTCGTCATCGTCCAGATAGACCGTGATCCACAGTCGCTCGGGGTCGAGACCGAAGCCGCCGTCCGCCACGGGGCTCGTCAGAGCCTCCCAGGCGTAGCTGATGGCGCCTTCCTTGAAGTAGTCACCGAAGGAGAAGTTGCCGCACATCTGGAAGAACGTGCCGTGCCGGGTGGTCTTGCCGACCTCTTCGATGTCCGGCGTACGGACGCACTTCTGCACGCTGGTGACGCGCGGGGCGGGCGGCTTGACCTCGCCGAGGAAGTACGGCTTGAAGGGGACCATGCCCGCGGGGACCAGGAGCAGAGTCGGGTCGTCCGCGATGAGCGACGCCGAAGGGACGACGGTGTGACCGCGCTCCTCGAAGAAGCTCAGCCAGCGGCGACGAATTTCAGCCGACTCCATCAGTGGTCCTCATTCCGGTTGTACGAGTTGTAGGGGAGCTTGCGGTAGTTGGTGGCTTCGAGGGACCTGTCCGGTCCGACGTGCTCGGCCGCCTCGACGGCGAAATGACGCCGTACGGGGAGGCCGGGGTCGACCGGTGCCTCCAGGCCCAGCGCCTCGCCCAGTTCGGCCTCGCGCCGAGCCATGGACTCGCGGACGTCCAGAGCGAAGTCCTTGAGTTTGTGGCCCGTCCCGATCGCCTTGTCCGCGGCCTGCGCCGCGAGACTCTCGGGGGTCAGCTGCTTGAGCTTCCGGTTGACCTTGGCGGTGGCCCAGACGCCGGCGGCGGCGCCGGCGGTGAACCAGAACGTACGGCGGAACATCGCTGCGTCAGTCCTTCGATCCGCGGGAGTTACTGCCGTTGCGCTTCCTGCCGCGCGCGGCAGGCACGGTGCGGCCGACAATCACCGTACGACGAGCCGGCCGACGGGCAGGTTCCGGTTCGGGATCGGTCTTGCGGCCGATGGCCTGCCGTACCCCGTAACCGAACGCGGCGACCTTGACGAGCGGACCGCCGAAGGCCGAGGCGACAGTGGTGGAGAGCGCCGAGGCGTTCGAGGTGACTTCCTGGACGTCCGTGGCGATCGCGTCGACCTTGTCGAGCTGGGTCTGCGCGGAGCGCACGGTGGCGGAGGCGTCGGCAAGCAGTGGGACCGCCTGCTCGGTCACGTCCGCCACGAGCTTGGTGGTCGCCCTGAGCGTCTGGGCCAGCCTCACCAGTACGACGGCGAGGAACGAAACCAGGATCGCCCAGAAGACGGCCACCAGAATCCCGGCCACCTCTCCACCGGACACAGTGCACCGCTCTCTAGCTTGTCGCTGTCTCTGTACTGTCTGTTTCTGCCTGTATCTGCCAGGTCCGGCGACCGCTGTCGCAACAGCCGATCGTCGTCTCCCGAGCCTATCGCGCCGGTGGTCGCGCCCTGTACCGCATTACCGGCGGCAAGGACCGCAGTCGCCATAAGGAGATTTTACGGAGAGATTCCGTACCAGTACTCTGCGTGTTTCATGCGACGCCCGCAGCGCGGCGGGGTGGGCAAGACCCGTTGCGCCATCAAGATCGCGACGCTCATGGAGAAACGGTACTGCGACGGGGTCCGGATGGTGGAGCTGTCCGCCATCCACGATCCCGGGCTGCTGGAACATGCGCTGGCCGACGCCCTGGGGCTCACCGATCACACCAGCAGACCGCCCCGCACGACACTCGTCGAACATCTTGCCGGGCGCCAACTCCTCCTGGTGATCGATGGCTTCGAGCATCTGGTGGACGCCTGCGCGGAGCTGGTGCGGGAGCTGCTGCGTCGGTCCCCGCTGCTGCGGGTGCTGGCTGCCGGGCGGCTGCCAGGAGGAGACACCGTACGACTCCTCGCGACTGAAGGCGCTGTGGGTGCTCGGACATGTGGCCGTGCTGCAGGGCGACCCGGTCGGAGCGGTCTGCGCGCTGCAGGAGTGCCGGGACGAGGCCGCCCGTACCGACGACCCCACGGCGCTCGCGTACGCGGTGCACCGGATGGGATGTCTGGCGCTCGTCACGGACGACATGGCCGGTGCGCAGGAACTGCTGGACGACGCGCTCGGCCGTTATCGGGAGCTCGGCGAGCTGAACAGCAATGTGCTGATGGCCCGGATCGAGCTGGCGATGGCGGTCGGGTTCCGTGGGGATCTGGACGGCGCGGCCGCGATCTGCGAAGAGGTCAGGGAGATCTGCGAGGACCACGGGGAGCGGTGGGCCCTCGCGTACGCGCTGTATGTACTGGCCTTCGCGGCGCTGCAACGGGGCCGGCCGGGCCGGGCCCGGGAGCTGCTCGGGGAGTCCCTGACGATCGGCCGCGCCTTCCACGACCTGCTCGGCTCGGTGCTCGCCCTGGAGCTGCTGGCACTGGTCACGGCGGTCGAGGGGGATGCGGCGGAGGCGGCGGTGCTGCAGGGGGCCGCCGACCGGATCTGGCCGTCGGTGGGGCTGCCTCTGTTCGGTTCGGCGTACTACGGGCAGCCGCGTGCCCGGTGCGAGGAGCTGGCCCGCCGGGAGCTGGGCGACGGCCCCTATGAATCGGGCCTGCGTGCGGGTGGCCGACTGGATCTGGACGCGGCGGTGGCCAGGGCGCTGGCGAGCGGGCCTGCGGACCGGCCGGGGACGCCGGGGCGGCTGTCCGGGCCCCTGCCTGGCCCCGGGGAAACGCGGAGGCCCGCCGCCTCCCGTACATCGGGAAGGGGCGGGCCTGAGCGCTGGTGAGAGCGGCTACGCCTGGATCAGCGGGCGTAGTACTCGACGACGAGCTGCTCGTCGCAGATCACGGGGATTTCCTTGCGGTTCGGGTCCCGGTCAAGGCGGAAGGCCAGGGCCTTCAGGTTCACCTGCAGGTAGCGCGGGGTCTCGCCGTCGGGGGCGTAACCACCTTCGCGGGCAACCTGGAAGGGGTGCTTGTCGCGGCTGCGCTCGCGGACCATCACGATGTTGTCGGGACGGACACGGAAGGACGGCTTGTCGACCTTGCGGCCGTCGACCTCGATGTGACCGTGCACGACCATCTGGCGGGCCTGGTAGATGGTCTTGGCGATGCCCGAACGCAGGACCAGCGCGTCGAGACGGCGCTCGAGCTCGACGACGAGCGCCTCGCCCGTCTTGCCCTCGGCCTTCTTGGCGCGGTCGTAGGCACGCGCCATCTGGCGCTCGCTGATGTCGTACTGGGCGCGCAGACGCTGCTTCTCCAGCAGACGGACCTTGTAGTCCGAGTTCTGCTTGCGGCCACGGCCGTGCTCGCCCGGCGGGTAGGGGCGGGCCTCGAAGTACTTGACAGCCTTCGGCGTCAGCGCAATGCCGAGCGCGCGGCTCTTCTTGACCTTGGGACGCGACTGGTTAGGCACGTTCTCCAGACCTCCGTTGTAGGTTAGGTTAGGCTCACCTTACTTGAGGAGATCGCATGTCTCGCCCGGGGAACACCACACACGTCACGGACAGCACTGACAGCGTCGACACCTCTCAGGGTGCCGATACGACGGAGGACCGATCAGATCGTGGTCAGCCGCGTCCCGGCGGGCTTGAAAACACTCGGATGCCGTCAGCAGCCGAGCGCACACGAACTCTCGTACAGAGTACCTGTTCGGCAGCACTGCTCGTCCCCGGGCTGAACGCACCCGGCTCCGATCAGCTGATGCCACTGACCAGGAACGTGGGCCCCGACGGGGATCTGTTCCTCGAACTCCCCGCTGATTCCCAGGCCGTGCGGGCCGCGACGCACGCCGAGGACGGCGAGCTGACCGCTGTGCTGGAGATCACGGACGTCGCCCCGGTCTCCGTACCGCACCGCATCCGCGGACGCGCCTGGGTCTCGGGCCGGCTCACCACCGTACCCGGCATGTCGGGGCCCGGCCGGATGACGCTCCGGCTGGAGACGGGCGAGGCGTACGTCGACGATCTGTGTGGCGCCGAGGAGGTCGAACCCGACGAATTCCGCGACGCGGCCCCCGATCCGCTCGTCGGACACGAGGCGGAGCTGCTGCAGCATCTGCACGCGGCGCACGGCGAACAGCTGGACACACTGTGCGGGCTGCTCGGCAAGCGTGCGGCCCGTCGCTGCGCGGCCCACCGGCCCTCCGTCGTACCGCTCGCGCTGGACCGGTACGGGCTGCGTGTGCGCTTCCGCGAGGACGGGGGGTGCTTCGACGCACGCTTCGAATTCCCCGAGCCGGTGCGGGACATCGGCGAGCTGCGCCACGCCATGCACACACTCTTCGAGGCGGCGGCGCACTGAACGGGAAAACGGCCCCTGCGCGTCCTCCTCAGTCCGCGGACGGGCCGGAGAGCCGCTCGCGGACCCGCTCCACCACATCCGCGTAGCGCGCTTCCGCGCCGTAGCGCGTGGGCTGGTAGTAGTGCTTGTCGCGTACGGCGTCCGGGGCGTACTGCTGAGTGGCGATACCGCCGGGGACATCGTGCGGATACACATAGCCCTGGGCATGGCCCAGCTTGGCGGCGCCCTTGTAGTGGCCGTCGCGCAGATGGGCCGGGACCGGGCCCGCGAGCCCCTTCCGTACGTCCTCCTGGGCAGCGAAGATCGCCAGCGTCGCCGCATTGGACTTGGGGGCGAGGGCCAGGGCGATCGTGGCATGGCTCAGGGTGAGCGCCGCCTCGGGGAAGCCGATCATGGCGACCGCCTGGGCGGCCGCGACAGCGGTGGGCAGTGCCGTGGGGTCGGCGAGACCGATGTCCTCACTGGCCGAGATCATCAGCCGCCGGGCGATGAACCGGGGGTCCTCCCCCGCCTCGATCATCCGGGCCAGATAGTGCAGCGCGGCATCCACATCGGAGCCGCGGATCGACTTGATGAGCGCACTCGCCACGTCGTAGTGCTGGTCGCCGTCCCGGTCGTACTTGACGGCGGCACGGTCGACGGTCTCCTCCAGGGTCAGGAGGGTGATCTCCTTCTCCTGTTTGGCCAGCGCCGCACCGGCCGCAGCCTCCAGCGCCGTGAGCGCCCGGCGGGCGTCGCCGCCCGCGATGCGCAGCAGATGCGCCTCGGCATCACTCGGCAGCGCCACCGCGCCGCCGAGTCCGCGCTCGTCGGTCAGGGCACGCTGCAGCAGGCCGCGCAGATCGTCGTCGGTGAGCGATTCCAGGGTGAGCAGCAGCGAGCGCGACAGCAGCGGCGAGATGATCGAGAAGTACGGATTCTCGGTGGTCGCCGCGATCAGCGTCACCCAGCGGTTCTCCACCGCCGGGAGCAGCGAGTCCTGCTGCGCCTTGGAGAAGCGGTGGATCTCGTCGAGGAAGAGGACGGTCTCCTTGCCGTAGCCGCCGGTGGCGCGGCGGGCGCCCTCGATGACGGCCCGCACTTCCTTGACGCCCGCGGTGATCGCGGAGAGCTCGACGAAGCGCTTGTTGGTTGCCTTGCTGACCACGTACGCCAGAGTCGTCTTCCCGATGCCGGGCGGGCCCCAGAGGATCACCGACGACGGGCCTGCGGGGCCGCCGTTCCCCTCGCCGACGAGGCGGCGCAGCGGCGAGCCCGGCTTGAGCAGGTGCTGCTGGCCGACGACCTCGTCGAGGGTGCGGGGACGCATCCGGACAGCCAGTGGGCTGCTGGACGGGTCCTTCTCCTGGCGGTCTTCGGCGGCTGCGGTAAAGAGGTCGGGCTCCACGTTTTGAAGCCTATGTCACGGCACTGACATCCCTGCCGGGCCGGTCGCCCGGCAGGAGCGACAGGCCGGTCAGCTGGTCCAGAAGTCCCACCAGCGGGTCAGGATCAGCATGCCGATGATGCCGATCCACAGGACCGGCGGCACCCAGTGGAACTCCGTCAGTCCGTTGCGCAGCCAGTTCGGCGCGGGAAGGATCCGGTGCTTGATGTTGTGCGTGGTGACATAGCAGAACATGAAGATCGTGGCGACCCAGGCCAGGCAGCACCACAGGCAGAGGGAGTTGATGTTGTAGAGCGACTGGTACTGGAGCCAGGTGCAGAAGCCGACGCCGAACAGCGTGCCGGCGTTCATCCCGAGCCAGTACCAGCTGCGGAAGCGGGCGCCGGCGAGGAGCGCCAGGCCGATGCCGATGATCACGGAGTAGGTGACCAGACCGAGCATCGGGTTCGGGAAGCCGAAGGCGGCCGCCTGCTCGCTCTTCATGATGTTGCCGCATGCGACGACCGGGTTGAGACTGCAGCCCGGTGTGAAGTTGGGGTCCTCCAGCAACTTGAACTTGTCGATGGTGATGGCCCAGGCGGCAAGGAGTCCGGCGGCGCCCGTGATCACCAGCAGCAGTGCGAATGCCCGACTGCCGCCAATGGTCCTCTTCCCGCCGTCCTCGTCCTGGTCGGAGGAGGGATGGTCAACCGCTGCAGTCGTCATATCGCCGTTCCGTCAGTGAGTGGCCTGCTGGGCACGGTCATTGTGCCGCACCGCACCACTGGTCTTCTGTTCGATGGACATAAAGGTGTACGCAAAGGTCTGCGCACGCCCTGTACGGAACCCTCGGGTCCGCGAGACGCTCCGGACCGTGGCTGGACTTGTGGTGGAGGTGCGCGGCCTGCGCAAGCGCTACGGCGAAGTGACCGCGGTCGACTGCCTGGACCTGGGCATCCGGCAGGGCGAGGTGTTCGCAATCCTCGGACCGAACGGGGCCGGGAAGAGCACGACCGTCGAAATCCTGCAAGGCCATCGCAGCCGCGACGGAGGGACCGTGTCGGTGCTCGGCGTGGTCCCGGCTTCTGCCGACCGCCGTCGGCGTTCCCGGGTCGGAACCGTCTGGCAGGATGAATCCGCGCCTGCCGAGTTGACGGTGTGCGGGACGGTGACGCACTTCGCCCGCCACTACCCGGGGCCGCGCGACTGCGAGCACGTCATCGCGCTGGCGGACCTGGAGCAGAAGGCCGGCCCCCTCATCAAGGAGCTCTCCGGCGGCCGGCGGCGCCGTCTCGATGTGGCGCTCGGCGTGATCGGCTCCCCCGAACTCCTGCTGGTCGACGAGCCGACCACGGGTTTCGCCCCGGGGCCCGCCGACGGTTCTGGGAGTTGATACGGCTCCTCGCCCAGGAGGGTACGACGATCGTGCTCACCACGCGCTCTCTGGAGGAGGCCCAGGCGCTGGCCGACCGGCTCACCGTCGTCTCCGCGGAAAAGCTGAAAAGGTGATCGCCGAGGGCGAACCCGCCGCTCTGCGCGAGCAGTCCGGCACCCAAGCCACCGTCGAGTGGACGGAGCCGACGGAACCCCGCGCTCGGAGCGTACGCCGACCCCGACCCGTACGGTCGCCGGTCTGATCGGCCGCTTCGACGGCGAGATCCCCGGTCTGCGGGTCACCCGCCCCACGCTGGAGGACGTCCATCTGCGGCTCACTGGACAGAAGCCGGCCCGATGACCGCGGTCACATCCCGGTCGACGCACAAGGACGGGCCGGCGGCGCTGCCCGGCATGTGGGGAATCGGTCTGCGGTGTGGCGCGCTGGAGCTGAAACGGTTCTTCCGCCAGCGCTGGGCGGGGAGCCGGGAGTACGGGAAGGTCGCGCTGGTGCTGGGAGCCCGGTGCGTCGGCGGTCCGGTGCTGCGCCTGCTGACCTTCCGCCGGCAGGACCGGCGCGACGGCTGACCGGGGTGGGCCGGTGAGCCCTGCGCTCCCGGTCGCCGGACGGGCCGGTGTTCCCGTCCGTCCGGCGACCGGGAGACTCTAGGCCAGGCGCCCGCGGATCGCCTCGGCCACGTCCGGCAGGGGTACCGCCGTCTGCTCGCCGGACTCCATGTCCTTGAGCTGGACGACGCCCTCGGCCAGGTCCCGCTCACCCGCGACGATCGTGAACCGCGCCCCCGACCGGTTCGCGCTCTTCATCGCACCCTTGAGGCCGCGGTTCCCGTACGCGAAGTCCGCCGCCACACCCTCGCGGCGCAGCTGCGTGACGATCCCGAAGAGCACCCGCCGGGCCTCTTCGCCGAGCGGTACCGCGAAGACGCTGGTGGCCGCGGGCAGTTCGAGCTCGATGCCCTCCGCCTCCAGCGCGAGCACCGTACGGTCCACGCCGAGCGCCCAGCCGACCGACGGGAGCGCCGGGCCGCCGATCATCTCGGAGAGGCCGTCGTAGCGACCGCCGCCGCCCACAGCGGACTGCGAGCCGAGTCCGTCGTGGACGAACTCGAAGGTGGTGCGGGTGTAGTAGTCGAGGCCGCGGACGAGTTTTTCGTCGTCCTCGTACACGACGCCGGCGGCGGTCAGCAGTTCGCGGACCTCCTCGTGGTACGCCTTGCACGCGTCGCACAGATAGTCGCGCAGCACCGGAGCGCCGACCAGCTGCTTCTGCACCTCGGGGCGCTTGTCGTCGAGGACCCGCAGCGGGTTGAGCTCGATGCGGCGGCGGGTGTCGTCGTCGAGGTCGAGGTCGCGCAGGAACTCCTGGAGCGCGTCCCGGTAGACGGGGCGGCACTCCTTGTCGCCAAGCGAGTTGAGCAGGATGCGGAAGTTCTGCAGACCCAGCGTGCGATACGCCTGGTCGGCCAGGATGATCAGCTCGGCGTCCAGCGCCGGGTCCTCGGCACCGATCGCCTCGGCACCGACCTGCGAGAAGTGCCGGTAGCGGCCCTTCTGCGGGCGCTCGTAGCGGTAGTACGAGCCGGAGTACCAGAGCTTCACGGGCAGGTTGCCGAGCTTGTGGAGGTTGGCCTCCAGCGCGGCTCGCAGCACGGACGCGGTGCCCTCGGGGCGCAGCGCCAGCTGGGAGCCGCCCTTGGTGGTGAGGGTGTACATCTCCTTGGTGACGATGTCGGTGGACTCACCGACACCGCGCGAGAAGAGGGCGACGTCCTCGAAGCCGGGCGTCTCGATGTAGCCGTAGCCGGAGTTCTTCAGGGGTGCGGCGATCGCCTCGCGCACCGCGAGGTACTTCGCGGAGTCGGGCGGGGTCAGGTCGTACGTGCCCTTGGGGGCCTTGAAGGTGCTCACGGATTTTCTCTCGTCACATTCCTCGTCGGGGCGCGTCCATACCGTGCAGATACGGATTCGAGGCGCGCTCGCGGCCGATGGTCGTCTGGGGGCCGTGGCCGGACAGCACCACGGTCGAGTCGTCGAGCGGCAGGCACACACGGGCCAGCGACTCGAGCAGCTCGGCGTGGTCGCCACCGGGCAGGTCGGTGCGTCCGACGGAGCCGGCGAAGAGCAGGTCGCCCGAGAAGAGGATCTGCGGAACATCCGCGGCCTCGGGCATCCTGAACGTCACCGACCCCTTGGTATGGCCGGGCGCATGCGCGACACCGAACTCCAGACCGGCCAGCTTCAGCTGGGCGCCGTCACTCAGTTCCTTGACGTCGTCCGGCTCCCCCACCGTCAGCTCGCCCATGAGCGGCATCCCGATGGAACGGCCGAGGGCCTTCTCCGGGTCGCTCATCATGTACCGGTCCTGCGGGTGGATCCAGGCGGGGACGTCGTGCGCACCGCACACCGGGACGACCGAGGCGACGTGGTCGATGTGGCCGTGGGTCAGTACGACGGCGACGGGCTTCAGCCGATGCTTCTTCAGCGTTTCCTCGACTCCGGATGCGGCCTGATGGCCCGGGTCGATGATCACGCACTCCTCGCCTGCGGCCGGGGCGACCAGGTAACAGTTGGTCCCCCAGGCCCCGGCGGGGAACCCGGCAATGAGCACGATCGTCCTTAATGGTCGTCCGACGATGGATTGCGACTGAGAAGGTCGCGGCAGTTCAGAGCCTACCGGCGCTCCTCATTCCACAGCTAACCCATATACGGTACGGGCAGCCCAGGCCTCATCACACGACCTACAAGGAGATCACCCGGTGGTCAGCAGCGATCAGCGG
Source organism: Streptomyces atratus (assembly GCF_014648655.1). Taxonomy (GTDB): domain Bacteria; phylum Actinomycetota; class Actinomycetes; order Streptomycetales; family Streptomycetaceae; genus Streptomyces; species Streptomyces atratus. The sequence goes on from NZ_BMRN01000005.1 coordinate 63,173, forward strand.
CGGCGGCAGCTCGCCAGGGAGAAGTTCGAGCGGCAGCAGCAGCGCCGGGAGGAGGCCCGCCGCAGGACGAGGCGTCTGACGGTCGTCATCGCGTCCGTGGTGGCCGTGGCGGCGATCGTCGGGGTGGGCTCGTATCTCGCCCTCGACGGCGACGGCAAGAAGGACAAGAGCGACGCGGCCGCGAGCGCGAGCCCGTCGGCCTCGCCGTCGGCGAGCGAGAGCAGCGCGCCCGAGCCCGCGCTGAAGATCGACAAAAAGGCGAAGTACACGATGTCGCTCAAGACGAGCCAGGGCGACATCGGGTTCACGATGGACGCGGCGAAGACACCGCACACCACGAACTCCTTCAAGTCACTGGCCGACAAGGGCTTCTTCGACGGTACGAAGTGTCACAGGCTGACCACGCAGGGCATTTTCGTCCTGCAGTGCGGTGACCCCAAGGGCGACGGCACGGGCGGCCCCGGCTACACGATCCCGGACGAGAACCTGACCGCGCTGGGCAAGGCGGGCAAGGACGGCACGGTGACCTATCCGGCGGGCACGGTGGCGATGGCGAACACCGGCCAGGCGCACACCGGTGGCAGCCAGTTCTTCCTGGTGTACAAGGACAGCAAACTGCCGCCCACCTACACACCGTTCGGCACGATGGACGATGCGTCGCTGAAGGCGGTCAAGGACATCGGTGCGGCTGGTGTGGCCGGCGGTGCGGCCGACGGTGCGCCGAAGAAGGCCGTGAACATCTCGAAGGCCGCTGTCGACAAGTCGTGACGCGGCCGGACCGGGTCGGCCGGCGGTGACGACGAAGGGCGGGCCGGATTATTTTCGGCCGCGCTGAGTGCGGACAGCCGGGCGGCCGGTCGCCTAGATTGGCGTTGTGCAGGGCGGGCGCTGCCCGCCCCAGGAAACTGTGGACGATGCCAGGGGGGCGAACCCTCTTGCAGGCATCAGGTGGAGGAGGCGCTGTGAGCAGCGACCCGTGGGGCCGCGTCGATGAGACGGGCACCGTGTACGTGCGTACAGCCGATGGCGAGCAGGTCGTCGGATCGTGGCAGGCGGGTTCCCCCGAGGAGGCTCTGGCCTACTTCGAGCGCAAGTACGAGGGCATTGTGGTCGAGATCGGCCTCCTCGAACGGCGGGTGAAGACCACCGACCTGTCGGCCAAGGACGCCACGACCGCCATCGAGCATCTGCGTCTGCAGGTGGACGAGCATCACGCCGTCGGTGACCTCGACGCGCTGCGCAAGCGACTCGACGCGCTGGTCGCGACGGTCGACTCGCGGCGCGAGGAGCGCAAGGCCCAGAAGGCGAAGCAGACCGACGAGGCGAAGCACGCCAAGGAGGCGCTGGTCGCCGAGGCCGAGGAGCTGGCGCAGAGCGAGCAGTGGCGCTCCGCGGGCGAGCGCCTCCGTGCGCTCGTCGACACGTGGAAGGGCCTGCCGCGGCTCGACCGCAAGTCCGACGACGAGCTGTGGCACCGCTTCTCGCACGCCCGCTCGGCGTTCTCCAAGCGCCGCAAGGCCCACTTCGCCTCGCTGGACGCCCAGCGCGAGGAGGCCCGCAAGGCCAAGGAGAAGCTGGTCGTGGAGGCCGAGTCGCTCGCCGGCTCCACGGACTGGGGAGCGACGGCCGCCCGCTATCGCGACCTGATGACGGAGTGGAAGGCGGCGGGCCGCGCCCAGCGCGAGGCCGAGGACGATCTGTGGAACCGCTTCCGCGGCGCTCAGGACGTCTTCTTCGCCGCCCGCGGCGAGATCTTCGCCGAGCGGGACGCGGAGCAGGGCGAGAACCTCAAGCTCAAGGAGGAGCTCGCGGTCGAGGCCGAGAAGCTGGTGCCGGTGCAGGACCTGAAGGCGGCCAGGGCCGCGTTCCGGGCCATCAACGAGCGCTGGGAGGCCATCGGCCATGTGCCGCGTGACGCCCGCCCGAAGGTCGAGGGGCGGATGCACGCGGTGGAGCGGGCGCTCCAGGAGGCGGAGGAGTCGGAGTGGCGCCGGACGAACCCGGAGGCGCGTGCGCGCGCCGCGGGTCTGACCGGTCAGCTGCAGGCGGCCGTGGACAAGCTGCGTACGCAGATCGACACGGCCCGCGCCTCGGGCAACAACGCCCGGGCCGACAAGCTGGCCAAGGAGCTCGAAGGGCGGCAGGCCCTGCTGGACCAGGCGCTGAAGGGCCTGGAGGAGTTCGGCGGCTGAAGCGCGTCTGCTGCTGACCGGCTTGTGACAAGGCCCCCTGTGCACGTCCCTCCGGACGGGTACAGGGGGCCTCTCGTATGCGCGGGGTCGTCGGTCAGGGCCTGCGGGCCGAAGTGACGCGGTAGACGTCGTAGACGCCCTCCACGCCCCGTACCGCCTTCAGCACGTGTCCGAGGTGCTTCGGGTCGCCCATCTCGAAGGTGAAGCGCGAGGTGGCGACCCGGTCCCGGGAGGTCTGGACGGCCGCCGACAGGATGTTGACGTGCTGGTCGGACAGGACGCGGGTGACGTCCGAGAGCAGCCGCGACCGGTCCAGGGCCTCGACCTGGATGGCGACCAGGAAGACCGAGGACTGGGTGGGCGCCCACTCGACGTCCAGGATCCGCTCCGGCTGCTGCGACAACGAGTCGACGTTGACGCAGTCGGCGCGGTGCACGGAGACGCCGCTGCCGCGGGTGACGAAGCCGATGATCGGGTCGCCGGGGACCGGCGTGCAGCAGCGGGCCAGTTTGACCCAGACGTCCTCGACGCCCTTGACGACGACACCGGGATCGGCGTTGGAGCGGCGCTTGTGGCGGCCGCGCGAGGGCGGCGCGCTCTCCGCGAGGTCCTCGTTGGCGGCGTCCTCGCCGCCGAGCGCCTGCACCAGCTTCTGCACGACGCCCGCGGCCGCGACATGGCCCTCGCCGATCGCCGCATACAGCGACGAGATGTCGGGGTAGCGCATCTCATGGGCGAGCGTGACCAGGGAGTCGCCGGTCAGAATCCGCTGGATCGGCAGGTTCTGCTTGCGCATGGCGCGCGCGATGGCGTCCTTGCCCTGCTCGATCGCCTCGTCGCGGCGCTCCTTGGAGAACCAGCCGCGGATCTTGTTGCGGGCGCGGGGCGACTTGACGAAGCCCAGCCAGTCCCGGGAGGGTCCGGCTCCGGCCGCCTTGGAGGTGAAGACCTCCACCAGATCGCCGTTGTCGAGGGTCGATTCGAGCGGTACGAGCCGCCCGTTGACCCGTGCTCCTATGGTCCGGTGGCCGACCTCCGTGTGCACGGCGTACGCGAAGTCCACCGGCGTCGCACCCGCGGGAAGCGCTATGACGTCGCCCTTGGGCGTGAAGACGAATACTTCGTTGCGGGAGAGGTCGAAGCGCAGCGACTCCAGGAATTCGCTGGGGTCCTCGGTCTCCTTCTGCCAGTCCAGGAGCTGGCGCAGCCACGCCATGTCGTTGACGGTGTCCTGGCCGCGGCCGGTGTTCTTGGGCACGTCTGTACGCACCTTGGAGGCGCCCGCGACGGCCTCCTGCTTGTACTTCCAGTGCGCGGCGATGCCGTACTCGGCGCGGCGATGCATGTCGAAGGTGCGGATCTGGAGTTCGACGGGCTTGCCGCTGGGACCGATCACCGTGGTGTGCAGCGACTGGTACATGTTGAACTTGGGCATAGCGATGTAGTCCTTGAACCGGCCGGGGACCGGATTCCATCGCGCGTGGACGGTGCCGAGCGCCGCGTAGCAGTCGCGGACGGTGTCGACGAGGACGCGGATGCCCACCAAGTCGTAGATCTCGGCGAAGTCCCGGCCCCGCACGATCATCTTCTGGTAGACGCTGTAGTAGTGCTTCGGCCGTCCGGTGACGGTGGCCTTGATCCGGGCGGCGCGCAGGTCGGCCTGGACCTCGTCGGTCACTATGGCGAGGTATTCGTCGCGCTTGGGGGCCCGCTCGGCGACGAGACGGACGATCTCGTCGTACATCTTGGGATAGAGGATCGCGAAGGCGAGGTCCTCCAGCTCCCACTTGATGGTGTTCATGCCCAGGCGGTGCGCCAGCGGGGCGTAGATCTCAAGCGTCTCGCGGGCCTTCTTCTCCTGCTTCTCCCGCTTGAGGTAGCGCATGGTGCGCATGTTGTGCAGCCGGTCGGCGAGCTTGATGACGAGGACCCGGGGGTCCTTGGCCATGGCGACGACCATCTTGCGTACGGTCTCGGCCTGGGCGGCCTCGCCGAACTTGACCTTGTCCAGCTTGGTGACGCCGTCGACGAGCAGGGCGACCTGGTCGCCGAAATCGCGGCGCAGGGTGTCCAGGCCGTACTCGGTGTCCTCGACCGTGTCGTGCAGCAGTCCGGCCATCAGCGTCGCCGGGTCCATGCCCAGCTCGGCGAGGATCGTCGTGACGGCGAGCGGGTGCGTGATGTACGGGTCGCCGCTCTTGCGCTTCTGACCGCGGTGCCAGCGCTCGGCGACCTGGTAGGCGCGCTCGATCTGGCGCAGCGTGGACGTCTCGATCTTGGGGTCGTTGCTGCGGACCGCCCGCAGGAGCGGTTCGAGGACCGGGTTGTACGGGCTGGAGCGCTGCACGCCGAGCCGGGCGAGCCTGGCTCGTACCCGGTTGGAGGAGCCGCTGGAGCGGGCCGGGCCGACCGGGGCCACGGGCTTGGCGGCGGGCTTGGCCGGGGGCTTCGGGGCGACCGGAGGCGGAAAGACGGGGGCCGGCTGGGCCGGGGACACCGGCGCGGCCCCGTTCACGTCGGGGGGAGTCTGCGAGGCGCTGCTCGCCGATTCGGGAGCCGGGGGCTTCGGCTTGTCCTTCGCCGCGGGCTGCTTCTTCCCGGGCGTGGCTGGGACCGCCGCGGGCCTGTCGGGCTGCGGGGCGGCGACTGGCTGGGCCTCGTCTGGCAAGAGCGCTCCTCGTGCGGATCCGGACTCCCGGAAAGGCCATCGTATCGAGACTGCGGCCCGACCTCCCCCGGGGACCGTGGGACCCCCTCACAACACGAAACGGGCACCCGGTTGTTCCCGGGTGCCCGTCCTGCGCCTGCGTGACAATGGCCCTCGTGTGCCGTTGGGCCGGAGATCAGCCCGTCCCAACCATGCAGTGCCGAGCCAGTGCTCGCATCAGGGCGTAGCTCAGATGGCTCGCATCAGGGCCTAGCTCAGATGGTGAGGGCGGAGAAGCCCCGCCCCCTCCCACCCTGCCCCGTCAGTACCACCGCAAGAGGGCTGCCCCCTTGACCTTCATCTCCTTGGTCGCGGCAACGTTGCCCCACGGCACCTTTATCTGGCCGCTCTTCCCGCAGCCGGCGTTGTACCAGGTCTTCTTCCCCTTGGCATTGAAGCCCTTGACCTGCACACAGATGCTGCTGCCCTTGTAGACCTTCCAGGCGTAGCCCATCTTCATTCCCTTGGAACCGAAGTGGGCACAGCCATCGTTGATCGTGCTCCACTTCCCCGGGATTGACCCTGCATTCTTCCAACCCGGCGTGCAGGCGTTCTTCGCGCCCTGGGTGGTCGGCGCGGGCGCAACTGTCTGGCTCGCACTCGCAGGAGCGGCGCCCGCAGCGATTGCTGCAAAGGAAAGAAGGGAAATCGCCCCCGTGGCGATTTTGCGCGAAATCCTCATGTGGTTCCTCCCGTTGAGATGCCGATCAACAGCATCAGGAAGATCCAATCAGGTAGTCACATAATCTGGCACCTAACTTTGAGCCATTCTTGATCTCCATGGTGATGTGCAAACGCGAATCGGGTGCCCAGGGGAATCCTGGACACCCGATTCGTGCATGCGGTACTCACACGTGGATGAGTGCCTCCAGCGGAGCACCCGCCAGACCTTGTTCCAGCCGGGCACGTCCGTCCAGGAAGCCGAGCTCCATGAGGACCGCGACGCCCGCGATCTCGGCACCGGCCCGCCGGATCAGCTCCAGCGACGCCTCGGCGGTGCCACCGGTCGCGAGGATGTCGTCGATGACCATGATCCGGTCGCCGGCGGACAGGTCCTCCGCGTGGATCTCGATCTCCGCGGTGCCGTACTCCAGCTCGTACGCCTGGCTCAGGGTGGCTCCGGGCAGCTTCCCCACCTTGCGGACGGGCACGAAGCCGAGCCCGGCCCGGACCGCGACCGGGGCGGCCAGGATGAAGCCGCGGGCCTCGAGGCCGACGACTTTCGTGGCGCCGTGCCGTACGCACAGCTCCGCGAGAGTTTCGGTGAGGGCTGCGAACGCGAGCGGGTCCGCGAGCAGCGGGGTGATGTCCTTGAACATCACGCCCGGCTTCGGATAGTCCGGCACGTCGCGGATCCGGCTGAGCAGGAGTTCCTTCGTGCTCTCGGTGGTGCTGGTCATCGGCGCTTCCCCGACGTCCGGCCGTGGCCCCTGGGGGGCTGTTGGCGCTGGCCGACGACCGCGGCGGCAGGTGCGGCGTCCTCCGGGAAGTCGTCGTCCGACGGCTCGTCCTCGGCTGACTCGCCCTTGGCGGCGGCTGCCGCGCGCTTGGCGAGGACCCGCTTCTTCAGAGCCTTCATCTGCGGGTCGCGTTCCTTGAGGTCGGCGACGAGCGGGGTGGCAATGAAGATCGAGGAGTACGCACCGGCCGCGAGGCCGACGAACAGCGACAGCGAGATGTCGTTCAGCATGCCGGCGCCGAGGACGCCACCGCCGATGAAGAGCAGACCGGCGACGGGGAGCAGGGCCACGACGGTGGTGTTGATGGAACGGACCAGCGTGCCGTTGATCGAGCGGTTGGCGATCTCGCTGTACGTCCAGCGGGTCTGCTTGGTGATGTCGCCCGTGCTCTCCCTGAGGCTGTCGAAAACGACGACCGTGTCGTAGAGGGAGTAGCCGAGGATGGTCAGCAGACCGATCACGGTGCCCGGGGTGACTTCGAAGCCGACCAGGGCGTAGATGCCGACCGTGATGGTGATGTCGTGGATCAGCGCGACCAGGGCCGCGATGGCCATGCGCCACTCGAAGGCGATGGCCAGGTAGATCACGACCAGGACCATGAAGATACCGAGGCCGGTCCAGGCCTTGTTGGCGATCTGCTCACCCCAGCTGGGCCCGACCAGGTCGGCGGCGATCTTCTCCGTCGGAACGTTGAGGTCCTTGGAGAGCTGGTCCTTGATCTGGTCGGACTTCGCGGTGTCGACCTCGCTGATCTGAATACGCAGACCACCGCTGCCGAGCTTCTGGACGATCGCCTGGTGACCGGATGCCTCCGTCGCCAAGTCCTCCGCGTGGGAGACGCTGACGCTTGTCTTCGGGGTGGTGAAGACCGCGCCGCCCTTGAACTCGATGCCCATGTTCAGGCCGCTGACGGCCAGGCCGACAATGGCAGTGATGGTGATCAGGATCGAGATCCCGTACCAGATCTTGCGCTTGCCGATGAAGTCGTAGCCGACCTCGCCGCGGTAGAGACGGGCGCCGAGACTGCCGAGTCGCGACATCTCACGCCTCCTTCGGGTGGTCGGTGGGGGCGTTGACACGGCGCGAGCGGCGCAGCGGCGGCTTGGCGCCGAGCCGCTTCGGGTCCAGACCGGACCACGGGTGACCGCTGGAGAAGAACTTCGTACGGGCCATCAGCGTCATGACGGGCTTGGTGAAGAGGAACACCACGACCACGTCGAGCAGGGTGGTGAGACCCAGCGTGAAGGCGAATCCCTGGACCTTGCCGACGGTGACCACGAAGAGCACCGCCGCGGCGAGGAACGACACGAAGTCGGAGACCAGGATGGTGCGCCGGGCGCGCGGCCAGGCGCGCTCGACGGCCGGGCGGAGCGTACGGCCCTCGCGGATCTCGTCGCGGATTCTTTCGAAGTACACGATGAAGGAGTCAGCGGTGATACCGATGGCCACGATGGCTCCGCAGACCGCCGGGAGGTTCAGCGCGAAGCCGATGGCCGGGCCGAGAAGCGACATGATCGTGTAGGTCAGGATGCCGGAGGCCGCGAGGCTCAGGAGCGCGATGAGCGCCAGCCCGCGGTAGTAGGCCACCAGGTAGATGACCACCAGGGCCAGACCGATGGCGCCGGCGATCAGACCCGCCTGGAGCTGCTCGCCACCGAGTGCGGCGGTGACGGTGGTGACGCTCTGCTCCTTGAACGAGAGCGGGAGCGCACCGTAGGAAAGCACATTGGCCAGGTCGTCGGCGGACTGCTGGGTGAAGCTGCCGGAGATCTCGGCGTTGGCGCTCAGTGCCGTGCGCACGTAGGGCGCCGAGACGACTTCACCGTCGAGCGCGATGGCGAACTGGTTCTGCGGCGACTGCTGCTGGGCGAGCTGGCTCGTGATCTTCTGGAACTTCTTGGCGCCGCCCTTGGTGAACTCCATCTGAACGATCCACTGACCGTTCGTCTGGTCGATCGCCGCCTTGGCGCTGTCCACGTCCGTGCCGGACACCTGGGCCGGGCCGAGGACGTACTTGGCGTCGCCCTCGGAGCTGCACGCGACGACCGTGTCGGTCGGCTTGGCACCCAGGGCGGCCTTGGACCGGGAGGCCTTGCTGGAGCAGTCGAGCTCCGCGAACTGCTTCTGCAGCTTGGCGGCGGCAGCCTGGTCCGCAGCGGATGCCGACGGCGTGGCGTCGGCCTTCGGCGTGGTACTCGCCTTGGGGGTGGGCGATGAATCGGTCTTGAGGCCGTCGGTGACCGCACGGCCCTGCGTGGAGGCGCTGGCGCTCGGCTTCGCCGACGCCTTCCCCTTGTCCGACGTCGAGGCGCTCGGGCTGGGCTTGCCGGACGACGAGGCGTTGGGCGTCGGGGTGGGCGTTCCCTGGGCGACGGTCAGCACCGGCCGGAAGTAGAGCTTGGCGGTGGTGCCGACCTGCTCGCGGGCCTGGGCGGAGTTCGTGCCCTTGGGGATGTTGACGATGATGTTGCGATCGCCCTGGGTCTGGACCTCGGCCTCGGAGACGCCAAGACCATTGACACGGCGTTCCATGATCTGGACCGCCGTGTCCATGTTGGTCTTGTTGATCGCCGATTCCTGGCCCGGCTCGCTCTTCGCCTCGAGCGTGATGGACGTGCCGCCCGCCAGGTCGATGCCCAGTCGTGGGGTCGGCTGATCGGCCAGGAACATCCCGCCGGTGAGCGCGACCATGGCGATCAGGATCAGAGCCAGGGAACGCCCCGGCCTGCCCTGACCGCCGGCCGGCCCTCGGCTCTTCTTCGGTGCTGCCACCTTCTCGTTTCTCCCTGTCCAACCGCCCCGCGCCGGGTACGCGCCCGAGCGGCCACGAAGTGTAGTGGGGACCCGCCCCCGCAGAAGATCGCACGGTCCGGGGAGTGCCGGATGCCGGTGGGCTCACGGCATCCCCGGGTCGTGGGTTACTTCGCGTCGGCCTCGCCGTCGGTCTTGCCCTCGGACTTCTTGTCGGACTCGGCGTCCGTCGGCTCGGCCTCGGCCTTCTTGCCCAGGTCGATCTTGGCGTCGTCCGAGGTGTCCTCGTCGGCGTCCGCCTCGGTCAGCGAGGAGGCGTCGTCCGGCACGACCGCGCCGTCGAGGGCGTCATCGTCGTCCCCGTGGACGATGCGGTTGTACTCCGCGTCGTCCAGGACGGCGCCGATGGCGTTCTTGGCGTAGATGGCGTGGACGCCGGGCGCGATCTCAAGGAGAACGGTGTCGTCGTGAAGCTCCTTGACGGTGGCGTACATGCCCCCGATCGTCCGGATGCCGGTGCCGGGCTGCATCTCATTGCGCATCTGGGCAGCGGCCGCCTGCTTCTTCTTGGCGGACCGCGTCATCAGGAACATGGCCCCGATGAGCACGATGAAGGGGAGGAGAGTCACGGGATTCACGGGACGAGTTTCCTTCGCACGACCGCGCTGGAAGGCGGCCTGATCTACGGGGGTGGGTACACCGACCTGATAAGGGCGGCATCGGCGGAGTCTAAGCGAGTCCGCATCGATGGAACAACGCCCGGCGTCGCTCGGTGGTTCCTGTCCGGGTGAACCTGTGATGCATCACGCCCCGAACAGACCCTGTTGTCCCTTTCCGCCGTGCTGGGGAGGTACGAGGCCGAGGTGGGCCCAGGCAGCGGGTGTCGCGACGCGCCCCCTCGGCGTCCTGGCCAGCAGTCCTTCCCGTACCAGGAAGGGCTCCGCGACCTCCTCGACCGTCTCGCGCTCCTCGCCCACGGCCACGGCGAGGGTGGACAGTCCGACGGGGCCGCCGCCGAAGAGCTTCAGCAGGGCGCCGAGCACCGCCCGGTCCAGCCGGTCGAGGCCGCGCGCGTCGACCTCGTACACCCCGAGGGCGACGGAGGCGACGGCACGGTCGATCCGTCCGTCGGCCTTGACCTGGGCGTAGTCCCGGACACGGCGCAGCAGCCGGTTGGCGATACGGGGGGTGCCGCGGGAACGTCCGGCGATCTCGGAGGCGCCCTCCGCGTCTATCGCCACGTCGAGGAGGCGGGCGGAGCGGTGGATGACGCGTTCCAGTTCGGTGGGGGCGTAGAACTCCATATGGCCGGTGAAGCCGAAACGGTCGCGCAGCGGGGGAGGCAGCAGTCCGGCCCTGGTGGTGGCGCCGACCAGGGTGAAGGGCGGCAGTTCCAGCGGGATGGCGGTGGCTCCGGGGCCCTTGCCGACGATGACATCGACGCGGAAGTCCTCCATCGCCATGTAGAGCATCTCCTCGGCGGGCCGCGACATGCGGTGGATCTCGTCCAGGAAGAGAACTTCGCCCTCCTGGAGTGAAGAGAGAATCGCGGCGAGATCACCCGCATGCTGGATGGCGGGGCCCGAGGTGATCCGGATCGGGGCGCCCATTTCGGCTGCGATGATCATGGAGAGGGTGGTCTTGCCGAGACCGGGGGCACCGGAGAGCAGGACATGGTCGGCGGTGGCGCCGCGGGCCCTGGCCGCCTTGAGTACCAGGTCGAGCTGTTCGCGCACCTTTTCCTGGCCGACGAATTCGTCGAGGTCCTTCGGCCGCAGCGCCGCTTCGACCGCGGTGTCCTCGCCGTCCGCGTCGGCGTCGACGAGCCGCTCGTCGGTATCGGGTCCGGTCTCGTCCCAGTTCATTCAGTCTGTCCCGCCTCGGGTGTGTCGGTGCCGTGCGGTGCCCGGCCCGGTCGGGGTCTCCCCCGGGATGACGCGCTCCGGTCAGCGCGCGCGGTTGAGGGTCTGCAGCGCAGCGCGCAGCAGCTGCGGCACGGGGGCCTGTCCGCCCTCGGCCAGGGCCGCCTCGGCCTGCGGGGCGACAGCGGTGACCGCTTCGTCGGCCTCACGGGTGGCGTAGCCGAGACCGATCAGGGCGGCCTGCAGCTGATCGCGCCAGGAGGAGGTGACGGCAGTGCCGATGCCCTGTCGGCCGATGTGGGCGCCCACGGGCTCGCCGAGTCTGTCCTTCAGTTCGAGGAGGAGTTTCTGCGCGCCCTTCTTGCCGATGCCGGAGACGGCGGTGAGCGCCTTCTCGTCGTCGGTGGCGACCGCGATCCGCAGGGCGTCCGGACTATGGGTGGCAAGCATGGCCTGGGCGAGCCGTGGTCCGACTCCGCTCGCGGTCTGGAGCAGCTCGAAGACCAGCCGCTCGTCGTCGTCGGCGAAGCCGTAGAGGGTGAGCGAATCCTCCCGTACGACGAGGGAGGTGGCCAGCCTGGCCTCCTTGCCGATCCGGAGGCCGGCGAGGGTGTTCGGCGTGCACTGGACGGCCATGCCGATGCCGCCGACCTCGATCACGGCCGTGGTCGGGGCGAGCGCGGCCACGGGGCCGCTGACGAAGGCGATCATCGGGGGACCTTCCGGACGGGAACTGTAGAAGTACGGGGAGCGCGCGCGGTGCGGGCTGCGGCGGCGGCAGCCGCGTGTGCCTGTTGGAGGCGGTTGACAGCGGGGGCGCGCCAGATGTGGCAGATGGCGAGCGCGAGCGCGTCGGCCGCGTCGGCGGGTTTCGGCGGGGCATCGAGCCGCAGCAGCCGGGTGACCATGGCTCCGACCTGCGCCTTGTCGGCACGGCCGCTGCCGGTGACGGCTGCCTTGACCTCGCTGGGGGTGTGCAGGGCGACCGGTATGCCGCGCCGGGATGCGCAAAGCATGGCGACCGCACTGGCCTGGGCGGTGCCCATCACCGTACGGACGTTGTGCTGGCTGAACACCCGCTCCACGGCGACGAATTCGGGCCGGTGCTCGTCGAGCCACTGCTCGATGCCGCGCTCGATGGCCACCAGCCGGTGGCCGAGCTCCGCATCGGCCGCGGTGCGGACGACTCCGACGCCGAGCATCGTCAGGGGCCGGCCGGCGACGCCTTCGACGACGCCGACACCGCACCGGGTCAGCCCCGGGTCGACGCCGAGTACCCGCATGGGAGGCCCCTCCGTACCGATCGGTCAACTGTTCCCGCAGGCTATCGGCTCGCACTGACAATGCGACGGGCCGACGGGGTGTGTCCCCGTCGGCCCGTCCGTGAAGGCTGCGCTGAGCGTGGCTCAGGCTTCGACCTTCTCCATGACCTCGTCCGAGACATCGAAGTTGGCGAAGACGTTCTGCACGTCGTCGCTGTCCTCCAGCGCGTCGATCAGCTTGAAGATCTTGCGCGCGCCCTCCTCGTCCAGCTCGACCTGCATGGTGGGCAGGAAGTTGGCCTCGGCGGAGTCGTAGTCGATGCCGGCCTGCTGGAGCGCGGTACGGACCGCGACCATGTCGGTGGCCTCGCTGACGACCTCGTAGGTGTCACCGAGGTCGTTGACCTCCTCGGCGCCCGCGTCGAGCACCGCGCCCAGGACGTCGTCCTCGGTCAGCCCGCCCTTGGGGACGATGACGACACCCTTGCGGTTGAAGAGGTACGAGACCGAACCGGGGTCGGCCATCGAACCACCATTGCGGGTCATCGCGACACGCACGTCCGAGGCGGCACGGTTGCGGTTGTCGGTGAGGCACTCGATGAGCACCGCGACACCGTTGGGGCCGTAACCCTCGTACATGATCGTCTGATAGTCGACGCCGCCCGCTTCGAGACCGCCACCGCGCTTGACCGCGGAGTCGATGTTCTTGTTCGGTACGGAGCTCTTCTTCGCCTTCTGGATCGCGTCCACGAGGGTCGGATTTCCCTCGGGGTCCACACCACCGGTGCGGGCCGCGACCTCGATGTTCTTGATCAGCTTCGCGAAGAGTTTGCCGCGCTTGGCATCGATCACGGCCTTCTTGTGCTTCGTCGTAGCCCATTTAGAGTGGCCGGACATCTGCCTTCTCCTTCGCGTCACCAAAATCGATCCGAACCCGGGAGATCCTACCGGGATCGAGTCAGACGACTGCGCGCACCATGTCCACGAACAACGCGTGAACGCGATGGTCCCCGGTCAGTTCCGGGTGGAATGACGTCGCCAGGACGTTTCCCTGACGTACGGCGACGATGTGGCCACCGTGCTCCGCCACCACCTTGGCCTGGGCTCCGACCGATTCCACCCACGGGGCGCGGATGAACACGCCCTCGACCGGGCCGCCCTCGATACCGGCGACCTCCACGGCCGCCTCGAAGGACTCGTTCTGCCGCCCGAAGGCGTTGCGGCGCACGATCATGTCGATCCCGCCGACCGTCTCCTGGCCCGAGCGCGGGTCGAGGATCTTGTCGGCCAGCAGGATCATTCCGGCGCAGGTGCCGTAGACCGGCATCCCGTCCCGTACCCGCTCGCGCAGCGGTTCCAGCATGCCGAACAGGGAAGCCAGCTTGGACATCGTGGTGGACTCGCCACCGGGAATGACCAGGCCGTCGACCTCGGCGAGTTCCTCGGGACGCCGGACCGGCCTGGCCAGGGCATCCGCCGAGGCCAGGGCGATCAGGTGTTCCCGTACGTCGCCCTGGAGAGCCAGGACTCCGATCACAGGGGTTTCGCTCATCAGTGACTACCAGCCACGGTTGGCGTAGCGCTCGGCCTCGGGCAGGGTGTCGCAGTTGATGCCGACCATGGCCTCGCCCAGGTTCCGGGAGGCGTCCGCGATGATCTTCGGGTCGTCGTAGAAGGTGGTGGCCTTCACGATGGCGGCGGCGCGCTTGGCCGGGTCGCCGGACTTGAAGATGCCGGAGCCCACGAAGACGCCCTCGGCGCCGAGCTGGCGCATCAGCGCGGCGTCGGCGGGGGTGGCGACGCCGCCCGCGGAGAACAGCACGACGGGCAGCTTGCCGAGCTCGGCGACCTCCTTGACCAGCTCGTACGGGGCACGGAGCTCCTTCGCGGCGGCGTACAGCTCGTTGTTGTCGTAGCCGCGCAGCCGGGCGATCTCGTTCTTGATCTGGCGCAGGTGACGGACCGCCTCGACGACGTTTCCGGTGCCGGCCTCGCCCTTCGAACGGATCATGGCCGCGCCCTCGGCGATGCGCCGCAGGGCCTCACCGAGGTTGGTGGCGCCACAGACGAACGGAGTGGTGAAGGCGAACTTGTCGCTGTGGTTGACCTCGTCGGCCGGGGTGAGGACCTCGGACTCGTCGATGTAGTCGACACCGAGGGACTGCAGGACCTGGGCCTCGACGAAGTGTCCGATGCGGGACTTCGCCATCACCGGGATGGAGACGGCCTCGATGATCTCCTCGATCATGTTCGGGTCCGACATCCGGGCCACGCCGCCGTCCTTGCGGATGTCGGCCGGCACCCGCTCCAGGGCCATGACGGCCACGGCGCCCGCATCCTCGGCGATCTTCGCCTGCTCGGCATTGACGACGTCCATGATCACGCCGCCCTTGAGCTGCTCGGCCATGCCGCGCTTGACGCGAGCGGTGCCGGTGGCCGGGGAGTCGGCGGACTGCGGGGTGGTGGGAAGCGTGGACACGGATCGACCTCACTCGGAGAAAAGTTACTGAAAGCGCTGGTTGGTGCAGTGCTGAGCAAACTCTCCGGGACCAGTCCACAGCAAGGGCCAATGGAAGGCCGGTGGATCGTTTTGCACGCGTACGAAACGGGTTGTGATCCCGGTCACGTACGAGCGTGGCCGCCGGGTCAGCTGACGGGGCGGTCCGCCAGGGCTACAGGCGGTTCGTCGTCCATCTCGAAGGCGAGCGGGAACGGGGCATGCCCGGCCAGCCGGAACCACCGCACCGTACGGTGCCGGCGCAGCGCACGCGCCGCGCGCACCGCGTCGTTGTGGAACCGCCGGGCCATCGGGACACGGCGCACGGCCGCGGCGAGTTCGAGCGCCGCCTCCTCGCCGCCGGGGATCTCCTTCACGGACTCCACCTGCACTGTTTCACCGAACACCGCCCGCAGCGCGGTGCTCAGTTCGCTCTCCGCGACCTCGCGGTTCTCCTCCTCCGCCTGGCGGGCGGCGTGCGCGGCCTCGTACAGCACGATGGACGCGGCCGGGTCGAGGACACCCGATGTCGCCAGTTCCTGGGTGACCGAGGCGCGGCGCAGGAGCTGTGCGTCGAGGGCAGCGCGGGCGGCGTCGATGCGTGTGTGCAGCCGGTCCAGCCGCCCGGCGGTCCAGCTGAGGTACATACCGATCGCGACGATCGCGACGGCGATCCAGATGAGGGTTTCGATCACGGGCGGCAAGGCTACCCGTCGGGGCGCAGGCGGTGCGGCCGTCCGGTCCCGGGCGCGGAAGCGGGTGCGGGGCGGGCCCGGTCGCCGCCGGGGCGCTGCCCAGGACCCCGGACCCCGATCGCCGGACGGGCTCGAACCAAAGGTTCTAGTCCCGTGCCAGTCCCAAACGTGCACGCAGGCCCGTGCGTTCGTCGGCCGCCACCGACGCCGCGCCGTCCGTCACCGTCTCGTACACCGCGAGGATGTCCGCCCCGACCGTCGACCAGTCGAAGCGCCGCACGTGTGCGGTTCCCCGTTCGCGCAGCTCCGTTCGCCGCTCCGGGTCGCCGAGCAACCGGATCGCCGCCGACGCCAGCGCGTCCGCGTCCTCGTTGGCGAAGAGTTCGCCCGCCGCACCCAGGTCCAGAACCTGCGCGAACGCATCCAGATCGCTGGCCAGGACCGGCGCACCGGCCGACATCGCCTCGACCAGGATGATCCCGAAGCTCTCGCCGCCCGTGTTCGGCGCGACGTACACATCGACGCTGCGCAGCAGCCGCGCCTTGTCCTCGTCGCTCACCATGCCGAGGAATTCGACGCGCTCGCGCATCTTCTCGGGCAGCGAGGCGACGGCCTCCTCCTCGTCGCCGCGGCCCGCCACCAGCAGCCTGGTGTCCGGACGCGCGGCAAGGATCGCGGGCAGCGCCCTCATCAGGACGGGCAGGCCCTTGCGTGGCTCGTCGATACGCCCGATGAAGCCGATCGTGCCGCCCTCCCGTCTCCCGCCAGCGCCCTCAACCGAGCTTCGCGCCCCCTTTGATTGCCACTCGGCCCTGGGCTCGGCCGCGGCGAAGAAGCCGACATCGACCCCGTTCGGGATGACGACCGCGTCGCCGCCCAGGTGCTCGACCAGGGTCCGGCGGGCGTACTCGCTCACAGCGATGCGCGCGCTGATCTTCTCCAGCGCGGGCTGCAGGATCGGGTACGCGGCGATCATGGCCCGGGAGCGCGGGTTGGAGGTGTGGAACGTGGCGACGATCGGCCCCTGCGCCGCCCAGCAGGCGAGCAGCCCCAGCGACGGCGACGTCGGCTCATGGATGTGGATCACGTCGAAGGTGCCGTCGTGCAGCCAGCGGCGCACCCGGGCGGCCGAGAGGAAGCCGAAGTTCAGCCGGGCCACGGAGCCGTTGTACGGGACGGGCACGGCCCGGCCCGCCGAGACCACGTACGGCGGCAGCGGTGTCTCGTCGTCGGCGGGTGCCAGCACCGACACCTGATGTCCCAGACGGATCAGGTGTTCGGCCAGGTCCCGGATGTGGAACTGCACACCGCCCGGTACGTCCCACGAGTACGGGCATACGATGCCGATCTTCACGGCCGGTCCTCCCGGTTCTCCAGGTCGGCCAGCCAGAGCCGTTGCAGCATGTGCCAGTCCTGCGGATGCTCGGCGATTCCGACGGCGAAGGCATCGGCCAGCGCCTGTGTCATCGAGGACGTCTTCTCCGTACGGCTGCCTGACTCGGGCACCTCGACCGGTGGATGGATACGCGCCTTCATCACGGGCGTGTCGTCGTACGAGAGCGTCACCGGCAGCAGCAGCGCCCCGGTCTGCTGGGCCAGCAGCGCCGGTCCAGCGGGCATGCGTGCGGTGTCGCCGAAGAATTTCACCTCGACGCCGGACGCCGACAGATCACGGTCGGCGACCAGACAGACCAGGCCGCCCGCGCGCAGCCGCCGCGCAAGGGTGCCGAAGGCGGCGCCGCCGCTGTGCGGCAGGACCTCCATGCCGAGCCCCTCGCGGTAGGCCACGAACCGGTCGTACAGCGTCTCGGGCTTGAGCCGCTCGGCGACCGTGGTGAAGGGCACCTTCAGATCGGTGGTGACCCAGGCTCCGGCCAGGTCCCAGTTCCCCAGGTGCGGCAGGGCGAGGATGACGCCGCGGCCGGTGTCCAGCCCGTCGGTCAGCCGGTGCGCGTCCCTCACGTCTATGGACGCCTTGATCCGCGCCGGACTCCAGGTGGGCAGCCGGAACGACTCCATCCAGTAGCGCATGTACGAGCGCATCCCGGCCTTGGAGAGCGCGGCGAGCCGGGCCGGCGAAGCCCCGGGTACAACCCGTGCCAGATTCGACTCCAGCCGCAGCACGCTCTTGCCCCGCCGCTTCCACACCTGGTCGGCGATGGTGCGGAAAAGGGCCCTGGCGACCGGTTCGGGGAGCCTCTTGACGGCGGTCCAGCCGAGCCCGTACAGCCCGTCGGTCAGCCGGTCCCGCAGGCCGGACTGCGTGTCACCCGGTGCGCCGCTCACTGCGCGGCCCCGCTCCCCCGGTCCGCAGCAGCGGCCTCGGCCGCGTCGGCCTCCGCGGACTCGCGGCGCACCGTCACGACCCGCTGCACGAGAGTCACCAGGCTGCCCACGGCGACGATCCACAGTGCGATCGGCAGCAGGATCTGGATCCCCGGAACACCGAACTTGTGGAGACCGGACAATCCCGCCGCGACCAGCGAGATGACCAGCCGCTCGGCGCGCTCCACGAGACCGTTGACCGCGACCGGCAGCCCGATCGACTCACCGCGCGCCTTCGTGTACGAGACCACCTGGCCGCTCGCCAGGCAGAAGATCGCGACCGCGCACATCACGTTGTCGTCGCCGTTGCCCGCGTACCAGAGCGCGAGCCCTCCGAAGATCGCCCCGTCGGCGACCCGGTCCAGGGTCGAGTCCAGGAACGCGCCCCAGCGGCTGGAGATACCGGCCTGCCGGGCCATATTGCCGTCGACGAGGTCGGAAAAGACGAAGATCGTGATGACGATCGTGCCCCAGAAGAACTCCCCCATCGGGAAGAAGACCAGCGCACCTGCCATCACCCCGGCCGTACCGATCAGCGTGACCGCGTCAGGGCTCACGCCGAGACGGAGCAACAGTGCGGCGAACGGTGTGAGGACACGCGTAAAAAATGCACGCGCGTACTTGTTCAGCATGGCCTTCCCGAGGGTCGGTGGGCCGAGCAGCCCCTACGGCCACCGGCTGGCCCATCGTAGTCACGCCCGCCGGACTCCACCGTCCGGGCACCCGGCATCGCGCCGCTGTGCACGACGTATGGACGCGACCTGACCTGAGTGGAAAGCTCGAATTACCGCGGGCGTCGCCGTAGCCGCCGCGGCGGCTCCCCGTGCCCGTGCACCCTTCTCCCCCACCGCGCCGGCTTTTCTTCCCGCTCCGCGCCACTATCTGGGAGGCACGCATCATGGGCGACAAGGCACACGCACACACCGGGGCCGCCGGCAGGGCAGCGACGGCCGACCAGCCCTCATCCGTACGGAATGTGGTGCTGGTCGGCCACAGCGGCTCCGGCAAGACCACCCTCGTGGAGGCCCTCGCACTGACCGCAGGCGCGGTCAACCGGGCCGGGCGGGTCGAGGACGGCGCCACGGTCTCCGACTACGACGAGATCGAACACCGCCAGCAACGCTCCGTACAGCTCTCGCTCGTCCCCGTCGAATGGGGCGGATACAAGATCAATCTGCTGGACACACCCGGATACACCGATTTCGTCGGGGAACTCAGGGCCGGTCTGCGGGCAGCGGACGCGGCCCTGTTCGTCGTGTCCGCTGCCCAGGAGGCCGACGCCGTGGCGGGCTCCACCCGCGCCGTGTGGGACGAGTGCGCCGCCGTCGGCATGCCGCGCGCCATCGTCGTCACGCACCTCGACACGGCGCGCACCTCGTTCGACGGGATGACCCGGATCTGCGGCGAGATCTTCGGCGGCGACGACCCCGACGCCGTGCTCCCGCTCTACCTGCCGGTGCACGGACCCGAGGGCCCGGACGGGCACGCTCCGCTCACCGGGCTCACCGGACTCCTCACCCAGCGGATCTTCGACTACTCCTCGGGCGACCGGCAGGAGAACCCGCCCGCCGACGCCCAGCGGACCACGCTCCAGGAGGCCCGGAACCGGCTCATCGAGGGGATCATCGCCGAGAGCGAGGACGAGACCCTGATGGACCGCTACCTCGGCGGCGGTGAGATCGACATCAAGACACTCATCGACGACCTGGAGCGCGCTGTGGCCCGAGGCGCCTTCCACCCCGTCCTCAGTGCGGCCCCCGCCGCCGAAGGCGCCCGCCAGGGCATCGGCACCGTCGAACTCCTGGACCTGATCACCGGCGGCTTCCCGACCCCGCTGGAGCGCCCGCTCCCCGAAGTCACCCCCCTTCATGGGGCCCCGCGACCGGTCCTGACCTGCGACCCGCACGGCCCACTCGTCGCCGAGGTCGTCAAGACGGCCTCCGACCCGTACGTCGGCCGGGTCTCGCTCGTACGCGTCTTCTCCGGCACCCTTCGCCCCGACGAAACCGTCCATGTCTTCGGCCACGGCCTCAACGACCCCTGCCACGAGACACGCCCCTTCCACGAGGCGGAGGTACGCGTCGGCGCACTCTCCTCCCCCTTCGGCAAACACCAGCGCCCCCTCACCGCATGCATCGCCGGAGATCTCGCCTGCGTCGCCAAACTGGGCAGCGCCGAGACCGGGGACACCCTCTCCGCCCAGGGCCAGCCGCTGCTGATGGACCCCTGGACCACACCGGACCCACTGCTGCCGCTCGCCATCGAGGCGCACAGCAAGGCGGACGAGGACAAGCTCTCCCAGGGGCTCTCCCGGCTGGTCGCCGAGGACCCGACCATGCGTCTCGAACAGAACCAGGACACCCACCAGGTGGTCCTGTGGTGCCTCGGCGAGGCCCATCAGGATGTGGCGCTGGACCGGCTGCGCAGCCGTTACGGCGTCCAGGTCGACGCCGTACCGCACAAGGTGTCGCTGCGCGAGACCTTCGCCGGCCCGTCGACCGGGCGCGGCAGGCATGTGAAACAGTCCGGCGGCCACGGCCAGTACGCCATCTGCGAGATCGACGTGGAGCCGCTGCCACCGGGGTCGGGCATCGAATTCGTCGACAAGGTGGTCGGCGGAGCGGTACCGCGTCAGTTCATCCCGTCCGTCGAGAAAGGCGTGCGCGCCCAGGCCGCCCGAGGAGTCGCCGCCGGGCATCCGCTCGTCGACATACGCATCACCCTGCGTGACGGGAAGTCCCACTCGGTGGACTCCTCCGACGCCGCGTTCCAGACCGCGGGGGCACTGGCCCTGCGCGAAGCCGCCGCGGACACCCGTATCCAGCTCCTCGAACCCGTCGCCGAGATCCAGGTCCTGGTCCCCGACGACTACGTCGGCCCTGTGATGAGCGATCTGTCCGGGCGGCGCGGCAGGGTGATCGGTACCGAGCAGTCCGGCGCCGGACGCACCCTCGTACGGGCCGAGGTCCCGGAGCTGGAGATCGGCCGGTACGCGATCGACCTGCGCTCCCTGTCTCATGGAGCCGGTCGCTTCGACCGAGCGTACGCCCGGCACGAAGCCATGCCCCCACAGCTCGCGGAACGCATCCGCGAGCAGCAGGAGAACAACCCGAATGACGCGTAATCGACTGTGCCGCCCGCCCTTGTCCACAGAGGCGGGCGGCGTATTGATCCGGACGATACGCTGTGGTCCCAGCTCAGAAGGTGTGCCGGGCACGGCAGTTGGGAAACAGCCGCAGGAGTGGTTCTTGGCGGCGAGTGGGGGCGACAGTGGCCAACGACGGATTCGATTTCTCACCCGGAGCGCAGATCCCGCTCCAGGGCGCGGGCTCACAGGCGGTGGCGACGAACGCCCTCGCCTCCGCCGCGTACCGCGACAGCCCGGTGGAGAAGATCCTTGAAGCCAACAGCGAGTGGCACAAGTCCGAGGTGAAGGAAGGCCGTTCCAAGCTCTTCAAGTCCGACTACTTCAAGCCCAACCTCGGCGAGGCATTCTCCCGCGCCGTCCAGGAACGCATGCTGGGCGGAGCCCGGAAGGCCCTCATCCAGTCCTTCGGAACCGACCCGCAGACCGTCGTCGAGCACTGCCTGTCCGCGACCCGCCTGCGCAAGGCACGCGACGCCAGACTGACCGCCGTCACAGCCCTGTTCGGCTTCCTCTTCCTGCCCGGAATGCTCCTGTGGGTCATCGCCTTCCGACTGCGCGACTCGCTCGGCAACACCAAGGACAAGGCCCTCGCCGCCCTGGGCAACGCCCTGCTCCCGGTCATCGGCATCGTGGCCCTGCTCCTCCTGATCAAGCTGCCGCTCACCGGATTCCCCGCACTCTACGTACGGGCAATGATCGTCGCTCCCGTCATCGGCTGGCTCATCGCCAAACGGATCGCCGAGTCGTCCGCCAAGGACATGCGCGCCCGCTGGGAGGGACTGCTCTCCGGCGGCGGCGTCATCGCCAAGATCCCCGAGGCCGTTCCCAAGAACCCGAACGAGACCTCCCGCGAGGCACTCCGTCAGGGCCTGGAGAAACTCTCCGCCGAGCAGCAGTCCAACGCGGTCTTCTACGCGGGCCCCAAGGGAATCCTCGGCATGGGGACCCGCTGGGGCAGCTGGCAGCTCGCCGAACAGCTCGTCGCCAAGGAACCCGGCAAGGAATTCCACCAGTTCCGCAGTTGGGACCTGATACGGGTCATCCACGACCAGCTCAAGGTGCTGGAGCGCGGTCCGCTGAACACCGGAGGATTCCCCACCCCGTCGGTCACCCACTGGATCGTGTCACCCGTCGGCGAGAACGCCGACGCGGTCTCCAGGCCCGACGGCGAGGACGTCGCCACCTTCCAGGTCAAGCCGCACGAAATACAGCGGATCTGCAACCACCAGCAGTTCGGCGGCGGCGACCGGCACTATCTGGGCGTTCAGTTCACCCTCTGGGACGGCCAGTTGGTCATCACGATGATGATCACGGTCACGGTGCTCTACGAGACCCTGCGCATCGAAGTCACCGGACACGCACTCGGCCCGGTCCACTCGCTCTTCACCAGCAAGCCGGCGGCCAAGACCAAGACGGTCAACAAGACCGTCCGCTTCTGGGAGACCCGCGACATCACCCTCGCACTGGTCGAACCCCGCGAAGTCGTCCGCCTCGCCCTGCGCGCCCCCTTCACCTGGTACCCGCCGCTCCTCGACTACCTGGGCGGCAAGATCGCCCTGCCCGAGCCGTTCGGCCTGCGCCACGCGTGGGCCGAGAAGCCATGGCGCCACCGCTTCATGGCCGACGACGCGATGCGCGCCGCCACCCCCGTTCTGCGCGCCGTGCACAGCGCCGCCCTACGCGTCCTGGAGGAGAACGGCGTCGACACCGAACGCTTCGACAACCGCTCGATGATACTGAGCGGAATGGTGCAGGACCCGACCCCGCGCAAGGCCGACCTGTACGACGCATAGACATGCGAAGGGCGCCCCGGCAAAAGGCAGAAACCGGGGCGCCCGCGCAGAGGCAACAGCTCGGATCAGGTCGCCGGCCAGGCGTCGGCAAGCATCTTGCGCGTATCGGCGAGCAACTGCGGCAGTACCTTCGTATGCCCGACCACGGGCATGAAGTTGGTGTCACCACCCCAGCGCGGCACCAGATGCTGATGCAGATGGGCCGCGATACCGGCCCCGGCCACCGAGCCCTGGTTCATACCGATATTGAACCCGTGGGCCCCCGACGCCGCCCGCAGAGCCGCCATCGCCCGCTTGGTGAAATCGGCCAGCTCCATGGTCTCCGGACCATCCAGCTCCGTGTAGTCGGCGACATGCCGGTACGGCACGACCATCAGATGCCCGCCGTTGTACGGATACAGATTCAGCACGGCATACACCTTCTCGCCGCGCGCGACGACGAGTCCGTCCTCATCCGATTTGGCCGGGATCGCACAGAACGGACAGCCGTCGCCGGCCTCCGGACCGGTCGGCTTGTTCTCGCCCTGGATATACGCCATCCGGTGGGGCGTCCACAGGCGCTGGAACGCGTCGGGCGTTCCCACTCCGATCTGCTGCTCCGGCTCACTCGTCATGCCGATCAGCATATTGCTTAGCTCCCGGGCAGCGTGTCGCCGGGGCCGCACCCGTCGGCGCACGGCGATGCTGAGGCGATGAGCGACCAGCCCTCGGACTCCACCCCTCTTCGTTTCAGGCGCTGGGAGCAGCGCACAGAAGTGCCCCTGTTCGGCGCCTCGCTGCTCTTCCTGCTCGGTTACGCGGTCCGCGTCCTCGCCCCTCACGACGCCGAACCCTGGCACGGCCTCGCCCTCGCCCTGGTCGGCGCCACCTGGCTGGTCTTCGCCGCGGACTACGTCGTACGGCTCCGTCTCAGCGGCCTCGGCCACCGCTTCATCCGTGTGCACTGGCTGGACACGGTAGTCCTGCTGCTTCCCCTGCTGCGGCCGCTGCGCCTGATCCGGGTCTACAGCGCGGTCCAGCAGCGCAGGGAGCGGCCACGGCTGAGCCTGTACGCCCGCGTGATCACATATGCCGGTGCGACCGCCCTGCTGCTCGGCTTCTCCGCCGCGCTCGCCGTCTACCACCAGGAGCACGCGGCGAAGGGGGCTTCGATCCGTACCTTCGGCGACGCGGTGTGGTGGGCGTGCGAGACGCTCACGACGGTGGGGTACGGGGATGCGGTGCCGGTCACAGCAGGTGGCCGAGTCGTGGCATCGGGCCTGATGGCCTGCGGGCTGGCGCTGCTGGGGGCGGTGACGGGTTCGTTCTCGTCGTGGCTGTTGCAGGTGTTCACACGGGAGGACGAGAAGAGGCCCCCGAAGGGCGGGTAGCTCTCCGGGGGCCTCTCACTCCGTGCCTGTCAGACCTGGACGCGGTCCTCGACAGCCTTCTGGATCTTGGCGATGGCGTCCTCGACGGGGATGCCGTTCTCCTGCGATCCGTCGCGGTAGCGGAAGGAGACGGCGCCGTTGGCCATGTCCTCATCACCCGCGATGATCATGAAGGGCACCTTGGCCTTCTGCTGGTTCCGGATCTTCTTCTGCATCCGGTCGGACGAGGCGTCCACCTCGACCCGCAGGCCCTTCTTCCGGGCCTTGGCAGCGAACTCCTGGAGGTACGGAATGTGCGCGTCGCCGATCGGGATGCCGACCGCCTGGACCGGGGCCAGCCACACCGGGAACGCACCCGCGTAGTGCTCGAGAAGCACCGCGAAGAAGCGCTCGATGGAACCGAACAGGGCGCGGTGGATCATGACCGGGCGCTGCTTGGTGCCGTCGGGACCGGTGTACTCCAGGTCGAAGCGCTCCGGCAGGTTGAAGTCGAGCTGCACGGTCGACATCTGCCAGGTGCGGCCGATGGCGTCCTTGCACTGCACCGAGATCTTCGGGCCGTAGAAGGCGGCGCCGCCCGGGTCCGGGACCAGGGGCAGCCCCTGCTTCTCGGCAACCTGGCGCAGCGTCTCGGTGGCCTCTTCCCAGACCTCGTCCGAGCCGACGAACTTCTCCGGATCCTTGGTGGAGAGCTCCAGGTAGAAGTCGGTCAGACCGTAGTCGCGCAGCAGGTTCAGGACGAAGGTGAGCGTCCGGTCGAGCTCCTCCGCCATCTGCTCCTTGGTGCAGTAGATGTGCGCGTCGTCCTGCGTGAAGCCGCGGGAGCGGGTCAGGCCGTGCACCACACCCGACTTCTCGTAGCGGTACACCGTGCCGAACTCGAAGAGACGCAGCGGCAGTTCACGATAGGAACGCCCACGCGCATCGAAGATCAGGTTGTGCATCGGGCAGTTCATCGGCTTGAGGTAGTAGTCCACCCCGTCGTCGAGCTGCATGGGCGGGTACATGCCTTCGGCGTACCAGTCCAGGTGGCCGGACTTCTCGAAGAGCTTGCCCTTGGTGGCGTGCGGCGAGTAGACGAACTCGTAGCCCTCCTCCTCGTGACGCCGGCGCGAGTAGTCCTCCATGGCGCGGCGGATGATGCCGCCCTTGGGGTGGAAGACCGCGAGACCGGGGCCGATCTCGTCCGGGAAGGAGAAGAGGTCCAGCTCGTTGCCGAGCTTGCGGTGGTCGCGCTTGGCGGCCTCCTCCAGGAACTCCAGGTGCGCCTTGAGCTCGTCCTTGGTGGGCCAGGCGGTGCCGTAGATGCGCTGCAGCATCGGGTTCTTCTCGCTGCCCCGCCAGTACGCCGCGGCGTTCCGCATCAGCTTGAACGCCGGGATGTTCCGGGTGGTCGGCAGGTGCGGACCGCGGCAGAGGTCCTTCCAGCACAGGTCACCGGTCTTGGCGTCCAGGTTGTCGTAGATGGTCAGCTCGCCGCCGCCCACCTCGACATCCGCGCCGTCGTCCGTGGAGGCGGCACCCTTGATGCCGATGAGCTCCAGCTTGTACGGCTCGCCGGCCAGCTCCTCGCGGGCGGCCTCGTCGGTGACGACCCGGCGGGAGAACCGCTGTCCCCGCTTCTGGATCTCCTGCATCTTCTTCTCGATGGCCTTGAGGTCCTCGGGCGTGAACGGCTTCTCGACGTCGAAGTCGTAGTAGAAGCCGTCCTTGACCGGCGGGCCGATGCCCAGCTTGGCCTCGGGGAAGAGCTCCTGCACAGCCTGCGCCATGACGTGCGCGGTGGAGTGCCGGAGGATGTTCAGGCCGTCCTCGGAGGAGATCTCGACGGGCTCGACGACCTCGCCGTCGGCGACGACGTACGCGAGGTCCTTCAGCTCACCGGCGACCCGGGCGGCGACAACGGTGCGCTCGCCGGGGAAGAGCTCGGCTGCCGTAGTGCCCGTCGTCACCACGCGCTCTTCCCGCTCGGAATCGCGTTGGATGATCACACGGACGTCTGACACCGGTCTCTCCTGACTCAGGGGGTACGCACGCATTCGTGGTGCACGTGCGATACGAATCGTACCGAGCCGTGGGCCCCCTCTGCGAAACGGTTGAGCGCGAAGGGCCGCCTCTTGCCCGCGGCCCGCCCCCCGCGCCCCTCATTCGCCGGTGCACGCCTCCTCGAAAGAGTCGACGTTCTCCTGGAGCGACTTCATCAGCCGGTCCCGTTCCGCCTCGTCCACCTGCACGGGCACGACCTGTGAGGTCCGGGTCAGCCGCCGGAAGCCGCCGCGACTCTCCAGCCTGCCCTCCACCCGGATCGGCAGCCCCACCAGGTGGGCGTGGCCGGCGATCCGGTACGCCTCCTCGTCCAGCTCCAGCCGTACGTGGGGCACCTCGGCGCCGGCCAGCACCCGCAGCCGTACGATCCCGGCGCCACGCGGTCCCGATCGGCGCAGCCGGACGACGGCTCCGGTGATCCGTACCGTCGCGGCGGGTTCGTCCTTGAGGTAGCGGGCGCCCGCCCGGCGCAGGGCGGGCAGGTCGCCCGGGGAGAATTCCACCGGCTCGGGGCGGGCCGGGCAGCCCTCGGGGATCCCGGCGGCGGGTGCCCATTCCAGGGCGATCCCGGCCCCTTCCGAGCCCCCGACCAGCGCGATGACGGCCTCGGTGAGTTCCCGGCTGACACCTGCCTCGACAGCGGTGTCAAAGGCTTCGAAGCCGCCGGTGGCCCGCTGGTAGTCCACTGCCTCGCGGGTGGCGTGCAGGGCGTGGTAGAGCCGTACGGCGACGGCACGGCCCGGTTCGACGGGGACGAAGGCGGTGAGATCGCGGCCTCCGGGCGCGGGCCCGACGAGGATGCCTTCGAGGGCTGCCAGGGCCCTGCGGCGGTGACGTGCGCCGTGGTAGCCGGTGCGCCCCCGTACGGCGAGCGCCCCGGCGAGCAGGATCTGCCGGGCGGCGGTGCGCAGCTGCTCCGCCCCCGTCCAGCTGGCGGCCCCGGCCGCTCCCGCGACCGGTTCGGGGACCTCGCGCCACCAGCGGATCTCGTCGCTGGGTACGGCGAGGGAGACCAGGACTTCCCGGGCGGAGGGAGCGGCGCTGCGGGCGAGCGCGGTCAGCGCCTCGCCGAGGAGGTCCTGGCTGTCGGGGAAGGCGGTGGTGTCAGGGACGAGGAGGCTCGTACCGCCGCCGGGCGGGGCCGGTGGTCCCGGCGGGGTCCAGCGGCTGTAGCGTCCCGCCGCCCCGCCGCGGCGGTGCCAGCCGTGCCGGTCGAGCAGGGCGCCGAGGACCGCGGGGTCGATACGGGCGGGGTCGGGGATGCTTCCGAGCGGCTCGGGAGTGAAGGGCCGGGGTCCCGCGGATTCACTGGGGTGCGGGGGTGTCGCTGACGGGATCACTTCGTTGACGGACTCGTCCATCGGCCGGTGCATCAGGGTCTCCCTCCCGCCCCTACGCGGGTCATGATCTCGCAGAGCGCCCGGTCGTCGAATATGCGCGAGGTCGGGATCCGCACAGTGGTCCGGTGCCGGCCTGTCACCGCGTGGCCGGCCAGGTTGGTCCAGTAGCAGCAGTGGCGCAGATCGAGCCGGTCGTGTCCGGCGCGCAGCCAGTCGTCCTGGCTGCGCGGCACGATCATCACGACCAGGATCTTGTGCACCGACACGGGGGTCCGGGCGAGCTTCACGAGATGTGCGTTGTCGAGCGTGAAGGAGAACGTCGGTCCGGCCGGGTGCGGCGGGATCTGGTAGGTGCATTTGAGCTGCACCTTTATGGTCACTTCGTCGTCCACGGTGTGACCGGGGGCGCCGTGGCTGACGTGCCAGTCGATGCCGTTGTCGGGGAAGGGCTGTGACAGGGAGCACCCCGCCGCGGCCGCGACGGCGTGCAAGTAGCCCACCTGGAGGGTCTCCATGCAGGCGGTGGTGGCGAGTGTGCCGCGCAGCGGTGCGATCCGCTGGGGCAGCAGCCCGCTCGGTTCGGGCTGCGCGAGCGCCATGGCTGCGTGTGCCTTCCGGGCTGTGCCGATCGGTTCTTCGTTGCAGGGGTGACGGACAACTTCCTTTCCCGTCAGTTGTGTTGTCACCGCACAGGGCGGCCCGCAAACGGCGTATCAGGCAAAGGGTGCGGGTATCACCGAACCGGGCAGGGGAATCACGCCATCTGCCGTTCGCGCACGAGGAGTTCGGGGATGACTCACTGGTACGAGGGGCCGCTGGCCGCTTTTGACACCGAGACAACGGGAGTGGACGTCGAGGAGGACCGGATCGTTTCGGCCGCCCTGGTCGTCCAGGACACGACAGGCGGGCGGGTGCGTGTCACTCGCTGGCTGGTAAATCCAGGGGTGCCGGTGCCCGCCGGGGCGACCGAGATCCATGGTCTGACCGACGATCATCTTCAGCGCAACGGCCGCTGGCCGGCGCCCGTGGTGGAGGAGATAGCCCGGGCGCTGGCCGAGCAGTGTGCGGCCGGCCGTCCGCTCGTCGTGATGAACGCGCCGTTCGATCTGACGCTGCTGGACCGGGAGCTGAAGCGTCATCGCGCGTCGTCGCTCGCGGGATATCTGCAGAACGCACCGCTGTGTGTGCTGGATCCGCGCGTACTCGACAAGCATCTGGACCGTTACCGCAAGGGCCGGCGGACCCTCACCGATCTCTGCGAGCTGTACGGGGTGGCGCTGGACGGTGCGCATGACGCGGCGGCCGATGCTGCGGCCTCGCTGGAGCTGGTGCGGGCGGTGGCGCGGCGGTTCTCGTCCCGGCTGGAACGGCTGACGCCGGCGGAGCTGCACACCTTGCAGGCCGTGTGGCATGCGGCACAGGCGCGTGGCCTGCAGGCGTGGTTCGCGAAGAACGGCACGGCGGAGGCAGTGGATCCTGCGTGGCCGCTGCGCCCGGACCTTCCTGCTGCGGCGTGATCGGTCACGATCCGGAGCATCTTCCCGGACACACAGAAGCCGGTCCGTCGATTCTGCTGACGGACCGGCCTCTTCCGGGTGGGCGATACTGGGTTCGAACCAGTGACCCCTTCGGTGTGAACGAAGTGCTCTCCCACTGAGCTAATCGCCCGGGAACGGGTTGAACCATACAGGGCTCGGAGGGTCTGGTTCAAACTCCTTCCAGCCGGGCCGTGAGGCCCCGCCGTCCGGCACGCATCATCAGGGCGTGGTTGGCCCGGAACACGGCGCGTCCGGGCACCGCGAGGATCCGCATCAGCCGCCTGTGCACCTCGACCTCCTGCTCATAGGTGGCACGGCTCCCGGCACCGTGTGCGGTGACCGTCCACCGGGCCCAGCCGTCGAGGTCGCCGCTGAGGGTCGCTTCGAGGACCCTGGCCCGGGGGTCGCGGCGGCGTTCGCGGACGGTCATGACGAGGTCGTACGGGAGGAAGGAGCGGATGCGGGTGGTCCCGGTGGCGCCGTCGACCGAGGTGACCTCGCGGATCTGCGGCCACCATCGCGGGTAGTCGTCCGCGCGTCCGAGGATCTCGTACACGGCATCGGGTTTGCCCGGAAGGTCCCAGATACTCACAAATCGGTAGTGACTCCAGTCCATGGTCCCAGTCTGCGCGTACTCAGCCGGGGAACTGAGTACCCGAGCGCATGTCCGAGCCTGTGGCTCGCGCCACACTCCCGTTCATGGAACATGTGCCGCCGCCCGCCGAGGAATTGGCGCTCCTCGATCGCGAGCTGGCCCGGCTGGATGCCCGCCGGTCCCAGTTGCTGGTTCGTCGTGCCTGGCTGCTGAGCGTGCTGACGCCGCCCGTCGCGCGCCCTGCCGCCCCGCCCGCACCGCCGTTCGCGGCTCCGTTCGGGCCTCCTGCCGCGCCTGTCGGGCCGCGCGGTGCGCAGAATGTGCTGCTCACCCTGGGCGGTCTGCTGCTGACGATCGCGGCGATCGCGTTCACTCTGGTCAGCTGGGGTCACATGGGCATCGGTGGCCGCTCGGCCGTGCTCGGGGTGGTGACGGTCGCGGCGCTTTCCGCTCCTGCCGTGCTGCTGCGTCGTGGGCTGCCCGCGA
Source organism: Streptomyces atratus (assembly GCF_014648655.1). GTDB lineage: Bacteria > Actinomycetota > Actinomycetes > Streptomycetales > Streptomycetaceae > Streptomyces > Streptomyces atratus. The sequence continues at coordinate 93,240 of NZ_BMRN01000005.1, forward strand.
CAGCCGAATCGCTCGCCGCCCTGGCTTCGGTGCTGATGGTGCTGGACGCGTATGCGCTGCACCGGGTGGTGGTGCCGGAGGCCGACGGACGAGGTTTCGCCGCGGTCGCCGCGGCGGTGCTGGCCGTGCTCTGGAGCGTGTACGGGCTGCTGCTCGACCGGCTGCGGCTGCCGCTGCCCCTCGCGGTGGTGAGTGCGCAGCTGCCGCTGCTGCTGTGGGCGTGGGCGGCGGGTGCGGGAGCCACGGCGTTCGGTTGGGCGTTGCTCGTGACGGCGGCGTTGGACTGCGCGATCGCGGTGTGGGGCAAGGGTGTTGCCGTACGGGCGACGGCCTGCGTCTGCTGCTGGGCGACGGGTCTGCTGGGGCTGCTGGTGGCACTGGCGCAGTCGGTGTCCGCCGATGCGGCATCGGCCGCGCTGGCGCCGGGTGTGCTGTTGCTCGTGGGTGCGCTGATCGCTGTGTCCGGCGCGTGGCGTGCACCGGCGGGGCTTGCGGTGGCCGGTGGTCTGGTGGCCGGGTTGTGCGGGGTGGCCGCCGTGGGTGGTGTGCTGCGTGCCGGGGTGGACTGGGGCTGGTCGGTGCCGGTGTATCTGCTGTGCGGTGTGGTGCTGCTGGTGGCGGTACGCGCTCCGATGCCGCGTCCGGTCGGGCAGGGGCTGGTGTGGGCTTCGTCGACGGTGACCGTCATGGCGGTGCTGGCCGCGGCGCCGCCGGTCGGCCTGTCGCTGATGGGTGCGGTGTCGCAGCTGGCCCGGGTGTGGTCGGGGACGCCTGACGGTGGCGTCCGGGGCGCGCTGGGCATGGAGAGTCCGGCGTGGTCCCAGATGGCTGCGGCGCCGGTGGTGCTGCTGGTGGTGGCCGGTCTGCTGGGGGCGGTGTACCGGTCGTGGGCGTGGCTGGTGCGGGTGGCCGGGCCGGTGCTGTCGCCGGGTGCAACGTGGCGGGGTGCGGCGGGGGCGGGCGCGGTGGCGCTCGGCTGGGCGGGGCTCACCGTGCTGCCCGCGACGCTGGGAATGTCCTACGCGGCCGCTGTGTCGGCGCAATTGGCCTTGGTCGCCGGGGCGTTCGCGGTGGCGGTACGAGGTCTGCGTCGCAGGACGGATGGTGTGGGGCTTACCGCGTTGGTGTGCGGTCTGATCGGCACGGTGAGTGCGGGGATGCTGTCGCTCGCGGCTGAGGCTGCCACGTACGCGGTGTTCGCGGTGCTGCTGGTGGTGTTCGGCGGGGCCGCGGTGATGCTCGGCGGCGCTGCGGTGTCGGCGGCACGGGCGGTGCCGCCGTTGCCGTCCGGTCAAGCGGCTCGGTCCGTGAGGACGCTGCAGATCGTCCAGGCGGTACCGGCGTGCGGTGCGGTGGTGTGCGGGATGGTGCTCGCCCGTGCGGTCGGGGCGTCGCTGGGGCTTGCCGCGCATCAGGCGGCGCCGGTCATGCTGGTCGTCCCTGCGGTGACGGTGTTGCTCGGAGCTCGGCTGCGGGATCTCCCGTCTGCTCTGCCTGTCGAGCTGACCGGGGCCGTGGCGGGCGTGGTGGCGGTGGGCATGGCTGTGACCGACCGGCCGTTCCTGGCGTTGGTGCTGGCGCTGTGCGGGGTACTGGCGACGGGTACGGCCGTCCGGGCCGAACGGCGGCCGGTGGCCGGGTATCTGGCGATGACGCTGTTCGTCCTGGCAGCCTGGCTGCGGCTGTCGGCTTCGGGGGTGTCGGCCCCGGAGGCGTACACCCTGCCGGTGACGGTGCCCGCTCTGGCAGTCGGTGCACTGCGTCGGCGCCGTGATCCGGAGGCGTCGTCGTGGACGGCGTACGGTGCGGGTCTCGCGGCGACGCTGGTGCCGAGCCTCTTCACGGCATGGGCCGATCCGCACTGGGTGCGGCCGCTGCTGCTCGGTGTGGCGGCACTGGTGATCACCCTGTCGGGCGCGCGGCTGCGGCTGCAGGCGCTGCTGCTGCTCGGTGGCGCGGTGCTGGCCCTGGACGCCCTGCACGAACTCGCGCCTTACGTGGTCCAGGTCGTCGGCGCCCTGCCGCGCTGGTTGCCGCCCGCACTGGCCGGGGTGCTGCTGCTGGTGGTCGGGGCGACGTACGAGCAGCGGCTGCGCGACGCCCGCCGGCTGAAGGACGCTCTGGGCCGGATGCGTTGACGGTGTGGCCACATGGCCGGCCCGGGTCTCCCTCATGGGCCTCGGGCCGGCCTGTGCTCATCAGGTCGTCGTCGGATGCGTAGCGGACAAGGAAGTTGTCGCAGTCGAACTGCCCCTCGGAGTCGCGCAGTACGCTTTTCCCGCCGTGCTTGCACAGAATTACTGCGGAGCTCCGGAAGGCATCGGGAGATGCATTTGTCCACGGGGGCTCGGGTGTTGAACTCTTTCCAGAAATTCTCGTAGTCCTGGAAGGCGCCCCGGCAGCCCGTCCCGACCCTGATATCCGGATGCCTCTTCCCGGAGAACGATTCCCGTCGTCACCCGCTGCCACGATCGATTGAATCGTTCACGCAGACGTCGCAACGAGTGGATGCGCAAATGCAGAGGGCCCGTGAGACTTTGTGGTCTCACGGGCCCTCTGTCCGGGGTGGGCGATACTGGGTTCGAACCAGTGACCCCTTCGGTGTGAACGAAGTGCTCTCCCACTGAGCTAATCGCCCGGGCGCAGGCCAAACATTACCCCATGTCAGCGGCGCCCCATGACCATCGCCGGGTCACTCGTGGATCTTCCACGGCATGGTGACGCCGAACTTCCAGACGTAGATCCCCACCAGCACCGCGATGATCACCAGACCGGTCACGGTGAGGATGATGTTGCGACGCCGGACCTTGGGGTCGAGCGCCCGCTGAGCGGCCTCGGTGACCTTCCGCCGAGTCCAGCGGAGCACCAGCTGCGCCCAGACGAACTCGGTCGCCCAGATCGCCATGCCGCCGAAGATCACCAGCCAGCCGGGGCCGGGCAGCGGCAGCATGATGATGCCCGCCACGACCACCGCGAGGCCGACCACGAAGACGCCGACCTGCCAGCTCAGATGCAGCGCCCTGGACGCCTTGATGAACCCGGGCGCCCTGGAGCCGAGATCCCGGTCCTCCTTCGTCACACCCTCCGTGACATCCCCTGTCACGCTTTCCGTCACATCCCCCGCGGCGGACACCGGTTTCGCCGGCACGGCGCCCCCGTCCCGCTCGTCACTCTCCGCATTCATGGAACCCAACCTACCGGAACGGTCTCCGTCACCGGAATGGCCGCATAACCCAAAGTTACACACCGCCGTACGAGCTACCTGAAGGAACACAAAAAGGTCAGAGGGGTTTACAACGCCACCGTAGGTGGCATGTCGATTTCGCCGACGTGCGAATCCCCGAGCGCACACTGAGCGAAAGGCCCTGGCGCTTATGAACACCACGGTCAGCTGCGAGCTGCACCTGCGCCTCGTTGTGTCGAGCGAGTCCTCACTGCCTGTACCTGCGGGCCTGCGGTATGACACGGCCGATCCTTATGCCGTGCACGCCACCTTCCACACCGGAGCGGAGGAAACGGTCGAGTGGGTTTTCGCCCGCGACCTCCTTGCCGAGGGGCTTCATCGGCCCACCGGCACCGGAGACGTCCGCGTCTGGCCATCCCGTAGTCACGGCCAGGGCGTCGTCTGCATCGCGCTGAGCTCCCCAGAGGGCGAAGCGCTGCTCGAGGCCCCGGCGAGGGCCCTGGAGTCGTTCCTCAAAAGGACCGACGCCGCGGTTCCGCCAGGCACCGAGCATCGTCACTTCGACCTCGATACGGAGCTCTCACACATCCTGGCCGAGAGCTGAGCCAGGCCGAGAGCTGCACGGCGCCGTCCGACTCGGGGAGGCGGCGCCGCGCGGAAAACCTCATAGGGCTGACACCGACGCCGTGATCACGGAATCCACCGTGGTGACGGCGTCGGCGCTTTCCCCTCGGCCGTACCCGCACACCCCACGCACCGGCACGCACCCCGGGGCCCTGAGCGCCTGCTCACGGCCCGGACAGGCGGTCTCCGGCCACGGATACCCATGGGTGGCCGGTAAGCGCTCCCCGTGCCCCTCATGGAACCTCTCGGGCCTCTGTCCGCCGACGCCGAGCCAGTAGAGTCAGCCGGCATCGGCGGGCACCCGCCCGCCGGAGGCCAGGGAGCGAAAGCGTGCTGATCCCCCACGACACCCGGATCGCCCTCGACACGGTGGTCGATCTGCTGAACACCGCACCGGAGAGCGAGCCCCCGGGAAGCGGACAGCCGGAAGGCGAGCCGATCGACGGTCTCGCCGACATCGCAGCGCTGTACGACTTCGCGCAGCGCCATCGCATCAGCGGCGTGGGCGAACTCCACGAGAAGGACCTGCGCGCCGTACAGGACGTACGGACGCGCTTCGCCGCGATCTTCGCGACGGACGACGCGCAGATCGCCGCCCCGCTGGTCAACGCCCTCATCGCCGCCGCCGGCACCACACCGCAACTCAGCGATCACGACGGCTACGACTGGCATGTCCACTACTTCGCACCGGGCGCCTCGATCGCCGACCACCTCGCAGCCGACTGCGGCATGGCGCTGGCCTTCATCGTGGTGGCGGGTGAGCAGGAGCGGCTGCGTCGCTGCGAGGCGCCGGACTGCCGGCACGCCTTCGTCGATCTCTCCCGCAACCGCTCCCGCCGCTACTGTTCCAGCCGGACCTGCGGTAACCGCCTGCATGTGGCCGCGTACCGGGCGCGCCGCAAGGAAGCGGCCGGCTGACCGCTCACAGCATGAAGAGATCATGCACCGCGGCCATCAGCAACAGGCTGCCGATCACCGCGAGGAAGATCATCAAAGGGGGCTGGGAAAGCGCGAAGAGGCAGCCGCGCGGCTCTTCGGCAGGGCTTGCGGGGACATCGCCCCGGGAAGTATCCACCATCTCGCGACGATCATGACTCAGTCCGGGCCCCTTTGGCGATCAACACGCCTTCCCGTACGGGGAGTTCACCCGCCCCGGAGCCGGGCACGATTCGCTCCGGCGTCCGATCGGCCGTCACATTTTCGGTACGACGGCCGAAGCGCTCCTCCATCGCACGCGCCACATCGTGGACGTCGACGCTCCGCAACAGCGCGTTGCATACGCTGAATTCGATGCCCGGCGGGTAAGCGGCCCGCCGGTCGCGGACGTGCCGTCAGAGGACATCGAAGACCTCCGGTTCACCGGACTCCGGTCGACAGTCGACGAGTTGGGCCAGGAACGGCGTGAAAGAGACCGGGCGGGCCGCGGCCTCAGCGCGGTGTCGCGCTGGAGGCGCGCACCACGAGTTCCGGCTGGAGCACCACGCTGCGGTGCTCGTGCGTGCCACCCTCGTCGTCCGCCTCCTCCAGCAGGAGCTCCGCGGCCATCCTGCCCATGACGACCGCGGGTTGGCGGACCGAGGTGAGCGGTACAGCAGCGGCGGCGGCGAATTCGATGTCGTCGTAGCCGACGATGGCGATGTCGTGCGGCACCCGCACGCCCGCCGCGTACAGCGCCTGAAGCACACCGAGGGCAAGCAGGTCATTGGCGCAGAACACCGCGGTCGGCCGTGGCACAAGACCGAGCAGCCGGGCCCCGGCATCGCGGCCCGCCGCCACATCCAGGCGGTCGGAAGGGATCTCGACGAGCGCCTCGGGCGGCAGTCCGGCGTCGGCGAGGGCCGACAAGGCGCCTTCGCGCCTGTCCCTGATCTGATGCAGGTCGCCGGGGCCGCTGACGTACGCCACCGAGCGGTGTCCGGCCGAGACCAGATGACCGACGCCGAGAGCGCCGCCGCGGACGTCGTCGACGGAGACCGCGCAGGTCCCTGTGCCGGACGCCACCCGGTCCACCAGCACGAAGGGAATCCGGTGACGGCTGAACGCCTCCAGGTTGCGGCCGGTCGCGTCGGCCGGGGTGACCAGGACGCCGCACACCCGCTGCTCGGCGAAGAGCCCGAGGTACTCGGCCTCCTCCGTCGGGCTCTGGCCACTGTTGCAGACCATGACACCGAGGCCGGCCGCACGGGCGGCGCGCTCGGCGCCACGGGCCACGTCGACGAAGAACGGGTTGCCCATGTCGAGGACGAGCAGTGCCATGATCCGGCTGCGGCCCGCCCTGAGCTGACGGGCCGATTCGCTGCGCACGTACCCGAGCTCCTCGATGGCGGCCAGCACCCTGGCACGGGTCTGCGGCAGCACCGCCTCGGGCCGGTTGATCACGTTGGACACGGTGCCCACGGAGACTCCGGCCTGCCGGGCCACATCCTTGATCCCTGCCACACGCGCCACTTGCCCTGCCCCACTGATGCCCTCGGCCGCACCGGTCCGCGGCGTCACCCCATCGTACGGACGCCGTTACGAGGCACTCCGTCGCCCCGGGCCGGATTCCCAGGGATCACCCGAAGCGGAATGAATTGTTTCAATCCCCTCGGGATGCCAGCCCCATCCCCCTACGCCGTCAAGACAGTCAAGGTGCGCAATGAATCGATTCATTCCCCTAGGACGCACATGCCCCCGCCAGAAGAGGGCGGGGGTGCGGGTCAGATTCCGTGCTTCTTCAGGATGGCCTCGATGTCGCTGAAGTCCTCGCCCGACGAGGCGGACTGCTGCTGCGGCTTCGCCTTCGGACGCGCCTGTGTCCGCGTCGCCGGGAGCCCGGACCCCAGGGAGGGCGCCGAAGCCGCAGGAGCGATGGCTTCGCTCTGCGCCGCCCGGGCGGCGGCCTTGCGTTCCTTACGGGTACCGACGCCGCGGCGCTCGATCGCACGAGTGGTCATGAACAGCAGCCAGGCCACGGCGAGCAGCCCGAAGCCGATCCAGACGCTCGGCCTGAAGGCGATTCCGGCGATCCAGTCCACGACTCCGGTCAGCACCAGGCCGATCGGCACCAGGGAGTAGGCGGCGATCCGGGCCGCGGCGAGGAAGCGCTTCCGGTACGCGGTGACGGCGGCGATGCCCAGGCCCGCCGCGGACGCCGCGGAACAGATGGTCTCGGCAAGCATCGGGGCCTCCAGGCGCAAGGGGAAACGTCCCTTCCATCCTGCACCGGTCACCGGCCGGGCGGCCACGATCCGGGACCACATCAGGGACATTTCAGGGCCGGGATCCTCCCCAGGTGCCGATCGGAAGCTATCCGGCCGTACGGAGCCGGAGCGGATCGGCTGCCGATTGGGACGCTCGCGCGGGCCCTGGGAGACTGGCCGCATGAGCGATTCCACCCCCGCAGCGCCCGTCGTCCTCGACGTCTGGTGCGAGCTCCAGTGCCCCGACTGTCACCAGGCCCTCACCGATGTGCACGCCCTGCGGGCCAAGTACGGCGAACGCCTCGAGGTGCGGCTGCGGCACTTCCCGCTGGAGAAGCACAAGCACGCCTACGCCGCCGCGCAGGCCGCCGAGGAGGCGGCGGCCCAGGGCAAGGACTGGCCGTACATCGAGGCGGTTCTCGCCCGCACCGACGACCTCGGCCGCACCGGGGAGCCGCTGCTGATCGAGGTGGCGCGGGAACTCGGCCTGGATGCCGAGGAGATGGACACCGCCCTGATCGACGGACGCCACATGCTGATCGTCGACGCCGACCAGGCCGAGGGCAAGGCGATCGGGGTCACCGGCACGCCGACGTATGTGATCGGTGACGAGCGGCTGGACGGCGGCAAGAGCCAGGACGGGCTGCGCGAACGGATCGAGGAGATCGCCGACCGGCTGCTCGCCGAGCAGGGCTGAGCCGACCGGGCCCCTAGAGCGTCTTGGCCAGGTTGTACTGAGTCGTTCGGTAACCGAGCGACTCGTACAGCCGCAGGGCCGGCGTGTTGGAGGCGAGGACATGCAGCCCCATCCGGTCGTCGCCCGCCCCGAGCGCGATGCGTTCGGCCTGCAGCATCAGCGCCCGGCCGTATCCCCGCCCCCGGAACTCCTCACGCACCTCGACGTCGAACACGTATCCCACCACCATCCCCGGGTGCATTTCGTGCCGCGCCACCCAGACATGTCCCACGACCTCGTCCTCGTGGACGAGGACGTGCAGATGCGTCCCCTCGGTGGCGAGGCCGTGCGGCAGGTTCTGGCCGTGGCTGGTCTCGGCCTTCCTCATGGCCTGTTCCACAGGGACGCCACGGTCGATCCAGGTCTGCGCATAGCCGGTGATCGCGTCGCGCTCCCATTGCGCGAATTCGTCGTCCGTCATCGGCCGGGCAGCGACACCGTCAGGCAGCGCGGGTGGGGTCTGCGGCAGTGTCTTGACCATGTTCCTGCTGCGCTCGGCGTAGCCCAGCGCCGTGGCCAGTCCCTGCCCCGCGGTGTCCTCCGCCGGGACCGCCACCGTCATCTGGGTGCAGCCCCAGCCGCGCAGCACCTCTTCGGCGGCCAGCGCCGCAATGGTGCCGCGGCCGCGCCTGCGGCGGGATTCGTCGATGTGCAGGGAGCGGAGCACGCCCGCCCTCTCGCCGAACCCCGGATCCGTGCCGATCTCGACGGCGCCGACGGGCCGCCCGTTGTCGCACACGTCGTACACACGGCTCTTCGCGCCGTCGGCGCCTTGCTGGATCGGCCCGGTCGGCCGGAGGGTCGTGGTCATCGGAGACGTTCTATCCGCTCAGCCCCGGCCCGTCACCCTGTTTTACGGGTTCGAGGCACGCGTTCTACGGGTCGAGGTCGTTCCCGGCCCGCTCGTCGAAGATCCGCATGGCCTTGGCGGTCACCGGTCCGGGCCGGCCGGGCAGCTCCCGGCCGTCCACCCGGTGGACGGCCTGCACATCACGCAGCGTGGACGTCAGGAAGATCTCCTCGGCCCGTTCCAGGGCATCGAACGGCAGGTCGGTCTCCACGGCCCCCGTCCACTCCACGGCCAGTGCACGGGTGATCCCGGCAAGGCAGCCGGAGGCGACCGGCGGGGTGTACGCCTGCCCGCCGAGGACGACGAAGACATTGGATCCGGTGCCTTCGCAGAGCTGTCCGACCGTGTTGGCGAAGAGCGCCTCCGACGCCCCGTGCTCATGGGCGCGGGCGAGGGCGACGACGTTCTCGGCGTACGAGGTGGTCTTGAGCCCGGCGAGCGCACTGCGTTCGTTGCGCGTCCAGGGGACGGTGATCACGGTGGTGGTGTCGGGGCGGCGTCCCGCCTCCCCCAGGGCGACGACGAGGCCGGGGCCGGCGTTGCCGCGGTCGGAGCCGAGCGGGGAGAGCCCTCCGGTGTAGGTGATGCGCAGCCGGCCGAGCGCCATCGGGTTGGCGTCGATGACGGCGGTACAGGCGAGGCGCACCTCGTCGAGGTCGGGGTCGGGGAGGCCGAGGCCGCGGGCGGAGCGGGTCAGCCGGTCGAGGTGGCGGGTGAGGGCGAAGGGCCTGCCGTCGACGGTCTTGACCGTCTCGAAGATGCCGTCCCCCACGGTGAGCCCGTGGTCGAGCACGGACACCCGGGCGTCGTCGGCGTCCCGCAGTCCGCCGTTGACCCAAATCCTCATTACGCGGTCCTTCCAGTCGCTTCGTAAGCGCCCGACGCTACAGCGAGCAGCCGGGAGGCCTTGAGTTCGGTCTCGTCCCATTCACGCTCCGGGTCGGAGCCCCAGGTGATACCGGCCCCGGTGCCGAAGCGGAGTACCGGTGCGGTCCGGGTCCGGTCGATCCAGAAGGTCCGTATGCCGACGGCCAGGGAGGCGGTGCGGCGGTCGGCGTCGACCCAGCCGATGCCGCCGCAGTAGGGCCCGCGCGGTGCGGTCTCCAGTTCCTCGATGATCCTGAGGGCGCTGGACTTGGGTGCCCCGGTGACGGAGCCGGGCGGAAACGCCGCGTGGAGGAGTTCGGGCCAGCCGGCGCCCTCGGCGAGCTCTCCGCGCACGGTGGAGACGAGGTGGACGAGGCCCGGGTGCTTCTCCACCGCGCAGAGGTCGGGGACCGTGACCGATCCGGTGGCGCAGACCCGGCCGAGGTCGTTGCGGACCAGGTCGACGATCATCACGTTCTCGGCGTGGTCCTTCTCCAGCAGATCGTCCTCGGTCCGTCCGGTGCCCTTGATCGGTCCCGACTCGACGATCCGGCCGTCACGCCTCAGGAAGAGTTCGGGGGAGGCTGTGGCGATCTCCACGCCGTGCGCGGGCAGCCGAATCGTTCCTGCGTACGGGGCGGGGTTGCCGCGCGCCAGCAGCGCGGTCAACGCGTCCACATCCGCGGCGGCCGGGTCGGGCAGTGCCGCGGTCATCACCCGGCAGAGGTTGGCCTGGTAGACCTCGCCCGCCGCGATGTACTCGCGGATCCGCCGTACGCCCGCGGTGTACGCGGCACGGTCCAGGGACGAGTTCCAGTCGCCGGCCGCGGGGCCGCACCATGCGCCGCCCACCGGGGCGGGCACCGCCTCGGTACGCACGGCGGCGAAGCGCGCGCAGACGAGGCGGCCCTCGAAATCGGCGGATACGGCCCAGAAGCCGGACGATTCGAGGGCTGCGGGATCACTGGTCACGTCCTGCAGATCGGACGCGACGAGGCCGCCGAAGCGGGCCATTGGAGCGAGGTCGTGCACGCCGTTGAGTCTAGGACGGCACGCGATGACCTGCGGCGCGGCAAACGCACCTCAGCACGCTGCACAAACGCGTTTTTGTACTGGCCCGGGAATCCGCTAGAGTTCAACACGTCGCCGGGACGCGCAAGTGGACCGGGAAAGACAAGCGGACGTAGCTCAGTTGGTAGAGCGCAACCTTGCCAAGGTTGAGGTCGCCAGTTCGAACCTGGTCGTCCGCTCGCAGAAAGTGAGGGATCTTCCCGAACCCTCACGCGTGGTGGAGTGGCCGAGAGGCGAGGCAACGGCCTGCAAAGCCGTCTACACGGGTTCAAATCCCGTCTCCACCTCTGAGGACGATTAGCTCAGCGGGAGAGCACTTCCCTGACACGGAAGGGGTCACTGGTTCAATCCCAGTATCGTCCACTGATCCGCAAGGATCCCCGCGCGATTAGCTCAGCGGGAGAGCACTTCCCTGACACGGAAGGGGTCACTGGTTCAATCCCAGTATCGCGCACGCAGTACACGCAGGTTCACCCTGCGCGATTAGCTCAGCGGGAGAGCACTTCCCTGACACGGAAGGGGTCACTGGTTCAATCCCAGTATCGCGCACCAGCAAAAGCCCCGGTCGCCTCGGCGACCGGGGCTTTGTCGTGTCCGCGATCGGCTGCGGTGGGTATCGGTGAGCGGCCGGACGGCGGAACGCACCGCGGGCCCGGACGAAAGTCGTCCGGGCCCGCGGTCAGGCGCTCACCGGTGTCGGCCCGCTCAGGACGAGAAGAGCATGCGGCCGAAGCTCTTGTGCCGGTAGTGACCGCCGTGGTGCTGCGGGGCGCCCCAGGCGGGCGCCGGGGCGGCCGGGTAGGCCTGCGGGGCGGGCGGCGCGGGCGGGGCCTGCTGCGTCCACTGCGCCTCGATGCGGGTCAGGGACTCCAGCTCGCCGTAGTCGAGGAAGATCCCCCGGCAGCCGCTGCACTGTTCGATCTGTATGCCATTGCGGTTGTACGTCTGCATTTGTGCGTGGCACTTGGGACACTGCATGGTTCGGCTCACTCCTCGCCGTCGGGTCGCCGTCGCCGGAATACATGCCCGTCGACGGTCGGTTCAGCCTACGACGAGGGCTCGGCGGCCAACTCGGGCGGGAGGGTGGCAATTCGGGCACAGGCGTCGATCATCGTCTGTTCCACCTCATCCGGAGTTCGGCCCTCCGCCGCAGACTTGGCGAATGCCAGCGCCGCGGTCTGAACGGTCAGCGCCCGGGCCGGGACGTCCAGTTCGGGCCAGGGGTCGCCCGCGGCGCGTACGGCAGGTCCGCCTGCTGCCCGGTAGGCGTCCAGGAAACGGAGCCAGACCTCGGGTGGCAGCAGCCCGGCCGCGTACCAGGCGGCGGGGCGGGCGAGGTCCCATGCGGGGTCGCCGAGGCCTGCGTCGTCGACATCGATGAGCAGCCAGGGGCCGTGCGGGGCGGGGTGGCGGACGAGTTGCCCGAGGTGCAGATCGCCGTGGCACAGGAAGCGGGAGCGGTGCGAGGGCGCGGCGGCTTCGCCGCGGGCCCAGGCGGGCAGGCGGTGCCACGCTTCGCGTACGGCGGTGGTGGCCGGGTCGCGGGGCCGGGCGGCGCACATCCGGGCAACGGCGAGCGAAGCCTTGGCGGGGCCCCGCATGGGTGGGAGCGCGAGGGAGGGCGGGGTCGGGGTCAGGTGCAGCCCGGCCAGCAGGACGGCGGCCTCTTCCCAGGGGGCGGCGTCGGGGTCGCCGGGGTCGACGGGCCGGCCGTGGGGCCACAGGGTGACCGGGCGCCCCTGGATGGTGATGGAGGGTACGGGGGGCCGGGGCTGCAGGGGGGCGAGGAAGATGCCGGCCAGGCGGGGGTCGTTCGCGAGGCTCAGCCGGGTCAGCAGGTCGGGGGTGTCCGTGCCGGGGGCGTGTGCCTTGGCGACGACGGGCCCGCTGCGGACCACCGTGCCATCCGCACGGTCGGCGAGCACTGCTGGTGGCGGGCAGGCGCAGATGTCCTCGGGCCGGGCGTGGGCGGCCCGGTGGGCGAGGGCGCCCAGCGCGCGTACGACTGCGGTGGTCACGGTCTCCCCCGGTAGCGGACAGGTGCGGGCGGCCCGACATACGCCGGGCCCGCCGATGAGCGTACGCGCGTCGCGAAAGGACCCCGGACAGCGCGATGTCCGGTCAGCTCCCCAGCTGACCGGACAAACGCTGCCGCCCGCCGCACCCCCGTCCCCACGGGGTTGTTGGCCGGATGTCCCGGTCCGGACCGCTCTTCCGGACCCGGGGCGCCGCTCAGCGCCCCAGCATCATGCCCACGGACGACGCCTGTGTGACCACTGCGTCCCAGCCGCCGAAGGCGACTACGAGCAGGGCCGCCAGAGGAAGAACCATCGCCGTCGCCACCAACGGGTGACGCGTACCGGACGACGGGCGGCTGCCGAACGAGGCACGGACCCTGCGTCCCCGCGTGCGGATCATGGTCCGCGCTGCCGTGTCCGCCATGGTTCCTCTCCTGACTGGATATGGAGCGGCGGGCGTGTGACCTCGGGGGACGAGTGCTGCGCCCGCCGCTTGACTTCAACATTAGGGACGCCCAAGGCGTACGACGTCATGCCCGCGTACCGAATCCCGGGCCTCCCGGAGGATGAGCCCCGGGTAGCCGATGTACTCCCCTGGGTGGAGATCGGGCGCCTGATCCCGGGGTCATCCCGGAGGGGTGCCCGGAATGTTGTGGATCAGGTGGGCGGACGGATACGGCGGCGAGGCGGAACGGCGACCGTGACTTCACTCACTCGCCCGCGCCGCGACTCCCGGGCGTGGGCCGTGGGTACGTCGCCCCGGTCACTGCGGTCCCCTCCCCGCGGAGTCCGTGTCGCGCCCGCCTCTCGTCGGGTCGGCAGCCTTCACAGCTCCAACCTCTCGTCACCACAACCACTTTGATGACCCGGCACTGTTCGGTGCGGGACCGGCTGCGGCCCCACTCCCCGTCATGGACCCTGCTGCGCACTGACAATCGATCGGCGGGCGAGGGCGCGGCCTCTGAGCGCCCCGGGCGCCGGGTACGTAAGCTGTGCCTCGTCAGGCGTACCAGGCAGCGGGGATGGGCAGACATGGCGATGATGCGGCTCCGGCGCGAGGACCCGCGTGTCGTCGGCTCGTTCAGACTGCACCGGCGGCTCGGAGCGGGCGGCATGGGTGTCGTCTATCTCGGTTCGGACCGGCGGGGCCAGCGGGTGGCGTTGAAGGTGATCCGTCCGGATCTGGCGGAGGACCAGGAGTTCCGCTCGCGCTTCGCGCGCGAGGTGTCCGCCGCGCGGCGGATCCGCGGTGGCTGTACGGCGCGTCTGGTGGCCGCCGATCTGGAGGCGGACCGCCCGTGGTTCGCCACGCAGTACGTCCCGGGGCCCTCGCTGCACGACAAGGTGGCCGAGGAGGGTCCGCTGTCGGCGGCCGAGGTGGCCTCGATCGGGGCGGCGCTCTCCGAGGGCCTGGTTGCGGTGCACGAGGCCGGTGTCGTCCACCGTGACCTGAAGCCGTCGAACATCCTGCTCTCTCCCAAGGGCCCCCGGATCATCGACTTCGGGATCGCCTGGGCGACCGGGGCGAGCACGCTCACGCATGTCGGTACGGCGGTGGGCTCGCCGGGGTTCCTGGCGCCCGAGCAGGTGCGCGGCGCAACCGTGACGCCCGCGACGGACGTGTTCTCGCTCGGTGCCACGCTGGCGTATGCGGCGACGGCCGACTCGCCTTTCGGGCACGGCAGTTCCGAGGTGATGCTGTACCGCGTGGTGCACGAGGAACCGCAGTTGTACGACGTACACGATGCGCTCGCGCCGTTGGTGAGCGCCTGTTTGGCGAAGGACCCCGAGGAGCGGCCGAGCACGCTCCAACTCTCCATGCGGCTCAAGGAGATCGCGGCGCGGGAGGCGCAGGGTCTGCACGAGAACCGTCCGCCCGTTCAGCGTTCGGCCCAGGAGCTGGACCGGCCGACCGGACGTCTCGACGGCCCGTACACCGAGCAGCAGACCCGGCGTACGGCTCCTCCGGCATCCCGTCAGCAGAAGCAGAAGCAACCTCAGAGCAGCCGGCAGGCCACTTCGTCGCGGGCCGGGTCGTCCCGCACCGGTGGTTCGCGCCCTCAGCAGCATCAGCCACCGCGCAACACAACGCGGTCCGGCAAGCGTCCGCAGGGCACGAACGGGACGAACGGCCGGCCGGGAACGCGGCCCGGGGCCCGTAAGACTTCGACGGGGCGGCGTCCCGCCAACCCGCGGCTGCTGCGGCAGCGGCTCGTCGTCTTCGTCGTGGTCACACTGCTGGTCGCGCTGGGCATCGCGGCGGCACAGGGCTGCCAGGGTCCGGCCCGCGGGCTGGGCGCGAGCGAGAGCCGGACGCAGCCCCAGAACCAGAACCAGGGCGAGGGCCAGAACCAGGGCCAGGGCCTGCGGCCTCAGTAGGCGGTCAGTTCTGCGGGCGGCCTGATGCCACCGCGTAGAACGCGACCGCGGCGGCCGCTCCCACGTTCAGCGAGTCGACGCCGTGCGCCATCGGGATGCGCACCCATTCGTCGGCGGCGACCAGGGCCTGGGTGGACAGTCCGTCCCCCTCGGCGCCGAGCATCAGCGCCACCTTGTCCATCCGGTGCGGTGCCGCCTCGTCGATGCTGCTGGCCTTTTCGTCCGGGGTCAGCGCGAGAAGTTTGAAGCCGGCTTCCCGCACGGTCTCCAGCGCCTTGGGCCAGGTGTCGAGACGGGCGTAGGGGACGGAGAAGACCGCGCCCATCGAGACCTTGACGGAGCGCCGGTAGAGCGGGTCGGCGCAGTCCGGGGAGAGCAGTACGGCGTCCATGCCGAGGGCGGCGGCGCTGCGGAAGATCGCCCCGATGTTGGTGTGGTCGTTGACGGCCTCCATGACGACCACCCGGCGGGTCGTCGCCAGCAGTTCGTCGGCCGTCGGCAGCGGTTTGCGCTGCATCGAGGCGAGGGCGCCGCGGTGGACGTGGTATCCGGTGACGCGCTCGGCGAGCTCGGGAGTGACCGCGTACACCGGGGCCGGGACCTCGTCGATGACGTCGCGCATCAGATCGATCCACTTCGCCGAGAGCAGCATCGACCGCATCTCGTACCCGGCTTGCCTGGCGCGTCTGATCACCTTCTCGCCCTCGGCGATGAAGAGGCCCTCGGCGGGCTCTCGCCTGCGCCGGAGTTCGACATCGGTCAGCCCGGTGTAGTCGCGCAGGCGGGGGTCGTCGGGGTCGTCGACGGTGATGAGATCAGCCACGGGTTTGATACTGCCTTGTCCGGTGTGTGGTGCCAACGGCTTGGGAGAAGATCCGTTACCGCTGGTTACTCGGCGGGGTGCGGGCGGCGCTCGCGCCGGCTATTCGGCGGGGAGCGATACGGAGCTCGCGCCGACCGCGACGACGTCACCGATGACGATGACGGCCGGGGGACGTACATCTTCGGCGACGGCCCGTTCGGCGACGGTCGCGAGCGTTGCGTCGACCCGGCGCTGGGCTGCCATGGTGCCCTCCTGGACCAGGGCGACCGGGGTCTCGGGGGCCTTGCCGTGGGCGATGAGGGTACGGGCGATCGCGCCGATCTTGTCGACGGCCATCAGGAGCACGAGCGTGCCGCGCAGCCGGGCGAGGGCCGGCCAGTCGACCAGCGAGCGCTCGTCGTCCGGGGCGACATGGCCGCTCACGACGGTGAACTCATGGGCCACACCGCGGTGGGTGACGGGGATTCCGGCCGCGCCGGGCACGGAGATCGAACTGGAGATGCCGGGAACGACGGTGCAGGCGATGCCTTCGGCGGCGAGCGCCTGGGCCTCCTCCATGCCGCGGCCGAAGACGAACGGGTCGCCGCCCTTGAGCCGCACGACGGCCTTGCCCGCCTTGGCGTGCTCGATGAGCGCCTGGTTGATCGCCTCCTGGGCCATGTAGCGGCCGTACGGGATCTTCGCGGCGTCGATCACCTCGACATGCGGCGGGAGTTCGTCGAGCAGGTCGCGCGGGCCGAGGCGGTCTGCGATGACGACGTCGGCCTCGGCGAGGAGGCGGCGGCCGCGCACCGTGATCAGGTCCGGGTCGCCGGGGCCGCCGCCGACCAGGGCGACACCGGGGGTCCGGGTGCGGTGGTGGGGTGCGGCGAGGGTGCCGTCGCGCAGGCCCTCGACGATGGCGTCGCGGACGGCGGCGGAGTGGCGTGGGTCGCGGCCTTGGGTGTCGGTGGTGAGGACGGCGACGGTCACGCCCTCGCTGCGGCCGGTGGCCGGGGTCCAGGCGGTGGCAGCGTCGGCGTTGTCGCTGCGGACGCACCAGGTGCGGGTGCGCTCGGCCTCGGCGGAGGCGGCGTCGTTCGCCGCGGTGTCGTCGGACGCGATGAGTGCGTACCAGGTGTCGGCCAGGTCCCCGTCGGCGTACGGGCGGCGCTCCCATCGGATCTCGCCGGCGTCGGCCATCGCCTCGACGGACGGGGTCGCGGCCGGCGACACGAGGACGATGTCGGCGCCTGCCGCGATGAGCGCGGGGAGGCGGCGCTGGGCGACCTGGCCGCCACCGACCACGACGACTCGGCGGCCGCTGAGACGCAGTCCGACGGGGTACGCAGGGTGATCGGCGTGATCTGCGTGCTCGGCCATGGCGGGGCGGCTCCTCGTAAGGTGCGGGATGCGGGCCGCTGCGGCGGTGGAGCGGCTGTGACGTGCGGGTTTGTGGGGACGGGTCCACGATACGGGGTGGGGCGCTTGCGGCGGGATTGTTCCCCTGCCCGCCCTTTCCCGTGACCGGGGCTGCGCCCCGGACCCCGCGCCTCGAACGCCGGCAAGGCTGGAAATCAAGCCCTTCGGCGATCGAGGAGCGGAGCTCCGGCGGAGGAGCTACTTCTCCGTGACGCCCGCCGAGTCGAACGTCGCCACCTCGTGCATCGCCCGCGCCGCACTCTGCACGATCGGCAGCGCCAGCAGCGCACCCGTGCCTTCGCCGAGGCGGAGGTCGAGGTCGACCAGCGGGCGCAGGCCCAGCTTGTTGAGCGCGGCGACATGGCCGGGCTCGGCGCTGCGGTGGCCGGCGATGCAGGCGGCGAGGGCCTCGGGGGCGATCGCCCGGGCGACCAAGGCCGCGGCTCCCGCGCTGACGCCGTCGAGGATGACGGGCGTACGGAGCGAGGCACCGCCCAGCAGGAAGCCGGCCATCGCCGCGTGTTCGAGGCCGCCGACGGATGCCAGGACACCGATCGGGTCTGCCGGGTCGGGCTGGTGGAGTTCGAGGGCCCGGCGGACCACGTCGACCTTGCGGGCGTGCATCTCGTCGTTGATGCCGGTACCGCGACCGGTCACCTCGGCCGGGTCCATGCCCGTGTACACACAGATCAGTGCGGCCGACGCAGTGGTGTTGGCGATGCCCATCTCACCGGTGAGCAGGCCCTTGTTGCCCGCCGCGACCAGATCACGGGCGGTCTCGATGCCGACCTCGATGGCCGCGAGGACCTCCTCGCGGGTGAGGGCCGGGCCGGTCGTGAAGTCGGCCGTTCCGGCGCGTACCTTGCGGGGAAGGAGGCCGGGGGTCGCGGGCAGCTCCATGGCCACACCGACGTCGACCACGCACACCTCGGCGCCGACCTGGGCCGCGAACGCGTTGCAGACCGCGCCGCCGCCGAGGAAGTTGGCGACCATCTGGCCGGTGACCTCCTGCGGCCAGGCCGTGACGCCCTGGGCATGCACCCCGTGGTCACCCGCGAAGATCGCGACGGCCGCGGGCTCAGGGATCGGCGGCGGGCACATCCGGGAGAGTCCCGACAACTGCGCGGAGATGATCTCCAGCATGCCGAGCGCACCAGCGGGCTTGGTCATCCGCTTCTGGCGTTCCCAGGCCTCGCCGAGCGCCTTGGCGTCCAGCGGACGGATATTGGAGATGGTCTCCTGCAGCAGGTCGTGCGGCTCCTCGCCGGGCAGTGCGCGGCGGCCGTACGTCTCCTCGTGGACGACCCACGACAGCGGGCGGCGCTTGGACCAGCCCGCCTGCATCAGTTCGGGCTCCTCGGGGAACTCGTCGACGTAACCGACACAGAGGTACGCGACGACTTCGAGGTGCTCGGGCAGGCCCAGGGCGCGGACCATCTCGCGCTCGTCGAAGAAGCTGACCCAGCCGACGCCGAGGCCTTCGGCGCGGGCGGCGAGCCACAGGTTCTCGACGGCGAGCGCCGAGGAGTACGGGGCCATCTGCGGCTGGGTGTGCCGGCCGAGGGTGTGACGGCCGCCGCGGGTGGGGTCGGCGGTGACGACGATGTTGACCGGGGTGTCGAGGATGGCCTCGATCTTCAGTTCCTTGAACTGCTTGGCCCGGCCCTTGGGAAGCGACTTGGCGTAGGCGTCGCGTTGACGCTGTGCCAGTTCGTGCATGGAACGACGCGTCTCCGCCGAGCGGATGACGACGAAGTCCCAGGGCTGCGAGTGGCCGACGCTGGGCGCCGTGTGCGCGGCTTCGAGGACGCGCAGCAGAACCTCGTGCGGAATCGGGTCGCTGCGGAAGCCGTTGCGGATGTCGCGGCGCTCGCGCATGACCCGCAGGACGGCCTCGCGCTCGGCGTCGTCGTAGCCGGGGGCGGGCGCGGAGGCGGGAGCCCCGGTCTCGTCGCACTCGGACGCCTCGGGAGCTTCCGCTTCCTCGGCTTGGAGCCCGGGCTCGGGCCGGGCCTCGGGCTGTACGGACTCCACGGGCGCGGTCTCCGTGGCCTCCGCACTGTCCGTGGGGGCCGTGATGTCCGGGGTCTCAATGACCTCCGGGCCCGGTTCGGGCTCCGGCTCGGCCACCGTCGGAGCCTCGGCCTCGGGGACGGGCGCGGGGATCGGCTCAGGAGCTTCGGCGGGCGTGACGTTCTCGACGCTCTCGACCGCTTCCGCGGCCTCGGCGGCCTCGGGCCGAGCGGGCTGGACCGGCTCCATCGCGAACACCACGCGCTCGGGCTCGGGCTCGGTTTCCACAGCCTGCTCCACCACGGGGGTCGGGGCCGGGTGCGGGGGCGTCGGCACCGAACCCTCCACGGGCACGAACTGGCCCGTGGGAGCGGCTACCTCGACGTCCTGCGATGCGACGACAGCGATTTCGGCAGGCACCTCGGACACAGCCTCTGCCTGTGCCCCGGCAGGAACCTCCGCCGCAACCTCGACGGGAGTCTCGGCAGTGGTCGGTACCGCATCGGCCTCGGGAGCACTCACGGCCTCCGGCACCACTGCCGGAGCGACCTGCACCGGCTGTGCCTGCGGTGCCGCCGGTACCGGCTCGGCGACCGGCTCCGACACGACCGTTTCTGCTGCCACCGGGGGAACGACGGGCTGCGGCGCCTCTGCCGACCAAGGGCTTCCGCCCTGCGGCTGGATCTCACCGAGCTGCGGGCCCGGCAGTGCGGCCGCCTCGTCAACCGGCATCTCGAAGTACTCGGGCCCGGTGGTCGGCGGTCCGGCGTGCCGTGCGGGGGCCTGGGCCTGGGCCTGCGCCTGGGGCGCGCCCGCCGGTCCGCGGTCGGCGAGCGAGCGGACCACACCGCCGCTGGGCGTTCCGCCGTAGGACGGCCCGCCGTCTGCCGCGACCGGGCCACGATGCAGCGGCCGGCGCACCGGGGCCTGGGCCTGCGCTGCCGCGGTCGGGGCGGGAGCCGGGGTGGGCGACGGGATGCGTACGCCCCTCAGGTCGACCGAACCGGAGTCGCGGCCACCGGTCTCGTGCGTCCCCTGACCGGTCTCGGGCAGGGGTTCGACCACCGGCTGCTGTACGGCGTATGCGTCCGCGACCTGTGTCTGGACGGGCTCCTGTACCTGCACCTGCACGGGCCCCTGGGGCTGCGCGGGAGCCTCGCCGACCGGCTGGGAGTGGGCCGCGTGTACCGAGGGCTGGGCCTGGTGGGCGCCCTGTTCGGGCAGCAGCGCCTGCGCGGCGACGCCCTCGGGGTACTGGCCGGGGGCCGGTACCGCCTGCGGGTCGCCCCAGGCGCCCTGGGCGCTCGGCATCAACAGGAGATCGTCGTCCTCGGACACATGCTCGGAGGGAGCGAGGTAGGTGTAGGCATCCGGGGCGGCGATGCCCGGCTGCTCCACCATGCCTGCGTTCTCCGGCAGTCCCTCACCCGGGATCTGGCCGGTGTCACTCATGCGTACCCCTCGCCCATCGTCAGTGCTCCTTCGGCCCATCGCCCGGGACGCCCGACCACGGCACGCCGGCGCTCGTCAACAAGAACGAGCGGGCGCGCCGCGCGGCACGAAACGGTCGCGGACATACTGCATTCTCGCGGCCGTTCGCCGCCGCGGCAGCTCATTTCGCCACGGCCCGCTGTGGACTGCGCCACGTCGCGCATCCCCCGGTTCTGCCGTACCACAACGGGGGCCAAAACGGTCCCCTTTTCCGGACATTGACGAACGAAGCGACGAACGCCCAGCCGCGGTGCAACGATCGGCCAGCCTACCTCGCGCTGTACGCCGACCGGTTCAGGGGGCGAGGTCCGAACGCAGCGCCGAGAGCAGGAACACGACCGAGCGTTCGCGCTCCGACCATGCGGCCGTGTCGAGTTCGACGGACTGAAGGAGCGAACACCGGACGGTGTACCCGTTTCCGGTGAGTGCCGCGCCGAGTGCCTCGGCCTCGTCCCGTGTCGACGCATGGGTCACGATGCGCTCGGGCCGGCGCTCGGTGACGGCGGTGACGACGGGGACTCCCCCGCCCCCGATCCGTACGACATCGGGCTCCGGCAGCCGTTCCAGCACATGGGGTGCCCGGCCCTCGACGACCTGGAGCTGGACTCCGAAGGACCGGGCCGAAGCCGCGGTGCGGGCGCAGGCCGCCGGGTCGCTGTCGACCGCCAGGACCGCAGCCCCGAAACGGGCGGCCTCCACCGCCAGGGCTCCGCTGCCGGAGCCGATGTCCCACAGAAGGTCTCCGGTGCGGGGGCCGAGGCGGGCCAGTTGGGCGGCGCGCAGCCCCGGGGCCTCGCCCTCGCCGCTCTCGTCCCCGGCGTCCGTGGCGCCGCCCGGGTAGGCATGGGAGGGCAGTGCCCAGCCGCGTACGCCACGGGGGTAGGCGGGGTGACGGCCGGCGATCCAGGCGCCGGAGGCCTGCGGTTCGGGGCCGCCGCCGATGACGATCACCACGTTGGGGTCGCGCCAGACGTGGTCGGCGGCCTTTTCGGATGTGACGACGCTGACCTGTTCGCGTGCGGTGCCGAGTTCCTCGCAGATGACGAAGGTGCGGTGGACGCCTTCGAGGAGCAGGGCGAGTTCGGCGGGGCCGGCGCCGGGCGAGGTGAGAACGGCGACCTTGTGGTGGGCCCGGCACACGTTGACGGCGCGCCGCAGGGTGCGGGGGTGGGCGACGACGATCTGGGCGTCCTCCCACGGCATCCCGGCGCGGGCGAACGCGGTGGCGACGGAGGACACGGCGGGCACCACTTCGACTTCGAGGCCGTGCTCGGGTGCGCGGAGATTGCGTACGACCCCGAAGAAGCCGGGGTCTCCGTCGGCGAGGACCACGGCGCTGCCGCGGTGTCCGGCGATCCGGCGGGCGGCGAGGTCGATGGAGCCCAGGCGGATCCGTTCGGCGTTCGCCGGGACTTCGGGGAGTGCGAGGTGGTGGGCGGCTCCGGCGACGAGCGTGGCGGCCGAGAGCGCGGCCGTGGCCGCTCCGGTCAGTGGCGAGCCGTCCCAGCCGATCACGGTGACCCGATCGGCCATCTGTCGTCAGTCTCCTGGAGTTGTCGCAGGTGGGGATGCCCGTGAGGGGCGGGCACGGTGAGAGTACCCGGTCCGTGCCAGTACGGTGCCAGGACCCCTTGGAGGGGTCAGTTCCAGTCGTTGTAGGCGCCGTAGCCGCCCGCGTCGGCGAGCTGTTCGGCGACCCCTTCGAGGTCCTCGGGAAGCAGGCCCCAGACGATCAGGTCGGTCCTGATGTCGGTCCAGCCTCCGTCTGTGCCGTTCTCGGTCCGGGTGCGCGCTATGCGGGCGTTGCGCAGCACTCCCTCGCTGATGCAGCCGAGCTTCTGGGCGACCTGCTGGGC
Source organism: Streptomyces atratus (assembly GCF_014648655.1). Classification (GTDB taxonomy): domain Bacteria; phylum Actinomycetota; class Actinomycetes; order Streptomycetales; family Streptomycetaceae; genus Streptomyces; species Streptomyces atratus. The sequence goes on from NZ_BMRN01000005.1 coordinate 115,735, forward strand.
GGCGGTGTTGTCGGCGGCGGTGCGCAGTTCGATGCGCTCGAAGCCCTGGTCGCGGAAGAGCCACTGGGCCAGCGCCAGCACGGACTCGGTGGCGTATCCCTCGCCGCGTGCCCAGGGGGCGGTGATGTACGCGGCCTCGGTGGCGAGGGTGCGCCAGTCGGTGTTGCGCAGACGGACCGATCCGACGAGTCGCTGGGTGAGGAATTCGGTGACGGCGAAGACGATGCCGTCGCCCGTGGTCCGCTGTGCGGGTGCGATCCTGCGGACCCAGCGTTCGGCGTCGACCTGGGTGTAGGGGTGAGGGGCCTCGGTCCAGGCGGTCACGAGTTCGTCGTTCATCATCTCGATGTACGCGGGGACGTCCGCCATGTCGAAGGGGCGCAGCACCAACCGATCCGTGCTGATGGAGATGTCCGGAAAGGTGGAAGTCATGCGCAGCTCCATGCCGAAGACCGTGTAAAGGCACAGCATGCAGCATCGGGCCGGCATTGTGCATGGGCGGGTCCGTACGACGGAGCCCCGCGCCCCCCTGGTGGGGTGCGCGGGGCTCGTCGGACAAATTCCGTGCGGGTGTCAGGACTTGGCGGCGGTGCCGAAGGCCGGGATGACCGAGCCCTGGTAGGTGTCCTCGATGAACTTCTTGACCTCGTCGGAGTGGAGGAGCTTCACGAGCTTCTGAACGCGGGCGTCCTTCTCGTTGCCCTTCTTCACGGCGATGATGTTGGCGTACGGGTTGCCGTCGGCCTTCTCAAGCGCCAGGGCGTTCTCGGCGGGCTTGAGCTTGGCCTCGATGGCGTAGTTGCCGTTGATGACGGCGGCGTCCACATCGTTCAGGGCGCGGGGCACGGTTGCGGCCTCCAGCTCCTTGAACTCCAGGCCCTTCTTGTCGGTGATGTCGCTCAGCTTGGCGTCGGTGCCGACACCGGGCTTGAGGGTGATCAGACCGTTCTCGGCGAGCAGCTGGAGGGCGCGGCCCTCGTTCGTGGTGTCGTTGGGCACCGCGATGGTCTGGCCGGACTTGATGTCACCGATGGCCTTGACCTTCTTGGAGTAGAGGCCGAGGGGCTCCAGGTGGACGGTGCCCACGGAGACGAGGTGAGTGTTGTTCTTCTTGTTGAAGTCGTCGAGGTACGGCGCGTGCTGGAAGAAGTTGGCGTCGACCTGGCCGGTCTCGGTGGCGGTGTTCGGCAGGACGTAGTCCGTGAACTCCTTGACCTCCAGCTTGAGGCCCGCCTTGGCCGCCAGGTTCTTCTTGACGAAGTTCAGGATGTCGGCGTGCGGCGTCGGGGACGCGGCGACGACGAGCGCCTTGGAGGTGTCGGCCTTGGCGCCGGTCTCGCTCTTGGAGGCCGGGTCGGACGACGTGCCGCAGGCCGTGAGGCCGAAGGCCAGGGCGGCGGTGGCGGCGGCAGCTGCGGTGATCTTGATGTTCTTACGCACGAAAAGTGCCTCTTTCTGGTGGTGAGGGTGGTGCGCCCGGACAAGGAGTTCGGGCTTGAGCAGAGAGGAAGTCTCAGGTGGTGGTACGGCCCCGGCGGGCCAGCAGGCGTACGGCTGCGTCGCCGACCAGCTGGATCACGGTCACGATGACGATCAGCAGCGCGACGGTGATGAGCATGAACTGGTTGTCGAAGCGCTGGAACCCGTAGGTCACGGCCTTGGAGCCGAGCCCCTCGCCGCCGACCGCACCGGCCATCGCGGAGTAGCCGATCAGCACGATGACGGTGGTGGTGACGCCGGAGATGAGCGAGGGCAGCGCCTGCGGCAGCAGCACCTTGCGCACGATCGTCGGGATGGATCCGCCCATCGACTGGACGGCCTCGACGAGCCCGTGGTCGACCTCGCGGACCGCCGTCTCGACGAGCCGTGCGAAGAACGGGATGGCGCCGACGGCGAGCGGCACGATCATCGCGGTCGGGCCGATGAAGGTGCCGACGACCCAGGTGGTGAAGGGGATCAGGGCGATCAGCAGGATGATGAACGGCAGCGAACGGCCGACGTTCACGATCACGCCGATGACCTTGTTCACCGGGGTGTTCCGGAGCAGTCCGCCCTTGTCGGTGAGGACCAGCAGGACGCCGAGCGGCAGCCCCACGAGAACGGTGACGACCGCGGACCAGAGCACCATGTAAAGGGTGTCGATGGTTCCCTGGGTGAGCAGCGGCTGCATTTCGGACCAGGTCACTTCGCCACCTCCTTGGTGAGCGGGGCGGGGGTCTGTACGGGGATGGAGGCGGCGTCCTGCTCCACGACCTCGGCCTGCAGGCCCTGCTCCCGCAGGAAGCCGATCGGGACGACGTTCTCCTCGAAGCGGCCGGGCAGCTCGATGCGCATCCGGCCGATCTGGTTGCCGCCGACGGTGTCCATCGCGGCGCCCAGGATCGAGATGTCGATGTTGTACGTACGGGAGAGTTGCGAGATCACCGGCTGGGTGGCGGCCTCCCCGTGGAAGGTGACGTCGACGACCGTGCGGTCGGGGCCGGAGGCCGTACCGCCGACGGGGAACAGCTCGTGGGCCAGTTCGGAGCCGGGCGTGGCGAGCAGTTCACCGACGGTGCCCGACTCGACGATGCGCCCCTTCTGCATCAGCGCGGCCGAGTCGCAGATCGTCTTGACGACGTCCATCTCGTGCGTGATGAGCAGAACGGTCAGGCCGAGCTGCTGGTTGAGGTCGCGCAGCAGCTGGAGGACGGAGCGGGTGGTCTCGGGGTCGAGGGCGGAGGTCGCCTCGTCGGAGAGCAGTACCTTGGGGTCTCCGGCGAGCGCGCGGGCGATGCCGACGCGCTGCTTCTGCCCGCCGGAGAGCTGGCCGGGGTAGGCCTTGGCCTTGTCGGCGAGGCCCACCAGGTCGAGGAGTTCGAGGGCCTTGCGGGAGCGGTCCTTGCCAAAGACGCCGAGGATCTCCAGCGGGAGTTCGACGTTGTCCTGGACATTGCGCGAGGCCAGCAGGTTGAAGTGCTGGAAGACCATGCCGATGCGGCTGCGCGCCTCGCGCAGCTCCTTGCCGGCCCGGCGACCCCGGCCCGCAAGGGCGGTGAGGTCCTGGCCGGCCACGGTCACGGTGCCGGAGGTGGGGCGTTCCAGGAGGTTGATGCAGCGGATGAGGGAGGATTTTCCGGCGCCGCTCTGTCCGATGACGCCGTACACCTCGCCCTCGCGGACGTGCAGGTCGACGCCGTCCAGGGCGGTGACCTCGCGGCCGCGCGACTGGTAGACCTTCGTGAGGCCCGAAGTGGTGATCACAGGGGTTTCCGTCACTGTCGAGTGCGCGGCGCGGTGTCCGCCGGGCACGGGGCATTCGTCTGATGAGACTGTTTGGACGTTTCGATCGGACGTTCCAAGCGGGGTCTCGGCACGGCTGGGTACGGCGGGGGCCGGGACAGCGGTGCTCGGGCAGGCTCGCTCCGCCGGGTGCGGACGGCTCGGGCTCGGTCTCGCTTCGGGGCGCGAGGCTCAGGCGGGGGCCCTCAGAAGGCGCGCATTCGACACATACAACGAGCACCGGGCGTCGTGATCGCCTCGGTCGCAAGGATGCGGTTGCTCGTCGTGGTCATGCGCCAAGTAAAACAGACGTAACGTTCCGCCCGGTCCGCCTGTCCGAATAGCGGACAGCCGTGGATGGTGGTGCGAGCAGATTCAGCCGACCGCTGTGATTTCCACGCCCTGGGCTGTGACCTGCACCGATACGGCGGAGAGGTCACCGATGACGACATCCGCGTCCAGCTCGGAACGGTCGTGCGTTGTGGCCAAGGCCACGGTCTTCATGCCTGCCGCCCGTCCGGCCCGCAGTCCGGCGGGGGCATCCTCGAAGACCACACAGCGCGCCGGGTCGACGCCGAGGCGCGCGGCAGCCAGGAGGTAGGGCTCGGGGTCGGGCTTGCCCCGGGTGACGTCCTCGGCGGCGATCATCACGGGGAAGTCGATCCCCACCTCGCGCAGCCGGGCCTCGCCGAGCAACCGGGTGGCGGAGGTGACGACGGCCCAGCGGTGCGCGGGCAGCGCACCGAGCAGCTCCTTGGTGCCGGGCAGGATCACGACGCCGCCGGGGGCGTCCTCGACCTCCAGCTGTTCTATACGGGCCAGGGCCCCGTCGACCCGGTCCGCGGGAAGCAGCTCGGCGATGATCTCCCCTGCCGTCCGGCCGTGCAGTTCGACGCCCTGGAAGTCCTCCGCCGTGAGCCCGTACTCCTGGGCCCACCGGGTCCAGCAGCGGTACACCGACTCGATCGAGGAGAGCAGTGTCCCGTCGTTGTCGAACAGCAGGGCCTGGGCATGGATCTTCATGTGCATCGACACTAGGGCCTTGCCCTCGGGCCATGTCCTCCGGGTACGGGGGCGCACGCAGGGGGCCTTTTGGTCCGTAATACCCTCACCTCATGCTTGACGCCCTGACGGTCGCGGTCGCCGTGACCGCGCTCGCCCTCGCCGCCTGGTGCGGATTCGCCGCATACCGGGACCAGCCGACCAAGGACTGGCATTTCATCGGGATGGCAGTGGTCTCCCTGCTGGCGCTGGCCCAGCTGGTGGTGGGCATCGTGCAGTTGTCCCGGGGCGAACGGCCCGAGCAGGGCATGACGATCTTCATCGCGTATCTGATCGGGGCCTTCCTCGCCGTGCCCGCGGCCGGTTTCCTGTCGCTCACCGAGCGGACCCGATGGGGTTCGGTGACGGTGGCGGCGGGCGCGGTCGTGCTGGCCGTCCTCGAAGTACGGCTCTACGACATCTGGGGAAACTGACCGTGACCGACACCGATCGCACCCCCGCGGCGGCCACCGGCGAGAAGCAGCCCTTCGACCTCGGCACCGGTCCAGGCCGGGTGCTGGTCTGGTTCTACGGGGTGTTCACCGTCGCGGCGGCCTCCCGCTCGATCGTCCAGGTGATCCTGGACTTCGACAAGGCACCGCTCGCCTATGCGCTGTCGGCCGTCGCCGCCCTCGTCTACGGATTCATCACGTACTCGCTGGTGCGCGGCGGCGAGAAGGCGCGCAGGTCGGCGCTGGTGTGCTGCGCCGCCGAGCTCCTGGGCGTGCTGGTCGTGGGGACCTGGACGATGGTGGAGCCCTCGGCGTTCGCGGACGCCACCGTCTGGTCCGACTTCGGTATGGGCTATCTGTTCATCCCGGTGATCCTGCCGATCACCGGGATGATGTGGCTGCGCCGGGCGAAAAACGCGTAGGCGGGGCGAGAACGCGTAACCGGCCCTACGCGCTGGCCACATAGGCGGGGGCGGTCACATCCTTCTCCAGCAGGATCAACCGGACGCCGTCCCGACCGGTCTCGTTGCCCACGGGGGCGTAACCCGCCCGCTGGTAGAGCCGCAGATTTCCCTCGCTGCGATGGCCGGTGTGCAGCCGGAAGCGAGTGGCCGACCGCTCGTCGACGAGTCCCGACTCCGCGGCCCGCAGCAGCCGGGCGCCGAGCCCGTGCCCCTGGAGCCGCGGGTGGACGCAGAGCCTCGCGATCTGCCCGGTACCGTCCTGATCGGTGGATCCGCGGACCGAGCCGACGACCTCGTCCCCCAGCCGCGCCACGAACACCAGATTCGTGGCGATCTCCGCGCGCACCGAATCGAGGGTCTGGACGAGCGGGTCGATCCGGTAGTTCCCGTACAGCTCCGCCTCGCTCTGGAAGCAGAGGTACTGAAGTTTCAAGATCTGTTCGGCGTCCTGTGCCGTCGCCGCCGAGATGATCACGCTCATGCCCATGTGCGCATGCCTCCGCCCACCTGATCCACCGGTTGTCTAACGCTCCTTTCCCCGCGGTTCAGGAGCTACAACCTCCGCCGCGAGCATTCTGCGCAGACATCCAAGGCATCGGGAACGGACCGGACCCAAACTCCCCTGTGACATACCCAACTTCCCTGCGATTTCCCGGTAGGTGGGATCACCGGGCGCGAGCATCGCCGCGAGCAGCCGGGCGCACCGGCCGGGCAGCCGGTCCACCGCGGCACGCAGCGCCCGGCGTTCGTCGGCACCGACGGCGATCCGCTCCGGGCAGCCGGCCGGATCCGCGGAGGTCTCGTCACGGTAGGGGCGTTCGCGCCGGGTGGTTCGACGGGCCCTGCGGGCCTCCGCCCGTACGGCGTCCCGCACCCAGCGCGCCGTGTCCACCGGCGGCCCATCCTGCGCGAGCCGCTCCAGCAGCCGTAGCCAGACGGCCTGTTCGAGATCGGCGGGTTCGATCGCCGCGCCCGTTGCCGAGGCTGCCGCCTCGGCCGCGGCCTCGGCACTCACCAGTGGATACAGGGAATGGACGACCGCCGCAGGGCCGGCGGCCCCCACGGGGGCAAGATCGATAGGCGTCATGCCCCGGCCGACGCACCTGTGCCGACGGCCGGTTGCCGTATCCGGCGAGCACCACCCGACCGGGGCCCGCCCCGGCCGGGTGCTGACGCAGGTGTCACTTCGCGGCGAAGTCCGCCGCCGCGAGAAGAGCGGTGTCTGGATTGTCGGAGAAGATCCCGTCGATACCCGTCGCGAAGTACGCCTGGAACGCACCGAATGCGTCACCGTACGCGTTGGGGTCCGTACCGCGTCGGAAGTCGGCGGGCAGGAAGGAGTTCTCGTTGCGCATGGTGTACGGGTGGAGGACCAGCCCCTGGGCGTGCGCATCCATCACCAGGGTGGTCGGTGCGGTGAGCCGGCCCGAGGCGTCCTTGGGAATGATCAGGTCCAGGGTGGGTCCGATGCCCTGGGCGAAGGACGCCATCCACTTCAGGCCCTCGGGCTTCACCAGGTCGGCGACGGTACGCGGATCTCCGGACGTCACGAAGTCCCAGGGCCGCCCGCCCGCGCCGGAGAGCAGCACGACGCGCGGGGTGGCGACGAGTCCGGCCAGTCGCTGGATGCTGCCGGGCTCGAAGGACTGGAGGATGAGCGGCGACTGCCTGCGGTGGCGGTTGTAGCGGCGCAGCAGCTTGGCGAGGGGCTCCTCGAGTCCGAGGCCGAGGCCGCGGAAGTACGTGGGGTGTTTGGTCTCGACGTACAGCCAGACCGGCTTGCCGCGCTTGTGGCCCTCGCGGTCGGCCCACTGGAGCACCTCTTCGAACGTGGGGACCTCCCAGCGGCCGTCGTAGAGCGTGTTCTTCTGACGGGTGCCGGGGATGCGCTCCTTGGCGCGGAGCGTCTTCAGCTCGGCAAGGGTGAAGTCCTCGGTGAACCAGCCGGTGAGGGAGACCCCGTCGACCTTCTTGGTGGTCTTGCGGCTCGAGAACTCGGGGTGGGCGGAGACATCGGTGGTGGCGGTGATGTCGTTCTCGTGACGGCAGACGAGATGGCCGTCCTTGGTCGGCACCAGGTCCTGCTCGATGACGTGCGCGCCCATGTCGAGGGCCAGCTGGTAGGAGCCGAGGGTGTGCTCGGGCCGGTAGCCGCTGGTACCGCGGTGTCCTATGACGGTGGGCACCGGCAGGTCGAGGCGGAAGCCGTGGCCCCCGCCGTGGCCGCCGGACCGCTCGGAGGCGTTCCCGGCGGCGTCGGCCGGTCCGCCGGCCAGTCCGAGAGCGGCCGTGCCCAGTACGGCGGCCCCCGCTCCCAGCAGGGTTCTGCGGCCGGGACCTGCCTGCGCGCGCTCTGTCATGAATGCTCCTCGCGTGTGATGTCTCGCACCTGTCGGGCGAGGCCTGAGCCTAGGGAGTCGTACCGTCTTAGGAGCAGCTCCTGGACGAACTTGGCGGAAACACACGTCAACACTGCGTATCCACTCGATGAACCCGATGTGCGATGGGCGAGTACCCGCGAGTATCGTCCTCACCTGCATGGACCGTCACGATCCCGCGCCCCGGCCGGCCCGGCCACTACACCGGAGGAACCGTTGTCCCGACACGCACTCATCAAGGCAGTGCTCGGACCGATCTTGCGTCTGATGTTCCGCCCCCAGGTGGAGGGTGTGGAGAACATTCCCGGGGACGGTCCGGTGATCCTCGCGGGCAATCATCTGACGTTCATCGACTCGATGATCATGCCGATCTGCTGTGACCGGCAGGTTTTCTACATCGGCAAGGACGAGTACGTGACGGGCAAGGGGCTCAAGGGCCGGGCGATGGCCTGGTTCTTCACGGGCTGCGGCATGATCCCGGTGGACCGGGACGGCGGCCGCGGCGGTGTCGCGGCGCTGATGACGGGCCGTCGGGTGCTGGAGGAGGGCAAGGCGTTCGCCATCTACCCGGAGGGCACCCGCTCCCCCGACGGCCGCCTCTACCGGGGCCGTACGGGCATCGCCCGGCTGACACTGATGACGGGTGCACCGGTGGTGCCGTTCGCGATGATCGGTACGGACAAGCTGCAGCCCGGTGGTGCCGGTCTGCCCCGTCCCGGCAAGGTGACGGTCCGTTTCGGCGCTCCGATGGAGTTCTCCCGCTACGAGGGCATGGACCGCGACCGCTATGTGCTGCGGGCGGTGACCGACTCCGTGATGGCCGAGGTGATGCGGCTGTCGGGTCAGGAGTACGTCGACATGTATGCGACGAAGGCCAAGGCCGCGTGAGCTGACGCGCAGGACATACGGAAGGGCCCGTACCCCGGTCGGTGGTACGGGCCCTTCCGTATGTCGTCACAACTCGTACGGCCCACGGCGCGGGCAGCTACTGGTGGACGATGCCGTCCTCCAGCTTCTGACCGCGCAACAGGAACCAGGCGGCGACGGCTGTCGCCAGCAGGACCGCCGCGCCGACACCCGCCGCGAGCCGCAGCCCGTCGACGAACGATTCCTGTGCCGCGGAGACCAGCGCGCTCGCCTGATGCGCCGGAAGGCCGTGGGCCGCTTCGACGGCGCCGCCCAGCGACTCATGGGCCGCTGCGGCGTCGGCCGACGGGACGCCCCTCGGAGTGGCGAAGTCCTGGTAGACGCCGGTGACGATGGAGCCGAGCAGGGCGATGCCGAGGGCCGCGCCGAGTTCGTACGCCGTCTCGGAGACCGCGCCCGCGGAGCCTGCCTGCTCCTTCGGGACGCTGGAGAGGATCACATCGGAGGTGACGGTGAAGGCGAAGCCCGCACCGACGCCGACGACCAGCAGCACCGCACCGATCAGCGGATAGGCGGTCTCCTTGTGGATCAGGGTGACCGCGGCGAGTGCCAGGCCGATCGCCCCGAGGCCGCCGGACACCACCGACCGCACCGAGTAGCGCCGGGCTGCCAGGCCGGCGATGAGACCCGCGGTGACCGCACCCACGGCGGCGGGCAGTTCGGCGAGCCCGGCCTCCAGCGGCCCGCGTCCCTGTACCAGTTGCAGGAACTGGGAGAGGAAGAAGACGAGCCCGGACAGGCCGAGGATGGTCAGCAGATCGGCGAGGACCGCACCCGAGAAGCCCCGGTGGTGGAAGAGCCGCATGTCCAGCAGGGGTGCGGGGAGCGTGAGTTGCCTGCGTACGAACCAGCAGAGCGCGGCCAGACCGCCGATGCCCGCGACGGCGACCTCCCAGCTCGCGCCGTGCGCGGCCAGCTCCTTGACCGCGTATACGACTCCGATCATGCCGATGAAGGAGAGCGCCACGCTGACCAGGTCCCACGGGCCCCGTGCCGGGTTCTTCGACTCGGGGATCATTTTGATGCCGACGACCACGAGGACGGCCATGACCGGCAGGTTGATCAGGAAGACCGAGCCCCACCAGAAGTGCTCCAGGAGGAAGCCGCCGACGACAGGGCCGACGGCCGCACCCGCGGAGGCCATGGCTCCCCAGATACCGATGGCGAGGCTGCGCTCGCGCGGATCGTGGAAGAGGTTGCGGATCAGGGCGAGTGTGGACGGCATCAGGGTGGCACCGGCGACCCCGAGCAGAGCCCGCGCCAGGATCATCATCTCGGGCGTGCTCGCGTACGCGTTGAGCACGGACACCGCACCGAAGGCGACGGCACCGGTCAGCAGCAGCTTCTTGCGGCCGATGCGGTCACCGAGGCTGCCCATGGAGACGAGGAGCCCGGCGATGACGAAGGAGTAGACGTCCCCGATCCAGAGCAGTTGGGTGCCGGACGGCTTGAGGTCCTCGGTGAGGAAGGGGGTGGCGAGGCCGAGGACTGTGGCGTCCACGGCCACGAGCAGCACAGCGAGGACGAGGACGGCCAGGGCGATCCACCGCCCCGGACGGCGCAGCTCCTGGGAGGTTTCCGCATGCTGTTCGAGACTGCTCATTGCCCCACGCTCCGGCGTGCGCCGCCGAGCAGCAACTCGACGATCATGTATTGGAAGTCCTGCCCGGCCACCCGGCCCACCTGGACGGTCCAGGCGCCGGCGGAGACGAGTCCGTAGAAGGCCTCGGTAAGCCAGGCGGGGGTGAGGTCGATCCGGAACTCGCCGCGCTCCTGGCCGCGCCGGAAGAGGGCGGAGACCCGGGCGTCGAGCCGGTTCCAGCCCTCGTTCACCTCGTCGCCCTCGAAGAGCTGGTTCTCGGTGACGAGGAAGGAGAGCAGTCCGGCGCTCGGCTCGACGGCCGCGACGAGTCGGCGCAGCGCCTCCTCGCAACTCCCCTCGTCGAGCGCGGCGGCGTCCAGGGCCGCTTCGAACTCCTGGATTCCCAGGCTCTCCAACGCTTTGACCAGGGCGTCCCGTCCGGCGAAGTGCCGGTGCAGGGTGGCGCGTCCGATGCCTGCGGCTCTGGCGACCTCGTCCATGGTGGCGGTCGATTTACGGGTCAGCAGTGCGGCGGCGCTGCGCAGTACCTGCTCACGATCGAGAGTCATGAGACAACAATAAACCATATGAGACATGAATGTCTCACCGGAGGTGTCTGCCTCCGCGGAAGGGAGAGAGGACGATGTCGGCATGAAGCCGCTGCTGCTGATCGACATCGACGGTCCGCTCAATCCGTACGCGACACTGATGCGCCGACGGATCCCGGACGGCTATGCGCTGTATCTGATGCGGCCGACGGGGTGGGACTACGGGACGCCGCTGCCCGTCCTGCTCAACCCGGAACACGGCCGGGCGCTGCTGGCCCTCGCCGGCCGCTACGAACTGGTCTGGGCGACGACCTGGAAGGACGAGGCCAACGTGTGGATCGGTCCGCGGCTCGGGCTGCCCCCGCTGCCGTACGTCGACTGGCCGTCGATGCATGGCGGCGCACCGGACGGTACGTACTGGAAGACGCAGTACATCGTGGAGTACGCGGCCGGCCGGCCGTTCGCCTGGGTCGACGACGAGATCGCCGAGCAGGACCGGGAGTGGATCTCGGGACAGGGGGCGGCCGAGACGCTGCTGATGTGGATCGACCCGCGGATCGGACTGCTGCCGGCCGATTTCGAGCAGCTGGCCGAGTGGGCGGACGGCCGCCGGGGCGGCGGACACTGAGCCCGCGGTACGGCCGCCCGCCCGGGGTCAGTCGTTGAGGACGGTCAGATCCAGGTCGGGGAGGCGGGCCGGGTCGTTGATCACGGACATCTCGACGACCTTCCCCCGCTCGACCGTGAAGATCATGACCGAGAACCGCCGGCCCTCGCGCGTGGAGATGACGGCCGGGTTCCCGTCGACCAGTGCCCGCTGCGACGACCGGGCGAACGGCGCGAACATCATCGCCTGACGGGCCACGACCGCGGCGCCCCGCACCAGGGACGGCGCACCGACACCACCGGCACCGAAGTCGGAGCGCACCACCACGTCCGGGTCGAGCACGGCGACGAGGGCCTCGAAGTCACCGTCGCGGGCGGCGGCCAGGAAGGCATCGACCACCTCGCGCTTGCGGGTGAGATCGGGGCCCGGATCCGGGTCCACGCCCTGCACCCGGCGACGGGCCCGGCTGGCGAGCTGCCGGGCCGCGGCCGGGGTGCGGTCCACGATGCGGGCGATCTCGTCGAAGGGCACGGCGAACATGTCGTGCAGTACGAAGGCGAGCCGCTCGGCGGGGTCGAGCGTTTCGAGTACGACCAGCATCGCGAGACCGACCGAGTCGGCCATCAGGGCCCGCTGCTCGGGATCGGCATCCGGCTGAGTGCCGAGCACCGGTTCGGGGGCGTGCGCCTCGGGTGCCTGTGTGTCGAGGGGCGCCTCGCGGCGGGAGCGGCGGGAGCGGAGCATGTCCAGGCACACCCGCCCGACAACCGTCGTCAGCCAGCCGCCGAGGTTCTCGATCGCCCGGCTGTCGGAGCGGCTGAGGCGGATCCAGGCTTCCTGGACGGCGTCCTCCGCCTCGCTCGTCGAGCCGAGCATCCGGTAGGCAACGGCCTTCAGCTGAGTCCGGTTCTCCTCGAAGCGTTCTGCCAGGAACTCGATTCCGTCCACAGTCACATTCCTCCGTAGTGTTCCGTCAATGTGGTGACGAACCGGATCTCGTGGATGTGACAGGTGGATCGGCGCCGCTTCACCGGCGCCGGGCACGCCCGCTCAGCTCCACGGCAGTCCGGCACGATGACGCCAGTACGCCTCCGGCTCCTCCACGAGCGCATCGAGCCGGGCGCGCCGCTCCTCGTCGAGGTCGACGACGGCCGCGTGCAGGTTTCCGGCGAGCTGGCTGACGGTCGCCGCACCGGAGAGCACCACACCGGCCCACGGCTGGTGCAGTACGAGCGCCAGGGCGATCGCGTCACTGCCCAGGCCGGCCTCGGCGGCGATCTCCTGGACAACGGCGGGGGCTTCCGTGCCGGCGAGCCGGCCGTTGGCCATGGCTTCCTTGACGATCACGGTGAGCCCGCCGTCATGGGCCTCGGCGAGCGCCGCTCCGGCCGAGGTCTCCAGGGCGTTGTAGGTGGCCTGGACCGTACGGAAGAGCGGCTCGCCGTCGACCGTGACGGCAAGAGCGGCCCGGATGGCGTCGGCCTGGGCAGGTCCGCTGGTGGACAGGCCGACACTGACCCCCTCCGCGGCGAGTGCGGCGAGCCGTGCGTGCAGATCCTTGTCGGTGAGGGCCGGGCTGTCGGCGGTCACCGAGTGGATCTGGTAGAGGTCGAGGCGGTCACCGAGCAGCGCGTCGGTCTCTGCGCGCTGGCGTTCGAACATGGCGAGGCTGTGGTCCTTGACCTCGTGCGCCTCGGCTTCGACATTCCAGTCGGCGGTGTAGGTGTAGCCCCACTTGCTGCCGATGACGACATCGCGCACTTCCGGGTGCACCGTCAGCCACTCGGCGAGGAACTCCTCCGAACGGCCGTAGGAGCGGGCCGCGTCGAAGTAGCGGACGCCCTGGGCATAGGCGGCGTCCAGCAGCTCGTGGGTGCGCTCGCGCAGGGCCTCGGCACTGCGGTCACCGGGCAGATCGCGGTCGCGATGGAGGTTGATGTAGCCGGGCCTGCCGACCGCTGCCAGGCCGAGCCCGATGTGGGCGGTCGGAGTAGTCGCTGTGGCCAGCCTGGCGAAAGGCATCGCGGGCTCCTCGTCGATCGGGTGCACTCCCCCGTCAACGTAACTCAGCTCGGGAAAACCGGAAGGCGGGGAACGACCGCTCCCCGCCTCGATTCGCCTTCGGCGCTGCCGGTTCCGTGCCGTCAGTTCTTCGCGGTGGCCCACGCCTGCTGGACGGCGAGGTCGGCCTTGACCTCGGTGAGCTGTACCGCTACGGCCGACGGGGCCGTACCGCCGCGGCCGCTGCGGGACGCGAGCGCACCGGCCACGTTGAGGACCGCGCGGACCTCGGGGGTGAGGTGCTCGGAGATCTTCGCGAACTGCTCGTCGGTCAGCTCGTCGAGCTCGATGCCCTGCTGCTCGCACTCCTTGACGCACTCGCCCGCGACCTCGTGCGCGACGCGGAACGGCACGCCCTGCTTGACCAGCCACTCGGCGATGTCGGTGGCGAGCGAGAAACCGGCCGGGGCGAGCTCTTCCATGCGCTCGCGGTTGACGGTGAGCGTGGCCATCATTCCGGTGAAGGCGGGCAGCAGGACTTCGAGCTGGTCGCAGGAGTCGAAGACCGGCTCCTTGTCCTCCTGGAGGTCGCGGTTGTACGCGAGCGGGAGCGCCTTCAGCGTGGCCATCAGGCCGGTCAGATTGCCGATCAGCCGGCCGGACTTGCCGCGGGCCAGCTCGGCGATGTCCGGGTTCTTCTTCTGCGGCATGATCGAGGAGCCGGTGGAGAAGGCGTCGTGCAGGGTGACGAAGGAAAACTCCTTCGTGTTCCAGATGATGACCTCCTCCGCGATCCGGGAGAGGTTGACGCCGATCATCGCGGTGATGAACGCGAACTCGGCGGCGAAATCGCGGGAGGCCGTGCCGTCGATGGAGTTGGCGATGGAGCCGTGCTCGAAGCCGAGGTCGGCGGCGACCGCCTCCGGGTCGAGCCCGAGGGACGACCCGGCCAGCGCGCCGGAGCCGTACGGGGAGACGGCGGTCCGCTCGTCCCACTGGCGCAGCCGCTCGGCGTCCCGGGAGAGGGACTGCACATGAGCGAGGACGTGATGGGCGAAGAGCACCGGCTGGGCGTGCTGCAGATGCGTGCGACCGGGCATCGCGACGTCCGGGTGCGCCTCGGCGAGGCCGACCAGGGCGCCCTGCAGCTCGGCGATCAGACCGCCGATGATCCGGGCGTGGTCGCGCAGGTACATCCGGAAGAGCGTGGCGATCTGGTCGTTCCGGGACCGGCCGGCCCGCAGCTTGCCGCCGAGGTCCGGGCCGAGGCGTTCCAGCAGGCCGCGCTCCAGCGCGGTGTGGACGTCCTCGTCGGCGACGGTGCCGGTGAACGAGCCGTCGGCGACATCGGCATCGAGCTGGTCGAGACCGGCGATCATGCGGTTCAGCTCGTCCTCGGTGAGCAGGCCCGCCTTGTTCAGCACTCGCGCGTGGGCGCGGGAGCCGGCGATGTCGTACGGCGCGAGCCGCCAGTCGAAGTGGACGGAGGCGGACAGCTTGGCCAGCGCCTCGGCCGGACCGTCGGCGAAGCGGGCGCCCCAGAGGCGTACGTCGCTGTTGCCGTTGCCGTTGCTCACTGCGTGCTCCTCGGAAGAACAAGGGGGTGGATGTGCAGCCGCCTCCCCGCACGGAGGGTCGGGGAGGCGGTGACGTAACTACTGGGGGTCAGGCGAGGTCACGCTTCGCGGCGATCTTCGACGAGAGGCCGAAGATCTCGATGAAGCCCTGCGCCTTGGACTGGTCGAACGTGTCGCCCGAGTCATAGGTGGCGAGGTTGAAGTCGTAGAGCGACTGCTCGGACTTCCGGCCGGTGACGACGGCGCGGCCCGCGTGCATGGTCATCCGGATGTCACCGGTGACGTGCTGGTTGGCCTCGTTGATGAAGCCGTCCAGGGCGCGCTTGAGCGGGGAGAACCACAGGCCGTCGTAGACCAGCTCGCCCCAGCGCTGCTCGACCTGCCGCTTGTAGCGGGCCAGCTCGCGCTCGACGGTGACGTTCTCCAGCTCCTGGTGGGCGGTGATCAGTGCGATCGCGCCCGGTGCCTCGTACACCTCGCGGGACTTGATGCCGACAAGACGGTCCTCGACCATGTCGATCCGGCCGATGCCCTGGGCGCCGGCCCGCTGGTTGAGCTGCTGGACCGCCTGGAGGACCGTGACGGGCTTGCCGTCGATGGCCACGGGCACGCCCTCCTTGAAGGAGATGACGACCTCGTCGGCCTCGCGCGGGGTGGCGGGGTTCTCGGTGTACTCGTAGATGTCCTCGATCGGCGCGTTCCAGATGTCCTCCAGGAAGCCCGTCTCGACAGCGCGTCCGAAGACATTCTGGTCGATGGAGTACGGGGACTTCTTGGTGGTCGCGATCGGAAGGTTCTTCTCCTCGCAGAAGGCGATCGCCTTGTCCCGGGTCATCGCGTAGTCACGGACCGGGGCGATGCACTTCAGGTCGGGGCCGAGCGCGGAGATGCCGGCCTCGAAGCGGACCTGGTCGTTGCCCTTGCCGGTGCAGCCGTGGGCGACGATGCCGGCGTCGTGCTTGTCGGCGGCGGCGACGAGGTGCTTGACGATGGCCGGCCGGGACAGGGCCGAGACGAGCGGGTAGCGGT
The DNA here is from genome assembly GCF_014648655.1 of Streptomyces atratus. Lineage (GTDB taxonomy): Bacteria > Actinomycetota > Actinomycetes > Streptomycetales > Streptomycetaceae > Streptomyces > Streptomyces atratus. The sequence goes on from NZ_BMRN01000005.1 coordinate 131,602, forward strand.
CCATGTAGAGGGCGTTGGCCTTGATCGCCGGGAGGCAGTACTCCTCGGCGAACTCGTCCTTGGCGTCCGCGACCTCGGCCTCGACGGCACCGCAGGCGAGCGCGCGCTTACGGATGACCTCCAGGTCCTCGCCGCCCTGGCCGACGTCCACGGCAACGGCGATGACCTCGGCGCCCGTCTCCTCGGCGATCCAGCCGATGGCGACGGAGGTGTCCAGGCCGCCCGAGTAGGCGAGTACGACGCGCTCGGTCACGGGTTTCTCCCTACGGTGCAATCACTGATGGGTATAACTATGCAGTCCTCCGTATGGTTTGTCAAAGATGCAGGTGGGAGGCGCGCCTCAGGGCCCGCGCGCGGGAGGAGGATGCCGGACTCGAACGGTCCGGGGCGGTCTTGGCCCGGACCGCGACCGCACACTGGGGGGCAAGGACGGTGCCCGGCGACCACGAGGCCGCGAAACGGCCGGCCCGGGGCATACCGCTCGGGGCGGCGCCGGACACCTCGTCGGCCGCGGCCCGGTCAGCGGCTCCTTCGCCGTCATCGACGAACTGACCGTGGCCTACCTGGACTTCGCGGGCAGCAACGCGGAGACCGTCGCCCACCTCCGGGAGAACGGGCGCATCACGCTGATGTGGTGCGCCTTCCAGGGGCCGCCCAACATCGTGCGGGTGCACGGTCGCGGTGAGCCGGTCTTCCGTGACGATCCGCGGTTCGGCGCGCTGCTCGCCCGATTCCCCGCTGTGGACCCCGGCCCGCACGGGCTGCGCGCCATCATCGTGGTGAAGGCCGAGCTGATCCGGGACACCTGTGGATTTGCCGTGCCCTTCATGTCGTACGACGAGGACCGGCCGCTGCACGCCCATCGCTTCGCCCGCGAGGACGACGCGTCGCTCAGCGTCTACTTCGAGAAGAAGGAGCACGTCGCGACGAGTATCGACGGGCTGCCGGGGCTGCCGCTCCCGCTGCCGGCCATGCCGCGCGCGGAATGAGATCGAGCCGTACGGAGCAGGTCCGGGGGTGACACGCCGCCGGACGGTCTAGCGTTCGGGACATGCGCAGATCCCTGGTGATCGGTTCGGTACTGCTCGCGCTGGCGGGCTCGGTCGCGGCCCGGCCCGCCGGGGCGCCCGCTCTCCCGGGGCGGATGGCCGACACCGGCGGTGGTACCCAGTTGATCACGGCCGAGGCCCCGGCCACGGGTTCCACGACGGGCACCGTCACCTGGTGGAATCTGCGCCGGGGCATCTGGGTGAAGGGCGGGTCCGCACCGGCCCGGTTCGGTGCGAAGGGCCTGGCCGAGGGGACGTCGCGCAAGCAGGGCACCGACACCACACCCACCGGCCTGTACGACCTGCCGTACGCCTTCGGAATCAAGGCGGCACCGGCCGGCACCGTATACCCGTACCGCCGGGTCAACAGCCGGTCGTGGTGGTGCGAGGACACCGAGGCGCGGGCCTACAACCGCTGGGTGGAACCGCGGCCTGCGGACTGCCGGGCGGGCGAGTCGGAGCACCTGGCCGCGTATCCGACGCAGTACGCCCGCGCGCTCGTCATCGGCTTCAACTACGAGCGGCCGGTACGGGGGCGAGGCGCCGGTATCTTCCTCCACGTCAACGGGCGTGGTGCGACCGCCGGTTGTGTCTCCGTGCCGGCGGCCGCGATGGACCGGCTCCTCGACTGGGTGGACCCGGCCCGCAGTCCGCACATCGCGATCGGGACCCGTTCGGGCCCGACCGCGATCACGCGCTACTGACGGACGCGGGGTACCCCGGCCGTTCAGCGCTCGTTCTGGGCCAGTCGCAGCAGGTGCTCGGCGAGCGCCTGACCGCCCGCCGGGTCACGGCTGATCAGCATCAGTGTGTCGTCACCCGCGATGGTGCCCAGGATGTCGTGCAGTTCGGCCTGGTCGATGGCCGAGGCGAGGAACTGGGCCGCGCCCGGAGGTGTACGCAGCACCACGAGGTTGGCCGAGGCCTCCGCCGAGATGAGCAGTTCGGCGGAGAGGCGCCGCATCCGCTCCTCCTTCGCGGACTCGCCCAGCGGTGCCTGCGGGGTACGGAAACCGCCCTCGCTCGGCACCGCGTAGATCAGCTCGCCGCCGGTGTTGCGGATCTTCACCGCACCCAGCTCGTCCAGGTCGCGGGAGAGCGTCGCCTGGGTGACGCTCAGCCCGTCGTCGGCGAGGAGCTTGGCCAGCTGACTCTGCGAACGCACCGGCTGCCGGTTCAGGATGTCCACGATCCGGCGGTGGCGTGCGGTGCGGGTCTGCGGCACGGACGGCCCGCCGTGCTCGGTTTCCTGCGCCTCGGTCATCGTCGTCGCCTCATTCTCCGGATCGTCCGTCCCCTTTTGCCGCGTCGAGAGCGCCGGGCAGCGCCTGGAGGAACGCGTCCACCTCCGTGTCACCGATGATCAGCGGCGGCATGAGCCGCAGGACATCGGGGGCGGGTGCGTTCACCAGGATTCCGGCTCCCTGAGCCGCCTGTTGCACCTGAGGTGCGAGGGGCTCGGTGAGCACGATACCCAGCAGCAGCCCGGAGCCGCGGACACGGGCGACCAGCGGGTGCCCGAGACCCTCCACGCCGTCCCGGATCTTCTCGCCGAGCCGCTTCACCCGGTCCAGGGCACCATCGGCCGCCAGGGTGTCCAGGACGGCGAGACCTGCGGCGCAGGCGATCGGGTTGCCGCCGAACGTCGTGCCGTGCTGGCCCGGCTTCAGCAGATCGGCCGCCGGACCGAACGCGACGGTCGCGCCGATCGGCAGTCCGCCGCCGAGGCCCTTGGCGAGGGTGACGATGTCCGGCTCGACACCCTGGTGGGCCTGGTGCTCGAACCAGTGGCCGCAGCGGCCGATACCGGTCTGCACCTCGTCGAGGACGAGCAGGGTGCCGGTCGCCCGGGTGATCTCCCGGGCGGCCTCCAAGTAGCCCTTGGGCGGCACGACCACACCGTTCTCGCCCTGGATGGGCTCGATGATCACCAGCGCGGTGTCGGTGGTCACAGCGGCCCGCAGCGCCTCGGCGTCCCCGTACGGGACATGTGTGACATCGCCGGGCAACGGCTCGAAGGGTTCGCGCTTCTTGGGCTGCCCGGTCAGCGCGAGCGCGCCCATGGTCCGGCCGTGGAAGCCGCCGTCGGTGGCGACCATGTGGGTCCGCCCGGTCAGCCGGCCGATCTTGAAGGCGGCCTCGTTGGCCTCGGCACCCGAGTTGGCGAAGTAGACCCTGCCGCCCCGGCCGAAGAGCTGCAGCAGCCGTTCGGCCAGGGCGACGGGCGGCGGTGCGATGAAGAGGTTGGAGACATGGCCGAGGGAGGCCATCTGGGTGGAGACGGCCTCGACGACGGCGGGGTGGGCATGTCCGAGGGCGTTCACGGCGATACCGCCGACGAAGTCGAGGTACTCGGTGCCGTCGGCGTCCCACACATGGGCGCCTTCGCCTCGGACGAGGGACAGCTGGGGGGTGCCGTAGTTGTCCATCAGCGCGTGTTGCCAGCGCTGCGAGAGCTCCTGGTTGCTCATGACTCCCCCTGTGCGTCGGGCACGACCATCGTGCCGATTCCTTCGTCGGTGAAGATCTCCAGCAGGATCGAGTGCTGGACCCGGCCGTCGATGACACGGGCGGTCTCGACGCCGTTGCGTACGGCGTGCAGGCAGCCCTGCATCTTCGGGACCATGCCGCTGGACAGCTCGGGAAGCAGCTTCTCCAGCTCGGTGGCGGTGAGGCGGCTGATCACGTCGTCGCTGTTGGGCCAGTCCTCGTAGAGCCCCTCGACATCGGTGAGGACCATCAGCGTCTCGGCGTTCAGCGCGGCGGCGAGTGCGGCGGCCGCGGTGTCGGCGTTGACGTTGTAGACGTGGTTGTCGTCGGCGGAGCGTGCGATGGAGGAGACGACGGGGATCCGGCCGTCGTCGAGCAGCGCCTGGATGGCCCCGGTGTCTATGGCGGTGATCTCGCCGACCCGGCCGATGTCGACGAGTTCGCCGTCGATGGTCGGCCTGTGCTGAGTGGCGGTGATGGTGTGGGCGTCCTCGCCGGTCATGCCGACGGCGAGCGGGCCGTGCTGGTTGAGCAGGCCGACGAGCTCGCGCTGGACCTGTCCGGCCAGCACCATCCGTACGACGTCCATCGCTTCGGGCGTGGTGACGCGCAGACCGGCCTTGAACTCGCTGACCAGGCCCTGCTTGTCGAGCTGGGCGCTGATCTGCGGGCCGCCGCCGTGCACGACGACGGGCTTGAGGCCGGCCTGGCGCAGGAAGACGACGTCCTGGGCGAAGGCCGCCTTCAGCTCCTCGTCGATCATGGCGTTGCCGCCGAACTTGATGACGACGGTCTTGCCGTTGTGCCGGGTCAGCCAGGGCAGCGCCTCGATGAGAATCTGTGCCTTCGGGAGTGCGGTGTGCTTCCGCGCCGTGGTCATGAGCTGTACGCGCTGTTCTCGTGGACGTAGTCGGCAGTGAGGTCGTTGGCCCAGATGACGGCCGACTCGGTGCCGGTGGCCAGGTCGGCGGTGATCTTCACTTCCCGGTAGCGCATGTCGACCAGGTCGCGGTCCTCGCCGACACCGCCGTTCTTGCAGACCCATACGCCGTTGATGGCGACATTCAGCTGGTCCGGTTCGAAGGCGGCCTTCGTCGTGCCGATCGCGGAGAGGACCCGGCCCCAGTTGGGGTCCTCGCCGTGGATGGCGCACTTGAGGAGGTTGTTACGGGCGATGGACCGGCCCACCTCGACGGCGTCGTCCTCGGTCGCGGCGTTGATGACCTCGATCCGGATGTCCTTGGAGGCACCCTCGGCGTCACCGATGAGCTGCCGGGCGAGGTCGGCGCAGACGGTCCGTACGGCCTCGGCGAACTCGTCCTGCTCCGGGGTGATCCCACTCGCGCCGGAGGCCAGCAGCAGCACGGTGTCGTTGGTCGACATGCAGCCGTCCGAGTCGACCCGGTCGAAGGTGGTGCGGGTGGCGGCGCGCAGCGCGGTGTCCAGCGCCGGCGCGTCCACGTCGGCGTCGGTGGTGAGGACGACCAGCATGGTGGCGAGGCCCGGGGCGAGCATGCCGGCGCCCTTGGCCATACCGCCGACGGTCCACCCCTCGCCGCCCGCGACGGCGGTCTTGTGGACGGTGTCGGTGGTCTTGATCGCGATGGCGGCCTTCTCGCCGCCGTGCTCGCTGAGGGCGGCGGCTGCCTTCTCGATGCCGGGCAGCAGCTTGTCCATCGGAAGCAGCGTGCCGATCAGCCCGGTCGATGCGACCGCGATCTCGCCCGCGCTGTGACCGGTGAGGACCTCGGCGGCCTTCTCTGCGGTGGCGTGGGTGTCCTGGAAGCCCTGCGGGCCCGTACAGGCGTTGGCACCGCCGGAGTTGAGAACGACGGCACTGACCTCGCCGCCCTTGAGTACCTGCTCCGACCAGAGGACGGGGGCGGCCTTGACGCGGTTGGAGGTGAAGACGCCCGCGGCGGATCGACGCGGACCGTGGTTGACCACGAGGGCCAGGTCCGGGTTACCGCTCTCCTTGATTCCCGCGGCGATGCCCGCCGCCGAGAAACCCTGTGCTGCCGTGACACTCACGGTGCGACTCCGATCGTGGAAAGACCTGTGTCCTCGGGAAGTCCGAGGGCGATGTTCATGCTCTGCAGGGCGCCGCCCGCGGTGCCCTTGGCGAGGTTGTCGATGGCGCTGATGACGATGATCCGGCCTGCCGCCTCGTCGTGAGCGACCTGGATCTGTACGGCGTTGGAACCGTAGACGGACGCTGTGGCGGGCCACTGCCCCTCTGGGAGCAGGTCGACGAACGGCTCCTCGGCGAACGCCTTCTCGTACACGTCACGAACGGCCTGGGGGCTCACGCCCGGCTTCGCCTTCGCGCTGCACGTCGCGAGGATGCCGCGGGGCATCGGCGCCAGGGTCGGCGTGAAGGAGACCGTGACCGGCTCACCGGCCGCGGCGCTGAGGTTCTGGATCATCTCGGGGGTGTGCCGGTGTACCCCGCCGACGCCGTACGGGGACATGTTGCCCATCACTTCGGAGCCGAGCAGATGCGGCTTGGCCGCCTTGCCCGCCCCGGAGGTACCGGACGCGGCGACGATCACGGCCTCGGGCTCGGCCAGCTGGGCGGCGTACGCCGGGAAGAGCGCGAGAGAGACGGCGGTCGGGTAGCAGCCGGGCACCGCGATGCGCTTGGACCCCGCCAATGCCGGGCGCCCGCCCGGCAGTTCGGGCAGACCGTAGGGCCAGGTCCCGGCGTGCGGCGAGCCGTAGAACTTCTCCCAGTCCGCTGCGTCCCTGAGCCGGAAGTCGGCGCCCATGTCCACCACGAGCACCTCGTCACCGAGTTGCTCGGCGACGGCGGCGGACTGCCCGTGCGGGAGGGCGAGGAAGACGACATCGTGCCCGGCGAGGACCTCCGGCGTGGTCGGCCGAAGCACACGGTCGGCAAGCGGCCGCAGATGCGGTTGCAGCGCACCGAGCTTCTGACCCGCGTTGGAGTTGGCGGTGAGGGCCCCGATCTCGACCTCTGGGTGGACCAGCAGGAGACGGAGCAGCTCCCCACCGGCGTATCCGCTCGCCCCTGCCACTGCTGCACGTACCACCATCGAAATCCTCCTCGTCGATGGCATGACTATACGCAGCCATGCACTTTTATGCAAAGATCTATCCGAGCGCGCGGTCGAGACCGAAGGCCGCGCTGATCAGCGCCAGGTGGGTGAAGGCCTGCGGGAAGTTCCCGGCCTGCTCCCCGGTGTGGCCGATCTCCTCCGCATACAGACCGAGGTGGTTGGCGTACGTGAGCATCTTCTCGAACGCGAGTCGGGCCTCGTCCAGGCGGCCGGCGCGGGCCAGCGCCTCGACGTACCAGAACGAGCAGATCGAGAACGTGCCCTCATCGCCCCGCAGTCCGTCCGGGCTGGCCTGCGGGTCGTAGCGGTAGACCAGCGAGTCGGACACCAGATCCTCGCCCAGCGCGTCCAGCGTGGCGAGCCACTTCGGGTCGGTCGGGGATACGAACTTCGCCAGCGGCATCATCAGCAGGGACGCGTCGAGGACGTGGCCGTCCTCGTACTGGACGAAGGCGTGCCGCTCGTCGGACCAGCCATGGCGCATGATCCGGCGATAGATCGCATCCCGGGCCCGCCCCCACCGCACGATGTCGACGGGCAGGCCGCGATGCTGGGCCAGCCGCATGGCGCGCTCGATGGCCACCCAGCACATCAATCGCGAGTAGAGGAAGTTCTTGCGCCCGCTGCGCGTCTCCCAGATCCCCTGGTCGGGCTGGTCCCAGTGGTCGCACACCCAGTCGACCACCTCGCTGATGCTGTCCCAGTGCGCACTGGAGATGGGCTGCCCCCACTTGTTGTAGAGGTAGAGGGCGTCGATGAGCGCCCCGTAGATGTCCAGCTGCAACTGGTCGACGGCATCATTGCCGACGCGTACGGGGGCCGAGCCCCGATACCCCTCTAGATGGGTCAGCTCGCGCTCGGGCAGCTCACGGCGCCCGTCGATGCCGTACATGATCTGCAGCGGGCCGGTCGTCTCGGTCACTTCGAGGGGGACATGCTCGGAGAGGAAACCCATGAAGGCCTCGGCCTCCTCGGTGAAGCCGAGCCTGAGCAGCGCATACACGCAGAACGCTGCATCACGGATCCATACGTAGCGGTAGTCCCAGTTGCGCTCACCCCCGATGCGTTCGGGCAGGCTGGTGGTCGGCGCGGCGATGATGGCGCCGGTCGGGGCGTAGGTGAGCAGCTTCAGAGTGAGGGCGGAGCGCTGCACCATCTCCCGCCAGCGACCGCGGTACCGCGACCGGGACAGCCACCGCCGCCAGTACCCGACGGTGGCGTTGAACTGCTGCTCCGCCTCGGACAGCGGGCAGAAGCGGGGTGCCACGTCGCCCCCGACCCGGTCGAGGGCGAAGACCGCGGACTCGCCCTCGTGCAGCTTGAACAGCGACCATACGTCCTGCCCGGCGACCTCGAGCGGCACACTCGACGTCAGCGCGAGAGTGAGTGAGGGCGATTCGAAGACCGCCTGGCCGTGCTGTGCGTGCACGGTGTGCGGCTGCGCCCCGTACTCGAAACGGGGGGCCACACGGGCACGGAAGGGCAGCGATCCGCGGACGCACACCACGCGGCGGATCAGACGGTGCCGGTCGGCCTCGCGCGAATCGTCGAGTACCGGCATGAAGTCCTGGACCTCGCCGACCCCGTCCTCCGCGAAGAAGCGGGTGATCAGCACATTGGTGTCGGGGAAGTAGAACTGCTTGGTACGCGTCGGGGCATCCGCCGCGAGCTCGAAGTATCCGCCACGGTCGGCGTCGAGGATCGAGGCGAAGACACTGGGTGCGTCGAAGCGCGGGCAGCAGTACCAGTCGATGGTGCCGTTGGTGCCGACCAGCGCCGCGCTGCGCAGATCGCCGATCAGGCCGTGCTCGGCAACGGGCAGGTAGCGGGGCGCGCCGACACCCGGGGATGCGTCGAAAGCACTGAACGTCCCCGTGCTCGCGTTGGCCTCCACAGTCACGACAGACCTCCCTGAGCCTGCGCACCCCCTCTTCAGGCTAACCAGTCGTCGACGTGCAGGACAGCGGGAGTGGGCGCCGCGGTGTCCGCTCCCGCTGCCACGTCGACGGGCCCGGCACCGTGCCCGCCCGTCGGCGCCGAGCGCGTCGATGTCAGGATGGTTCCATGACGAGCAAGGTTTACTTCGACATCACCATCAATGACGAGCCCGCTGGGCGGATCACGTTCAAACTGTTCGACGACGTCGTTCCCAAGACCGCGGAGAACTTCCGCGCGCTGGCGACCGGCGAGAAGGGCTTCGGTTACAAGGGATCGTCCTTCCACCGGATCATCCCCGACTTCATGCTGCAGGGCGGCGACTTCACCCAGGGCAACGGCACGGGTGGCAAGAGCATCTACGGGGCGAAGTTCCCGGACGAGAACTTCAAGCTCGCGCACACCAAGCCGGGCCTGCTCTCCATGGCCAACAGTGGCCCCGACTCCAACGGATCCCAGTTCTTCATCACGACCATCGTGACGTCGTGGCTGGACGGCAAGCACGTGGTGTTCGGCGAGGTCGACAACCAGGAGAGCATGGACCTGGTCAAGAAGATCGAGGCCCTCGGCTCGCAGAGCGGCCGACCCCAGGCGAAGATCACCATCGCGGACAGCGGCGCCCTCTGACCCGCATACGGAACCGCTGAACGAGCGCGCCGTCCGACGGACTCCGTCGGACGGCGCGCTCCGTCGTATCCGGCCGGAGACGGACAGCCACCGCCGACCCGGCCGGCCGCGCAATTCCGCTCGGTAGGGTGTTCGGATGGGGAACGTCTTTCACGGCGGGGGCCGCAGTCTGTCCATGTCCAACGGGGGCACGGACGTCTTCGTCGATGTGCTCATGCTGGCCGTGTCCGACCTCGCCGACAGCACCTGGGAGCACCGTTTCGCCACTCTGCTGACCTTGCAGGACCAGAGCGTCATCGGGCGCGGGGTGGTCGGATTCGATCTGGAGGACATCGACTGGGGCCGCTCCCCGCACGAGCAGGCCGCAGCGAAGGACTTCGTCCTTCGGGTGCTCGATCTCGCGCTGTGCAGGCACCGGTGGGACGAACTGGACTACGAGCCGCCCTTCGCCGAGGGCTGTCTGCGGCAGTACCGGGAGATGGTCGAGGCATTCGATCCGGCCGACGTGGAGCGGCCGAGCGGCGGCTTCCCCTTTCCCGGCCCGGAGGAAGCCGCCATGGCCTCGTGCGTACGGCACCGCGTCCTGTGCGCGCCCGCCAATTGGGAGGCGTGCGTCTTCTGTACGGCGCTCTGGTGATCCCGCACCGGTGCCACGGCTCCCGTAGCTTTCACTGTCGACCGACGGTTGACAGTGAGGATGCGTCCTGCAGTTGACACATGGTGAAACCGGTACGCCCGGACGAGATCTCGTAGCGCTGCTGGGGCGTGTCGTCGTTCATGGCCGGAGGTCATCCCCCCAAGCCGGTCAGGACTTCGTCGCAGGCGGTGCGCAGGCGTCGGACCCCCGCGGTGATCTCGGCCGCCCCGGCGACCGCGGCGAAGCTCAACCGGACCTGCGGGAAAGGGGGTTCGGCGCAGAAGTACGGGCGGCCGGGCGCGATGGCCACGCCCGCGCGCAGGGCCGCCGAGACCACCGCGGACTCGTCCGTACCGGCTTCCACGTCGGGCAGGCGCAGCCACAGGCTGCCGCCGCCCGCGGGGATGTGCGGGAGCGCGAGGGCGGGCAGCTCCTGCCGCAGGGCCGTCGTCATGGCGGTCCGCCGGTTTCTCAGCTCGGTCGACACGGAACGCAGATGATGACTCCATGCCGGGGAGCCGACCAGTTCGAGCGCGGCCTCCTGGAGCGGTCGGGGCACGAAGAAGCTGTCGACGATCTGGATGGCGCGCAGCCGTCCCAGCACCGGACCGCGGGCGGCGAGCGCGCCGACCCGCAGGCTGGGCGAGGTGACCTTGGTCAGGGAGCAGACATGGACGACCACACCGTCGGGGTCGTCGGCGGCCAGGGGCGCGGGCAGCGGTCCGGCGTCGTCGTGGACCAGGCGGCGGGCGAAGTCGTCCTCGATGACGAAGGCTCCCGCCGCACGGGCGATCCGCACGACCTCGCCACGCCGCTGCGGAGCGAGGACCGCGCCGGTCGGGTTCTGGAAGAGCGGCTGGCAGACGAAGACGCGGGCACCGGTGGCCCGGAAGGCGGCGGCGAGCAGTTCCGGCCGCACGCCGTCGGCGTCGACGGGTACCGGTACGGGCCGCAGTCCGGTGGCGCGGGCGGCGGCCAGCATTCCCGGGTAGGTGGGCGATTCGACCAGGACCGGGGCGCCGGGCGGGGCGAGGGCGCGCAGCGCGGTGGCCAGGGCGCTCTGGCCACCCGCGGTGATCAGCACGTCGGCGGCGGTGAGCGCGGGCCCGATCTCCCGGGCGAACCAGGCACGCAGTTCGGTCAGCCCGTCGGTGGGCGGGCGGTCCCAGGCGCCGGGGCGGCGGCCGGCCCTGGCGAGGGCGGCGGCGAGCGCCCGCTCCGGCTGGAGCGAGGAGTGGAGGTAGCCGCCGTTGAGCTCGATGACGCCTGGCGGCGGTGCGGTGAGCGTGACCAGGACACCGGAGGCGTCGACGGTACGCGGCACCGCTTCGGGGCCGCCGTCACCGCTGAGGGAAATCTCCTGCCAGGAGGTGTCGCCCGGCGGGGGCACATCGGTACGGGGTCGCGCCCGGAAGGCGCCGGAGCCGGGACGGGTGACGACGAGCCCCTCGGCGGCGAGCTGGGCAATGGCCCGGGAGACGGTGACGGGGCTGACCCGGAAGCGCTCCACGAGGGCCCGACTCGATGGCAGCTTTTCACCTGGTGAGTAGCGGTTCAGTTCACTGCGGAGAGAACTGGCGAGTTCAGCGACGCTGCTACGCTCTTGCATGAAAGTTAAGGATAGCGCTACTCCAGAAAGCGCGATAGCGGTCGGCTCATCGACGGCCGATAAGGCGAGCGGCGGCGGCGTGGTTCTCGCCGGGCTCGGTGTCGTCGCCTTCTCGCTGACCTTCCCGTCCACGGCCTGGGGCCTGGAGAGCTTCGGCCCCTGGTCGCTGGTGGCGCTGCGGACCCTGCTCGCCGCCGCGATCGCGGGTGGTGTGCTGCTGGCCGGCCGTGTCCCGGTGCCGGACCGCCGGCACCGGGCCGGGCTCGTCGTCGTCGCCGCCGGTGTGGTGGTCGGCTTCCCGCTGCTGACGACGCTGGCGCTGCAGACGTCGACGACCTCCCACGCAGCCGTTGTGGTGGGGCTGCTGCCGCTGACCACCGCGGTGTTCTCCTCGCTGCGGACCGGGGCGCGGCCGCCGCGTGCCTTCTGGATCGCGGCGCTCGCCGGGGCGGCGGTGGTGATCGCGTTCACCGTGCAGGAGAGCGGTGGTGCGCTGTCCGGCGGTGATCTCTATCTCTTCGGTGCACTGCTGGTGTGCGCGGCGGGATACACCGAGGGCGGCAGGCTGGCCGGGATCATGCCGGGCTGGCAGGTGGTCGGCTGGGCCCTGATTCTCTCCCTGCCGCTCGCGGTGGCGGGGGCGGCCGTCGCATTGCCGCTGGAGCCGGTGCGGCTGACCGCGCACGGAGTGATCGGACTGGTCTGGGTGGCGGCCGGGTCCACCTTCTTCGGCCTTTACGTCTGGTACCGCGGGATGGCGGAGATCGGGGTTCCGCGGGCCAGCCAGCTTCAGCTCGCGCAGCCGTTGCTGACACTGGTGTGGTCGTTCTTCCTGCTCGGCGAGGAGGTCTCGGCGGCGGCGCCGGTGGCGGCAATCGCGGTACTCGTCTGCATCGTGGCCACCCAGCGGACGGGGCTCGCCCGGCGTCGTGGGTGAGAACCACGCACCTTCCACCGGGCGAAGTCGCTTTTCGGTCATAGACTTGTCGACAAGGACCGCACCCGTGAGGAGGTCACTCCCGATGGAGGCACACGCGGGCGACCGGCTGCTGACGCACGGCAGGACCGTGGGACAGCACGACCGGGTCGCAGAGATCGTCGAAGTGCTCGGGGCCGGGGGCACTCCCCCGTACCGCGTCCGCTTCGAGGACGGACACGAACACCTGATTTCGCCCGGTCCCGACAGCGTCGTACAGCACACCCACACCCGGAAGCAGGCGCCGGAGACCCCGTAGCGGCCTCCGGCGGACGGCACTGCTCTTCGCCCCCCGGGCCCCGGGCGGGCCGATCAGTTCCCGGCAGCCCGCCCACACACCCGGTGCGTCCGCTCCGCTGCTTCTGTCAGCGGGGTGGACGCACCCTGCTGCGATAGTGGTCGGCCACCACCCGGTCCATGGTTCCGATCCGGTCCGTGACCACGTTCTTGCCGGAGAAGTAGACATGGCCGCGCACCTGGTCGTAGGCGGCGGCGAAGTCGAGGTGGCGGGAGAGTTCGGCCGGGTCCTGCCAGGCTGCGGGCTGGGCCGGGTCACCGGCCTTGTAGAGTGCCTCGCCCACGAACAGATCGACGCCCGTGCCCCGTACGACCGCGTCCCACCAGGGCAGCAGCTTGGCGTAGTCGGCGGCGGCGAAACCGATGTTCCAGTAGATCTGCGGGCAGATGTAGTCGATCCAGCCCTTCTGGACCCAGCCGCGGGTGTCGGCGTGCAGATCGTCGTAGGTCTGCACACCCGCCTTCGTGTCGGAGCCGAGCGGGTCGGTCGCGGCGTTGCGCCACACACCGAACGGGCTGATCCCGAACTGGACGTTCTTCTTGATCTTCTTGATCCGCTCGGCCGTCTCGCGCACCAGCTTGTCGGTGTTGTCGCGCCGCCAGGCGGCCTTGTCCGGGAAGCCCGCACCGTATTTCGCGTACGTGGCGTCGTCGTCGAAGACCTGCCCGGCCACCGGGTAAGGGTAGAAGTAGTCGTCCCAGTGCACGGCATCGATGTCGTAGCGGCGGACCGCGTCGAGCATCGCGTCCTGGACGAAGCGGCGGACCTCGGGGATTCCGGGGTTGTAGTAGAGCTTCCCGCCGTACGGCAGCACCCAGTCGGGGTGCAGCCTGGCGGGGTGGGTGGCCACCAGGCGGGACGGATCGGTGTGGTTGGCGACCCGGTACGGGTTGAACCAGGCATGCAGTTCGAGCCCGCGGCGGTGCGCCTCGCGGACGGCCGTGCCCAGCGGATCCCAGCCGGGGTCCTTGCCCTGCACCCCGGTGAGGTACTGGGCCCACGGCTCGTAGGGCGAGGGCCACAGCGCGTCGGCCGTCGGCCGGACCTGGAGGATCACGGCGTTCAGCCGCCGGTCGACGGCCTCGTCGAGGTACGCGATCAGCTCGGCCTCCTGCGCGGCCGCTGTCAGACCGGGCGCGGAGGGCCAGTCGATGTTGGCGACGGTGGCCACCCACATACCGCGCAGCTCGCGCCGCGCCACATGGTGACCACCCTTGCGCGGCGCTGTGTCCGCCGGCCCGCTGCCCGCCCGCCGGGACGGGACCGCGACGGCCTCACCGGCCATGGTGATTGTGCTCACCACCGCTGCGACCACTCCGGCCGCACCCGCCACAAAGCCTCTTCTGGCCATTTGCCGCATTTCGTTGCACCTGCCGTCTCTCTGTCCTCGTCCGTCGCTCCGGTATCCGGGCGTAACGCAGAGCATGCCCGCCCCGGCCCGCAATCACCCGTAGGTCGCGGAGTAACGTCGGGGGGTCGGGGCGGGCACCGGAATCAGACGGGAACCTGCGACACGCAGAACAGCGAAAGGCACGAGGTGACGGACTCTATGGCCGACATTGCACGCGTCGGAGTGGTGGGCTGTGGCCAGATGGGCGCGGGTATCGCGGAGGTGTGCGCCCGCAGCGGTCTTGAGGTCATGGTGGCCGAGACCACCGGCGAGGCGCTGGAGATCGGCCGCACCCGGCTGCACAACTCCCTCTCGAAGGCCGCCGAACGCGGCAAGATCACTCCGGAGGAGCGCGACGAGACACTGGCTCGTCTGAGCTTCACCACCGACCTCGGAGAGTTCGCCGACCGCGATCTCGTCATCGAGGCCGTCGTGGAGAACGAGCAGGTCAAAACCGAGATCTTCCAGGTGCTCGACCAGGTGGTGACCCGGCAGGACGCAATCCTCGCCTCGAACACCTCCTCCATTCCGCTGGTGAAGCTGGCCGTGGCGACGTCTCGCCCGGACCAGGTCATCGGCATCCACTTCTTCAACCCGGCCCCGGTGCAGAAGCTCGTCGAGCTGATTCCCGCGCTGACGACGTCCGACGAGACGGTGAAGCGCGCCGAGGCCCTGGTGCAGGACGTGCTCGGCAAGCACCCGATCCGCGCCCAGGACCGCTCCGGCTTCGTCGTCAACGCGCTGCTGATTCCGTATCTCCTCTCCGCGATCCGGATGTTCGAGTCGGGGATCGCCAGCCGTGAGGACATCGACAACGGCATGGAGCTCGGCTGCGCCCACCCGATGGGCCCGCTCAAGCTCTCCGACCTGATCGGTCTGGACACCGTGGCCTCGGTCGCCGACTCGATGTACGCGGAGTTCAAGGAGCCGCTGTACGCCGCTCCCCCGCTGCTCCAGCGGATGGTGGACGCGGGCCGGCTCGGCCGCAAGACGGGCTCGGGCTTCTACCCGTACTCCTGATCCGCCTCTCATGCCCGCACGGGGCCGGCCGGGAAACCCCCGGCCGGCCCCGTGCGCGGTTCCGGGAGTTCATCCCGGCCTCGGTTCCGGTGGTTTCATCCCAGCCGTAAGTGATGGAGCATCATCAGCCCGGCCACCATGCCCGCCGCCGGAACCTCGCCGCGGGCGATCATGTCGGGCACCAGCTTGAGCGGTATCCACTCGCGTCGCGAGGACTCGAAGTCATCGCTGGGGTGGCCGGTCCACGTGGCCTCCTCGGACCAGTAGAGGTGGTGCAGGGCATCGGTGAGGCCGTTCGACGGCTCCACGGTCAGCAGCGGACGCAGCGGTCCGGGGCGCCAGCCGGTCTCCTCCTCCATCTCCCGGGCGGCGGCCGCTGCGATGTCCTCGCCGTCCTCGACGACGCCCGCGGCGAGTTCCCAGCCCCAGCTGTCGGTGATGAACCGGTGCCGCCAGAGCAGCAGCACCTCGTTGGCCTCGTTGACGACGGTGGCCGCCGCGACGGGGCGGAGCCGGATGAGGTAATGGTCGAGATGGCGGCCGTCGGGGATGAGCACATCCGCCAGGTTGACCCGGAACCAGCGGTTCTCATACACAGTTTGCTCGTTCAGATTCGTCCACTGCACAGTTTTGCCACCTTCCGACAAGTAGGTGACAACATCGCAGCAGGAGCAGGACCGGAGAGGAACGTACCGGAACCCGCGGGTACGAACTCACAGCGGTACGCGCAACGCCCCGTCGATCACTTCGGCGGCCCTCCCCGCGTCGGCGCAGCCGCTCGCGATCAGATCCTCGCGCACCGCACGCAGCCGGTCGCGCAGCCGTTGCGACTCCATGCCCCTGGCCCGCTCCGCCATCTCCACGGCCGTGGCCGCCGCCCGGTCCGCCTCGCCCTGACGCAGCTCGACATGGGTCAGCATGGCCAGCCGGTGCACCCGGCCCCGGTCGTGCGCCGGGGTCCGCACGGCCGTCACCGCGTGTTCCCTGGCCCCGGGCAGATCGCCGAGGCTGAGCAGGGCCTCGGCCACCTGCACATCGACCAGGCCCGGCTGGACGTATCCCGTCTCGTCCGGTTCATGGCCCGGCCGGATGCGTCCGGCCTCCGACTCGGCGCGCCGGATGCATTCCAGGGCGCTTGTGGCGTCGCCGATGTGGGCGTACGCCTTGGCCTGCATCGCGTACAGATCGGCGGCCAGCGCGGGAGTGATGTGCCGGCCGGCGGCTCTCAGCGCCGCCTGCGCGAAGGCCACCGACTGCCGGTAGTCGGCGAGGAACAGCGACTGGTTGACCAGCAGGGCGATCACATAACCGCCGAGCCCCCGGTCCCCGCTCGCCTTGGCCAGCCGCAGTGCCTGGTGGAAGTAGCGCTGGGCGAGCCCGTGCGCGTCGGAGTCGTAGGCGCAGATGCCCGCGACCGCCACCAGCCCGCCCGTCGCCCGGTGCAGTTGGCGCCCCATCGCGTCGCTGTAGCCGCCGCGCAGCAAAGGGGCGGTCTCGGTGTTGAGGAAGCCGACGATGCGGGAACGGGTCGCGATGCCGCCTGCCCTGCGGTACATCAGTTCGTAGTGGGCACGGGCCGCGCGCAGGGTCATTATGTCGGCCATGCAGACCCGGGTCGTACCGCTGCGGGAGACGTCGACGTCCTCCGGCGGGTTCTCCCACTCCCAGACGGGCATCACCGCAGTGGTGCCCGTCACGGTGGCCGAGGCGAGTATGTGTGGGCGCTGCTGGTCGTCGGAACGCCACAGCGCGGTGGCCCGCTCGACGAATCCGGTGAGCGTGGATCCGAGCAGGGCCGCGCCGGCGCCCGGGGTCGCCATGCCGATGTCGTCCAGCGAAAGAGGCCTGTTCAGCCGGTTCCCGAGCACTTCACAGATCAGGTCCGGCACCTGACCTCGCGGACGCTGCCCCTTCAACCAGCGTGCCACCGCGGTGTGTTCGTACCGCAGGCACAGTCCGCGGGAACGGCCGGCCCGGTTGATGTGCGCGGCGAGGCCCGCCCGGGAGACGGCCGCCTCCTCGATCAGGGCCTCCAGCAGAATGTTGGGCTCCGTTGCCCCCATTTGCCCCTCCGGTGGTTCGGCACGCCGAGGCGTGCCGAACCAGTGGAGCACGATTCACACGGGGTGTGAACGCAATGCCCGAACCGTCCCGCTGCGCACTCTGTTGCGCCGGTCCGCGGATCGGTTGAATCAGTCGTCTCGCAAGAGGCGGCCGGGTCGTCTGCTCCCCCTCGTACAGTCGACGACCCGCACCCGCACCGTCCGTTTCCGCCGACCTGCCCGACACTCCGTGGCGGCACGAACAGTGTGGGGAACGCCCGCGAGCGGTTCTGTGCCGCTCGGCGAGCACAGGAGGGGCGTATCCGGTCACCGGATACGCCCCTCTTTCATGATGTGTGCCGAGGCGTCATGCGCCCCGCAGCACCGCGCCCGTCCGCTCGGCGGCCAGGGCCACCGCCGCGTCGCGGGCGGCCGTGGCCTCGTCCACGGTCAGCGTGCGGTCCGCCGCGCGGAAGCGCAGCGCGTACGCCAGCGACTTCTTGCCCTCGCCGATCTGCTCACCGGTGAAGACGTCGAACAGCCGCAGCGATTCGAGGAGTTCACCCGCGCCCGCACGCAACGCCTGCTCCACCTCGGCGGCAGGGACGCTCTCGGCGACGATCAGCGCGACGTCCTGGGTCGCCACCGGGAAGGTGGAGATCCGCGGCGCCCGGAGCGCGCCGTCGACGGCCTGCTCCAGGAGGTCGAGGTCGATCTCCATGGCGCAGGTCCGCTCCGGCAGGTGGAGCTCCTTGATGACGCGCGGGTGCAGCTCACCGGCGTGCCCGACGAGGACCTCCGCGTCGTTCGCCGTGACGAACAGCGCGGCGCAGCGGCCGGGGTGCCACGGCGCGTGCTGGTCGCTGCGGACGGTGAGCTCGACACCCGCCTCGCGGGCGATGGCACGAGCGGCCTCGATGGAGTCCGCCCAGTCCACCGGGCGGCCCTTGCCCCACCAGCCGGCCTGCTCGCGGGCGCCCGCGAGGACGACCGCCGCGCGGCGCGGCTGATGCGGCAGCGCGGCGTTCAGCTCTGCGATCTGTTCGTCGCCGGGCCGGTGGTCGACGGGCAGGCGTACTGCCTGGGTCTCGTCGCCGGTCGGCCTGAAGACGAGACCGGTCTCGAAGAGTGCCAGGTCGTGGCTGCCGCGGCCGTCGTTGCGCCGCAGTGCGCCGAGAAGGCCCGGCAGCAGCGTGGTGCGCAGCGCCGGCTCCTCGTCGGAGAGCGGGTTGACGAGCTTGACCGTACGGCGGCGGGCGTCGTCGGCGTCGAACCCGAGCTGGTCGAGGACGGCGTCCCCGATGAACGGGTAGCTCAGCGCCTCGACGTAGCCGGCTCCGGCGAGCGCCCGGCCGACCCTGCGATACAGCCGCTGGCGGTCGGTGAGCCCGCGCCCGGACGGCGGCGTCGGCAGCGTCGACGGAAGGTTCTCGTACCCCTCCAGCCGGATGACCTCTTCGGCGAGGTCGTTCGGCTCGCTCAGGTCGGGCCGCCAGGACGGCGCCGTGACGAGCAGCTCGTCCTGCCCGTAGACGTCGCAGCCGACCTCCTGGAGGCGCCGTACGACGGTCTCGCGGCCGTACACGACCCCGGCCACCCGGTCGGGGTGGTCCGCGGGCATCGCGATGGTGCGGGGCCCGGACGGAGCCGTGACCTCGGTGACACCGGCCTCGGCGGTGCCGCCCGCGAGGAGCACGAGCAGGTCGACGGTGCGCTGCGCGGCGGCGGCCGCGGCCTCCGGGTCCGCGCCGCGCTCGAAGCGCTTGGACGCCTCGGAGGACAGCTTGTGACGGCGCGCGGTCCGGGCGATCGAGATCGCGTCGAAGTGCGCGGCCTCGATGACGACCTCGGTGGTGCTGTGCGCGTCTTCCTGGACGTCCGCGATCTCGGTGTTGGCTCCGCCCATGACACCCGCGAGACCGATCGGCCCACGGTTGTCGGTGATGACCAGATCCTCGGCGTCCAGGACGCGGGCCGTGCCGTCGAGCGTGGTGAGCTTCTCGCCCTGCTGGGCGCGGCGCACCCCGATCGGCCCGTCGATACGGGTGCGGTCGTAGGCGTGCAGCGGCTGGCCGAGCTCCAGCATCACGTAGTTGGTGATGTCGACGGTGAGCGAGATCGGGCGCATCCCGGCCTTCTGCAGCCGGCGCTGCAGCCAGATCGGGGAGCGCGCCTCGGGATCCAGGCCGACGACGGTGCGCGCGGTGAACCGGTCGCAGCCGATCGGGTCGGCCACCTTCACCGGGTAGCCGAACGCGTTCGGCGCGGGCACGTCGAGGAGAGCCGGGTCGCGCAGCGGCAGCCCGTACGCGATGGCGGTCTCGCGGGCGACACCGCGCATGGAGAGGCAGTAGCCGCGGTCGGGGGTGACGGCGATGTCGAGGACCTCGTCGACGAGCTGGAGCAGCTCGATCGCATCGGTGCCGACCTCGTGCTCCGGCGACAGCACGATGATGCCGTGCGTGCCGTCGTCGCCCATACCGAGCTCGTCGGTGGAGCAGATCATGCCGTGCGAGGTCCGGCCGTACGTCTTGCGTGCGGCGATCGCGAAGTCGCCGGGCAGCACGGCGCCGGGGAGGACCACGACGACCTTGTCGCCGACGGCGAAGTTACGGGCTCCGCAGACGATCTCCTGCGGCTCACCGGTGCCGTTGGCGTTGCCGACATCGACGGTGCAGAAGCGGATGGGCTTCTTGAAGCCCTCCAGCTCCTCGATGGTCAGTACCTGTCCGACGACCAGGGGGCCCTTGAGGCCGGCGCCGATGTGCTCGACGGTCTCGACCTCCAGACCGACGGCGACGAGCTTGGCCTGTACGTCACGGCCGGTCTCCGTCGCCGGCAGGTCGACGTACTCCCGCAGCCAGGAAAGCGGGACGCGCATCAGATCTCCATCCCGAACGGCCGGGTGAACCGGACGTCACCCTCGACCATGTCTCGCATGTCTTCGACGTTGTGGCGGAACATCAGCATCCGTTCGATGCCGAACCCGAAGGCGAATCCGCTGTACTTCTGGGGGTCGACGCCGCAGGCGATGAGCACCTTGGGGTTGACCATGCCGCAGCCGCCGAGCTCGATCCAGCCCTCGCTGCCGCAGGTGCGGCAGGGGCGGTCCGGGTTGCCGACGGACGTGCCGCGGCAGACGTAGCAGACCATGTCCATCTCGGCGGACGGCTCGGTGAACGGGAAGAAGTTCGGCCGCAGCCGGGTCTTCATCTCCGGGCCGAAGAGCGCCTGGACCATGTGGTCGAGGGTGCCCTTGAGGTCCGCCATGGTGAGGCCCTCGTCGACGGCGAGCAGCTCGATCTGGTGGAAGACCGGGGTGTGCGTCGCGTCGAGCTCGTCGGTGCGGTAGACCCGCCCGGGGCAGACGACGTAGACGGGGGGCTCACGGTCGAGCAGGGTGCGGGCCTGGACCGGCGAGGTGTGCGTACGCAGCACGATGCCGGACTCGTCACCCGTGGTCGGCTTCCCGTCGGGTGTGGTGCCCTGGACGAAGAAGGTGTCCTGCGTCTGCCGGGCCGGGTGGTCGGGCACGAAGTTCAGTGCGTCGAAGTTGAACCACTCCGCCTCGACCTCGGGGCCCTCGGCGACCTCGTAGCCCATGGCCACGAAGACGTCCGCGACGCGCTCCATGATGGTCGTCAGCGGGTGGCGGGCGCCGGCCGGGGTGCGGTCGTACGGCAGCGTGACGTCCACCGCCTCCTCGACCAGCACACGGGCGTCCCGCTCGGCCTCCAGCTCCGCCTGACGGGCGGCGAGGGCCTTGCTCACGGCGCCGCGGGCCTGGCCCACGCGCTTGCCCGCCTCTGCCTTGGCCTGCGGCGGCAGGGCGCCGATCTCCCGGTTGGCGAGCGAGAGGGGCGAGGTACCACCGGTGTGCGCGGTCTTCGCCTGGGCGAGCGCGTCGAGGTCACCGGCGGCGGCGAAGGCGGCGAACGCCTCGTCCCGCATGCGCTCGATCTCTTCCGGTTTCAGTGCCTCGACCTCGACTGGGTCGTACGACTTGTTCGGTGCCGACATCTCTTCCCGTGCTTCCGATTGGCTGGTACTGCGCTTACCGGGGGACAGCCCCGGACCCCCATGGCCCCGCTCGACGACTGGAGGACGCAAAGGTGCCAAAGGTCGAGTCTAAGGGTCACAGGACGTGTGGGAGGCCCGTGGGCTGCTCAGACCAGGTAGGCCGGCGTGCTCACGGGCAGAATAAATCGGAATTCCGCGCCGCCGCCGGGGCCGCGGCCGACCGTGATCGTGCCGCCGTGCGCCTCGACGATGCCCTTGACGATGTAGAGGCCCAGGCCCGTACCGCCGCGCTTGCTCCCCCGCCAGAAGCGGGTGAAGACACGGCCCATCGACTCCTCGGGGATGCCGGGGCCTTCGTCGCTCACGGTGACGGCCGTTCCCTTCTCGTCGCTCTTCGCGGGTGCGGGTGCGACTTCAATGGTGACGGTTCCCTCGCCGTGGCGCACCGCGTTTTCCAACAGGTTGCCGAGCACCTGGTCGACCTTGTCCGGGTCGGCCCAGACCGTGGGCAGCGGCTGGCAGGTACGGACGAGGAAGCGGTCGGGGGTCTGGCCGTTCGCGGTGAGGGCCTGGATGTGGCGTTCGACGGCGGCGGAGAGGTCCACGGGCTGCCGTCGCAGCTCCAGCCGGCCGGAGTCGATCCGGGAGATGTCGAGCAGTTCGGCGATGAGCCGGGTGACGCGGCCCGCGTCGGCGTCGACGGTCTCCAGCATCAGGCGCTTCTGGTCGTCGGTGAACCGTTCCCATTTGGCGAGGAGGGTCGCGGTGAAGCCCTTGACGGAGGTCAGCGGGGAGCGCAGCTCGTGGGCGACGATCGCGATCAGTTCGGCGTGGCTGCGTTCGGTGCGGCGGCGGGCCTCGGTGCCGCGCAGCGAGATCACCACGCGGCGCACGGGACCGGTCGGGTGCTCTCGTACGTACCGTGCGGAGACCAGGACCTCGCGGCCGCCGGGCAGCAGCAGATTGCGCTCGGGCTGACCGACCCGGGTGGCGAGCCCGCCGTACGGATCGGTCAGCACCCACCAGCGGCGGCCCTTGAGGTCCTCCAGCGGCAGCGCGTGCTCCAGGGGGTGGCCGAGAGCGGCGGCCCGGGGCACGGCGGTGATCCGGGCCGCCGCGGAGTTGAAGCAGATGACCCGACCGGTCTCGTCGGCGATGACCAGACCGTCGGGGAGGTCGTCGGGATCGACGGTCGCATCGACGGGTCCGAGGGCCGGTCCTTCGGCCGGTTCGCCCGCCGTGCCGGGGCCTTCACCGGCGCGCACGACGGCCACGTGCGTCTCGCGCGGCCTGCTCATGCCGACAGCCATATCCCGTACCCCACCTCTCGAACCGGTGCAGTGGGCCCCCGAGTTCGTCACCCTACTAGTCGTCGGTGACGGAGCGACACCCTGCGGGGGCGCACTGCCGCGGTCCGCCGTTCGGCGGGGTACGGGGCGTGGCGTCGGTCAGACGGCGACCTCGACGCGGTCCCCGGCCGGCCGGGCCGCCCGTTCACGCCTCATGAGCGATCCGGAGGCGAACGATCCGGCGGCCGTGCAGGCCGCGATCACCATCAGGAGCAGGGCCGCACCCCACGAGGCACCGTTCGCCGCACCGGTCAGCGAGGTGGCGAGCAGCGGTACGAATCCGGCCACGACACCTGCGAGGTTGTAGGACATCGCGACGGCGCTGTAACGGAACGCCTCGGGGAACATCCCGGAGACCACGGCGCCGATGGGGGCGTACGGAATGGAGAGTGCGCCGATCCCGAGCCCCACCCCGAGGTAGACCAGTGCGGGCTTGCCGGTGTCGACGAGCCAGAAGGCCGGGAAGGCGACGGCCATCGTGACGAGGCCGCCGATGGCACAGACCGTCCAGGCGCCGATCCGGTCGGCGATCCGCCCCGCCACGACGAGCACGACGATCTCGACGACCGAGCCGATGACGGTGGCGTTCAGCATCACGGACTTGTCGATGCCCAGCTCGTCGGTGCCGTACGAAATGATGAACGTGGTCATCAGGAAGAAGCCGCCGACGCCGAGCAGGGCCGCGCCGATGCCGATGATCATGCGGCCCCAGGTGCGGCGGAACGCCTCGATGAGCGGTGCGGGCTTCGGGCCGTTCTTCTCGGCGTCGGCGAGCATCGCGTGGAAGACCGGCGACTCCTCGATCCGCAGCCGCATGTAGAGCGCGAAGCCGAGCAGCGGGAACGCGGCGAGGAACGGCAGACGCCAGCCCCAGGAGTAGAAGGAGTCGTCGGGCAGCATCCCGACGAGGGCGAACGCGCCGGACGAGATCAGCGTGCCGACGGGCGAGCCGAGCTGCGGGATCGAGGAGTAGCTGCCGTGCTTCTCCTTCGGCGTGTGCTCCAGCGTGAGCAGCATGGCGCCGCTCCACTCACCGCCGACCGAGATCCCCTGCAGGAAGCGCAGGAGTGCGAGGAGAGCGGGGGCCCAGATGCCGATGGTGGCGTAGCTGGGCAGCAGGCCGATACAGCCGGTGGTGACGCCCATCATCACGACGGTGATGATCAGGGCGACCTTGCGGCCGTAGCGGTCGCCGATGTGGCCGAAAACGGCCGCACCGATGGGGCGGGCGACAAAGCCCACGGCGAAGGTGACGAAGGACGCGATGGTGCCCACGGCCGGGTCCAGCTCGGGGAAGAAGAGCCGGTTGAAGACCAGGGCGGCGGCGGTGCCGTAGAGGAAGTAGTCGTACCACTCCAGGGCGGTGCCGGTGAAGGCGGCGATCAGCAGTCGCCGGATGTCCTTGATGTCGGGCGAGCTCACACGTTCTCCTGGGGACGGAGGGCCTGGTGGCCTTGAGGGGACGGGGGAACGGGCTGTACGGGTGCGAGGGTGGCGGCCTGGGCCGCGAGGCCGTGCGGGTCGTGGACGGGATCGCCGTCGACGACGGTCGCGAGGACCTGGAGCGAGCCGATCCGGCCCGGATCGGTGCGGAGCGGGTCGGCGTCGAGGATCGTGAGGTCGGCGAGCTGCCCGGGGACGAGGCGCCCCTTGCGGCCGCCGAAGCCGGTGGCGCGGGCGGAGCCCTCGGTCCAGGCGCGCAGGGCGTCGAGGACCGGGACGCGCTCGTCGGGCCCGTACACGGCGCCCGAGCCGGTGCGCCGCTGGACCATGGCCTGGATGGCGGGCAGCGGGGCGCCGGGCGCGACGGGCCGGTCGGAGCTCCCGGGTACGGGCAGGCCGAGGTCGAGCAGCGAGCGCAGCCGGTAGGACCAGGCGGTGCGCTGCGCGCCGAGCGACTCGGCCATGGCGTCGCCGAACGGCGGCAGGAAGTTGTGCTGCGGTACGGGGATCACGCCGAGTTCGGCGAACCGGCGTAGCTGGTCGGGGCGGACCACTCCGGCATGCTCGATGCGGTGGTGCACGCCGGGGCGAGGGAGTTCGCGCTGAGCACGGGCGAATGCGTCGAGCGCGAGGTCGACGGCCCGGTCGCCGATGGCGTGGGCGGCGACCGTCCAGCCGGAGCGGTGGGCGGCGACGACGGTTTCGGTCATGGCGTCGGCGTCGTTCTGGAGGTATCCGGTGGGGTTGGCCGCCTCTGCCTCGTTGTGCGGGCAGCCGCAGAAGGGTTCGGTGACGGCGGCGGTCCGGCCGAGCAGGGAGCCGTCCAGGAAGATCTTGACGGGCCCGAGGGAGAGCCGGTCGTCGCCGAAGCCGGTGCGCATTCCGAGGTCGAGTCCCAGGTCGATGCCGTCGTCGGCGTGCGAGACCAGCGGGTGCAGGACGTCGGAGGCGGCCATCAGCTGGGCGCGGGTGTGGAGCCTGCCGGTGTCGCGGGCGAGCTGGTAGGCGGCGAGTTCGACCGGGGTGTGGCCGATCCAGCCGCCGCCGATGCCGGCCTCCGTGAAGCTGGTGATGCCTTCGGTGAGGTAGTGCCGGGTGGCGGCATCGACGGCGTCGGCGACGGTCTCCACGGGATACGGGAGTACGTGCCGCTGCACGAGACGCTGGGCGGTCTCCTCCAGGAGTCCGTCGGGCCGGCCGTCCTCGTCGCGGGAGACGACCCCGCCGTCCGGGTCGGTGAAGCCGTCGGCCAGGATGCCCGCCAGGCGCAGAACCGGGGTGTTGACGACGCAGGCGTGCCCGGAGGTGTGCTTCAGCCACACCCGCCGGCCGCCCGCGGCCCGGTCGAGGGCGTCGCGGTGCGGGTAGCGCCCGCCGGTCCGGTTGTGGTCGAGTCCGGCGCCGATCACCCAGGCGTCCTCGGGCAGTTTGGCGGCGTACGCGGCCACGGCGTCGTACACCTCGTCGACGGTCCGTGCGCCGGAGACGTCGAGCTGGGTGAGGGTGAGGCCGAACCACGCGGTGTGGCAGTGGGCGTCGTTGAAGCCGGGCACGACCGTGGCGCCGCCCGCGTCGATGACCCGTGCGGCAGGGAGGTGCTCGGCCTCCTCGTCGAGCCCGACGATGCGGCCGTGCAGGGCGC
This sequence comes from Streptomyces atratus, assembly GCF_014648655.1. Lineage (GTDB taxonomy): Bacteria > Actinomycetota > Actinomycetes > Streptomycetales > Streptomycetaceae > Streptomyces > Streptomyces atratus. The sequence goes on from NZ_BMRN01000005.1 coordinate 157,209, forward strand.
CGAGGGCGCGGGCGGTGGGCCGGGCGTCGTCGAGGGTCAGGATGTTCGCGTTGCGGACCAGCAGATCGAGTTTCACGGGCGAAGGTCTTTCGGGCTCAGGCGAGGTGGTGCAGCTGGGCGAGCGGCACGGCGTCGGCGGCGGGGGCTGCGGTGGGGACGCCGTCGACCAGGACGGGTGCCGGTTCGCGGGGCACCAGGACGTGCGGGGTCGCGGTGTTGTGGAGCATGTCGGCGCGGGTGAGGCCGCGGGAGCCGCGGATCGGCGCGTAGGTGAGTCCCTTGGGCAGCGCCGCCCGGGCGGCCCGGTCCGCCAGCGCGGCCTCGGCGACGAAGATCCGGGAGAGCCGCGCGGGCGCCTGGCCGAGGGCGCCGAAGTAGGGCTTGTACGTACGGGGCTGGGTCAGCCGGGTCGATCCCGAACCGGACCCCGTGTTGCCCCATGCCACGAACCCGGCCTTGATGACCAGTTCGGGCTTCGAGCCGAAGTAGGCGGGGTGCCAGAGCACCAGGTCGGCGAGGCGCCCCACCTGGGCGGTACCGACCTCGTGCGCGAGGCCGTGGGCGATCGCCGGATTGAGGGTGATCTTGGCGAGGTAGCGCAGGGCCCGCTCGTTTGCGCGGTGCTCGACGCCGCCCTCCCCGGCCGCCAGTGCCTGGAGGTGGGCGAGCTGCCAGGTGCGGCGGACGGTCTCGGCGATGCGGCCCATGCCCATGGAGTCGGAGTTGACGATGGAGATCGCGCCGAGGTCGTGCAGGGCGTTCTCGGCGGCGATGGCATGGGCGCGGATGCGGCCCCTGGAGATCTCCACATCGCTGGCGCAGTGGTGGTTCTGCCGGTGCACGGTCATCGTCATCGGGAAGAGTTCCCCGACGGTGTTCGGGGTGTACGGGATCGTCGGCGTGGTCGACGACGGCAGGATGTTCGGCTCGGAGAGGATCTCCAGCAGATCGGGGTGACCGCCACCCCCCTCCACGTGGTACGCGTGCACGGTCCGGCCCCGGGTGGAGCCGATGGTGTCGCGCAGATATCCGGACTCGTTCATGGAGTCGGTGTGCAGGGCGACCGGCAGATCGGCGGCCTCGGCGGTGTCTAGGCAGTTGTCGATGATGCGCGGGGTCGCCCCGAAGTCCTCATGGATCTTGAAGCCGCCGGCCCCGGCGAGCACGGACTCGTCGAGCAGGGTGCGGGAGCTGGACGAACCGCGGGCCAGGAACGCGATGTTGAGCGGGGTGCCCTGCCAGGAGCTCATCAGGGTGTGCAGATTGTGGGCCGGATTGCAGCCGATCTCCCAGACCCCGCCGAGCCCCATGCCGACGAGCGTGGTGACGCCGGCCGCGAGCGCTGCGGGCGCCACCTCGGGCGAGGAGAGATGGACGTGGCTGTCCACGATGCCGGGGGTGGCGATCAGCCCTTCGCCGGGGACGACGGAGGTGTGCGAGTCGATGGCGTACTCGACCGGCATCACGTCCGGGTTGCCGACGCCGCCGACGGAGACGATCCGGCCGTCCTTGATGCCGATGTCGGTCTTGCGGACGCCGAGAACCGGGTCCATGAGGACGACTCCGGCGACCACCATGTCCAGGGCGGAGTCGCGGTCGGAACGGGGCGAGGCCAGCAGCCCGTCGCGTACGGTCTTGCCGCAGCCGCCGAGCAGTTCGTCGCCGGGGGTGCCGTCGTCGGCCTCCACCTCGACCCAGAGGGAGGTGTCGCCGAGCCGGATGCGGTCACCGGTGGTGGGACCGTACAGAGCGTTGTACGTACGGCGGTCGATGCTGGTCATGCGCGCTGCTCCTCGGACTGGGCGTGCTGCGGGTGACGGGAGAGAGGGATCAGCGAGACCTCCCGGGACTCCCCCGGTTCGAAGGCCAGCGCGGTGCCGGCCGCGATGTCCAGCCGCAGCCCCCGCGCCGCTTCCCGGTCCAGCTCCAGGGCCGCGTTCACCTCGTGCAGCGGATAGTGCGAGGAGACGAACACCGTACGGTCACCGGTGTTACGGAGGGTGAGGGTGGTGCGCGGACGCCCCTCGTTGATCCGTACCGGATCGGAGGCGGTCCGTACGGCACCGGGTGCGGTGTCGGGTGTCCCCGGGCCGATCGGCCGGTCGACGGCGACAAGGGCGGTGCCGCTCGGGAAGAGCGCCTCGACCTGCACGGTGGTGACGATGTCGGCCACGCCGTCCATCACGTCGGCCTCGGTGAGCACGGAGCGGCCCACCTCGATCACTTCGTCCAGACCGAGCCCGTCCCAGGCGGCTTCCAGCACCTCGTCGCAGATCAGCGCGATGGCCTCCGGCGTGTTCAGCCGCCGGCCGCGCGCCCTGCGGCGGCGGGCCAGTTCGGCGACGGTGAACAGCTGGAGACGCTCCTGCTCTCGAGGCGTCAGATGCACTGCCAGGACCTCCCTGCATGCGGTGGGCCCGGAGGGGGATTCCGGATTGCCTCAGCTTCAAGGGCAACGAGCACAGATCCAACGTCGAAACATCACCCGTACAGCCCCTTACATTGGTCATATGCACACTCCGGTTTCCGATTTCCCTCCCCCGTCCCGTCGGATCGCCGAGCTCGCGGGCCAGTGCCTGGACAACATCGACGGTCTGATCGGCCAGTGGATGGAGATGATCAATCCGGTCCGGAGCGCCTATGCGGACCGGGTGCCGGACGCCGATTTCCGCAGCTCCGCCTGGCAGGCGTTCGAGCTGCTGCTGCGTACGGTGGCGCAGCTTCCGGTGCCCGTGCACATCGCCGGGGTGTCACAGCGCGTGGGTGAGCAGCGGGCCCGCCAGGGCGTGCCGCTGGACTCGCTGCTGGAAGCGGCCCGGCTGGACTTCCGGGTGGTGTGGGCGGCGCTGGTCCAGCGGGCCGACGAGGAGGACATGGCGGAGCTGGTGACGTCCGCTTACCACGTGTGGGAGGCCGTCGAGTCCCATGTCACGGGCATCATGACGGCGTATCAGCGCACGGTTCTGGAGATGGGCCGACGCCAGGAGGACGAGCGGCGGATGTGGTTCTCCCGGCTGCTGGAGAGCGAGGGCCACAACCCGACGGTGGTACGGAACGCGGCGCTGGCCCTGGGCTTCGACGGCGCGGGCACGTTTCTGTGCGCGGCGGCCCCGGCGGCGGAGGGTTCGGGGCTGCACCGGGCGGCGACGGCGCTGCGTGCGGCGGGTGCTCCGGTGCAGTACCAGGCGGTCGGCGGGGACGCGGTGCTGGTGGTGGAGCTGGGCCGGCGCACCACGTGGCAGTCCGTGCTGGTCCGGCTCGCGTCCACCCCGTGCGGTGTCTCGCCGCAGACGAACGGGCTCGCAGCGGTGCCCAGGGCGGCTGTGCTGGCCATCGCGACGGCGCAGATGCTGCCGCCGGACGCCCACTCACCGAGGCTGCTGGAGGACAGCTGGCTGGATGTGCTGGTGCGGCGGGCCGGGGACTTCGGCACGGATCTTGCCGCCGATGTGCTGGGTGGTCTCGACAGCCCCGGAGTGTCGGCGACGGAGGCGGCACGTCTGCTGGAGACCGTCACCGAGCATCTGCGCGGCAGCGGCTCCATCGCGGACACGGCGGCCGGGCTGTACTGCCACCGCAACACGGTCCAGCACCGCTTCGCCCGCTTCCACGAGCTGACCGGCCGCGACGTCCGGCGCCCCGACGACGCGGCACTGGTCGCGGTGGCCCTGCGGGCCAGGACCGCGGCGGCGGATTAGCGGCGCGGGCGCTGGGCCCGTGCGGAGGCGTACAGGCAGACGGCCGCCGCCGTCGCCAGATTGAGGCTCTCCGCCTTGCCGTGGATCGGCACCCTCACGACGGCGTCGGCCAGCGCCCGGGTCTCCTCCGGCAGGCCCCAGGCCTCGTTGCCGAAGACCCAGGCGGTCGGCCCGCCCATGGTCCCCGCGTCGAGCTCGTCGTCGAGGTCGTCGTCGCCCGCTCCGTCGGCGGCGAGAATCCTTACGCCCGCCTCCCTCAGCCCCTGCACGGCCTGCTCAACCGGAACACCGACGGCTACCGGCAGATGGAAGAGCGAGCCGACCGAGGCCCTGACGGACTTGGGGTTGTAGAGGTCCACCGAGGCATCGGTGAGCACGACGGCATCGGCACCCGCGGCGTCGGCGCAGCGCAGCACCGTACCGGCGTTCCCCGGGTCGCGTACGTGGGCGAGGACGGCGACCAGCTTCGGCTTCGCGGCGAGGATCGCGTCGAACGGCGAGTCGAGGAAGCGGCAGACACCGATGAGGCCCTGCGGGGTGACGGTCTGCGACACATCGGCGAGCACATCGCCGTCCGCGAGGTGCACCCGGGCACCGGCGGCATGGGCGGCGTCGACGATGTCGGCGTACCGCTCGGCCGCCTCGACGGTGGCGAACAGCTCGATCAGCGTCGCCTCGCCGTCGCTGCCCCGGTGCCCGGCGGCCTCGCGCACGGCCTGCGGCCCCTCGGCGATGAACCTGCGCTCCTTGCCGCGGAAGTTGCGCTTGGCCAGCCGCCGGGCGGCTGTGACGCGCGGCGAACGCGGGGAGATCAGTTCGGGGGTGCCCATGGTCGGCGGCGAGCCTCTCTGCGTACGGAGGTGACGGAGGTGACGGAGGTGACGGACGTACGGAACATGTCGTGCAACGCACCGGACCCGCAGACGACGAGCGCCTGCGGGTCCGGCTCAGAAGCCAAGAAGTGCGACCTGGATCAGGCGGCCTTCGGGGCGTTGACGTCGCTCGGGAGGGCCTTCTGGGCAACCTCGACGAGGGCGGCGAACGCGTTGGCGTCGTTGACCGCGAGCTCGGCCAGGATCTTGCGGTCCACCTCGATGTTGGCGGCCTTCAGACCCTGGATGAGGCGGTTGTACGTCATGCCGTTCTGGCGGGCAGCGGCGTTGATGCGCTGGATCCACAGCTGACGGAAGTCGCCCTTGCGCTTCTTGCGGTCGTTGTAGTTGTAGACGAGGGAGTGGGTGACCTGCTCCTTCGCCTTGCGGTACAGGCGGGAGCGCTGACCCCGGTAACCGCTGGCCTGCTCGAGGATTGCCCGGCGCTTCTTGTGAGCGTTTACTGCCCGCTTGACGCGTGCCACTTTTTAACTCCTTGTAGCGGGGCCGTGGTTGGACTCACACGGCCCGGAAACGAATTGGTCCCGGTCTGAGTCGAGGTCGCCGCCCACGGATTCACCGAGGGCTGCGGACTCACTTGCCGAGAAGCTTCTTGACCTTCTTGGCGTCGGCCGGGGCCAGCTCGACCGTGCCGGTCAGCGAGCGGGTCTTCTTGGACGACTTGTGCTCAAGAAGGTGGCGCTTGCCGGCGCGCTCACGGAGCACCTTGCCGGAGCCGGTGATCTTGAAGCGCTTGCTGGCACCGCTGTGCGTCTTGTTCTTCGGCATCGCGCCGTTCTCTCCTCGTCAGTGGCGCCCCTCGCGGTGCGGGCACCGGACAGCAGGGGCGTCAGATCTTGGTGGGAATTCCGGGGAGACCCGGGGCCGCCTGGATGGCGGCCCCCTGAGGTCATGCCTCGGAAGGTGTCTCGGCCGGAGCCTCGGACTGCGCTTCGGCAGCCTCGTCCGCAGCTTCGGCGTCGGGGGTCGAACCCTGACGCCCCGCCTTGCGGGCGGCCTGGGCCTCGCGGGCCTCGGCCATGGCTTCGGTCTTCTTCTTGTGCGGGCCCAGAACCATGATCATGTTCCGGCCGTCCTGCTTCGGGTTGGACTCGATGAAGCCGAGTTCCTCCACGTCCGAAGCAAGACGCTGGAGCAGTCGGAAGCCGAGCTCAGGACGGGACTGCTCACGACCACGGAACATGATCGTGATCTTGACCTTGTCGCCCTGCTTGAGGAACCGGACGACATGACCCTTCTTGGTGTCATAGTCGTGCGGGTCGATCTTCGGCCGGAGCTTCATCTCCTTGATGACCGTGTGCGCCTGGTTCTTGCGCGCCTCACGGGCCTTCATGGCCGACTCGTACTTGAACTTCCCGTAGTCCATGAGCTTGCACACGGGCGGACGGGCGGTCGCCGCCACCTCGACCAGGTCGAGGTCGTACTCCTGTGCGAGTTCCAGGGCCTTGGCAAGCGGAACAATCCCGACCTGCTCGCCGCTGGGACCGACAAGTCGCACCTCGGGAACGCGAATCCGGTCGTTGATGCGGGGCTCGGCGCTGATGGATCCTCCTCGGTAGCACCACGCGGCCGCCTGGCGGACAGCCACGTAACGTCTGTTTCGTGAGACCAACCGCTCCAGCACATCAAAAATGCCCCGGACGGGACACAGGCGGGGCTCCTGGAAAACCGGAACACCGCCGCGGTCAACCGCGGGGCGCATCGGGTGGCTCCATCGTCCGTACGGAACGATGGGCGCCACCTGACCGGTGACCTGCCGTCCCTGAGGATGGTCAGGTGGGAGATCGGAGCCTCCACTTGTGGGCCGAGCACATAGATGCCCAGCCGGTCGTTACACAAGGCTAGCAGCTCCCCCGGGCGTGCGCGAACCAGCTCTCGCCCACCGCTCCCGCAGACAGGGCGGCACCGGAGTGGGCCTATCGTATGGCGCATGAGTGACGCGACCCCCACCACCGATTCCCCCGGCTTCGACGACATGGCCCGCGACATCGCGGAGGTGCCCGCGGTCGAGGTGATCGTGACGGTCGCGGTCAATCTGATGAGCGCCGCCGCCGTGAAGCTCGGGCTGACCGAGGACGGCGACGAGCACAAGGACCTCGACGAGGCCCGCAAGCTGGTGCATGCGCTGGCCGGCCTGCTGGACGCCAGCACCACCGAGATCAGCTCCTTCCACGCGGCTCCACTGCGTGACGGCCTGAAGTCCCTGCAGCTGGCGTTCCGCGAGGCATCGCTCGTACCGGACGAGCCCGGCCAGGGCCCCGGCGAGAAGTACACCGGCCCCGTCTTCGGCTGAGCCCGCCCGCCTTCCCTCTCTTGCGACTTACGACTTCTGACGACGTGAGCCCCCTGCCCGTCCCGGGCAGGGGGCTCACGTCGTCGAAGCCGAAGTCGGGCGGTACCCATCAGCTGGGTCACCCGGTACGGGACGGCCGTCCTTACTTCGAGCCGGCGGCCGGCCCGGGGGTCAGCGCGTGAACAGGGCCTCACCGGGCGTGGTCGCATCGGCCGGGAGCAGCGCCAGATCCAGGCCGCGCACCAGGCGGGCGCGCAGGACATCGTCGGCCGCCAGCAGTTCCGCGACCCGGCGGGCCGCGTCGGCGGGGTCCGCATCGGGTGCGAGGACGAGGGCCAGGGTGCCGTCGGCCCGGCCGGGGCCGAGATGGGCGCGGAGCACCGCGGGCTCGGCGGCGACCGCGTTCCGTACCGCGGAGGTGACCGCGGGGTCGTCCAGCGGATCGGCGCTGGTGCGGCCCTCGGCGAGGGCGAGCAGTGCGGAGCCGGTCAGCTCGAATGCGACCGGGCCGGCGAGATCGAGGACGACCGTGTCCGCCTTCTCGTGCGCGGCGGCCTGCAGCGCCTGATGCAGGGGTACGGCGACAGGGCGGGCCTGCGGGTCCCAGCGGGCCAGCGAGGCGGTCGAGGTGAAGGCGGGCAGGGCTCGACGGTCCCCCGCCTGAAGGGTGGGGACGGCCATGTCACTGGTCTTCTCGCGACGCAGTCCCTTCTCGTCCTCCTCCACCTCCCCCAGGACGGCGACGACAGGGACCAGGAGCCGGGCGCCCTTGAGGGCTTCGAGTACCGGGCCGATGGCCTTCCGGTCCTCGGCCCAGGCGGCGAGCGCCGCGGTCAGGGCCGGGGCGGCCGTGCCGTCGTCGTCGGAGTAACCGGGGTCCGGAATGTTCTTCAGCGCCACAGGGCGAGCGTAGTGCCTGGGGTTCCTTACCCTGGCAACCGGGGGTTTCTTACCCTGGCAACCGGGGGTTTCTTACCCTGACAACAGGTCGGACCCAGCCTGTTCTCAGGTGCCGTTCCTAACGTCCGGGGCATGTCCCGAAACAGATTCCGCGGCTCCACCCTGTCCGCATCCGTGACGGCCGTGCTTCTGCTGGCGGGTTCGGCCGCGGGTGGCATCTGTCTGGCCGGCCGGTCGTCGGATCACGCTCCCCGCGCCTCGGCGTCCGTATCGTCCGTACCGGCCGCCGGGAGCACTGCGGTCCCGGCAACGACGACCGAGGAGCCGACGGTGGATTTCGACGCGGCGCTGGCCGCGGCGGTGGAGCCGCTGCTGACCGACGTGGGTGACGCGGAGGTGTCCGTCGCGGTGCTGGACACCGGAAGCGGGGCGCGGGCCGTCTACGGCGACGGGGCGTACGACACCGCCAGCATCGTCAAGGTCGACATACTCGCGGCGCTGCTGCTCAGGACCCAGGACGAGAAGCGTGCGCTCACCGCCGGCGAGCGAGGCTACGCGACCGCCATGATCGAGTGGAGCGACAATGCCTCCGCCACCGCGCTGCTGCGGGCGATCGGCGGGATGGAAGGTCTCGACGCGGCCAATGAACGCCTGGGCCTGACCGGGACGACGGCGGCGCACGCATGGGGGCTGACCCAGACCACGGCGGCGGATCAACTGACTTTGCTGGAAGCGGTGTTCGGTACGGATTCGGAGCTGAGCGAGGGTTCCCGTACGTATCTGCAGGGGCTGATGGGGCAGGTCGCGGCCGACCAGCAGTGGGGAGTGTCGGCGGCGGGCAGCAGTTGGGCCCTGAAGAACGGCTGGATGCCCCGGACGACGACCGGGCTGTGGGACATCAACAGCATCGGGCGGGTGAAGGCGGACGGCCGCACCTATCTGGTGGCGGTGCTCTCGGGCGGGCAGCGGACGAAGGAGACGGGGATCGCACTCGTGGAGTCGGTGGCGAAGGCGGCGGTGAGCGTGCTCGACGCCGCCCGGTGAACGCGGCCCGAGCGTTGCCGGAGCTGCGTTCAGCGCCGTACGGTGGCCGGTCTGTTGCCCCTGCCTCGCCACAGCACCACGGCCAGCGCCAGCAGGACCGCTCCGAGGCCGCCCGCGGCAGGGGCGAGCCAGCCTGCGGGGCTGCTGTCATGGTGCTCGGGGGTGGGGCCGGGGCCGAAGTACCGCTTTCGGTATCCGGCCTCGGCGGAGTCGGCACGCAGGCCGGCGGGACGGAGCGTGGCTCCGGCCTTGATCGCCGCGGCGGGGTCGACGATGCCGTACCCGCGGGCGTCGTCACGGCCGGACGCCGGGGCACTGCGGGCCGTGTCCGCGAGCAGTTTCTTGATCTGGGCGGGCGTCAGTCCCGGATGTGCGGCGCGGACCAGCGCGACCGCGCCAGAGACGAACGCGGCGGCGGCGGAGGTACCCCACTCCACGTAGTACTGATGGTCGGGGGCGGCGACGACTATGTCGACTCCGGGGGCGCTGACGGTGGCGTACCAACGGCGGGTGGAGAACGCGGCATGTGTGCCGTACCGGTCGACGGCGGCGACCGCGATCACGCCGGGGTACGCGGCGGGGTACGAGATGTGGTCGCCCTTCTCGCCTCCGTTGCCCGACGAGGCGACGACGACGGCCCCCTTCTTCAGCGCGTACTGGATGGCGGCGTCCTCGCCCGATTCGGGGTGCGCCGACTCGCTGTCGTCGCCGAGCGAGAGGTTGATGACGTCTGCGCCGTGGTCGGCGGCCCAGCGGATGCCGTCGGCGAGGGCCGTACCGCGGGACTCCCGGGCCTTGGCACGGGCCGGGTCGGAGGCTTCGAGGATCACCCGGACCGGGAGGATCCTCGCCTCGGGCGCGATGCCCAGCACTCCGTCGCCGCGTCCTGCGCCATGGCCGTGACCTGCGATGATCCCAGCCATCGCGGTGCCGTGGCGGGCCCAGGACCGATCGCCGCGGCCGGCACCGAAGCCGATCATGTCCTTGCCGGGCAGCACCTGGCCCGCCAGGTCGGGGAGGCTGCCGTCGACCCCCGTGTCGACGACGGCGACGGTGATCCCCCTGCCCTTGGTGGTCCGCCATGCCTGATCGGTGTGGAGCGCCTGAAGGCCCCACTGCTGGTCCCGGATGGCATCGGCCCTGGCCGGCGCCGCGGGCAGGAGCGCGAACGCGGTGGCGGCGCAGACCGCACCCAGGGTGCGGCGATGGCGGCGGGTGCGGCAGCTCATTCCGGCTTCTCCGTGAGGTCGGTGATGGTCCGGCGCAGGCCGCGCTCGATCCGGTCGGCGATTCCCTTGGCCTCGTGGCCGAGCCCGGCCTGGGCGGCAGCCGTGGTGGCGTTCGCGGCCATCGCCTTGGCGACGGGTTGCGGATCGGTGACCGTACGCCCGTCGGCGAACCCGGAGACGGCGAACACGACGACGGGTACCTCGGTCAGTACATGGACGGTCCAGCTGGCGCGCTGCCGGTCGCCGAACCCGGCGGCGCCCGTGCCTTCGACCGGGTACGTACGGGGCATCAGGTCGGTGCGCCGGTCGAGGTGCTGGTCGGTGAAGCGGGTGCTCAGTGCTCTCATGGCCTCGGTGTCGCCCTCGGTGAAGATCATCCCGACCGTGGTGACACTGCTGCTGGTGGCGTCGGTGTAGGTGGCGCGTAGCATGCGCTCGCATCCGACCGGACCGAGTGTCCTGGCCAGCAGCGGGTCGAGGGCCGACGTACAGCCGCTGTCCGGGGCGACGCCGACCCGGGTCCAGACCCGGTCGGCACCGCCGGGCCCGGCTCCGTCGCCATGGAGCGTGCGCGGGAAGAGAGTGTCCACGGGGACGCTGTGCCAGGCCGAGCGGCCCACGGTGTAGGCGCTGTGGGCGACGGGGTCGGCCGAGGAGTCGCTGGTGAGCCAGGCGCCGGTGGCCGCGCCGCCGATCAGTCCGAGCCCGAGGACGACGCAGGCGGCGGCGGTCGCGGTCCTGACGGGGTGGCGGGTACGGATGGGGCGCAGCCGGGTGGTGGTCTCCACAGGTGTCTCGGGGAGCGCATGGCGGTACGGGTGCGGCTGCGGGTACGCGTGCGGGACATGCACCTGCCCGGGCGGTGGCGGGGTCGCCCCTGGACGCGGGGTGAGGTCCACGGCGCCGACGGGCCGCCGACGGGTCGCGGCGGGCGGCTGCTCGGGGCGGGGCGGGGTGGTGGCGGGCGCGGCGGGCACGGGCGCCGAGGGCACAGGCCGGAGCCGCGCCGTGGTCTCCACGGGCGGGACTGCTGAGGCGTGCGTCGGCTGAGGGGGCGCGACCGGCTTCGGGTCCGGCTCCTGCCGCTGAGGTACGGGCATCGATACCGGGGCGGCCGGTCCCACCGGCGCCGCTGGGCCGGGAATCGGCGCCTGCACTGCGGGCGGTGGTGTCCTCGGGCGCGGCGGAACGGGCACGCTCGCGGAGGTCGTGGAAGGGGCCTGTGCGGGGTGCGCGGGCGCCGGTGGTGAGGTCGTGGGGCGGGGCGGGACAGGAGCACGCTGCGCCTCGGTACTCATCCGCCCCCCTGGTCCTCTTCCGTACCGCGCGCGGATCGACGTCACAGGCAGGCCCGTTGGTTGCCGCGTGCCCGTCACTCTACGGGGTGGAACGGCCCCGGTGGGAGCAGGAAGCCCCGCCCCCGGACGATCTGCGCAGTTCATCCCCCTACCCAGCGGTACGGCCGTCTGGCAAGCTGCGGCCATGACTGCCCGCGCTGCTGACCGGACCCGTTACGACCGGGCCACCGCTCATCTGGACGCCCCGATCGCCGTCGTCGATCTCGATGCGTTCGATGCCAATGCCGACGACCTCGTCCGCCGGGCCGCCGGGAAGCCGATCCGGGTGGCGAGCAAGTCTGTGCGCTGCCGGTCCCTGCTGGAGCGGGTGCTCGCGCGGCCCGGGTTCGCCGGGATCATGTCGTTCACACTGGCCGAGTCGCTGTGGCTGGCGCGGGCCGGTTTCGACGACGTACTGCTGGCCTATCCGTCGGCCGACCGGTCCGCCTTCGCGGAGCTGGCCGCCGATCCGAAGCTGGCCGCCGCCGTGACGGTGATGGTGGACGATCACGCACAGCTGGAGCTGATCGACGCGGCACGGGCCGGTGGCCGCGAGGAGATCCGGGTCTGTCTGGAGCTGGACACCTCACTGCAGCTGCTCGGCGGACGGGTCAGGATCGGCGCCCTGCGCTCACCGCTGCGCTCCCCCGCCCAACTGGCCGAACTGGCACGCTCGGTGGCGCGCAGGCCCGGCTTCCGGCTGGTGGGTCTGATGGCGTACGAGGGTCATATCGCCGGGGTCGGGGATTCGGTCGCGGGACGGCCGCTGCGCTCCGGAGCGATCCGGCTGATGCAGGCCGCAGGCCGCAAGGAACTGGCCGCCCGGCGGGCCGAGGTCGTGCGGGCGGTACGGGCGGTGGCACCGGACCTGGAGTTCGTGAACGGCGGCGGCACCGGCAGTGTGCAGCACACCGCGGCGGAGCGCGCGGTGACCGAGATCGCGGCCGGATCGGGGCTCTACGTACCGCGGCTGTTCGACAACTACACGTCGTTCACAGCGCGTCCGGCGGCACTGTTCGCCCAGCCGGTGGTGCGCCGGCCGGGCGTGGGTGCGGTGACGGTCCTCGGTGGCGGCTATCCGGCGTCCGGGCCCGCAGGTGCGGACCGGCTGCCCGTCCCGTATCTGCCGGAGGGACTGCGCTACGACCCGCAGGAGGGGCCGGGCGAGGTGCAGACCCCGCTGCTCGGCGCCCCGGCGGACGATCTGCTGATCGGCGACAAGGTGTGGTTCCGGCACGCGAAGGCCGGTGAACTGTGCGAACGCTTCGACGAGTTGCAGCTGATCGAGGGTGACCGGGTGACGGCGACCGTGCCGACGTACCGCGGCGAGGGCCGTACGTTCCTGTGAGCTCAGGGAGCCACGGAGCTGCCCATGCCGCCGCTCGTACCGCTGTCGTCGATCGGCCGGATCGCCTCGGTGATGGTGTCCATGAGGGAGAGCGGCGGGCAGTATCGCCGTCGCCCCTGCCCAGCAGTACGGCTCCGGTGACGGCTGCGCCGACGACGGCCGGTCCGGCCACGGCGAGCGCGACGATCCGGGTGCCGCCACCGGTCGCCGCACTGCCACTGCCGTTCCCGTACGTGACCGGCTCGGGCGGCCCGAACTGCTGGGGCGCGGAGGCGATCGGGCGGGTATGCGCGGTCCATGCCGTACCGTCCCACCACCGCTCGGTACCCGGTGTCGCGGCGTCCGGATACCGGCCGGGCGGTGTCGCGTTGCTCATCCCACCACTCCGGAGTTCCGCCGCCGACGGGATCCCGACGAGCTCCTGTTGGCGGTGGAACTCTAGACCGGTGTGACGTACGCCCCGGAGATACCGCCGTCGACGAGGAAGTCGGTGGCGTTGACGAACGAGGAGTCGTCGCTCGCGAGGAAGGCGACGGCTGCCGCGATCTCCGTGGCGTCGGCGAACCGTCCGACCGGGATGTGCACGAGCCTGCGGGCCGCGCGTTCCGGGTCCTTGGCGAACAGCTCCTGGAGCAGCGGGGTGTTGACCGGTCCCGGGCACAGCGCGTTGACCCGGATGCCTTCGCGGGCGAACTGCACACCGAGTTCGCGGGACATGGCGAGGACGCCGCCCTTGGACGCGGTGTAGGAGATCTGGCTGGTGGCCGCTCCCAGGATCGCGACGAAGGACGCGGTGTTGATGATCGAGCCGCGGCGCTGGCGGCGCATGTAGGGCAGGGCGGCCTTGCAGCAGAGGTAGACGGAGGTGAGGTTGACGTCCTGGACGCGCTTCCATGCCTCCAGTCCCGTAGTGAGGATGGAGTCGTCGTCGGGCGGGGAGATGCCCGCGTTGTTGAAGGCGATGTCGACGGAGCCGTAGGTGTCGAACGCGGTCTTGAAGAGCGCCTCGACCTGTTCGGGGTCGGTGACGTCGACGCGCACGAACGTGCCGCCGACCTCCTCGGCCGCGGCGTTGCCCGCGTTCTCGTCGATGTCGCCGCAGACGACACGGGCGCCCTCCGACGCCAGCCGGCGTGCGGTGGCCAGGCCGATGCCGCTGGCGGCTCCGGTGATGACGGCGGTGCGGCCGACCAGGCGGCGGCAGATGTTCTCGCTGTCGGTGGTGGTCATGCTGGCTCAGGCCTCCGTGCTGATGAAGACGTTCTTGGTTTCGGTGAATGCGGCAAGCGCGTCGGGGCCTAGTTCGCGGCCGAGTCCGGACTGTTCGTAGCCGCCGAACGGGGTCCAGTAGCGGACGCTGGAGTGGGAGTTGACGGAGAGGTTCCCGGCCCGGACCGACTGCGAGACGCGCAGTGCGCGGCCCACGTCGCGGGTCCAGATCGACCCGGCGAGGCCGTACTGCGTCGCGTTGGCGAGCCGGACGGCGTCGGCCTCGTCCTCGAAGGGAAGAACGACGGCGACCGGACCGAACACCTCTTCGGTGGCGACGGGTGAGTCCGGGCGGGCGTCGGTGAGGACGGTCGGTGGGAACCAGAACCCGGGCCCTTCGGGTGCTTTGCCTCTGAGGGCGGTCGCGTCCTCGGGGACGTAACTCCGCACCCGTTCCAGTTGCGCCCGGGAGATCAACGGGCCCATCCGGGTGTTCTCGTCCAACGGGTCTCCCACCACGACCGATTCGATTGCGGGGGCGAGCAGTTCCAGGAAGCGGTCGTACGCGGATCGCTGGACCAGGATGCGGGTGCGGGCGCAGCAGTCCTGGCCGGCGTTGTCCAGGAACGCCATGGGTGCGGCGGCTGCGGCGGCCTCGATGTCGGCGTCGGCGAAGACGATGTTGGGGCTCTTGCCGCCGAGTTCGAGGGTGAGCCGCTTCACACGGTCGGCGCACTTGGCCATGATCTGCTTGCCGACCCGGGTGGAGCCGGTGAAGACGATCTTGGCGACGCCAGGGTGCTCGACCAGGGCGTTTCCGGTCACATCGCCCGCGCCCGGCAGCACCTGGAGGAGGTGGTCGGGAAGCCCTGCGTCCAGGGCGAGCCGGGCCAGCCGCAGGGCGGTGAGGGGGGTCGTCTCGGCGGGCTTGAGGAGTACGGCGTTGCCGGCGGCGAGGGCGGGGGCGAGGCCCCAGGCGGCGATCGGCATGGGGAAGTTCCACGGTGCGATCACGCCGATGACGCCGAGGGGTTCGAGGAGGGTGATGTCGAGTCCGCCGGGGACCGGGATCTGCCGGCCGGCGAGTCGTTCCACTCCCCCGGCGGCGTAGTCGAGCAGATCGCGGACGTTGGCCGCTTCCCAGCGGGCGTTGCCGAGGGTGTGGCCGGCCTCCTGGACCTCCAGGCGGGCCAGCTGTTCGGCTTCGCCGTCGACGGCGGTGGCGAAGCGGCGCAGCAGCCTGGCGCGGTCGGCGGGGGCGAGGGCGGCCCAGGTTCGCTGGGCGGCTGCGGCCCGGACGACCGCCGCGTCGACCTCGGCGGCGGTGGTGGACGGGACGGTGGCGAGGAGTTCTTCGGTCGCCGGGTTGAGTACGTGGTGTTCCACCGGGTGGTCGGGCGTGGTCACGGGGTGCCTCACAGGCGTTCGAAGGAGCGGCGGAGCTCCCAGTCGGTCACTGCGGCGTCGAAGGCTTCGAGTTCGACGCGGGCCATGTTGCGGTAGTGCGCGACGACGTCGTCACCGAAGGCCGCCCTGGCGATCTCGCTCCTCTCCCAGAGTTCGGCGGCTTCGCGCAGTGTGGTGGGGACGTGGTCGTAGTCGGCGGCGTAGGCGTTGCTTCCGCAGGGCTGGGGGAGTTCGAGGCCCTTCTCGATGCCGTGGATGCCCGCCGCGACCAGTCCGGCGACGGCGAGGTACGGGTTGACGTCACCGCCGGGCAGCCGGTTCTCGAAGCGCATCGAGCGGCCGTGGCCGACGACGCGGAGCGAGCAGGTGCGGTTGTCGTGGCCCCAGGCGACGGCGGTCGGCGCGAAGGAGCCCGGCTGGAAGCGTTTGTAGGAGTTGATGTTCGGTGCGTAGAGGAGGGAGAAGTCGCGCAGGGCGGCCAGCTGCCCGGCGAGGAAGTGCCGCATCACCGGGGACATGCCGCCGCCCTCGCCCGCCATGACGCTGCGCCCGGCCTCGTCGGCGGACCGGAGCGAGAGATGGATGTGGCAGGAGTTGCCCTCGCGCTCGTTGAACTTGGCCATGAAGGTGAGTGCGACGCCCTCCTGGGCGGCGATCTCCTTGGCGCCGGTCTTGTAGACGGCGTGCTGGTCGCAGGTGACCAGGGCCTCGTCGTAACGGAACACGATCTCGTGCTGGCCGGGGTTGCACTCGCCCTTGGCGGACTCGACGGTGAGACCCGCGGCCGCCATTTCGTTGCGGATACGGCGCAGCAGCGGCTCGACGCGGCCGGTGCCGAGTACGGAGTAGTCGACGTTGTACTGGTTGGCCGGGGTCAGATCGCGGTAGTTGCGGTCCCAGGCCTGCTCGTAGGTGTCCTTGAAGACGATGAATTCGAGCTCGGTGCCGACATGGGCCGTGTAGCCGTGCTCGGCCAGCCTTTCCAGCTGGCGGCTCAGGATCCGGCGGGGTGCGGCGGCGACGGGCGATCCGTCCTCCTGGGTGAGGTCGGCCATGACCATGGCCGTGCCCTCGTTCCAGGGCACCAGGCGCAGGGTGGAGAGGTCGGCGTGCATGGCGAAGTCGCCGTAGCCGCGGTCCCAGGAGGACATCTCGAATCCGTCGACGGTGTTCATGTCGGTGTCGACGGCGAGCAGATAGTTGCATCCCTCGGAGCCGTGCTCCACGACCTCGTCGAGGAAGAAGCGGGCGGCGAACCGTTTGCCCTGCAGCCGTCCCTGCATGTCGGGGAAGGCGAGCACGACGGTGTCGATCTCACCGCTTCTGACGAGGACGCGCAGTTCCTCGATCCCCAGCGGTGGTGTTCGGTCTGCCACGGGATACTCCTCCTTCGGCCAGCCGGAAGGCTTAAGGTATGCGAGAGAACCATTAATTGTGAAGGGAATGCGGGACGTGGCCGAGGAAAGCGAGTTCACCGACCGCCTGATGCCCGTACTGCGGCCCGTCCGGGCGGGGAACGGCTTCGAGGAGGCGCTGGAGCAGATCCTCCAGGTGGTCAGGCTCGGGCTGGTGCCCGGCGGCGGGCGGCTGCCGGCCGAGCGCGAGCTGGCCGAGCTCCTGGGGATCAGCCGGGTCACGCTGCGCGAGGTGCTGAAGGTCCTGCAGGACCAGGGCCTGGTGGAGAGCAGGCGCGGGCGGTACGGCGGCACGTTCGTGCTGCCCCGCACCGACAGTCCCGGCGAGGACGAGCTGCGCCGGAGGGTGGAGTCGGTCGACATCGAGGACGTGCTGCGCTTCCGCGAGGTACTGGAGGCCGGGGCGGCCGGGCTGTGCGCCGTGCAGGGGCTGACGGACGAGGGGGCGGACCGGCTGCGGACGGCTCTGGCGGCGACTCACGAAGCACCTCTGCCCGACTACCGCAGGCGCGACACCCTGTTCCACCTGACCCTGGCGGAACTCTCGGGCTCCGCATCCCTGACGGCGCAGTACGCGGCCGTCCGGGCCACCGTGAACGATCTGCTGGACTGCATACCGCTGCTCGTGCGGAACCTGGAGCATTCGCAGCATCAGCACACAAGTCTCGTCGAGGCGGTTCTCGACGGGGACGCGGAGGCCGCGCGTGCGGTGATGCGCGAGCACTGTGCGGGTACGGCCGCGTTGCTGCGCGGATTCCTGGCCTGAAAGAGGTGCTACCGGTTCCGCTTCGGTGACAGCCTCCGGAAACGCAAAGGTATCCTCTGCCACCATTGAAACCATGGAACCGAGCCCGCCCGCACAGGCGGCCGACCGGAGGGACCGCCCCGTGTCCGAACCTCTCATCGGCGTCTCCACCTATCTGGAGCCCGCGGCCCGCTGGGGCGTCTGGGAGCTGCCCGCCACCCTCCTCCCGGCCGCCTACCCGCGGATGGTCCAGCAGTCCGGCGGCCTGGCCGCCCTGCTCCCGCCGGACGCCCCCGCCCGGGCCGGGGCCGCGGTGGCCCGGCTGGACGGCCTCGTCATCGCGGGCGGCGCCGATGTGGAACCCGGGCTGTACGGCGCGGAGCGCGACTTCAGGACCGGTCCCCCCGCACATGAGCGCGACGCCTGGGAGCTGGCCCTGATCAGGGCCGCGCTGGAGTCCGGTACGCCGCTCCTCGGCGTCTGCCGCGGTATGCAGCTGCTCAATGTGGCGCTCGGCGGCACCCTGACCCAGCACCTCGACGGGCACACCGGCCCGCTGGGCGCGACCGGAGTCCTCGGCGCACACCCGGTGAAGACCGTACCGGGAACGCTCTGCGCATCGATCGCGCCGGGGGAGTCAGCCGTCCCCACCTACCACCACCAGTGCGTGCAACGGCTCGCACCGGGACTCGTGGCTTCGGCGCACGCGGCGGACGGCACGGTCGAGGCGATCGAACTGCCCAGGCCGCAGTGGGTGCTCGGCGTGCAGTGGCATCCGGAGATGGGCGACGACCCACGGCTGATGCAGGCACTGGTGGCGGCAGCGACGGCCCGGCCGATCCCGGCCCGTACGCCGTCCGAGGACCTCGCGCCGCCGCGGACCACGGGGGCCCGCGAGCGCTTGCGGCCCTAGCGGGTGCCGGCGGCCTCGGGAGCCGCGGCCCCGAAAGAGGCGTCAGCAGGACGAACCGGCGCGCGGGCGTACACGAGATTCCCCGCTACGTGTCCCGTCCCGTCAGCGACAGCAGATCGCGCGCCGGACCCGTCGGACGGTGGCCCGAGGGCCATACCGCGCGCAGCTGGCGCCTCAGCCGCACCCCGGCGATCGGTATCTTGACCAGGCGCCTGGAGGACAGCTCCTCGCCCAGCGCCAGTTCGCTCAGCACGCACGGTCCCGCCCCGCTCTCCGCCGCCGCCTTCACCGCGGTCGTCGAGGAGAGTTCGAGCAGTGGCTGGGCGAGGCCGCCGTGCACGGCGAGGGCCGCGTCCAGTACCTGGCGGGTGCCGGAGCCGTACTCGCGCAGGATCAGCGGGGTCGCGGCCAGTTCCTGCGGGGTCAGGGGCGTACGGCGGCGGGCCCACACATGGGACGGGGCGACCACGACAACCAGGCGGTCATGGGCGATGACTGTGCCGTCGAGCCCTTCCGGCACGGACAGGCCCTCCACGAATCCGAGGTCGGCCTCGCCGACGAGCAGCCGCCCCGCGACCGCCGCCGAGTTTCCGGCGAGCAGCGAGACCGCGGTGTCCGGCCGTTCGGCACGCAGCGCTATCAGCCAGCCCGGCAGCAGGTATTCGGCGATGGTCATGGAAGCGGCCACCCGCAGTCGGGAGTCCCGCCGGTCGCGCAGCGCCTGCGCGCCCGCGTCGAACGCCTCGGCCGCCTCGACGATCCTGCGCGCCCAGTCGGTGACCAGCGCGCCCGCGTCGGTGAGCCGGGAGCCGCGCGGCGAGCGGTCCAGCAGGGCCAGGCCGAGCTGCCGTTCCATCGACCGGATGCGACTGCTGGCCGCGGGCTGGCTGACGCCGACGTCCTGTGCCGCGCGCCCCAGACTGCCGTGCCGGGCGACGGCGAGCAGCAGCTCCAGCGCACCGAGGTCGGGGACCCGGTGGGAGAGGGGAACATGTTCTTCACCGGTCATAAAGCCACCTTATGACCTCATAGACATGGAGTCCCTGGTGGGGACCAGCCCGCGCCACGAAAATCGTGGCATGTCCATCTTTCCGCAGACGCAGCAGTCCCCAGCCCCGTATTCGGCCGCCCTCCGGCTGCCCCATCTGCGGCACATCGGCCCCAACTGGTACGCCACCGTCATGGGCACCGCGATCGTCGCGAGCGCGGGTGTCGCGCTGCCCGTGCACGTCCCGGGACTGCGGGGGGCCTGCACGGTGGTGTGGGCGCTCGCGACGGTCATGCTCGCCGCGGTTCTCACAGCCCGTACCGGGCACTGGATCGCCCATCGCGACCAGGCCCGCACCCACCTGATGGACCCCGCCGTCGCACCGTTCTACGGCTGTCTCTCGATGGCACTGCTGGCGGTCGGGGGCTCGTCGATGGTGGTCGGCCGGGACGTCATCGGGCACCAGGCGGCCCTGGCCCTGGATGTCGTGCTGTACACGGCCGGCACGCTGATCGGGCTGGCCGCCGCAGTCGCGATTCCGTATCTGATGGTCGTGCGTCACCGGGTGGAGCCAGGCACCGCGTCGCCGGTGTGGCTGCTGCCGGTGGTGGCCCCGATGGTCTCCGCGGCGCTCGGTCCGCTGCTGGTGCCGGAGCTGCCCGCCGGTCAGTGGCAGGAGGCGATGCTGCTGGCCTGCTACGCGATGTTCGGTCTGAGTCTGCTGGCCACGTTGGTGATGCTGCCGCTGATCTTCGCCCGGCTCGTCCACCGGGGCCCGCTGCCGCTCGCGCTGACGCCCACGCTGTTCCTTGTCCTCGGCCCGCTGGGCCAGTCGACGACCGCGGTCAATCAGCTCGCCGATGTGGCGCCGGGCGCGATCGGGGAGCCGTATGCCTCGGGGTTCGAGGCTTTCGCCGTGCTGTACGGGGTGCCGGTGATGGGCTTCGCGCTGATGTGGCTGGCTCTGGCCCTCGCGCTGGTGGTGCGCGCCGTGCGGAACGGAATGACCTTCAGCATGACGTGGTGGGGCTTCACCTTCCCGGTCGGTACGTGTGTCACGGGCGCCGCGGGTCTGGCCCGGCACACCGGTCTCACGGCGTACACCTGGCTGGCCGTCGCGCTGTACGTACTGCTGGTGACGGCATGGGCGGTGGCCGGGGTGCGGACGCTGCGCGGGCTGCTCAGCGGAGTGCTGCTCGCAGCGCCGCAGGCGCCTGCGCCAGTGACGGCCCGTACCACGTGAGGAACCGCCCGTCGACGAGTGCGGCGGGCAGTGCGGGGAACGCTTCGGGCCCGTCGTCCGCGGTGAAACGGTACGGCTCGTCGGGCAGCACGACCAGGTCGGCGCCTGCCGTGTTGAGCGCGTCGAGCGGGATGCGGGGATAGCGCTCGGCGTGGTCCGCGTAGACGTTCTCGACGCCCAGCCTGGCCAGCAGATCTCCGGCGAAGGTGTCGCGGCCCAGCACCATCCAGGGCCTGCGCCAGACGGGCACGACCGCACGGCGCGGGGCGCGGGGCGGCGGGAGCGCGGCCCAGGCGGCCTCGGCCTCGTCCAGCCAGCGTGGCCTGGCCTGTCCGCAGGCGGTGACCAGGACCCGTTCCAGTTCCTCGAAGGCCTGGTCGAGGGTCCGGACATCGGTGACGAGCACCTCGATCCCGGCGGCCCTGAGGGCCGCGAGGTCGGGTTCGCGGTTCTCCTCCTGGTTGGCGACGACGAGATCGGGCCGGAGCGCGACGACCGCGGCCACGTCGGGATTCTTGGTGCCGCCGATCCGGGCGGCGGTCAGACCGGCCGGGTGGGTGCACCAGTCGGTGACGCCGACCAGCAGGCCGGGGGCGGTGACGGCGACGGCCTCGGTGAGCGAGGGGACCAGGGAGACGACTCGCACGGTGGGGAACCCCTCTCAGCGACGCGGGTCGAAGGTGGCGTCGATGTGCTCGGCGACCGCGACGACCAGCAGCCGCGTACCGGGCATCGTGGCCCGCCAGCGGTGCCGCACTCCGCCGGACAGAAAAAGTGTGTCGCCCTGCTCCAGCCGGTGCGCCTGCCCCTCGGCCTCCACCTCCGCGGCGCCCCGCACCACGTACATCACTTCGTCGTTGCGGTGCTGGAACTCGCGCCCGAGGTCGAGTTCACCGGTGAACTCCAGGGCGCTGAGCTGATGGCGTCCGCGCACCACCCTGCGTACCCCGTCTCCCTCGCCCGCCCGTACGACATCGACGGCGCGCGCCGAGTCCGCGGCGGCGCGCAGCCGCGCCGTGGTGGTCTCCAGGGCTTCGGCGACCCGGTCCAGGGACCGGGCGCTGGGCCGGGCCCGCTCGTTCTCGATCTGGCTGAGGAACGGCACGGACAGACCACTGCGGGTCGCGACCGCGGCCAGTGTGAGCCCCGGATCTGCGCCGTCGGCGGACCGCGGCTCCCACGCGGAGTGCTTCCTTGTCGTCCATGTCCGGCTCCCTCCCGACTCGTCATCCTTCCGGCTGCCAGCACATTACGCATACGGTTACGCAAGGTCGGCCGGTTGATGAGCGTCTTCCGGACAGCAGGAAGGGGCGGGCCCGCCGACGGCGGCGCCCACCCCTTCCCCTGCACGGGCCCTGAAAAGAGCCCTACTGCGGAGCCATCTTGTCCGCGATGCCCGGGTTCTTCTCCATCCAGGCCTTCACGGCCTCTTCCTCATGGCCGGTACCGTGCTTCTGGATCTGGTTCTCCAGGCCGGCGAGCTGGTCCTCGCTCAGCTTGAAGTTCTTGAACCACTTCGTCAGCTGCGGGTACTGCTTCGGGAAGTCCTTGCTGGCGATGGTGTGCAGCCGGTCGCCGTTGCCGAAGGCCTTCTCGGGGTCCTTCAGCTTGGTCATGCCGAACTCGTTGTACGCCCAGTGCGGCGTCCAGAGCAGCACCGCGATGGGTTCCTTCTTGGCGTACGCACGCTTCAGCTCGGCAAGCATGCCGGGCGTCGAGGAGTCGACGACCTCGTACTCCTTGTCCAGGCCATATGCCGGCAGCACGTTCTTCTTGAGGTTCTCCATCGTGGCGGTGCCCGGCTCGATGCCGACGATCCGGCCCTTGAACTGCGAGGACTTGCCCTTGAGGTCGGCGAGGGACTTGACGTCCTTCACGTACGAGGGCACCGCGACCTCGATCGATGTCGGGCCGTACCACGAACCGATGTCGGTCAGCCGGGAGCCGTACTTGTTCCAGTAGTTCTTCTGGGTGTACGGCAGCCAGCCGTCGAACTGCACATCGATCTGGCCGCGGGACATCGCGGTGTACATCGGACCGACCTCGAACTGCTTGAGGTTGATCTTGTAGCCGCGCTCCTCCAGGACCGCCTTCCACAGGTACGTGGCGGCGATGTCCTCCTCCCAGGGGAACCAGGCCATCTCGACGGCGCGGTCGCGCTCGTCCTTGCCGCCCGCGTCCTTGGACGTCTTGGCCCCGGCGACGGGGGTCCACTTCTCGGCGACGCCCGGGTTGGCCTTCAGCCAGGTGCGGACGGCCTCCTGCTCGTTGCCGGAGCCGGCCTTCTGGATCTCCGCCTCGAGGCCGGTGAGCTGGTCCTCGCTCATCCTGAAGTTCTTGAGCCAGGTGCCGACCTCGGGATTGTCGGCGGAGAAGCCCTTGCGGGCCAGGGTGTGAATGCCGTCGCCCTTGCCCCAGAGGTTCTTGGGGTCCTCGAGCTTGGTCAGGTCGAACTGGTTGTACGCCCAGTGCGGCGACCAGAGCGGGACGACGATCGGTTCCTTCTTGGCGTACGCACGCTTCAGCTCGGCCAGCATCGACGGCGTGGAGCCGTCGACGACCTCGTACTCCTTGTCCAGGCCGTAGCCCGGCAGGATCTTGTCCTTGAGCAGGCCCATCTCACCGGCGCTCGGCTCGATGCCGACGATCCGGCCCTTGAACTGCGAGGACTTGCCCTTGAGGTCGGCGAGGGACTTGACGTCCTTCATGTACGAGGGGACGGCCAGCTCCAGCGAGGTGGGGCCGTACCAGGAGCCCATGTCCTCCAGGCGGTCCTGGTACTTCTTCCAGTAGCTGGCATGGGTGACCGGCAGCCATGAGTCGGTCTCGAAGTCGATCTGGCCGTTGGCCATACCGGTGTAGAGCGCACCGGCCTCGTACTGCTCGGCGTCGACCTGGAAGCCTTGACGCTCCAGCAGCTCCTTCCACAGGAAGGTGGAGGCGATGCCCTCGTCCCACGGGATGTAGCCCATGCTGATCTTCTTGCCCGCACCGATTTTCGAGCCGCCTGCAGCGGTGGCCTTGTCCGAGTCGGACGAGCCGAAGAGGCCCATGCCGCCCGCGACGAGTGCGAGGACGACGATGCCGACGACCGCGACGACGGGCTGCGGGCGGTGGTTCCAGACCTTCAGTCCGCCGGCCATCGACTGCGCCCTGGCGAGGGCGCGGCGGGCGAGCGGGGAGACCTCGCGGCCGAGCGCACTGGTCATCCGGTCCAGGTACATCGCCACGATGACGATGGAGATACCGGCCTCGAAGCCGAGGCCCACGTCGACGTTGCCGATGGCGCGGTAGACGGCGCCGCCGAGGCCGCCGCCGCCGACCATGCCGGCGATGACCACCATGGACAGGCCCAGCATGATGACCTGGTTGATGCCCGCCATGATCGTGGGCAGGGCGAGCGGCAACTGCACCCGCAGCAAGGTGTTGCGCCGGGTGGTGCCGAATGCTTCGGCCGCCTCGACGAGTTCGCCGTCGACCTGGCGGATGCCGAGCTCGGTCATCCGGACGCCCGGGGGCAGCGAGAAGATGATGGTGGCGATGATGCCGGGGACCACGCCGACGCCGAAGAAAATGACGCCAGGGATCAGATAGACCATGGCGGGCATGGTCTGCATGAAGTCCAGGACGGGCCGGGTCACCGCGCTGACGGTCTTGGAGCGGGACGCCCAGATGCCCAGCGGTACGGCCAGCACCAGCGCGATGATGGTGGCGACGAGCACCAGGGTGAGGGTGTCCATCGCTTCGTCCCACAGCTCGACGGAGTCGATGACGGCGAAGCCGACGAAGGCGAGCACACCTGCGAGCAGACCGCGCAGCCACCAGGCGACGACGGCGACGATGCCCGCGAAGAGCAGCGGTGCGGGGGCGGAGAGCACGGCGGCTATGCCGTCGAACATGCCGTTGACGATCGAGCTGATCGCGTCGAACAGCCAGGACAGGTGGGTCTGCAGCCAGTCGACCGCGGAGTCGACCCAGTCACCGAGAGGAAGCCTAAACATTGGCCACCTTCTTCGCGGTGGTCGCAACGTCCTGCGGGACCTCGACGGGGCTCATCGGCTCACCGAGGACGGCGAGCAGCCGGGCGCGCGGTACGACACCGACGAGCTTGCCCTCGGCATCGGTCACGGCGACCGCGACTCCGCTCTGCGAGCAGGGCGTGAAGAGCTCGATGATCGGCGTGGACTCGGTGACGGTGGCCGGGGCGGCCCGCAGGACGTCGTCTGCGGTACGCAGTTCCTCGCCGTCGTCCGTACTGGTGCCCATGACGGTGTGCGGTTCGGCCATGATGGCGCCCGCGGTCAGCACCCGGGTGCGGTCGACGTCCTGGGTGAAGGAGGCGACGTAGTCGTTGGCCGGGGTGACGAGGATGTCCTCGGCGGTGCCGAGCTGGACGATCTTCCCGTCGCGCATCACGGCGATACGGTCGCCGAGGCGCATGGCCTCGTTGAGGTCGTGGGTGATGAAGACGATGGTCTTCTTCAGGCGCTTCTGCAGTTCGAGCAGCTGGTCCTGCATGTCGCGGCGGATCAGCGGGTCGAGCGCGCTGAAGGACTCGTCCATCAGCAGCAGGTCGGCGTCGGTGGCCAGGGCGCGGGCCAGGCCGACACGCTGCTGCATACCGCCGGACAGCTCGTCGGGCCAGGACTTCTCCCAGCCGGCGAGGCCGGTCAGCTCCAGCGCCTCGGTGGCACGCTTCTCGCGCTCGGCGCGCGGCACACCCTGCACTTCGAGGCCGTACGCGGCGTTCTCCAGCACGCTCCGGTGAGGGAAGAGCGCGAAGTGCTGGAACACCATGCTGATCTTGGAGGACCGGACATGGCGCAGTTCTGCGGGGCTCAGGGCGGTCAGGTCCTGGCCGTCGAACAGCACGCGTCCGGCTGTGGGCTCCAGAAGTCCGTTGAGCATGCGCAGCAACGTGGACTTTCCGGACCCGGACAGACCCATCACGACGAAGATCTGTCCCGGTTCGACGGTGAACGAGGCGTCGATCACCGCTGCGGTCGTTCCGTCGGCGCGCAGCTCGTCGCGGTCGGCGCCGCTTTCGAGCTTCTGCACGGCTTGATCGGGTCGTCTGCCGAACACTTTGTACAAGTGCTCAGCTTGCAGCCTTGACACATACACCTCGCGGGTTGAACCGAAAAACGGTCTGCCACCCCCTCCGGCAGACCGTGGAGCAGCGCGGATTCGGTCCGCATGGCACGTGCACTGGTTGAAACTGCTACGTGATCCGCTCCGGCTGCGCGCCTGCCCTCACTTACACGAGCCAAACACAAGAGTGACCCAGGTCACCGATGAGCGGCCGTCGCCGGGGGCCCGCCCCCTTGCCCCGATGTCCGCGACGGCCGGTGTCAGTGGGGTGCGGCATCATCGGGGTGTGACGCGACGCCTGATGCTCCTCGACACCGCTTCCCTCTACTACCGCGCCTACTTCGGGGTTCCCGATTCGGTGCGCGCCCCGGACGGGACCCCGGTCAACGCCGTGCGCGGGCTGCTCGACTTCATCGGGCGCCTGGTGCAGGACCACCGGCCGGACGACCTGGTCGCCTGCATGGACGCGGACTGGCGGCCGCACTGGCGGGTGGAGCTGATCCCTACGTACAAGGCGCACCGCGTCGCGGTGGAGACCGCCGAGGGGCTGCCCGACGAGGAGGAGACCCCCGACACACTGGCCCCGCAGGTGCCGGTCATCGAGGAGGTCCTGGATGCGCTCGGCATCGCCCGGGTCGGCGTCGCGGACTACGAGGCGGACGATGTGATCGGCACGCTCACCGGTCTGGCCACCGGCCCCGTGGACATCGTCACCGGCGACCGGGATCTCTATCAGCTGGTTGACGACGCCCGCGGGGTGCGGGTGCTCTATCCCCTGAAGGGGGTCGGCTCGCTCCAGCTGACGGACGAGGCGTGGCTGCGGGAGAAGTACGGGGTGGACGGCTCCGGCTATGTCGATCTGGCCCTGCTGCGCGGCGACCCGAGCGACGGGCTGCCGGGCGTTCCCGGTATCGGCGAGAAGACGGCGGCGAAACTGCTGGACGCCTTCGGCGATCTGGCCGGGATCATGGCCGCGGTGGACGATCCGGCCGCCAAGCTGACGCCCTCGCAGCGCAAGCGCCTCGACGAGGCCCGGGACTATGTGACCGTCGCACCGAAGGTGGTCCGCGTCGCCCGTGACGTACCCCTGCCCGAGTTCGATCCCGCACTTCCCACCGAGCCACGCGATCCCGTCGCCCTCGAAGCCCTCGCGAAGCAGTGGGGGCTGGGCGGTGCCCTGCAACGCGTGCTCTCCACACTGCGCGACTGAGATGCTAGCTTAGGTAAGCCTAAGCACTCGGAGCAGGGAGAATCTCGTGGCAGAGCGACCGGCACGGCAGGCACCCAAGGCGCAGGGGGCCCACGTTGTGCGCACCGAGCAGATCACCCCTCACATGGTGCGCGTGGTGCTCGGCGGTGACGGCCTCGCCGGCTTCGGACTCTCCGGGTTCACCGACCACTACATCAAGCTCTGCTTCGCCCCCGAGGGTGCGGGCTACGCACACCCGTTCGACATGGCCAGTATCCGTGAGGAGCAGCCGCGGGAGCTGTGGCCCACCACCCGCACCTACACGGTGCGCTCCTGGGATCCGGTCACCCGTGAGCTGGCCATCGACTTCGTGGTCCACGGCGACGAGGGCCTCGCCGGACCCTGGGCGATGCGGGCGGTCGCGGGTGACCAGGTGACCTTCCTCGGCCCCGGCGGGGGCTACGGCCCAAACGCCTCGGCGGACTGGCACCTCCTGGCCGGCGACGAGAGCGCTCTGCCGGCCATCGCCGCCGCCCTGGAGCAGATGCCGGCGGGTGCGGTGGTGCATGCGTTCGTCGAGGTGGCGGACGCCTCGGAGGAGCAGAAGATCGTGACGCCCGACGGGGTCGAGGTGACCTGGCTGCACCGCGGTGAGCGCCCGGTCGGCGAGGCGCTGACAGCCGCGGTCAAGGAGCTGGAGTTCCCGGCGGGCGAGGTCCAGGCATTCATCCACGGCGAGGCGGGCTTCGTGAAGGAGATCCGCCGCCATCTGCGCCTGGACCGCGAGATCCCGCTCTCCCAACTGTCCATCTCCGGCTACTGGCGGCTCGGCCAGAACGACGACGCCTGGCGCTCGGTCAAGCGCGAGTGGAACGCACAGGTGGAGCGCGAGCAGGAGAGCGCGGCGTAACACCGGCTCACTCGTGTACGCCCCGGTCCCCGACCGGGGCGTACGTGTTCCCGGGGCGCCGGTTCATCCACCGGCGGCATGCACCGCCGCCCCGTCGCCGCCGCCCGGACCCCCCTCGCCTTCGCCGTCGTACGCGCGCGAGGACGCGTCCACGTGCGCGAGCCGTCGCAGTGCGCTGAACATCGCCTCCCCCAATACCGTGCCGACGACCACGCCCTCCACCAGATCCTCGCGCGCCACCCGCCGCCCCACATAGTCGAGGTCGGCCCGCGCGACCGGTTCGGCGGCGGCCGCGTAGTCGTCGAGCAGCTCGACGAACCCGCCGTGCCCGGCCCGCCGCAGCGCGACGATCACCCCGGCCAGGCACTCGCCGGCCGGACCGTGCGCCTCGGCCCGCCAGCCGCGTCGCTCCACCAGCTCCGCCACCTCTTCGCGGGCGTCATCCAGCTCGGGGCCCGGCTCGCCCCCCTGGAGCGGGGTGAGTCGCTTCGCCGCGACACCCAGCACCTTGTGCACCGGCTGCTCCGGATCCTCGACCGCCCGGAGCACATCGCCGATGGCCGCGAGCGAGAGCCCGCCGATATCCAGCAGGGCGCGGATCAGCCGCAGCCTGCGCTCATGGCCGGAGTCGTAACTCGCCTGGTTCGGGCTGGTCAACTGCCCGGCGGGCAACAGCCCTTCACGTACATAGAACTTGATCGTCGGTACCGGAACCCCGGACCTGCGACTCAACTCGCCGATGCGCACCGCGTGTTCTTCCTTCCGCGCTTGCCAACCCCCGACCCATCATAGATAGTTCCACTATCGGATAGCGGGAAGTGCCACTATCCATAATTGCAGGGGGTCCTCATGCCTTCATGGCGTTCATGGCACCGGCCGTTGGTCCTCTTCGCGACCGCGATGGCCGTCATGGCGGTCGTTTCGGCCGTGGGACTGCTGGTCGACGACCGGGTCCTGGCGGGCTCGGCCATATGGTTCAAGCCGTTCAAGTTCGCGGTCTCGTTCGTCGTGTACGCACTCGCACTGGCCTGGATGCTGACGCTGGTCACTCGCGGCCGGCGCGTCGGCTGGTGGGCCGGAACCGTGGTCGCCCTGTCCAGCCTGGGCGAGATGGCGATCATCACCGGCCAGGTGATCCGCGGGAAGCGCAGCCACTTCAACCACGCCACCCCGTTCGACGAGACGCTGTTCAACGCGATGGCCGTCACCGTCGTCGTGCTCTGGACCGGCACACTGGTCATAGCCGTCCTGCTGTTGCGCGCCCGTATGGCCGACCGCGCCGCCGCCTGGGCGATACGCTCGGGCGTGCTGCTCGCCCTGGCGGGTGCCGGATTCGGCTTCCTGATGACGCAGCCCACGCCCGAGCAGCGGGCGGCCGGAAATCTCGACACCGCCGATGTGATCGGCGCGCATTCCGTCGGCGTACCGGACGGCGGCCCGTCGATGCCCCTCACCGGCTGGTCGACAACCGGCGGGGATCTGCGCATACCGCACTTCGTCGGCATGCACGCGCTCCAGCTGCTGCCGCTCTTCCTGCTCGCGCTGATCGCCCTGGCCCCGCGCTTCCCCCGGCTGAGTGAACCGCGGGTCCGACTGCGGCTGGTGCTGGTCGCCTCCGGTGCGTACGCGGCAGTCGTCGCGCTGGTCACCTGGCAGGCGCTGCGCGGTCAGCCGCTGACCCATCCGGACGGTGCGACGCTCATCGCCGCGGCCCTGATCACGGCGGCGACCGCCGGCTGCGGTTATGGGGCGCTGAGGTCAACTCCCGTACCGAAGAAGGCCGATTCAGATTCCTTCTCCGATTCCGCCGACAAGGAGCTCGTGGCATGACCGGTGCGCTCTTCGAGATCTCGTTCTTCCTGACAGCCCCGTTCTGGCTGCTCATGATCCTCGCGCCGAACTGGCGTCCCACGGCGCGCATCGTCGCATCCCCGCTCACCGTCCTGCCGGTGCTTGCGCTCTATCTGGTCATGGCCGTACCGGTCTTCCCCGAGCTCTGGGACGCGGTGCGCAGTCCCGACATCGACACCTTCCGTGACCTGACGGCCCTGGCGAACGGGGCGGGGGCGGTCTGGGCGCAGGTCATCGCCTGGGATCTGCTGCTGGGCCAGTGGATGTTCCTGGAAGGACGCCGACTGGGGATCTCTCCGCTGGTGATGGGGCCACTGCTGGTGCTGACGATTCTGCTGTCGCCCTTCGGGCTGCTGGTCTTTCTCGTGCTACGGGCTGTCCTGCGGCCGAAGACCCGGCCCGGGAACGGAATCCCGGACCGGGCCGGTCACGCGTCGCTGCGGTGAGGGCGCCCGTCAGACGGACTTCCGGTACGAGCGGAGTATGCGGGTCGACAGCCGGACCGCCACCACCGCAAGGACCAGCAGTGCTCCCCCGCGGCTGAGCACCGGACTCCGGTCGGGGTCGGCGGTCGGCGGTCGGCGCCGAACGGCCGGCCGCCATCGCCCAGTTGACCGGGTTGAAGTCCGCGACGTGCCGCGTCCAGGACGGCATCCGGCTCGGGGCCATGAAGGAGGAGGAGAGGAAGGTCAGCGGCAGCAGCAGGAAAGTGTTGATGCCGGTGATCGACTCGCGCTGACGGACCAGCATGCCGAGCGCGTTGGAGAGAGCGCCGAAGACCGTGCCGAGCAGGATCGAGGCGACGACCAGGATCAGCAGCCCGCCCGCACCGCCGGGGTAGGTGGCGCCGGCGGCCCAGCCGAGCAGCACGATGATGACGGACTGCACGGCGGTGCTGGTGCCGTTCTGCACGACGTCGGCGTTCATCAGCGCGTTGCTGCTGACCGGCGTCGTCAGGAAGCGGTTGAGCGTGCCGCGTTCACCGGTCGGGGGGCCGGGGTTCGAGACCCCGGCGATTGCTGCTCCAACAGCTCCCGCCGGGGTCTTTTTTTCTGTGGCGTCGCTCCTGCTACGCCTTCCGCTCAGGGTCGAGAACGATCTCCTGTTGGTCCAAGTCCTGCCATTCCTGCGGGACTTCACCGGTTTCATGGAAGGACTTCCACTCCTCGATGCCGCTGATCGAGGCGTCGGTGATTTCCTTGTGGAAGTTCTTGATCCACTCCAGCTGTGCGTCGATCATGTGGAGCTGATACTCGGTCTCGACGACGAAGACGCGGGGCAGCTTCTCCCCCAACTGACCGAGGACCCCCCGGAGAGCCGCGGCCTGGACCGCCAGCGCCGCCTCCCGGGTCTCCATCAGCTCCGCCACATCCTCCGGCGGCAGCACCGGCAGAAGCGAGAGGGCTGTCTCGAAAACCGGGTACTCGACGGCCGGAACGGCGAGCAGATCGGAGAGCCAGTCGAGCATTTCCGCACGCCCGGCCCCGGTGATGCCGTAGAGCGTGCGCTCGGGGCGGTTGCCCTGCCGCTGGACGCCCGCGACCTCGACGTAACCGTGCTTCTCCAGGTTCTGGACGACGGTGTACAGCGAGCCGAAATTGATCTTGACGCTGTGTTCCTTGCCGCGCCGGCGAAGCGTCTGGGCGATCTCGTACGGATACATGGAACGCTCGGCGAGCAGCACCATGACCGTCAGCGCCAGTGGATTGCCGAGCCTGCGCCGCTCGGTCACCCGCCCCACCACCACTCCGCCTTCGAATACTCGTGAGCGAACATATCGCGTTCACCCGGACGCTTCAACCGCGATGTATCGCGAATTTCGGGATGCGTGGAAGGATCTCGCGCACTGACCAATCCGTGCTGCCGTCGGCTCCGGATCACTCGGAGAACCGATGTGCGATCAGGGAGGAAGCCCGCGTGAAAGAAGCCGTGTACATCAGCGGAGCGCCCTCGGCGGGGCCCGATCTCCAGGAGCTGCTGGGGCTGGTCGCCCGGGGCGACCAGGATGCGTTCGCCAAGGTGTACGACGCGGTCAGCGGGCCCGTCCTCGGGCTGGTACGGAGCGTGCTGCGCGATCCCGCCCAGTCGGAGGAGGTCGCGCAGGAAGTCCTGGTCGAGGTGTGGCGGACGGCCCCTCGCTTCCGGGCCTCCCGCGGCAGCGCGATGAACTGGGTGCTGACGCTTGCTCACCGCCGGGCCGTGGACCGGGTGCGCTCGGCCGAGGCATCGGCGGCCCGTGAGCACCGGGCGGCGCTGCTGGACCGTACGCCCGCCTTCGACCAGGTCACCGAGCAGGTGGAGAGCCGGCTGGAGCGCGAACAGGTCCGCCGCTGCGTGCGGACGCTCTCCGAGCTGCAAC
Organism: Streptomyces atratus; assembly: GCF_014648655.1. Lineage (GTDB taxonomy): Bacteria > Actinomycetota > Actinomycetes > Streptomycetales > Streptomycetaceae > Streptomyces > Streptomyces atratus. Next base: position 189,271 of record NZ_BMRN01000005.1, read on the forward strand.
GGCAGTCCGTGACCCTCGCCTACTACCGGGGGCTGACCTACCGCGAGGTGTCGGAGCTGCTCTCCGTACCGCTCGGGACGATCAAGACACGACTGCGCGACGGGCTGATCCGGCTGCGCGACTGCCTCGGGGTGAGCGCATGAGCAACGCCGAACTGCACACACTGACCGGGGCATACGCCCTGCACGCGCTGCCGGACACCGAGCGGGTGGCCTTCGAACGGCATCTCCGCGACTGCGAGGCCTGCGCCGTCGAGGTGCGCGAGCTGTCCGAGACCGCCGCCCGACTCGGCCTCGCAGTGGCCGACACCCCACCGCGCGGGCTGCGGGACAGGGTGCTGCGGGAGATCACGACCGTACGGCAGGAGTCGCCGTCGGGCATCGGCCGGGACCGCTCGGGCGGCGCGGCGGACCGGGGCGACAGCACTACGGGGCGTGGCGCCGGTGGTACGGGGCAGGGCGGCCGGCGGCCGAGGTACGCGCTCGCCGCCTGTCTCGCCGCCGCCGTCGGATTCGGCGGGATCGCCGCCTGGCAGCACCGGGCGGCCCAGGACGCCCGGCAGGAGGCGCGGGCGGCACAGCAGCAGAACGAGCAGCTGGCACAGGTCCTCGCCGCTCCGGACGCCAAGGCCTCCTCCGGCACGATGAAGGGCGGCGCGAAGGGAACGGTCGTGGTCTCGCAGAGTGAGAACCGGGCCGTGTTCATGGCCTCGGGAATGCGGCAGCCGCCCAGCGGCAAGGTGTATCAGCTGTGGTTCGACGACCGCGGCACCATGCGTTCCGCCGGGCTGATGAACACCCCGGCCGCGAGCGACGCCGTCCTGCTGGACGGCCCGGTCGACGGTGCGTCGGGCATAGGAATCACGGTGGAACCGGCCGGTGGCTCCGCGCAGCCGACGTCCGCGCCGCTGGCGCTGATGAACTTTCCGGCGGCATGACCGGGGCCGGTCCGCCGGGCGGACTCGTCCGGCGGACCGCGTTCGCCGGGCAGAGCCGTGACAACCCGTTGCGCGGGGGCGGCATGACCGACACCGAGAAGGGCACACCTCCATGACAGTCTCCGTGGCACTGTTCACCTCCGACCTGCGGGTGCACGACAACCCGGTGCTGCGGGCCGCTGTACGGGACGCGGATGCCGTCGTTCCGCTGTTCGTGCGCGACACAGGCATCCACCGGGCCGGCTTCGACGCGCCGAACCGGCTGGCGTTCCTCGCGGACTGCCTCGCCGACCTCGACGCGGGGCTGCGCCGCCGCGGCGGACGGCTCGTCGTCCGGGACGCCGACGTGGTGGCCGCCGCCCGTGCCGTGGCTGCGGAGACCGGTGCGCGGAGTCTGCACATCGCTGGCGGGGTGAGCGGGTACGCGATGCGTCGCGAGGCGCGACTGCATACGGCTCTGGCAGCCGTCGGCTGCACCCTGCACGTCCACGACGCAGTGGTCACCGCGCTCGCCCCGGGCCGGATCGTCCCGGCAGGCCGTGATCACTTCGCGGTGTTCACCCCGTACTTGCGCCGTTGGGAGGCGGCGGGAGTACGGGGAACACTGACCGCGCCACGCGCGGTGCGGCTGCCGGACGGCGTGGAGTCCGGGCCGTTGCCGGAACGGGCGGAGGTGGCCGGGGTCTCCCCCGGGCTCGCCGGGGGTGGCGAGTCGGCCGGACGCCGGCTGCTGTCGTCCTGGCTGCACGGCCCCCTGGCCGACTACGAGAGCGGTCACGACGATCTGGCCGGTGACGCGACCTCCAGGCTCTCTCCGTACCTCCACTTCGGCTGTCTCTCGGCGGCCGAAGTGATCAACCGGGCGAGGCAGCGGGGCGGACCGGGCGCCGACGCGTTTGTACGGCAGCTGGCGTGGCGGGACTTCCATCACCAGGTACTCGCCGCACGGCCGGACGCCGCCTGGGAGGACTACCGCACGCGGCACGACCGCTGGCGGTCCGACGAGGACGAGGTCGAGGCCTGGCGCGCGGGGCGCACAGGCTATCCACTGGTCGACGCGTCGATGCGGCAGCTGGCCCACGAGGGCTGGATGCACAACCGGGGCCGGATGCTCGTGGCCTGCTTCCTCACCAAGACGCTGTACGCGGACTGGCGGGTGGGCGCCCGGCACTTCCTGGACCTGCTGGTCGACGGCGACCTGGCGAACAATCAGCTCAACTGGCAGTGGATGGCGGGTACCGGCACCGACACCCGTCCCAACCGGGTCCTGAACCCGGTGATCCAGGGCAAGCGGTTCGATCCGCGCGGTGCCTACGTGCGCCGCTGGGTGCCGGAGCTTGCGGACCTGGCGGACGGCGAGATCCATGAGCCGTGGAAACTGACCGGGCCGCGCCGGGCCGCGATCGACTACCCGGATCCGCTCGTCGACCTGGCGGAGGCACGGGCCCGGTTCGAACGGGCACGCGGACTGGGCTGACGGCGCGATCCCGCCGATCAGCAGGAAGCTCATCAGCGGCGGTGCCACCGGCGTCGCCGCTGCCGCGACCGGCGCGGCCGTGCGTCGCCGCTGCCCTGTCATGCCCCTCCCCCGAGTGGCGGCCACCGACCGGAACCCTCCGTCTCCGGGAGCTTCCGGACGCCTCTCGGCTGTGATGCGTCATAGGTGCCGTCCCTGATCGGCCGGAAAGACTCACACTCGATCGAGTGACAGACCAATCCGTCCGGCGCAGGGCGACGAATCCCCGTTGTGAGTGAAGATCGAGACGATTCGCAGCGAACCGGGGCCGCTCGGTCCCGCCGACCGGGCTGCGCGCGCGCCGCCCTCGCCGCGCTCAGCGGTCTGATCGCCGGGTTCTGCGCCCTGGCGGTCGCCGAGCTGGTCGCGGCTGTCGTACGTCCCGAGGCAGGCCCGGTCACGGCAGTGGGCAGTGCGGTGATCGACCGCACTCCCCCGGCCGTGAGGGACTTCGCCGTACGGAACTTCGGTACCGCCGACAAGCTGGTGCTCCAGCTCGGGATCCTGATCCTTCTGGCGCTCTTCGCCATGGCGGTCGGGGTGCTGGCACTGCGGCACCGGCGGCTCGGTTCAGCTGCCGTCCTGGTCTTCGGTCTGGTCGGGGCAGTGGCGGCGGCAGGGCGTCCGCAGGGCGCGCCTGCCGACGCGCTGCCTTCGGTGGTGGGTGCCGCGGTGGCCGTAGGAGTGCTGTATCTCCTGGTCGGACGGCTCACACCGGCTCTTCGTCCCTCTCCCGCGGCTGGGGAGAGGGACGAAGAGGCGAACGGCGTCCTCGACCGCCGTGGCTTCGTGGTCGCGGCGACCGCCGCGACGGTGGCCTCTGCCGGCGCGGGACTCCTGGGGCGGCGGCTCACGTCCTCCGTCCAGGCCGGAGCCTCCGCTTCACGTCATGACCTGGTCCTCCCGGTGCCGCATTCCGCCGCACCGGCGGTCCCGGCGGGCGCCGATCTGAGGATCCGGGGGCTGAGCTCGTTCATCACCCCGAACAAGGACTTCTACCGGGTGGACACGGCTCTGGTCGTGCCGCGCGTCGACGCCGGCACATGGCAGCTGAAGATCCATGGCAGGGGTGTGGCGCGGCCCGTCACCGTCGGCTTCCACGACCTGCTGCGAAGGGAGGTCATCGAGCGCGACATCACGTTGACCTGCGTGTCCAACGAGGTCGGCGGCCCTTACGTCGGCAACGCCAGGTGGCTCGGCGTACGACTGGCCGATCTGTTGCGCGATGCCGGGGTGCGCCCGCCGTCGAAGGGCGGGCCCGCCGACCAGATCGTGGCGCGTTCCGTCGACGGCATGACGATCGGCACACCGGTCGAGACGGTCATGGATGGGCGCGACGCGATGCTCGCCTTCGGCATGAACGGCGAGCCACTGCCCTTCGAGCACGGCTTCCCGGTCCGTATGGTCGTTCCCGGCCTGTACGGATACGTGTCCGCGTGCAAGTGGATCAAGGAAATCGAGCTCACCACGTTCGATGCCTACGACGCCTACTGGGTGAAACGGAGCTGGGCCCAGGAGGCACCGGTCAAGACCGAGTCGCGGATCGACACCCCCCGTCCGTTCGCCTCCCCGAAGGCCGGCATCGTGCCGGTGGCCGGGGTGGCCTGGGCCCAGCACCGCGGTATCTCCAGGGTTGAGGTACGGGTGGACGGTGGGGAGTGGCACACGGCACGGCTGGCTGCCGCGGACACCCAGGACACCTGGCGCCAGTGGGTGTGGGAGTGGCCCGCCGCATCCGGCCGCCACACCCTTGAGGTTCGCGCCACCGACGGAACCGGCGCCACCCAGACCGGCGATCGCGTAGGCACCGTGCCCAACGGTGCGACCGGCTGGCACTCGGTGGTGATCGACGTGCCCTGAGCCGGGGCACACCGAGCCGGGGCACACCCCGACCGCACCACCCGCTCCGCGGAGCGCGGCTCACCATGCCCCGAGACATCACCAAAAGTAATCATATCCTCACTCAAACAATCCGGGAGAACGCCATGAAGGCCCTTCACGTCCGCCGTGCCGCAGTCGCCCTGTCCGCAGCGGTTGCCCTGCCGCTCACCCTGGCCGCCTGCTCCAGCGACTCGAAGGACAACTCGCCCGGTTCCAGCGCCAGTTCGGCCGAGGCGTCGTCGCCCGTCGAGGCCGACGGCTCGATGAACACGAACGAGCCGTTCGGCCCGGCCTGCTCCTCCGTGCCGAAGGACGGCGCGGGCTCCTTCGCCGGCATGGCGAAGGACCCGGTCGCCACGGCCGCCTCGAACAACCCGGCACTCTCCACCCTGGTCGCCGCGGTCAGGAAGGCCGGTCTGGTGGACACGCTGAACAACGCGCGGAACATCACGGTGTTCGCGCCCACCAACGACGCCTTCGCCAGGATTCCGCAGGCGGACCTGGACAAGCTGCTCGCCGACAAGGCGGCGCTCACGAAGGTACTGACGTACCACGTGGTGGGTCGGAAACTGACGCCGAAGCAACTGGAGAAGGGCTCCTTCGCCACGCTGGAGAAGAGCGAACTGACCACGTCCGGTTCAGGGATGACGTACACCGTGAACGAATCGTCGAACGTCGTCTGCGGCAATGTCCCGACCGCCAACGCGACGGTCCACATCGTCGACACGGTCCTGATGCCCCCGCGGTGAGGCGAGACGGGCAGGCCGCTGTTCTCGCCAGGACGGCCGGGACTTCCGGTCGACGCCCTGGTCTTCCTGTGCGGGGGCGGGCATGACGATCGGTCCGGCCTGGCCGCGGGCAGCGGTGTACGACCCGGCGGGCGGCCTCCGTTACTTCCAGTGGTTCACGCTCCTCCCCCCGAGCGCGACGGTTCTGCTCGGTGCGGTTCATCTCGTGTACGGGAGGAGACCGTCCTCCGTACGCTGACCGGACGAACCGTCCGAGCGTCGTGGACCGGCAGGACCGGGTGGCGGGTGCCGTCGTCGGATCGGCGGTCGGTGACGCGCTGGGGGCGCCGTTCGAGTTCGGTCCCGCCGGTGTGTACGCGGCCCGCTTCCCGGACGGCGTCGGCACGATGTGCGGGGGTGGCGGCTGGGATCCGGGCGAGGCCACGGATGACACCCAGATGGCCGTTCTGGTCGCGGAGTCCCTGCTGGAACGGGACGGCCTCGACCTCCCCGACATGTTCGGCCGGTTTCGCCGATGGGCGCGGGATGGGCCGAAGGACATCGGCCTGCAGACCGAGGACGTCCTGACGAGCGGTGACCCCTGGGACCTCGCGGCAGCGCTGCACTTCCAGGTCAACGGGCGTGCGGCGGGCAACGGTTCGCTGATGCGGGCCGCCGCACCGGCGGTGTATTTCGCGCGGGCGGGGCGGGTGGCGACGATGGACGCCGGCCGCCGGATCGCCGCGCTGACGCACGGCGACCGGGCCGCCTGGGAGGGCACCGCCGTGCTCCATGAGCTGATCCGGGTGGCACTGGACGGCGACCATCCGCTCGCCGCCGTCCCGGGCGCCCTGGACCGGGTGCACGAGGATCACCGCGAGCGCTGGGCCACCGTTCTCGCGCCCGGCTGGCATCCGGACGCGGCAACGGAGTTCAACGGTGCGGTGTGGCCGTGTCTGGGCACCGCACTCTGGGCACTGCGCACGACACGTACGTACGAGAACGCCCTTGCCGCAGCGGTCGACGTGGGTGGGGACACGGACACGGTCGCGGCGGTGACCGGCGGCCTGGCGGGGGCGGTGTACGGCTTCGAAGCGATTCCGTCACGCTGGACGGAGCCCCTGCACGTGCCACTGCCGGGGTACGGGGACCGTGTGCTGCGGACGCCCGATCTGCTGGCCCTGGCCCGGCGGCTGGACGGTGACCCATGTGGTGCGATTCCCACGAATATCCGCACGCCTTGAATCTACACATAAGGGTGAGATAAGAGCAGAATATCCATAACAGGCCATTCTGCACACAAAGGCGCCGTTCAGGTCTGCGACAGCGAAGGAGACGAACCCATGTCAAACGTCTCGCACACCGGCCGTGACATGGCCAGCCACCCCGATATCTCCGAAATGCGCGATCGCTACACCCGAATGCTCGGCGGGCGTGATGTGGCCCTGGTGGACGCACCGGTGTTCCTCATCGGTCTCTACTGCGCCATCTCGCCCTGGGTGCTCCACTTCACGGCGAGTCAGCCCGCACTCATGACGAACAACCTGATCATGGGTATCGCGATCGCCGTACTGGGCCTCGGGTTCACCGTCATGCCGGAGCGGATGTATGGCCTGAGCTGGGCCATATGCGCCATGGGCGCCTGGTTGATCGCCTCGACGTGGGTCGTCGGCAGCGGCCCCGGCCTGGGCATCATCCTCAACAACGTCATCATCGGCGGACTGACCGTGCTGCTGGGGTTGGTCTGCGTAGTGGTGTCGATGAAGAGCGGCAAGCGCTCGGTCTGAGACCGGGAACCTCGGCCGGTCCGCGTGAAGCGGACCGGCCGAGGGCTGCCGGGCCGGTGCCGCGGAGCAGACCTGTCGGAACGGCAGATGGTCCACGTCGTACCCGAAGTACCGCGGCCCGGCGAGGGCCAGGCCGCCCGGTGTGGTCCAACGCGGGTCGCAAGGGGCCGCGAGGACGCTGACGCGCAGGCCGTGGCGCAGGCCCTTCGCCGTCACCGGGTCACCGGTGTCGGTGTCCAGCACGCAGATGAGGTCAGGCGTGGCGGCGACCGTCTCGCCGTCGCGGGTGGCGAGCAGATGCTCGTTCCGGAAACCGGGTTCCAGGACCCGGCCCGCGTCGTCGCCCCCGTCGATTTTCTCGGCATCGCAGCAACCAATGAAGGTTCCGAAGTGACACCCCGCTCCGGGGCGTCCTTCGACAAGGCGTACACGCTCAAACTGGCCCGCGCACACGAGGGCCACGGATGGGACCGGGTGCTGTTCGCCTACGGCTCCGGCTCCCCCGATCCGTCCCCCGCCGCCGCCTACATCGCGGCCCGTACCGAAACGCGCGGGCAGGCCGACAAACCCGACCTGCCCGGCACCCTTCCAGCCCGTCCGGCGTTTGAGGACCGGGGTCCGGGGCAGAGCCCCGGTTCCGGGAAGGGCCTGGTAAGGGACAAGCCCGCCGCAGGCGCACCACCCCGCAGCCCTCACCCCACAGAGCTATAAGCCACAACCCCCCGCAACACCGCCTCCACCGCCTTACGCGCACTCCGCGCCACAGAACTACCGTCCCTCGGAGCCGCAGCCGCGATCTGCCCCAGCACATCGATCACCTGCTTGCACCACCGCACGAAGTCTCCCGCCGGCATCTCCGCCTCGCGCAGCACCTCGTCCAGCGTCCGCCCCGACGCCCACATGTAGACCGCCCAGGCAAACCCCAGGTCGGGTTCACGCTGCCCGACCCCCTCCGCCTGGTTGATCTTGAATTCCTCCTCCAGGGCGTCGAGCCGACCCCAGATCCGGACCATCTCGCCCATCGCGGTCTTCGCGGGCCCCGACGGCAGCTTCGGCGCCACCGCGTCATCGGCCTGCCGCGCCTCATACACCAACGCCGAAACGCACGCCGCAAGTTCGGCAGGGTTCAGGCCCTCCCACACCCCGGCCCGCAGGCATTCGCTCGCCAGCAGATCCAGCTCGCCGTAGAGCCGCGCAAGCCGCCGCCCGTGTTCGGTGACCTCATTGCCCCGCAGATAGTCGAGCTCGGTGAGCAGTGCGACGATCCGGTCGAAGGTGCGGGCGATCGTGTTCGTCCGCCCCTCGATGCGCCGCTCCAGCTGCCTGGTGTCGCGCTGCAGCCGGTGATACCGCTCGGCCCATCGCGCATGGTCCTCACGCTCGTTGCACCCATGGCAGGGGTGCGCGCGCAACTCCGCCCGGTAGTGGGCGATCTCCCGGTCGTCGGCCGCGGCGGACCGCCCCTTGCGGTGCCGCTCCGGCACTATGTGCCCGGCCTTGGTCCGCAGCGCGGAGGCCAGATCGCGGCGCGACTGCGGCGAGCGCGGGTTGAACGACTTCGGCACCCGCATCCGCTCCACGGCCTCCACCGGAACGGGGAAGTCGATCGGGGCGAGCCTCTTCACCTGCCGCTCGGCAGTCAGCACCAACGGCCGCGGCCCGTCGTGGTATTCGAGCCCGCGGTGCCCGTGCCCATTGGTCCGTCCGGCGGGCAGCCCCGGGTCGAGGACCAGTGCGAGTCCGGCGTACTTGCCCGTGGGGACATGGATGACATCGCCGGGCTTGAGCTTCTCCAGGGACGCCGCGGCCGCGGCCCGCCGCTGCGACGCGCCCTGCTTGGCGAGCTCCGTCTCCCGGTCCTTGAGTTCGCGGCGCAGTCGCGCGTACTCCTCGAAGTCACCGAGGTGGCAGGTCATGCCCTCCCGGTAGCCCTCCAGTCCCTCTTCGTTCCGCTGGACCTGCCGGGAGATCCCGACCACCGACCGGTCTGCCTGGAACTGTGCGAAGGAGGTCTCCAGCAGCTCGCGCGAGCGGTGCCGCCCGAACTGCTGCACCAGGTTCACGGCCATGTTGTACGAAGGCCGGAAGCTGGACCGCAGCGGATACGTACGCGTACCCGCGAGTCCGGCCAGCGCGCCCGGGTCCATGCCCCGCTGCCACAGCACCACCGCATGGCCTTCGACGTCGATCCCACGCCGTCCGGCCCGCCCGGTCAGCTGGGTGTACTCGCCCGGTGTGACGTCGGCGTGCTGTTCGCCGTTCCACTTGACGAGCTTCTCCAACACGACCGAGCGTGCGGGCATGTTGATGCCGAGGGCGAGGGTCTCCGTCGCGAAGACGGCCTTGACGAGCCCTCGTACGAACAGCTCCTCGACGACTTCCTTGAACGTGGGCAGCATGCCGGCGTGATGCGCGGCAATGCCCCGCTCCAGCCCTTCGAGCCACTCGTAGTAGCCCAGGACGTGGAGGTCCTCGCCGGGAATGGATGAGGTCCGCTCCTCGACGATCTCGCGGACCAGGCGGCGCTTGCCCTCGTCGTTGAGCCGCAGTCCGGCGTGCAGACACTGCTGTACGGCGGCCTCGCAGCCTGCCCGGCTGAAGATGAACGTGATGGCGGGGAGCAGCCCTTCGGCGTCCAGCCGGTCGATGACCTCGGGCCTGGCCGGGGTCCAGATCCGGCTGCGCTGGCGCCGCTCGCGCTCACGGTCCGCCTCGCGGATCATCTTGCCGCGGCGGCGTTCACGCGGGTTGTACGCCCGCTGGTTCTCCATCCGGACGAGCCGGACCAGATCGGGGTTGACCTCGCGGCGGCCGGCGCCGCGGCCGCCGTGATCGGTCTCCTCCTCGAAGAGGTCGTACATCCGGCGGCCTGCCAGCACGTGCTGCCAGAGCGGCACGGGGCGGTGCTCGGAGACGATGACCTGGGTGTCGCCGCGGACGGTGTCCAGCCAGTCACCGAACTCCTCGGCATTGGACACGGTCGCCGACAGCGACACCAGGGTCACGGAGTCCGGGAGGTGAATGATCACTTCCTCCCAGACGGCGCCCCGGAAGCGGTCGGAGAGGTAATGCACCTCGTCCATCACCACATAGCCGAGGCCGCGCAGCGCCTGCGAGCCCGCGTACAGCATGTTCCGCAGCACTTCGGTGGTCATGACGACCACCGGGGCATCGCCGTTGACGCTGTTGTCACCGGTCAGCAGGCCGACCTTGTCCGGTCCGTAGCGCTTGACCAGATCGGCGAACTTCTGGTTGGACAGGGCCTTGATCGGGGTGGTGTAGAAGCACTTGCGGCCCTGTTCGAGGGCGAGGTGCACGGCGAACTCGCCGACGATGGTCTTGCCCGAGCCGGTCGGTGCTGCGACGAGCACCCCCTTGCCGGCCTCCAGTGCCTCGCAGGCCTCGATCTGGTAGGGGTCCAGATCGAACTCGTACATCTCGCGGAAGGGCGCGAGTGCGGTGGCCAGCTCGGCAGCACGGGTCCGAGAAGCCTGGTATCGCTCAGCTGGTGAGAGGTCCTCTGTCATCTTGCTTACGAGCCTACCCGCCACCTCTGACAGCAGGCGCGATCTTTAAATCCCGCTGGGAGTACCCGGCAGGAGCACTCTCACCGCGCCAGGCACACAGGTCGCGGTGAGCGGCAGCGCCCCGAGCTGTTCACCGTCCGCGTACGCGGTGACACCGGCTGCGGCCAGCTCGATCGAGGAAACCCTGTGCACGGTGACCTCGGGGTGGCTGAGGTGCGTTCCCTTGTAGACGCGGGGGAAGACCTTGAGCAGGGTGGTGCGGCTGCAGTCGCCGACAACGGTCACGTCGAACAGCCCGTCGTCCATGACGGCGTCCGCGCAGATCCGCATGCCCCCGCCGTACGTCGATCCGTTGCCGACCGCGATGAGCGTCGCCTCGATCTCCCTGACCGGTCCGTCATCCAGCCTGACGCGGTACGGAATGGGCTTGAACGCGGCGAGTTCGGCAAGGATCGCGAGGTCGTACTTGAACCGTCCGCCGACCCAGCGCATCCGGTTCCCGCGGTCATTGACCCGGGAGTCGAAACCGGAGGCGAGCACCGACCCGAACCACCGCTCACCGACCCGGCCGAGGTCGATCTCGCGGACGCCGCCGCCCTTGAGCGCCTCGGCGGCCAGCCGTCCGGCGGCGGCCGGATCCCGTATCGGCAGCCCGAGCGCGCGGGCGAAGTCGTTGCCGGTGCCGACGGCGACGACCCCGAGCGGGGTCAGCGTTCCCGCGACGGCCTGCAGGGCGAGGGACATCATGCCGTCCCCGCCCACGGCTATCAGCGCGCCGGTCCCGGCCGCGACGGCCTCACGGGCCCGCCGCAGGGCATCGTCGGCGTCCTCACCGAGAACCGTGCGTACAAAGAATCCTGCGTCCCGCAACGCGGAAGCGGCCGGCTGCGCGGCGTGCGCGCCCCGGCCGCGTCCTGCGGTGGGATTGACGAAAAGGGTGATCTCGCTGGTCACCCGGGGACCCTACAAGGTCAGGTGATGTCGTCGTAACCGTTCACGCGGTCCCGGTCCGAACTCGCCTGTGCGGGCAACGCCCGGGCGGACGAGACCGATTCGATCTCACCGACGTCCTCGGGGGTGAGATCCAGCTTTGATGCCTCGTCGTCGTCCAGTTCGGCGTCGGGATCGGCACGGCGTCGCCGCTTGTCGTTCAGCAGAGAGAAACCGACTGCCATGAAGTACAGGACCACGATCGGACCCGCGAGCGCGATCATCCCCACGGGGTCGGTGGTGGGAGTCGCCACTGCCCCGAAGACGAACACCCCCATGACCACACCGCGCCACCAGCCGAGCATGCGACGCCCGGTCACTATGCCCGTCAGGTTCAACATGATCAGGAGCAGCGGCAGCTCGAAAGCCGCTCCGAAGATGAGCACCATCCGGACCGTGAAGTCGAGGATCTTGTCCATCGGGAGGATGTTCGCCGAACCGTCGGGCGTGATGCCCAACAGGACACGCATGCTGATCGGCAGGATCGTGTAGGCGAGCGCGGCACCACCGAGGAACAGCGGCACTGCGGCCGCCACGAAGGCGTACGTGTACTTCCGCTCGTGCTTGTGGAGTCCGGGCGCCACGAACGCCCACAGTTGGTACAGCCAGATCGGGCTGGCGATGATGACGCCGGCCATGAGGCTGACCTTCACCGTCGTCGTGAAGGGTGAGAGAAGGTCGGTGTACGCAATGACCGCGCACGCGCCCCCGGTTGTCTCGCCCAGTCCCTTCTCGCAACGGGGCACGGGAGCAGAGAGGAACTCCATCAGCGCCTGGCTGTAGAAAGCTGCGGCGATCGTCACGACAACGATGGCCAGCATGCCCTTCGCCAGCCGGTTACGCAGCTCACGCAGGTGCTCCACCAAGGGCATGCGGCCCTCTGGGTCCGTCTCCTGCTTGCGGGCAGACTTGAGCAACCCACGTCCTCATCTCGTGCAGCAGGCCCTCACTGATCAGGGCGCCTGCGTCGGCCCGGTTCTTTTCAGCGCTTGGTCGAGTCGGTCGGCTCCGCGACCGGTCGCGAGCTGCTCACGTCGCCGGGGGCGGCCTTGATGGTGCGCTGGGCGGCCTGGTCCTGGGCGGCGTCGTTGGCGGCCGGCTCGGCCGGGGTCGCCGACGGGCTGCCCTCGGACTTCATGGCCTTGGCCTCGCTCTTGAGGATGCGGGCCGACTTGCCGAGCGAGCGAGCCATGTCAGGAAGCTTCTTCGCGCCGAACAGCAGAACAACGACGACAAGAATCAGGATGATCTCGGGAGCGCCGAGCCTTCCGAACATATGTGTGTACCTTCTCACCGAGGCAGCAGGGGTGGGGCGGATCGAACCTCGGACGGACGTCCGACCTTCGTACTGTCAGCGATCGTATCCCGCAGGAGTAAACGCAGGGCAATACCCACGCATCCTTGCGATTACGGCCCATGCCTCGCTCTCAGAGCCGCTTCAGCAGCGTACCCCCCGAACCCCGGAAACTGGAGGCCGCGCCCTCCTCGATCCATCGCCCCTGCTCACAGGCTCACACGATCGTGGGGCGGTACATCTAGCGCAACGCTTCACCGGTGGCGGCAAGATCCGTCGTGGCCCGCTCCAGATCCTCCGCCGCCCGGTTGATGCGCTGGGTCGTTCGCGTCACCTGACGCCCCAGACGCTGGGCCTCGATGAAGACCTTGACGGCCAGCACGCCGAGGACGGCGATCCCGAGAAACCCCAGGGCGATGGCGAGCATGGGCCAGAACATGCGCAGAGCCTCGATGTGTCTAGGTGTCCGAAGTTCTAAAGGCTGGTGTGGAGGCGCAGCGTCCGCACCCCGCCACCGGTGAGGAGCTCAACAATCCGTTCTCCGGCGGGCTTACGGACGGCCGCGCCGCACTCCGGACAGGTGAAGGAGTAGAACGTCGTCCTGCGGCTGGCGCCCACGGCGAGGCGAATGGCGCCCGCCGCCAGCTCGAACCGCTCGTGGCAGTCCGGGCAGGCGGCCTTGAACCGTACGGACTCGGGCACCACCACGGTCGGAACACCTGACACCACAGACATATTGCTCATATCTCCCTCAGGTTTCCGCTCAGGCCGGTTCGTCATACGCGGCGAGCGCCGCACGGGCCGCCTGCCGTGCGCTCCGCGCCAGTTCCGGCGGGGAGACGATGCGGCCTTCGCCGCCCAGTCTCAGCGCAAGCCTGCGCAGCGAGGCCGGGTCGGGGGTGCGCAGGATGATCCGCAGCCCGCCGTCGGACAGCTCCTGTGCGCTGTCGTGCGGGTAGTACTCGGCGACCCACCGGCCGCCGGGGCCCACCTCGACCACGACCTCCGGGTCCTCGGCCGCCGGCTGGACGAGCCCCTCGGACAGATCCCGCAGTTCGAGCTCGGGCGGCGCGGCCGGTTCGTCGAGCAGCCGGATCTCGGCGACCCGGTCGAGCCGGAACGTACGCCGGTCCTCGGACGACCTGCACCAGGCCTCCATGTACGTGTGACCCACGGCGAACAGCCGGATCGGGTCCACCTCGCGCTCGGTGAGTTCGTCGCGCGCGGGCGAGTAGTAGCGCAGCCAGAGCCGGCGCCGCTCGGAGATCGCCCGGTCGACATCGGCGAAGACGCCGCCCTCGGACTCGAAGGTGACCGAGAGCCGCGAGCTCGCCGCCCCCACCTCACCGGCCGCGGTCTCCAGCTTCGCGGTGGCCCGCAGCAGCGCCTGCCGGTCGCTCTCGCGCAGCCCCGGCAGCGTGGCCACGGCGCGGGCGGCGACCAGCAGGGCCGTCGCCTCGTCGGCCGCGAGCCGCAGCGGTTCCGCGACATCGTCCGGGTTGTGCCACCAGATCCGGTCGCCGTCGGTGTCGATGTCCAGCAGATCCCCGCCGCGGAAGCTCGTACCGCACATGGGCAGCACGTCGAGGTCGGAGATCAGCTCGTCCTCGCTGATCCCGAAGGCGCGGGCGACGTCCTGGACGTGGGCACCGGGGCGCTCGCGCAGATACGTCACCAGGGAGAGCATCCGGCGGGTCTGGTCGATCGCGTTCGTGGCCATGTATACGGTCCCCCTCAGTCCTTGGCCACGGCGCGCAGCCGGTCCACCACATCGGCCCGCAGATCGGCGGGTTCCTGTACGACGACGTCCGGACCGAACTCGACGAGCCAGGCGTCCAGGCCGTGTCCGTACGGAATCTCCAACTCGTCCCACCCGTCCCCGAGTTCCCGGACCGATATGGCGCGCGAGCGCAGCGGGTATCCGGCACCGGCCCGCAGCCTGATCCGCGCGGTCCGGGTCGCCGTCTCCCCCGCCCAGCTCTCGACGGTCTCGCGGACGGTCACGACGTCGGGCACCTCGACGGTGAAGGCCCCGGCCCGGGAGCGGACCCGGCCGGTGATCCGGGAGAGCCGGAACACCCGCTCGGCGCCGCGGTCCCGGTCCCAGCCGGCCAGATACCAGTGGCCGCGCCAGCACTCCAGCGTCCACGGCTCGACCTGGCGCTGCTCGGGCCGGGCGGCGTTGGCCTTGCGGTAGTCGAAGGTCACCGGGCGGCGGTCCCGGCAGGCCAGCATCAACGGCTCGAACGCGGCCTCATGAACGGGGATGCGGGGTTCGAGGGCACTGTGCACCTCGTACGCGTCCTCGGCCTCCGGCATGCCTGCGGCCCGCAGCTTCTGCAGCGCTCCGCTGGCGGCACCGGCCAGCCGCGCCTGCTGCCACACCTTGGCGGCCAGTCCGAGTGCGGCGGCCTCCTCGGCGTCCAGCGTGATCGGGGGCAGCCGGTTGCTGTCGCGGCGGGCGAGATATCCCGTGTCGCCGTCCAGGTTCTCCACGGTCTCGATGATCAGACCGAGCTCGCGCAGATCGTCCTTGTCGCGCTCGAACATCCGGTTGAAGGCGTCGTCGGAACCCGCTTCCAGGTAGGCCTCGATGGAGCCGCGCAGCTCGCGCTTGCTCAGCGGGCGCCGGGTCCCCAGCAGACACAGAGCCAGGTTCATCAGCCGCTCGGCCTTGGCGATCGCCATCGACGCCCTTTCTGTTTTGCCCTACGACCGTCGACCGTACCGCTCCGCGCTGTCCGGACAAAAGCGAGGGCCCGTGCCTGCCAGGCACGGGCCCTCGTATCTCACGCCTCGGATCAGGCAGCGACCAGGTCGCAGACGAAGATCAGGGTCTCGCCGGGGGCGATACGGCCGCCACCGGCGCCGCGGTCGCCGTACGCGAGGTGCGCGGGAATGGTCAGCTGGCGACGGCCGCCGACCTTCATGCCCTGCACGCCCTTGTCCCAGCCGGAGATGACCTGACCGGCACCGAGCTGGAACTGCAGCGGGGTGCCGCGGTTCCAGGAGGCGTCGAACTCCTCGCCGGTGGAGAAGGCCACGCCCACGTAGTGGACGGAGACGGTGGCGCCCGCCTTGGCAACCGCGCCGTCGCCTTCCCAGATGTCCTTGATCTCCAGATCGGCCGGCGGCTCGCCACCCGGGAAGTCGATCTCGGGCTTCTCGATGCTCACTGACTTGCTCCTCTTAATGATGAACTGGGCAACCGGGACAGTCTTACATCTTTGCCAGGATGTCCACGGCGAACACCAGCGTGGACTTCGCGGGGATGGTCTGCTGCGCCTTGTCACCGAACCCCTGGTCCGGCGGGATGACAAGGAGCACACGGCTGCCGATCTTCTTGCCGACCAGACCGTTCTTGAGCCCCTTCAGAGTGACCTGGGCCAGTGGGAAGGTCTGCGTCTTGCCCGCCGTGTAGGTGCTGTCGAACGTCTTGCCGTCCTTCCACAGCAGACCGACGTAGTTCACGATGACGCTGTCGGTGTCCTTCACGACGTCGCCCTTGGACTCCAGGATGTAATTGGAGACGAGCTTCGTCGGCGGGTCGGTCTTGGTGGGGATGGTGACCTTGGGGGCCTTGCCGTCGGTGTTGGTGCCGACCTTGGGCAGGTCGATATTGTCCTGGGCGACCGCGGTGCCCTTGGCGGACTTCGGGATCTGCGTCGACTTCAGAATGTCGACGACGAAGACGAGCGTGGCGTTCGGCTTGATGTCGCCCTGGCCCTGTGCTCCGTAACCGAGATCCGGCGGAATGACCAGCTGGACCCGGCTACCGACCTTCTGGCCGACGAGGCCCTTGTCCCAGCCCTGGATGACCATGCCGGCGCCGAGGGTCAGATCGAACGGCTGCTTGCGGTCGAAGCTGTTGTCGAACGGCTTGTCGTAGTCCCAGGCCTGCCCGAGGTAGTTGACCTGGATCGCGTCGCCGTTCTTGAGCGTGGCGCCGTCACCCTGGCTGAGGACCCTGGTCTTCAGCTCCTTGGGCGGGTTCCCCGTGCCCTTGGACAGGGTGGGCTTCTCGCCGAACTTCGCGCCCGCGGTGATCGCGGGGAACCCGTCCTTGGACGGGGCGGAAGCGGAAGCTGATTCGGAAGCGGAGCCCTTCTCGTTGCCACAAGCCGCTGTCAGCAGCAACAGGGGGACGACGAGAAGGCCGGCAAGTCGGCGCACTTGTTCCTCAGATCTCAGACGGCACAGTTGGTTTGGTCCTCGACACTCTAGGGCGTACGCAGGGCCCCGTACGAGGAACGTACGGGGCCCGCGCCGCGTCGGGAGCCGAGGTTGTCCTGTTGCCGGCTCACATACCCGCGATCAGCTTCTCCACTCGGTCGTCCACCGAACGGAACGGGTCCTTGCACAACACCGTGCGCTGCGCCTGGTCGTTGAGCTTGAGATGGACCCAGTCGACGGTGAAGTCCCGCCGCTGCTCCTGGGCCCTGCGGATGAAGTCACCTCGCAGCCGCGCCCTGGTCGTCTGCGGGGGCACGGACTTGCCCTCGAAGATCTTCAGGTCGTTGCAGACACGGGCGGCCTGTCCCTTGCGCTCCAGCAGGTAGTACAGGCCGCGGCGGCGGTGGATGTCGTGGTACGCGAGGTCTATCTGGGCGACCCGCGGATGCGACATGGTCATGTTGTGCTTGGCCCGGTACCGCTCGATGAGCTTGTACTTCATCACCCAGTCGATCTCGGTCTCGATCCGGTCGAGGTCCTCGGCCTCGACCGCGTCGAGCGTACGGCCCCACAGCTCCAGGACCTGAGCGACGGTTCCGGTGCGGATGCCACGGCGGTCGACGAAGTCGACCGCCTTCTCGTAGTACTCGCGCTGCACCTCGATGGCGGACGCCTCGCGGCCACTGGCCAGGCGCACCTTGCGCTGCCCCGTGGTGTCGTGACTGACCTCGCGGATCGCCCGGATCGGGTTCTCCAGCGTCAGATCCCGCATCACTGTGCCCGCCTCGATCATGCGGAGCACCAGATCGGTCGCGCCCACCTTGAGCAGCATGGTCGTCTCGGACATGTTGGAGTCACCGACGATGACGTGGAGGCGGCGGTACCGCTCCGCGTCGGCATGCGGCTCGTCACGCGTGTTGATGATCGGGCGGGAGCGCGTCGTGGCGGAACTGACGCCCTCCCAGATGTGCTCGGCACGCTGGCTGACGCAGTAGACGGCGCCTCGCGGTGTCTGCAGCACCTTGCCCGCGCCGCAGATCAGTTGCCTCGTGACGAGGAAGGGAATGAGAATGTCCGCGAGCCGGGAGAATTCTCCGTGCCGCGCCACGAGATAGTTCTCGTGACATCCGTAGGAGTTTCCCGCCGAGTCGGTGTTGTTCTTGAAGAGGTAGACGTCGCCCGCGATTCCCTCCTCGTGCAGGCGGCGTTCGGCGTCGACGAGCAGGCCTTCGAGAATGCGCTCGCCGGCCTTGTCGTGGGTGACCAGCTCGGTCAGGTTGTCGCATTCGGGGGTTGCATATTCCGGATGCGATCCCACGTCGAGGTAGAGGCGGGCGCCGTTCCGCAGAAAGACATTGCTGCTGCGGCCCCATGACACAACACGGCGGAAGAGGTAGCGCGCCACTTCATCAGGAGACAGTCGGCGCTGTCCCCTGAACGTGCACGTGACGCCGTACTCGTTCTCCAGCCCGAAAATGCGGCGGTCCATGACTGAACATTACGCCTGATGGCCTGAGCTGAAACCGGGTTCGACAGCACCGTTTCGATCATTTTCCGATCCTTGTACAGCAACGGCCGTACGCCCGGGAACTGCGAGGACCTTTCCCGTGGCAAGCAGGACCAGCAGCGCCGCCACCCCGCCGGCCCCCGCGACGGCGAAGCTCCACGCCGTGCCGCCCAGTTCGACGGCCGGACCTGCCACGGCCGTTCCCGCCGCCGCGCCCACTCCGAACGTCGTCACCAGCCAGGAGAACGCCTCGGTCACCGTGCCCTGCGGAGCATGCCGGTCGACCACGATGAACGAGCACGCGATCGCGGGCGCCAGAAAGACTCCGGCCACTGCTGCCAGAGCGGTCATGGCGACCACCCCCGGGGTCAGCATCAGCGGCAGATAGCCGAGCGCCAGCAGTGCGACGATGACGCTCAGCCGGCGCTCCGGAGCCCCGGCCCACTGCCGCGCCCCGTACACCGCACCACCGACCAGCGCGCCCAGCCCGAGCGCGGCCATCAGCCAGCCGTACACCGACTCCCGGCCGTGGTCGTCGGCGTACGCCACCCCGGCCACCGTGATCGAACCGAGCGCGAGCCCCACGAAGAAGAACGAGCCGAGCAGCGCCAGCAGTCCCGGCGAGCGCAGCGCGCCCAGCCAGTGCGCCTCACGGGGCGCGGAACGCCAGGCGCGGGAGGGCTCGGAAAGGACGACGGAGAGCGCCCCCAGGACCCCTATGGCGTTGATGACGAGCAGGGCGGCGGCGGGCGACCAGAGGGAGACGAGCAGCGTCACCAGCAGCGGGCCCACGGTGAACATGACCTCCTGGGCGACGGCGTCCATCGCGTACGCCCGGTGCACCCGGTCCTCGCCGCCCAGGACGCTCGGCCACAGGGCCCGCAGACCGCCCTCCAGTGGCGGGGTGAACACACCGGCCACCATCACCGCCCCGTAGGCCAGCGGCAGTGACCCCAGGCCCACCAGTGCCAGCAGGGCCATGCCCAGCGCCGACACCACGGAGGCCGGGAGCTGGACCCGCGGCTGGCCGTACAGGTCCACGGCGCGGCCCAGCAGCGGCTGTCCGACCGCGGTGGACAGCCCGTACACGGCCGCGAGCGCGCCGGCGAGGGTGTAGCTGCCGCCCTCGGCCCGGGTGAACAGCACGATCGCGATATGGGCGGTGCCGCTCGGGAGCCGCCCCACCAGGGTCCCTACCAGCAGCCGGGCGGCGTGCCGCGCCCGGAGGATGTCCAGAAATCCCGCGGCCATGTCCCGCCCCTCTCCCTCGGACGCTCTCCGGCACCCTGAGGTTTTACGTATAACGTCGAGGCTCATACGTACCATGTGCCCAGTCCGCAGGTCCACCTCACGGCGCCTGCCCCGACCGGCCCGGAGGCCCGAGTGACCAGCGCACCACAGTCACAGCCCGCCCCGACCCGGCCCACCAGCCGCGATGTCGCACGGGCCGCAGGCGTCTCGCAGGCCACCGTCTCCCTCGTGCTCGGCGACAAATGGCGAGGCAGGGTCTCCGAGGCCACCGCCGAGCGTGTACGGCACGCCGCGCACGAACTCGGCTACCAGCCCAATCTCGCCGCCCGCAGCCTCCGTCTCGGCCGCACCAGAACCGCACTGCTGGTCGTCCCCGCGCTCACCAACGAATTCTTCGCACGCGTCTACACCGGCGCCGCCGCGGTCGCCGCCGAACACGGCTTCGGGGTCGTCCTCTACCCGTCCCCCGAAGGCACGGGACCGGCCAGGGATCCCTTCGCCTCGGCGCGCGCCTCCCTCGACGGGGTGATCGCCTCCTCCATGGCCGCCGGCGCACTCGACGTGCTGCGCGGCGCCGGCCTGCCGCTTGTCATGCTCGACAGCGACCCGGCGGACACCGGCGTCGCGGCACGGGTCAACCTCGACATCGCCGACGGCATGCGGCAGGTCGCGGAGCATCTGCTCGCGCTGGGCCACCGCCGCTTCGTCCACCTTGCGTCGGCGGTCGACACCTGGACCTTCGCGGTCCGTGCCCGGGCGCTCCACGACACCCTGGGGGCGGTGCCCGGCACCTCCGTACGGACCGTCCCGGCGCCGCTCGACGTACAGGCAGGCCGCGAAGGAGCGGAGCACGCACTCGGTTGCTCCGGCCCCCGGCCCACCGCCATCGTCTGCGACGACGACATCCTCGCCGCGGGCGCCTGCAAGGCTGCCCGCAGGCTGGGGCTCCGCGTCCCCGACGACCTCTCCGTCACCGGCTTCGACGATCTGGCCCTGGCCACAGCCGTCGAACCGGAGCTCACCACCGTGCAGCTGCCGGCCGAGCAGGTCGGTGAACGCGGCATGGCCGCCCTGCTGGCGGTCCTGGACGGCCGCCCGGCCGAGCCCGGCAGCCTGCCCGTGCACCTGGTCGCACGGGGCTCCTCGGCACCCCCGTCCGCGGACGGTCTGCGCTCATGACAGTGCCCCGGCCCGCCGGGAAGGGCGGACCGGGGCACCGGCACGGCGTGGACTACTCCTCGGAGGACTCCACGTCCCCACCGGAATCGGTGGACTTGGTGACATCCGTCGTGCTCGTGGGGGAGTCGGCCCCCTCGTCGTCCTCGATGTCGGAGGGGGCATCCGTCGGTGCGGAACCGCCGTCCGCCTCCAGCAACCGCGCCAGCTGCCGGCCGACGATCCGCTTGAACTTCCGCTGCTGCGGCCTCGTACGGTCCAGGACCGCGACTTCCAGCCGCTCAGCGGGGATCTCCCGCTCGCTGCCGTTGGGATCGCGCGACAGCGCCTGCACCGCCAGCTTGAGCGCCTCGGCGAGCGTCATGCCGTCGCGGTGCCGCTGGTCCAGGAAGGTGCTGATCTGCTCGGCATTCCCGCCGACCGCGACCGATCCGTGCTCGTCGACGATCGAGCCGTCGTGCGGCAGCCGGTAGATCTGGTCGCCCTCCGGCTCGACGCCGACCTCGGCGACCACCAGCTCCACCTCGTACGGCTTCTCGGCCGCACTGGAGAAGATGGTGCCCAGCGTCTGCGCATAGACGTTGGCCAGCCCACGGGCTGTCACATCGTCACGGTCGTAGGTGTATCCACGCAGATCCGCGTAGCGCACACCGCCGATGCGCAGATTCTCGTACTCGTTGTACTTGCCGGCGGCAGCGAAACCGATCCGGTCATAGATCTCGCTGAACTTGTGCAGCGCACGGGACGGGTTCTCGCCGACGAACACAATGCCGTCGGCGTACTGCAGCACAACAAGGCTGCGACCACGGGCGATGCCCTTCCGGGCGTATTCCGCCCGGTCGGCCATGGCCTGCTGAGGTGAGACATAGAACGGCGTCGACACCGGTTATCCGTCCCTTTCTGTCAGTGACAAGAGCATCGAAGAAGCAGCGGAACGGGGATCAGAGCAGCGCGGCGCGCGGGCCGTCGGGCTGTTCCAACCGGCGTTCCAGAATCGAGCGGGCGATCTCGGAGGATTCCGCCTCGACCAGCTTCCGGAAGCCTTCGTCGGTGATGACGGTGACGATCGGGTAGATCCGCCGCGCCACATCGGGACCGCCGGTCGCCGAGTCGTCGTCCGCGGCGTCGTACAGCGCCTGCACGACCAGGGTGAGGGCCTGCTGCTCCGTCAGATCCTCGCGGTAGAGCTTCTTCATCGAGCCACGGGCGAAGATCGACCCGGAGCCGGTCGCAGCGTATCCGTGCTCCTCGGAGCGGCCGCCGGTGACGTCGTACGAGAAGATCCGGCCCTTCCCGCGGTCGACGTCGAAGCCGGCGAAGAGCGGCACGACGGCGAGGCCCTGCATGGCCATCGCCAGATTGCTGCGGATCATCGTGGAGAGCCGGTTCGCCTTGCCCTCCAGGGAGAGCTGGGCGCCCTCGACCTTCTCGAAGTGCTCCAGCTCCAACTGGAAAAGCTTGACCATCTCCACCGCCAGTCCGGCCGTGCCGGCGATGCCCACCGCCGAATACTCGTCGGCCGGGAAGACCTTCTCGATGTCGCGCTGCGCGATCATGTTGCCCATGGTCGCCCGCCGGTCGCCGGCCAGGACCACACCGCCGGGGAACGTCGCCGCGACGATGGTCGTCCCGTGCGGCGCCTCGATGGCCCCATGGAGGGGCGGCAGGTTCCGGTTGCCCGGGAGCATCTCGGGAGAATGGTCGGACAGGAAATCCATGAACGAAGAGGATCCCGGCGTCAGGAAGGCAGCTGGTAGACGCCCGGTGCTACGAGTGTTGGCTTCCACGCGTTTCCCTCCAGGTATGCGACGGCCCTGCGCAAGGTGTCAGGATCGTCTCCCAACGTGCCGATGGCCGAATTGCAGTTGATGCCTTTACGCCACGGACCCTACCCGTCCCGCGGCGGTCATCCACATGGACTGCGGGGCAGCTGCACGGCCTGCGGTGCCGCTTGTGGCCGCGCGGTACGGGCCGACCCGGCCCGTACCGCGCGCACCTCTCCACTCCCCCGCGTTCACATGCGTGAACTACTGTCCACCCTTTTGAACGAAGGAACGCACGAAGTCCTCTGCGTTCTCCTCGAGTACGTCATCGATCTCGTCCAGAACCGAGTCGACATCGTCGCTCAGCTTCTCCTGGCGCTCCTTGAGGTCCTCGGACGCCTGCGCGTCCTGCGCCTGCTCCTCGACCTCCTCGGTGGAGCGCGTCGCCTTCTGCTGTCCGCCGCCGGTGTCCTTGGTCGCCATTTAGCTCACCCCGCTCGGTTCGAAGCACTTGATCAGACCCTACCTACGGGGTCCGACATTGGCCCGGTAGTTGTCTCAACGTCCGGGGGTCATCCCGATGTTTCCCCGATCGCGGCCCTTTCAGCCGCCCGACAGCACCTGGACCAGCTCTTCCGCCGTGCGACAGCGGTCCAGGAGCTCCTTGACGTGATCACGGGTGCCGCGGAGCGGTTCCAGGGTGGGTACCCGTTGCAGTGAGTCATGGCCCGGCAGATCGAAGATGACCGAGTCCCAGGAGGCCGCGGCCACGTCGTCCGCATACTGTTCCAGGCAGCGGCCGCGGAAATAGGCCCTGGTGTCCTCCGGAGGCTTCGTACGGGCCTTCTCGACCGCGTCCTCGTCCAGCAGGCGCTTCATCTTCCCGCGGGCCACCAGACGGTTGTAGAGGCCCTTGTCGGCCCTCACATCGGCGTACTGGAGATCCACCAGGTGCAGGCGCGCCGCGTCCCAGTCCAGGCTGTCCCGGCGGCGGTAGCCCTCCATGAGCTCCCGCTTGGCGATCCAGTCGAGCTCGCCGGACAGGCTCATCGGATCGTTCTCCAGCCGGTTGAGGGTGTCCTCCCAGCGGATCAGGACGTCCTTGGTCTGCTCGTCGGCGTCCACCCCGTACCGTTCCTCGACGTACTTGCGGCCCAGCTCGAAGTACTCCATCTGAAGCTGCACCGCGGTGAGCGTACGGCCGCTACGCAGCGTGATCAGATGATTCAGTGTCGGGTCGTGGGAGACATGGTGCAGGGTACGCACCGGCTGGTCGACCGCGAGATCGACGTTGATGAAGCCGTCCTCGATCATGGAGAGGACCAGGGCGGTGGTGCCGAGCTTGAGATAGGTGGAGATCTCCGAGAGGTTCGCGTCGCCGATGATCACATGGAGCCGGCGGTACTTCTCGGCATCGGAGTGGGGTTCGTCGCGGGTGTTGATGATGGGGCGCTTGAGGGTGGTCTCCAGCCCGACCTCGACCTCGAAGTAGTCGGCGCGCTGACTGATCTGGAAGCCGTGCTCGTGGCCGTCCTGGCCGATTCCCACGCGTCCCGCTCCGGTGATCACCTGGCGGGAGACGAAGAACGGGGTCAGATGGCGCACGATATCGGAGAACGGGGTCTCCCGCTTCATCAGGTAGTTCTCATGCGTGCCGTACGAGGCGCCCTTGTTGTCGGTGTTGTTCTTGTAGAGGTGGATCGGCTGGGCGCCGGGAAGCTGGGCCGCGCGTTCGGCCGCTTCGGCCATGACGCGTTCGCCGGCCTTGTCCCAGAGGACCGCGTCCCGCGGATTGGTGACTTCCGGGGAGCTGTATTCGGGGTGCGCATGGTCGACGTAGAGGCGGGCCCCGTTGGTGAGGATGACATTGGCCAGGCCGATGTCCTCGTCGGTGAGCTGGCTGGAGTCCGCGGTCTCGCGGGCGAGGTCGAAACCTCGCGCGTCCCGCAGCGGGTTCTCCTCCTCGAAGTCCCAGCGGGCGCGGCGCGCCCGGTGCATCGCCGCTGCGTAGGCGTTGACGATCTGGGATGAGGTGAGCATGGCATTGGCGTTGGGGTGGCCGGGGACGGAGATCCCGTACTCCGTCTCGATGCCCATTACTCGCCGTACGGTCATGCGGCCCTCCTTGCCCGGCGGCGCTCCCTTGAGGGGGCGGCGCTCAAGTACCGCTGCTTGTCCGGTGCGTGTGCGGTGCCCGTCCCCGCACTGCGCGACCGGGCGGTACGCAAGAGCCTAGAGCGACTCCGTGCCGGTGGGGAGATCAAATACGTCATTGCTGCGGTGTCGCGTGAGCTGTCCGGAAAGCAACCGGCTGCGGATGCCCGGCCGGGCATCCGCAGCCGGTCTGCGTTCTACAAGTACTGCCCGGTATTCGCCACCGTGTCGATGGACCGACCGGTGTCTGCGCCCTGCTTTCCGGTGACCAGCGTACGGATGAAGACGATCCGCTCGCCCTTCTTGCCGGAGATCCTGGCCCAGTCGTCCGGGTTCGTGGTGTTCGGCAGGTCCTCGTTCTCCTTGAACTCGTCCACACACGCCTGGAGGAGGTGGGAGACGCGAAGGCCCTTCTGGCCCTGGTCGAGGAAGGCCTTGATGGCCATCTTCTTGGCCCGGTCGACGATGTTCTGGATCATCGCGCCGGAATTGA
This sequence comes from Streptomyces atratus, assembly GCF_014648655.1. Taxonomy (GTDB): domain Bacteria; phylum Actinomycetota; class Actinomycetes; order Streptomycetales; family Streptomycetaceae; genus Streptomyces; species Streptomyces atratus. The sequence goes on from NZ_BMRN01000005.1 coordinate 214,448, forward strand.
AGTCCTTGAAGTAGAGGACTTCCTTGTCGCCGTTGGCGTACGTGACCTCGAGGAAGCGGTTCTCCTCGGACTCGGTGTACATCCGCTCGACGACCGACTGGATCATGGCGTGCGCAGCGGCTTCCTTGGAGCCGGTGTGCTCCGCGAGGTCGTCCGCGTGCAGGGGCAGCGAAGGTGTGAGGTACTTCGCGAAGATGTCCTTCGCGGCCTCTGCGTCGGGGCGCTCGATCTTGATCTTCACATCGAGGCGGCCGGGGCGCAGGATCGCGGGGTCGATCATGTCCTCGCGGTTGGAGGCGCCGATGACGATGACGTTCTCCAGGCCCTCGACGCCGTCGATCTCGGCGAGCAGCTGGGGGACGATGGTGTTCTCCACGTCCGAGCTGACGCCGGATCCCCGGGTGCGGAAGAGGGACTCCATCTCGTCGAAGAACACGATGACGGGGGTGCCCTCGCTCGCCTTCTCACGGGCACGCTGGAAGACCAGGCGGATGTGCCGCTCGGTCTCGCCGACGTACTTGTTGAGGAGTTCCGGGCCCTTGATGTTGAGGAAGTAGCTCTTGCCCGCGGGCTGGCCGGTGACTTCGGCGACCTTCTTGGCAAGGGAGTTGGCCACTGCCTTGGCAATGAGTGTCTTGCCGCAGCCCGGCGGGCCGTAGAGCAGGATGCCCTTCGGTGGCCGCAGTTCGTGTTCCTTGAAGAGGTCGGGGTGGAGGTAGGGGAGCTCGACCGCGTCCCGGATCAGCTCGATCTGGTCGCCCAGGCCGCCGATCTTGTCGTAGTCGATGTCCGGTACTTCTTCGAGAACGAGCTCTTCGACCTCGCTCTTGGGCACCACTTCGTAGACGTAGCCGGACCTGGGTTCGAGCAGCAGGGCGTCGCCGGGGCGGATGGTGATGTCCAGCAGCGGCTCGGCGAGCCGTACCACCCGTTCCTCGTCGGTGTGCCCGATGACCAGGGCCCGTTCGCCGTCCTCGAGGATTTCCTTGAGTGTGACGATGTCCCCGGCCCGCTCGAATTCCATGGCGTCGACCACGTTGAGCGCTTCATTGAGCATGACTTCCTGGCCGCGCCGGAGGTCGTCGAGCTCAACGCTGGGGCTGACATTCACCCGGAGCTTTCGGCCCCCGGTGAAGATGTCGCAGGTGCCGTCCTCATTGCCCTGCAAGAACACACCGAAACCGGCCGGCGGCTGTGCGAGCCGGTCGACTTCTTCCTTGAGGGCCACGATCTGGTCGCGGGCCTCGCGGAGTGTGTTGGCGAGCCGCTCATTCTGCGCGGACACGCCTGCCAGGTTGGTCTGCAACTCGACGATCCGCTCTTCGAGAATCCTCGTATGGCGCGGAGAGTCGGCGAGCTTACGTCGCAGGACGGCGATTTCCTGCTCAAGATAGGCGACCTGGCCGGCTGGGTCTTCGGACCCCCGCCCGGGCCGGATGCCGCGGTTGATGTCGTCGTCGTGGGCTGCCACGGTCCTCACCTCCTCCAAGGGGAGCTGGACGCTTCCTGACCCTACCTGGGTGGGTGATGATTGAAACCCCTAGATCACAAAGACTGCGAGGCGTGTCCGATCTTCACCCTTGCGTTCCCCCTCGTGTCAGGGGAATACCCACCCTTCAACATCGGAAAGCGGCCGGTTGTATCGTCGAACCGTTCAACACCCGTCAGGGCTGGCTACTTTTGGTTCGGATACGCAGGAAACGGCAGGAGAAATGACCGTGCAGCAGGACGCTCCCACCGGCAGCGACACGCAGGACCTGGAGGTCTGGATCGACCAGGACCTCTGCACGGGAGACGGCATCTGCGTGCAGTACGCACCCGAGGTGTTCGAGCTGGACATCGACGGTCTGGCGTATGTGAAGAGCGGCGACGACGAGCTGCTGCAGGACAAGGGCGCGACGACGCCCGTACCGCTGCCGCTTCTTCAGGATGTGGTCGATTCGGCCAAGGAGTGCCCGGGCGACTGCATCCATGTACGTCGCGTTTCGGACAGGGTCGAGGTGTACGGTCCCGAGGCCGCCTGATCCGGCGGTTCCGGGCGGGCGATCACGTGCAGTGACCGATCAGGCGCTGCTCGGTGCAGCCCGGGCGGCGCGGACGAATGCACCGCCCTGCCACTGCCAGGTGACCTCTTCCTGCTGGTCGGGACAGCAGCGCGGCACTTCGGCCGAGGAGTAGCCGAGCAGGGTGGCGGAGATGATGCCGTCACGCACCGCGAAATCGCCGATGCTCATCTCCTGGGCGGGGTCCACCAGGGTCGCCACGACCCGGGGTGTGGCCCCGCTTCCTTGTGTGAGGACGTAGACGCCGCTGGGCGGGGTGCCGGAACCGGCCGCGCAGTGGACCACGGCGACGGTCTCGGGGCGGCCGTCGCCGTCGAGGTCGCCGGGTGCCTGTTTGGCCACGGTGTTCTCCAGCCCGCCGCATTCCAGGGGGAAGGTCGCCCGCTCCGGATCGGGTGCGACGACGGACGCGGTGCCGTGCTGCGCGGTGGTGCGGTGGGGGGTCGAGGCGGAGGCCGTGGGGTCCGGCTGGAGCATGCCTGCGGCTGCAACGACAGCGGCCATGGCTGTCGCGGTGGCCAACCAGTGCAGCGGCCTGGTGTCGGTGTGCGCGAGGTCCGGGAGCTCGGAGGGCTGCACGCGGGATGTCTCCTGTGGTTCCTGTGGTTCGAGGATGCCTGGGTGGGCGGTGCCGCCGGTGGGACGTCCGCGGTGGTGTGGGGGTGGCCAGCATCGTGCCACACCTCACAGAGCAGGGGAACGGTGGGGTCGGCACGGACGGGCTTCCGTAGCGGCAACGAAAAGGCGCCGCCGCCGAGTTCCCGGGTCGGTCCGGGAACTCGGCGGCGGCGCCGGTACGTTGTGCGGCTCAGCCGCGGGAGGAGCCGCTCTGGCTGCCGGGACCGTCGTAGTCATCGCCGTAGGCGCCCTTGGCGGGGCGGCGGCGGCGCAGCGGGGCCTCCACACCGTCGGCCAGACGGCGGGCGGTGACGAGGAAGCCGGTGTGGCCGATCATGCGGTGGTCCGGGCGGACGGCCAGGCCCTCGACGTGCCAGTTGCGGATCATCGATTCCCAGGGCTGCGGTTCGGCGAAGCAGCCGATCTCGCGGATGGACTCGACGGTCCGCGCGAGCTGGGTGGTGGTCGCGACGTACGCGCAGAGGATGCCACCGGGCACGAGCGCCTTGGAGACGGCCTCCAGGCACTCCCAGGGGGCGAGCATGTCGAGGATGACACGGTCGACGTCGGTGTCCGAGAGGTTGTCCTGGAGATCGCCGACGGTGAGCTGCCAGGCGGGGTGCGGTTCGCCGAAGTAGCGTTCCACGTTCTGCTGGGCGATCTCGGCGAAGTCCTCGCGGCGCTCGTAGGAGTGCAGCATGCCCTGGTCGCCGATGGCGCGCAGCAAGAAGGTGGAGAGCGAGCCGGAGCCGACGCCGGCTTCCACGACGCGGGCGCCGGGGAAGATGTCGGCGAAGGCCAGGATCTGCCCCGCGTCCTTGGGGTAGACCACGGCTGCGCCGCGGGGCATGGACAGGACGTAGTCGGGGAGCAGGGGGCGCAGCGCGAGGTAGGCGACGTTTCCCGTGGTTCGGACAACACTGCCCTCGGGGGCACCGATCAGCTCATCGTGCGGGAAAGAACCCTTGTGGGTGTGGAAGTTCTTTCCGGCTTCGAGCGTGAAGGTGTAGTGGCGTCCCTTGGGATCGGTGAGCTGGACCTGGTCCCCGACCTTGAAGGGCCCGCGTCGGCGGGCGGCACCGGTCGGTTCAGACATGTGACCAGCGTACCGGTGATTCCCGGCGCGCCGACCGCGAGCCCGGGCGGTCAGGCGGCGGGCCTGGCCAGAGCGGCGACGAATGCCCGTTCGACGTCGGCGGTGGACAGCACGCCGTAGATCTCGCCGGTCTCCTCGAGGACGAGGTATTCGGTGGCGGGGTTGGCCTTGAGCCTGTCCAGGAGTGCTTCGCCGGCCAGCTCGGCGGAGATCTTCATGCCTTCGGTGAGGTCCTGGGCGAGGCTGCTGACGGCGACCCAGGGGCGGCGGTGTTCGGGGACGGAGACGATGGCCGTCTCGCGGACGACGCCCTGGGGTTCGCCGTGTCCGTCGACGACGACGAGGGCGCGGGCGCCCGCCTCGTTGGCACGGCGCAGGGCTTCGGAGAGCGGGGTGGCGGCCTCCACCGGAACGGCGCGCCGGGTGAGGGTGCGGGCGCGCAGTTCGGGGAGGTGTTCGCGCAGGCGGGCCATGCGCAGGCTGTTGCCCGCACCGGTCCAGATGATGGCGGCGAGGATGGCGGCGAGCAGCGCGTCGGTGACGGTGTCCAGGCCGCTGAGGTCTCGGGGGTTGTTCCCGAAGGAGCCGGTGTGGGTGAGCAGCGGGAGGCCGATGAGGGTGACGACGGCGAGCGCGCGACCGACCCAGGCGGCGGCGACGGTGCCGCTCATCGGCCGCCCGGTGATCTTCCAGACGACGGCGCGGAGCATGCGCCCGCCGTCGAGCGGGAGACCGGGCAGGAGGTTGAAGGCGGCCACCAGGAGGTTGGAGATCATCAGTCCGGCGAGGAGGACACCGGGCACGGTACCGGGCGCGACGAACGTCATCCCTACGTAGAAGAGCCCGGCGAGCACCAGGGAGAGCAGCGGGCCGACGAAGGCGAGAACGAATTCGCGGCCGGGGGTCTCGGACTCCTTCTCGATCTCGGAGACGCCGCCGAAGAACTGGAGCTGGATGCGGCGCACCGGCAGCTTGTAGCGCAGCGCGACGACCGTGTGGGCGAGTTCGTGGACGAGTACGGACGCGTAGAAGGCGATCGCGAAGAAGAGGGAGACCAGATAGCGAGCCGCGCCGAGTTCGGGCAGTACCCGTTCGAGCTGACCTCCGAAGACCCAGGTGATCAGTGCGGCCACGATGAACCAGCTGGGCGCGACGTACACGGGCACACCGAAGGGACGGCCCATGAGCAGGCCTCCGCCGGGCTCTTCGGGGCGCCGCGGTTCGCCCTTCTCGGGGCCGGCGCCGGGATCCGTTCCCCCTGCACCGGGCTGCGGCCGCCCGCTGTCGCCGCTCTCGTCCACGAGGTCCCTTCGGTCGGTGCTGTACGGCACGATCATGCAGTGTTCGAGGGTGTGTGGTCGATGGTATGCCGCCGGCTGTCAGTGGCGGGCCGTAGGGTCTTCGACATGACCTCCCTGCCGCGGCCGCCTCAGCCGCCTTCGTCCCTGTCGCCGTCGCGGGCGAGCGATTTCATGCAGTGTCCTCTGCTGTACCGCTTCCGGGTCATCGACAAACTGCCGGAGAAGCCCAGCGAAGCGGCGACCCGGGGCACGCTGGTGCATGCGGTGCTCGAGCGGCTCTTCGACAATCCGGCGGTGGAGCGCACGGCCGGCCGGGCCACGGCGCTGATCCCCGGCCAGTGGGACCGGCTGCTCGAGTCGAAGCCGGAGCTGTCGGAGCTGTTCGCGGAGGATGCCGGGGGCGAGCGGCTGGCGCGTTGGCTCTCGGAGGCGGAGAGCCTGGTGGAGCGGTGGTTCTCGCTGGAGGATCCGACACGCCTGGAGCCCGCCGAGCGGGAGCTGTTCGTCGAGACGGAGCTGGAGTCGGGGCTGCGGCTGCGCGGGGTGATCGACCGTATCGATGTGGCGCCGACGGGCGACGTCCGGATCGTCGACTACAAGACGGGGAAGGCGCCGCGCCCGGAATACGCGGAGGGCGCGCTCTTCCAGATGAAGTTCTATGCCCTGGTGATCTGGCGGCTGAAGGGCGTGGTGCCCCGTCGGCTCCAGCTCGTCTATCTCGGCAGCGGCGACATCATGACGTACGACCCGGTGGTGGCGGATCTGGAGCGCGTCGAGCGGAAGCTGCTGGCGCTCTGGGACGCGATCCGGCTGGCGACGGAGACGGGCGAGTGGCGGCCCCGGCCGACAAAGCTCTGCGGCTGGTGCGACCACCAGTCGGTCTGTCCCGAATTCGGTGGCACTCCCCCGGTCTATCCGTTGTCGGTACGCCCGGCGGAGTCGGAGCAGGATGTCCAGGGCAGAATGGATCCGGTCCGTGCTGAGGCCGGCCGGCCTGTGGCCCTCGAAGGACCTTAAGGAGACCTTGTGGCTATCCGCGTCCTACTGGTCGATGACCAACCACTGCTGCGCACCGGCTTCCGGATGATTCTGGAGGCGGAGGGGGATCTCGCGGTGGTGGGCGAGGCCGGTGACGGCCTCCAGGCTCTCGACCAGGTGCGGGCGCTGCAGCCCGATGTGGTGCTGATGGACATCCGTATGCCCCGGATGGACGGCGTCGAGGCGACGCGTCAGATCACCGGTCCCGGCCGGGACGGTCCGGCGAAGGTGCTGGTGCTGACCACGTTCGATCTCGACGAGTATGTGGTGGAGGCGCTGCGCGCCGGTGCCAGCGGCTTCCTGTTGAAGGACGCTCCGGCCAATGAGCTGGTGCAGGCCATCCGCGTGGTCGCCGCGGGCGAGGCGATGCTCGCTCCGAGCATCACCCGCAGGCTGCTCGACAAGTACGCGGACCACCTGCCGTCCGGCGAGGAGCCGGTGCCCGACACCCTGCACACGCTGACGGACCGTGAGGTCGAGGTGCTGAAGCTGGTGGCGCGCGGTCTGTCGAATGCGGAGATCGCCGCGGATCTTTTCGTCAGTGAGACCACGGTCAAGACGCATGTCGGCCATGTGCTGACCAAGCTCGGTCTGCGCGACCGGGTGCAGGCGGCCGTGTACGCGTACGAAAGCGGCCTGGTGCGCCCCGGCGCCCAGTGAGCGGACCAGCTCGCGGACCGGGAAGCGGCCCTGCACACGACGACGCCCCGGCCGGGTTCGGCCGGGGCGTCGTCCGTGCTCAGACGGTGCCCTTCCCCAGCTCCCAGAGCTGGAGGTCGGCGGAGGAGTTGACCGCCCACTCGACGCCGGTGAGGTCTTCGCGGGAGGCGGCGTACTGCTTGCCCTGCCAGATCGGCAGTACGGGGACGTCGTTGGCGACGATGTCCTGGAGCTGCTGGAAGGTCTTGACCGAGGCGCTGCGGTCGGTCTCGCGGCGGGACTGCGGAATGAGCGTCTTCTGGGCCGGGGTCGACTTGTAGGGCGAGTTGAGGAAGTTGTTCTTGTCGAGGAACGGCGCCATGAAGTTGTCGGGGTCCGGGAAGTCGGGGAACCAGCCCATGCCGTAGACGGCGTAGTCGCCGCGCAGCTGTGCCGGGCGGTACTTCGCCCAGGGGGCTCCCTGGACGGTGACGTCGAACAGTCCGGTGTCGTTGAGCTGCTTCTTCAGGGTTCCGAACTCGGCGGCGGTGCCGGCCCCGACACGGTCGGTCGGATAGTGGAGCGTGAGCTTCACCGGGGTGTCGACGCGTGCGGCGTTCAGGATCGCCGCAGCCTTCGTGGTGCTGGGTTCGCTGTACTTGTTGTAGAACGAGTTGGCGTGCGCGGTGATGCCGGACGGGATCAGCGAGTACAGCGGCTCGGCCGTGGTGCCGTACACCTTGCCCGCGATTTCACCGCGGTCGATGACCTGGGCCATGGCCTGGCGGACGGCCTTGTTCTTCACGGCCGGGTCATTGGTGTTGAAGCCCAGAAAATGAATGGCGAGGCCGGGCATCTCGGTGAGCTTGATGCCGTCCCTGGGATTTTCGAGCATCTGCTGGGACTGCTCGGGCGACATGGTGCGGGTCATCATGTCGATCTTCTCGTTGTCGAGGGCCTTGCCCATGGCCGTCGGGTCAGGGAAGACGTCCAGCTCGACCTTCTCGTTCCGTACCTTCAGATCCCCCTTGTAGTGGGGGTTCCTGGTGAAGAGCACCTTGACGACCTGGTTGTGCTCGACTTCCGGCTTCATGGTGTACGGGCCGGAGCCGTCCACCTGGAATCCGGTACGCGCGGACTTCGCCGCGTACTTGCTCCGCGGCACGATCCCGGCGACCGGGGTGGCGAGCTTGTACGGGAACGTGGCGTCCGGCGCGCGCAGATGGAAGATGACCTCCCGCTCGCCCTGTGTCTCGATCGTGTCGATGTTGTCGAGCAGGGCGACGGGCCCGTTGGCGGCGTCGATGCGGATGACGCGGTCGATGGAGTACTTCACGTCATCGGCGGTCACGGCCTTGCCGTCGGCGAACTTCAGACCGCTGCGCAGCTTGCAGCGGTAGCTCTCGTTCTGCGTGTCCGTGAAGGTGCAGCTCTCCGCGGCTTCGGGCACCGGCTCGCCGCCGCCGCGCGGCACATGCACCAGGGTCTGCAGGGTCTGCCGGAGCACATTCCATACGCCGGCTTCGTAGCCGATGGCGGGGTCGAGCGGCGCGGGGTTGTCCTTGGAGGCGACGAACTGGTCCGTGGTGCCGACAACGATGGCGGCCCTGCCATCGCTCTCGTCGCCGCCCGACGCGCCGCAGGCGGCGAGTGCGGGTGCGAGCAGGCCGACGACGGCCGGCAGCACCAGAGTCTTGCGGTTCATCTTGGACGCTCTCCCTCATCCGTGCATTGAGAAAGCGACATTAGTGGGCGCCGTCGGCAATGCCGGACCGGAGATGTCCCGATGCGTAATCAGACGGTGATGGGAATTAGCGGCGAGCCGTCTTCCTCGACCGGGAAGGTTCCGCACAGGACCTCACTCATCATGACATTTCGACACACCAAAACGGACACCTCGGTGGATCTTGAAAAGCCTTCAGAGGTCATTCAGGTGATAAAGCTCACGCTCGGGGTTCTTTCTTCCCTCTGTCGCACGCCCGACTTGAACGCACTTATGTACGACAGAAAATGCACCATCCGACGCCGAGAGTTTTTCGATTTATTCACAGAAACACTCTCGGTGTGCGGATCACTGCAGTCCTGTGACCAGGCCCCGGAGAAATGCGAGATCGACTTCTTCGAGCGAACGTACGACCACTCGGCCGGAGGCAGGGGCGATCGGCGCGACGGACGGTACGGCGACCACCCGGCAGCCCGCGGCCTCCGCCGCGGCGACGCCTGTCGCGGTGTCCTCGATGACCGCGCAGAGCTCGGGGACCGCCCCGAAGCCGGACGCGGCGGTGAGATAGGGCTCCGGGTGCGGTTTGGTACGGGAGACCTCGTCGCCCGCGACGGTGAGGGCGAAGTGGTGGGCGCCCACCGAGTCCAGCACCCGGTCGATGATCCGCCGGTGCGAGGCGGAAACCAGGGCGGTGGGAATCTCGTGCCTGGCCAGCTCGGCCAGCAGCCGTGCCGCGCCCGGCATCAACGGCACCCCGCGGCCGATGCGCCTCTCGAAGCGGTCGTTGAGCAGCACGGTGAGTTCGGCGAGGGTGATGTCCGCGCCGGTGACATCCATGAGGTAGCCGGCGCTGCGGGTCATCGGCCCGCCGACCACCACGTCCCGCCAGGCCTCGTCGAGCTGATGCCCGAGCTCGGCGAAGACCTCCACCTCGGCGTCCCACCAGAAGCCCTCGGTGTCGACGAGCGTGCCGTCCATGTCGAGCAGGACGGCCTGCAGAGCGGCGCCTTCGGCCGTGCGGGTCATGGACGCGGGAACCGTGCTGGTCATCCGGCACACCTTCCGTGAGGGACGAGAAGGCCGGCCGCCATTTCCCGTGGGAAGGGCGACCGGCCTGCACTGGACCGACCAGTCTACGACTTGTCCGGCAACCGCGCGCTGAACGGCGTCTTACCGCGCGTTGAAGTACTTCGCCTCCGGGTGGTGGATGACGATCGCATCGGTGGACTGCTCCGGGTGCAGCTGGAACTCCTCCGAGAGATGCACACCGATCCGCTCCGGCTGGAGCAGCTCGGCGATCTTCGCCCGGTCCTCCAGGTCGGGGCAGGCGCCGTAGCCGAGCGAGAAGCGCGCACCGCGGTACTTCAGCGCGAACATGTCCTCGACATCGGCGGGGTCCTCGCCGCCGAAGCCGAGCTCGAAACGGACCCGGGCGTGCCAGTACTCGGCGAGGGCCTCGGCGAGCTGGACGGAGAGACCGTGCAGCTCCAGGTAGTCACGGTAGGAATTGGCCTCGAAGAGCTTGGCGGTCTCGCCGCCGATCTTCGAGCCGACGGTGACGACCTGGAGGCCGATCACATCCGTCTCGCCGGACTCCTCGGGGCGGAAGAAGTCCGCGAGGCAGAGGCGACGGCCGCGGCGCTGGCGCGGGAAGGTGAAGCGGGTGCGCTCGGAGCCGTCCTCGTGGAGCAGGATCAGGTCGTCGCCCTTGGAGACGCAGGGGAAGTAGCCGTAGACGACGGCGGCTTCCAGCAGGTTCTCCGTGTGGAGCTTGTCGAGCCAGCCGCGCAGGTGCGGGCGGCCCTCGGTCTCGACCAGCTCCTCGTACGTCGGTCCGTCACCGGCTCGGGCCTGCTTGAGGCCCCACTGGCCCTTGAAGAGCGCGCCCTCGTCCAGCCAGGACGCGTACTCCTTGAGCTGGATGCCCTTGACGACCCGGGTGCCCCAGAACGGCGGTGCGGGGACCGGGTTGTCGACGGCGACGTCGGAGCGGACGCCCTCCTCGGGCTCGTCGACCTCCAGGACCACCGTGTCTCGCTTGGGGACGCGGCGCTGCTTGAGTTCGGGGAGGGTGGCGCCGGGGACGCCACGCTTGACCGCGATGAGGGCGTCCATCAGGCGCAGCCCCTCGAACGCGTCACGGGCGTAGCGGACCTCGCCCTCGTAGATCTCGTGGAGGTCCTGCTCGACATAGGCCCGGGTGAGGGCCGCGCCGCCGAGGATCACCGGGAAGTCGGCGGCCAGCTTGCGCTGGTTCAGCTCCTCCAGGTTCTCCTTCATGATCACGGTGGACTTCACCAGGAGGCCGGACATTCCGATGACGTCGGCGCGGTGCTCCTCGGCGGCCTCCAGGATCGCGGAGACGGGCTGCTTGATACCGAGGTTCACGACGTTGTAGCCGTTGTTGGACAGGATGATGTCGACGAGGTTCTTGCCGATGTCATGGACGTCGCCGCGGACCGTGGCCAGGACGATGGTGCCCTTGCCCTCGGCGTCGGACTTCTCCATGTGCGGTTCCAGATAGGCGACCGCGGTCTTCATGACCTCGGCGGACTGGAGCACGAACGGCAGCTGCATCTGGCCGGAGCCGAAGAGCTCACCGACGACCTTCATGCCTTCGAGCAGCGTGTCGTTGACGATGTCGAGGGCCGGGCGGGTCTGCAGGGCCTCGTCGAGGTCGGTCTCCAGGCCGTTCTTCTCACCGTCGATGATGCGGCGCTGAAGGCGCTCGTCGAGCGGCAGGGCGAGGAGTTCCTCGGCCTTGCCCGCCTTCATGGACTTCATGTTGACGCCCTCGAAGAGCTCCATGAGCTTCTGGAGGGGGTCGTAGCCCTCTGCGCGGCGGTCGTAGATGAGGTCGAGCGCGACCTTGACCTGCTCCTCCTCGAGGCGTGCGATCGGCAGGATCTTGGAGGCGTGCACGATGGCCGAGTCGAGTCCGGCCTTGACGCACTCGTCGAGGAAGACGGAGTTCAGCACGACGCGGGCGGCCGGGTTGAGGCCGAAGGAGATGTTGGACAGGCCCAGCGTGGTCTGGACGTCGGGGTGGCGCTTCTTCAGTTCGCGGATGGCCCCGATGGTGGCGATGCCGTCGCCCCGGGATTCCTCCTGACCGGTGCAGATGGTGAAGGTCAGGGTGTCGACGAGGATGTCCGACTCCTTGATGCCCCAGTTGCCCGTCAGGTCCTCGATGAGCCGCTCGGCGACGGCGACCTTGTGCTCGACGGTACGGGCCTGGCCCTCCTCGTCGATGGTCAGGGCGATCAGCGCGGCGCCGTGCTCGACGGCCAGCGCGGTGACCTTGGCGAAGCGGGACTCGGGTCCGTCGCCGTCCTCGTAGTTGACGGAGTTGAGGACGGCACGGCCGCCGAGCTTCTCCAGACCGGCCCGCAGGACGGGCAGTTCGGTGGAGTCGAGCACGATCGGGAGGGTGGAGGCGGTGGCGAAGCGGCCGGCCAGCTCCGCCATGTCCGCCACACCGTCGCGGCCCACGTAGTCGACACAGAGGTCGAGCATGTGGGCGCCCTCGCGGATCTGGTCGCGGGCCATCTCCACGCAGTCGTCCCAGCGGGCCTCCAGCATGGCCTCGCGGAACTTCTTCGACCCGTTGGCGTTCGTGCGCTCGCCGATCGCGAGGTACGAGGTGTCCTGGCGGAACGGGACGGTCTGGTAGAGGGACGCGGCGCCCGGCTCGGGGTGCGGGGTGCGGGGAGTGACGGCGACGCCGCGGACCCGCTCGACAACCTGACGCAGGTGCTCCGGGGTCGTACCGCAGCAGCCGCCGACCAGCGAGAGGCTGTACTCGCGTACGAAGGTCTCCTGGGCGTCGGCCAGCTCGGCCGGGGACAGCGGGTAGTGCGCGCCGTCCTTGCCGAGCACGGGAAGGCCGGCGTTGGGCATGCAGGAGAGCGGGATGCCCGAGTGGCGGGCCAGGTAGCGCAGGTGCTCGCTCATCTCGGCGGGGCCGGTGGCGCAGTTCAGGCCGATGAGGTCGATGCCGAGCGGTTCCAGGGCGGTGAGCGCCGCGCCGATCTCGGAGCCGAGCAGCATCGTGCCGGTCGTCTCCACGGTGACGGAGCAGATCACCGGAAGATTGGCACCGGTGGCCTCCAGGGCGCGGCGGGCGCCGATGATGGAGGCCTTGGTCTGCAGGAGGTCCTGGGTGGTCTCGATCAGGAGGGCGTCGGCGCCGCCGGCGATCATGCCCTCGGCGTTCTGCTGGTAGGCGTCGCGGAGCTTGGGGTACGGGGCGTGGCCCAGCGTGGGCAGTTTCGTGCCCGGGCCCATGGAGCCGAGGACCCAGCGCTGCTGTCCGGTGGAGGCGGTGAACTCGTCGGCGACCTCGCGGGCGATGCGCGCGCCTGACTCGGAGAGCTCGAAGACCCGCTCGGCGATGTCGTACTCGCCCAGGGCCGCCAGGTTGGCGCCGAAGGTGTTCGTCTCGACGCAGTCCACGCCGACGGCGAAGTACTCCTGGTGCACGGAGCGCACGATGTCGGGGCGCGTGACGTTCAGGATCTCGTTGCAGCCTTCGAGGTTCTGAAAGTCCTCGAGGGTGGGGTCCTGTGCCTGGAGCATGGTGCCCATGGCACCGTCGGCCACCACCACCCGGGTGGCAAGTGCCTCGCGGAGGGCTTCGGCTCGGTTCCGGCTGTCGGCGGAAGGGGTCGGCGACGAGGCCATGGATGTACTCCCTGGGATGCGACGGCTGTCGGCTTTGCGTCTTCGGCGGAAGGCGCACCACGCCAGCGTAGCCGGGCGACGCCCGGGGCCGTCACTCCGTCCCACGGAACGGACGGCATGCTGTGCCGGGAGATGTCCGGATCGGAGTGGTGCGGCAGTTTTCCTGCGGGATCGAGCACAGGTCGGCATCGACCGATAGTGTTCAGCATTGTCGAACCACAGTGGAGGAGTACGGCGCGATGGCCAAGAACATCCAGTCGCTGGAGCGGGCGGCGGCGATGCTGCGCCTGCTGGCAGGCGGCGAGCGTCGGCTGGGGCTGTCCGACATCGCCTCTTCACTGGGCCTGGCCAAGGGCACCGCGCACGGCATCCTGCGCACGCTCCAGCACGAGGGCTTCGTCGAGCAGGACGCGGTGTCCGGCCGCTATCAGCTGGGCGCCGAGCTGCTGCGTCTGGGCAACAGCTATCTGGACGTCCACGAGCTGCGGGCCCGCGCGCTCGTCTGGACGGACGACCTGGCCCGCTCCAGCGGCGAGAGCGCCCATCTGGGGGTCCTGCACCAACAGGGCGTCCTCATCGTCCACCACGTCTTCCGGCCCGACGACAGCCGGCAGGTCTTGGAGGTGGGGGCCATGCAGCCACTGCACTCCACGGCCCTGGGCAAGGTGCTCTCGGCGTACGACCCAGTGGCGCACACCGAGGCCCTGGAGGCCGAGCGGAGGTCTTTCACCCCGCGCACCGTCACCGATCCGGAGGAGTTCGAGACGATGCTCGACCTGATCCGGGCCCGCGGCTGGGCGGCCGATGTGGAGGAGACCTGGGAGGGCGTCGCCGCGGTGGCCGCCCCGATCCACGACCGGCGGCGGATGCCGGTCGGCGCGGTGGCCGTGACCGGCGCGGTGGAGCGGGTCTGCGCGGACGGGGAACTGCGCCCCGAGCTGATCGCCGCAGTGCGGGACTGCGCCCGCGCGGTCTCCAGGGATCTGGGCGCCCGGCCCTTCTGACCGCCGCAGCCGGTGATCGTTACCGACGAGCCGTCGGTAACGATCGAGTTATAGGCCACACAACCCTTGACGCCTGATTCACCTGGGGGAAGCATTGCCGTTCACCGGTCGGCATTGTCGAACAGCTAACGGAATTTCGCGTTAAGGTGTGACAGCGCCAAGGACCGGAAAACGCCCTCACATGAGGGCGCGGACCACCGGAGGGACCCGGGGTTCGGCTTCCCTGGACGAAGGACAAAGGAGTCGCGGGTGTCCAGCTCCGACATCTTCATCGGCGAGACCATAGGTACCGCCGTACTCATCCTGCTCGGCGGCGGTGTCTGTGCCGCCGTCACGCTCAAGCGCTCCAAGGCGCAGAACGCCGGCTGGCTCGCCATCACCTTCGGGTGGGGTTTCGCCGTGCTGACCGGCGCATATCTGGCCGGTGGCGTTTCCGGCGCGCATCTCAATCCGGCGGTCACGATCGGTCTCGCGATCGAGGGCGGCACCAAGTGGGGCGACGTACCGCTGTACCTCGGCTCCCAGCTGCTCGGCGCGATGATCGGCGCGGTGCTGGTCTGGCTGACGTACTACGGGCAGTTCCGGGCGCATCTCACCGATCCGGAGATCCTGGGCGCCCAGTCGGGTGAAGAGGGCCTGGTCGACAAGGCCGCCGCCCCGAAGGCGGGCCCGGTGCTGGGCATCTTCTCCACCGGCCCCGAGATCCGGCACGCGGTGCAGAACCTCGTCACCGAAATCATCGCCACCGTGGTACTCGTGCTGGCGATCCTCACCCAGGGCCTCAACAACGAGGGCAACGGCCTGGGCACGCTCGGCGCACTGGTCACCGCTCTGGTCGTCGTCGGTATCGGTCTCTCCCTCGGCGGGCCGACGGGTTACGCAATCAACCCGGTTCGCGACCTCGGTCCGCGTATCGTGCACGCGCTGCTGCCGCTGCCGAACAAGGGCGGCTCCGACTGGGGCTACGCATGGATCCCGGTCGTCGGACCGCTCATCGGCGGCGCGATCGCGGGCGGGCTCTACAACGTCGCCTTCGCCTGAGCCGCGGCGCACAGAGCCGTAACCCTCAAGACCACACAGACTTCCGGGAGCACACCGTGACCGACGCACACACCACCGGCCCGTTCATCGCGGCCATCGACCAGGGCACCACCTCCAGCCGCTGCATCGTCTTCGACAAGGACGGCCGGATCGTCTCCGTCGACCAGAAGGAGCACGAACAGATCTTCCCGAAGCCGGGCTGGGTCGAGCACAACGCGACCGAGATCTGGGAGAACGTCCAGGAGGTCGTCGCCGGCGCCATCGTCAAGGCGGGCATCACCGCCGCCGATGTGAAGGCGATCGGCATCACCAACCAGCGCGAGACCACACTGCTCTGGGACAAGAACACCGGTGAGCCCGTCCACAACGCCCTGGTCTGGCAGGACACCCGCACCGACGCGCTCTGCAAGGAGCTCGGCCGGAACGTGGGCCAGGACCGCTTCCGCCGCGAGACCGGTCTGCCGCTCGCCTCGTACTTCGCGGGCCCCAAGGTCCGCTGGCTGCTCGACAACGTCGAGGGGCTGCGCGAGCGCGCCGAGCGCGGCGACATCCTCTTCGGCACCATGGACTCCTGGGTCATCTGGAACCTGACCGGCGGCACGGACGGCGGCGTCCATGTCACCGACGTCACCAACGCCTCGCGCACCCTCCTGATGAACCTGCACACCCTGGCGTGGGACGACAAGATCCTCGCGTCCATGGAGATCCCGGCGGCCGTGCTGCCCGAGATCCGCTCCTCCGCCGAGGTGTACGGCACCGCCAAGGGCGGCGTCCTGGACGGTGTCCCGGTCGCCTCCGCTCTCGGCGACCAGCAGGCGGCCCTCTTCGGCCAGACCTGCTTCTCCGAGGGCGAGGCCAAGTCCACGTACGGCACCGGCACCTTCATGCTGATGAACACCGGTGAGACGCCCGTCAACTCGTACAACGGACTGCTGACGACGGTCGGTTACCGGATCGGCGACCAGAAGCCGGTGTACGCCCTGGAGGGCTCCATCGCCGTCACGGGCTCGCTGGTGCAGTGGATGCGTGACCAGATGGGCCTGATCAAGTCCGCGGCCGAGATCGAGACCCTGGCCTCCTCGGTCGAGGACAACGGCGGTGCGTACTTCGTGCCCGCCTTCTCGGGTCTGTTCGCCCCGTACTGGCGCTCCGACGCCCGCGGCGTCATCGCCGGTCTGACCAGGTACGTCACCAAGGCGCACATCGCCCGTGCCGTCCTGGAGGCCACCGCCTGGCAGACCCGCGAGATCACCGACGCCATGACGAAGGACTCCGGTGTCGAGCTCGCCGCCCTCAAGGTCGACGGCGGCATGACCTCCAACAACTTGCTGATGCAGACACTCGCCGACTTCCTGGACGCACCCGTGGTGCGGCCCATGGTCGCCGAGACCACCTGCCTCGGCGCCGCCTACGCCGCCGGTCTCGCCGTCGGCTTCTGGCCGGACACCGACGCACTGCGCGCCAACTGGCGCCGGGCCGCCGAGTGGACACCCCGCATGGCCGCGGACACCCGCGACCGCGAGTACAAGAGCTGGCTCAAGGCCGTGGAACGGACCATGGGCTGGCTCGAAGACAGCACAGTCGAGGAGTAATCACAATGACCACCCTGCAGAGCGTCCCGTCACTCGGGACGCACCCGGCCTCCGGCTCCCTTCCGAGCCGCGCCGAGACTCGGGAGCAGCTCTCCAAGGCGACGTACGACCTCCTGGTGATCGGTGGCGGCATCCTGGGCATCTCCACCGCCTGGCACGCCGCGCAGTCCGGGCTGCGGGTGGCCCTGGTGGACGCCGGCGACTTCGCCGGCGCCACCTCCTCCGCCTCTTCCAAGCTGCTCCACGGCGGTCTGCGCTACCTGCAGACCGGCGCGGTGAAGCTGGTCGCGGAGAATCACTTCGAGCGGCGCGCGGTGTCCCGTCAGGTCGCCCCGCACCTGGCGAATCCGCTCACCTTCTACCTGCCGGTCTACAAGGGCGGCCCGCACGGCGCGGCCAAGCTCGGTGCGGGTGTGTTCGCGTACTCGGCGCTCTCCGCGTTCGGTGACGGGGTCGGGCACGTGATCAGCCCGTCGAAGGCGCAGCGCGATGTGCCGGAGCTGCGTACGGACAATCTGAAGGCCGTCGCGGTCTACGGCGACGACCAGATGAACGATGCCCGGATGGCACTGATGACGGTCCGCGCGGCCGTCGACGCGGGCGCGGTCGTCCTGAACCACGCGGCGGTGACCGGGCTGCGGTTCACGAAGGGCCGGGTGACGGGCGCCGACCTGGAGGACCGGACGGACGGCACGGAGTTCGGTGTCGATGCCCGCCTCGTGCTGAACGCCACCGGCCCGTGGGTCGATCACCTGCGCAAGATGGAGGACCCGAACGCGGCGCCTTCGATACGTCTGTCCAAGGGCGCACACCTGGTGCTCAAGCGCACGCGTCCCTGGAAGGCCGCGCTGGCCACCCCGATCGACAAGTACCGCATCACGTTCGCCCTGCCGTGGGAGGACATGCTGCTGCTCGGTACGACGGACGAGGAGTACGAGGGCGATCCGGCGGACGTCGCGGTCAACGAGAAGGACACCGCGCAGATCCTGGACGAGGCAGCGTTCTCCATCAAGGACCAGCAGCTGTCGCGCGATCTGATCACCTACTCCTTCGCGGGCCTGCGGGTGCTGCCGGGCGGCCCGGGCGACACGTCCAAGGCCAAGCGCGAGACGGTCGTGACGGAGGGCCGCGGCGGGATGCTCTCGGTCGCGGGCGGCAAGTGGACGACCTTCCGCCACATCGGCCGTACGGTGATGAACAAGCTGGCCGCGCTCCCCGGGCACCCGCTGGCCGAGGACATGGAGCCCATGGCGCATCTGCCGAAGAAGCTCCCGCTGCCCGGTATCGCCAACCCGAACGCAGTCGCTCACCGGCTGCTGATCGACGGTGGAACGCCCGGACCGCGGATGTCCGCCGACACCGCCCGCCACCTCGCCACGCACTACGGCTCGCTCTCCTTCGACATCGCACGGCTGGCGAACGAGAACCCGGCGCTGGCCGAGCGCATCCACCCGGACGCGCCGGAGATCTGGGCTCAGGTCGCCTACGCACGTGATCACGAGTGGGCCGAGACGGCGGACGATGTGCTGCGCCGCCGCACGACGCTGACGATCCGGGGCCTGGCGACGGACGAGATCCGGGCCGGCGTCGAGTCCATGCTCGGCGACCGGAGCTGACGGGGCCGGACGGATCGGACGGGGCGGCTGCCACGGGGGAGCCGCCCCGTCCGTGTGTCCGGGATGCCACGGCCCGGTGGACGCGCCACACGGTTGCCATACGGGTGCAATGTGACGCGGGGACAGTTGAACCATGAAGCTTTCCGTGCTTTCTCTCATCGGTCACGCCCCGCACCCGCTGACCGGCCATCTCCCCTCCCCCGCCGAGCGGTTCGAGGAGGTGATCGAGACCGGGGTCGTCGCAGAGCGGCTCGGCTTCGACGCGTACGCGATCGGCGAGCGGCATGCCGGCCCCTTCCTCTCGTCGAGCCCGAGTGTGGTGCTCGGTGCGCTGGCGGCCCGTACCTCCACCATCCGGCTCCTGACCGGTGTCACGGTCGTCGCGATCCTCGATCCGGTGCGGGTGGCCGAGGACTTCGCGACGCTCGACCAGATGTCCAGGGGCCGGATCGAGCTGGTCGTCGGGAAGGGCGCGGAGGCCGGTCACTTCGACCTCTTCGGGCTCGACGAGGAGCGGCAGTGGGACCTCCAGAAGGAGAAGTACGAACTGCTGCGGCGGCTGTGGACCGAGGAGGGCGTCGACTGGGAGGGCGAGTTCCGTCCCGCGCTGAAGAACACGACGACCCTGCCACGCCCGTACGCCGGGGTGCCGCGCGTCTGGCACGGTTCGGCGACCAGCCTCAACTCCCCCGAACTGGCGGCGCTCCACGGCGATCCGCTGTTCACCGCCAATGCCGTCCAGCCCCGTGCGGCGTACGCCCGGCTGATCGACCACTACCGGGAGCGCTTCGAGGCGTACGGGCACGATCCGGCCCGCGCGCATGTGGCGGCGGGCTCGGGCGGGCTGCTGATCGCCGACAGTTCGCAGCAGGCGGTGGCGCGCTACAAGGAGCTGTACGAGGCGAAGGTGAAGCAGTCTTCCCGGCCGCACCTGGAGGGCCGGGCCGGCTACAACACGCCGTTCCGGACGATCGAGGAGGCCATCTCGGACGGGCCCCAGCTGATCGGCAGCCCGCAGCAGATCATCGACAAGATCCTCGGCTGGCACGAGGTGTACGGACACGACCTGCAATCGATCACCGTGGACGGCTTCGGACTCAGCCACCCCGAGCAGATCGAGACGCTACGGCGGTTCGCCGAGGACATCGCTCCGGTGGTACGGCGTGAGGCACCGTCCGCGCTCTGGGACTGACCCCGCCCGGCCCCGATGACCGTGCGGCAGCCGCGCACCTGGGACGACCTGCGGCAGACCTGGTCCATCCGCCTCTTCCGACCCGCATAATGAAGAGAGACATCGGATGTCTGATTCCAGTCCGGATCCAGGAGGACCGTCATGGCTGTCACCGACGAGGCGATCGAGAAGATCAAGGGAATGATCGTCTCGGGTGCGCTGCGGCCCGGCGACCGGCTCCCCAAGGAGAGCGAACTCGCGGCGGAGCTGGGGCTCTCCCGCAACTCTCTGAGGGAGGCGGTGCGCGCCCTGTCGCTGATCCGCATCCTCGATGTGCGGCAGGGCGACGGCACGTATGTGACCAGCCTCGATCCGCAGTTGCTGCTGGAGGCGCTGAGCTTCGTGGTGGATTTCCACCGCGACGACACGGTGCTCGAATTCCTCGCGGTCCGCCGCATTCTGGAACCGGCCGCGACGGCGATGGCCGCGACCCGGATCAGCGAGGCCCAACTGGACGTACTGAGCTCACAGTTGGATGCCCTGGGTGCGCAGCCCTCGGTGGAGGAGCTGGTCGCCTGCGATCTGGAGTTCCACCGCGGCATCGTGCAGTCTTCCGGTAATTCGGTGCTCTGCTCGCTGCTCGACGGGCTGTCGGGGCCGACGACCCGGGCGCGGATCTGGCGCGGTCTGACGCAGGAGGACGCGGTCAGCCGCACGCTCCATGAGCACCGGGCGATCGTATCGGCGCTGCGGGACCGGGATACCGAGGCTGCGCGGGCCTGGGCGACGGTGCACGTGGCGAGCGTCGAGCAGTGGTTGCGGTCGACGCTGTAGCGCACGGCGGGTGGGTGACCGGGGCTTTGCACCGGGCCCTGCACCTCGAACGCCGGCGGGGCTGAGTAATCAGCCCCGCCGGCGTCTGCGAGAACGGGTTCAGTCCTGCTTCTCGCCGCTCGCGAAGCGGGAGATGACCAGCGCGACGATGATGATGGCGCCGTTGAGGAACTGGTTCCAGAGCGCCGGGACACCGCCGAGGGTCATCACATTGACCACCAGCTGGAGCGTCAGTACGCCGGTCAGCGCACCGAACAGGGTGCCCCGGCCGCCCTTGAGGCTGATGCCGCCGATGACCGCGGCGGCGAACACCTGGAAGATCCAGCCGTTGCCCTGGGTCGCCGCGACCGATCCGTAGTGGCCGGTGTAGAGGATGCCCGCGAAGGCCGCCAGCAGACCGCCGATGGCGAGCACGATCCAGGTGACCCGGTCCACCCGGATACCCGCGGCTCGCGCCGCTTCCGGGTTGCCGCCGATGGCGTACAGCGAGCGTCCATGGCGCAGCCAGGCCAGTGCGGCGCCACCGACGGCGAACAGCGCCAGGCAGATCCAGACGGCGGCCGGTGCGCCGAGCCATTCGCTCTTGCCGAGGTAGCGGAAGGACTCCGGGACGTCGGTGATGGACTTGCCCTCGGTGATGCCGATGTGCAGGCCGCGCAGCATGGTGAGCATGCCGAGCGTGGCGATGAAGCCGTTGACCCTCAACTTCAGCATCAGGAAGCCGTTGACCGCCCCGATGGCGAGGCCCACCAGCAGACAGAGCGGGATCGCCGACCAGGCGGGCAGCAGACCGAGGCCCGCGAAGCGGCCGCCCTCCGCGGGCAGGACCAGCCACATCGCGACGACCGGCGCGATGCCGATCGTCGACTCCAGTGACAGATCCATCCGTCCGCAGATCAGGATCAGCGCCTGGCCCAGGACCAGCAGGCTCAACTCGGAGGACTGCTGGACGACGCTGATCAGGTTCTCGGAGGTCAGGAACACCGGCGAGACGATGAACCCGATCACCATCAGCACCAGAATCACCGGTACCAGGGAGAAGTCGCTCCACCGGATCAGCTTCAGCCGGTCCAGCGAGCTCTCGCCCGCCGGGGAGCCCTTCAGCCCGCCGTCGATGCCGTCGGCCGCCACAGGCCGTACCGTTCCGGTCATTCCCTTTCCCCCACACCTTCCATGGCGGCGACGAGTTCCCCGTCGGTCCACCCGCTTGCGAATGTTGCGACCACGCGCCCGTGGAACAGGGCGAGCACTCGGTCGCAGACCCGCAGATCGTCCAGTTCGTCCGAGATGATCACTGCGGCGTTGCCCTCGTCGGCGACCCGCCGCACGACTGTGAGCAGCGAGTCCTTGGACTTGATGTCCACACCCGCGGTGGGCCGCACGGCCACCAGCACGCTCGGCTTGCGGGCCAGCGCACGGGCGACGACCACCTTCTGCTGGTTGCCGCCGGAGAGCCCGGAGACGGGCTGCTGGGGCCCCTGTGTCTTGATGTCCAGCGAGGCGATCACCGACCGTGCGAACTCCCGGGTACGGGAGGGCAGTACGGTCCCCCACGGGCCGAGCTGGTCGGTGACCGTGAGGGTGGCGTTCTCGGCGACGCTGCGTTCCAGGACGAGGCCCTGGTCGTGCCGGTCCTCGGGGATGTAGCCGATCCCGGCGTCCAGTGCGTGCGGCACACTGCCGGTGCGCACGGTCCTTCCGTGTACAAAGACCGTGCCGCCGCCCGCCTTTCGCATACCGGCCAGGGCCTCGCCCAGGGCCGTGTTGCCGCTGGCCGCGGAGCCGGCGAGGCCGACCACCTCGCCGGGGCGGACCTCCAGGTCCAACGGTTCGAACCGGCCCTCCAGCGTGAGCCCTTCGGTACGCAGAACGGGGGCGGCCGACTGGTCCCGTACCGCCGCACGGTCACCGCCCGCATGCCAGGCGGTGGCGCCGGCGGACTGCTCTCCGGTCATCGCCGCCACCAGTTCCGCCTTGGCGATGTCGGCGACCGGGGCGCTCAGCACATGGCGTGCGTCGCGGTAGACGGTGACCGCCGTGCACAGTTCGTACACCTCCTGCAGATGGTGGGAGATGAAGAGGAACGCCACTCCCTGGCTCTGCAGTTCCCTGAGCTTGTCGAAGAGCCGCCCGATGCCACGGGCATCGAGCTGGGCGGTCGGCTCGTCCAGGATGATCAGCCGGGCGCCGAAGGACAGCGCCCGGGCTATCTCGACGAACTGCCGCTGCTCGACGGCGAGATCGCGCGCCCGGGTGCTGGGGTCGACCTGGACCCCGTAGTCGGCGAGGAGCCGCTCGGCACGCCTGCGGAGCTTCCCCCAGCTGATCCACCGGGAGTTGTCGTCGAAACGGTTGAGAAAGAGGTTCTCGGCGACGGTCAGGTCGGGGACGACCATGGACTTCTGGTAGACGCAGGCGACCTTCGACTGCCAGGCCGTGGTGTCCCCGAAGGCGGGCGCGCGCTCCCCGCCGAACGTGACCGTGCCCGCGTCCGCCTTGTGGAGTCCGGTCAGGACGCTGACCAGCGTCGACTTGCCCGCACCGTTGCGACCGACGAGGGCATGGGACTCACCGGGCTGTACGGTGAGCCGGACCCCGTCGAGCGCCACGGTGGGCCCGAAGCGTTTGACAACGCCTTCCGCCTGTACAGCAGGTGGTGGTGCCTTTTCCATCAGACCCCTTCTCAGCGAAGCGCTGCAGCAATGTCTGTGTCCTGCCCCCGGGCAGCGGTCAGGGCTTGGCCGCTGCCCGGTTCCTCGGAGCCGGGAGGGAAGCCCTCTCGGTGACGAGAGAGAGGAGTCACGGCCGGCTCTTCTTCTCCAGCTGATTGGCCCACAGTTTCGGGTCGTCCACGTTGTCCTTGGTCACCAGGGGGGCGGGAAGCTGGTCCTCGAAGCCGTTCGGGATCCTGATGATGTTCGAGTCATGGTCGGTGGGGCCTTCCTTGAAGGTCTTGCCGTCCAGCGCGGCCTTGGCGTAGTACAGCGCGTACTTCGCGTACAGGTCGGCGGGCTGGGAGATCGTCGCGTCGATCTTCCCGGCCTTGATGGCGTCGAACTCCTCCGGGATGCCGTCGTTGGAGATGATCGTGATGTGGCCCGGCGTGCCGGCCGGCTTCAGCAGCTTCTTCTGCTCCAGCAGCGCGAGGGTGGGCTGCAGGAAGACACCGCCGGCCTGCATGTAGATGCCGTTGATGTCGGGGTTGGCGGTCAGGGTGGCCTGGAGCTTGGCGGAGGCGACATCGCCCTTCCAGTCGGTGGCCAGCTCGAAGACCTCGATGCCGGGGAATTCCTTGTCCATGCAGGACTTGAACGCCTCGGACCGGTCGCGGCCGTTGATCGAGGCGAGGTCGCCCTGGAACTCGACGACCTTGCCCTTGCCCTTCAGCTGCTCGCCGAGGTACTTGCAGGCATTGGTCCCGTACGCCTTGTTGTCGGCCCGCACCACCATGTAGATGTTGCCCTTGTCGGGGCGGGTGTCGACGCTGACGACCGGGATCTTCTTCTCGTTCAGGGTGTTGAGCGACTCGGCTATCGCACCGGTGTCCTGGGGTGCCATCACGACGGCCTTGGCGCCCTGGTCCGTGAAGGTCTGGACGTTGGCGACCAGCTTGCCGATGTCATTCTGCGAGTTGGTCAGCGGCAGCGCCTTGACCTCGCCCGCCTTGACCCCCTTCTCCACGTAGTTCTGGTACGAGTTCCAGAAGTCGCTGTCGCTGCGCGGCAGGTCGATGCCGACCTTCCCGCTGCCCGCACCGTCCGCGGTGGACTCGCGGTTGCAGCCCGCGAGGGCCGTGACGGCCAGCAGTACGGCGCAGGCTGCCGCACTCGTCGTACGCACTCTCATTGGTGTCCCGTCCTTTGTGGAGTACCGGCTCGGAGCTCTGTCGGCAAAACGGCGGTGCATGGTGCACAGGGGTGCGGCCCGTCTGTGCGGCTCGTGCCTGTCCGGCCCTGGTCCGCCGGACAGGCCCGAGGGCCGCGCGCCCTTGATCAGTTCTGGGCGGGGCGCAGGCGCAGGCCCTGCATTCCGCCGTCGACGGCCAGTGCCGTGCCGGTGATCGAGGCGGCGGCGGGGCCGGCCAGGTAGACGATCGCGGCGGCCACCTCGTCCGCCGAGACCAGCCGTCCCAGCGGCTGGCGGGCGTCCAGCGCGGCTCGCTCAGCGACCGGGTCGTCGGCCTGGCCCAGGAGCCGCCCGATCCACGGGGTGTCCGCGGTGCCCGGATTGACGCAGTTGACCCGGATGCCCTCACGGACATGGTCGGCGGCCATCGCAAGGGTCAGCGAGAGGACCGCGCCCTTGCTCGCGCTGTACAGCGCGCGCTGCGGCAGTCCGGCGGTCGCGGCGATCGAGCAGGTCTGGGTGATCGAGACGGCACCGGGGCGGTCGGCCGCCGCGCGCCGCAGATGGGGCAGGGCGTGCCGGGCGGTGCGGACCATGCCGAGGACGTTGATGTCCAGGACCCGGGTCCACTCGTCGTCGGTGTTGTCCTCGACCGTGCCGATGGAACCGATGCCCGCGTTGGACACGACGGAGTGCAGACCGCCCAGTTCACCGGCGGCCAGGTCGACCGCCTCGCGCACGGCCGCGTCGTCGGTGACGTCCGCCTTGAGGGCGAGCGTGCCGTCGGGGGCGCCTGCGGTCTCACGGTCGAGTACGGCCACACGCGCACCGCGCGCCAGCAGCATCGTCGCCACGGCGGCCCCGATGCCGGAGGCGCCTCCCGTCACCAGGGCGTTCATGCCCTCGAAGTCGCTTGTGCCGGTCATCGGTCATCCTCCTCGGTGGTGCGGCGGGCCTGCCATACGGGGCCCTCCGGATAGCGGTGCGCGGCGATCGATTCGGGGAGCATCCGGGCGGAGAAGCCCGGGGAACTCGGGGCGGCGTATCTGCCGGACTCGATCACGGTGGGGTCGGCGAAGTGTTCGTGGAGATGGTCGACGTACTCGATCACACGGTTCTCCCAACTGCCGGAGACCGCCACATAGTCGAACATCGAGAGGTGCTGCACCAGCTCGCACAGTCCGACACCGCCCGCGTGCGGGCAGACCGGTACGCCGTACTTGGCGGCGAGCAGCAGGATCGCCAGGTTCTCGTTGACTCCCGCGACCCGGGCCGCGTCGATCTGGACGAAGTCGACGGCTCCGGCCTGCAGCAGCTGTTTGAACACGACCCGGTTGGCGACATGTTCGCCGGTGGCGACCTTGACCGGCTGCCCGGCGCGGACCGCGGCGTGGCCCAGGATGTCGTCGGGGCTGGTCGGCTCCTCGATCCAGTGCGGGTCGTACGGCGCGAGCGCGGTCATCCACTTCACCGCGTCGGCGACGTCCCAGCGCTGGTTGGCGTCGACGGCGATCCGGATGTCCGGCCCGACGGCCTCGCGGGCCAGGGCGAGTCTGCGGACGTCGTCGCCGAGATTGCCGCCGACCTTCAGCTTGATCTGGGTGAAGCCGTCGACGACGGCCTCCTTCGCCAGCCTGACCAGCTTGTCGTCGGTGTATCCCAGCCAGCCGGGCGAGGTGGTGTATGCCGGGTAGCCCTCGGCGCGCAGCCGCTCGGCGCGCTCGGCCCGGCCCGGTTCGGCGGCCCGCAGGATCGCGAGGGCCTCATCGGGGGTGAGGGCATCGGTGAGATAGCGGAAGTCGACGAGGGAGACGAGCTCCTCGGGCGTCATCTCGGCGAGGAACTGCCAGACGGGCCTGCCGGCCTGCTTCGCCGCGAGGTCCCAGGCGGCGTTGACGACCGCGCCGGCCGCCATGTGCATCACACCCTTTTCGGGGCCGAGCCAGCGCAGTTGGGAGTCATGGGTGAGCTCACGGTGCAACGCGGCGAGGTCGGCCGCGGTGCGGGGCACCGGGCGCCCCACCACGTACGGGCGCAACGCTTCGATGGCGGCGGCCATCACCTCGTTACCGCGCCCGATGGTGAAGCAGAAGCCATGCCCCTCGATGTCAGTGCCGTGAGCGCCGTCAACGGGGACAGTGCTCAGTACGACATAGGCAGCCGAGTAGTCGGGGTCGGGGTTCATGGCGTCCGAGCCGTCCAGTTGTTCCGAGGTCGGAAAACGGATGTCGTGGACCTCGAAATCCGTGACGGTCTGACTCATGTGCGCCCCCAGGGGAATAACATCGGACCTCTGCTCTGGTCATCCGATGTATAGCGTCACGAAGGCCCCAACGTCCAGGGCTGGAAGGAAATTGACTGGACACAGCTCGGATGTATTCAGAGACTGATGCCCTGATTCGACCGGTGATGCACCTCCGCGGGTCAGGTTCACCCGGCTGTGCACAGGGGCTGCGGCGAGCGTGGCCGGAAGCCGTAAGGTTGGTGGGTACGCAAGGGAACTTCGGAAGGAGGCCTGGGTGATCGAGCTCGAGGGGGTTCCCGAGCTGATCGACCCGGTCATGGTGGCCGCGTTCGAGGGATGGAACGACGCAGGTGACGCCGCGTCCACGGCGGTCGCGCACCTGGACCGGGAGTGGAAGGGCGAGGTGTTCGCGGCGCTGGACGCCGAGGACTACTACGACTTCCAGGTCAACCGGCCGACGGTCTGGCTGGACGGCGGGGTGCGCAAGATCACCTGGCCGACCACCCGGCTCTCCGTGGTCCGCATCGGCGGGGACCAGCCCCGCGATCTCGTCCTGGTCCGCGGTATCGAGCCGTCCATGCGCTGGCGCTCGTTCTGCAACGAGATCCTGGCCTTCGCCCATGAGCTGGGCGTGGAGATGGTGGTGGTCCTGGGCGCACTGCTCGGCGACACCCCGCACACCCGCCCGGTACCGGTCAGCGGAGTCACCTCCGACCCGGATCTGGCGCGGACCATGGACCTGGAGGAGACCAGGTACGAGGGTCCGACGGGCATCGTCGGCATCCTCCAGGAGGCCTGTACGCACGCGGGCGTGCCCGCGGTGAGCCTGTGGGCGGCGGTGCCGCACTACGTGTCGCAGCCGCCCAACCCGAAGGCCACTCTCGCGCTGCTGAACCGTCTGGAGGACCTCCTCGGCCTGCGCATCCCGCTGGGCGAACTGCCCGAGGACGCGCGTGCCTGGCAGCTCGGGGTCGACCAACTGGCCGCCGAGGACAGCGAAGTGGCGGAGTACGTGCAGACGCTGGAGGAGGCCCGGGACACCGCGGAGCTTCCCGAGGCGAGCGGCGAGGCCATCGCCCGGGAGTTCGAGCGCTATCTGCGCCGCCGGGACGTCGGTCCGGGCCAGGCGCCCGGCGGGCATGCGACGGAGAGCGGCGACGCCTCGTACCTGCGTGACACCTCCAGCGGCCGCACCCGTCCGCCGAAGCCGGTCCGGCCGGACACCGGGGGCGAGACGGGACCCGGCTCGCCGCCCACGAGCGGGCCCGGCCGGCAGCCATCGGCCGACCAGGAGAACGAGGACGGCGACGACGGCCCACAGGATTCATCGGAGGACTGATGGGACCGAAGGAGCGCCGGGCGGGTACATCCCCGCCCGGCGCTCCTTCGCCGTCCGGGTCGTTCAGGAACAGGTGAACCGCGCCGCGGCCCAGTCCCCGTGGTCACCGGTCTTGGATCCATTGGTGTCCGTGACCTTCAGGTTCACATGGCGCGCACCGTCGAGCTTCACATCGACCGGTACGATCGCCGACGCCCCCGTCACCTTCGGCGAGGTCCACAGCACCTTGCCGTCCGCCTCGACGGAGAACGCCACTTCGCCGTAGCCGTTGATCTCGTCGTCGATCCCCACGTCCGCGGTGAAGGCGGTGCAGCGCCCGCCGAGATAGACCTCGATGTCGGAGTCGGCGTGGGTGCCGATCCCCTTGTCGTACGTCTTCCCCGCGAGGGTCAGCCGGTGTCCGTCGGCCGCGCCCGACTCGCCGTTGCTGCGGTCGCGTTCGGCGGGCCCGTATCCATTGACCGACTTCAGCCACACCAGATCGCTCGCCCATGCCTCACCGGCGGGCGGCGGTGGCATCACACCGGCAGCGAACCGCTGGACGGAGGTCCGGGCCTCGCCGGCCGCCCGGTAGCGGGCGAGTGCGGTGATCCTCGCCTCCCCCGCCGTGGCGTCCTTGGCCGGGGTGACCGACACCTCGACCCGCCGGGTGGTGCCCGCCGGAATCCGGTCCACGGCCTGGGCCCGGGTGACCTGCCAGCCCTCGGGAACGTCGAGGGTGACCGCGGCGTCCGTCACGTCGGCGTTGCCCGCGGTGACATCGACGGCGACGGTGCCTTCGACCCCGGCGCCGATCTCCTGCCCGGCCGGTGCGGAGACGACGGCCGTCGCGGCCGCGTTCCTCCCGCCGACCGCGCTCGTGTTCTCCAGCTTCACGGAGAACTTCTTGCCGGTGGAGAGCGGCGCAGTCTTGATCTTCACGACACCGCCGCGGTCGTCCTGGTCGTACCACCAGCCCTGCTTCGCGGCCTTGTACGCGGCCGCGGAACCCAGCCGGGGCAGCTTGCCGTTGAGCTTGACCGCGCTCGGCGCGGAGCCGGTGTGCACGCTGAACTCGTACGGGCGGGTGCTCTGCTTGCCGGTGAACTCCCCCTCGCTCTCACCGATCCGCACGGTGACGTCGCCCGCGCCCCGTACCGGTGCGTCGACGACGGCGGTCTGTGTGGCGTACTTGCCGTCGCGGTGCTGCCGGGTGACACCGTCGTCCTCGTAGAGCGTGAAGGACGACGTGCCCTGCGGGTAGATGTCCCAGGCGAGCGGGGAGTCGGCGGTGCGGTCCTTGTACGAGCGGATGCCCGGCCACATCGGCACGCCGGCACCGCCCTTGACGAACAGCGGCAGGGTGTCGAGCGGGGCGCTGTAGTGGTCGACGGTGGTCGGCCCCTCGTACGTGCGGCCGCTCCAGTAGTCGATCCAGGTGCCCTTCGGCAGATAGATCCCGCTGCGCTCGGTGCTGTCCTGGTAGACGGGCGCGACGAGGAAGTCCTCGCCGGACATGAACTCGTACTTCGCCGCGTCCGTCGCGGCCTTCGGGTCGTCCGGGTATTCGAGGACGAGCGGGCGGACCATGCCGACGCCGGTCTTGGTCGCCTCGTGCGCGTAGGAGTACTGGTAGGGCAGCAGCGACTCCTTGAGCTTGAGGTAGTCGCGGTTGATGGAGGTGTAGGGCTCGCCGTACCGGAAGGGCTGCTTGTCGCTGGCCGCCCAGCCGTCCATGGTCATCGTGGTGCCCAGGAACATCTTCCACTGGAGATCACGGGTGTACGTCTTGGCACTGCCGCCGAAGATGCCGTCGACGTCGCCGGTGGTGTAGGCGAGACCGGACATCGTGGCGCCGGCGTAGGTCGGGATCTGCCAGCGGATGTAGTCCCAGGTGCCGTACTGGTCGCCGGACCACTGGACGCCGCAGCGCTGCGCGCCCGACCAGCTCTCGGGGGCGTAGGTGAAGCCGCGGGCGTCACTGTTGTCCTCGATGCCCTTGTACGCGTCCTTGCAGCCGTCGAGAGCGAACTTGTAGCCCGAGCCGACCCAGGCGACGTCCAGCTTGGCGACCCGCTGGCCCGCCTTGACCTGGTCGGCGATCTTGTCGATGCCGTCCTCGGTCCACAGGCCGAGCTGCATGTCGCGATCCTGGAGGCCCTTGGCGGTCTCGGCGAGGTCCTCGTAGCCGCAGCCGTATCCGTCGTTGACCAGCATCCAGCCGTTCGGCATGTCGTGCTCGACGTAGCCGTCGGCGATCTTCAGCGAGTCCAGGGTGCGGCGCTCGCCGCGGTTGGCGTTGTGGAGGTAGCAGTCGGCGTCGCCGATCTCCATTCCGTACACGGGTGGCAGGAAGGGCTTGCCGGTGAGCTTCGTGTACTGCCCGATGACGTCCTTGGCGCTGTCGCCCGCGAAGTAGTAGGCGTCGAAGCGCTTCTCCTTCGCGCTGGTGGTCACCGGGTCGGTGAACGCGTAGGTGTTGGGCGCGTAGGTGTTGCGGTAGACGCCGTAGCCGGCCGAGGAGAGGTAGAACGGCACGGAGTTGGGGTGGCCCCCGTCGTTCCAGTTGTAGTCGACGCCGACCTCGACCGTCTTGTCGCGGTGCGAGGTGTTGCCGCGCCCGTTCTGCATCCCGGCGCCGTAGAACTGCTCGTCGGCGCCGCGAGCCAGGGTCTGGGTGGTCCGCTCCCCGTCCCAGCTCAGCCCCTTGGCCTCGGACCAGATCTGGGTGCCGTCCGCCCGGTACAGCGCGAAGCGCAGGGGCGCCTTGTAGGCGCGCAGGGTGACGCTGCCGGTGGAGAGTTCGTAAGCGTCGCTCCGCTCCTTCCACCGGGTGTGCGGCGGGGTGCCCTGCGGCATGACTATGTCCTCGCCGGTCGGGTCGGAGAACGTACCGTCCGGGGCGAGTTCGATACGGAAGGTCTCGTCGGAGACGAAGCTGACGCGGGCCTCGGCGGCGCCGGCCCTCAAGTGGTAAACGGATCCGTCGGCGGAGAATCCGGTGAGGTCGCCGACCGTGGTGGTGTCCGGTTCGGCGGCGCCGGCCTGGGCTGCGCCGGGCCCCGCGAAGACGGCCATCAGCCCCAGCAAGGCTGCAAGTGCCGCCGTTCTGATGCGTGTTGATGATTGCATAGAGCGCTTTTAGCGCAACATCGAGCACTTGACCATGGACAAAACGGAACCGGCCCTGAACTTCGTCGAGAAGTCCAAGGCCGGCTCATCGGATGGCGATCAGCGGGTTGTCACCGTGCGCGGCACTACAGTGCGACACCCAGCAGCGCGTCGACGGTGCGCGAGACGAGGCCCGGTGCGCCCTCGTCCGTACCGCCCTCGGCGTTCTGGCGCTCGGCCCAGCGGTCCACGGCCGCCAGGGCTGCCGGTGCGTCCAGGTCGTCGGCGAGGGCCTCGCGGACCTCCTCGACCAGGGCCTCGGCGGGCAGTCCGTCGGGCCGGGAGACGGCGGCACGCCACCGCCCGAGCCGCTCGACGGCATCGGCGAGCACCTGGTCGGTCCACTCCCAGTCGGACCGGTAGTGGTGCGACAGCAGGGCGAGCCGGATCGCCGCCGGGTCCACGCCGTCCTGACGAAGCTTCGAGACGAAGACCAGGTTGCCCTTGGACTTGGACATCTTCTCGCCGTCCAGGGCGACCATTCCGGCGTGCACATACGCCTGGGCGAACGGGTACTCGCCGGTCAGCACCTGGGCGTGCGAGGCACCCATCTCGTGGTGCGGGAAGGCGAGATCGGACCCGCCTCCCTGGACGTCGAAGCCCATGCCGAGGTGGTCCAGGGCGATGGCGACGCACTCGATGTGCCAGCCGGGCCGGCCGGGGCCGAGCGAGGCGCCGTCCCAGCTCGGCTCGCCCTCACGGGCGGCCATCCAGAGCATCGGGTCGAGCGGGTTCTTCTTGCCGGGGCGCTCCGGGTCGCCGCCGCGCTCGGCGGAGAGCAGCCGCATCGCCTCGGCGTCGAGGTTCGAGACCCCGCCGAAATGCGGGTCGGTCTCGACGGAGAAGTACACATCCCCGTCGAGTTCGTAGGCGGCGCCGGCGTCCCGGAGCCGCTCGACGAGCGGGACGATGCCCGGTATCGCCTCCACGGCACCGATGTAGTGCTTCGGCGGGAGCATGCGCAGGGCAGTCATGTCCTCGCGGAACAGGGCCGTCTCGCGCTCGGCGAGCTCGGTCCAGTCCTGACCGTCGCGCACGGCCCGCTCCAGCAGCGGGTCGTCCACGTCGGTCACGTTCTGGACATAGTGAACCTGCCGCTTGGTGTCGAGCCACACGCGCTGAACGAGGTCGAACGCGTTGTAGGTCGCCGCATGACCCATGTGGGTCGCGTCGTACGGCGTGATGCCGCAGACGTAGATACGGGCGACGGGACCGGGGTCAAGAGTGATCCGTCCGCCGGTCGCGGTGTCGTGGATCCGAAGGTCGCGGCCCTTGCCAGGCAGGGCGGGGACCTCAGAAGCGGGCCAGGCATGCATGCCACGAGCGTAACCGGATGCATGTTCCGGATACGAACCGGATGCCGGTTCTTGACCGAAGAGGCGGTCTTGCGCGGCGTGGGTTCATCTGCTCCGGTACGGACCTCGCCCGCCTGACCCCGCTCCGCCACCGCCGGTATGGCTTGATCTCGTCACACCGGCGGCCAGGGGATCGACGGCCACTCACCGCTCGGCTCCGGGTGCTTCCCCGACGTCCTCAGCCCCTCCACGCGTCCCCGCAAGGCCTCGATCTCGACCTCGGTGATCAGCTCGGCCAGCCGGGTGACGAGCGAGCTCCCGGGCGCCAGCTCCGCACCGAGCCGGTCCACGACCTCGACGGCCTCGGCCGTCAACGGCTCCCCCGCCCAACCCCAGAGCAGGGTGCGCAGCTTGTCGTCGGTGTTGAAGGTCACTCCGTGGTCGATGCCGTAGAGCCGGCCGTCGGGTGCGGGCAGCAGATGGCCGCCCTTGCGGTCACCGTTGTTGATCACGGCATCGAGGACCGCCAGCCGCCGCAGCCGCGGATCGTCCGCGTGGACCAACAAAGCCGTCTTCCCCTCCCCGACCTCGGCGCGGGCCACGGCCTTCCAGCCCTCCCCCGGCTCCTCGTCCTCGACGAGCGCCAGGAGCGGGGGCTGACCGTCCGCGGAGGATTCGTCGCCGTCCGGCGCCGCTTCGATCCACAGCTGGCACATGCCCTCGCCGTACGGCCCGTCCCGCAGCACGGTGGGCGGTATGAGCCCCCATCCCGTTGCCTCGGAGATCTCGTACGCGGCCACCTCACGCTGGGCGAGCGTGCCGTCCGGGAAGTCCCACAGGGGCTGTTCCCCGGCCACCGGCTTGTAGACGCACGTCACCTCGTCGCCCTCGTGGGCGACCGTGCAGTAGAGCACCGCGTTGGACGCACCGCGGATCTGGCCGCGGACGGTGAGCCGGCCCTCGGTGAGGAGGGTGACCCGCTCGGTGTCGGTCAGGCTCCGCGACGGTACCCGTTCTGGCGCGGGCATACGTGTCCTTCCGGGTCGAGCGGCAGGCTGCACAGCGGACACGGCGGGCGCCCGGCGTTCACGACATCCAGGGCACGCTTGGCGAAGGCGCGGGCCTGTGCGCCGCTGAGGCGGACCCGGAGCATCGGCGGACCGTTCTCCTCGTCCTGGAGCAACCGCTCCTCGGCCTCCGCGAGATCCTCGTCGGAGTCCACGTCGAGCTCGACCAGCGCCTGCGCCTCGACGATCATGCGCTGCTCCTCGCCGTCCCAGGCGAGCGCCATCGTGCCGACCCGGAACTCCTCCTCGACGGGCACGTCGAGCGGCGCTGTGTCGGTGACATCCATCGGAGCCACGGCGGGCACCGGAGAATTCCCCCCGGTCCGCCGCACCACTTCGTCGAGCAGTTCGTCGATGCGCTCGGCGAGCGCGGCGACCTGAGTCTTCTCCAGGGCCACGCTGGTGACACGTCCGCCTGAGGATGCCTGCAGGAAGAACGTACGACGTCCAGGCAACCCGACCGTACCGGCCACGAAGCGGTCCGGGGGGTCGTAGAGGAACACCTGACGGGACACGTCCTGTCTCCCTTGAAAATTGACGGCAGATGAGGGGCGGCCGGGGTCCGGGGGATTCCCCCGGAAAGGGCGCCTACGGCGCGTCCACCCTACTGCGCAAAGCGATCACGGCGCCCCAGCGCCGCCCCCGACCGCCGCGTCCGCATCGGCGTCCGCCGCCGGGCGCCGGCCCTCGTCCGTTGCGGCTGTGTGCTCACGGGGCGCCAGCGGGGCGAGGTCCCCCGTGTCGCCGAGCCGCAGCAGGAAGGGCCGCAGCCTGGTGTAGCGGATCGCGGTGACCGAGCAGGGGTCGGCGTGGATCCGCTGGAAGAGGTCGAGATGCATGCCGAGCGCGTCGGCGACGAGGGCCTTGATGATGTCGCCGTGCGAGCACATCACATAGGCGGCGTCGTCGCCGTGCTCGGCCTCGATCCGCGCGTTCCAGTCCCGTACCGCGTCGACGGCGCGTGCCTGCATGGCGCGCATGGACTCGCCGCCGGGGAACGCCGCGGCCGACGGATGCTGCTGCACGACGCTCATCAGCGGTTCGTCGGTGAGTTCCGCCAGCTTGCGCCCCGACCAGTCGCCGTAGTCGCACTCGCTGATCCGCTCCTCGGTGTGCAGCGCCAGTCCCGGCCGCGCTTCGAGCAGCGGCTGCAGGGTTTCCCGGCAGCGCTGCAGGGGGCTGCTGACTGCGGCGGCGAGGGGCAGCGCGGCCAGCCGTCCGGGCAGCGCCGCGGCCTGGGCGGCACCGCGCTCGTCGAGCGCGACACCCGGGGTGCGGCCCGCGAGCACCCCGGCCGTGTTGGCGGTGGAGCGTCCATGGCGTACGAGGATCAGGGTGGGCATACGGGCCAGCGTAGGCCGCTGCCGCCGGTGAGGTGCGCCGGGGACCGGAGCAGGGAAGAATGCACGCCGTGATTGTGGACAGTGCGATCTACCGGGGTGGGCGTCGTACCGAAGGCCCCGCCGATCTCTCCGATGCCCTCGCGGAGGCACGTGCCACTGGGGACGCGTTTCTCTGGATCGGTCTGCACGAGCCGACGGAGAAGGAATTCGAGCTCGTCAGCAGCGAGTTCGGACTCCACCCGCTGGCCGTGGAGGACGCCTTGAGCGCGCACCAACGGCCCAAACTGGAGGTGTACGACGACTCGCTCTTCGCGGTCATCAAGCCGGTGGTGTATGAGCATCTGAGCGACACGGTCACCACCGACGAGCTGATGGCCTTCATCGGCGATTCGTTCGTCGTGACGGTCCGGCACGGGGAGGGCGCCCCGCTCGCCGCGGTACGCCGTCGTCTGGAGTCCGAGCCGGAGGTTCTCAAGCACGGGCCGACCGCGGTGCTGTACGCGATCAGCGACGCCGTCGTCGACCACTACATCGAGGTGGCGGGCGAGCTCCAGGTCGACCTGGAGGAGCTGGAGACCGAGGTGTTCGCGCCGACCGGCGCCGTGGACACCAAGAACACCGCGTCCCGCATCTACACCTTCAAGCGGCAGATCATGGAGTTCCGCCGTGCCACTGGTCCGCTGAGCGCCCCCATGGCCCGGCTGGCGAGCGCGGAGGTGCCGTTCGTCCACGAACACTCGCAGCCGTTCTTCCGCGACGTGAGCGACCATCTGACGCGCGCCAACGAGTACGTGGAGGGGCTGGACAGGCTGCTCTCCGACATCCTCTCGGCGCAGCTGGCCCAGGTGGGCGTGCGGCAGAACGACGACATGCGCAAGATCTCGGCCTGGGCGGCGATGGCCGCCGTACCGACCATGGTGGCGGGGATCTACGGCATGAACTTCGAGCACATGCCGGAGCTCCGCTGGGTGTGGGCCTATCCGGCGGTGATCGTGCTGATGGGCTCCGTGGTCTTCGGCCTCTACCGGCAGTTCAAGCGCCGCGGCTGGCTCTGACGGGCGGCCGGGCGCGGCGCCCGGATCAGGCGAACTCGGGCGCCTGCGTCGCGGGACCGCCCAGTGCGTCGCGCCGCTCGGGCGGCGCCAGGCTCACCATGCGCCGCCACCCCACGAGCCGTTCGTACGCGTAGACCCCGTGGATCCCCGCGGCCAGCACCGCCGCCCTGGCCCGGGGCCAGCCCAGGATGCGGCCCATGTGATCCATCACGGCGAGACTGACATCGCGGTACACCCGGATCTCGGTGAGCGCGCACTCGCGCAGAATGCGCTGGATCGTGCGGCCGTGTCCGAAGCGGGCGAAGCGAAGCAATTCCTCATGGCAGTAAGCCAGGTGGTTGTCCTCGTCGTCCGAGATCATCTTCACGGCGCGGCCGAGGTCGGGGTGGTCGGCGAAGTACTTGCACAGCAGCGTCATCTGCTCGGAGGCTCGCTGTTCGGTGACCCGGCTGTGGGCGAGGTAGGTGATGATGTCCCGCTCGGAGAGCGGCTCCTGGCGTCCCAGCTGCTCATGGGCGAGGCCGATGCCGTGTTTCTCCAGCAGCATCGTGTAGTCGGCCTCGCGCGGAACCTCTACCGGCTGCAGCCCGCGCTTCTTCAGCAGCGCGTTGAAGATCCGGCCGTGCTTGTCCTCGTCGGCGCCGTGCCGCGCGATCTTGGGCGCCAGGGCCCGCTGGCTCTCGGGCGCGAGGGCCGCGATACGCCCGTTCTCCCAGCCCCCCTGGGACTCCCCGCTGGCCGCGATGGAACAGAACAGCCGGAACGACTCGTCTTCGTCGAGAATCTCCAGGAACAGGTTCCTTGCCGAGAGCATCACTGCCACCTCCGTACCGGCCTCCGCCCATCGACAGTCAAGTGCGACACGCCCACCCGGGCAACAGGAACGCCCCACGGCTACGCCGGACGGGCTGCAACGCTCCAGCCCGTCCGGCGTTTGAGGACGGCACCGTCAGCCCGATGACCACGCACCGAACCGCACGCCGTTCGGCGTAACCACACGCCCCCGGATGCGTTGTTCTCCGTAACGGCCGTGGCGGGGTGGACCCCCGAGCCCCCACCACGGCCGTGGCGCTGTCCCAGAACCCCCGGAAGTCCGGAGCCCGCGCTACGCGAGCCCGGACCGCTCCAGCGCATCCGTACCGGCCCGCAGAGCCGTGATCCGCTCATCGAGCGTGAATCCGGCCGGAGCCAGAGTCAGCGTCGTGACACCCGCCGCGGCATACGCCTGCATCCGCTCGGCGATCCGCTCGACCGAACCGAGCAGCGTGGTCTGGTCGATCAGCTGGTGCGGCACAGCGGCAGCGGCGCCGTTCTTGTCGCCGGACAGGTACTTGTCCTGGATCTCGGCGGCTTCCTTCTCGTACCCCATGCGCTGCGCGAGCTGGTTGTAGAAGTTCTGCTTGCGGCTGCCCATACCGCCCACGTACAGCGCGGTGTACGGACGGAACATGTCCGCGAGGCCAAAGATGTCGTCACCGACGGCCAGCGGCAGCGTCGGGCAGACGTCGAAGCCCTCCATGGTCTTGCCGGCCTTCTCGCGGCCCGCCCGCAGGTACTTCACCGCGGTGTCCTCAAGGTGCTCCGCGGACGGGAAGATCAGCAGCGCGCCGTCGGCGATCTCGCCGGTCTGCTCCAGGTTCTTCGGGCCGATCGCGGCGATGTAGAGCGGGATGTGCTCGCGCTGCGGGTGGACGGTGAGCTTGATCGGCTTGCCCGGGCCGTCCGGCAGCGGGAGCGTCCAGTGCTGCCCCTCGTACGACAGCCGCTCACGGGACATCGCCCTGCGGACGATCTCGACGTACTCCCGGGTGCGGGCCAGCGGCTTGTCGAACTTGACGCCGTACCAGCCCTCGGAGACCTGCGGTCCCGACACGCCGAGGCCGAGCCGGAAACGGCCGCCGGAGAGCGAGTCGAGGGTGGCGGCGGTCATCGCCGTCATCGCGGGCTGGCGGGCCGGGATCTGCATGATCGCGGAGCCGACGTCGATCGATTCGGTCTGGGCGGCGACCCAGGAGAGCACGGTCGGCGCGTCGGAGCCGTACGCCTCGGCCGCCCAGCAGACGTCGTAACCGAGCCGGTCGGCCTCCTGGGCGACGGCGAGGTTGTCGCCGTCCATTCCCGCGCCCCAGTAGCCGAGATTGATGCCGAGCCGCATAGCCGCTCCCCTTACTGATCAGTAACGTCCCTGAGCCTCGGACTCTAGCGCGCGACAACAGGTTCCGGCAGGGGCGACTTGATGCCGGGTTGTCCACAGGCTTCCGCCCGGTGGGGCTCTGGCCAGTAATCTCAGCGCACATGGAGCAGAGGCATCTCGGCCGCACCGGCCTTCGAGTGTCCCGGATCGGGCTCGGCACCCTGACCTGGGGCCGGGACACCGACCAGCACGACGCTGCCGAACAGCTGAAAGCCTTCTGGGAAGCGGGCGGCACGCTGGTCGACACGGCAGATGTGTACGGCGGTGGGGAGGCCGAATATCTGCTCGGGCGGCTCACCGAGGGCCTGGTGCCACGGCGCGATCTGGTCATCGCGACGAAGGCGGGCAGCGTGGCCGACCCGTACCGCCGGTTCAACGGATCCCGCGGCCATCTGCTGGCCGCGCTGGACGCCTCCCTGGAACGGCTCGGTACGGATCACGTGGATCTGTGGCAGATCCACGCCTTCGACCCGGTGACTCCGCTGGAGGAGACCCTTCAGGCGGTTGACCTGGCCGTGTCCACCGGCCGCGCCCGGTACGCGGGGGTGTCGAACTTCTGCGGGTGGCAGCTGGCCAAGGCGGCGACCTGGCAGCTCGCGTCGCCCGGGGTGCGCACCCGGCTGGCGAGCACCCAGATGGAGTACTCCCTGTTGCAGCGAGGTGTGGAACGCGAGGTGCTGCCGGCCGCGCTCGACCTGGGGGTGGGCCTGCTGCCTTCCTCCCCGCTGGGCCGGGGTGTCCTGACCGGCAAGTACCGGACGGGCACTCCGGCGGACTCACGCGGCGCCTCGGAGCTGCTGGCCCCGTTCGTCGAGCCGTATCTCGACGACCCGGCCGGCCGCATCGTGGACGCGGTGGCAACAGCGGCCGACGGCCTGGCCACGACGGCGCTCCAGGTTGCTCTCGCCTGGGTGCGGGACCGGCCGGGAGTGGTGGCCCCGATCGTCGGTGCACGCAACGCGCAGCAGCTCACGGAGGCATTGTCAGTGGAGGCGCTTAGTCTTCCTGACGAGATCTGCCAGGCGCTCGACGATGTGTCGGCGCCCGTGCACCGCTATCCCGACCAGGACTGGAGCACGCTGTGACTGCGCTTCCCCGGGGGGAAACCCCCGGCTCCCCGGCCGCCGACGACGACAGCGTTGTCGCGGACCCCTCCGCCGCCGTGCCCGCTCCGTCCTCGCAGGACGAGGGTCACGACGGGGGCACGGGATCGACGACGGCCGATGACGCCGCCGACGCCGCGGAGACGGACGGCGACGAATCCGGGACCTCAGGGACCGACGGGGCAGCCGAAGCCGGTGCCGGGACCGGCGGCACGACCGACACCGATGAAACGGCCGACGGGACCGGCGGCACGACCGACACCGACGGGACAGCCGCGGCCGACGACGCCGTGGACCCTTCGGCTGCCGCCCCCGCACCGCTCTCCGAGGCCGAGTCCGAGCTCGCCGCCCAGCGTGAGCTGAGGGAGCGGATCGAGAAGCGCAAGGCCGAGAAGGAAGGCCCCATCGCCGCCGGTGCGAAGCTGAGCGGCCAGGCGGCCGATCTGCTGGCGGCCGTGCGTGCCGTGGAGAGCGGTGAGAAGCCCGCCGCCGCGTTCTTCGACTCGCCCGCACCCGCCGCCCCTCGCCGGACCGCTCCCGCGCCCGCTCCGGTACGCCCCAGAGCGCCGGAGCAGGCCCCGGCTCCGCAGGGCACCTCACCGGAGGCCGTCGCCGCGGTGGCCGCCGTACTGGCCGAGGGCGGGGCGCCCGGAGCGCTGGCGGGCCCGGTGGCCGAGGCCCTCGGTGCGCAGGCCGCCGATGCCCTGCGCGAGGACCCGTGGCAGTTGATGGCCGTGCCGGGAGTCAGGCCCGAGCAGGCCGACGGTTTCGCACAGGCCGTGCTGGGCACCGAGTGCGGTCCGGACGACGAGCGGCGCACCGCGGCCCTGGTCGGCTGGCTGCTGGAGCGGGCCGCGCTCCAGGGCCATACGGCACTGGACGCGACGGCGGTACGTGCCGCGCTCGCCGAGCGCTCGGTGACCGACCCCGACTCAGCCGTACAGCATGCCGTCGCCGAGGGCGTCGTCCTGGTCTTCCAGGACGGGCAGGACGACCAGGAGTCCGACGCACCGGCACAACCCGGCGAGGACGCCGAAGGAGGCGTGGAGGACCGGGCCGGGCAGGAACCGGTGCAGGTGCTGCTCGGTCTCGACCGGTACGCACTCGCCGAGGAGAGCCTCGCCGACGGGCTGGCCCGCCTGATCAACGCCTGTGAGAAGGACGCCGACTGGACGGAGCCGGCCTCGGCCGCGGGCTCCCCGTCGGCGGCCGAGCTGATCCGTGCGGTCGCGGCCCATGGCCTCGTGGCGCACACCGGCGGCGAGGCGGCCAGGGCCGAACCCGCCGCGCTGATCACCGCGGCCCGCGGCCTCGGGCTGCGCGCCCTGGGTGCCGTGCACAGCGTCGACGGCAGGCGTCGGCTGGCCGAGGCGA
Source organism: Streptomyces atratus (assembly GCF_014648655.1). Taxonomy (GTDB): domain Bacteria; phylum Actinomycetota; class Actinomycetes; order Streptomycetales; family Streptomycetaceae; genus Streptomyces; species Streptomyces atratus. The sequence continues at coordinate 254,878 of NZ_BMRN01000005.1, forward strand.
CCGGCGATCCGTCGACGGCCGTCACACTCGCCGGGCTGCTCTCCGGCGCGGAGGGCCCGGGGCGGGACGAGGAGGGGGCGATCGCCGTAGACCTGCTCGTCGTGCTGGACGCCCCGCAGCTGGACGTCGAGACCGCCGCGATCCTCGTGGAGTCGCTGGCCGACGGCACCCGGCTGGTGCTCAGCGGCGACCCGGGCGTGCTGGGCTCGGCCGGTGCGGGGCGGGTGTTCGCCGATGTGCTGGCGGCCCGTGCCTGCCCGCAGATCGTGTCCCGTACGCCGGATCCGGGACCGATCGGCGAACTGGTCTCCGGCATCGGAATCGGCGAGCTGAACCAGGTCGCGGCGCCCGGCAAGGAGGTGGTGATCGTCCCCGTGCGCGATGCGGGCGAGGCGGTGCACCGCACCGTGCAACTGGTCGCCGACTCGGTGCCGCGCGCCATCGGCGTACCGTCGGCCGACACCCAGGTGATCACCGTCGGCCATGGCGGCTCGGCGGGCACCCGGGCGTTGAACGCGGCACTGAAGCAGCGGCTCAACCCCGGTCCGGGGCGGTTCGGCGGCTTCGACCCGGGCGACCGCGTCGTCCATGTCCCGACGCCCGGCAGGACCGTGCCCGGAGTGGTCGTCTCGGCCGACGCCGAGGGCCTGCACCTGGACTGCGCGGGCACGGAGATCGTCGTACCGCAGGAGCGGGTGGAGTCGTCCGTTCGCCACGGGTGGGCCCTCAGCGCCCACCAGGCGGCCGGGATGCGGTGGCCCGCAGTGGTCGTCGTGCTGCCGGGTGACGCCGCCCAGGGGCTGAGTCGCCCCTGGGTGTACACCGCCTTCAGCCGCGGGGAGCGGCATCTGTCCGTCGTGCACGGGGTGGATCAGGCGCTCCAGCGCGCGGTCGCACAGTCCCCGGCCCAGGACCGCACGACGCGACTGCGCACCCTGCTGGAGGCTCCGGCCGGATGACCGGGCCGCGCCCTTTCCCCCGCCGTCGGACGGGCTCGGTTTCGAGCCCGTCCGACAGACGGATCAGGAGCTGTCCACCACCAGGCCGACCGGCTCCTCGTCCGATTCGTCCTCGTCGAAGACGGCGCTGACGTCGAAGCGGCAGACCACCAGCTGCGGGTCCGCTTCGTCGAACGGTGCGCCGAGCCACTCCCCCGCCTCGGGCAGCTCCTCCGCAGCCGTGACCCAGAGCGTGGAGTCGCCCTCCTCCAGACCGAACTCCGTATGCCGGGAAGCGATCTCGTCCGGTTCGTACTCACCGAAGAGCACTCCGAGCGCGGCATGGACGCTGGAGCCCACCACCGCGGCGCTCCCGTCGGCGCGGTCGTCCGGATCGAGGTCGGCGATGCGCTGGGCCTGTGCGAGCAGCCGCGGCGGCTCCACCACCGCGTAGTCGCGCCGGATCAGCACACTCAGCGCGTTCGGCTCCTCGGGGCCGGCGTACGGCGGCAGGGAGTCCTCCGCACCCGGGATCTCGAAAGGGGTGACCTCGTCGTAGCGGTCGTAGAGCAGTTCGTCGTAGAACTCGGCGGCAGCGGCCAGTGCGTTGAACGCGTCATAGACAGCGGGATCATCGTCCCCTGTCCGGCGTTCGACCGCCTCGAGGTGATGGTCGAGCGCGGCTTTGATCGCTTCGGCGGCGGCGCGTACCTCGGCAGCGGTGGGCTGCGCAGCATCAGACATAGTGCAGACGCTATCCGTACACGGGCTCTGCCCGCACAATAGATGCGATGCCGGAATACGAATTTGTCGATGTGTACGTACCGCGCGGGGTGTCCCGGAAGGAGACGGCCCGCCTGCTGACCGACCATGCCGAGTACGGGCACTGGGAGTTGGACCGACTGACGCTGCGCCGTGACGGCAGCCGCAGGGTGCGGCTGCGCCGACGGATCATCCGCCAGCTCCGGGCCACCTGGTGAGACGGAGCGGACCCCGCAGTCGCGGGGCCCGCTCCCTTCACCGTGCTTGCGTCGCCGCTCAGGACCGCTATGCGGACATCCGGGCGCGGCGGTACAGCACTGTGCCCGCACCCGCCAGCAGCAGGCCCACGCTCGCCGGGACCAGCAGGTCGAGCCCGCCCGCTCCGGTGTGTGCGAGCTGCGCGACGTTCTGTGTCCCGTGCGCGTTCGACACGCTTCGCGGTCCGGGTGCCGGGGGCTTGTTCTCGGTGACCGGGGTGACCGGAGTGACCGGAGTGCCGACCGGCGGCGTGACGACGTCCGGAACATTTCCGCAGTCGTTGCCGGAGGCGGGATTGAGCAGTCCGCCGATGGTGACACTGTTCCCGCAGGCGTTCACGGGGATGTCGATGGGCACCGCGATGTTGTTGCCCGAAAGCACACCGGGCGAGCCGCTCGTAACCCCCTCGGCCATTGCCCCGCTCCCGGTGCCGCTCGTGACGGCCCGGTGCCTGCCGGTCCCCGCCCGGTGCGCCTGGGTCCGGTCGTCGGACTCCTGACTGCCCGAGACGTGGCGGCCCGAGGCAGCGCTCTGCGAACCGTTTCCGCAGGCGTTTCCTGCGGCCGGGTTGAGCAGTCCTACGACGCTCACGGAGTTGCCGCATACGTTGACCGGTACGTCGACCGGGATCTGGACCGAATTCCCTGAAAGCACCCCCGGGGAATTCGACGCGCCGCCGGCCGCTCCCGCGTCGGCGTGCGCATAACCGCCACTCAGCGCGAGCACGCCGCCCGCAGCCGCCATGGTGATCAGGCCTTTACGCGTGACCTGTCGCATAGATTGTTTCCTGCCTTCTACCTTCCGGAATACCCCCGGACCTGACCGTGCGGGGGCCGATTACCCAGCGGCCCCGGAGTGCATGGCGTGCACTCCGGGGCCGACCGGATTCAAACCCTTACGGGTTGACGCACAACGTCAGGCATTGGCGCAGGTGTTGCCGACGGTGGGGTTCAGCAGCCCGACCACGGAGACCGTGTTGCCACACGCGTTCACCGGCACGTGCACGGGCACCTGGATGACGTTGCCCGAGACCACACCGGGGCTGTTGGCAGCGGCGCCCTGGGCACCGGTGTCCGCGACGGCCATGCCCGCACCCGCGAGCACCAGACCACCGGTGACAGCCGCAGCAGCGACGACCTTCTTGATCATTATTCCTCCTAGTTGGCAATGCGGTCCCAGCCGCGGACCGCATCACTTGTAACGAGGAAGAGGTAATTGGGCTACGAGCGTATGGTTCCTTTCACTCGTTCCGGTCAAATACGCACACGCTGGCGATTGTTGACACAGATAATCAGCGGAAAAGCGGCAGAGACTCAGCAGTTGTCGATGAAACGGTCGAGCACCCGCACACCGAACTGCAGACCGTCCACGGGTACACGCTCGTCCACGCCGTGGAACATGCCTGCGAAGTCGAGCTCCGGCGGCAGCTTCAGCGGTGCGAACCCGAAGCAGCGGATACCGAGGTCGTCGAAGGACTTGGCGTCGGTACCGCCGGAAAGCATGTAAGGGACGGCACGCGCGATCGGGTCCTCCGCCTTCAGGGCGATCTGCATCGCATCCACGAGCGAACCGTCGAAACTGGTCTCCAGCGCCTTGTCCCCGTGCACGTCCTCGCGCTTCACGCGCGGGCCGAGGATCCGGTCCAGATCGGCCAGGAACTCCTCCTCGTAACCGGGCAGGAACCGGCCGTCGACATGGGCGATGGCCTGGCCGGGGATGACGTTCACCTTGTAGCCGGCACCCAGCATGGTGGGGGCGGCGGAGTTGCGGAGCGTGGCGCCGACCATCTTGGCGATGCCGCCCAGCTTGGCGAGCGTGGCCTCCATGTCCTCCGGGTCGAGCGGGGTGCCGAGCGCGTCGGACAGCTCGTCGAGGAAGGACCGCACGGTCTTGGTCACCCGGACCGGCCACTTGTGCCGCCCGAGCCGTCCGACCGCCTCGCAGAGCTCGGTGATCGCGTTGTCGTCGTTGGTCATCGAGCCGTGGCCGGCGGTGCCGTCCACGGTGAGCCGCATCCAGTGCATGCCCTTCTGGGCCGTCTCGACGAGGTAGAGCCGCAGCTTCTCGTTCACCGTGAAGGAGAAGCCGCCGACCTCGCCGATCGCCTCGGTGACCCCCTCGAAGAGGCCGGGGTGCTTGTCCACGAGGTACCGCGCGCCGTACGTGCCGCCCGCCTCCTCGTCCGCGACGAAGGCCAGCACGATGTCGCGCGGGGGCTTGCGGCCGCTGCGCATCCGGTCGCGGACGACCGCGAGGGTCATCGCGTCCATGTCCTTCATGTCGACCGCGCCCCGGCCCCACACGCAGCCGTCCGCGACCTCGCCGGAGAACGGGTGGTGGGTCCAGTCGTGGGCATTGGCCGGTACCACGTCGGTGTGACCGTGGATGAGCAACGCGGGCCTGGACGGGTCCTCGCCCTCGATCCGGGCCACGGTCGAGGCGCGGCCCTTGTGGGACTCGAAGATCTGGGGCTCCAGCCCGACCTCGGCGAGCTTCTCCGCGACGTACTCGGCCGCGCCCCGCTCCCCCGGTCCCGAATGGTCTCCGTAGTTGCTGGTGTCGATCCGGATCAGCTCACGACAGAGGTCCACGACCTCGTCCTCGCCCGAGACGGTCCGGGCCGTGTTGGTCTCGCTCACACTGCTTCCTTCCACTGTCGCCGTGGTGCTCCCCCTCATCCTCCCGCGCGCGGCCCGCACACCCAAGGCCCCCACCCCTCGTCATGCGCCCTTCACACTCCCCCTGGCGTGATCGAGCACCTCCGAATGTTTGCTATTGTTTTCCACGTCGGAACGGGCCGGGCCCGCGAGACAGACACCTTGTCCGGGTGGCGGAATGGCAGACGCGCTAGCTTGAGGTGCTAGTGCCCTTTATCGGGCGTGGGGGTTCAAGTCCCCCCTCGGACACAGAGAGAATGCCGATCAGGAGCGATCCTGGTCGGCATTCTGCGTTGTGCCCGCACGGTCGCATATGGACCGGAGCAGGGTGCACCCCTTGTTGAAACGGTTCATTCCTCGCTGATGTCCAGCAGCACGGAGGCCATCGCAGAGCGAGGAGTCCCATGAACCGCACACCCACGCCCGCCCTGCCCCGGTACGAGGACGTGGGTCCCGGATCGGGCGGGCTGGAGCCGCGGGCCTGGTACGCGGGGTCGGATTCCGGGCGGATGTCGCTGAACGGGGAGTGGCGCTTCCGGCTCTCGCCGGGCGCCGCCACGCAGAACAAGTCGTTCGTGCGGCCCGGTTTCGATGCTTCGGGGTGGAAAGAGGTCGCGGTTCCCGGGCATTGGGTGCTGCAAGGGGCCGGTGGGGCTCCGGCGTACACGAATGTGGTGTACCCCTTCCCCGTCGATCCGCCGTGGGTGCCTGCCGAGAATCCCACTGGGGATCATCCGCGGACCTTCGATCTGCCCGGCGGGTGGCCCGGGGACGGGAACTGCTGCCCGGCTATGTCGCCGCCGAGGCCGAGCGCATCGGGTGCGGCCCGGAGAAGGTGACGCTGCCGAGCGCCTGAGTACGGGGGGCAGGGCCCCGGTGGGCGGGCGGAACGGGCGATACTGTGCGGACACCCCAGCAGGCGATACGAGGAGCCCGCACCATGCTCACCGCTGTACCGGTCGGCGCACCCCGATGAGGGGGCGTGCGAAGCCCCCGTCGGCGCCGTTGCCGCAGCGGGACGGGATCGATCCGGTCCGGCTGCAGCTCCCCGAGGATCCGGACGGCCGGTGGGCGACGGTACGCGATCACCTGCTGGCGCGGTTCGCGGGTGCCATCGGGGAGGCGCGGGTGGACGCCATGCTCGCCGAGGGCCGGTTCGTCTCCGTACAGGGCCCGGTGTCCGCCGACGAGCTGTACACCGCCGGCCGGTACATCTGGTTCCATCGGGATTTCGCGCCGGAGGAGCCGGTGCCGTTCCCGGTCGGTGTCGTCCACCGCGACGAGCACATCGTGATCGCCGACAAGCCGCACTTCCTGGCGACGACACCGCGCGGCCGGCACATCACCGAGACCGCGGTGGCCCGGCTGCGCCGCGAGCTGGACCTGCCCGAGCTGCAGCCCGCGCACCGGCTGGACCGGCTGACCGCGGGCCTCGTCCTCTTCGTCGTGCGGCCCGAGGAGCGGGGCGCGTACCAGACGATGTTCCGGGACCGCTCGGTGCTCAAGGAGTACGAGGCGGTGGCACCGTACGACCCCGGACCGGCCTTCCCGCGAACCGTACGCAGCCGCATCGTCAAGGAGCGCGGGGTCATCGCCGCCCGCGAGGAGCCGGGCGAGCCGAACAGCGAGAGCCGGATCGAGCTGCTGGAGCACCGGGAGGGCCTCGGCCGGTACCGGCTGCTGCCCGCCACCGGACGCACCCATCAGCTGCGGGTCCATATGAACAGCCTGGGGCTGCCGCTCGTCCACGACCCGGTCTACCCGGTGCTCCGGCCGAAGGGTGCGACCGACGACTGGTCGCACCCTCTCCAACTCCTGGCCCGGGTGCTGGAGTTCACCGATCCGGTCACGGGCGCTCCGCGCCGCTTCGAGAGCGGGCTGCGGCTCTGTGCATGGCCCGGACCGGTGAGCCGCGGTTCTCAGTGACCGCGGGCGATCCACTCGTCCAGATGCGGGGCCTCCGCGCCGATGGTCGTGGAATCGCCGTGCCCGGTGCGGACGGTGGTGCCCGGCGGCAGGGCGAGCAGCCGGTCCCTGATCGAGGCGACGATCGTCGGGAAGTGGGAGAAGGACCGCCCGGTGGCGCCGGGGCCGCCCTGGAAGAGCGTGTCACCCGTGAAGACGGTGGACAGCTCGGGGGCGTACAGGCAGACGGCACCCGGGGCATGACCGGGGGTGTGCAGGACCTGGAGCGTCGTTCCGGCGATCTCCAGCTCCTGGCCGTCGGCCAGTTCGCCGTCCGGGGCGCGGTCCGGGTGGGTCTGCTTCCACAGCGGCAGGTCGTCGGGGTGCAGCAGGACCGGTGCGCCGGTGGCGTCGGCGAGGGCCGGGGCCGCGTCGATGTGGTCGTTGTGCGCGTGCGTGCAGACGATGGCGCGCAGCGTACGGCCGTTCAGCGCGGCCTCGATGGCGGCGGCGTCATGGGCGGCGTCGATGACGATCGCCTCGGTGTCGTCGCCGACGATCCAGACGTTGTTGTCGACGTCCCACTCCCCGCCGTCGAGGGCGAAGGTGCCGGAGGTGACGAGGTGGTCGATGCGGGCGGTCATCAGAAGACCACCACCGAGCGCAGCACGTCGCCTTCGTGCATCCGGGTGAAGGCCTGCTCGATGTCGCCGAGTCCGATGGTCTCGGTGACGAACGCGCCGAGGTCGATCCGGCCCTGCTGGTGCAGGTCGATGAGCATCGGGAAGTCGCGCGAGGGCAGGCAGTCGCCGTACCAGGAGGACTTGAGCGAGCCGCCGCGGCCGAAGACGTCGATGAGCGGCAGTTCCAGCTGCATCTCCGGGGTCGGGACGCCGACCAGGACGACGGTGCCTGCGAGGTCGCGGGCGTAGAAAGCCTGCTTGTACGTCTCCGGGCGGCCGACCGCCTCGATGACGACATCCGCACCGTTGCCGTCGGTCAGGGAGCGGATCGCCTCGACCGGGTCGGTGGAGCGGGAGTTGACGGTGTGCGTGGCACCCATCGTCTTCGCCGTCTCCAGCTTGCGGTCGTCGATGTCCACGGCGATGATCTTCGCCGCGCCGGCCAGCCGCGCGCCCGCGATCGCCGCGTCGCCGACACCGCCGCAGCCGATCACGGCGACCGAGTCGCCGCGGCCGACCTGCCCGGTGTTGATGGCGGCGCCGATGCCCGCCATCACGCCACAGCCGAGCAGCCCGGCGACGGCCGGGGAGGCCTCCGGGTCGACCTTGGTGCACTGACCGGCGGCGACCAGGGTCTTCTCGGCGAACGCGCCGATGCCGAGCGCCGGCGACAGCTCCGTGCCGTCGAGCAGCGTCATCTTCTGCTTGGCGTTGTGGGTGTTGAAGCAGTACCAGGGGCGGCCGCGCAGGCACGCACGACACTGCCCGCACACGGCACGCCAGTTGAGGATGACGAAGTCGCCGGGCTCGACGTCCGTGACCCCCTCGCCGACGGACTCCACCACGCCCGCGGCCTCGTGCCCGAGCAGGAAGGGGAAGTCGTCGTTGATGCCGCCCTGCTTGTAGTGGAGATCGGTGTGGCAGACGCCGCACGCCTGGATCTTCACCACGGCCTCGCCGGGGCCCGGGTCCGGGATCACGATCGTCTCGACCCGTACCGGCTCGTTCTTCCCCGGTGCGATGACTCCTTGCACCTGCTGCGACATACCGTGGTCTCCCTGTTTCCGTCATTTCGTGAAGATCGAACACGAACAACCGTACGCCCCGTGAGGGTGTCACGACGGCGCGCCGCGTTGGCGGGGAACGGCTGCCGTCCACCCGGTGGGATGTACCGGTTACGGCGCCGGGCACGGTGGCCACCACGGGCACACGGTTTCGAGCTGCTCCCTGGTGGGGGCGCCGCCGTCGATGGCGTCCATGGACCAGCCGCCGGTGATCCGCTCCTGGTCGAAGTGGCTGTCGGCGTACCCGCGCACGGCGGCGAGCGTGCCCGTCGCCGCACGGACATCCGTCAGGTTGCACTGGGCGGGTTCGAGACCGGCTGCGACGGCGTGGATGTGCGCGTCCTGGAAGCGGGGACCCTGCCGGCGAGGTCGACGACTTCGCTACCGGGGCCGATCAGCTCGCGCGCCTCGTCGTGGCCGACGGCGGTGACGCGGTCGCCGGTGACGGCGACGGTGGTGGCGCGGCTGCGTGCGGCGTCCATGCCGAGGACCGGGCCGCCGGTCAGGACGAGATCGGCGGGGGCGTGGTGCATGGGGCTGTTCCGTTTTCGCGAGGGCCATGCTCGGCGGGAGGCCGGCAGGGGTACGGGGGGTCAGGCTGTTTCGACGACCATGGGCTCGGCGGCGACGGAGCGGCCGGTGGTGAAGTACGGCGACTTCCTCACCCACTTGGCCCAGGCTGCCGCACCGACTCCGGACAGCAGCATGACGGCCGGGCAGAAGAGCATGAACCAGCCGTTGTCCGGGCTGATCTCGAAGTGGTCGGCGGAGGTGTAGAAGGACCAGCAGAGATAGCCGCCGAGGCCGAGGAGCACGGCGGCGGCGAGCACCGGGAGCACCACGGCCCGCAGGGCCTCGGACCGGCTCTCGCGCAGCGCCCCGCGGAAGCGCGCGGCGGCGGCCAGTGCGGTGAGCGCGTAGTACAGCGAGACGACGACACCGATCGCATTGACGGAGGCCAGGATGAGGTCGCCGACCTTCGGGATGACGAGTGAGGCGACGGCGATGGCGGCGGCGACACAGCCGACCGCGATGGTTCCGGCCGCCGGCGTCCCGTAGCGCGGGCTGATCCTGGTCCAGAACGCGCCGAGCGTGCGGTCGCGGCCCATCGCGAACATGCCGCGCACGGTGGGGATCACACCGGACTGGAGGGAAGCGACGGCGGAGAAGGTGAGGGCGATCAGCGGAAGTGCGGCGAGCGGCTGATGGGCGAGCCGGTCGCCGAAGTAGGTGAGTCCCTGGGCGCCATGACCGGTCAGCTCGTCCAGCGAGAGGACGCGCTGGAAGGCGAAGGAGCCGAGCAGGAAGAGACCGAGCATGGTGAACAGGGTGATGAGTCCGGCCCGGGAGGCGTCCTGCGGGTCGCGGATCTCCTCCGTGACGCTGAACGCCGATTCGAAGCCCCAGTAGCAGAAGACCGAGAGCAGAAGACCCTCGGCGAGCTGCTGTCCGGAGGGAATGGTGAACGGGTTGATCCAGTCGAGGCTGAACGGGTGCGGGCCGACGACCAGTCCGTACCCGCAGAAGCCGAGCAGAACGACGTATTCGAAGACGAGAAGGTATTTCTGCAGGCCGGCGGCGGACCGGATGCCGGTGATCGCGGTGAAGGTGACGGCGATCAGAACAACGATGCCCAGCGCGGTCGACTGGGCGGTGGAGTCCGGGTCGAGGTGGAGGCCGGCGAGGGTGTGCAGCCCTCCCTCGTCGGCGAGTTGGAGCAGGGCGGAGCCCGTGACGGTCGTGGTGTAGGAGAGGAAGACGATCGTGGAGACGATGCCGATCCAGCCGACGAGGAAGCCGAGCCAGGGGCTGAGGGAGCGGCCGACCCAGACATAGCCGCTGCCCATGTTCGGCTCGACCTTGTTGAGCCGGGAGTACGCGCCGGCGATACCCAGGATGGGCAGGAACGCGAGCAGCATGATGATCGGCAGATGCAGACCGACGGCGCCCGCGGTCACGCCCAGCCCGATACCGATGCTGGAGGTGGCGGCGGTGGAGGAGGCGGCGATGACGAAGCCGTCCACGACACCGAGGCTCCTCTTCAGTGCCGCGGGTGCCGGTGGGTCACTGCCGTAGGGGGTGGGGGTGTCCGTCACGGTGGCTCCTTCGCCGAAGGGGGCTCTTCGGCCCCGATGGCGGCACATCGAACTCTCCGGCGGGTTCACACGTCAACGCTGTTGTCATAAGGTGCCGCCATGAGCGCGAGCGAACGGGTGGTACCGGAGGGGGCGCGGCGCCGCAGGCGCCCCACCAAACAGGGCACGGTGCTGTCCGAGCAGCTGATCGTGGAGACGGCGTTGCGGCTGATCGGGGAGCACGGGGCGGCGGCGCTCACCGTACGCCGGCTCGGTGCGGCTCTCGGCTGCGATCCCAGCGCGCTCTACCGGTACTTCCGGGACACGGACGAACTACTGCTCGCGGTGGCCGACGAGTTGATCGGCCGTACGCTGCGCACCTGGCGGCCGACGGGTGACTGGCGGGCCGATCTGCGCACCCTCGGCCTGCGGATGCACGCGGACTATCTGGCGCACCCCCAGGCGGCCACGCTGACCTGTGCCCGGGTGACCGGCCGGGCGCATGAGATCCGGTCCGTGGAGGCGATTCTCGGGGTGTTGCGCGGTGCGGGATTCCCGGATGCCGAGGCGGTGCGGATCTACCACGTCTTCGTGGACCAGACGCTGTCGTTCGCTGCGCTGGACGCGTCCACGCTGGTGCTGTCGGAGCAGGCCCGCGCGCAGGAGGTACAGACCTGGCCGCAGACGTACGCCCGGCTTCCGGCCGATACCCATCCGAACATCGCGGCGACCGCCGGGGTGCTGGTCGCGGAGATGGACCGCAGCGGCTATCCCGCGGCGCTGGAGATGGTGCTGGCCGCGGCCGCGACCCGGCTGCAGCACGTACGTACGCCGGCACTGTAGGGACGGACCTCGGGGAGCGGGTACGTACGCGCGACACCGCCGCGGTACGGGCCTCAGGGTGCGAGCACGTCCAGCTCGTGCAGGGCGCCCACCGCGATCTCCTTCGTCAGCCGCTCCGCCGCCACCGTGTCGCCCTCGCGCACCGCTTCGGCGAGCCGGACGTGAAGGGTGACCGCGGCCGGGTCGGGGTCCTCGAACATCACCTGGTGGTGGGTGCGGCCCGCCAGGACCTCTGCGACGACATCGCCGAGCCGCGCGAACATCTCGTTGCCGGAGGCGTTGAGCACGATCCGGTGGAACGCGATGTCGTGCTCCAGATAGCCCTCCAGCTGCTGGCCGCGCGAGGTCGCGACCATGCCGAGCGCGCACTCGGTGAGGGCAGCGCACTGCTCCGGGGTGGCGTTACGGGCGGCGAGCCCTGCCGCGACCGGTTCGATCGCCGAGCGGAGCACGGTCAGGGAGCGCAGCTGGCGCGGGCGGTCGGCGCCGGCCAGCCGCCACCGGATGACCTGCGGATCGTAGACATTCCACGCCTCGGTCGGCTGTACGGTCACGCCGACCCGGCGCCGGGACTCGACCAGGTGCATGGATTCGAGTACGCGGACCACTTCGCGTACGACCGTGCGCGAGACGTCGAAGCGCTGGGCCAGCTCGTCGGTACGCAGTACCTGCCCGGGCCGGTGCTCCCCCGCGGCGATCTCCAGACCCAGGGTGTCCAGCACGTGCGTATGCAGCCCAGGGCCCTGTGTGGTCATGAGCACAGCCTACGGGGCACCCTTCGGGAAGAAAAAGTACGACGTTTATGTCACAGCATCTTGAATAAGTCGTACGTATGAGTTTCAGTAGCGCGACGGACCGATGTCGAGGAAGACGTCGAAGAAGACAGCGAGGCACCACCAATGAGCACCCCCCACGTCGTCGTGGTGATGGGCGTCGCAGGGACCGGCAAGACCACGATCGGCCCCCTGCTCGCCGCCGAACTCGGCGTTCCGTACGCCGAGGGCGATGACTTCCATCCCGCGGCGAACATCGCCAAGATGTCGGCCGGTACCCCACTGGACGACTCCGACCGGTGGCCCTGGCTCGATGCGATCGGCCAGTGGGCGCACGGCCGGGCGGGGCTCGGCGGGGTGGTGAGCAGCTCGGCGCTCAAGCGGGTCTACCGGGACCGGCTGCGCGCCGAGGCCCCCGGTGCCGTCTTCCTCCATCTGACCGGCGACCGGGCTCTGATCGAGGAGCGCATGGCGGAGCGCAAGGGCCACTTCATGCCCACCGCACTGCTCGACTCGCAGTTCGCGACCCTGCAGCCGCTGCAGGAGGACGAGGCCGGAGTCTCGGTCGATGTGTCCGGCACCCCCGAAGAAATCACCCAGCGAGCCGTCGCCGCGTTGCGCCGGCTCGAAAGCTAAGGATCACCACCGTGACCAGTCTCAGCGTCGAGATGCTGGCAGCGGATGCCGTCGAACCGATCACTTCGGCAGGCAACGCGCAGTTGGGCATCGCAGTCCTGGCGGGCATCGCCGTCATCGTTCTGCTCATCACCAAGTTCAAGATGCACGCGTTTCTCGCGCTGACCATCGGCTCGCTGGCGCTCGGCTCGTTCGCCGGCGCCGCACCGGCCAAGACGATCGCCAGCTTCACCGCCGGCCTCGGCTCCACCGTCGCGGGTGTCGGTGTCCTCATCGCGCTCGGCGCCATTCTGGGCAAGCTGCTCGCCGACTCCGGCGGCGCGGACCAGATCGTCGACACGATCCTCGCGAAGGCGAGCGGGCGGGCCATGCCGTGGGCGATGGTCTTGATCGCCTCGATCATCGGTCTGCCGCTGTTCTTCGAGGTCGGGATCGTGCTGATGATCCCGGTGGTGCTGCTCGTCGCCAAGCGCGGCAACTACTCCCTGATGCGGATCGGTATCCCGGCGCTGGCCGGACTCTCCGTGATGCACGGGCTGATTCCGCCGCACCCCGGCCCGCTGGTGGCGATCGACGCCCTCGGCGCCAACCTCGGTGTCACGCTCGCGCTGGGTGTGCTGGTCGCCGTCCCGACCGTGATCATCGCGGGGCCGGTCTTCTCCCGCTACGCCGCGCGCTGGGTGGACATCGAGGCTCCGGAGAAGATGATTCCGCAGCGTCCTTCGGAGGACCTGGACCGTCGGCCCAGCTTCGGCGCCACCCTGGCGACGATTCTGCTGCCCGTCGTGCTGATGCTGGTCAAGGCCCTGGTCGACATCGTCGTGGACGACCCGGAGCAGGGTGTCCAGCGGGTCACCGATGTGATCGGCTCGCCGCTGATCGCGCTGCTCGCGGCCGTCATAGTCGGCATGTTCACGCTGGGCCGGGCGGCCGGTTTCACCAAGGGCCGGCTCTCCACCACCATCGAGAAGTCCCTCGCCCCGATCGCGGGTGTGCTGCTGATCGTGGGTGCGGGCGGCGGTTTCAAGCAGACCCTCATCGACGCCGGTGTGGGCCAGATGATCCTGGACTTCTCCAAGGACTGGTCGATACCCGCACTGCTGCTGGGCTGGCTGATCGCCGTCGCGATCCGGCTCGCGACCGGTTCGGCGACCGTGGCCACCATCTCGGCGGCCGGTCTGGTCGCCCCGCTGGCAGCCGACATGTCGACCTCCCACGCCGCCCTGCTGGTCCTCGCCGTCGGCGCGGGCTCGCTCTTCTTCAGCCATGTCAACGACGCCGGGTTCTGGCTGGTGAAGGAGTACTTCGGCATGAACGTCGGCCAGACGGTGAAGACCTGGTCGGTGATGGAGACCATCATCTCCGTGGTCTCGCTGGCCTTCATCCTGCTGCTGTCGCTAGTCCTCTAGCGAGCGGCTGCCCGCACGGTCCTCCCCCCACAGCGCATGCTGTGACCGTGCCCAATGGCGCTCGACCGACCCGGTGCGCATGCCACGGCGTGCCTCCGGGTCGGCGAGCGCCATTGCCATGTGCCCGGCCAGGACGATCCCGATCGCGAGCGCCAGCCAGTCGTGGACGAAGGTCGCGCTGGTGCGCCACATCAGCGGTGCGAGGCCGGTGAACCACATCAGCGCGCCGGTGCCGGTCATCACCAGCACCGCGCCCGCGATCCAGGCCGCGTACAGCTTCTGCCCGGCGTTGAACTTTCCGGCCGGACGCGCCTCGGGCCGGTGGTCGCGGCGCCATACGGCCCGCAGCCACTGACGGTCGTGCGGCCCGAAGCGGTTGAGCCGGGACAGGTCGGCCCGCAACGCCCGTGACAGCAGTCCGGCCAGGAACGGTACGGGGGTCAGCACCCCGGACCACTGGTGCACGGTGACCACCGTGTGGCGACGGCCGACGAGCTCGGCGAGCTGGGGCAGGTACAGACACGCCGCACTCGCCACGCACAGCAGCATCAGCGTGGCCGTACTGCGGTGCACCCAGCGTTCCGCACCGCTGAAACGCCGTACACGCTCCGCGGGGTCAGGTGGTGGGGGCGTCGTCGCGGCCGTTGGACCGGCCGACCCAGGCGTCGACGTCATAGCCGAGCTCCTCCCAGTAGCCGGGCCGCACGGAGTCGGTGACGGTGATCCCGGAGAGCCATTTCGCCGACTTGTAGAAGTACATCGGGGCCACATAGAGCCGGACCGGACCGCCGTGGGAGTGGGCCAGCGGCCGGTCCTGCATGCGCAGCGCGACCAGCACATCGGCGCGGCGGGCCTGCGCAAGGGTGAGGCTCTCGCTGTAGGCGCCGTCGAAGCAGGTGAAGCGAACGGCCTTCGCCCCGGGCCGTACGCCCGCCGCGTCCAGCAGCGCCGAGAGCCGTACCCCCTCGAAGGGGGTCTCGGGCACCCGCCAGCCGGTGACGCACTGGACATCGCGGACCGTACGGGTCTGCGGCAGCGCCTTCAGGGCGTCCAGGGTGTATGCGGCCGGGCTGTCGACCAGCCCGTCGACGGTCAGCCGGTAGTCGTCCGCACCTTTCTCCGGTACGGACGAGGCGACGGAGTAGTAGCGGAAGCCGCCGCCGTTGGGGAGCAGGCCGGTCAGGCCGGTGGGGTCCTTGTCGGCGACGGCGCCCAGCCCGGATTCCAGCGTGCGTTGCAGCACGGGCGCAGCAACGACTCCGGCGGCGCCGAGACCGAGCATGGCCAGGACGACACGGCGTCCCAGGGGTGTGCCTTCGGCGTCGGGAGGGCGACTGTTCACCCGACCATTCGAGCATCTGCGGCCGCGGGTCACCAGGGGGGCGCGGGCACCTGCCCGTACCCGAGGTCAACTCTGCTCATTCCCGGCACAGTTGACGAGCCCCGATCGGGTGCGCGTTCCGACGTCGCGCCCGGCCGGACATGTCAGAATTGGCACCATGTCGAACCATGAACCCCTCAAGCCCTTTCTGCTCGCCTTTCCCGGGCCGCTCCGCGACCGGCTGGTGGGGGCGGTGCTCGCCGGTGACAAGGTGTCGACGACCGGGCTGCTCGCGGAGTACGAGGCGGAGAAGGAGGAGCTGCCTCCGGTGGGTGAGCGGTCCGCGCTGATCGACTCGGACGGCCGGGAGATCGCGGTGCTGGAGGTGACGGAGGTGCGGGTGCTGCGCCTGGGCGACGTCGATCTTCAGCATGCGATCGACGAGGGCGAGGGCGACACCTCGGTGGCCGAGTGGCGTGCTGGTCACGAGAAGTTCTGGCACAGCCAGGAGATGCGGGAGGCGCTCGGCGACCCGGAGTTCACGGTAGACGACGACACCATGGTCGTCGCCGAACGGTTCCGGGTCGTCGAGCTGCTGGATCCCGTCGTGGGCGCGGCACAACGGTAGGCGGAGCCCGCCGGGTCCTCTACGTCGGCGGGGCGGGGATCTCGCGGCAGAATGTTCATGCCGTGCGCATGTGCTCCGAAGGAGACACCGCCTGTCCCGACGGGGCCGACCAGTGGTTCCAGGGTCCAGGTCAGGCGGTCCTCGCCGTGCGGGCGCCGGTCGAGCGGCGGTCCCATCACCGCGTCGAGCCCGGACGGCAGTTGCGGACGGATCTCGCCGCTCGGCAAGCGGGCGTGTCAGACACCACGGGCCGGACGGGGCTCCGCGGGCATCCTCCAGGACGTGGCCTGCGCCGATGTGAAGCCATCCGACCTGAGCCGCCGATGGGCCAGGCGTCATCGGGGACGCCGAGGACGGAGGCACGCTGGGCGTGCCGCCGGATCGTATCTTTCGGCCTTACGGAAGGGGGCAACTCAGACCCGCGCACGGGGTAGGGGCCCAGCCTCCTCCGCTCGGCCCTGGACCGGGCCCGGCTGCGCGGCCCGGAGCTGACCTTCGTGACGGACCTCGCGCCCTGGTACGTACGGGCCGAGCCGGCGGCGCTCGAACGCGCCCTCGTCAACGTCCTGGACAACGCGGTGAAGTTCTCGCCGCCGCGGGGCACGGTCGAGGTGTCCCTGATGCGGGGCGAGTCGACCGTCCGCGACCACGGCCCCGGCATCTGCCCCGACGAGCTCCCGCACGTCTTCGACCGCTTCTGGCGCTCCCCGTCGGCCCGCAGCCTCCCGGGCTCGGGCCTCGGCCTGTCGATCGTGGCCCGCACGGTCCACCACGCGGGCGGCACGATCGCCCTCACCCCGGCGCAGGGCGGCGGGACGGTGGCGACGCTACGGCTGCCGGGGGCGCCGACGCCGCCGCCGGACGCGCCCCACTCATGACGAACTGCACCTGACTGCGTTCACACGGGGGCCGGGCATCCGCGTCACGACGGATACCCGGCCCCGGTGTCATCGCTGGATCACAGCAGGTCCTTGTAGGCCCCCCAGTCGGTGGCGGTCGACATCTTCGACGGGGCACCGAAGGTGCCGTCGCCCTTGCCGGGCCACTGCCACAGCCGGCCACTGCTGTCGACGCCGGCCATGTCGCCGTAGCGGTCGCCGTTGAAGTCACCGGCGAACACCTTGGTGACCGTGCCGAAGCCGTTCGGCGCCCAGGTCTGCCTGGTGCCTGTGCCGTAGGAGGCGTCGCGCGCGAGGGGACCCGGGTTCAGCTCCAAGACCGTCGGGGAGGCCATCCTCGCGATGTCCATGCGGCCGTCACCGGTCACGTCCAGCGGGGAGAACTCGGTCTCCGAGCGCCATGCGTAGAGATACTCGTAGCCGGGACTCGCTCCCAGGGTGGCGTTGATCCCACCGTCCCCGTCGCCGGGCCACCACCAGATGGCGTCGTCGTCGTAGTTGCCCTGTTCCGAGCCCTGGCCGCAGGCAGCCGCGATGTCCGTCTTTCCGTCGCCGTTGAAGTCGGCGGCAAAGGCGACCCGACACGGCGCGTGAAGGCCCGGGTCGAAGCCGGCCTGTGTTTTGTACCGGTTGTCCATCAGTGGATGAGCCGTCGTGCCGACCCCGCTGTTGCCGTCTCCGGCCCACCACCACACACGGCCACCGCCAAAGCCCCCGATGTCGCCGATCCCGTCCCCGTTGAAGTCGCCGGTGAAGACGTTGGTGTACGCGCTGCCGCGGCCGTCGGTCCACAGCATCCGCTTGCTCCCGAGGGTGCCGTTGCCGATGCCCGGGTGGAGGGCGAGATTGCCGTCCGCCTGGAGGGCCACGACATCGGACAGTCCGTCGGAGTTGAAGTCCTGCGGCGGGGTGATACCGGGGGTGACGTTATAGACACCGCAGGCCGGCAGCCCGGGGTAGGGCTCCGCACCCACACCGGTGATCTTGTCAGCCGGTACGAAACCCCAGCCCCGCCAGCCTGTCCAGCCCGACGCCGTATCGCCCTTGACGTAGTACCAAATGCGGTTCCCCGCGCCGTTCATGTCACCGCTGCGCCAGCACACGAAGCCGTGCGGGCCCGCCAGCAGCTGCCCGGTCGACTGCGCCGTGGTGTACGGCTCGGCCTTCACGTCGGACGCCAGGCTGCCGCAGTTCATCTCCTTGGTGAACGACCTGCCGTCGGGGTCTGTATAGCTCACGTCCGTGACCAGGAAGCACTCGCCGTTGTTCGCGATCTCCACGGTGAACTTCGCGTAGGCCGTGAGGAATTGCCGGGTGCTCTCAGCCTTGGCACTCTCGGCGGTGAGGGAGGTCCGTACCCCCAGGTCCACAAGACTCGTGCCACTCTGCGCGGCAGCCTGCGCCGCGCTTGTCGCGCCCAGAGTCACCGTGCCCTTGGGGCAGGAGTAGGAGGAGTTCTTCGTCTTCCACAACGGCTGGTTGTTCCACGTCGTCGTGGCACCGGCGCGGCCTGTCTCCCACAGTTCCACAGGGGCGAGGGAACAGTCCCCTGTCCACCCCGAAAGATCCTTGAGGGACAGCGACGCGTTCAGCACCTGCCGCCCGGCCAGGTAAGGAACGTCCACCTGGAAGAACGAGCGCGTACGCGAGAACTTGCCATCGGTTCCCTTGTAGTTCCCCATCCAGAGACGTTCAGTGTCCCAGTGCTGCCACTCGGGGGAGAACTCGTGCACCGCGTATGCGCCGGGCAATTCCGTGCTGAACGACGGGCCCACGTAGACCGGGTAGGTGGTACCGGTGTCGGTCAGCAGTTTCTGGTCGGGGACGACCGTGAGGCTTTCACCCGCGGCCGTGGTCTCCATGACCGCCTGCTTCTTCTTCGTGCCCTTACCGCTGTCCCACATCCGGGGCGCCGGCCCGGAGAACGTCGTACGGCCCTTGGCGTCGGCCGCCTTCAGGCCCTGCTTCTCGTCGGCGGTCACCTTCAGGCCGTTCGACTTCATGCCGTACGTGAGTTTCCTCAACTCGGGGTTCTTCGCGGCCTTGGCGTCCTTGACCACCAGCAGCTGCTGGAAGCCCTTCGCATTCACCTCGACCTGGAGGTCGACTCCGGGCATCACCTCGGGGTACGTCGCCACCGCGCCGGCCAGCCTCGGCTTGGGCAGCTTGCCCGGCCAGCTGTACTCCAGCACGTGCATGTCGTCGTTGAGCCGGACCAGCGGGCCCGTGCCGCCGTCGGAGAGCTCGATGCCCGCCGCCGCGGCCTTGGGCGTCACCCTGTTCTTGCCGACCACCAAGTCGGTGTCGACCGCGACCCACTTGCCGCCCTGACGTACCCGTACCGGCGACAGGTGCGTCGTCACGGTCAGCGTGCCGGACGGATTCGCGTGCACCTCGGAGGTCTCGGTCCGCCGCTCCACGATCTCCACCGGCTCTCCGGAGGATTTCGCCTTCGCAAGCGGCGACACCTCGACGCCTCTGCCTGCCTCACCGGAGTCCGGGTCGGAGGCCGTCGCGGCTATTCCCAGCCCTGTTCCCAGGGTGGAAAGGGTCACGAGCAGACCGAGGGCGAGCACGGAGCTACGACCGCGCCCCCGCCCTGTGTCATTCCTCATCAGCATGGAAACTTCTCCGGATCTGTCAGTACCACGGGCAGCGGGGAAGCCCCGGGAAGGGATGCGGAATGCCGGACGGGGTCAGGAGTTTGTTGGACTCCATGGCCCCCCAGCCCTCGAAGGTCTCAAAGGGCGAAACCGCCGTGTCACCCTTGGTGTAGTACCAGACGGTGTTTCCGCCGGAGTGCGGCTGACCACGCGTCCAGCAGACGAAGGTGCTCAGCGCCGAGGTCTTCTTTCCGGTGAGCGGGCTGTCGTAGGAGGCCCGGCCGTAGACATCGCCCGTGAGGTTGTCGCACTTGACGTCGGTCCGGAAGACGTTGCCGAGCTTGTCCTGCTGGAGGATGTTCTCCTCCAGGACACAGGTGGCGGCGTGGGCGGTGCCGGTGCCGAGACCGCTGGTCAGCACAGGGACGGCCAGGGCCATGACGGCCAGTCCGCGGGCGGTCCGGGCGAGGCGGCCGAGCCGCGGCCTGCGCTCCTGCCGGGCCGTGTCGTCGGTTGCGTGCATGCGTACGAACACCCCTATCCCCACGAGCACTTTCGCAGCCCTGGGAAGGGCGCCTTGGTGGTGCCGAGCGCACTCGCCGGCATATAGCCCCAGCCCTGCTGGCCGGGGTTGTTCACGACTTCGTCGCCCTTGGTGTAGTACCAGACGCTGTTCTTCCCGGAGTGCGGAGCCCCGATCTTCCAGCAGACGAACCAGCTCGTGGTTTTCGTCATCCTCCCGGTGACAGGAGACCCGAAGAAGGACTGGGATGTCACGTCTCCGGGTGTGTTGGTGCAGTAGAGGTCGATGGGGAAAGACATCCCTCCCCAGTCGGCGTGCGGCGAATTCTCGCGGATTTCACAGCCGGGTTCGGCGGAGACAGCGGGGGCGCTTCCGACCACTCCCCATGCGCCGGCCATGGCGAATGCGGGTAGGCAGACCCACAGCCGGGTCCTTCTTGTTCTCATCCAAGCTCCCTGTGAGGCAGACCTCGCCAGGGTGCCGGAAGCCCCTGACATGCCCCTGATGATCTGCCTCCGGAGTGATGACGCATGACCCGTCCCGCGAATACCGCACGGTCGGTATTCAGTATCCTGGCACCCCAGCGGAACGACGTCCTGACCAGACGCTCAATCGACCCACACTTGACCAGGGGGGTTCTGATGGCCAAGCAGCAGCGTGCGATACGTACACGTCGACTGATCCTCGACTCGGCCGCCACGATGATCGAACGCAACGGGTATACGGCGACCAGCATCGACGGCATCTCCACGACAGCGGGGACGACCAAGGGCGCTGTCTACTTCCACTTTCCGTCGAAAGGCGACATCGCCGCCGCCCTGTTCGACGAGGCGCACGACTCGCTCCGCGCGATCGCGACCCGGGCCCGCGGCCCTGAGGCCTCGCCGCTGCAGAGCCTGATCGACACGACTCATCTGCTCGTACGACAGTTCAACGGGGACCCTGTGACCCGAGCATGCATCCAACTCTGCCTGGAGCGCCACAGCCCGGCACCCCAGGCGCGCGCCTACCGGCTCACCTGGGCGAGCACCGTGCGGCTGCTGCTGGAATCGGCCGCCGCCCGCAGGGAGTTCAGAGAGGGCGTCAGCGCCCATGCCGTCGCCGCCCTCGTCATGTCCATGGGCGCCGGCGCTGAACTGCTCGCCGGACGGGAGGGCAGGATGTTGCGACCGCACATGACGACCGCGATGTGGCGGGTGATCCTGCCGGGACTGGTCACCCCGAAGCACGCCGCGACGCTGCACCCGGAGGGCTCCCCCGGGATACAGCTCGCGGATCCAAGTCCTCAGGCACACTGAGGCGCACCGGACGACTCCGCCGGGCGATCCTCAGCCCGCGGAACCAGGGACTTCCGGGCCGTCGGGGAACTTCACCGCACCCTCCGGCTTCAGGCGCCGCAGCGCCTCCGGCATGGCCAGCCCCGGCAGCACCACCCGCCAGAAGGCAGTGATCCGCTCATCCAGGTCCTCCCACTGTGTGAGCACCTGGGCCATCAGCTGCGTTCCCGTGAAGAGCGCGACGATGAGCTGGGCCACGGCCAGCACGTCCACCTCGGGGCACAGCTCCCCTTCCGTACGAGCCTGCTCCAGGAAGGCCTGCGCCGGCTCGACCCAACGCAGATAGGGCTCCGGGTCCGGCTCGGTGAACGACCCCTGTTCGATGACCAGCCGGACTCCGGCGCGCACCAGGGGCACATGCTGCAGCGCGTGGGCCACCGCATGCGTGGAGTCGATCGCCTGCTGCAGCGGAGAGCCTTGCAGCCGAAGCTGCCCCATGGCCGAGAACTGCGCCTCGATCACCCCGCGGGCCAGTTCCTCCTTCGACGAGAAGTGGAAGTAGAGGGCCCCCTTGGTGACGCCCGAGGCAGCGATGATCTCCGAGAGGGGAGCCGCGACGAAGCCCCGCTTCTCGAAGACGATCGACGCGGCTTCCAGAATCGCCCGGCGCGTCCGCAACGCCCGCTCCTGTATGACCACTTGGATCCCCTTGCCCCTCACATCACCAACGCTTCACAGTCATCCTGCGTCCCGCCTGCGATCTTTACCAACTAAAAACCGGACGGTAGGTATCGTACTGCTGAAGCAAGGCACACACCTCATCCGCTCCTCTCTGATGCAGGAGTGACCACGTGTCGATGACCGACGCCACCCTCATCCCCGGCACGTCCGTCCCGAAGGCGTCCCCCACGCAGGCGGTCCCGCCCCAGCGCTTCACCCGCACCGTGCCTCGTTCCTACGTCCATCGCGCCGCCATCGCCGAGGTGCCGGCCTCTTGCGCGGCGGCCGTCATGGGCGTACGGACCGGCCCGCGCATCCCGGTGGTCACCGGGACCCTCGGCTCAGGGGCGGCACTCCTGGGCCTCACCCGGCTGGGCCCCGCAGAGGGTTACGGCGCCCACTGGTGGCTGCTCGCCCTCCTCGGTACGGGCATCTCGCCGGCCGCGGCGCCTGCCGAGTGGCCCTCCTCGGCGCCGTACCGGTGGCCCGGGCGGGCACCGCCTCAGGGGTGTCCAACACCTTCCCCCAGCTGGGCAGCGCCCTCGGGGTGGCGGTCTCCGGGGCGACGGTGTCCGCCCAGGGCCTCGTGCCCGGTACCGCCTCGGCGCTGCTCCCGGCCGCGGGTCCGGTACTGACGGCGGGCCTGCTCGCCCTGGCGCTGCTGCGGCGTCACAGGGAAGCGGGTGCAGCCGACGCGCATCGGGCGGAGCAGGACGCCGGGGTGGCGAGCGGCGTGTGAGCACCACCACCGGCGCCGTACTCAACCCCGTATGGTCACGCCACTGCGGACCGGCGCGGGATTCCCCGTCCCTTCTCGTGTGGGAGCACGTCCGCCATGTCGTGCTGGAGGATCGCCTGCATCCGCGACTGCACGGTGGGCGTCGGATCCAGGCCGAGCTCGCCACGCAGTGCGGTCCGCAGCCGCCAGTAGACGTCGAGCGCCTCGGCCGGACGGCCGGAGCGGTACAGAGCCACCATCAACTGCTCGGAGAGCCGCTCGTGCAGCGGGTACAGCATGGTGAGCCGCCGCAGCTCCGCGACCGTGCCGGCGTGCCGGCCGCCGCGATGCTCCAGCTCGATCTTGTCCTCCAGGGCGAGCAGCCGCTCCTCGTCGAGGCGGGCAGCGGCGCTGCCGCACAGCACACCGCCGCCGACGCCCTCCAGCGCGGGGCCACGCCACAGCCCAAGCGCCTCCTCAAGGGCGGCAGCGGACCGGGCCGGGTCACTGGTCATCAGCCCGTGCGCCTCGGAGCGCAGCGACTCGAACTCCCGGAGGTCGACCGTCTGGTCGTCCAGCCAGAGGCTGTATCCCGACTGTTCGGAGACCAGCCGCTCGCGGGCGAAGCCCGATCCGCACCAGGCGTCCAGCGACCGTCTCAGTCGGGTGACGACGGCCTGCAGGGCGTTGTCGACCTGGGCTGGTAGATCGTCGCCCCATATTTCCCCGATGAGTTGGTCCTTGGAGACGGAGGCCCCTTCACCGAGCAGGAGCAGGACCAGGAGGATGCGCTGGCGTCCTCCCCTGATGTTCGCCGGCCGGCCTTGCACCCGGACCTCCAGAGGACCGAGCAAGTTGAAGCGCACCACGACTGCCACCCTTCTACGGAAGCCGACCGACAGTAGCGAGCGTGCGACCGTCGGTACATCGTCAGCAAAAAACCGACGGACCGGTTTGTCAATGTAACAACAGTTCAGGTGGCTGTAATCGATCGGTGCACAAGGCGGGTGCGGCGTGAAAGCCCCACGCGAGCGGACGACCCACCCCGGCGCGATCCGGGGGGCAAGCCGCCGTAAAGGCCCGTCAGAAGCCCGCGGACTCCGTGCGGACGCCCCTCTTCGTCCTGGAACACGCCGCGGATCCCGCCCAGCATCGCCTCGGCCCGAACCGCGTCCAGCATGGCTCGATCATGTCCGAACCGTCCCACGCGGCGGCCGTCATCGCGCCGTGCACCGCGAGGCCCGGGCGGCGGCGCTCGTCGTGACACCGCCGTGTGCGACGTCGGTCGTCGTGGGGCAGAACATCGGTGAGGAGTACCCGGCCTGTGGCGTCCCGGCCGCCGACATGCCGTCCGTCTCGGCGGCGGAGGCGATCAGGGCAAGGACCTCCTGGACCTGCTCCGGGGGGAGCTCGTCGACGATGTCGATACGGCGGCCCGACTCGATGGCTGTTGCGGGAGCTTCAGTCGTCATACGACGGTGGGCCGTTCAGCGAGTGTCGTTGGGGGCGCCGTCGAGTGATGGCAACCAGGTCGTTACCCGTACCCGTCTGTTGCGCTACGCGCGTTGACCTTAGGCTGCGCTCGGCAGACCAGCGGCCATGGCCTCACCGCCCGGAGCTTCCCGGGGGAGGGGCGGGGGTGGACGGGGTGATGAGGCGCCAACAAGCCCGCATTGCCGCTCTTTTCGCCATGACATGGCACTGCCGGATCCATCGGGCGTGCAGGGAAGAAGGAGACAGATGTCGGAGACTCGTCACAAGAAGCGTGCGGGGCGGCGGATACTCGCCACCGCCGCCGGACTCGCCACCGCCGGTGCTCTCGTGGCCGCCATGCCTGCCGGCGCGGCGCAAGGTAACGGGCCGAGCAACGGCAACGGCTGGGCGTACGGCAAGGGCATCGGCCGTACCGTCGACGTGCAGCTGCTCTCCTTCAACGACCTGCACGGCAACCTGGAGCCGCCGGCCGGCTCTTCCGGCGAAGTCCACGAGCACGGCGCCACCGAGGGCATCAAGGCGGGCGGCATCGAATACCTGGCCACCCACCTGCGGGACGCCCGCAAGGGCAACCCGTACTCGATCACCGCCGCCGCCGGCGACATGGTCGGCGCCTCCCCGCTGATCTCCGGCCTCTTCCACGACGAGCCCACCATCGAGGCGCTCAACAAGCTCAAGCTCGACGTCACCTCCGTCGGCAACCACGAGTTCGACGAGGGCGCGGCCGAGCTCGCCCGCCTCCAGAACGGCGGCTGCCACCCGACGGACGGCTGCGCGACAGAGGGCAGCACCTACCAGGGCGCCGACTTCCCGTTCCTCGGCGCGAACGTCACCGGCGAGAAGACCGGCAAGCCGATTCTCGACCCGTACTTCATCTGGCAGAAGAACGGCGTCAAGATCGGATTCATCGGCGTGACCCTGAAGGGCACGGCGAACATCGTCAATGCCGAGGGCATCAAGGGCCTGAAGTTCGGCGACGAGGTCGAGACGATCAACAAGTACGCCAAGAAGCTGGAGGGCAAGGGCGTCAAGTCCATCGTCGCGCTCATCCACGAGGGCGGGCTCCCGGCCTCCGACTCGTACAACTACGACTGCGACAGCCCCGGCCCCGGCGACGGCATCTCCGGCCCGATCGTCGACATCGCCAAGAACATCGACCCCCAGGTCGACGCGCTGGTCACCGGCCACACCCACCAGGCGTACGCCTGCACCATCCCCGACCCGTCCGGCACGCCCCGCACGGTGACCTCCGCGGCGTCCTTCGGGCGGCTCTACACCGACACGACGCTGACCTACGACCGGAAGACGAAGGACATCGTCCGTACGGCCGTGACGTCCGCCAACCATGTGGTGACCCGTGACGTCGACCGGGCGAGGGACATGGAGCGGCTCGTCAAGGAGTGGGGTGCCCTGGCCGCGCCCATCGCCAACCGCCCGGTCGGCCACATCTCCGCCGACATCGAGGGCCGCGGCTCGAAGGCGTACGAGAAGCCGCTCGGCAGTCTGATCGCCGACGCCCAGCTGGAGGGCATGGCCCCGGCCGACAAGGGCGGCGCGCAGATCGCCTTCATGAACCCGGGCGGCATCCGCTCCGACTTCGTGCACAAGGGCCCGGACGGGGGCGAGGGCGACGGCGTCCTGACGTACGGCGAGGTGTACACCGTCCAGCCGTTCACCAACATGATGACCGTCCAGGACCTCACCGGTGGGCAGATCGTGACCGCGCTCCAGCAGCAGGTCAGCGGCCGCAACGAGGAGTCCCCGAAGATCCTCCAGGTGTCCGGGGGCTTCACGTACACCCTGGACCTCACCAAGACCGGCGCCGACCGGATCGAGGCCGCGTCCGTGAAGCTGAACGGCGAGCCGATCGACCCGGCCACGACGTACCGCGTCGCCATGAACGAGTTCCTGGCGGGCGGCGGCGACGGCTTCGCGGCCTTCACCGAGGGCACGAACAAGCTGGTCGGCGCCTCCGACCTGGACGTCCTGCTCGACTATCTGGCGGCCCACTCCTCGGCCGACGCGCCGATCGCGCCTCCGGCGGCGGGGCGAATCAACATCGTGCAGTGACAGTGGCTCTCCTGCTGCGGGGCGGCGGGGCGGCGGGGCCTTCGGGACCCGCCGCCCCGCCGCCTTGTGCGCGCTTGTGCACCAGCCGTCACGCATACCTCTCCCCGCTCATGGCTCGTTTACTGATGCGCCGTCAGCCCACAAAGGCTGTCCGGGTCTTGCCGGTTGACAGCGGGCCGGTTCTTGGATTTTCACTACTTGATTAGTGAAAGGGTGATGGAAGGGATCGTGCTCGAGTACCGCATCGACCGGCGCAGCGGCGTCGCCACCTACCTCCAGATCGTCCAGCAGACGAAACAGGCCCTCCGGATGGGCCTCCTGGAACCCGGCGACCGCCTGCCCACCGCACGCGAGGTCGTCGAAGCGACGGCCATCAATCCCAACACGGTCCTCAAGGCCTACCGCGAACTGGAACGCGAAGGCCTCGTCGAAGCCCGCCGCGGCCTCGGCACCTTCATCCGCACCACCCTCGGCACCGCCTCCCCCGCCGACTCGCCCCTGCGCGGCGAACTCGCCGACTGGGCACGGCGGGCGCGGGCGGCGGGGCTGGAGCGGGAGGACGTGGCCGCGCTCTTCACATCCGTACTGAAGGAACACTTCGAGGGGGACGAATGACCGACCCGGTCATCGAGGCCGAAGGCCTCGGCCTGCACTACCGACGGCGCCGCAAGGCCGCCTGGGCGCTGAAGGACTGTACCTTCACCCTGCCCGTCGGCCGGGTCGTCGCCGTCGTCGGCCCCAACGGGGCGGGCGACGGCCCAGGTCGCCGGGACAGCGGGACGCCCGGGGTGCCTAGGAGGTCGCCTGCGCCGCCGCCCTCCCCGCTGCCCGGCCGGAGAAGATGCAGCCGCCGAGGAAGGTCCCTTCGAGGGAGCGGTACCCGTGCACCCCGCCGCCGCCGAAGCCTGCCGCCTCCCCCGCCGCGTACACACCGGGCAGGGGCGTGCCGTCCTCGGTCAGCACCCGGGAGGACAGGTCCGTCTCCAGTCCGCCGAGCGACTTGCGGGTCAGGATGTTGAGCCGTACCGCGATCAGCGGGCCGGCCTTGGGGTCGAGGATGCGGTGCGGCGGAGCCGTACGGATCAGCTTGTCCCCGAGATAGGTGCGGGCCCCGCGGATCGCGGTGATCTGGAGGTCCTTGGTGAAGGGGTTGGCGATCTCGCGGTCACGTGCGGTGATCTCGCGGCGCAGTTCGGCCTCGTCGATCAGCGGCTCGTCGGTGAGCGCGTTCATCCCGCGGACCAGCGCGCCGAGGTCCTTCTCGACCACGAAGTCCACCCCGTGGTCCATGAAAGCCTTCACCGGGGCCGGTACGTCCGCGCGGGCCCGGCCGATCACGTCACGGATCGACTTTCCGGTCAGGTCGGGGTTCTGCTCGGAGCCGGAGAGCGCGAACTCCTTGCCGATGATCTTCTGGTCGAGGACGAACCAGGTGTGGTCGTGGCCGGACTTCATGATGTGTTCGAGGGTGCCGAGGGTGTCGAAGCCCGGGAAGAGCGGGACCGGCAGCCGCTTGCCGCGGGCGTCCAGCCAGAGCGAGGACGGTCCCGGCAGGATCCGGATGCCGTGCTCGGCCCAGATCGGGTTCCAGTTCTCGATGCCCTCGGTGTAGTGCCACATCCGGTCGCGGTTGATGTGGTGGGCGCCCGCCTCCTCGGTGATGCCGAGCATGAGTCCGTCGACATGGGCGGGGACGCCGGAGAGCATCTTCGCGGGCGGGGTGCCGAGCCGCGGGGGCCACTGCTTGCGCACGAGGTCGTGATTGCCACCGATGCCGCCGGAGGTGACGATCACCGCCTGGGCCTTCAGCTCGAACGTGCCGGTCGACACCCGGCTGCTCGCGGTGCCCCGGGCGGCGGCGCTCGGCTCCAGGATCTCGCCGCTCACCGTGTCGACGGCGCCCGCGGTGCGGCCGAGACCGGTGACCCGGTGGCGGAACCCGAACTGTACGAGGCCCTTGGCGACGCCTGCGCGGACCCTGCGCTCGAAGGGGGCGACGACGCCGGGGCCGGTGCCCCAGGTGATGTGGAAGCGGGGTACGGAGTTGCCGTGGCCGGTCGCGTCGTAGCCGCCGCGCTCCGCCCAGCCGACGACGGGGAAGAGCCGCAACCCCTGGGCGTGCAGCCAGGAGCGCTTCTCACCGGCCGCGAAGTCGACGTACGCCTCGGCCCACTTCCGTGGCCAGTGGTCCTCCTCGCGGTCGAAGCCCGCCGTGCCGAGCCAGTCCTGGAGGGCCAGCTCATGGCTGTCCTTGATCCGCATCCGGCGCTGCTCGGGCGAGTCGACGAGAAAGAGACCGCCGAAGGACCAGTGCGCCTGCCCGCCGATCGACTGTTCGGGCTCCTGGTCGAGCAGGATCACCGAGCGGCCCGCGTCGACCAGCTCGGCGGTGGCCACCAGACCCGCGAGCCCCGCCCCGATAACGATCACATCAGCGTCGTACGCCATGGGTTCCATCCTTGTCGGGGCGATCCGGTCACGGCCACGGTGACCGTCCGGCCGGGGCGCCGGAAGTTACTCGTGCGTCAGATCCTCTGCATCGGCCGCCGCGGCGTCAACCGCCCGGTCGGCGGCGCTCCGGCCGCACCCGCAGGGCGCAGGCGCTATCGTCGAAACAAATCACCCACTTCTGGCCTGACTTGAGGTAGAAGCGTGTCGGTGCTGGTCCTCGTGCTCGCCGTGAGTGCCGCCTGCTGTCTGGGATTCGGTTTCGTCCTGCAGCAGGCCGCCGCTTCGCACGCCCCGAGGAGCGACTATCTCTCCTTCCGACTGCTGCTGGACCTGATGCGGGTGCCGAGCTGGCTGGCCGGGATCGGGCTGATGGTCTGCGGCATGGCGCTGGGGGCCCTGGCCCTGGGCGAGGGCGAGGTGTCCGTCGTCGAACCCCTGCTGGCGACCAATCTGCTCTTCGCGATGGCTCTGTCGCGCCATCGCACGGGGCAGCGGCTCGGCCGGCAGGGCTGGGCCGGGCTCTGGCTGCTGGCGGGCGGAGTCGCCGCCTTTCTGCTGGCGGGCCAGCCGCAGGGCGGTGAGGCGGTGACCAGTCCGCTGCGGCACTGGCTGGTCATCGGCGTGGTCGTGGGAATCGCCCTGCTGCTCACCGCCTTCGCCAAACGCTCGGAGTCCGGGGTCGCCCCGGCGCTGCTCGCGGTGGCCGCGGGGCTGCTGTACGGACTCCAGGACGCCCTCACCCGGGTCACCGGCGAGCGGCTGTCCGACGAGGGCTGGTCGGCACTGGTGACGGCGTGGCAGCCGTACGCGGTGGCGGTGCTGGGGGTGACGGGTCTGCTCCTGGTGCAGAGCGCGTTCGAGACGGGCCCGCTGCGCGTCTCGCTGCCGCCGCTGACCGCATCCCAGCCGCTGGCCGGGATCGCCTGCGGGGTCGGTTTCCTCGGCGACCGACTGCGTACCGACACCGGCGCACTCGCCTGGCAGGCGGTAGGTCTTGTGGCGATCGTCGTCGGGATCGTGCTGCTGGGACTGCATCCGGCGATGCCGGAGGGGCCCGTGAGCGGGCGCCGGGAAAAGAGTCTCCAGCCGAACTGACCGGCGTCTGTCCGGTCACAGGGCGCCGTCCGCCCTGGTCATTAATAATGGCCAGCATTAGAATGGTCCTCATGGCGAGAACGTCAGGGCAAGAGACCAGGGACAAGCTGATCCGCGCGGCCGAGGAGATCTTCGCCGCGCAGGGCACGGACGGCGCCCAGCTGCGAGACATCGTCCGGCTGGCCGGGCAGAGCAACCCCTCCGCGGTCCAATACCACTTCGGCTCCCGGGCCGGGCTGCTCGACGCGGTGATGGAAGGCCGCCAGACCCGTACCGAACAGGTGATCGCGCCGCTGCTCGACGAGCTGGCCGGGGACTGTGGCGTACGGGAACTGCTCACCGCACTGGTGACGGCCGAGGCGAGCCTGCTCGCCGACGACCGGGGCCGCCGCTGTCTGCGGATCTCGGCCCAGCTCAGCCATGAGACCGGACTGCGGACCGGCCGATTGCACCCCGCCCTGGACGGCACCGCCTACGGGCGGCTGATCGGCCGCATCGGGGACTGCCTGGGCGCACTGCCCGGGCCCGTGCGTCTTGAGCGCCTGGACCTGGCGCTCACCCTGATCGGCGCGGCGCTGGCCGACCGCGCCCGCCAGGGTCTCGACGGCACCCGGCCGCTGACCGGCGAGGAGTTCTTCCTCGCCGATCTCGTCGAGACCACCACCGCGTTCCTGCACGCGCCCGTGCCGGGCGGCGCGTGAACCACCCGCACCACATGAAAGACAGTGTCATGACCGACAAGAACAAGCTCAGCGACAAGACCGTCATCATCACCGGCGGCGCCCGGGGACTCGGCGCCGAGGCCGCCCGCCTCGCCGTTGCGGGCGGCGCCCATGTGGTGATCACCGATGTGCTCGACGACGAGGGCGCCGCCACCGCCGCCGCACTCGGGGCGCAGGCCCGCTTCATGCACCACGACGTGACCTCCGAGAAGGACTGGCAGCGCGTCGCCGAATTCGCCGTCGCCAAGTTCGGGCGGATCGACGGCCTGGTCAACAACGCCGGCGTATCGACCGGTCAGCCGCTGGAGACCGAGACGGTCGAGCACTTTCGCAAGGTCATCGACATCAACCTGACGGCCGTCTTCATCGGCATGAAGACGGTGATCCCGGTGATGAAGGAGAACGGCGGCGGTTCGATCGTCAACATCTCCTCGGCCGCCGGTCTGATGGGCCTCGCCCTGACCTCCAGCTACGGCGCCTCCAAGTGGGGGGTCCGCGGTCTGACGAAGGTCGGCGCGGTGGAGCTCGGCGAGGCGAAGATACGAGTGAACTCCGTGCACCCGGGCATGGTCTACACGCCGATGACCGCGTCCGTCGGCATTCAGCAGGGCGACGGCAACTACCCGAACACCCCGATGGGCCGGGTCGGCGAGGCCCCGGAGATCGCGGAGGCGGTCACCTTCCTGCTCTCGGACGCCGCCTCGTACATCACCGGCGCCGAACTGGCCGTGGACGGCGGCTGGACCACGGGCCCGACCGTCAAGTACGTCATGGGCCGGTGATCACTGTCAGCGGCCTGATGTTGGATGAGGGGCATGACTCCTTCTGACGAGATCCTGGACATCGTCGACGAGCACGACGTGGTCGTGGGGCAGGCCCCGCGCGGTGAGGCGACCGCGCGGGGCCTGCGCCATCGCTGCGTCTTCATCGAGGCCAGGGATGCCGGGGGCCGGCTCTTCGTGCACCGCAGGACCCCGGCCAAACCGGTCTTCCCGTCCCACTACGACATGTTCGTCGGCGGGGTGGTCGGGGCGGGCGAGTCGTACGACGAGGCAGCACTGCGGGAGGCCGAGGAGGAGCTGGGGGTCTTTGGGCTCCCCCGCCCCGAGCCGCTGTTCAAGTTCCTCTACGAGAGCGCGGAGCACTCCTGGTGGAGCCACGTCTACCAGGTACGGTGCGAGCTGCCGGTGAACCCGCAGGTGGAGGAGGTCGCCTGGCACACCTTCCTCACCGATGCGGAGCTGGAGCAGCGGCTCGACGACTGGGAGTGGGTGCCGGACGGCCTGGAGGCGTACCACCGGCTGCGAGCCTTCCGGGCGGGCGGGGCAGCCTCCTGAGCCGGGGCTCGATTGCCGGTCGTAAGGTTCACGCGTGATCGAATTCGTACAGAGCCTGCGACTGTGGTTCGCGCCGCAGCGTATCCGCGAAGAGGGCGACACCCCCGACTACCGGTTCTCGCTCGCCAACGAGCGCACCTTCCTCGCCTGGATCCGGACGGCTCTCGCACTGATCGGCGGTGGTTTCGCGGTCGACCAGTTCCTCCCTGAGCTGGTGTGGGGCATCCGCGCGGGACTGGCGCTCGCGCTGCTCGCGGCCGGTGTGCTGTGTGCGCTGCGGGCGATCAATCACTGGGTACGGTGCGAGCGGGCGATGCGGCGCGGCGAGGACCTGCCGGTCTCCCGGTTCCCGACGCTGCTCGGTCTCGCGGTCGCCGTCGTCGCCGTGGCGATGGTGGTGGTGGTCCTCTTCGGCTGGGAGGGCCGGTGACGGCCGAGGGGCGCGACCCCGGACTTCAGCCCGAGCGGACCAGGCTGGCGTGGCGGCGCACGACCCTGTCCTGCACGGTGGTGGCGCTGCTGGCGGTCAAGCAGGCGCTGCACAGTGGGGCGAGCCCGGCCGGGATCGTCGCCGTGGCGCTGAGCGCGCTGGCCTGGCTGGGATTCCTGCTCGTGGCGCACCGGCGGGTGCTCGGGATGGGGACCGCGCGGCCGCAGCCGCTCTCGGCGCTCGGTGCGCTGACCGCGGGGGCGTGCACGGTCGCGCTCGCGGTGTTCGCCGCGGCCATGCTGTTCTGAGGCCCGGCACCGGGTGTGTCAGACGTCCGGGGTGTCCCGGGGGACGGTGACAACAATCTTTCCGCGGGTGCGCCCCTGCTCGTTCAGCCGGGAGGCGTCCGCCGCCCGTTCCAGCGGGAAGACCCGGTCCGGATGGACCGTGACGATGCCCTGCCCGGCCGGTTCCGCCAGGTGGGCCAGGTCCTTGGCGTCCGGACGCACGAAGGCGTAGCGGCCGCCGTACGAGAAGACCTCGCCGTCCGCGATGGAGGCCGGCCGACCCTCGGGCTTCAGCACTTCGGCGGAGGCCCGGAGCGCCTCGCCTCCGACGGTGCCGAACGCGGCGTCGACGAGGCCGTCCCCGCGTCGGGATCAGCGGGGGCACGGCCACCGGGCCTGGGGCGAGGCGCCCCTCCTGGTCCTTCCGGTCAACCGGGTTGATCGCCGCAGCCCGCACCTTCACCAGGACGATGTCGGGGCCGACCTCGGGGTCGGGCCATTCGCCGGACTCCAGGACGTCGGCCCCACCATGCCTGCTGTTGCTGATCGCCTTCATGTACCGACCGTTCCTGGGCGGTGAGCAGACGCGGGTCCTGTCTCACCGGCACGCCCCGAACGGTCTTGGGCGCACTGGTCCTCCGCTTTCGTGTCCTGGGCGGCGACGCATATCCCGTATGCGGTCCGTCCCGGGCGGGCAAAATCCCTACGCCCTGACCATGTGAGTGCGGCCGGAGAAGAAGACACTTTGCGCACGCCCCGCCGGGCACATTCACGGATCGTCGCACCGTGCACTCAATCGTGCCCATGTGTGCCAGAACAAGGCAATCGCCCAGCAGTTGTGAACCCTCGGTGCGGGCCGGGGCCCCCGCAACCCAGGCCGTGGCCGCTGCGGGGAACGTTCCGTCACCAGCGCGGGATCGAGGGGGTCTGCCATCCGGACTCGGCCTTGCGCATCGCGGCCGCGTCGTCGCGCTCGCGCATCGTGCCGTCGTCGTCGAGCCAGCGCCGGTGCAGCACGGCCAGGCGTTCGCGGTCGAGCTCGACGCCGAGCCCGGGTGCGTCGGAGACGGTGAGCCGGCCGCCTCGGAAGACATGGCGTGTGGTGATGACGTCCTCGGCCTGCCAGGGGTAGTGGCTGTCGCAGGCGTAGTCGAGGTTGGGGACGGTGGCCGCGACGTGGGTCATCGCGGCGAGGCTGATGCCGAGGTGGGTGTTGGAGTGCATGGAGAGTCCGACGCCGAAGGTACGGCAGATCCCGGCCAGCTCACGGGTGCGGTGCAGGCCGCCCCAGTAGTGGTGATCGGAGAGCACGACTTGGACGGCGCCGCGGGCGAAGGCCTCCGGGACCTCGGCGAGGGTCGTGACGCACATGTTGGTGGCGAGCGGTACGTCGGTGCCTGCGGCGACGGCGGCCATCAGGTCCGTGCCGCTCGCCGGGTCCTCCAGATATTCGAGTACGCCCTTCAGCTGTTCGGCGACGTACAGCGAGGTCTCGACGGACCAGGCGCCGTTGGGGTCGAGGCGCAGCGGCTGCCCGGGGAACTCGTCGGCCAGGGCACGGATCGCGGCGATCTCCTGGTCGGGTTCGAAGACGCCGCCCTTGAGCTTGAAGGAGGAGAAGCCGTGCTCGCGGGCGAAGCGCCGGGCCTGGGCGACGACTCCGGCCGGGTCGACGGCTGCGCCCCAGTCGTCCTGTTCGCCGCCCTCGGGGTGGGCGGCCCAGCGGTAGAAGAGGTACGCGCTGTACTCGACGCTGTCGCGGACCCTGCCGCCGAGCAGAGCGTGCACGGGGAGGCCGAGGGACTTGCCGAGCGCGTCCAGACAGGCGACCTCGAAGCCGGAGACGACGGAGAGCCGGAGCTTGTCGGCGGTCTGGACGCCGCGCAGCCCACCGGCGTCGACACGGTCGTCGGCCGCGCGTGAATCACCGCACACCTCGTCGGCCAGTGCGAACAGGCCGTTCAGATCGCTGACCGGGCGTCCGACGAGGGCAGTGGCGAGCGGCTGGGCGAGTTCGAGGTACTTGCCGTCCCCGTACGTCTCCCCGATACCGGTCACACCGCCGCGTGTGACGACTTCCACGATGAGTCGCGGGGTGTACGGCTGGTGGACGCCCTGGGTGTTGAGCAGGGGCGGGTCCGCTATCAGGATCGGGGTCAGCCGGACTTCGTCGATCAACAGCTCTGTATTCATACGTGAACCATATTCAGGGATACGGCTGAACGCCAGACTCCGGCCCGCGTCGGAGCGGAGTCCGCACGCCGGATTCCGGGAGTTCACTGGACGACATACCGACTGGTCGGCATCATGAACACCGACCGTCTCTCACCCCGGAGGTGCGCACGATGAGCCCAGTCCATCCGCCAGGTCTCGACCTCGACCGGCTGCGCGGACATCTCGCCCGCGAGCGGCCGGGTCTGGTGAACGGACCGCTCGAAGCCCGGCTCGTCGAGGGCGGCCGCTCCAATCTGACGTACATCGTCACGGCCGGCACCGGCCGCTGGGTCGTGCGCAGGCCCCCGCTGGGCCATGTGCTCGCCACCGCACACGACATGAAGCGCGAGCACCGGGTGATCAGCGCCCTGCACCCCACGGCCGTTCCGGTGCCCGAACCGGTGCTGCTCTGCGAGGACGACTCGGTGATCGGGTCACCCTTCTACGTCATGGAGTACGTCGAGGGCACCCCGTACCGCACGGCCGAGCAGCTCGCCCCCCTGGGCGCCGAGCGCACCCGGGAGGCCGTCCTCGGTCTCGTCGACACCCTCGTCGAACTGCACGCCGTGGACCCCGAGTCCGTCGGGCTCGGCGACTTCGGGCGCCCCGAGGGCTTCCTCGACCGGCAGCTGCGCCGCTGGGGCAAGCAGCTGGACGCCTCCCGAAACCGCGAACTGCCCGGCATCGACGAACTGCACGCCGCGCTCGGCCGAGAGCTGCCCGTCTCCCCCGCGCCCACCGTCGTACACGGCGACTACCGCCTGGACAACGTCCTGATCGGCTCCGACGACCGGATCAAGGCCGTTCTCGACTGGGAGATGTCGACGCTCGGCGACCCGCTGACCGACCTCGGTCTGCTGGTGATGTACAGCTCCGACCTCGGTCTGCCGAAGTCCCCGGTCTCCACCACCAGCGGCGCGGCCGGCCATCCCACCCCCGCCGAGCTGATCGAGCGCTACGCCGCACGCTCCGGCCGGGACACCTCCGCCATCTCCTGGTACACGGCGTTCGCCTGGTTCAAGCTCGCCGTGATCCTGGAGGGAATCCACTACCGCTACACCCTGGGCCAGACCGTCGGAGCCGGCTTCGACCGCATCGGCGATCTCGTCCCCGTCTTCATCGAGCACGGCCTCACCACCCTCCAGGAAGGCTGATCACCCCCATGGACTTCGCATTCGACGCCCGTACCGAAGAGCTGCGCAACAAGCTGCTCACCTTCATGGACGAGCATGTCCACCCGGCCGAGAAGACCGCGGACGAACAGCGCGCGCTCCTGGCCTCGCCGTGGGACACCCCGCAGATCGTCGAGGACCTGAAGGCCGAGGCGCGGCGGCAGGGGCTGTGGAACCTCTTCCTTCCCGATGCCGAGTACGGCGCCGGGCTGACCAACCTCCAGTACGCACCGCTCGCCGAAATCACCGGCCGTTCACCGCAGTTGGCGCCGACCGCGCTCAACTGCGCGGCGCCGGACACGGGCAACATGGAGGTGCTCTTCCAGTTCGCCACGGACGACCAGAAGAAGCAGTGGCTGGAGCCGCTGCTCGCCGGGGAGATCCGGTCGGCGTTCGCCATGACGGAGCCCGAGGTGGCCTCTTCGGACGCGACGAACATCGAGACCCGGATCGTGCGGGACGGCGAGGACTACGTCATCAACGGCCGCAAGTGGTACATCTCCGGGGCGATGAACCCGGACTGCCGGATCTTCATCGTGATGGGCAGGACCGCGACTGCCGATGACCCCGACGGTCCCGACATCCGCCGCCAGCAGTCGATGATCCTGGTCCCGCGCGACACGCCCGGCCTCGAAGTGCGGCGCGCGATGCAGGTGTACGGGTACGAGGACCACTACCACGGCGGTCACGCGGAGGTCGTGTTCAACGATGTGCGGGTGCCCGCCGCGAACCTGATCGGCGAAGAGGGCGGCGGCTTCGCAATCGCCCAGGCCCGTCTCGGCCCGGGCCGGATCCACCACTGCATGCGGCTGATCGGCATGGCCGAGCGGGCCATCGAGCTGATGTGCAAGCGGGCGGTCTCCCGTACGGCCTTCGGCAAGCCGCTCGCCCAGCAGGGCGTCGTGCAGAACTGGATCGCCGACGCACGGGTCACGGTGGAGCAGCTGCGGCTGCTGGTGCTGAAGACGGCGTGGCTGATGGACACGGTGGGCAACCGGGGTGCGCACACGGAGATCCAGTCCATCAAGATCGCCACCCCGCGTGCGGTGGTCGACATCCTCGACCGGGCGGTGCAACTGCACGGCGCGGGCGGCGTCAGCCAGGACTTCCCACTGGCGGAACTGTGGGCGGCGGCACGGACGTTGCGGCTGGCGGACGGGCCGGACGAGGTGCATCAGCGGTCGTTGGCCCGGCGGGAGATCAAGCGGTACGTGTAGGCGGTGGCCCGGGCGGGGTCGGTGGGTGCGAGGGCCCGCCC
Source organism: Streptomyces atratus (assembly GCF_014648655.1). Taxonomy (GTDB): domain Bacteria; phylum Actinomycetota; class Actinomycetes; order Streptomycetales; family Streptomycetaceae; genus Streptomyces; species Streptomyces atratus. The sequence goes on from NZ_BMRN01000005.1 coordinate 292,100, forward strand.
GGTTGCCGTTTTGTCCTCAATCACCGGACGGGCCCGGCATGTTGCCGGACGGGCTTGAATTTCTGAGCCGGTCGAGGACGTCCGTGTAGAGGGAGCGTTTGTCGGGGCGGGCGTGGGCGGCGGCTTGACGGAGGGCGGGGATCGCCGCCTCGCTCATCCCGACGAGCCCCTCGGCCGCCGCCCTGCGCACGCCGGGATGCGGGTGTGCGAGCAGTCCGGTCACGGCAGGGATCGCGGGCTCCCAGCCGGCGTGGCAGAGCGTGCGGATCGCCGTACGCGTCGGTTCCGGCCGGGGGTCGTCCAGCAGGAGCATGGTGTGGCCCAGATAGGTGCCCCGGTCCAGCATCGTCCGTGAGGTCCGGTGGGCGCGCAGGCGTACCTTGGCCCGGGGATGGTTCAGCAACTCACCGATCAGGTCGCACAGTCCGGGGTCCCGGTCCGGGTCCGGGCCCGCGTGGGTCTCGGCCAGTTCTCTGAGTGCCCCGCATATCTGATCCGGGGTGCCGGTTCGGGCCAGGTCCAGCAGTTCCTGCCTGGACGGGCGGTGCGAAGCTCCGCCGGGTGCGGCCGGGGGGCGGTCACGGAGCGCTGCCAGCGCTGCCGCGTCCTGCTGCGCGGCGTCCGGGCCGCGCAGCGGACCCTCGACGAGAAGAAGCCGGTCCGCCATGTCGTCGCGCCCTTCGGCGCGCAGCCGCCGACACGTGCGTGTCAGCGCGGGGGTACGCAGGAGCCGACGGTCGAGGAGCAGGTCGAGGAAACCCCAGGCCCCGGCGTCGAGCCGGTCGCCGAGGGCCCTGGCGAGCGCGTCGGCGGGGTAGCTGCGCAGTGCGTCGCCGACTGCCGGTCCGGCGGCGGGCAGGGCGTGCTCCCACCACTCCAGCAACAGCGGCACCAGCGGTTCCAGTGTCCACGGGGAGAGCTTCGAGGCCGCGAGAGCCACCCTGTCGTGCAGGACGTCCTCGCCCCGGAGCTCCGTCTCGTCGAAATTGCGCAGTGCACGGGCCAGGTCCACGCCGACGGGTATGTCGATGTGCCCGCGGAGGTACGCGCGAAGAACCGGCAGCCGGGCCTCGGGCTCGGGCCACTTCGCCAGTGCCAGGGCAGCGGTCTCCCTGCGGCCTGCGTCAGTTGACCCCAGCATGTCGAGCAGGCGCTCCCGCAGGGCCGCAGAACGGGGCTGGTCGAGGTCGTCGATGTGTACGTGCCGGGGCAGCGGCGTCGCAGCCCGGGCGGTCTCGGTGATGGTCCAGGGCGGTGCGTCGAGGGGCTGAAGAAGCGTCATCCAGTCGAGCAGGGCGGCCCGGACTTCGGGGTCCGCGCCGTGGTGTACCTCGATCAGTGCGGTCAGCCGGTCCCGCGAGCCGACCCTGCCGTCGTCCTGTCGGCGGAACTCCTCCAGAGTGTCCGGTGCGCGCACCGCGTCGTCCAGCGCCGCCCGCCATGCCCGGGTCTCGGCGGGCACGGGTGCCGCGGTGGTCTCCGGGGCTGCGAACGCCTCCCTCAGCACGGCGGCCTGGGCCTGCCAGGGGTCGGCGCCGAGCCGGGCCGAAGCGAGTGCCTGATCGAGGTCGGCGCGGACCAGCACCGCGCCGAGGCGGCGCAGCAGCGTCAGCGTGGACCGGCTCGGCGTCGTGGGTGCGGGAGGCAGTGCCCGTACCGCAGCGGCGACGGCCGGCCTGCCGGCCCCCGTCAGCATCGGCGCGGCCTCTTGGAGTACCACGATCAGGTCGTGCCGGTCCTCGTCCCGTGCGTCGACGAGCGCGTCGAGCAGGACCCGTGCGGACCGGGCGAATGCCGTCAGTTCCCCGGCCGCCCGGGGTGCGGGGCAGATGCGCAGCGCGAACCGCACCAGTCTGTCCCGGGCCGCGGGCCGGGAGCCGGCCAGCCGGAGCCAGTCTGTGAGCATCGGCCGCAGATCGTTCAGCCGGTCGGGGTGGGGCGGCACGTCCCTCTCGGCGACGCGCAGGGCGACCGAGGGGTTCCAGCCCCCGGCCACCAGCGACCTGATGTCACGGTCCGCCGCACTGTCCACCGATGACCGCTGTGCGACGGCCGACGCGGTGATGCCATGCCTGGCCTGCGGTATCGCCAGATCCTTCACGTCCCCGGAGGCAAGACCGACCCGGCCGTCCGCCACCAGGGAGAGCAGGGTGGCCGCCACCGGTGACGCCTGATCGTCCAGCGCGAGGACCGAGCGGGCGCCGAGGACGCCGTCGAGGCCCGCCAGCAGCAGTTCGCGGGTACGGCCGTCCCGGCTGTGCTCGGCGGCGGCGAGAAGTGTCGCCGCGTAGGCGTCGCCGAGGACGGCGCGCAGGGCCGCGACGAGGGTGCCGCGCAGCCCGGGGTTGTCGTGGTGCCCGAGCCAAAAAAGAAGCTTGGGCAGCGCCGCCGGTGTGCCCGCGCGGACCAGTACCTCGGCGGCGGTCTTCTTGATGTTCATGTTCGGATGGTCGAGACATGCGGCGATCGCGGTGCACGCCCAGTGGGCCTGTGCCTGACCCAGTGCGAGCAGGGCCTGCCGGACGGTCTGGATGTCCTGGGCGGTGGTCAGCGCGATCAGGGTCGCCGACAGCGCCTGTGCGTCCTCGCCCGTGGCGTCGCGGGCGAGCAGGGCGATGACGTGTTTGCGTACGTGCCGGTCGCGGTGGCGCAGCAGCCGGTGCACCCGGGCGCGGGTGCCCGCCCAGGGGGCCCTGAGCAGCAGTTCGAGCAGGATCGCCCGCTCACGGTCGGACAGTCCGGGCCGGTCCAGCAGATCCAGTGCCATGGTCGCGACGAGTGCGTGGCCGGCCTCTTGCGCATCTGCCGTGCCGAGCAGGCAGACCGGCCGGATCGCGCCCCGCTCGTGGAGACGGCGGCCCAGGGCGTGCACGGCGTCCAGGACCTCTTGGGGCACCACGGGCTCACCGCCGGGCTGTCCGTGTTCCCACTCCCGCAACGCCGCCTGTTCGGCCACGATGCGCAGCAGCAGGTCCGCGATGGCCGGCAGTGTGCCGGCGTTGCCGTGGTCCGCGAGACGGCACAGCGCCGCCACCGGCTCGTCCGGGTTCAGATGGGAACGCAGCAGGGCCAGTTCCCGCTCGTCCGGGCCGCCCAGGTCCGCCGCGACGCGCGCCGGCAGGCCGACGGGATCCAGCTGTACGAGAAGGGCGCGGCGGTGCGCCGGATCGCGGGTCAGCTGCCACAGCAGTTCGAGGGCGCGGTCCCGTACGGCGTACAGGTGGGGCGCGATCGTGTCGCCGTCCAGGCCCAGCCCTTCTCGCAGGGCCAGTACCGTCCGCTGCCCGCCGATGGCCTGAAGAGCGTCCAGGGCCGCGGCGGGCACCGAGGGCAGCAGAGCGATCACCGCGTCTTCGGCATCCGCATGGCGCAGCTCGCGGATCGCGTCGAGGAACGGACCGGGGGCGCAGGCCGTGGGAAGCACGCGTGCGATCGCTTCCCCGATCGGAAGCTCGCCCGCTCCCTGCCCGGCCAGGGCCACCAGCAGGGCGAGCCGTCGCGGCCCGCTCGGATCATCGGCGGCCGCCTCCGTCAGTACCCGGAATGCCTCCTTCCGGCAGGTGAACAGGATCGTCGCGATCTCACGGGGCGGAATCGAGTGATCGGCCAGGGCCAGGCCGACCACCGCCGGAACTTCCGGACCGTCCACGAAGTGCCCGCGCCGGTGGAGACCGCGCAGACACGTCACCGTCGGCCCGCCGAACAGCAGCGGATCATGTGCGGCGACGGCCGTGAGTTCACCGATGTCGTCGCGGTCCGCCAGATCACCGAGCAGTTCCACTCCCTGTCGGCGAAGGCCCGGAGGAAGATCCGGATCGTCGATGATCTGCCGCAGCAGGTCCTTGTGGCCGTGGCGGGCGGCCGCCGCGAGGGCAGCATCGGCCACCGCGGGCCTGCCCCCCGCCGAACCGGCGGCGAGAAACGGAGAGATGCACCCCCGCGGCAGCGGCTCCATCGCCGCCCACGGCTCGGTGAGTTCGCCCAGCGCGCCGGCGACGACCCGGTCGCTGTCGGCGCCGAGCAGGCCGATCAGGTCTTCGCGGACCAGCGCGGGAGCCAGCAGTCCGGCGTGCAGCCCCTGGCGCGCGAGTCGCAGCGCCTCGGCCTGCAGCACGGGGTCGCCGCTGTCCGCCAGCTCGTCCACGAGTTGAGCCGGACGGTGCGCCGGGGTGATGTCCGTCTCCCGTACGGCCTGGTAGAGGAGTTCACCCGGGACCTCGTCACGGATCACCGCCGGCTCGTCGAGGAGTTCGGAGCGCAGCCACGCGATCCTCACCCGTACCGGCAGCCCGGCCGTGCGCCATGACGGGCGGGGGCGGCCCCGGAGACAGTGGCCGAGTCGCTCGTAGAGCCCCGCCAGGAGGAGATCCGCCTCCGGCGGCCCCATCAGCGCCACGGGCAGCAGCCCGGCGAGTTCGGCCGTCTCCGCGTCGTCGGACGGGCGGCCCGCTGTCACTCGCTCGTTGAGCAGGACCAGTCCCATATGACGCAGGGCGGGGTCCTCGTGCCGGATCAGACGTCCGAGGACTGCCGGTGGGCAGTCCTGCGCGTCCAGGAGCCTCGAAAGCCGCTCGGTGTCGGCCCGGCGTACGGCATCGTGGAACTGTTCGTCGGCGGGCGTCTTCACCGTCGGATGCTAACCGGGTCGCTCCCGGCTCCGCCAACGGGATTCGACCCCGTCAATAACCGCCGAACGGCACATGATCGGCCAGCGCCAGGTCGCGGGCGAAGGCCCTCACACGCAACAGGCACCGGGCGACGAGGCGGACGGCCGGTGTGTGGTGCGGGCCGTATGCCGCGGCCCAGAGCGCGGGGACGTGTACGGATGGCTGGATGTGAGTCATACATCCAGCTTCGGCCCGTACCGGCGGTCGGTCCAACAGATGGTTCAGCCGGCTGCGATCGATACCGTGGATGGCTGGAGATACGCCGACTCCGCCACTTCATGGCGGTGGTCACGCACGGCGGTTTCACCGCCGCCGCCCGTGCCGAGCCGATCGTGCAGTCCCCGCTGAGCACCTCCGTGCGCAACCTCGAACGGGAGCCGGGTGCCGAGCTGTTCGACCGGAGCGGCCGACGCGTGATCCTCACCGAGGCGGGCCGGGCGCTGCTGCCGTCGGCCCGGTCGGTGCTCGCCGGGACACAGGCCGCGCGGGACGCGGTGGCCGCCCTGTCGGGGTTGGTGACCGGCCGGGTCCGTATCGGCCGGCTGGCCGGCGACGCTCCCCGGGTGGCTAGGGACGCAGGGCGCGCAGCAGCAGGTCGGCCAGGTGGTCGGCGACCTCCTGCTGGCTGAGCGGGCCGTCGGGCCGGTACCAGGTGGACAGATGGTGGACCGAGCCGAAGTGGTAGTCGACGATCAGGTCCGCCGGGGTGGCCGTGGAGAACACTCCGCTCCGCTGGCCCTCTTCCACCAGGGCCCGGAAGCGCTCGTGGTAACGGCGCCGCTCCACCCGCACCTGCTTGTTCTTCTCCGGGCTGAGGTGGTGCATGGACCGGAAGAAGATCGAGGCGTCGTCGAGGTTCTCGATGGTCGTGACGACCACGTCCGCGGCGGCGTCGCGCAGCCGCTGTTCGACCGGGGCGTCGGCGTCGGCGAAGGCATCGAGGCGCTCCTGCTGAAGCCGGAGCACCCGGGCGTAGACCTCCTGGAGGAGGTCCTCCTTGGAACCGAAGTAGTGGTAGAGCGCACCCTTGGTGACGCCTGCCGCCTCGACGATCTCCTGGACCGAGGTGCGGTCGTACCCCTGCTCGGCGAAGAGCCGGGTGGCGACGGCCAACAGCCGCTGCGGAACGGGGGCCGTGTCCTCGTCCGTCGCCTTGGCCATTGCCGCCACCTTCCTTCCGTACCGTGCGTGAATCCGTGCTGCGCGTGAAACGGTCTACCGAGGGGAACGCAGTTCCCGCCCGAGGATCTTCCCACTCGCCGTCTTCGGGAGTTCGGCCAGGATCTCGACCTCGCGCGGGTACTTGTACGCGGCAAGCCGTTCCTTGCAGTATGCACCCAGTTCCTCGGGTTCGACCGTGGCGCCCGGCCGCAGGCTGACGTAGGCACGGACGGTCTCGCGTTCCGGAGACCGGATCGACGGGGGCTTCGCGCTCCGGCGGTACGGAGGCGCAGGGGGCCGTGCACTCGGTGAGGCCGTAGCCGTTGCGGATGTACGGGCCGAAGCCCGCCCGGCGAGGTGGCCGGCCACTGAGTCGGAGAGCGCGTCGGTCTCGCGGTAGCTCAGGCGTCCGTCGAAACAGGCGAGCGCCGGATGCCCGGGGCTGCGGGCGACGGAGGAGCGGAAGGCGTGGACCAGGGTCTCGGCCGGGCCGACGGGGGCCCGCTGGGCGTCGCTGAGCAGGGAGGTCCAGGGCTTTGCCGCGTAGATGGAGTCGGTCATGCGCCGGTCTCCTCCCACTTCCGCTGGAGGTGGTTCATATTGCCGAGCCAGTGGTCGGTGTCCTTGGTGCGGGCCCGGTAGAAACCGGCGACCTCGGGGTGCGGCAGGACGAGAAAGCGGTCCTCGGCCATGGCGTCGAAGAGCGCGTCGGCGACCGCCTCGGGCTCGATGGCGCTGGGGGCGAGGACGAGCTCGCCGGCCGATCCGGCGGCGGTGAGCATGTCCGTACGCACGCCCTGTGGGCAGATCGCGTGGACCTTGATGCCGCGGTGGCGGTAGGTCAGCGAGAGCCATTCGGCGAAGGCGACGGCGCCGTGCTTGCTGACGCTGTAGGGTGCGGCGCCGATCATCGTCAGCAGTCCGGCGGCGGAGGCGGTCGAGACGAAGCGGCCGCTGCCGCGCTCCAGCCAGTCCGGCAGGAGCGCCCTCGCCGCGCGGACGTGGGCCATCACATTGACGTCCCAGGCGGCGGCCCAGACCTCCTCGTCGGCGAAGACGTCTCCGGGCGAGGCGAGGCCCGCGTTGGCGCAGTAGATGTCGACGGTGCCGTCCAGCGCGTCGCGGGCGGCGTCCACGATCTGCGAGGCGTCACCGGTCACGGCGGAGCCGCCGATCTCCTCGGCCAGCGGCTTGATCCGGGCTTCGTCGAGGTCGTTGACCACGACCCGCGCGCCTTCCGCGGCGAATCGGCGGGCCAGAGCGGCTCCGATGCCGCCTCCGGCCCCTGTGACCACTACGCCCGCGCCCTGCACCGTACTCATCGGGTCCCGCCTCTCTCAGCCGACTTCTCCAGCAGACTAACCAGTCGGTATGTGATCGGGGAAGGGTTTGTCCGGGAGGCTGTCGCCACTCCTGTCACACCGCTCTCGTCCACCTCGTTCCGCGCGGCCTCTGTGCGCGCTAGCGTGCGTGACCATGACAGTCGGAGCGATCATGGAGGTAGCCGAATGAGCCTGTCCAGGCGTGGTTTGCTGGCCGCCGGCGGTGCAGTGGGAGCCCTTGCGGCGACGGCTGCCGGACCCGGGAGCGCGGTCGCCGGCCCCCTCCCCGGCACAGGGCAGGGCTCCGGGCGCAATAGGGTCCGTACCGGCTTCGACCGGCTGGCGGCGGGCGGCTATGCGCTGCTGAAGGGGCAGAAGGTCGGGATCGTCACCAACCCGACCGGGATCACGTCCGACGTACGCCACATCGTCGATGTGATGCACCCGGACGAGCGGGTGAACCTGGTCGCGGTCTTCGGACCCGAGCACGGCTTCCGCGGCACCGCGCAGGCGGGCGGCTCCGAGGGGCGGTACGACGACCCGGCGACCGGACTCCCCGTATACGACACGTACTTGAAGAGCGGGCAGCCGCTCGCCGATGTCTTCACCGCGTCCGGCGTGGACACCATCGTCTTCGACATCCAGGACGCGGGCGCCCGCTTCTACACGTACATCTGGACGCTCTACGACTGCATGGAGGCGGCGGCGCTCGCGGGCAAGCGGTTCGTCGTCCTGGACCGGCCGAACCCGGTGACCGGACGGGCCGCGCTGGGACCGGTTCTCGACCCGGCGTTCTCGACCTTTGTGGGGCGCCGGGAGATCGCGCAGGCCCACGGCATGACGGTGACGGAGCTGGCACTGCTCTTCAACGCCGAGTTCCTGGCCGCGCGGCCGGTCGAACTGGACATCGTGAAGATGTCGGGATGGCGACGCGCGGACTTCTTCGACGGGACCGGGCTGCCGTGGGTGCCGCCGAGCCCCAACATGCCGACGCCCGACACGGCGCTGGTGTACTCGGGCACCTGTCTGTTCGAGGGTACGAACCTCTCGGAGGGACGGGGGACGACCCGGCCGTTCGAACTGCTCGGCGCAGAAGGCATCGACCACCGGTGGGCGGCGGCCGCGAACGCGCTCGACCTGCCCGGAGTCGCGTTCCGCGAGGCGTACTTCGCGCCGACGTTCTCCAAGTTCCAGGGCAGGACGGTCGGCGGGGTGCAGCTGCACGTCCAGGACCGCGAGGTCTTCGATCCGGTACGCACGGGGATCGCGCTGCTGGTGACGGCGAAGCGGACGTGGAGCGGGTTCGCGTGGCGCTCCGACAACTGGATCGACAAGCTCACCGGCAACACGCGGGTCCGCACGCTGATCGACGCGGGGGCGGACACCGATGAGGTGGTGGGGGCGTGGGCGGAGGATCTCGCCGCGTTCCGGGCCGTGCGGAAGAGGTATCTCCAGTACCGGTGAGACGGGCCGGGCGGGTCCGAGGGTTCGGGCCCGCCCGGCGCACCGGCTCCGTCCCTTCCGAATCATCACATGCCGCCGCGTGCGGCTCTCATGACGATGCGTCATCTCACATGGTGGACGCCGCCATATTTCAATGGATCCGAATCGGGCAGCCGTACGTCCATTCCTCGACGCCGAAGTACGAGCGACGGAGGTGGCGGTGCAGTGGCCGGATTCCGGAGTCTTGCGAGACAGGTCCGCGATCCGCGGGGCGACCTGGCGCTGCGGCGGTATTCGCTGCGCAAGTGCCTGGAGAGGTTCGCCCCTTACGGGCATCGGGCGACCTGGGATCATCTGTGCGCCCGGCACGGGATCGAGCCCGAGGACCGGTCCCCCGATCCGGTGCGGCTGATGCGCGCACTGGACGAACTGGAGGCGGCGAGGGCCGTCTGGCTCGGATACGAGGCGGGGTTCGCCGAGCGCCGCAGGCGGGAGAAGCACGACGGGCTGCGCAGGCCCGGCGCGTTCGACGACTGGCACCGGCGCACCTGGGGCGGCCACGGCGTCGCCCGCTGCGAGGACCCGACGGTTCACCCCTCCGCGCCGCTCGCCGAGGTTCTCGGCCGGCTGATCGCCGCGCTGGAGTCAAAACCGGGCGCGTCCTGCCCGGTGTGCGCGGGCGCCGAGATCGCCTGGCGGCCGGATCTGGAGCGCGAGCCCTGGTCGGGGCCGGTCTGCACGGGGTGCGGGATCCTGGTGCCGCAGCCGGTGCTCACACCGGGGGCGCTGGCGAAGGCCCGGAGCGCGCGGCGCCAGGATCTGGCGTCGGCGGCGTGACGGGCAGCGGGCGCGCCCGGCGCGCCCGCCAGGCATCCGAGCGGCCGGGCCCCCGCCTCTACGGACAGTCGACCGAACGGCGCTCCGGCATCAGGCGCGAGCCACTGATCCGCTGACCGGAGATGTCGTCCGGATTGGAGAGCACACAGTTCTCCAGCGACAGACAGCCGCAGCCGATGCAGTCGGTGAGATGGTCCCGCAGCCGGCCCAACTGCTCGATGCGCTCGTCCAGTTCGGAACGCCACGCGGCGGAGAGCCGCGCCCAGTCGTCACGGTTCGGGGTGCGCTCCTCCGGGAGTTCGGCCAGAGCGTCCCGGATGGTGGCAAGCGGGATTCCGACCCGCTGCGCCGCACGGACGAACGCGACCCTGCGCAGCGCGTCCCTGGTGTAGCGACGCTGGTTTCCACTGGTGCGGCGGCTGCTGATCAGGCCCTTGGCCTCGTAGAAGTGCAGGGCCGAAACAGCGGCGCCGCTGCGGGCGGAGAGCTGGCCGACCGTGAGTTCATGGAGTGTCTGTGGGAGCTGGGGCACCCCTCCAACCCTACTTGTCCGCCCCCGGCCGGTCCGTCGTTGACAGGAACGCACCCGCCAACCATGCTGAGCAAGCGCTTAGACAAGAGCGCGACGCCGGTTGGCCGAGAGCTGGAAGGGCAGGGACCAGGGACATGGCAGAGCCGAGGATCTTCACGTCCGCGCAGGAGCTGCGCGACGGGGTGGGCGAGCAGCTGGGTCACAGCGAGTGGCTGGAGATCGAGCAGAAGAGGATCGACCTCTTCGCCGAGGCCACCGGCGACCACCAGTGGATCCATGTGGACCCGGAGCGGGCCGCGGCCGGGCCGTTCGGCAGGACGATCGCGCACGGTTACCTCACGCTCTCGCTGCTGCCGGCCCTCGTACCCCAGATCATGCGGGTCGAGGGCATGAAGATGGGCATCAACTACGGGACGAACAAGGTCCGCTTCCCGTCCACCGTGCCTGTGGGCTCCCGGCTGCGCGCCACGGGCGTGCTGAAGAGCGTCGAGGAGGCCGGGGGCGGCGTGCAGGTCACCGCCCTCGTCACGGTCGAGCGCGAGGGCGGCGACAAGCCTGTGTGCGTGGCCGAGTCGGTGTCGCGCTACTACTTCTGACGGCGCGGCTGCTTCTGACGGCGCGGCCCGCCACCGCTACCGCTTGGCAGCGACCATGCGCAGCACGAGGTCGGCGTACAGGTCGCCGACCTCGTCCGGCGTCCGGCTGCCCTGCGCGTTGAACCAGCGCGCCACATCGATGCAGAGCGAGAGCACCGCGAGCGTGGTGCCCGGAATGTCGGGGACGTCGAATTCCCCGGCCTGCACGCCCTCGCTGATGATCCGGCGCACCACCGCGTCGCTCTTGCGGCGCAGCTCGACGATCTCGGTGCGGTGCTCCTCACCGAGGGCGTCCAGTTCGTACTGGACGACGCGGGCCGTGGTGTGCCGTTCGGCGTGCCAGCGGACGAAGGACCGTACAGCCTCGGCCAGCCGCTCGGCGGCCGTGCCCCCGCCGTCGGCAGCGGCCTCCAGGACGAACAGGGCGCGGTCGTGACCGATTCTGCTGATCCGATGGAGCAGCTCTTCCTTCGTCTTGTAGTGGATGTAGAGGGCGGCGGGGCTCATCCCCGCCCGGCCGGCGATGTCGCGGGTGGTGGTGGCGTGGTACCCGCGCTCGGCGAAGGCTTCGACGGCGGCGACGAGGAGCCGCCTGGCCGCCTCGGGCGTCACCTCGGCCCACGGCGCACTGCCGCCGTCGGTCTCCTCCGCCGTGCTCATCGTCACTCGCCCCTCTCGTCAGCAGAACGAACACCATACCCCGAACCTGAGCAAGCGCTTAGGGTCCGTCCGGCGGGATCGTCAGAGCTTCTGGAAGGGGTCGTGCTCGGCGAGAATCTTCTCCAGCCGGGCCTGGTCGACCCGGCTGACGATCCGGCCCGCTTCCTGGCGGTCACGGATGACCTTGGCCAGGGTGAAGCAGGAGGTGACGAGGTAGAGGACACCGATCGCGAGGAATCCGCGGACCCAGGCGTCGGCGTCCAGGAAGTAGATACCGAGAGCCACCGCACCCATAGCCACCCCGAAGGAGGCGACGGCCTGGCCGTAGAAGGCCGCGGTGCCCTGCTGCTTGACCTGTGCTGTCTCACTCATGACGCCCAGCATCGGCCGACGTGGCGTGCGCCACATCCGCTCGGGTACTCAGCCCGGTACTCAGACGCCCGTTCGAGCAGCGGCGCGGGAGTCAGAACGCGGAGACCCCGGTGAGCGCGCGGCCGATGATCAGCTTCTGGATCTGGCTGGTGCCCTCGTACAGCGTCATCACCCGGGCGTCGCGCAGCAGCTTGCCGACCGGGTACTCGTCGATGTAGCCGTAGCCGCCGAAGACCTGGAGCGCGTTGTTGGCGGCGCGGACGGCGGCCTCGGACGCGAAGAGCTTCGCCTTGGAGGCGGCGGTGACGAAGGGCTTGCCGCGGTCGACGAGGTCCGCCACCCGCCAGGTCAGCAGCCGGGCGGCGTCGACGTCGACGGCGATGTCGCTGATGAGTTCCTGGACGAGCTGGTAGCTCGCGATGGACTTGCCGAACTGCTCGCGCTCGCCCGCGTAACCCACGGCGGCGTCGAGTGCGGCCTGCGCGATTCCGACACAGCCGGCCGCGACCGACATCCGCCCCTTGGCCAGGGCGGACATCGCGATGGAGAAGCCCTTGCCCTGCGGGCCCATGAGCGTCGAGGCGGGCGCGCGGACGCCCTCCAGGACCACCTCGGCGGTGGCCTGGCCGCGCAGGCCGAGCTTGCCGTGGATGGTGCGGCGGCTGAGGCCGGGGGTGTCGGTGGGGAGCAGGAAGGCGGATATGCCCTTGTGGCCGGGGGTGTCGTCGGTGCGGGCGAAGAGCAGCACGACGTCGGCCCAGGTTCCGTTGGTGATGAACATCTTGCTGCCGTTGATGACATACGAGTCGCCGTCCCGGACGGCCTTCGTCGTCAGGTTCCCGGCGTCCGAGCCGGTGCCGGGCTCGGTGAGGCCGAAGCAGCCGATCGCCTCGCCCGCGGTGAGCTTCGGCAGCCAGTGCCGCTTCTGCGCCTCATCGCCCCAGGCCGCGATCGTCTTGGCGACCAGGCCGAGGGACACGGAGACGATGCCGCGGACCGAGGAGTCGCCGCGGCCGAGCTCCTCGGTGACCAGGCAGTACGCGAGGTGGTCGCCGCCCGAGCCGCCGTACTCCTCGGGGACGGTGAGGCCGAGGAAGCCGAGGGAGCCCAACTTCTTCACGATCGACTTGTCGACGTTCTCGGCCCGGTCCCACTCCACGACATGGGGTGCGATCTCGCGGGCGACGAAGTCCTTGGCGAGCTGCCGGACGGCTTCCTGCTCCTCGCTGAGCTCCAGGTTCAACCTTCGACTCCCACACTTTAATTAGCACTGCTAGTTTTCTGCTTGCAGGCCCTACTATGTGCCGCATGGCCCGACCGCGCAAGCCCCTCCTCAGCAGAGACCGCATCGTCGAGGCGGCGAGCGCACTCGTGGACTCCGAGGGGCTCGACGCCGTCTCCACCCGCCGGCTCGCCGCCGAACTCGGGGTCAGCGGACCCTCGCTCTACAACCACTTCCGCAACAAGGACGAGATCCTGGACGCGGTCGCGGACGCCGTGTCCGCCCAGGTCGATCTGTCGATGTTCGACGAGTCGGACACCCGCGACTGGCGCGCTGCCCTGCACGACTGGGCCGTCTCCTACCGTGCGGCGCTCACCGAGCACCCGCACATCGTCCCGGTGCTCGCCCAGGGTCCGGGACGCCGCCCCGCCGGTCTGCGGGTGGCCGACGCGGTCTTCGGTGCGATGGTCAGGGCCGGCTGGCCGCCCGCCCAGGCGACGTACATCGGGGCCCTGATGCGCTACTTCGTCACCGGCTCGGCCCTCGGTTCGTTCGCCCGCGGCTTCGTCGACGACGAGACGGCGTACGACCCCGCGGACTATCCGCACCTCGGCCAGGCCCATCTGCTGGCCGACCGCCGCCGGAAGGTCGACGAGGGCGCGTTCGAGACCGGGCTGCGAGCGCTGGTCGACGGCCTCTGTCTCCAGTACGAGCAGCTGGCGTCCGCCGGGACTGTTCGGCCGGCACCGAAGCGTTCCTGACGCATTCTGGAACACATGGCACGCATGGCACACCCCGACCCGGCCGCACCCCGCCTCGCCGCCCTGGCCACGCTCCTCGCCGACGAGACCCGCGCGGCCTTCTGCCTGGCCCTGCTCGACGGCCGCGCCTGGACCGCGGGCGAACTGGCCAGATACGCCTCGGTGGCACCGTCCACCGCCAGCGAACACCTCGGCAAGCTCGTCGCGGGCGGGCTGCTGGCCGAGGAGCGGCAGGGCCGCCACCGCTATCTGCGGCTCGCCGACGAACGGACCGCGCATCTCGTCGAGGACCTGGCAGCCCAGGTCGTCCCCGACGCCGCGCCCGAGCGTCCGCGCACACTGAGCGCGGCGAGCGCCGGCAGCGCACTGGCTCGCGGCCGCACCTGTTACGACCATCTCGCGGGCCGGATCGGCATCGCGATCGCCGATGCCATGACCGTACGGGGGCTGCTGAAGCAGGACACCGGCTTCGCGCTCACCGACGACGGCCTCGGCTGGTTCGGCGGACTGGGTATCGCTCTGGAGTCGAGGTCGCGGCGTCCGCTCGTACGGAGCTGTCTGGACTGGACGGAGCGCAGGCCGCATCTGGCAGGGGTCGCGGGAGCAGCGCTGTGCCGCCATGCGCTGGATGCCGGGTGGTGCGTACGGATCGGGTCCGGGCGTGCGGTGAGAGCGACCCCGGACGGGGAACGGGCGCTGCACGAGCATCTGGGCATCGAGCCGGAAACAATTCGGTAGGTGCCGAACGGCCGCGGCCCTACGGTCGGGTCCATGACGACGACACCCGCCCCGGCGGCGACACCCGCGGCACATCGTAACTGGCGGGCCCCTGCCGCGGCCTGCACCACCGTGCTGCTGTGGGCCTCCGCCTTTGTCTCCATCCGCAGCGCCGGGGATGCCTACTCGCCCGGTGCGCTCGCTCTCGGCCGGCTGCTCACGGGCTCCCTGGCGCTGGGCACGTTGCTGGTGCTGCGGCGCGAGGGGCTGCCGCCGCGGGCCGCCTGGCCGGGGATCATATGGTCGGGCCTGCTCTGGTTCGGCCTCTACATGGTGGTGCTCAACTGGGGTGAGCAGCAGGTCGACGCGGGCACGGCCGCGATGGTGGTGAACATCGGTCCCCTCCTGATCGCGCTGCTCGGTGCCCGGATGCTCGGCGAGGGGCTGCCCGGCAGGCTGATCGCGGGCATGGCCGTGTCGTTCGCGGGCGCCGCCGTGGTCGGACTCTCGATGTCGGGGCACGGGAACGCGTCGGTGCTCGGCGTGGCGCTCTGTCTGCTGGCCGCGGTGGCGTACGCGGCAGGGGTGGTCAGCCAGAAGCCGGCGCTGCGGCACGGCTCCGCACTGCAGATCACCACGTTCGGCTGCCTGGTCGGCACCGTCGCCTGTCTGCCGTTCTCCGGTGCGCTGATCTCCGACGCCGCCGACGCACCCCTGTCCGCCACCCTGAACGTGGTCTACCTTGGCCTCTTTCCGACCGCGTTGGCCTTCACCACCTGGGCCTACGCACTCGCCAGGACCACCGCGGGGCGGATGGGAGCAACCACCTATGCGGTGCCCGCGCTGGTGGTGCTGATGTCCTGGCTGCTGCTGGACGAGGTGCCCGCGCCGCTCACCGTCGGCGGGGGTCTGCTCTGCCTGGCCGGGGTGGCGGTCTCCCGGATGCGTCCGCACACCGGCCTGCCGCGGAAGAATCCGGCACAGCCGGTGGAGGGACGCCGACATGACACGGAGCGCCGAGGAACCGTGCGACCGTAGGAAGAAGACGGAGAAGAAGTCGGCCGGGGCCCGGGGAAGCCATGCTGGACGCCCGCACCGAGGCGGCCCGCCACGGCGGCTCCGGACTCGACGGCTTCGCAGGGGCCGACAGCGAGGACGACGATCCGGTCCTGGTGACGCCCGAGGGCGACGGGGCTTCTCGGCGTGCGGCGGCTCCGTACATGACACCCGGACGGCCGCGACGAGGAGGGGCCGGGCACGGCGGAATCCCCGGCCGCCGTCGAGGGCGGCCGGGGCCCCTTCCGGGCATCGGTCAGAAGACCACCAGGGCCCGTCCGCCCCTGCCCGCGATCATGTTGTCGAAGGCCGCCGGGATGCCGTCCAGCGCGATCCGTTCGGTCACCATCATGGAGAGGTCGAACCTGCCCGCCAGGATGTGCTCGGCAAGGACCGGCAGGTCGCGGGCCGGGTCGCTGTTCCCGTACACACAGCCCGTCAGCGAGCGGCCCCAGTGGAAGATCTCCAGGGCGTTGAAGGACACCGGCTGGTCCCTGCCACCGATGCCGACGACCGTGGTGCGGCCGCCGCGGCGGGTGGAGTCCCAGGCGCCCCGGATGGCGGCGGGCCGTCCGACGCACTCGATCGCGACGTCGGCGCCCTGGCCGCCCGTGAGCTCCCGGATCGCGCGCGGGGTGGTGTCGGAGGCGATCACGTAGTCGGTGGCGCCCGCCTGCCGGGCCAGTTCCTCCTTCTCGGGGGACACATCGACGGCGATGATTTTCGAGGCGCCCGCGATCCGGGCGGACTGGAGCACGGCGAGGCCGACACCGCCGATGCCGAACACGACGACGGACTCGCCGGGGCGCACCCGGGCACTGTGGTGGACCGCGCCGTATCCGGTGAGGACCGCGCAGCCGAGCAGGGCGGCGTCGGTGAGCGGGATGCCGTCGGGGGCGGGCAGGGCGCAGTTCGCGGCGACGACGGTCTCCTGCGCGAACGCCGCCACATTCAGGCCGGGGTGGAGTTCGGTGCCGTCGGCGGTACGGGCATGGATGCCGCCCGCACCGGACAGCGCATTGGCGCAGAGCCAGACCTCGCCGATCCCGCAATGGTGACAACTTCCGCAGGACGGCGCCCAGTTGAGCACGACACCGTCGCCGGGCGCGACATGGGTGACGCCCTCACCGGCCGCGACGACGGTGCCCGCACCCTCATGACCGAGGACGGCGGGGACGGGCACCCGCACGGTGCCGTTGGACAGCGAGAGGTCGGAGTGGCAGACCCCGGCGGCGGCGAGACGGACTCGCACCCGGCCGGGTCCGGGTTCCGGGAGTTCGATGTCGGTGATCTCCAGGGGAGCTCCGACGGCGGGCAGTACGGCGGCGCGGACCACGAACAGGCTCCTTGACGGTCGGCAGCGGGGATCGGGGCAGGGAAGGAAAGGTCAGAACTGCAGCGACTTCGTCTGGAGGTACTCGGCGAGCCCGTGCGAACCGAGCTCGCGGCCGACGCCGGACTGCTTGTAACCGCCGAACGGGGCGAGCGGGTTGAACCGGCCCCCGTTGATGTCGACCTGCCCGGTGTCCATCCGGCGGGCGAAGGCCACCGCCTCGGCATCGTCACCCGCCCAGACCGCTCCCGCGAGCCCGTACACGGTGCCGTTGGCGATGCGCAGGGCATCGTCCTCGTCCTCGTAACGGATGATCGAGACGACCGGGCCGAAGATCTCCTCCTGGGCGATGGTCATCTCCGGGGTGACGTCGGCGAACACAGTGGGGCTGACGAAGTACCCCTGCTCGCGCGGGGCTTCGGGGCCGCCCGCGACGAGGCGCGCACCCTCCGCCACACCCTTCTCGATGTAGCCGCGCACCCGTGCGTGCTGCTTGGCGTTGACGAGGGGCCCGATGCGGTCGCCGTACGTGGCGGCGGCCTCCGCGGCGAGCGCGACCGCCTCGTCGTACCGGGAGGTGTGCACGAGCATGCGGGTCCAGGCGCTGCACGTCTGGCCGGAGTTGCCCATGACGTTCGCGATGCCGACGCCGACGGCCTTGGCGAGGTCCGCGCTCGGCAGGATGACATTGGCGGACTTGCCGCCCAGTTCGAGGGCGACGCGCTTGACGGCTGCGCCGGCCGTGGCGCCGATCTGCTTGCCGACGGCGGTGGAGCCGGTGAAGGAGACCAGGTCGACGCCCCCGTGCTCCGCGAGGGCCTGTCCGGCGACCGGGCCGAGGCCGGTGACCAGGTTGAACACGCCTGCGGGGATGGCCGCTTCGTGGACGGCCTCCGCGAAGAGCTGGGCGGTCAGCGGGGTGTCCTCGGCGGGCTTGAGGACGACTGTGCAGCCCGCCGCGAGCGCGGGGGCGACCTTGGCGACGATCTGGTGCAGCGGGTAGTTCCATGGCGTGATCGCGCCGACGACGCCGACCGGTTCGGCGTAGACGGTGGAATTGCCGACCTTCTCCTCGAAGGCGTACGAGGCGGCGAGTTCGGCGTACGAGCCGGCTACCAGGATCGGTACGCCCGCGTGCACCTTCTGCGAGAACGGCAGCGGTGCGCCGAGTTCGGCGGTGACCGTCTCCGCGATCTCGTCCTTGCGTGCGACGAGGACGTCGCGCAGGGCGGCGATCTTCGCGGCGCGCTCGGCGGGCGGAGTCGCGGCCCACGCGGGCAAGGCCTCACGCGCGGCGGACACGGCGGCGTCGACGTCCTCGGCGGTGCCTGCCGGGACATGCGCGATGACCTGCTCGTCCGCCGGATCGACCACCGCGATCAGGTCCGTGCCTGCGGCGGCCCGCCACTCGCCGCCGATGTACATCCCGTCGTGGGCCTTCATCGCGTTCCTCCCGAGGTGCCGTGGCTACGGCGTAGTCGTCCGCGCCCCAAACTAGCGCTGTTAGTTTTTGGGCGCCAGAGGCCATTTCCATGGCCCCCGTCACGGTGTCACGCCATGGGCCGAAAGTCCGCCCGTCCCGGCCGGTAATACGCCAGTAACGGCCTCCTCCCGGCGTCCGGCGCCAGCCCGCCCCACCCCGTGCTTCCCCTCGTAGGTCCGGGTACGGGGCCGGCTCCCCCGCACCCGTCCAGGAGGAGCACTCCATGCACCTGCCCCGATCCCCCGAACGGCTGTCGGAGACCGATGCCCGCACGGTGCATGTGGCCGCGTTCGCGGCGCTGGGCCGGGAGGCGGCGGCACACGAGGAGTTCGGGCGGGCTGCGGCCCTGGCCGGGGAACTCCCCTGTCCCGCGGGGGCGTTCGCGGTGGATGAGGCCGGCGGGACGGACTGGACCGCCGCCCCTGCCGGATTCCCCGGCTGGCCGGTGTTCCGGGCGGCCGTTGTCAGCCGAGCTCCGCGGCCTGCGTACCAGGGTTCTCGAACTGGGTGGTGTACAGCTCCTCGTACCGGCCGCCGGCCGCGAGGAGTTCTTCGTGGGTTCCCCGCTCCACGATCTGCCCGTCCTCCACGACAAGGATGAGGTCGGCCGCCCGTACGGTGGAGAGCCGGTGGGCGATCACGACTGCCGTGCGTCCGGCGAGCGCTTCGGTGAGCGCCTCCTGGACGGCCGCCTCGGAAGTGTTGTCCAGGTGGGCGGTGGCCTCGTCGAGGATGACGACGCGCTGGCGGGCCAGGAGCAGCCGGGCGATGGTCAGCCGCTGGCGTTCGCCGCCGGAGAGGCGGTAGCCGCGTTCGCCGACGACCGTGTCGAGCCCGTCGGGCAGCGAGGCGACCAGACCGTCCAGGCGTGAGCGGCGCAGCGCGTCCCAGAGGTCCTCCTCGGTGGATTCCGGCCGGGCGAGCAGGAGGTTGGCGCGGACCGACTCGTGGAAGAGGTGGCCGTCCTGGGTGACCATGCCGAGGGTGTCACGCAGCGTGTCGGCGGACAGGTCGCGTACGTCGATGCCGCCGATGCGTACCGAACCCTCGTCCGTGTCGTACAGGCGCGGCAGCAGTTGCGCGATGGTCGACTTGCCCGCGCCGGACGAGCCGACGAGTGCCACGGTCCGGCCGGGTTCGGCGCGGAAGGAGACCCCGCGCAGCACTTCGCTGCCGCCGCGGGTGTCGAGGGCCGCGACGTCCTCGAGCGAGGCGAGGGAGACCTTGTCGGCGGACGGGTAGCCGAAGCGTACGTCGTCGAACTCCACGGACACCGGGCCTTCCGGGATCGTCCGTGCGTCCGGCTTCTCCTCGATGAGCGGCTTGAGGTCGAGGACCTCGAAGACCCGCTCGAAGCTGACGAGGGCGCTCATCACCTCGACGCGCGCCCCGGCAAGGGCGGTGAGCGGCGCGTACAGCCGGGTCAGCAGCAGGGCCAGGGAGACGACCGCACCCGCGTCCAGTTGCCCGCGCAGGGCGTAGAACCCGCCGAGCCCGTAGACCAGGGCGAGCGCCAGCGCGGACACGAGGGTGAGGGCGGTGATGAAGGCGGACTGGGCCATGGCCGTGCGCACCCCGATGTCGCGCACCCTGCCCGCTCTGGCGGCGAATTCGGCGGACTCGTCGGCGGGCCGGCCGAAGAGCTTGATCAGTGTGGCGCCGGGTGCGGAGAAGCGCTCGGTCATCCGGGTCCCCATCGCGGCGTTGTGGGCCGCCGCTTCCCGCTGGAGCCTCGCCATTCGCGTACCCATCCGGCGCGCGGGCAGCACGAACACCGGCAGCAGCACCAGTGCGAGCGCGGTGATCTGCCAGGAGATGGAGAGCATGACGCCAAGGGTGAGGAGCAGCGTCACGACATTGCTGACGACGCCGGAGAGCGTGTTGCTGAAGGCGCGCTGGGCGCCGATGACGTCGTTGTTGAGGCGGCTGACGAGCGCGCCGGTGCGGGTGCGGGTGAAGAACGCGATCGGCATGCGCTGCACATGGTCGAAGACGGCGGTGCGCAGATCGAGGATCAGCCCTTCACCGAGGTTCGCCGAGAGCCAGCGGCCGACCAGGCCGAGCGCCGCCTCCGCGACGGCGATCACGGCGATGAGCAGGGACAGCCGTGTGACGGTGCCCCCGTCCTCGCCGGTCACGATCGCGTTCACGACGCGGCCTGCGAGGACGGGGGTGGCGACGGCGAGCAGCGCCGTCGCCACGCTCAGTACCAGGAACAGGGCGACCCGGCGCCGGTGCGGGCGGGCGAACGCGGCGATGCGCCGCAGGGTGTTCCGGTCGAAGGGGCGCCGGTCGGCTTGCGCGTTCATGACATTGTGGAGCTGCGTCCACGCGGTGGCTTCCATGCTCATGGAAGGAACGTACGACCTCCAGTGGACTTGAGGTCAACCGCCCGGAGTCGTCCGGTGCTCCTGGGGTCTCCGAGACCCTGATCCGCCGGACAGGACCCTGAGTCCTGTCCGGCGGGACCCGGGATGCCCTTGGGCAGTGGTCGGATCCGGCGGACGTGGTGGTCGAAGACGTACAGGTGCGCGAGATCGACCACGAGCGGGACCTGTCCGCCGGTGCGCAGCCGCATGTCGGGGCCGGTACGGACGGGGTGCCGATGAACGCGGCGACGAAGACACTCTCCGGCAGGGCGTGGACCTCGCGCGGCGGGCTCACCTGCTGGAGCCGTCGCGCATCACGGCGACCCGGTCGCCCAGCGAGAGAGCCCGGCAGGAGACGGCGGGCCACGCCGTCGACACCACCCCCTGCGCAAAGGCGAAGGCGATGACGAGGCGCAGCAGCCGGCTCCTTCCGGGCTCTTGTGTACGGGACACGGTCAGATGATTCCGAAGAGGAGTCCGGCGCAGAGCACCACGAGTGAGGTGAGCACGGCCCACTTGACGGTGAACCTGGTGTGGTCGCCGAACTCGACCTTCGCCATGCCGACGAGGACATAGACGGCCGGGACCAGCGGGGACGACATGTGCAGGGGCTGTCCGACCAGGGAGGCGCGGGCGATCTCCAGCGGGGAGACACCGTGGGCGGCACCGGCCTCGGCGAGCACGGGGACGACGCCGAAGTAGAAGCCGTCGTTGGACATGAAGTACGTCAACGGGATGCTCAGGATGCCGGTGACGATCGCCATGTGCGGGCCCATGCCGTCGGGGATCGCGCCGACGAGCCAGTCGGCCATGTGGTCGACCATGCCGGTGCCGGAGAGGACGCCGGTGAAGACGGCAGCTGCGAAGACCATGCCGGAGACATTGAGGACGTTGTCGGCGTGGGCGGCGATACGGGCCCGCTGGTCGGGCATGTGGGGGAAGTTGACGGTGAGGGCGAGGGCCGCGCCGAGCAGGAAGAGCACCGGGATCGGCATCAGCTCCGTGATCATCGCGGTGAGCAGCGCGACGGTGAGGCCCGCGTTGAACCAGTAGAGCTTGGGGCGCAGGGTGGCCCGGCCCGGGTCAAGGCCCTTGAAGCCCTCGTCCGCATTCGCTTCGTCGCCGTCCGCGCCCGTGCCCGTACCGCTTCCGCCGGAGCTCTTGCGGGTACGGTCGCTGCCGCCGCCCGTCCCGACGAGAACCGTCTCCGACTCCGTGACCGTCTCGGTGGCCAGCACCTCGTCGAGGGTGAGCGTGCCGAGCCGCTTGCGCTCGCGCCGGCCCAGAACGACGGCCAGGAGCAGTACGGCGACCAGTCCGACGCCGAGCGCGGGAATCATCGGGACGAAGATGTCGCCCGCGTCCAGCTTGAGCGCGGTGGCGGCGCGGGCGGTGGGGCCGCCCCAGGGAAGGGTGTTCATGACGCCGTTCGCCGTGGCGGCGACACCGGTCATCACGACCAGGCTCATCTTGAGGCGCTTGTAGAGCGGGTACATCGCCGAGACGGTGATCATGAAGGTGGTGGAGCCGTCACCGTCGAGCGAGACGATCGCCGCGAGCACCGCCGTACCGACCACGATCCGCATCGGGTCGGCCTTGCAGAAGCGCAGGATGCCCCGCACGATCGGGTCGAAGAGGCCGACATCGATCATCACACCGAAGTAGACGATGGCGAACATCAGCATCGCGGCGGTCGGGGCCAGATTGCCGACGCCCTCGATGACGTAGTCGCCGAGCTTCGCGCCCTTCCCGACGGCGACGCAGAACAGTGCGGGGATCAGGACCAGCGCCGCGATCGGCGACATCTTCTTCATCATGATCAGGACCAGGAAGGTCGCAATCATGGCAAAGCCGAGGATTGTCAGCATATGGGATACCTATCGCTCACCCTTGAACTCCCACCGGAGTCGGCGGTGCGGATGACGTTAGGGCGCGCCTCGCAGCGTTAACAAGATGTTGACATGCGAGCAATACGAGCAAAACCCCAGGTCAACGCGGGGATCACGTGATGGGCACAACCGGCAGAACCACCTGGGTCACAGCGTCGGGTGTCGCGGTAGGCGTCACCACCACCGGGATGCCGTTGAGCACAGCGGTGCGCAGAGGGGGCGGATGCGCAGGGCGGTGCGGGAGCTGCTGGGGTCGCGCGACATGGGCCCTCCCCGGGGCGGCGACAGCAGTGGCACGTACGCGGGCAGGCCCGGCCGAGCATACCGACCGGTACGCATGGCGGCGAGGTGTTGTCGCGACGATATCGCCGGGCCTCGAGGCGGGCGTGGGGCGGGCCGGAGGACGGGGCGGGGGGAGGGGTCGCGGCACGAGGCCCTCGCGGTCAGTCCAGGACTTGTGCGAGGTAGGCCCGGAGCAGGACGCGGGTCTCACCGACGATGGCCCGGTCGCCCGACGGGTCGGTACGGAAGGCGAGTTGGAGGAGGGCGTCGGCGGCCTCGACACAGACCAGGACGGTCCGGAGCAACTCCTCGTCGGGGGCGCGGCCGAGGTGTCCGGAGAGCAGTTCGGTGAGCCGGCCGGCGACCCGGTGGTTGGCGTCACCGGCCGGGTCGTCGTCGGGGGCCGGAGCGCCGAAGTCGACGAGCGCGAAGCCGGCCACGGAGAGCTTCATGGCCAGGTATTCGTCCAGGACGGCATCGATGGCGCTGCGCCAGTCGGCGGCCTGGATGGCGGCGAGGCGGGCGGTGATGCGTTCGGCGTAGCTGTCCAGGTTGCGCCGGGCGAGCGCATCGGTCAGCGCGCGCTTGTTGGAGAAGAACCGGTAGACGGAGCCGATGGGGACCTCGGCACGGACGGCGACGGCACGGGTGGACAGCTGCTCGTATCCGGTCTCGTCGAGGAGTTCGGCACAGGCGTCGAGTATCCGGGCGAGGCGTTCGGCGCTGCGCTGCTGCACGGGGGCGCGGCGGAGGTTCGTGTTCGCATGGGGCACGGGATCCATGATGCCGTGGGTCTCCTCCGCGGGTGACGGGTCGGTGCCGGTGCGACCGTCATGCGATGAGCAGGGACAGCCCGCCGATGGTGTACGTGATCATCAGGACCAGCAGCGGGAGTTGCCCCGCCACGGCGCGGCCGGGCGGGAAGAGGCGCACGGACCTGTCGTGGGCTGCGATGACGCCGAGTACGTGACCGAGGACGATCGCGGCGACCTGGAGCGTGGCGACGCCGCCCGGGCCGAGCGGCGGCTCGGGCGGGACGGGATTGTCAGTACCGGATGCCACCATGACTGTGCGTGACCCTTCGGTGACGAAGAGCGTGAAGTAGTGGGCGATGAGATAGCCGAGGGCGATCGGGACGAGTGAGTGCGCGAAGACGGTGAGGGGGTGGCGGAGTTGACCGGAGATCAGCCGGGTGGCGCCGGCGCAGAGGGCATAGAGCGTGGCGACGAGGGCGACGGCGCCCAGGAGCCCGAGCGTGGCCGCGGTGGTGCGGCCCAGGGGTGAGGTCTGGACGGTGACGATCCAGGAGGGGGCGTCCGAGAAGCCGTCGTAGGCAGTGGAGCCGAGCATGACGCAGACGGTGGCGACGAGTCCGGGGGTCTGCGGGGTGGCATCGAGACCGTTGAAAGGGGAGCGGAGTACGAGGCGGCGGTCGGTGGGGCGACGGCCGAGCGGGGAGAGCCGGGCGAGCAGCCCCGAGTAGACCTCGAAGGCGTCCGCGTGGTCGAACCATCCGGCGCCGTGGCGGGCGGCGCCTGCGAGGTGGACGGCGGCGTAGAGGGAGAGGAAGAGGAGGAGGGCGGTGGTCGATGCGGGGTCGGGGGCGACGAGTTCGAGCCAGGTGAAGGCCAGGAGCCCGGCCGCGGCGGGCCAAAGACCGAGACGTACGGGAAGGGGGCGGCCCGCGGCGGGATCACGGCCGAGCACGCGGCAGCCGAGGAGGTGGACGGTGCGGAGCGGGTTGAACAGTCGCCAGACGGGGCCGAGGAGGAGTGAGGCGGGGACGAGTCCGACCCAGAGGAGTACGTAGACGGCGCCGGGGGCCGGGTTGCGGTCCGGGTCGTCCGGGCCGAGGAGGAGGTGGAGTGTGACGAGCAGGGCAGCGGCCGACCCGAGTACGCGCACGGCGATACGGGTGGGGCGTGCGTCGGCGAGGCGCTGGACGGCGGCCGGGAGCGGGCGGCCCGCCCGGTCGCCGCGGAATCGGGAGGAGGACCAGAGCAGGCCGAGCGCGAGAAAGGAGACGAAGAGCGCGGCGAAGGCCCCGGCGAAGGCGTAGAAGGGGGACAGCGGAAGGTCGTGCTGGGCGCCGATGCCATGGGCGAGGACGCTCACCGTACGACGAGCTGGGTCAGGAGCAGGTCGGACTCATGTGTCTCGACTTCGAAGAGCCCGGTGCGGTCTGCGGTGAACGTGAGGGTGACGGTCTTTCCTGCGGGCAGCCGGGCCTCCTTGTCGTAGCCGTGGACGTGGAGGGTGTCGGCTTGGTCGCTGCGGACCCGGAGTTCGATGATCCGGCCCTTCTTGATCTCGGTGCGGCCGGGGGCGGGGCTGACCTTGCCGTGGGAGACGACGATCTCGAGTGCCGTGTCGGGCCGGGGCGTTTCCGGTCGGTGCGGCGCGGGGGCGGTGGGCTGTGCGGAGGCAGTGGTGAGGGAGGTGGTGGCCTGGATCGGGGTGGAGTTCACGGCCCAGGCGGTGTGGTCGTCGGCGTAGAGGCGGGCGGTGAGACCGGTGCCACCGCCGGAGCTGCGGACGAGGGAGTCGGGGAGGTGGTACCAGGATCCGTAGACCCGGGCGAGGGGGTGGCCGTCGAGGAAGAGGCGGGCGTGGCCGCGCCCGAGGAGAGCGGCGCCGCCCACGCTGTCCGGGGTGAACCGGAAGTTCCGCACGGAGAGACGGACGTTCCAGCCGTCCTCGGAGTCCCGCCGGACGGCGACCGTCACCTGGGGAGCGCCCTTGGCGTCGACCTGGCGCAGCCGGTGGCCCGATCCGTCGTCGGCTGCGAGGAGCCGGCCGACGCTGCCGACGGCCTGCTCATGGCTGGTGCCGGGTTTGTGGTGGGTGGTGGCCCGCCCACCACAGGCGCTCGCACCGAACACGAGGGCGCCTGCGGCGAGCACGGTGACGGCTGCGCCGCCCGGCCGGGCGAGCCACCGTCGCCTGCGGAGATTCTTCACGATGCATCTCCTTCCGGGGCGGGGGCCAAAGCGGTGGCCGGAGCGCCGGGCGCGTGCACGCCCGCGTCCGGAGCAGGGCCCTCTTGCGACGCGCCCTGCTCGCCCGGAACTCCCCGTTCCGTGTGCCGGGCGGCAGCCACGACGGCCCACACCACCCAGATCACCCCGAGCAGTCCACGGAGCCAGGCCGGGCTGAGGGGAATCCACGGGATCATGAACACGGCCTTGTCGAGGGCGTCGAGCAGGGTGAGCGCACCCAGGACCACCGTGGTCCAGCCCAGCCAGGGCCGGTCGCCCCGCAGCACCAGCCCGATCCCGGTCCACCACACCCCGGTCAGCAGCAGTGCCAGCGCGGGCACATAGGTGGAGGCGGGCCCCGTCGTCGATCCGGCCACATCCAGCCCGAGGCCGATCGCGCCGAGCACCGTGACCGCGGTGGCGAGTCCACTGCCGCGCAGTCTGCGCCACCACAGCACCCCGCCGACCAGCGCGAGCACCACCGCGATCGCCAGCGTCACCTGTACCTCGATGCGCTCGATGCCACGTGCTCCGTACCAGTCGCAGCCGGCCGGCAGCCGTCGTGCCTGCACGTTGTAGTCGGCGCAGACCAGCAGTTGGGCGAGTTTGACCGGTTCGCCGACGAGCCGGTCGGTGCGTCCGGACACGGCGCCGCGCTCGGAGCCACAGGTGGGCAGGGTGCGTGGGGAGGACGGCCCGGTGTCCGACTGCCAGCAGTTGCCTTCGCCCTGGCCGTCCCAGAACACGTCGGTGCGGTTGGGCCGGGAGTTGCCCGCCTTGTCCGTGCCGAGGTGGTTGCCCGCGTACCGGTTGTGGTGGGAGGTGTCGGTCTGCTTGGACAGCGCGCTCTCGCCGCGGATGAAGGCGGGGACCGCGGTCAGGAAGAAGGCGGCACGCTGCTGCCCGTAGATCCAGTTGTTCTCGTACAGGTTCCAGTTGCCGCCGGCGGTGATGATGCCTGAGCCCGGCGGCATGGAGATCTGGGGGCAGACGACCCCGTCCTCGTAGCCGCGGTCCGCGGGCGGCTTGGCGCAGGTCCCGTCGGCGACATACGGGTAGTAGTCGGCGTTGTTGTCGTGGATCAGGTTGCGTTCGAAGCGGGCATGGTTCTGCGGCAGTCCTGGGTGACCGGGGAAGGCGCTGTCCATCGAGGCGCCGCCCATGTTGTGGTCGAACTCGTTGTCGTGGACGTAGACGGAGTCGCCCGCGGTGCCGGAGTAACCGACCATGTTGTGGTGGCTGCGGCAGCCGGTGATCTCGATCGAGTAGCGCGGGACCTCGTAGCCGTACCCGTCGTTGATGTCGGACGCGCTGCCCGGGTAGATGCCGGAGTCGCCGTTTCCGTACGACTCGCAGTTCTTGTACAGCCCGTGGTCGCTCGCGAAGGTCAGAAAGCCGTACTCGTCGTTCCACCGGGTGAGAACGGAGTCGATGACGAATCCGTCCTGCGCGAGGACGTACAGGGAGTTGAACGTGGTGCGCTGGGCGGTGAAGTTCTTGAAGTAGATGCCGTGGGAGCCGTCCGCGCGGATCGCGTTGAGCTTCTGGTACTTGGCGTCGATGACGACGTCCGTGCGTTCGGCGCCCGTCCCCTCGATCTGGAGGTTCTTCTTGCCGAGGATCGCGACCAGGTTCTGGTTGTGCGGGCACTGCGTCTGCTGCGCGTAGGACAGGATCTGGTAGCCGAGCTGGGAATTGGGCGCCTTCAGGCGAGTGCACTCCCCCGCCGGTTTGGGCAGTGAGGGCTCCTCCTCGTACAGGCCGGGCAGGATCGCGATGTTCATGCCGGGCCTGCCGACCGCGTCGACGGCCTGCTGCAGATGGCGGTAGCCGGACCTCAGGCACCGGTCGAACAGCCGCAGGTTCCGGGCCCGCAGCCCGTCGGGGAAGCCGGATATGCGGCGCTCGAAGTCCGCCCGGTCGCTCTTGCAGACCAGCAGGTCCGGTTCGCCTGTGCGGTACACGGGGACGCTGCCGGTTCCGTCGGGCAGGGTGACCGGACGTTCCTCGTGCGCCTGGGCGGCCGGAGCCGCGAGGAGGGCGACGGCGAGCGCCGCCAGGACCACCAGAAGTCTTCGTGTCCACGACATGTGCGGGAGAGTAGAGCATTGTTCAACTTTTGGAACCCCCCTGCGCACCACGAATGCCGTTGACTCTCCCCGATCCGATTCCTACGGTTGTCCATAGGATTCCTTCGGCACCGGGAGCGCACATGAGCGGCATCGAGCAGGCGAGGAAGACCGCGGAAGGGCTTGAGCATTCCGCCGGTTTCGGCAATCAACACAGCTCGGAGGCAGTGCCGGGAGCGCTGCCGCACGGCCGCAACTCGCCTCAGCGCGCGCCCCTCGGGCTCTACGCGGAGCAGCTGAGCGGCTCGGCCTTCACCGAACCGCGGGCGCACAACCGCCGTTCCTGGCTCTACCGGATCCGCCCGTCGGCCGCCCATCCCCCGTTCGTCCGTAACGGCAACGGGGCGGTGCGCACCGCCCCGTTCACCGAATCCGTGCCCGACCCCAACCGGCTGCGCTGGGATCCGCTCCCCGAGCCCGCGGCCGGAACGGACTTCCTGGCCGGCCTGTGGACCCTCGGCGGCAACGGCGACGCGACGCAGCGTGCCGGCATGGCCGTGCACCTCTACCACGCCAACTCGTCCATGACCGACCGGGTGTTCAGCGACTCGGACGGCGAGCTGCTGATCGTCCCGGAGCGGGGCGGCCTGCTGCTCCGTACCGAACTGGGCCTGCTGCGCGCGCAGCCGGGGCACATCGCACTGATCCCGCGCGGCATCCGTTTCCGCGTGGAGCTGCTGGATGACACCGCCCGCGGCTATGTCTGCGAGAACTACGGCCAGCCGTTCACCCTTCCCGACCTCGGCCCGATCGGCGCCAACGGCCTGGCGAACGCCCGGGACTTCCTCGCCCCCGTCGCCGCGTACGAGGACGACGACCGCCCGGTGGAGGTGGTCAACAAGTTCTGCGGGAACCTCTGGTCCGCCACCTACGACCACTCGCCGCTCGATGTGGTCGCCTGGCACGGCAACCACACTCCGTACGTCTACGACCTGCACCGTTTCAATGTCATCGGCTCGATCAGCTACGACCACCCCGACCCGTCGATCTTCACGGTGCTGACCTCTCCGTCCGACACCCCCGGTCTGGCCGGCGTCGACTTCGTCGTCTTCGCACCGCGCTGGCTGGTCGGCGAGGACACTTTCCGACCGCCGTACTTCCACCGCAATGTGATGAGCGAGTACATGGGCCTGATCGAGGGCGCGTACGACGCGAAGACGGCCGGCAAGGGCGGCTTCGTCCCGGGCGGCGGCTCGCTGCACAACATGATGTCGGCGCACGGCCCGGACCGGGAGACCTTCGACCGGGCGAGCGGGGCGGAACTGAAGCCGCAGAAGATCGACGACGGTCTCGCCTTCATGTTCGAGACCCGCTGGCCGGTGACGGCGACCGGGCAGGCGGCGACCGCCGACCATCTGCAGCGTGGCTACGACGACGTGTGGCAGGGTCTGAGCCGCAACTTCAGGCCGTAGGCAACGACGCCGCTTCTCGGCCCCCGCGTCGTCGCGTCCGCTGTGTCGCAGTACGGAGAGACCAGGTGACCCAGGTGCCTCAGATGCCCAAGATGCCCCAGGGGCATGCCTTCGCCCCCGATTCGCTGGTCCTGAACCGCAAACTGCCGCTGTGGTATCAGGTCTCGCAGTCGTTGCGCGCCTCGATACTGGGCCGCACCAAGGACGCATCGGCGCGGCTGCCGACCGAGGAACAACTCGCCGCGCACTACGGCGTCAGCGTCCTGACGATGCGCCAGGCGCTCAAGGAACTGGAGACGGAAGGGCTGATCAGCAGGCACCGGCGGCGCGGCACCTTCATCGAGCCGCGCGCCCGCCGGGTGTCACCGGTCCGGCTGCTGGGCTCGATCGATGCGATCGTGGCCCAGCAGTCGGGCGAGCGGACCGTGGTCCTCGGCCATGGCCCGGTCGCCGTGCCGGGAGACCTCACCGAGTACTTCTCCGACTGTGCGGAGGTCGTCAGCTACCGCCGGCTGCGCCGCGACGGGGAGAGCGACGAGCCCACCAACTGGGCGGAGAACGCGGTGCATCCCGAGGTCGCCGCCCGGATCGATGTGGCCGATCTCGAACGCTGGCCGATGACCAAGGTGCTGCGCGACCGGGTCGGTGTCCGGATCGCGCGCATCACCGACACGGTCGAGGCCCGCCTCGCCGACCCGGCCACCGCCGGGCTCCTCCAGGTGCCGCTGCTGAGCCCGATCCTGTTCTACACGGGCGTGACGTACGACGAGAGCGGCCGGGTGGTGGATGTGGCGCAGATCCGCTACCGGGGCGACCGGTTCTCCTTCTCGGTGACGGTGGAGGCGCACTGACGGCCCGCCCTCCGGCGCCATTACGATGCCGGAGGGCGGCGTGGCGACGGGGAGGACGACACGGTGGCAGCACGGGCGACGGCCAAAGCCGGCGGGGACGACGACATCCCGCTGCTCGACGACCTCATGCCATGGTCCGTACGGCCTCTTCGGACCGGGCGCCCCTGGGTGACCGCCCCGGATGCCGGTTCGCTCAAGGCCCGTTGGGAGCGGCTGGTCCGGGCGGAGGCCGCCGAACGCGAACGGCTGTTCCGGCCCACCCGTTCCCGTACCCCGCAGACCCCGGTGGCGGCACTTCCCGGACAGGCCACCTCCACCGGCCGGTTCGCCCGCGAGACCGGCCCCTGCCCCGAGCCGGTACGGATCCTGCACGGCCCGTTCGACGAACAGTGGCTGCTCCCGGACCACCGGCTGATCGATGCCGCCCGCCCCGAGCTGTGGCGGGTCGCCGACGGGCAGCAGCTCTTCGTGGTCGAGCACGGTTGCGTACCGCAGGACACCGGTCCCGCCCTCTCCGTGACGGCGCTGTTGCCGGACGGTCACTCCCCGGCCGGCCGGCCGGGCCGCATCCGGCCGCTGTACCGGCGCCCCGGCGGTCTCGAACCCAATCTGGCGCCCGGGCTGCTCACGCTGCTGCGGGCCCGCCACGGGGATGCGGTCACCGATCGGTCCGTGCTGGCGTGGACACTCGCGGCGGCCCGCCCTTCCCCGGCCGGGTGCGTGGTGCCGCTGCCCGCCGACCCGGAGCGCTGGTCGGCGGGGGTGGAGCTGGGGCAGGAGTTGCTGCGGTTGCAGCTGCGCGGCGCCCGGGGCGGGGAGCGCCCGCGACTGCCCGGTGGGCGTCGCCCCTATGTGCGGGCCGCGGTTCCGCCTGTACCGACCGCGTTGGAGTACGACCCCGACGACGAGACGCTGACGCTGGGTACGGGCCGCATCTCGCCCGTGCCGGCCGGGGCGTGGGAGTTCCGGGTGGGCGGGGTCCGGATGCTGGAGCTGTGGTTCGAGCGCCGTGCGGCGGCGGCCGGAGCGCAGGACATGGACGGCCTGGAAGCGGTCGGGCCCCGGGCCTGGCCCCAGGAGTGGACCTCGGAGTTGCTGGAACTGATCGCCGTGCTCGCCCTGCTCGACGGACTCCGGCCACGGCAGGAGGGCCTGACCGACGGCCCGCAGATCACGGCCGACGACCTCCGCGCGGCGGGCGTCCTGCCCGTCCCGGCCACGGCCCGGCGGCCCGCATCCGTGCTCGACCATCAGGAGGAGGGCCCGGACGGGCAGTTCGCGCTGCTGTGACCGGGCGCCCCGGACCCACTCGCTACCGGTCGAAGGAGTCCAGCACCCGGCGCAGCGCCCGGTCGAAGACCCCGTCCAGATCGATCGGCCCGGGGTCCTCGGCGAATGCCGCCGCCATCCGCGGATACTTCCCGGTCGCGATCTGGCTGATCAGATAGCCGGTGCGCGCGGCGTGCTCCTGCTCCTCGGACCAGGGCAGCGACCGGCTGCGCTCCGCCGTGGCGATCTCGTTGGCCACATAGGTGGTGACCACACTGGTGACCATGGCGATGAGCTCCATCTTCTCGCCGAACCGTGCGTCGACCCCGTCCAGGCAGCTGAGCGAGTACTCCAGATACCGCAGGGCGTTCGGGCTGAAGCCGTACACGGGTGACATCAGCCGGGGCACCCAGGTGTGGCGCTGCATCATCTCGCGGGCCTGATGGGCCAGCGCGATGAGATCGGCGCGCCAGTCGCCGGACGGCTCCGGGAACTCGTACCCGCCGCTGACCGCGTCGAGCATCAGCTCGTACAGGTCCTCCTTGCGCGGCACGTAGTTGTAGAGCGACATCGTGCCGCAGCCGAGCTCCGCCGCGACCTTCCGCATGGACACCGCGTCGAGACCCTCCGCATCGGCGATGCGGACGGCGGCTGCCGCGATGTCGGCACGGCTGAAAGCGGGCCTGGGGCCGCGGCCCGCACGCTCGGGGCGCGCCCAGATCACTTCGGGTACAGCGGGTCGCCCCACCATTGATCATCACCTCTCCCACCCATCGTAGTTACGTACACCGTACGTAGTGCGGTACGGTAGGCCGCATGACAACTACGTACGGTGTACTTAGTGAAGGTCTGGAGAAGCACTACGGCGACGTCCATGCGCTGCGGGGACTCGATCTCGCGGTCGCCGAAGGCACCGTCTGCGGAGTGCTGGGGCCGAACGGCGCGGGCAAGACCACCGCCGTCCGGGTCCTCACCACGTTGACGGCCCCGGACGGCGGAAGCGCCCGGGTGGCGGGCCACGACGTGGTGCGCGAGGCGGGCGCGGTACGCGCGGCGATCGGCGTCACCGGGCAGAACGCCTCGGTCGACGGCGAACTGTCCGGCCGGCAGAATCTGCGGCTCTTCGCCAAGCTGCTCCGGTTCCGCGGCGAGGCCGCGCGCGCCCGCGCCGACGAACTCCTGGAACGCTTCGAGCTGACGGAGGCCGCCGACCGCCCGGCCCGCACCTACTCGGGCGGCATGCGCCGCCGCCTCGACCTCGCCGCCAGTCTGCTGACCCGCCCGCGGGTGCTCTTCCTGGACGAGCCGACCGCCGGACTCGACCCGCACAGCCGCAACCAGATCTGGGCGGCGGTACGGGAACTGGCCGACCGGGGCACGACCGTCCTGCTCACCACGCAGTATCTGGAGGAGGCCGATCAGCTGGCCGACGACATCGTGCTGATCGACCAGGGCCGAGTCGCCCATCGCGGCACCCCCACCGAACTGAAGGCCCGCATCGGCAGCTACGCCGAAGTGGTCGTCCCCCATGAATCGGCGCTGGTCCCGGCGGCAGGCGTGCTCGATCAGCTCACCGGCACCGAACCGGTACTCGACCACGAGCGCCGCACCGTGGGCGCCGTCGCGACCGACACCACGCTCACCCTCCCCCGTATCGTCCGCGAACTCGACGCGGCGGGAGTACCGGTGATCGACGCGAGCCTGCGCCCGCCGACGCTCGACGAGGTATTCCTCCGCCTGACCGACCGCGGCGACGGCCGCACCTCCCCGCCCCTGAAGGAGACGGCAGCATGAGCAGCACCGCACTGACCCACGAGCAGACCGTCACGCCCGCCACAAGCGCCCCGATCGCCGATGCCCTGGCCATGCTGGGCCGCCATCTGCAGCGGATCAAAGCAGCGCCGGGCGTAATGATCCTGACCCAGACCATGCCGATCACGATGCTGCTGTTCTTCGGGTACGTGTTCGGCAGCGCCCTGGCCATGCCCGGCCAGGAGTACCGCGCGTTCCTGGTGCCGGGCCTGCTGGCGGCGACGGCGGCCAACGGCATCATGGTCGGGATGTTCCAGGCCTCGCAGGACTGCCACCGCGGGGTGATGGACCGGCTCCGTACGCTGCCGATGAGCCGGGCCGCCGTACCGTTCGGCCAGACCGCGGCCGATCTGCTGACCACGGCCATCGGCATGATTCCGCTGATCCTGGTAGGACTCGCGGTCGGCTGGCGGATCGAGGGCGGTCCGCTCGCCGCCCTGGGCGCCTTCGGGCTGCTGCTGCTCCTCCGGTTCGCCACGTCCTGGCTGGGCTGCTGGCTGGGCCTGCTGATCCGCAACGAGGAGATCGCCGGTCAGCTGGGCAGCGCCACCTTCATCCTGCCGCTGCTGTCGAGTGCGTACATCCCGACCGACAATCTGCCGGGCTGGCTGCGGACGGTCGCGGAGTGGAACCCGATCAGCGCCATGGCCTCGGCCACCCGCGAACTGTTCGGCAACGCGTCCCCGGCCGCCGACGCGGCCTGGCCGGTCGCCCACCCGGTGGCCGGAACGCTCGCCTGGTCGGTGGTGCTCCTCGCGGTGTTCGTGCCGCTGTCCGTACGGCGTCACGCACGCGGCGGCGAGTGACCGCGCACCGCGCTCACCGGGGCAGCGTGGCGGGCCGGTCCAGGGTGCCGAGCAGGCTGATGAAGCCGGACTCCAGGAAGGCACCGAGTTCCGTCAGCGCATCGGGCTCGTCCAGCGGCCGGTTGGTCACGGCCTCCTCGGCGAACGCCATCCACGCCCGCGTGGCGATGGAGAGCCGGGGCGAGTCGGGCATCCCGAGCCGTCGCTGCCCCTCCTCCACCCGCCGGGCGAGGGTGTCCCTGGTCCCCTCCACGAAATCCTCCACCGCGGGGTGACTGCCGGCGGCACCGCGGACGGCCGGATGGTCCGGCATCGGCGGGATCACCGCGTCGGGCACTTCCTCCGGCAACCAGTGACCGGCCCCCTCGATCGCCTCGAAGCGGTACGGGCCGTCCACCCACTCCCCGGTCGACTCGGCCGCTTCGCGCCCGAGCACCCCGTCCTCACTCCCCCAGAGGTAGAGCGTCGGCACCTGGATCCGGCCGGCCGTGGAGATGAGGACGCCCTCGGGAGCGCGGTACCAGTTGAGGGTGGCTGTCGACGCACCCGGAACGCTCAGCCTGCGAACGCTCTCCTCGATCAGCGAAGGCGCGCTCCGGCCCGCGTACGCGGCCAGGTGATGCCCTCCGACGGCCGCGCGCTCCGGACCCGGAAGTTTCCTGCGTCAACATCTCGGGATCTCGGGATGACAAAGATGCTACGTACACGATAGGTACGAGTGGACGGACGCAGCCGCCGATGGCCGCCGTGCCGACGTCCGGCGAGCACACCGAAGCGCCGCTGCGAGCCCTGGGGATGACGGGAGGGCAGACAGCAGCGCAGCGCCGGGACGATGTGATCGCCTGCGTGGCCCCGAGCGGGGGGACCTGGGCGACGGACCCTGGCCGGGGAGCCCGGGCGGTGGACCGGAGCACGGTCGTGACGGGCCGTCGAGTCAGTGGCGGCTGCCGAAGAGCGACCGCCGCAGTCGCCGCAGCGGCGCGAAGAGCGAGACCCGCGCACTCTTGCTCCGGTGGCTGTGGGCGGCATCGCGCGAGGTGAGCTCACGCATCAGCAGCGTCGCCTCCGCGGCCTCCCGCTGCGGGACGGCAGGGCCGCCGAGCACCGCGAGATGGCGGTCGAGGCGCGAACTCGTCGCACTGCTCCCGCATGTGATGGCAGGCACACGCGGCCTGCTGCGCATCGCTATCTGTTCCATGTCACTCCCCACCCGTACGAGGGCACCCGGCCCGGGCAGGTTAACCCTATCCCCCCGCGACGACACCCGTGTATCCCGGTCGCAGGATTGAGCACACACATACGGAGGATGACGATTGACCTCTGAATCCGCCCGATTCCAGGGCGAGTTGGACAGAACGGAAGCGGTTCGGCCGTAGTGAATCGACGGGGCGCCGGACGGAGACCCCTGCGGACGGGGCCTCCTGCCCGTCAGACGGCTGAACGGGCCCGGCGCATGTACGGGGTCGGGGTCAGGCGACCGAGTCGAGGCCGGGCAGGTAGCCGCCCGACTGTCCGGCTGCGGTGGGGTGGTACGACTCACCGATGTTGAGCCAGTTGAGGCTGTGCAGCCAGGCGCTTCCGGAGCAGATCTCGTGCCCGGCGAACTTCCCCGCGACATCGACGAAGGTGAAGCCGTGGTCGGCAGCGCGCTTGGCGGTCGCCGTGTTGAGGTAGTCGGCGGCACCGTTGATCGCGGTGCGCACCTTGTCGCTCAGGCCGACGGCACAGCTGCCACCGATCTTGTAGAAGCGCGGGTAGCCGAGGACGACGACATGAGCGGACGGCGCCTTGGTCCGGATCGCCGAGTACACCGAGTCGAGATTGCCGGGCAGGGTGGTGTCGACATAGCTGCGGGCCGTGGCGATCCGGCTGAGGCAGGTGGCCTCCGACTGGAGGACACAGGTGGTCATGACGTCGGAGAAACCCGCGTCATTGCCGCCGATGGAGATCGAGACGAGGTCGGTCGAGGCGCCGAGGGGGCCGAGCTGGTTGGCCTTGACATCACCTGTACGGGCACCGGAGCAGGCGGTGAAGCCGAAGGACGAGGGCGAGTTGGCGGCGACCCAGAGTGCGGGG
Source organism: Streptomyces atratus (assembly GCF_014648655.1). GTDB lineage: Bacteria > Actinomycetota > Actinomycetes > Streptomycetales > Streptomycetaceae > Streptomyces > Streptomyces atratus. The sequence goes on from NZ_BMRN01000005.1 coordinate 328,135, forward strand.
TAGGCCTTGGTGCTGCGCTTGCAGTCACCGCTGGCACTGTCGTAACTACCGGAACCGACACCCGAGGAGTACGAGTCACCGAGGGCGACGTAGTCGACGGCCTGAACAGACTGTGCGGCGTTGGCGGTGGCCGCTCCGGTCAGAGCGAGTACGGCACCGAGCAGGAGCGAGGACGAGAACGCCACGAGTCTGGACATCTTCATGGAACCTCCCTTGGACCGACCGGCAGGATCTCCGCCTGGTCTGCCGTGTCCGTGGTAGCAGTACCCACACCCCCACCGGAAGTGTCCATGCCAAGTTGCCCAATGAATTCTCCTGTGCGCCCCTCTGAGGTTGCGTCATGTCCGCGGTCCGCCCGCCGGAAGCAGGGAGGAAGGTGGCGAAACCTGGGTGCGCCGGGTGCCCCCTTGCCGGATCATGGGCGCCATGTCTGCCAACCCTGAGTCCGCTCTGCCGATCCGGCTCACCGTCGACGACAGCGATTCCCCGTCCGACGTCGTCGACGCGCTGTTTCTCGGCCGCTTCGCGACGGGCGAGCAGCCGTACTCGCACAGCTCCTCCCTCGACCGCGTCAAGGCCGGGGCCACCTTGCTGCCCCCGGCCGCCAAGGTGCTGCGCGCCGCCCGCGACGACGACCGCAGCGCCACGCTCGCCGAGGGCGACGGCTGGACGCTGCTCATCTCGCGCTGGAACCGCGGCGCCGATGTCACGGTCACCGCGACCAGCCCGGAGCTGGCGCAGAGGATCCTCGGACAGGCGACGGACGGCGCCCGGGACGAACCGGAACCGCAGCCCGAGAACGTGACGATGGGCTTCTGGTACGTGTCCCCGCGCCGCGGCCCGTACCGCACCACCCGGCAGATCGCCGCCGGTACGTGGGACGAGGTCCGCAACAACTACACGGCACCGGTGGCCGATGCCATGGACCGGCTGATGAAGGTCACGCCCGACGACATCGCCGGCCGGCTGCTCCTGCTGCACGGCCCGCCCGGCACCGGCAAGACGTCCGCACTGCGCACGCTCGCACGCTCATGGCGGGACTGGTGCCAGGTCGACTGCGTGCTCGATCCGGAGCGGCTCTTCAACGATGTCGGCTATCTGATGGACATCGCGATCGGTGAGGACGACGGCACGGCGAAGGGCCGTTGGCGGCTGCTGCTCCTGGAGGACTGCGACGAGTTGATCCGCGGCGAGGCGAAGCACACGGCGGGCCAGGCGCTGTCCCGGCTGCTGAACCTCACCGACGGGCTGCTGGGCCAGGGCCGCAATGTGCTGGTGGGCGTCACCACCAACGAGGATCTGGAGCGACTCCACCCGGCCGTGGTGAGGCCCGGCCGCTGCCTCGCCAGGATCGAAGTGGGCTCGCTGACCCGCAAGGAGGCGGCGGCCTGGCTGGGTACGGAGGAAGGGCTGGGCCGCGAGGGCGCCACGCTCGCCGAGCTGTACGCGCTGCGGCGCGGCAGCGGTCCCGCGTCGGTGCCGAAACAGGATTCCGGTGCGGACGCGGGCCTGTATCTCTGAGCCCGGCACAACCAAGCCCGTCCGGCGCTTGAGGGCAGGGACCGGCGGCCGGACGGCGCCCGGCCCCTGCCCCGCCCCGGCCCTCCGACTCATCGCGCCGCGTACGCCGCCCGTACCGCGTCCTCGGCCAGGGACAGCGCCTCTGCCCGGGACAGGCCCAGTCGCCGGGCCTGCTCCGCGTATTCCTGCGCCGCAGCCGCCGCATGCCGTTCCGCCGCATCACCGGCAGCGGCGATGAAGGTGCCATTGCGGCCACGGGTCTCGATCACCCCGTCGGCCTCCAGCGCCCGGTACGCCTTGGCGACGGTGTTCGCGGCGAGGCCGAGCTCCTCGGCGAAGCCGCGTACGGTCGGAAGTCTGAAACCGACGGGCAGCGCGCCGGAGCGGGCCAGTTCGGAGATCTGCGTGCGCAGTTGCTCGTACGGGGCGGTACCGGAATCCGGATCAAGGGCGATCTTCAGGGTCACGCGCCGATTGTCCCCCACCGCCGGAAAATCAGCGGCGCTCCGTGCGGGAGCACGCGTAACGTCCGGCCCATGACTGTCCTCGTTCGCGACTTCCTGCCCGCCGACGCGGAGGCCTGGGTGCAGGTCCGGCGCGCCGCACTGCCCTACATGGTGACGACTCCCGAGCAGGTCGCCTTCGATCTGGCCTCCGCCCATCCCGACAAGCGCTACCGGCTGCTGGTCGCCGAGGAGGACGGTGCGCTCATCGGGACCGCACAGGTCGGTCTCGTCCACGACAGCCCCGAACCCGGCCAGGCGTTCTGCAATCCGTACACGCACCCGGACCGCACCGGGCACGGGGCAGGTGGGTTGCTGCTGAGCACGGCCGAGGAGTACCTCGCCCGGGAGGGCGCGCTCGCGCTCTACACCTGGGTGCTCGACACCCCGTCGAACCGCGCGTTCGCCGAGAAGCGCGGCTACGCGCCGAGCCGCTCGGCCCATTTCCTCCACCTCGATCTGGCCAACGGCTCGCTGCCGCCCCGTCAGGAGCCCCCGGCGGGCGTCGAGCTGCGTACCGCCGCGGACTTCGCGGACGATCCGCGCCAGCTCTTCGAGGCGGACGCCGAGACCACAGCCGACGAGCCGAGCGACACCCCGGCCGAACTGTCCGACTACGAGGACTGGCTGAATCAGACCTGGCGCCACCCCGGGCTCGACCACGAGTTGACTTCGGTCGTGGTGGTCGACGGGAAGGTGGTGGCGTTCAGCGCGGCGCAGACCGACGGTCTGACCCGCTACATGTCGGGAATGACCGGAACCCGCCGGGCGTACCGCAACCGGGGCCTGGCCAGGCTCGCGAAGAACGACTCGCTGCACCGGGCGCGCGCCGCCGGGTACACGGACGCGTACACCGGCAATGACGCCGACAACGGTCCGATGCTGGCGGTCAATCGATGGTTCGGCTACGAGATCTGTGCCACGGAGGTGCGGTATGTCCGCAAGCTCGGCTGAGACCGCGCTGGTGGTCGCCCTGGTGAAGGCCGGGCGGACCAAGATCCGCTACCCGGCGGATGTGGTCCGCGACGACGGCACCCGGGTGACGGTGCGTGCGCCCTGGGCGGCGCCGGGGGTCCGTGACTTCGGCTTCGTACGGTTCGAGCCGGGCGATGTGTTCACCGAGCACTACTGGCGCGACCGCTGGTTCGCCGTGAAGGAGGTCCGTACCGGCGCGGGCGAACTCAAGGGCTGGTACTGCGACATCACCCGTCCCGCCGTGCTGCGGGACGCGGAGCTTCTGGTCGAGGACCTGGATCTCGATCTGTGGGTGTCGGCGGACGGTTCGGCCGTACTCCGGCTGGACGAGGACGAGTTCGAGGAGAGCGGTCTCGCCGAACGCGATCCGGCGGCGGCCGATGCGGCCCGCCGGGCGCTGGACGAGCTGGAACACCTGGCCCGCGCGGAGGGCCTCGCGACGCTGCTGGCCTGACCGGCGGAGGTACTCGTTCCGGGCGCCGGACGGACCGCCGTTCGGTCCGCCCGGAGCTCCGTCCACGGCTTCGGTCAGCCGTCAGCCGTCAGCCGTCGGCTCGATGGCCGCAGTGGAACAGAAGGTTCGGCAAGGCGGGGCCCGCAGGACCCGGATGCCATGTCCGTCGGCATATCCAGGGAGAGCGTGCCCACTTTGTACCGAATTGCCGTGAGTCCGGTCCGGCCCTGCCGCCAAAACCGCACGACGGACACCCCTGACTGTCGGAACGCAGTTCCCGCGATGCCCAGTTGATCTACAGTTCTCAGGCCAGTTCCCCACCCGGTGACCTGAGAAGGAATCACGGATTATGCCCACTGAGACGTTCGAGTTTCAGGTGGAAGCGCGCCAGCTTCTGCAGATGATGATCCACTCGATCTACTCGAACAAGGACGTGTTCCTGCGCGAACTCGTCTCCAATGCCTCCGACGCGCTCGACAAATTGCGGCTCGAAGCACTCCGCGACGACTCGCTCGGCGCGGACGTGTCCGACCTCCACATCGACATCGAGACCGACAAGCAGGCCCGTACGCTGACCGTGCGGGACAACGGCATCGGAATGTCGCACGACGAAGTGGTCCAGCTCATCGGGACCATCGCGAACTCGGGCACGGCGAAGTTCCTGCGGGAGCTCAAGGAGGCCGAGGACAGCGCCGCGGCCGAAGGGCTGATCGGCCAGTTCGGTGTCGGGTTCTACTCCAGCTTCATGGTGGCCGACGAGGTCACGCTGCTCACCCGGCGCGCGGGCGAGAGCCAGGGCACCCGCTGGACGTCGACCGGCGAGGGCACGTACACGATCGAGACCGTCGACAGCGCTCCCCAGGGCACCTCGGTCACACTCCGGCTCAAGCCGGAGGACGCCGACGACCGGCTCTACGACTACACCTCTTCCTGGAAGATCAGGGAGATCGTCAAGCGGTATTCGGACTTCATCACCTGGCCCGTCAGGATGGCCCCGGAGACCGCTGCCGACGACGCCGCGGACTCCGGGGCAGCGGCCGACGACGCCCCGCGCGAACCCGAGACGCTCAACTCGATGAAGGCCCTCTGGGCGCGCTCGCGCGACGAGGTCACGGACGACGAGTACCACGAGCTGTACAAGCACATCAGCCACGACTGGATCGCCCCGCTCGAAACCATCCGGCTGCAGGCGGAGGGCACCTTCGAGTACCAGGCACTGCTCTTCATCCCGTCGCACGCGCCCCAGGACCTGTTCATGCAGGGGTACAAGCGCGGCATCCAGCTCTATGTGAAGCGCGTCTTCATCATGGACGACTGCGAAGCGCTGATGCCGCCGTACCTGCGCTTCGTCAAGGGCGTCGTCGATGCTCAGGACCTGTCGCTCAACGTGTCGCGCGAGATCCTCCAGCAGGACCGCCAGATCCAGTTGATGCACCGGCGTCTGGCGAAGAAGGTGCTGTCGACGGTCAAGGACATGATGTCCGCCGACCCGGAGCGCTACGCCACGTTCTGGCGGGAGTTCGGCCGTGTCCTCAAGGAGGGGCTGCTGAGCGACTTCGAGAACCGCGACGCCATCCTCGGTGTCGCCTCCTTCGCCACGACCCACGACAAGGACGAGCCGACCACTCTGCGGCAGTACGTGGAGCGGATGAAGGACGGTCAGGAGCACATCTACTACCTCACGGGCGAGTCCCGGCAGGCCATCGAGAACTCCCCGCACATGGAGGCGTTCCGGGCCAAGGGCGTCGAGGTGCTGCTGCTGACCGATCCCGTCGACGAGGTGTGGGTCGAGGCCGAGCCCGAGTTCGACGGCAAGAAGCTGCGGTCCGTCGCCAAGGGCGAGGTCGACCTCGGCACCGAGGCGGAGAAGAAGGAGGCCGCGACCGAGCGCGAGAACCGTCAGCAGGAGTACGCGGATCTGCTCGCCTGGATGACGGACCGGCTGAGCGAGACCGTCAAGGAGGTACGGCTCTCCTCGCGCCTCACCGTCTCGCCCGCCTGCATCGTCTCGGACACGCACGATGTGACGCCGGCCCTGGAGAACATGTACCGCGCCATGGGCCAGCCCGTCCCCCACGTGAAGCGCATCCTCGAACTCAACCCGGAGCACCCGCTGGTCAGCGGTCTCAACCGGGCACACGCCGAACGCGGCGAGGATGCCGGCACCGGCCTGGAGGAGACGGCCGAACTCCTCCACGACCTGGCGCTGCTGGCCGAGGGCGGCGAACTGGGCGACCCGTCGCGCTTCGTCAGACTCATGGCCGACCGCCTCGAGCGCACCCTGTGAGTGAACGCCGCAAGCCCTAGTCCCGGCGCCGCGCCCATACATCGGTGTGCGGCGCCGGGTCCTTTGGCGCCGGTCGGGCTTGCTGGATTCCGGCGACCAGCTCCACCTCGTACCCCGCCGCGTCCTCCAGATAGGCGGCGATGTGCCCGTCCCCGCCCGCGTACGGGTACCGGTCCGGGAAGAGCGGCTGCCAGCCGTGCTCCGGGGCCCCGGCCACCAGTGCGTCGAGGGTGGCCCGGTCCCGGACGTGGAACGCCAGGTGGTTGAGCCCGGGGCGGCGGCGGTCGTGCGTCCCCCCGGTCAGGTCGGGTGACTGCTCGACCACCACATAGCTGTCGCCGCGCCGCCAGCTCCGCCCGTGTTCCCAGCGCTGGTACGGGACATGGCCCAGCTCGCCGAGCAGCCAGCCCCACCCCTGCTCGGCAGCCGGCAGATCGGGCACCCACAGTTCGATGTGGTGCACCCCGCCGGTGCGGGCCCCGCCGGCCGGCAGCGGGACGGCGCGGCGGATCGCGTGCGGCTGGTACACCACGGTGTCGCCGTCCTCGTGCCAGTGGATCAGGAAGTGCTCCCCCGCGCGGTAGCCGTCGAGTCCCGCGCGGCAGTAGGCGACGATGTCGTCCGGCAGGGCGTCCAGCGGGAACCACGCCAGCTCGGAGCACTTGTCCGGTTCGCGGTTGTACGGCGGGCGGGCGGGGTCGTACTCCGCCTCGAAGAACCAGCCGGTCCTGGGACTGCCGCCGGGGCCCCGGTGCTGCATGACCAGGGCGACCCACAGCTCGTCCGGGCCGAGTTCGACACCGATCTCCTCGGCGGCCTCGCGGATCATCGCCTCGCGGACGTCCTCACCGTCCTCGACATGTCCGGACGGGCCGTTGAACAGCCCGTCCGCGTAACCGGTATTGGCCCGGCGGGCAAGCAGGACGTCCGGGCCGCGGCGGAGGATCAGATGCACATCGACGACCTCGGTGTGCCGGTGCGGCGGTTCGGCGCGGGCCACCAGGGCGTAGCGCTCGTCGTCGACCTGCTTGCCCCACAGGGTCGGATCGTCGGAGAGCCGCTCGTGGTGGATGCGTTCGGTGAGCTCGGAGAGAAGTCCGGTCAGCCGCTCGGCGGGGAGGCCGACGCCGCCCCGGACGCCTTCGATCAGGATCAGCCGGCCGCCGGGCCGCAGCAGGGCGAACCAGTGGCGCAGGACTGCCGCCGGATCAGGCAGCAGAAACACGACATGTCTGGCCATGATCACATCGAACTGCTGCTTTCCGACCGGCGGTTGGGCCGCGTCTCCGAGAAACACCCCGGTACCCGTCCCGGCGAGCTTGGCCCGTGCCTGCTCCACCATGCGCGGCGACCGGTCGACGGCGGTGACCCGGTGCCCCTGCCCGGCGACGAGCAGCGCAAGGCTTCCGGTGCCGCATCCCAGGTCGAGCACCTCGGAGCGCTCACTGGGCAGCCAGCTCTCCAGCCGCTGCGCCCAGGCGTGCCGGACCGCCGGGTCGAGCAGCCCGTGGTCGGGCTCCTCGTCGAAGGGGTCGGCTGCCGAATCCCAGTCGATCGTCGTCATGAGCCGATCGTGCCATCCCCCACTGACGGAGTCGATCAGCCGGCCAGCCGCTTGCGGTAGTGGAAGCGGTCGTACACGCCGTCCACACGGCGCTCCACCAGCTCGTACCCGTAGCGCGGGTAGAGCTTCTGGTTCTCCCACATCAGGGCGTTGGTGTAGAGCCGGATCTCGGGGAGGCCGAGGCTGCGGGCGTGCGCGTCCACGTGGGCGAGCAGCCGCCGGCCGACTCCCCGGCCGGCCGCGTCCGGGTGGACGGCGACGGACTCCAGGAAGAGGTGGTCGTCGTGCGGTACGAGGACCAGGGCACCGATGATGTCCGGGACCCCCGTCACGTGCACCCGGCCCGCGGCGACATCCGCCGCGTGGTCCGCCTCCATCGGTGCGGGTACGAGACCGATGCGTTCGATGTAGTGCCGGTAGGCGGCGTCGGTGACGGCCCGCACGGCGGGGACGTCGGCCGGGGTGGCGAGGCGGATCTTCTCGGAAGCTTCGGCGGTCATGTACGCACCGTACGGCCGGTCGTTCCTGGAGGTCGTTTTCTCCCAGTGTTTTATCCCGGGATCTGCTGGTCGTCAGGAGATCTCCACAGTTCGAGGGGATCGACATGAGACATCACACCTGTCCCCGCGCAGGGCGCGGCGTGGATGAGGTCGCGAGCGGCATCGCCATACACGGCCATCCGTGCCGGCCCCTCGAACGCCTTCGCGTAGTCGGCGAGTTCGCGGGGGTGGCGGACGTCGGTCTCGGTCGTCAGGGTCTCCACCACGGCCTGGACGTCGTCGTGGAGGTAGAACGCACCGGTGGGCCGGTCGATCCGGAGGCAGTCGGCAAAGCCGCGACGGTGCAGCCACGGGTCGTGCGACGGCTGTTACGCGCTGGGTCCGGCCTTGAGCTGCTCGATGGTGTCGAGGAGGTTGTAGTGGGCGCGCTTCTCGATGATCTTCCCGTCCTTGAAGGTGAAGAGGTTGAACATCGAGAAGCGCACGTGTGCACCTGCCGGAGGTACTCCCCAGAACTCGCCGTTCTGGTCTCCCTCGACCACGACGAAGGCGCCGACCCGGTCGCCTTCGGCCACGGTGCACTCGACCGTCAGGCGGCTCCCCTTGAAGGCGTCGATGTGCTCCTTTTCCGCGGCGATGAACCCGTCGGCACCCGGGCGGGGCGTGTCGAGCTGGTTGTAGAAGATGAAGTCCTCATGGAACATGCCGGTCACCGCCGCGTAGTCCTCACCTTCGAGGGCTTCGTAGAAGTGACGTACCAGGTTCGTGTGAGTCTCTGTGGACATGCTTGCGCCTCAGGGGTGTTGAGCCGGCGGGCCGGCCGTGGTTCGGCGTTCCGTGGCGGCCCGGCGGACCCGCCGGGCCGCCACGGACATGAGTGGTGCGGAAGGTTTCAACCGCCGGCGTCCGTGCTGGACGGTCGCGTCGGCCGGGTCAGCCCCGGTGGCCCCAGTCCAGGCGGTCGGCCAGCCCCGCGGCGGTGAAGGCGGCCGCCAGATCGTCGCGACCCTCGGTGAAGTGGGCCCAGCTACCTGCTCCGGCACGGCCGCCGCCACTGGTGCTCCACCCGCTGCGGCGACCGCGCCCGCGCCGCCCGCGCCTACGCCCGACGCGGCAGCACCCCCTGACAAAAGGGCACACGACCACGAGCCGCCGGAACCACCACGGCTTCCCGTAACACCCCCCACAGGCCCGAGCGCGAGGGGCGGCGCCTCAGCGAAAGAACACCCCGCTATCTGTATTGGTTCCGTATTGGTTCCGTCGCCTGCGGATTCGCCGGGAGATACGCGATGACATCCACGAAGCATTGCTGAGCATCGGGTGTGCGCTGATTTGCTGGAGACGGCCGGCCGCTGTTCATCGCCGCCATTCGTAGGCGTTCGGGGCCGTCTCGATGACCTCGCTCGGCCAGTTCTCCCTGACCTGTCGCAGACGGTCACGCTGTTCATCGACCCACCCTGCGGTGACCCGCACCGGGACACTGACCAGGGTTCCGGAAGCTGGCGTGTCCTCCACGGTGACCACCGGCACTCCGCGCTGGCCGCGGACCTCGATCCGGACTTCCGGGTTGCGCCCGTCGTCCATCCAACCGACATCTCGGCCGGCGGCGAGCGCGTCCAAGGCATGGGCCCAACTGTCCAGGTCTTCCCGGGCCAGGCACACGCTCAGACGTCCGCCGGCGAACCCGCTCGCGATGACGACCTCAGCATCAAGAGAGTCATGCCAAGGCAGCACCCCCTACATGTGGCGTCCCAGCACTCGGATCACGACACTGTTCTCGCCATCAGCAAGGCCGATGAGATCCATCGTGTTCACTCCAGCCGTCCTGCTCCCACACCGACATCAACGGTCAGTCATCATCCACGCGCTGCGAAGCAAGGGTCCGTGCAGGGGCTGCTGCGGTTCATTCCGTCAGGAGTTCTTGCTGTGTTCAGCTCCGGGACCGCCCGGCGCAGAATCTTGAGCACCGAATGACAGCGCGGGCCCTTCGGTCCACCGCCCAGCGCATCCAAGGCCGGACCGCCGCGGCTCGAATGGAGACTCGATTTCATGAAAGGATCGAGTCATGGCACGGCCTTCCCGGTACCCGCTTGAACTCCGTCGCCGTGCGGTGCGCTTGGTCGCCGAGGAAGCAGAGGTGGGCAAATGGTTCGAGAGAGCATGATGCGCGTCGCCGTGGTGGGCTCGGGCGCACTGGGAGCCGCGGTGGCGGACGAGCTCGTGCGCCGCGGCCTGTCCGTCGTGGTCTGCACGGCGGAGGAGTCGCGGCCTCCGGTGACGGATGTGGCGTTCGGCTGGCTCAACTCGCACGGGTCGGCGGCGGAGCCGCCGTCGGGCGCGCGCGATCGGGACGAGCTCGCCCGGTCGCTCGGCGTGCTGCGCAACGTCACGGCGACGCCACCGTTGCGCGGCGTCATCACCTGGAACGGCGCCGTGAGCTGGGCGTCGACCGCAGCCGCGACGGCTCGATTCGCCGAGCAATCGGGTTCCGGCGTCGCGACCGTCGAGGCGGAGGCTCTGCGGCAGATCCTTCCCGGCCTGCGGGTGGCGCCGCCGGTGGTCGCGCACGCGAGCGACGAGGGCATGGTCGAGCCGGACGACCTGCGCCGCGCGTTCCTCGCCCGCGCGCGGGCCGGCGGCGCCACTGAAGTCGCCATTCGGGTGGATCGCATCCGGGCGCGGCGGGCGGGCGGCTACGAGCTGCAGGGCACCGGAGCGGCACTCGTCGTCGATCGGATCGTACTCGCCTGCGGGACGGGCCTGCCCGCCCTCGCGGAGCAGCTCGGCGAGCACATCGAAGTCCCCGGTGTCCCGGCCGCGCGCTTCACCTTCACCGCGCCGGAACTACGCCTGGACCGTGTGGTGTCCACGCCGGCGTTCGAGATCCGGCCGTCCGCCCGGCACGGCTTCGTCGGCGCCGAGGACGTGGTCCCGGGCGAGACGGAGACGGCGACGCGGGCGCGGGTGCGTGCGTCCCTGAGTGCCGTGAGGGAGGCGTTCGGATTGCCGCAGGAACCGGTGCTGGGGGACGTGACCATAGGCGTCCGCCCGATCCCGGCAGGCGACGGCGTGCTCTGCGCACCGCTGGCGAGTGCTCCGGGGATCGTCGCACTGGCTGCGCACCCCGGGGTGACGCTCGCGGCCTCGCTGGCGCTGCGTGCGGCGGAACAACTCGGGAACCCCTAGCGTCCTGCGCCGGAGATCCGTCGGCAAAAACGGCGAGGAAGTCGAGGATCTCCTCGGCCGTCTTGGTCCAGATGAACGGTTTGGGTCCTCGTTCCAGTTCTTGACCCACGTGCGGATGTCGGCTTCGAGCGCCTGGACGTTCTTGTGTGCGCCGCGGCGGATCATCTGGTCGGCCAGGAAGCCGAACCACCGCTCGACCTGGTTGGTCCACGCGGAGCCGGTCGGGGTGAAGTGCTCATCTCCGTGGATGCGGTCGGTCGGGGAGCTCGGCGACGGGCGGCGACCTCTTGAAGTGCTCTCCCGGCCGAAGCCGGGAGATTCCTGCTTACCCGGTGGGGTAAGCGCCGGTGTCAGGGGCCTGCCGCGCCAGAAACCGTTCCCCCCAGCCCCTGACCGGCGCTCGCAGCGATCACGGTTGAGGACTGGTGCCCTTGGGAAGCAGAAGCGCGCGGTCCCGCCAGGCGCGCTCCCACTGACGGGTGAGCGCCGGATAGACGATCAGGTAGCGGAACGGTGCGATGAGGGCCATGTACAGCCGTCCGAACCGGCCGTTGGGCTTGACCAGGACCGCCATCCGCAGTTCGTGGTCGCCGTCGCTGGACAGCACCCACCCCAGGTGCATGAGGGTGTGGACGGTCTTGTTCGCCAGTTCGCGGACGGACTCGTTGTCGAGCTCGTACACGGGGGTGAACGGGTTGCCGCCGGAGTCGGGCCCGTCCACGGTCTCGCGGAGGTCGCGCGGCAGGCGGTCGCGCAGCGACTGGACCCGCGTCCCGAGGCCGGCCCTGGGCTTGTCCCATCCGAGCAGGGCGCCGAGCTTCCAGCGCACCGCGAACAGGAACCGGACCGCAGGATTCTGCTTGGCGAAGCCGTCGCCCGCCCGCATCGCGGCGAGCATCACGGGGAAGTCGCCCGGCCCGGCGCCAGGGGTGCGGAAGGACCACACGTCCTCGGTCTCGAAGTCGCGGGTGAGCGCGTGGATCCGCCACGGCTGATCGGTGTGGGAGGTGTGAGGAAGTTTCATGGCCGCTGCCGCCATTCCTGTCTCGGGGCGCCGTCCGCCATCCCCGTTATACGCTTACGTATAAGATGAGGCTAGATCGGATATACGGCTACGTATATCCGATGGATGAGTGAGGTGGAACACATCGTGGGCACTGCTCGCACACCGCGCGACACATGGGTGGAGGAAGGTCTGCGGGCGCTGGCCGACCGTGGTCCGGACGCCGTCAGGGTCGAGGCGCTGGCGAAGCGGCTCGGCGTCACCAAGGGCGGGTTCTATGGGTACTTCGCCGACCGCGACGCGCTGCTGGAGGCGATGCTGGACGCTTGGGAGCAGGAGAGCACCGACGAGGTGATCGACCGGGTCGAGCGCGAGGGCGGCGACCCGAAGACCAAGGCCCAGCGTGCAGGCATGCTCACCTTCTCCAGCGACCGGCTGCTCCCCATCGACCTCGCGGTCCGTGACTGGGCCCGGCGTGACGAGGCGGTCGCCGAGCGCCTGCGACGGGTGGACAACCGGCGTATGGACCTGTTGCGCGAGATGATCGGCACCTTCTGCTCCGATCCCGACGAGGTTGAGGCCCGCAGCCTGATCGCCTTCTGCGTGGCAATCGGAAACCACTCCCTCGCCGCCGATCATGAGGGCCGCACCCGAGCCGAGGTTCTCGCCCGCGCCGGCGACCTGATCCTCAACCGCACCAGCAGGCGGTAGGGCCGCTCAACCTCGCCCTGCGGAACCAACCCGGGTCGCCGTCAGGCGTCGTTTCACTTGGTGAGTCGGCGGTGGCAGATGAGGGTTGCGGCTATGCCGACGATGGCGAGGAAGTGCTCGGGCTTGCGTTCCTATCGACGGTGCAGGCGGCGGCATCCGGCGAACCAGGACACCGTTCGCTCGACGACCCAGCTGTGGCGGCCGAGCCGGGTGGAGGATTCGATGCCCTTGCGGGCGATCCGGTGGCGGATGCCGCGTGACGGCAGTACCCGTTACCTGACCATCGGCGGTGCGGCCGCGCTTGCCATGGGTGCGGCCGCACTGTTCGCCTCGGTCCGCCGCCGGGCCGCCGTCGGGGGCCGGCACCGGCACTGAGCACCTGGGGCGAGTCCGTGGGCTAGCCGATGACGGAGGCGCAGGTGGTCGGGGTGGCGTGCGCGGGGTCCAGGGCGTTCGCCACCTCGTGGTAGGCGATCCGGTCGACGGTCCCGATCGCCACATGCTCGGACAGGTCGACCGGGCACAGGTCCTGGAGGAGGACATTGCGTACGTTCGGCCCGTCCAGGAATTGCGTACGGTACGGGGTCACGACCTCGTCATACCTGGTCGCGATGACCGTGTAGCGCACTCCGGGCACGGTGTCGCCGCCCGCGTTGAGTTTGGTGATGAAGGCGGAGCCGGCCACCTGGTCGGCGAGACCGGGCGTGTTGGCGTTCAGCAGGTCCTCCGCTCCCGGGAAGTACGGCAGCAGTTTCGTCAGTCCGAGGAGGGTGGTGCCGTGGTTGTCGGGCGCCAGCCCGATCAGGGCGTTCACCTTGGCGGCGCCGCCGAGGAACTTCAGGTAGTAGTTGGGCATCATGCCGCCCTGGGAGTGGCCGACGATGTCGGCCTTCGGCGCCCCGGTGGAGGCGAGCACCTGGTCGACGAACGTGGCGAGCTGACCGGCCGACTTGTCGATCGGACCGAGGCCGTTGAAGAACGGAACGCCCGGCAGTTGCCCGTAGTCGAGCGAGTAGACGCAGTACCCCCGGTTGACGAGGTAGGGGGCGAGGACGAGCCAGTTGTCGATCGAGTTCCCGAAGGTTCCGTGGACCAGGACGACGGGGCGGGGATGGGCTGCGGAGGGCTTGCAGGAGTAGTCGTTCCAGCCGCGGGAGGTGGCTGTGGCGACGGTGGGGGCGGCTGCAGCGGCAGTGGCCGTGGGGGTGGCGACTGCCGCGACGGCGAGGAGCAGTGCGGCGAGGGTTCTCCGCGCACGTGGGGTGCGCGGCGCACGGGTCCGGGGCAGCATCGTGTGGTCTCCTTGCGGCTCAAGGGAGTTGCGATGTCTGTGCACCCTGCGGCCCGGACCACAAGTTCTGACTGCTGAATTTCCTGTGTGCTCATGCCAAATTACGGGCGAGTAAGGTGGCGTGGGAAGTTACGCGTCGGTAAAAACTGATGAGTAATCAACGATGTGGCGCCAAGGGGCCGATCAGGCCGCAAGCCGCCCCGGCATCACGGCCCGCGGGCCGAACCTGGCACGCAGCCGGTCCGCCACCGCCTCGATCCGGCGCGCCTGTTCGTCCACCGGGTCGAACGACAGTTGGTGCGCGGCCCGTTCGGCATCCGTCAGCCCCTCCGCGCGCAGCGCGATCCCCCGCACCCGGGCCCGCTGCAGAGCGAACGAGTCATGGATCCGGTACGCGAGTTCGGTGAGCGCCGCGGAGTGTGCGGTGGGCTCCCGGAGCACACGACTGCGGGTCAGCGTCGAGTATCCGGTCCGGTCGGCATAGCGCACGGAGACCGAGAGCCCCCGGCACACCTGCCCGTCCCCGCGCATCCTGGCCCCCAGCTCCTCGGTGAGCGACATGAGCGCGCGGCGCTGCCGCTCCCGGTCCAGCTCGTCGCGCGGGAAGGACCGTTCGGCGGCGATCGACCGGGCGGCGGCGCCCGGTACGACCGTCGTACGGTCGATGCCGCGCGCCCGCTCCCACAGTTCACGTCCCGTCCGTACGCCGGTGATCCGCTGCAGGGTGCCGAGCGGGGCCGCAGCGATCCGGCCGACGGAGTCGAGCCCGTACCCGCACAGGGTGCGGGCCGTCGCCGCCCCCACGCCGTCCAGCGCGGCGGCCGGCTTGGCCGCGAGGAACTCCGCTCCCCCGCCCGCGGGGACCACGAAGGTCGTCCCGGGCCCGGCCTGCCGTGCCGCCATCCGGGCCAGCATCGGGTTCTGCGCGGCCCCGATCGCGCAGTCCACGCCGTGCAGGGCGAGCGCACGGATCCGGATCACCGAGGCCAGCCCCTTCACGTCCCGCCCGAAGTAGCGCAGCGCGCCGCGCACATCGGCGAGCGCCCCGTCGGGCGGGACCGCCTCGACCACCGGGGTGAACGCACCGAGAAGGGCGAGCAGCCCCTCATAGCAGGCGCTGTCCGGGAGGCCGCCGCCGACCTTGCGGAACCGCAGATACAGGATTCCCGGCGCATCATGTGCAGTGCTCATCCCGCGCTCCCCGGACTCTGGTGCCACAACTTCCTTCCGGTGGCGACGCCTTCGCCGGGCGGCTGGAGGTCGGACCAGGGGTTCATCTCGTACCCGGTGGACATCTGGATGCGACGGCCGCTGTCGGCGGGAGCAGGACCGGGAGCCTCGGGGGCGCCCTCCTCGGACGAGGGCTCCGCCGCCAGCCGGGCCGCGACCGCGTCGAGTCCGCCGGTACGCCGCAGCTCGGCCAGTTCCGCCAGGTTCCAGGCGGCCGCACCGACCACGCTCAGGCTCTGCGGTCCGCGCCGCTGCACCACTCCGCGTACCAGCAGCAGCCAGGAGTGGAAGACGGTGTGCGCGCATGCGGCATGGCTGTCGTCGAAGAAGGCCAGGTCGACCAGGCCCGTACCGTCGTCCAGGGTGGTGAAGATGACCCGGCGGCCGGAGCGGACCGGCGGGGTCTGAGTGGCCGCCTTGGCGCCCGCGACCAGCACGGTCTGCCCGTGCCGCGCCCCGCGCAGCCGCTTGGCGGAGACCGCGCCGAGCTCCTTCAGGAACGCATGGTGATCGCCCATCAGGTGGCGGGAGACATCCATGCTCAGGACGCCGAGCTCGGCACTGAGGCGTTCGGCCTCGTTGAGGTCGGGCAGCCCGATGGAGCCGGTCCTGCGCCCCTCGCCGAGCGGAAGCTGCGCGCCACCGGAGCCGGACCGCGCCCCGGTACCTCGCTGGGCACGGTGCAGTTCGGACAGATGCAGCAGCAGATCACGCCGGTTGGCACCGAACGCGTCCAACGCGCCGACCTGGGCCAGCCGTTCAGCGGCAGGCTTTCCCGGCCTGGCCCGCTGCCAGAAGTCCAGCAGCGAGGTGAAGGGCTGCCCGGCCTCGATCCGGGCGACCTCGGCCGCACTGATGCCATGGACGTCCGAGAGCGCGAGCCGCACCCCCCAGACCTCCCTCCCCCTCTCACCATCAGACACCAGTTCGATTCGATGGGCGGCCGCCGACCGGTTCACATCCAGCCCCAGCACCGGCACCCCACGCCGCCGCGCGTCCGCGAGCAGCAGCCGCTTCGGGTACATCCCCGGATCATGGGTGAGCAGCCCGGCATAGAAGGCCGCCGGGTGATGCGCCTTGAGCCACGCCGACTGATACGTCGGTACGGCGAAGGCGACCGCGTGCGCCTTGCAGAAGCCGTACGAGCCGAACGCCTCGATGATCTCCCAGGCGCGGGCAATCACTTCGGCGCTGTACTTCTTCACCGCCGCCTGCTGCGCGAACCACACCCTGATCCGGCCCTGCGCCCCGGGGTCGGAGAGCCCGCGCCGCACCCGGTCGGCCTCGTCCCGGCCGCAGCCGGTCATGATGTCGACCATCTCGATGATCTGCTCATGGAAGACGACCACTCCGTACGTCTCGCGCAGCGCCCCCTCCAGGTCGGGGTGGGGGTAGCGGACGGGTGTCCGGCCGTGCCGGGCCCCGATGAACGGCCGCACCATGTCGGCGGCGACCGGCCCCGGCCGGAACAGCGAGATGTCGACCACCAGATCGTGGAAGGTGGCGGGCTGGAGCCTGCCGACCAGGTCGCGCTGGCCCGGCGACTCGATCTGGAAGCAGCCCAACGTCTCAGCACTCCTGATCAGCCGGTACGTCTCCGGATCGCCCTGCGGTACGGCGTCCAGATCCACGTCCCGCCCCGAGGTCCTCTTGATCTCCGTGACCGCGTGCGCCATCGCCGACTGCATCCGTACGCCCAGCACATCGAGCTTGAGCAGCCCGAGATCCTCCACGTCCTCCTTGTCGAACTGCGCCATCGGGAAACCCTCCCCGCTGGTCGGCATGACAGGCACCCGACGCAGCAGAGAGGCGTCCGAGAGGAGCACCCCGCACGGGTGCATGGCGATGCCGCGCGGCAGGGCGTCCAGCGCCTCCACCAGCTCCCAGAGCCGCCCGTACCGATCCTTCTCCCGCGCCACTTCGCGCAGTTCGGGCAGTTCCTCCATGGCCGCGCGGGCGTCGCGGGCCCGGATGTGCGGGAAGGCCTTGGCGAGCCGGTCGGTCTCGGCCGGGTCCATGGAGAGCGCCGCGCCGACGTCCCGGATGGCGTGGCGCACCCGGTAGGTCTCGGGCATGGCGACGGTCGCGACCCGCTCGGTGCCGAAGCGGCCGATGATCGCGCGGTAGACGTCGAGGCGGCGGGCCGATTCGACGTCGATGTCGATGTCGGGCAGCACGAAGCGGCGCTTGGAGAGGAAGCGTTCCATCAGCAGCCCGTGTTCGACCGGGTCGGCGTGCGCGATCCCGAGGAGATGGTTGACCAGGGAGCCCGCGCCGGAGCCCCGGGCGGCAACCCGTACCTTCATCGCCCTTGCATCATCAACGACTTGAGCAACCGTCAGAAAATAGGAGGCGAAACCGTGGTAGGCGATGATGTCCAGCTCCTGGTGCATCCGCTCCCAGTAGTCGCGCCTGCGGTCGTAGCCGCGCAGCACCATTCCGGCGGCGGCGCGGGAGGCCAGTACCCGCTGGGCGGTGCGCCGACCGGCACCGACGAGATGCGGTTCGGGGAAGTGGACGGCACCGAGGCCGAGGTCGCCCTCGGGGTCGACGACGCAGGCGTCGGCGGTGCGCCGGGTCTCCGCGAGCAGCCGCGCTCCACCGTCCCGGCCGAGCCCGGCCGAGGAGGCGATCCGCTCGGCGGTCTCCGCCATCGCGCGGGCATCCTTCAGCCAGCGCTCATCGCTGTCGAGCGGGGCGCGGCGGGGGTCGACGGGGACCAGCCTGCGGGCCGCGTCGAGCACATCGGCGACCGGGCCCTGCCCGGGGTCGGCGTACCGGACTGCGTTGGTCAGCACGGCCCGCACCCCCTGCTCGGCGGCGAAGCCGACGGTACGGGCGGCGAGCCGCAGCGATCCGGGTCCGGTGCCTTCGCGTCCGTGGTGGACGACTTCGAGGCGCAGGTCGTCGCCGTAGATCTCCCGCCAGGGGGCGAGCAGTGCGGCGGCCCGGTCCGGGCGGCCGGCGGCCAGCACCCTGCCGACGTCGGAGGCGGGGCCGAGCAGCACGGTGAGCCCTTCGGCGGGCAGCTCGGACCGGCCGACCAGGGGCTGTCCGGCACCGGCGGGCGCGGGGGCGTGGGCGGCGGTGACGAGTCGGCACAACTCCGCCCAGCCCTGCGCACCGTCCCGGGCGAGGAAGGTGACCCGGGGTGCGGATTCATCGACAAAGGCGCCGCCGCGGACCGGGGCCCGCAGCCGATGCGTGCGTCCGCCTTCTCCCGTATGCTCCGCCGCCGCAGGGTCCACCGCGAGCTCCACTCCGAAGAGCGGCCGCACCCCGGCCCTCTCGCAGGCCTTGGCGAAGCGGACCGTACCCGCGAGCGTGTCGCGATCGGTCAGCGCGAGAGCGTCCATCCCCCGCTCCGCGGCGCGCTCCGCCAGCCGCTCCGGGTGCGAGGCCCCGTACCGCAGGGAGAACCCGGAAACGGTATGCAGATGCGTGAACCCTGGCATCTGCACCTCCTGGACCGATCCGCACTCACCACCCCTCGCTCTCCACCATAGACCAAGTTTCGAACATTCGTACGATACCCGGAGTGCGGGACATGCACCCGGCCCCGGACCGGCGCTCCGGTCAGCCATTCGGCCCGGTCCCACCTGCGCGAACGGCCGACGACCCGGACCGTGGGGGCATGACTTTCGCTGACGAGGTGAAGAACGCCGTCACTCCACGGGCCGCACTGCTTGTGATCGGTGTGCTCGGACTGCAGCTGCTGTTCATCGCGTCCTACGTCGGAGCGCTGCACAAGCCGAAACCGACGGACGTACCCTTCGGGGTCGTCGCGCCCCAGCAGATGTCCGCACAGCTGATCGCCGAGCTGAAGAATCTCCCGGGCGGCCCGCTGGCCCCCCGTACGGTCGCCGACGCGGCCACGGCCCGTGGGCAGATCCTGAACCGCGAGATCGACGGCGCCCTGATCGTCAGCCCCAGGAGCACGACCGACACCGTGCTGGTCGCCTCCGGCGGGGGTGCCGCGCTGGCCGACACCCTGACGAAGATCATCACGAAGGTCGATCTGACCCAGCAGCGCACAGTGCGGTCCGTGGACGTGGCCCCGGCCTCCGACCAGGACTTCGACGGGCTCTCGTCCTTCTACCTGGTCGTGGGCTGGTGCGTGGGCGGCTACCTCTGCGCCTCGATCCTGGCGATCAGTGCCGGCTCCAAGCCCGCCAACCGGCAGCGCGCGCTGATCCGGACCGGCGTCATGGCGCTGTACTCCATCGTGGGCGGGATCGGCGGCGCGATCATCATCGGCCCGATCCTCGGCGCCCTGCCCGGAAGCTTCTGGGGCCTGTCGGGGCTGGGCGCGCTGACCGTCTTCGCGGTCGGCATGCTCACGCTCGCCCTGCAGGCCCTCACCGGCATCGTCGGCATCGGCCTGGCCGTCCTGATCGTGGTGATCGCGGGCAACCCGAGCGCCGGCGGCGCCTTCCCGCTGCCGATGCTCCCGGACTTCTGGCGAGCGATCGGCCCCGCGCTGCCGCCCGGGGCGGGCACCTGGGTGGCACGCTCGATCGCCTACTTCAAGGGCAACGCGGTCACCGGACCACTGCTGGTGCTGTCCGCATGGGCGGCGGCGGGCACACTCGTCACGCTCCTGCTCTCCATGCGTCGCAGACCGGATGATGCCGCCGGTGACACGGCGCCCGTGGGATCGACGGCCGCCTGACCCAGCGGGTCGTGGCAGCGCGAGCGCTCACCGGCATCCGGGAGCCGCGCGCTGCAAAACGTCCGGCCGGGTCTCCTGTCGCATCCTGAAGAATCATGAGGAGACCCGGTGTCCGCTCGACGTGACCTCCGTCGAGGACATCGGCGACCACTGGCGGCCCTGAGCGCCGACGGTCTAGCTGCCGCCGGATACCACCGGGGCCAACCGGGCGAGGGACACTATGGCGAGCAGGACATGTCCCAGCAGGGGCACGAGCGCCGTCGCCTGAAAGACGGCGAGCGAGACGCTGCGCTGTTGCCCCGGCCGGGATGAGCCGCCCGTTGCCGTGAGCCAGATCCCCCACACAGCGACCATCAGCGGAACGAAGGCGAGGAAGGCCGGGGCGGCCTGGAGCAGAAAGGCTGGGACAAGCAGGAGGTAGGCCCGACGCAGACGCTGCGCCGCCCTTCTGTTCGCCGCCTGCGTCTGCGCCGGGCCGAGTACCGCGCCGACGCCGTGGTTCCATCCCTCAACGGGCGGTACGGGCGCCGTGGTCGGCCCCGGCGGGAAGTCACCGCTGCGGCTCGCGTACGCGTCCGCGGCCCGGGGCCGGGCCGGCTCGACCGGTGGTGGAGGAACGGGATCCGTCGACGTGACCACGGCCGTGGGCGTCGGCATGAACAGAGCGGCATCCGGCTGCGTCACCGCATGGCTGATCTGCTCGCGTACGTACTCGATCTGCGCGCGCATCACGTGTGCGTCCTGGAACCGGTTCCCGGGGTTCTTCTCCAGCGCGCGGGCCACCAGCGCCTCGACCGCCTCCGGCACCCTGACCCCCGTGGATGTCAGTGTGGGCGCCGCCGTGGTGGCGTGCTGGTACCCGATGGAGATGTGCGAGTCCCCGTCGAAGGGCAACTGACCGCTGATCAGCTGAAACAGCATGACGCCCGCCGCGTACAGATCGGATCTGCCGTCGACCGCCCGACGGCCTTCGAACTGCTCGGGGGACATGTAGTGGGGAGTCCCGATAAAACCACCGGTGGCGGTCAGTACGGTCCCTCCCGCCCCCGGCCCGTCCAGTGCGCGAGCGATGCCGAAGTCCATCACCTTGACCGCACCGTCGTCGGCCACGACGACGTTGGAGGGCTTGATGTCACGGTGCACGATTCCCGCGGTATGACTGGCCGCCAGCGCGGAGAGCACCTCCGCGGTCAGTTCAAGGGCGCTGTCGAGCGCTATGGCTCGGCCGGAAGCCGCGGACTCCGCGAGTAACTCGCTCAGCGTGGCCCCGCGCACGAACTCCATGACGAGGTAGGGAATCAGCTGTCCGTCCGCGAACCGCTCCTCCCCCGTGTCATGCACCGCGACCACGCAGGGGTGACTGAGCCTGGCCACCGACTGGGCCTCACGCCGGAAACGTGCCCGGTACTGCTCGTCGTGGGCCAGGATGGCCAGCATGGTCTTGACGGCGACCGTCCGGTTCAGCGCCGTGTCATGCGCCTTGTACACGGCGGCCATACCGCCCTGGCCGACCTGCTCCTCGATGCGGTAACGCCCGCCCGCCAGCGCCACGCCTGTCCGGATCGGTCCGGTCGCGCCCACCACTGCGTGCTCCTCCCCCGACGACCCGGCCCGGAGCCACCGGGTGGCGGCGAACGGGCAGGTCGGCCAACGAGTATATGGGCGCGGTGTCAGTCGGTCGCCAGAGGAGTCGGACGTGCCGCCGCGTCCCTGGATCTGCCGCTGACCACAGTCATCGCCGGCGTGCATGAACCGTCCGACTTCTCGGGGCTGCCCATAGTCGGGGACGATCGATCATGCCGCCCATGCGCCCCGCGCCCAAGTAGGGGCAGAGACTGCCGCCAAGCCATTCATCCCGCCCCGGGTACTGTCCGCTTGTTCGAAACGAGCCCCAGGCCAGGGGCTGTGGCGGCTGGGGCTGGAGCCGGTCCGAGCGGGTGTCTGTTACCTCGACGCGGACCGCCTGAGGCAGAAGCAGGAGCGCGGCAGACTCTCAAGCGCCGGACGACAACTCGTCCGGTTATCACCCGCACAACCACCACCGGTGCACCAAAGCGCCTGCACACAGCACTGTCACTGACATGCCATACGATGCGCACATCTGTTCGCAACCCTTCCGTTTGAGGATGCTCACGTCATGTCTCTCGGTGTCACGTCCCGTTCCCTGCGCGGTATATCCGCTGCCGTAGCCCTGATCTCGGTCGGAGCGGTGGGATGCTCCGAAGCCCTCGACAGCGCAGAGGCCGGTGCCAAGAAAGTGGTTCGCCAGCGGTCGGTCTTCTCGCTCGCGACCGGCGACTGCTACAACCCGAACAACGCGGCGCCCAAGAGCGAGGAGCTCAGCGTCGAGGTCGTGCCGTGCAAGGAACCGCACAAGGGCCAGGTCGTCGGTGACTTCAAGATCGACGGGCATTCGGCGTACCCCGGTGAGGACAAAACCGCACAGATCGCCGACGAACGATGCCCGGCCGAGGCACAGAAGTTCGCCCCCGACGCCTGGGCCCTGCCCAAGGGCGTCGACGTCTACTACTACTCCCCCACCAAGGAGAGCTGGGCGACGGGCGATCGGGCCGTGAGCTGCACGTACACCAAGGAAGCGGGCACGTTCTCCGGTTCGCTGAAGAGCAAGCCCCTGAACGCCGACCAGCTCGCGTACCTGAAGGGTTCGAACGCCGTCTACGAGGCCCTGTGGACGAACCAGCCCGAAGCAGAGCATGTCGAGGACGACTTCGCCGGCTACAAGAAGCAGGCCAAAGCCGTTACCGCCGCGCTCGGCACCCACCTCACGGCCCTGAAGAGCATTGAGCAGCCGGAGACCGTCAAGCTCCGTGCACGGCTGGAGGAGACCGCCGGTGCGTGGGAAAAGGCCGCCTCGGCCGGTGACACGGACGCCTTCTACCTCGCCTACGACCGGGCCTTCGCCGGTATCGACCCGGGCAAGACGGTCGCCGCCCGCAAGGAGCTGAAGCTCGCCACCACCGTCCCGGCCGACGAAGCCGAGGTCTGGGCCGGCTGACCCGGTCGGATCACGCCGTCCGGCCGGGCCCCCGCCGGACGGCGGGGACACCGAGGCGGCCGAGTGCTTCCGGAGTCAAACCGCGGAAGCACTGGCCGAGGCCGAGTCAGCGGTGAACACGGGCCGGGCCGGGGCTGCGGCCGCCGTTCCCTCTTCGGCTCCTCGCCGAGCACGGCGGAGGAGATCTGCCAGGTGCTGGACCGGTTCGTCCGCACGGCGGCACCGGATCCGGCACGTCGGACTGCGCAGGGCCTCCGGTCCCGGCATCCTGGCTTCGGCCAGGTGCCGGGACCGAAGAACACCCCGGCGCCTCCTCATCTCTCCGCCCCCGACCCCGGGACGAGAACGGTCCGGTGTCGCATGGATCGGCCGCCGTTCCGCTGTTCCCCGAGGCCGCTGAAATACGGCGGGCGGTCCGTACTCCGTTGAAGCCACCGAGCCGGACGCAATGCCATCGGCCCGGACAGACTCATCTCCTGCCTGCCCGGACCACCGTGCGGCCGCCGTCGCACACGGCCCTTCGGCTCCTCCGGCGCGCGGCGGTGCTCGGGGGCGCCTTCGGCCGCGACGCCCAGGTGGGCATCATCGACCAGTTGTACGCGCTCGGCCGCGAGACGGAGGTCGAGGCACAGCTCCCCAGCATGCAGACCACGATCGCCGCCACCGGGGCATGGAGTGGCGTGCGACACGGAGGGGAGGGAGCCCTGCCTCAGTGACGCAGCAGCAGCGTGACGCCGGCCACGGCGGCACCGAGCACGATCGCGGCGACGCCGTAGGCGATCCGGTGCGAGCGCAGCCAGGGCAGCAGTCGGTCCACGGCGATCCGGCCGGGGCCGGTCAGGGCGAGCGTCACCGCGGTCAGGGCGATGAGGATTTCGTACTCGACGCCCTGTGGGGCGAAGAAGCCGCCGCCCCACTTGACGGAGATCGCGTTGACAAGCGTGCCCGCGACGGCCGCGGCGGCGAGCGGAGTGAGCAGACCGAGCGCGAGGCCGAGCCCGCCGAGGGTCTCGCTGAGCCCGGCCACGACGGCGAACGCCCTCGGTGAGGGGTAGCCGGTGGCCGCGAAGAACTGCCCGGTGCCGTCGATGCCACCCCCACCGAACCAGCCGAACAGCTTCTGGGTGCCGTGCGCAGCCATGATCAGGCCGAGTGCGAGGCGCAGGACGAGCAGGCCGATGTCATAGGCGCGGGCGGGGGCGGCCGGGGCCTTCTCGGGCGCGGCAGCGGGGCGGGACAGGGCGGTGGCAGGAGTGGTCAAGGGAGGGGCTCCTCGTGGGGCGGGTGGCAGGGGCCGCACGACGCCGGGCGACACTTCCACATGAACTTGAAACTTCAAGGTAACTCACGAATCAGCTTTGCTTCAACTTTCAAGCAATTCGTGTAAGGTCGACGCCGCGGCCGACCGGACCGCGGCGCCGCTTCGGCTCCCTGCTTGTGCACAGCGGTCGGCTGCCACCATGTCCCGTACGTGCACCAGGAGTTGCCGCTATGCCGTACACCGTCGCCCCCACCATCCGCTGGTCCGTCGAGCCCGCCCGCAGGCCCGGCACGCCGCTCGTCGTCGCCCTGCACGGGCGGGGGGCGGACGAGGCGTCGTTCGCGCAGCTCGCGCCGCATCTGCCGCAGGGCGCCACGGCCGCCTTCGTGCGCGCCCCGCTGGCCGAGGGTGCTGGATACGCGTGGTTCGCCAACCGGGGCATCGGGCGCCCGTTGCCCGACTCCATCGCCGCGACCGCCGACTGGCTGTTCGGCTGGCTCGACATCGAGGCCGCGGGGCACACCTCGGTCTCGCTTCTCGGCTTCTCGGGCGGCATGGCGATGGCGGGCGGTCTGCTGCTCGCCCGCCCGGAGCGATTCGCCGCCGCCGTGCTCCTGTCCGGCACGCTGCCGTGGGACGCGGGCCTGCCGGAGGAGCCGGGACGCCTGGCCGGGGTGCCGGTCTTCTGGGGGCGGGACGACGCGGATCCGGTGATCCCGGCCGGCCTTGTGGCCAGGACGGGTGAATGGCTGCGCGAGAAGTCGGGCGCCCGACTTGCGGAACGCCGCTACCCGGGGCTCGGACACGGCATCGCCCTGCCGGAACTGGCGGATGCCTCGGACTTCTTGCAGGACATCTGGAGTGCCCCGGGCCGGCAGTGATGCCTGGCGAGCGCGCCGCCACCCCGGGACCACCCGCTCGACCGGAGCTCGGAGATCAGGTCGGCGACGAGTGTCGGCGCCGGCTCGTCGAGGCTGCCGCGGGGCGGCTTTCCGTCCTCATCGGATCAGACCGCAGTCCAGCAGCTCCTTCCGGGCCGCCGCGAACTCGCCGGGCACCTCGTTCCCTGCCGCCGGCCCAAAGAGCACGATCACACCGCGAGAGGCGGGCCTGGTAATCACCCTGCGGCACGGCAACGCCGTGCCGCGCACGGTGACGCCGCTGGGCGCCGCCCTGTTGAGGGGCAGCGCCCAGCCGGAGGAGCCTACGCCCGGAAGGGACCGGTCACCTCGTACGTGATGCCGGCGGACGAGCTGCCGGTCGTACCGCGCTGGCTGGAGAAATACAGCCGCTTGCCGTCGGGCGAGAAGGCCGGTCCGGTGATCTCGGAGGCGGACTGGCCGGTGATCCGCAGGAAGGGAGCCACCACGTCGTCGGGCGTGATGATGCAGATCTCCATGTTGCCGCCGTCCTCGGCGACGAACAGGTCACCGGAGGAGGAGCCGGTGACATTGTCGACACCGGTCAGCGGGGCACCCCCGCCCACCACCAGCGAGTCGTCGTAGGCGAGTTCATAGGTGTTCGTGGCCAGGTTGACCTGCCAGACGCGGTTGTCGCCCTTGGTGGTGAACCAGACGGTGTCGTTCGAGTAGTGGCAGCCCTCACCGCCGTTGAACCGCTTGGCGCCGGAGACCTGGTCACGGGTCACGGTCGGGGCGCCGTCCGGGTCCGGCACGGTCGCCCAGGTGAACGAGCCGGAGGTGGCGGTGCCGGCCTTCAGTACCTGGAGCGTGCCGGAGGACAGGTTGCCCCAGGTCGTCGGGATGAAGCGGTAGAAGCAACCGTTGGTCTCGTCCTCGGTCAGGTAGATCACCTTGCGGACCGGGTCGGCCGCGGCCGCCTCGTGCTTGAACCTGCCCATCGCGTCCCGGCGGACGGCCGCGTTCACACCCCACGGGTCGGTCTCGTACACGTATCCGAGGCTGACCTCCTCGCAGGAGAGCCAGGTGTTCCACGGGGTGGCACCACCCGCGCAGTTCTGCCGGGTGTTGGAGAGGATCCGGTACGCGCCGACGGTCGCGCCGGTCGAGGAGAACTTGACCGCGCTCGCGCCGCCGGAGGGATTGATCTCCGAGTTGGAGACGTAGATCCAGCCGGTGCCGTCGGCGAAGCAGCCACCGCCGTCAGGGGCGTTGTGCCAGGTGTAGTCGGTGGAGCCGACCTTCTGGCCGGACCGGGCGATGACCCTGCTGGTGAACCCGGAAGGCAGCTGTATGCCGTTGGCGTCCGCGCCGCCCAGTGCCCCGTAGGGTCCGGAACCGGGCTGAGCCGGGGCCGCGTAGGCGGCGCCGTGCATCAGGGTTCCGCCGAAGGCCATGGCCGAACCGCCGATGACCGCTCCACGAAGGAAATTGCGACGTTCCACTTGTCACTCCAGGGGGAGGTGGTGACTTGCCCGCCACCGGTCGGCGGCGGGGTCGCACGCTTCCGGAAGGTAGGAGTGACGAATTGACAGGGTGTGAACACCAAGGCATCCCGAGATGATGAGCGCATGCCACCCGTATCGCTGAAGCCGTATCCCAAGAACGACCGTGAACCGACCCTCGACGACCTGAGCGAACTCGTCGCCCGTGCTGAGCAGTTCCCCGGCACTCCGCTCCTGGTCGCCGAGATGCGGCAATAGGCCGCGCGCACCCACCGCCCCGTTCGTCGAGGATGTCGGCGATCCCGTCGGTCACCCTGCGGACAGCTTCGACCTCGCCTTGGCCGATCCGTCCGGCGGGCTTGGTGATCCGCTCCCGGTCGTCCGCGTTCGCCACGCGCTCACGCTTCTGCGGCGGCAACCTCAGCGGCGAGCACGAGGTGTGTCGAGGCCGGGCCATCCCCGGCGCGGCCCCGGCGACCTCCATCAATGCACCTCCGCCCAGACCGTTTTGGTGAACTCGTCGCGGACGGTGCAGCCCCAACGGTCCGCGTACGCCTCGACGAGCAGCAGACCGCGGCCCGATGCCGCGTCGCCGGACGCGGGCCCCGCTGCCGGGATGGGCGGCAGGCGCTCCGGGCGGGTGTCGGTCACCTCGATACGGACGGCGTGGGGCAGGAGGAGGAGCGCCAGCCGGAAGTCGCGCCCGGGGAGGCGCCCGTGGGTGATGGCGTTGGCGGCCAGCTCGGCGGTGACGAGGGCGACGGTTCGAGCAGTCTCGGAGTCGTACGGGCTGCCGTACCACTCGGTGAGCTGCTGGACCGCGAGGGTACGCGCCAGCCGGGCGCCACGTGGGGTGCTACTGAGGCGGAGGCTGAACTCGGGTGCTGGGTCGAGTGGTTCATTGGTGCTTTCCTGTTGCTTCACGACGCCATCGTGGGACTCGGCAGAAGTCGGTGACCAGGTGCGACGGCCGTACGGGATATCGGCGGTACGGGCCGGGTGAAGTGGCGCCGCCCTGAGTTGTACGGGTCTTGTACGGGTGCCGTACGGGGCGGGGGCCGTGTCCCTGAAAAAGGCCCTTTCGTTGAACCTTGCCCAGCCGTAGTGGAGTTGAGCAAAAGCTACGGGTAGCTGGCGGGCGGGGCGTGAACGGTGGCGGAAAGGGCGTGAGGGCAATGCGGGATACACGGAACAGCCGCGCGACGAAGACGAAGGAGGACAGCGAGCTGCCGGGGGTGTGGGTGGCCTACGGCAAGCTCCTCCAGCACCTGCGCAAGCGGGCCGAGTTGAATCAACAGGCACTCGGAGATGCCATCGGGTACTCCCTGGAACAGGTCGCGTCGGTCGAGCAGGGGCGACGACCCGCGAAGGAGGCGTTCACCGTCGCGGCGGACCGGGTTCTGGCTGCGGGCGGGGTACTGGAAGTACTCCAGGCCGATGTGGACCGGGCGAAGCTTCCGCAGTTCTTCCGCAACTTCGCCCTCATCGAGGCGGAGGTGTTGAGCCGCTTCTCGTACGATCCGCTGCTGGTGCCGGGCTTGTTGCAGACGGAGGCGTACGCACGGGCCGTGTTCGGCGGCCACTGCCCGCCGTTCAGCGACGACATCATCGACCAGCACACGGAAGCACGGCTGAGCAGGCAGAAGCTGCTGACGCGGGATCCGCTGGCGGAGTTGTCGTTCATCATCGGGGAGGAGGCGTTGCGCGACCCGGTGGGCGACAGAGAGGTGATGCGCGCCCAGTGGCAACGCCTGTTGGAGGTAGGCGAGTTGCGCAATGTCGAGGTTCAGGTCATGCCTGCCGGGCTGGGGTT
Source organism: Streptomyces atratus (assembly GCF_014648655.1). GTDB lineage: Bacteria > Actinomycetota > Actinomycetes > Streptomycetales > Streptomycetaceae > Streptomyces > Streptomyces atratus. Next base: position 356,487 of record NZ_BMRN01000005.1, read on the forward strand.
TCATCCTGGGAAGAACGGGCCATTCGTGACGGTTCAGACGAAGGAACTCCGGCACCTCGGCTACTTCGAGTCCCAGGGTGTCGGGTGTGTCGTCGGCGATCCGGCAGAGGTCAGCTCATTCGGGTTGCGATATGGCAAGCTGCGATCGCAGGCCCTGAACGTCGAGGCGTCTGCGCGGCTCATCGAACGGCTGGTGGGAGAGACATGAGCGTGGAGCAGGTACCCGGGAACGTTGACGAGCTGCGCTGGTTCAAGAGCAGCTACAGCGGATCGGACGGTGGCGACTGCGTGGAGGTGGCTGCCGGCCCAGGTGCGGTGCACGTACGGGATTCGAAGGCGGCGGGTGGCGGACCGGAGCTGCGGGTCGGCCGGGGCGAGTGGGCGGCGTTCGTAACTCTCGCGCGCGGGTAGTCCCGGCAAGGCTTCCTGAACGGAACAGCGGGCTCATCGGCATCAATTGAGGTGATGCGGACGAGCCCGTTGTCATACGCGAAAGCTCAGAACAGAGCGCCCTCGGCGCCCTCACCGAAATCCGAACCACCTCGCGCCGCCAACTGCTCCTTGCGCTTCCGAATGGCATCGGCGGAGGGCTTCGGCATGTCCGGGTGCTTGGCCGGCTTCTCATGCAGGCCGAGGTGGACCTCGTCGGCGTACGCCTGGCGGTTCAGCTGGCGCAGCCGGTCGGTGATCTCGGTCCGGGCGAGCAGACCGATGGTGTAGCGGGTGCCCTGGTCGGTCTCGTGGAAGCCGTGGTCGAGCAGGAACAAGATCAAGCCAGTCGGCTTCGCGCCGGAGCCGACACCGGCGCGAATAACCAACGCGCCCCCGAACACTCCCACGGTTTCCCAACACGCAGTCCCGGTAAGTGCTCTGATGAGCCATCATCGAATCGGGCGGGAAAAGTCGGGCACGCGGTGCCCGCACCATACGGAGGAGGCGCCAAGTGCGTAATCGGGTGCGCGCAACGGACGGGCGGCATCTGGTGGTGGAGCGTCTGGGAGATCCCCGCGGCAGACCGGTCTTCCTGCTGCACGGAATGCCCGGCAGCAGGCTCGGTCCGGCTCCGCGCGGCATGGTGCTGTACCAGCGCAAGACACAGCTGATCACCTATGACCGGCCGGGCTACGGCGACTCCGACCGGCTGCCGGGCCGCTGTGTCGCCGATGTCGTTCAGGACGTACGGGCCATCGCGGACCACCTTGAGCTGGAGCGCTTCGCCGTGGTGGGCCGATCCGGCGGTGCCCCGCACGCCCTGGCCTGCGCCGCGCTGATGCCCGAGCGCGTCACCCGTACCGCCGCACTGGTCGGGCTGGCCCCCTGGGGCGCCGACGGCCTGGACTGGTTCGACGGGATGGCCGCCTCCAATGTGCTGGCGTACTCCACCGCGGCGGCCGATCCTGACGGGCTCGCGGAGTCGTTCATCTCGCGGTCCGCGGTGATCAGGAAGAATCCGGTCAGCCTCATCGACGATCTGCGCAGGGAGCTGACCGACTCCGACCGGATGGTGGTCAACGACGCCGGGGTCCGCACCATGCTGCTGCGCAACTACCGTGAGGGGCTGCGCACTTCGGCATGGGGCTGGATCGACGACGCGATCGCGTTCAGCCGTCCGTGGGGGTTCGACCCTGCGGACATTCCGGGTCCGGTGATGCTGTGGCACGGCGAGAAGGATGTGTTCTCGCCGGTGGGCCACTCCCGCTGGCTGGCCGAGCGCATCCCGAACTCCACCGTCGTGGTGGAACCGGCGGCCGCGCACTTCGACGCGCTGCACGTGCTGCCCACGATCCTCAACTGGCTGCTGGAGCCGGCTGCCTGCTGAGGAACGGACCCGGGCGGGACAGGAGGAGGCAGGGAGAGACAGGGAGCGTCCGGTGGCCGCCGGACGCTCCCGCGGCTCAGACCTGCATCGGCTCCAGCTCGCGCTCGAACCGGCGCTCGTCCCGGGCGATCCGGGTCATCGGGTGGTCGTCGCCGAGCTGCCGGGACAGTTCGTCGACCGTCTCCGCCCTCAGCCGCAGCGCCTCGTCCTTGCGCCCCATCGCATCGAAGGTGACCGCCATGTTCGACATCATGGCCAGGGTCTCCGGGTGGTGCGCCCCGAGGACGCGCCTGAGCTGTCCGGCCACCTTTCGTTCGGTCTCCAGCACGATGTCGAGATCGCCCCGTTCGGCCGTCGCGTTGGCCAGGTTCATGACGCAGAACAGGGTGTTGGGGTGCTCCTGCCCGTACACCTCCCGCATCGACGCGACCACTCGGGTCAGCACCCGCTCCGACTCCTCCACCTCGCCCGCCCCCAACTGGTAGACGCCGAGGTTGTTCAGGGCGGCCAGGGTGTACGGGTGCTTCTCCCCCGGCACCTTCATGTACTGGTCGACGACCTCCTGTGCGGTGTCCCTGGCCTCGGTCGCCTCGCCCGCCGCGAACAGGTCGGCCGCCAGATTGAGGTCACAGGCCAGCGACTCCGGGTTGGCGGCGGTGTACTTGGCCCGGTACCGGGCGCGGGTGGCCACCGTGAGCCTGCGGGCGTCCTCCAGTCTGCCCGCCCGGCGCAGCGACACCGCCAGGCTCTTCGCCGCGCTCAGCGTGCCCGGGAAGGCCCGTCCCAGCGTGGCCTTGTAACTGTCGTACGTGCGGCCGAGGATGCCGACCGCGTCCTCGTACCGCCCGACGTCACGCAGGTCCCGGGCCAGGTTCATGGCCGAGGAGAGGCTGTACGGGTGTTCCGCGCCGAGCACCTCGACCCGCCGGTCGAAGACATCCTGGTCGATCTCCCTGGCCCTGGCGTACTGCCCGATGGACCGCAGGGTGAACGCCAGGTTGTTGGCCGCCGCCAGGGTCCTCGGATGCGAATCGTGGAAGATCTGGTTGAACCCGTCGGTGGCCTCGGTCGCCAGCTCGATCGCCATGGTGTATTGACCGAGCGTGCCGAGGTCCGTCGCCAGACTGCTGGTGCTCATGTACGTGTGCGGATGCTCCGGTCCCAGGACCTCCCGCTGCGTCGCCAGGGTGATCTCGTCGAGCTCCTTCGCCTCCACATAACGGCCGCGCGCGCGGTAGATGTTGGCGAGGTGGAAGCAGAGGTAGAGGTACTGGATGTCCCGCTCCCCCAGCGTCTCCTTCCAGATGGCGCGCAGCTCCTCGCCGAGGGCGCCTGCGGTCCTGAAGTCACCTCGCTTCCAGAGGTATCGGACCCGGTCGATCAACAGCCTGCGGGCCTCGGGCTCCTTGCAGTTGCGGGCGTCGGAGGGGACGAGGTGCGGCCAGAGGGTGGCGAACTGCGGCCAGGTCGAGGGGTTGTCGATCGGCTCGTCCTCATCGGGCCGGGCACCCGCCAGAATGCGGTGGACGGCATGCCGGGCGTCGCGCTGCTCCTCCTCGCTTAGCTGTGCCCGGATGACGGCCTGGACGAGACGGTGCACCTGGATGGAGTTGGAGACCTGGTCGACCTTGGCGAGAGCGAACCGGCCGATCTCCCGGATGACCCGACCCAGCACGAGCTTCTCCTGGAGCGCGGCGTCGTACGGCTTCAGTGCCTCGATCATCTCCTTGCTGTACAGGAGGTTCCCCGAGATCGGCTCGGGGGCGAAGAAGGCACAGAGCTGGAGCAGCCGCACCGCGGCGGGCGAGCGCTCCTTGAGCCGTTCGATGGAGATGTTCCAGGTCGCTGCGACCGGCTGCGGGTAGCCCGCCGGCTGGTTGAGCGCCAGCACCTCGGGAGCCTGCTGCGCAAGCTGTTCCAGATAGGTGTCGATCGGCGTGGCGGTCTCCGCGATCCAGGCCGCCGCCTGCTCGACGGCGAGCGGCAGGTCACCGACTGCGGTGGCCACCTGGGCGGCGTCCTCGTCGCTCAGCCCCGGGGCCCGGCGCTGAAGGTGTTCGATGGACTCCTCGCGCAGGAAGACGTCGACGGGCAGTGCGTCGCCGTGCTGGGACCATGCCTGGTTCCGGGAGGTGACCAGGATGTGTCCGGAGCCGCCCTGCGGGAAGTAGCGCCTGAGCCGTTCGGGGTCGTCGGCGTTGTCGAAGACCAGCAGCCAGCGGTCCGAGGGCACGCCGCGCCGCAGCAGGTCCACGGCTTCCTGGGAGGCGGCCGCCATGTCGTCGCCGCCCTGGGCACCGAGCCGGACGGCGAGCTCGGCGAGCCCGGCCACCACGTCGTCGGTCTGCTCGGACGATATCCACCACACCAGGTCGTAGTCGGCCATGAAGCGGTGCACGTACTCCAGGGCGACCTGGGTCTTGCCGACGCCGCCGAGTCCGTACAGGGTCTGCGGCTGCGGCAGCACGACGGCCATGCCGCCGCCGAGCTGGTCGCGCATCCGCTCCAGGACCAGGGAGCGGCCGGTGAAGCCGGGGTTGCGCGGCGGCGCGTTCCAGATCCTGGGGACGGTACCGGGGAAGCGGGGTCCCGGCGACACACTGTCGGTGAGTTGTACGGGCCGGTCCAGGGCGCGCAACAGGGCGGCGGTGGCATGCACCTCGTCGAGCCGGAAGAGATCGACGGGGTTGCGGTCGATGTAGGGCGCGGACAGCCGTACGTCACCGACCCTGAGCGGCAGCAGATGGCGCCGGCCACCGCCGGGGTCCTCCGCCACGGCCCGCTCCCAGAGGTTCACCGCACGCTGCGACTTGAGGTAGGCGCTGGAGAGCAGCACCACGGTACGGGCCGCGTTCTCCGCGGCGGCGACCGCCGGTTCCGGGGTCTCCCGCTCGGCGGACACATCGCGCGGTACGACGCGGAACCCGGCCCGGGTGAGCACGGATTCGATCCAGTCGGCCCACATCCGGTTCTCCGCCACATAGCTGAGGAAGAGATCGGCGGGCAGCGCGGGCCTGCGCCGGGTGAACGCGTCACGGATGCGCAGCCGTACCTCTTCGCCGACCGGCGGCATCGAGGTGATCTGCTGGCCGGTGATGACGGAGGTGAGCCGTTCGAAGGCGGAGAGCAGCGAGTTGGTGAGACCGGCCTCGTCGCCGAAGGTCGCGAGGGTCTCCTCGTAGGCGTAGTAGGGGCGGTACGGAATCTCCACCGCGCCCCAGTAGGCGGTGAGCTCGTCCCCGGACAGATCGCGCGGCAGCCGGTCGAACTTCAGCCGGGCCAGCGCCCGTCCGGCATCGGCCTTCTCCTTCTCGCCCTCGTCGATGCGCATCGGGACGGGGAAGATGGAGATGGGGCGGCCGGTGTAGCGCTCGGAGATCTGCCGGGCGACGGAGGCGGCGCCGTCTATGGACTGGTCGCTGAGGGTGAAGCAGTCGACGAGGACGTCGGGCAGGTGGACGGTGCAGATGTCGGCGATGTCGCTGAGGCCGGTGCGGCTGTCGATGAGGACGTAGTCGTAGTTGGCCTTCATGTCGTCGCGCAGGGCGTCGAAGAAGTGGCCGCCGCCGAGCCGGTCGTAGAAGTTGTCCCAGTCGAAGGTGGAGACGGTCGCGGAGTATTCGCGGTTCTGCCGCCCGGCGGAGACGAAGTCGAGGGTGCCGCCGTGCGGGAACTCCCAGCCGAGCGCCTCGGGTGTGAGGGATACGGCGTGCGGCTGGATACGGGCGTAGTCGCGGTGCCAGTCGTCGGCACGCTGGACGGGGCTGGTCGCGGCCCACGCGTACTCGGTGATCAGATCGATGACGCCGGTGGTGGCACCGAGTGTCGACGGGTCGAGGAACGGGTGGAAGAACCGGTGGAGCCCCGGTGCCTCCAGGTCCCAGTCGACAGCCAGTACCCGCTTTCCGTTGGCGGCGAGTATCCAGGCGGTGTTGGCCAGAGCCATGGTGCGCCCTGTGCCGCCCTTGTACGAGTAGAAAGTGACGATGCGCCCGTCACGACTGGCCGTCATCCGTGTCCTCCGCATCCGTCGCAGGGTCGTGTGTCCCGGGGGTGTAGTACGTCTGCGCCATCGGCCCCATCAACCGTGTCCGTTCGGTGTGCCCGCCGCCGGTGGCGGGTGGGTAGACCGCCGCATGTCTCAGGTACTGCTGGGCCGCCACCTCGACCACCTGCGGCAGGATCTGTCCGAAGGCCTCCATGCTGGGTACGCCCTTGGCGGCGGCGCGGCAGTAGGCCCGCCCCTGGCGCATCTTGGTCGGCATGGTCTGTTCGAGCTTCTCGGTCAGTTCGGCCTCGGCCGCCCTGCTCTCGTGGTCCTCGCGGTTCCACGGCACGACCATCGTCACCCAGGGGCGGTTCTCGGCGTCGAAGGCGGCGAGCCGTCGGCGCCGGTCCTCGTCCTGCAGGGCCCACCGGTCGACGAGCAGGATCTCCGGTCTGCTGGGCGGCTGTTTGCCCTCCGGGTGCCCGGACTCCTCGTCGAAGGAGGAGATGGTGGCCTGGTAGTTGAGGGAGCGCACCAGGTCCTCGGCGACATAGGCCAGGGGACGGGCGGCGGCCGGGTGGTAGGGGTTCCAGTCCTGCGGGTTGTCGCCGTAGTAATCGGCGTTGCGTCCCTCGGGCAGGTCGTGCCGGGTGGGAGCGGCGATGGTCACCTGCATGGGGCGGGGGCCGCCGGCTCCGCTGTTCGGCGGGCCGAAGGCGCTGGGGGCCAGCCGGTAGTCGACGGGGCGGCCGGTGCCGATCCGTATGGTGTCCGCGACGTTGACGATGCGCTTGGCGAGTTCGTACACCGCGCGCTCGTACTCCTCGGTGAAGAGCTTGAGTTTGATCAGTCCGTAGAGTCCGTCGCTGACGTAACGGTCCCCGAAGTCGCGGTGGTTGAACTGTAACCTCTCGGCGGGTCCCGGGAGTTGGCTCGGCGGTACCGGCACCCAGAGCGCCGGGACGATCGCCTCGGCCGGCTGGTTGGAGCGTGCCCGGTAGTGAATGGCGCGCTGGGCGAAGGCGTACCACTCCTTGCCGCACATCTCGCTGGCGAAGTAGCGCGGCGAGAACAGCGGAACGAACACCCGGCAGGTGGCGAGCACCTCGCCGAGCCGCTCCGACCAGCCCTCGCCGGAGCGTATCTCGCGGTCGATGAACCCGGCGGGCGCGCCCGCGGGCAGATCGGTCATGGCCATCACATGGCCGCAGAGATCCTGGAAGAGCCGCTCGACCCACATGTCGGGGTCCGTTCCACCGCCGTACCCCGGTGTATGTGCATAACTCAAGAAGAAGTACGGCCGATGGTCCGCCGCTCGCTGCTGCGTTGTTGCGTGCACACGACCCCCGTCCTGTGTGAGCACCCGCACCCGAGGATTGAAGTGAATGCGAGCGAATTCATCATTCCGGAGCGGACGTTGCTCCACCCCCATGGCGTTCGGTCATTCAACGCCAGTTTTCAGTCATACGTTCCCAGGTTCAGTCGATCATTCCTTGATCGAATTCGGTCTGCGTCTGTTCCTCCCAGTTGTCCTGTGCGTACCGGCGGCCCCGGCTAAACCGGAATGCAAGCCTCAGATCTCTTTTCGCATCTGATCCAGCAGTCGTTTTCCACTGATGGTCAGCTCGGCGGCACCATCGAGCGTGTCGAGGGCCTGCGGTACGCCCTCCAGATAGCTCGGCTCGAAAGCCCCCAACGCCATCCGCTCATAGGTGTCGGCCAGCAACCGGGAAAACGGAACTGGTTCTTCCTGCCAGGGCATCCGATGTTCCCAGGAGCCGTCTGCCGCGTAAAGATCCGTGACATCGCAAAGCGCCCGCAATTCGGCCCGCCGGAAGCCCCGCAGCAACGCGAACGCCAACTCCTCCGCGCTGCCGTGCGGAGAGATCCCCAGAGCCCCGTATCCGTGCCGCCCGACGGCGGGCTCCGCCGGGGCCAGACGGGTCAGCGGTGTGAGGGTGGTGAGACGGCCCGCCATCTCGCCGGTACGCCCGGGCGCCTTCGCCTCGATCAGCGTCCACGCCTCTTTGGTCCTGGCCTCCAGGTCGGCTGCGGCCCGGTCGTCGAGGGCGTCCGTGGCGGGCACGGAGAAACATGTGCGGTACGGGTCGAGGTCGTCGAGCACGAGGCCGGGCGCCGAACCGGGCGTCGCGAGCCGGCGCAACGGCCGCCAGCCGGGACCGGCCGCCTCCGGCCGTACGACCCTCAGTTCGGCCGCGTCACTCTCTTCCTGCCGGACCAGGAAGCCGTCCTCGGTTGCCCGCACCAGTGCCGTGCCGCGCTCCCCCGCATCCGCGATCCGCAACTCGCCGAGACCGGGCAGGAAGATCCTGCCGCCCGAGAAGGTCACCCGTACGGGCAGATCGAGGCCGCCCCGTACGGCGGCTGCCGCGAGATACACCGGCATCCGACGCGCCACCTGCATGGCCCCGGGCCGCTCCTGGGCCAGCTCCATCGCGTACAGCAGCCAGCTGCGGGTGTAGGGGTGGGCCAGCACCTCGTCCAGACCGCGGGCCCCTTCCTCGGACGCGTCGATGGTGGCGGCCAGTTCCCAGACGGCCGCCCACTGCTCGCCGCCGCGCCGTCCGACGTCGGCGTTCAACCGGGCGAGCAGGGTGCGGGTGAGGTCCTGCTGGGCGGCGAGCAGCTCGACGGGCTCGGCCACCGCGGGTGCGACAAGGGCCGCTGCGCTGCGTGCCTCGATGCCGCGCACCAGGGCCTCCAGATCGGCGCAGTACACGGACGGGTTGTCGAATACGCCGGACGGCCCCGTGGAGCGGTACCGGTGGGTGTAGAGGCCGCCTCCGCACGAACGTACGACCGGGCATCGGCGGCAGGTCTCGCTGACACCGGCCAGCCCGAGCTGGCGGGCCCGCACCCCGGGGTGGGCCGCGACCTCGTCGAAGGTGTGGGTGAAGACATCGAATCCGGTGGCCGCCGCGCCCTCGTAGGCACTCTTGAGCGAGTCGACCTGCTCCAGCTGGCCGTCGGTCTCGACGACGACGAGGTCGGTGGGGGCGAGCCCCAGGGACTCGGTGAGGCTGGGGCCGCCGCTCAGCGTGGACAGCACCGAGGAGAAGAGCCTTACCGGCACCGGGCGCCCCTGCTCCTGCCAGCGGTCGAAGACCGCGAGGAGCCAGTCGGCGTAGGCGGTGGGTGAGCCGTCCGGGCGGGGCGGCGGCTCGTCCCAGGTGGCGTGCGGAAGCAGGAAGTCGATGAGCGGCGGGTCGAGCTCGGTGAGAGCGTCGAGGACCGCGCGCGGGTCGTTCTCGATGTCGACGGTGCACAGGAGCCCGAGGTTGAGATGGCGGTAGCGTTCCTGCTGGAGCAGCTCGACGGCCTTGAGGACCAAGGAGTGGCTGCTGCGTCCGTCGGCATAGCGGCGGTGCCGGTCGTTGGCGGCCCGGTCGCCGTCCAGGGAGATGCCTACCTTGACGTCGAACTCGTCGAAGAGGTCGAGATAGCGCGGGCTGAGCTGGAGTCCGTTGGTATGGATACGGAGGTCGAGCTCCGCGATGCCTTCGAAGGCGGAGGTGAGCTCTTCGCAGACGCGCCGCAATCGGGCGGGGCCCGCCAGTAGAGGCTCCCCTCCGTGCAGGATCACTGACACGGAGGGCAGTGCATGTGTCTTGGCATGCTCGGCCAAGCGTTGAGCAGTCCGGAAGATGACATCATCAGAGATTGTTTTCGGCCGGGTTCGCCAGCTCTGATCTGCATGTTCATAGACATAGCAATGGTCACAGGCAAGATCGCACCTGCTGTGAACCTTGAGAACGACTTCGCGGAAAGGGACCAGGGGTCCTGTCATTCCGCCAGTCTAGCCAGCCCGAAGGGGTGGTCGGGGCATTGGTTCGGAGTGCCGAGGCGTCGGTTCAGAGTGCCGAGTTGAAGGTCGATGCCTGGGTGGGGCGACCGGCTGACGCGGCATGCACACGACCGAGCTTCCGGGCAGCAGCAGTGCCGCGGACATCGATCTCGGCGAGCGGCACACGGTTCTTCTTCGCAACAGCGAAGGAGAGGGAGGATTCAGAGGTCTTCACGGCCGTCCTTGAGGGGGTTTGTTCCGATGGAATGGTTCCAGACAGGAATGCAGCAACGGTATCTGCACCATTGCAGTGTCCGGCGGCACGACTTTACTCTCATGGCCTCGGTTGGCAACTGAGGACGCCCACTTGGAACAAGAGCGTCACGTGGGACCGTCCCGGATCGAACGGAACCACCGATTCCACCATTGAGGTGACGACATAACCGCAGACGGGAGTGAACATGACGGCGATTCCCGGACCGCTGCAGAGCATGGTGTTCAGGAACGCCGACCTGCCGGCGCTGTTCCATCACACGGACGCGATCGCCATCGCGAGCCAGCGGGAGGCCGTGAACACCACCCGCGTCCAGCTGATTCTACTGGTCATCGGCGCGATACCGGCCGCGGTGCCCTGGCACCTGGAGATAGGTGACTCGTTTCAACTCACCGATGGTGTCGGCGTGTTGGCCTATGTGGGTGTCCTGATCACGATGTACCTCACCGCCCAACGCAAAGCAAAGTCGCAATGGCAACTCAATCGCTCGGCAGCAGAGTTCATCAAGTCGATGTGCTGGCGTTACTCGGTGCACGGCGCGCCGTTCGACACCACCACCCAGCACCCCGAGGCGGTGTTCGCGAATCGTCTCGAAGAAGGTCTCCAGGAGCTCCGGAAGGTGGGGTGGGCCGACCCTCGCGACCTGACGGCGGATTCGGGCGGCCTGATAACGGACTCCATGCGCGAGTTGCGGAACAAGGCATTCACCGTGCGCAAGGAGACGTACGTACGGGACCGGCTGATCGAGCAGCGCAGTTGGTACCGCAGGCGTCAGGAGGTGTCCCGGCGGGCCACGCTCGTCTGGTCGACCACCATTGCCGCACTGGCGGGTCTCGCCCTGGTGTTCGCGCTGCTGCGGACGTTCTCCGTCACCCAGTCGTTCGCCCTGACGGGGGTGCTGTCGGCCGCCGCGGCGGCCTGCCTGGCATGGAGCGAGATGCGCCGCCACCACCCACTGATCTCGGCCCACTCGCTGGTGGAGCAGGATCTGGAGGCGATGCAGGTGGCGATGGAGACCACACTGACCGAGCGTCAGTGGCCGCGGGCGGTTTTCGAGACCGAGCGCATCGTCTCCCCGCAGCACACCGACTGGCTTGCCAGACATCAGATGTGACGAGTATTCAGCAACTGCGGACGCGCGGTCGCATACCTAGACGGCGGCGGGAAACGGTCAGGTGCGCTCCACGCCCTCGCGCCAGATCACTGTGACCGGGCGGCCCAGGCTGCGGGCGTACGTCACGATGTCGCCCGTGCCGCCGAAGCCCCGGGCCGGCCTTCCGTCCCACACGGCGAGCAGCCGGTCGCAGTGGTCGGCGATGTACGCGCCCGCCGCGTAGTACGCCTCGTCGGTGGAGTGCGGGTAGTCCAGCCGGACTTCCCGGACCGCCCGGCCCTTGAGGGCCCGGTAGCGGGCGAGTTCGGCTGCGTCGGCGAAGCAGGATTCGTAGTCGCCGCTGGGGATGACCACGGTCAGATCCGCACCGCGGGCCAGGGCGAGGTCGGCGAAGAGCTGGTCCGCCCCCACCGCCAGGCTGGAGAGGGCCTCCAAGGAGCCTTCGAAGCCGCAGAGCGCCGCCTCCAACCCGGCCAGCACATGGGCATGGGCCTCCCGCGGAATGCTGCGATGGCCGGTCACTCCGATGCGTTTCACGGACCTGGAACCCCCTGAGGTGTCTGCCGGGGGGGTCCCGGAGGGCATCCCTCCGGGAGGCACAGCATCCGCCCCCGTTTGCTCCTGCATGACCGACCTGCCCCACATCCTCTCAAAAGCCGCGGGGTGAACGGGAGCCCCCGCCCAGGATTCGGGCGGGGGCTCCGTCTCGGCCGACTGCCTGTTCGAAGGCCGGACCGGGGTGCCTGGCGTCAGTAGACGCTGACCCCGTACGCGCTGAGCGCCTCGGTGACCGGCTGGAAGAACGTCGTACCGCCAAAGGAGCAGTTGCCGCTGCCGCCCGAGGTGAGACCGATCGCCTTGGAGCCGGAGTAGAGCGGACCGCCGGAGTCGCCGGACTCCGCACAGACGTTGGTCTGGATCATGCCGTAGACGATGTCTCCACCGCCGTAGTTGACCGTGGCGTTGAGGCCCGTGACGGTGCCGCCGTGAATGCCGGTGGTGGAGCCCCGGCGGGTGACCGACATGCCGACCGTGGCGTTGGCCGCGCTGGTGATGTCGACGCTGCCGACGGTGCCCGGGTGGGCGAGCGAGGTGTTGTCGTAGCGCACCAGCCCGTAGTCATTGGTCGGGAAGCTGGATCCGACCGTCGGGCCGATGCTGGTCGAGTTGGAGGAGTTGGTGTACCAGGGCGGATTGCCGTCGGTGCAGTGACCGGCGGTCAGGAAGTAGTAGGTGCTGCCGCTGCGGACGTTGAAGCCGAGGGAGCAGCGCCAGCCGGGGGCGTAGATCGCGTCGCCGCCGGAGAGCAGCTTGCTGAGCTTTCCGGGGGTGCGCTCGATCCGCAGGGCGCCGGCGTTGGCTCCGGCGGACTTTTTGATCTGCTTGATCTCGGCCTGTGAGACCGTGCTGTCCGCGGTGACCACGAGGGTGCCGGTCGCCGGGTCGATGCTCCAGGCGGTCCCCGCCACATCGGCGTCGAGCACCGCGTCGCTCGCGGCGGAGAGCTGCTTGGCGCTGAAGGTTGTGGTGGTGTCGGCCTGGGCGGAGGGGACGGCGAGTGCGGCGACGGCGACAAGTCCTGCGGCGATGGCGACAGCCCTGCTGCGTCTCGCGGTACCGCTGAGGGGGGTGGTGCGCTTGATCCTCACTTTTCATTCCTCCCGAGGGGAATCGGGGGTCCGCCTGTGGGGTGGTCGGACCCGTGAGGCGCAGTCGTTCGCACGGCATGCCCGCAGCTCGAATATGCCGTGCTCCTGACAAGCGCTGCTCGGAAGTATTCAAGGCGTCAACTTCTGGCACAAGAGGGCCTTCTGGCCTGAACTTGTCGGACAGCACGGGCGTCCCCGGCAGCACATGGGCTGCCGGGGACGTCGTCCCGAGGGGATGTGGCAGTGCATCAGCCGTCGACGCGGTTCCGCTCCCCCGCCTCGACAGCGATGGGAAGGGTGTTGCCGGGCGGCGGGAAGGGGCAGATGAAGTGGTCCGCGAAGGCGCAGGGCGGCAGCAGCGCACGGTTGAGGTCGACAGTCACACTGCCGTCCTCGGACGGGGCCGCGGGCCGCAGGAACCGGAAGCGATAGCTACTGTTTCCACTGGTGGCATCTGCGAAGACGGCCCAGAGCGAGCCATCGGGCTCGACCGCGACCTGCAGGGTGTGCTCCGTGCCGTCGACCTCGAAGGCGACCTCGCCGGCGAGTCCGAGGCCGCGCTCGACTCCGTCGGCGTTCTCGACCCGGACCGTAACGGCGCTCTCGTACGGGCGGAAGGTGCCCGGCAGCGCCCAGCGGGCGTCGTACGGGGTGACCTCGATGTCCCGGAAGACGCGCCGCGCCACGGAGTCCGGGTCGAAGTCCCGTACCGCCCAGAGCCCTTCGCGACTCAGCACGACGAGCCGCCGCTCGCCGTGCGCGACACGGGACTCGCCGATCGGGCCGCGGTCGGCGGTGAGGCGGACCTGGCCGGTGAAGGGCTTTCCGTCGACGGTCAGACCGTCCGCGGCGGCGGCGCTGAGCACCAGCTCCTCGCCGTCCTCCCGCCACTGTCCAGGCACCCCTGGAATGTGGCCCTCCGGGTAATCGGAGAGCCAGTGGGTGCCAGTGAGGGAGAGCGGTCCGTACGGTGCCGCGACCGTCGTGGTGCGCTCCTCGTGCCAGTGCTTCCAGTCCTGTGCCGCCTGCCCGGAATCGTGCGGCTGCTGTGCGTCCGTGCTCATGCGATCAACCTTTCCATACCGGCCCGGCGAGCCCGAGATGCGACCGCAGTGTGGGACCCGTGTACTCGGAGCGGAATACACCGCGTTCCTGGAGGAGCGGGACGACCCGGTCGACGAAGTCGTCCAGGCCGCCCGGGGTGAGATGCGGTACGAGAATGAATCCGTCGGCCGCATCGGCGGCGACGAACTCCGTCAGCTGCGCCGCGACCGTCTGCGGGCCGCCGATGAAGGACTGCCGCCCGGTCGTCTCGACGACGGTCTGCCGGATGGACAGCCCCTTCTCCTTCGACAGCGCACGCCAGCGGGCCGCGACCGCGAGAGGGTCTCCGTGCCTGACCCGGCCCTGGACCAGCGAGGACTCGGGGTCCGGGTCGATCTCGGGCAGCGGTCCGTCGGGATCGTACGAGGACAGGTCACGGCCCCAGATCTGTTCCAGGGCCAGGAGCGCGTTCTGCGGGGAGACTTGCTGGAGGCGGATCTCGGCCGCCCTCTCCTGGGCCTCGGCATCGCTGTCGCCGAGCACGAAGGTGACCCCGGGCATGATCTTCAGCTCGTCGGCTTCCCGGCCGTACTTGGCCAGCCGCGCCTTGACGTCGGCGTAGAAGGTGCGGCCGGCCTCCAGGGTGCCGTGCCGGGTGAAGATGACATCGGCGGCGGACGCGGCGAACTCGCGGCCCTCCGGGGAGTCCCCGGCCTGGATGACGATCGGATGGCCCTGCGGGGAGCGCGGGACGGTGAACTCCCCCTCGATCGTGAAGTGCTGCCCATGGTGCGCGAACGGGCGCGGAGTGCCGTCGGGAGTCCAGGTGTCCCACAGTTCGCGGGCGGTGGCGACGAACTCGGCGGCCCGGGTGTATCGGTCGGCCCGGTCGAGGTAGCCGCCGCGCCGGAAGTTCTCCCCGGTGAAGGCGTCCGAGGAGGTGACGACGTTCCAGGCGGCCCGGCCGTCGCTGAGGTGGTCGAGGGTGGCGAGGCGACGGGCCAGTTCGTACGGCTCGTTGAAGGTGGCGTTGACGGTGGCGGCAAGGCCCAGCCGGTCCGTGACGGCCGCCAGCGCGGCCAGCACGGTGAGGGATTCCGGGCGGCCGACCACGTCCAGGTCGTGGATTCGGCCGTTGTGCTCGCGCAGCCGCAGCCCTTCGGCGAGGAAGAAGAAGTCGAACTTGCCGCGTTCCGCCGTGCGGGCGAGGTGTTCGAAGGAGGAGAAGTCGATCTGGCTCCTGGAGCGGGGGTCCGCCCAGACGGTCGTGTTGTTCACACCCGGGAAGTGGGCGGCGAGATGCATCTGCCTCGGTGCGGTGCTCATGCTTGTCCTCCTTCGAGGGCGTACCGGTTGGCGGGGCGGGCCAGCCCCAGGTGCTCGCGCAGGGTGCCGCCGGGGTAGAAGGTGCGGAATTGGCTGCGGTGCTGGAGCAGGGCCACCGTGCCGTTGACGATCCGTTCGAGGTCGCGCCCGGGGGTGATGGGCGTGAGGTGGAAGCCGTCCGCCGCTCCCCCGCGGTGCCACTGGTTGATCAGTTCGGCGAGGTCGACGGGTCCGCCCCGGTAGTACGAGCCGCCTGCGGCGAGCGGGGGTCCGCTCACCAGTCCCGGTTCCGGGGCGGTCTCGGCGTCGCCGAGGTCGACGGTGAGCGCGACCAGGACCCGGAGGGTGTCGGGATCGCGTCCGTACGCCGCGGCGCGCCGGCGCAGATCGGTGCGGATCGCGGCGGCCCGCTCGGGGGCGGTGGCACGGACGAGGACGACATCGGCGTGGCGGGCCGCGGTCTCCAGGGCCGGGCCGCCCATTGCGTCGACGACGGTGACCGGGTGCCCCTGCGGGGGCCTGGGCACGATGGCCGGCCCACGGACGGTGAAGGCGGCACCCTCGAAGTCGACGTAGTGCAGCTTGTCGCGGTCGATGAAGCGTCCGGTGGCGACATCCCGGATCTCGGCGTCGTCCTCCCAGCTGTCCCAGAGCCGGGCGCTCACGTCGGCGGCTTCACCGGCCTCGCGCCACAGATCGTCGGCGGATGCGGCCGGACGTCGGCCGAACAGCCGGGCCTCGGCCTCGGTCATCGATACATCGACATTCCAGCCCGCCCGGCCGTGGCTCACCCAGTCCAGGGTGGCCACGGCGGACGACACATGGAACGGCTCCGTGTGGGTGGTGGTGACGGTCGGCACCAGACCGATCCGGTCGGTGGCGGGCGCGACCCGGGAGAGCACGGCGAGTGCGTCGAGTCCGGGTCTGGCGAACGAGTCGCCGAGGGTGACGAAGTCCAGGGCGCCGCGCTCGGCGAGCCGGGTGAGGCCGATGTAGTGCTCGGGGGCGTAGCGGGGCGGACCGCCGATCTCGGCGGCCAGGTGAAGGGGTGCTGTTCCAGGCATGGGTGTTGCCTCTCGGGGCTCAGTTCTTGGGCTTGGGCAGGCCGGTCGGGTTGATCTCGGACTTCGCGACAGCCTCGTCAAGGAGCCCCCAGCGCTTCAGCACCTCGGCGTACGAACCGTCTTGCACGACGTGGTCGATGGCGGCCGCATACGCCTCGACCAGACCGCTGCCCTTCTTCGTGGTGGCGGCGATCTTGCCCTGGAGTCCGTCGCCCGCACCCGACAGCGTGCCGACGATCTCGGTCCGGCCGGCCGATGCGACGTGGTAGTTGGCGGACGGGCTGGGTCCGAGGTAGGCGTCGATACGGCCGGACTGGAGGGCCAGGTAGTAGTCGGTGTCCTTCTGGAAGTACTTGATGTCCACCGGCTTGTGCCCGGCCTTGACGTTCTGCTCGCTCCAGTCGACGAGGATCTTCTCCTGGTTGGTCCCGGACGAGACGGCGATCGTCCTCCCCGCCACGTCCTTCGGCTCCTTCACCTTCCAGCCGGAGCCCTTCTCGGCCTCGAAGGCGATGTTGTCGAGCCGGTAGGTCGCGAAGTCGTACTTCTCCTTGCGCTCCTCGGTGACCGTGACGTTCGAGAGCACTCCGTCGAACTTGGCACTGTCGAGACCGACGAAGAGGTTCTCCCAGGAGACCTCCTCGAATTGCGGCTCCAGACCGAGCGTGTCGGCGATCAGGGTCGCCATGTCGATCTCCGAGCCGATCCGGGTCTTGTCGTCGGTCGCGTAGAAGCCCAGCGGTGGCGAGGCATCGGCGCTCGCGCCCAGCCGCAGCGTGCCCCTCTCGCGGATGGCCTCGGGCACCTTCGCCGCGATGGCGTCGACCTTCGTGCCTCTGATCCGGTGCTGGTCGGGACCGATATTGATACCGGCGCCCTGCTGCCCCTTCGGCTTCACCTCACTGGTGGCGGCGTCACCGGCGCCGCAGGCCGTGAGCAGTCCTGCGGCGGTGAGGGTGGCGAGTGCGGCGGACAGGGTGCGGCGGACGGACACGTGCGTACTCCTTGAAGAGAACACTGAAGGGAACATGGATGGGGTCACAGAACCTTGGAGAGGAAGGCGCGGGTGCGCTCGTGCTCCGGACGGTCGAGTACGTCGCCGGGGGCGCCCTGCTCGACGATCCGTCCCTCGTCCATGAAGACGACGGTGTCGGCGACCTCGCGGGCGAAACCGATCTCGTGCGTGACGACGATCATCGTGGTGCCCTGGAGCGCCAAGTCCTTGATGACGTCGAGGACTTCGCCGACCAGCTCGGGGTCGAGCGCCGAGGTCGGCTCGTCGAAGAGCAGCAGCTTCGGTTCGAGGGCGAGGGCGCGGGCGATGGCGACCCGCTGCTGCTGCCCGCCGGAGAGCTGCTTGGGGTAGGCCCCCGCCTTGTCGGCGAGCCCCACCCGGGCGAGGAGCTTGTCCGCTGCGGCAACGGCGTCCTTCTTCGGGCGGCCGAGGGCGGCGACCGGGGCCTCGATGATGTTCTCCAGCACGGTGAGGTGCGGGAAGAGATTGAAGTTCTGGAAGACGAAGCCGATCCGGGTGCGCTGTCGCAGGACCTCGCGCTCACGGAGCTCGTACAGCTTGTCGCCGTCCCTGCGGTAGCCGACCAGGGTGCCGTCGACGCTGATCCAGCCGTGGTCGACCTTCTCCAGGTGGTTGATGGTGCGCAGGAGCGTGGACTTGCCGGAGCCGGAAGGGCCGAGGACGACGGTCACCTCTCCGGTACGCACGGACAGGTCGATGCCGCGCAGCACTTCGAGGCTGCCGAAACGCTTGTGGACGGAGCGGATCTCGACCATGGCGTCCGTGGATCCGGTGGTGGTGCTGCTCATCGCGCGGCCCCCTTGGCGTAGTGACGTTCGACGTAGTGCTGGAGGACGGAGAGCACGGTGGTCAGGAGGATGTACCAGACCGTCGCGACCATCAGCAGGGGCACGACCCTGCCGTTGCGTCCGTAGACGACCTGGACCTGGTGGAAGAGTTCGCCGATCGCCATCACGGAGACGATCGAGGTGCCCTTGAAGAGCGAAATGATCTCGTTGGCGGCGTTCGGCAGGATGGAGCGCATCGCCTGCGGGAGCACGATCCGCCGCAGCTGCCGGTGCCGGGGAATCCCGAGCGCGGCGGCGGCCTCCAGTTGGCCGCCGTCCACCGCCAGTACACCGCCGCGGACGATCTCCGCCGCATAGGCGGCCTGGTGCAGCGCCAGTCCGAGGACGGCCGCACTCATCGCGCCGACCAGGTTCATCGTGTCGAAGGAGAAGAAACCGGGCCCGAACGGGATGCCGAACTGCAACTCCTTGTAGAGATAAGCGAGGTTGAACCAGAAGAGCAGCTGGACGATGAGCGGGATGGAGCGGAACGCCCAGATGTACGCGTGGGCGACCGCGCTGAGGAACGGGCTGGCCGACAGCCGCATGAAGGCGAGGACGATGCCCAGCGCGAAGCCGAGGACCGTGCCGTAGAAGGTCAGCTGGAGGGTGACCCAGACGGCCTTGAGGACGGTCTCGGCGGTGAAGAACTGGACGAAGACACCCCACTCCCAGCCGGGGTTGGTGACCAGGCCGTGCAAGAACTGGGCGAGCACGACGGCGGTGGCGGCGACGGCGACCCGGCGCCAGGGGTGGCGTACCGGGACGACGATGAGTGCGTCGTGGTCGGCGGCGGTGGGCGCGACGACACGTGGTCCTGCCGCCTTGTCGATGGGTGGATCGCTGGTGAGGGACATGAGGGGTCCTTGAGCTGCAGGTGTACGGGGGTGGGACGGGGCTTTGCGCGGAGCCGGGGTCAGGCGCCGAGGGGGCCGTCGCTACAGGCGAGATCCCGGAGGAAGGAGAGCGCCGTGCGCGCGGTGGCGTCGTTCTGCCGGAAGGCCGGGCCGCCGGTGCGCGGCCGGGTGAACGCTCCGCCGGCACGCGCGGTGGTGAACGGGCCGAGCGCGAAGCGGCGCGGGTGCGGACGGCCGTCGCGGCCCAGGATCCGGCCGTTGTCGGGGTCGACCGAGAGCAGTCCGGCGTCGGTGGCGGCGGCCCCGTCCTCGTACAGCTCCTGGAGCAGTGGGCTGCGGGTGCGTTCCAGCGAGGGGTCCGGCAGCCGGGCCTCGACCAGGGCGCGGGCCTCGATCCGCTGCCCGGGCACGGTGGCGCTGCCGGCCCGGAAGACGCCGTGGTGTTCATCGGCTTCGACGGCCATTCCGGCGCCGAGGAAGCGGACGACACCGGCCCGGGAGAGCGCGAGGAGCTGGTGCAGCCGGGGGCCCGGCGGGCCGGAGGCGAGATAGCTGAAGAAGCCGTGCCACCAGCCGCCGATGTCACCGAGCCGGATCAACTGCCCGTAGGCGGACAGCAGTCCGAGGAAGACGGCGAGGTCCGGGCTGTGAGCGGGGTCGTGGCGGCGTTCCAGGTCGGCGGCGATATAGCCCCGCAGCCCCTCCTGCAGTGCGTCGTACGAGGGGTAGCGCACCCCGTCCAGGGGGTGGTCGAGCGCTTCCAGGTCGAGCCGGTCGGCGGGGTCGGGGACGGCGGCCGATACGAGGGCGCGCAGCTCGGGGCCGGCCGGGTCCGCAGCGGCGTACTTCGCCTCGAAATCGGGCCAGTCGCCCGTCGTGCGCTCGGGGTGGGCGGTGAAGAGCCGGTGGTAGTGGGCGTAGCCGAGCTCCTTGTCGACATGTGGCCACACATCGCGCCGGAAGTCGACCGGCTCGTCCGTCTTCAGCAGCGCCTCGGTCCGGTCGGGACCGAGGAAGCGCGGCAGCGGCGGCCGTTCGCCCTGCCAGGCGTAGCCGATCTTGGAGTGGTACGGGACACCCCGGCGCGATCCGATGTGGAGCACGGGTTCCCTGCCGGACGGCACGTACTCGCCGTTCTCGTACCGTCCGCCGCGGCCCTCGGTGAGCAGCACCATCAGATCGACGAAGGCGAGTCCGAAGCCCCGGACGATGACCGGTTCGCCCGCGGGCAGGTGGGTCAGATCGGTGTCCGCGGTGAAGTCGGGCGGCAGGTGGACGAGTCCGTGCCGGTCCGCGAAGTCCGCCAACTCGCGTTGTTCCGGCTCTGGTTCGGCGTCGAGGTGGCCGATGGTGACGGCGACGAGATCGGCGAGGATCGGCTTGTCGCGCCCCTCCAGCCAGACGCGCTGACGGCCTTCGCGCGGCCCGGTGACGCGCACGGCCCTGCCCCTGTGCCAGTGGACCGTGAGGCCCTTCGGGAGTGCGGCCACGGCCTGCTCGTACACCCAGCGCAGATAGACGCTCTGCAGTCGTCTGCTCGGGAAGTCGCTGCCCTCCAACGCCTTTATCTCGGCGAGGAGTTCGGACTCGATGCCGGCCTCGTCCGGGAGCACGAGACGTCCGTCCCGGATGTCCGCCGCCCAGGTGTGGAGCGCGGGCCCCGGGCGTATCGGCCCTTCCTGCTGGACCGTTTCGTCGGTGAACATCGTGACGTCCTCGGCCATGGAGTTCATCCAGAGCAGCGGCGACTGGTCGTGCCGCCAGATCCGTCCGCCGCCCGGCGGGTACGGGTCGACGAGATGGATGTCCAGCGGGCGGCCCTCGTACAGGCCGGGAGCGTTGGCGGCGATGCGCTCGATGAGGCCGGTGCCGCGCGGCCCGGCGCCGATGACGACGAGCGTCGGTGACCGGCTCATCGGACACCTGCCGTGCCGCGCGCGTAGTGCCGCTCGATGTAGTGCTGGCCGATGCCGAGCAACGAGGTGACGACGGCGTACCAGATGGTGGCGACCAGCAGCAGCGGGATGACCTGGTAGGTGCGGTGGTACACGAGCTGCACCGAGTACAGCAGGTCCTGCACGGCGATGATGCTGACGATCGAGGTGCCCTTGAGGGTGCCGATCAGCATGTTCCCGGCGGGCGGGACGATGGAGCGCATCGCCTGCGGCAGCACGATCCGGCGGAGCCGGCGCCAGGGCCCGAGGCCGAGCGACTGGGCGGCCTCGATCTGTCCGCGTTCGACGGAGAGGATGCCGCCGCGGACGACTTCGGCGGCGTACGCGGCCTCGTGCAGGGTGAGCCCGATGACGGCGACCGTGACGGGGCCGAGAAGGTTCACCGTACGGACGCCGAGGATCTCCGGGTAGAGCGCGCCGATGTTGAACCAGAACAGCAGCTGGACCAGGATCGGGGTGGATCTGAAGAGCCAGACGTATCCCCAACTGACCGCTTGCAGAACGCGGTTGCCGGAGAGTCTGAGGACGGCGAGCAGCGTGCCGAGGGCGAAGCCGAGCACCATGACCAGTGCCGTGAGCCAGAGGGTGAGGCCGAGGCCGCGCAGGACTGCGGTGGTGGTGAAGTAGTCGGCGACGACGTCCCATTGGAAGGCTTCGTTGCGTATGACGGAGTTCAGTGCCAGGGCGAGGAGCACCAGGGCGACAACGGCCGCCGCCCGCTGTCCTGTCCGGCGTACCGGGACGATCCGGAGCCGGTCGGCATCATTGCTCTTCGCGAGCGGGGCGGGGGGAGACGGAGGGCGGATATCTGTCTGCGCGGACATGCGAAGGCTCCGTGGATGCAGAGATCGAACACGGGGCGTGCCTTCAGCACAAACACAACGTGGACCGGGCCCCTCAGCACCGGTCCGCTTCCGAGGTAAGCGCTGTTCACTGCGTGCTGTCAAGCTTGTCCACACTGTGAGTCGTACGTCTCAGTTCAGTTGACGGACCACTGGATGCCTGTTCCACTTGGGCCATGCATTCGCAGCAGTGGCTGGTCAAGCGCTCCCACATCGACTTCGGTCGCGTGTGGTCCTCCTCCTGTTGAGCTGACCCCCTGCGTCTCCCCGCGTCTCTGCCTCGCGCCGTGTGCGGCGCCTGAGCACTGTTTCCTGCGTGCCTTCACGTACACAACACCGCTCCGCCCTCCCCTCGCTCCGCCGTTTCCCGCTCCGCCGATTTCCTTCGCCACGACCGTGGTGTCGCTGTGCGCTGCCCTGCTGCCGCGCTTTCGCGCCTGTTCACGGCCGACGAACCAGGAGAACCACACCTCATGCCCCGAACCCGGCACTCCGCTGCCTTCGCGCTGATCACCGTCGCCACTCTCGCCCTCACCGCGTGCGGGTCCGGCGATCCGGCGGCCGCACCGGCCGGCGCCGCCGGGACCGCAGCCGCCAAGGGAAAGATCCCGACGACGGATGTCGTGTCGTCGGTGCGCAAGGACGAGGCCGCGGCGAAGCTGCTGCCCGCCGGTGTCCGTGCCTCCGGCACCTTCACCATCGCCTCCAGCATCGGCAATCCGCCCGGCGCCACCTACCTCGAGGACGGCAGGACGGTGGCCGGTACGGACATCGACATCGCGGACGCGGTGGCCAGGAAGCTCGGGCTGAAGCCGAAGCGCGAGGTGGCCTCCTTCGAGGCGATCCTGCCGGCGCTGGGCAGCGGGAAGTACGACGTGGGTACCGGGAACTTCGGGGTGACCGAGGAGCGCCGCAGGACGATCGACTTCGTCACGTACATCAATGACGGTCAGGGCTTCGCGGTCCGCGACGACAGCAAGCTGAAGAAGGTCACCGATCTCAGCCGGCTCTGCGGCCTGACCGTGGGCACCGGCGCGGGCACCACCTTCGAGGTGACGTTGGAGGAGAACAGGCACCTGTGCTCCGACGCGGGAAAGAAGCCGTACGAGGTGAAGACCTACAGCGACCAGGGCGCGATCTGGGGCTCGCTCCAGCAGGGCCGCAGCGATGTGGTGATGTCGACCATCAACGGGCTGCGTTACGCGGTGGAGCAGCAGGAGGGTGTGCGCTTCCTCAATGAGTTCAAGCGCCTCGATGTCGGCTTCGCCTTCAAGAAGGGCACCCCGCTGGCGCCCGCCTTCCAGGCCGCGGTGAACGGCCTCAAGGCGGACGGCACCTACGACAGGATTCTGAAGAAGTGGGGCATCAGCGCGTCGGCTATCAAGACCTCGCAGATCTCGCCGCCCGAGATCAAGTGATCCGGCCCGCGCCGGGCGGTGTCCGCGCGGTCCCGGTCCCGTCCGGCCCCTCGCCTGGCTCCCCGCCTCAGCAGCTGCAGTCGCACCCGCAGTCGCAACAGTCGCAGGATTCGCAGCAGTCCCCGCAGTTGCTGCAGCAGTCACAGGCATCGCAGCAGTCGCCGCAGTCGCACTGATTGCACAGTCCCTCGCGGCGCTGATGGCTCCACGGGTCGTTGAAGGTGCCGCAGCACATCTGGCAGGTGCAGGCCAGTCCCGCCCACACCAGGCAGCCCGCGATCAGACCGCGCCGGTCGCGCGGGGGCTCGGGCGGGGGCTGCGGCGGCCCGACGGGACTGCCGGGGCTCGGCGCGTACGGATTGCCGGGCGGCGGCCCGAAGGACCCGGTCTGCCGCACACCTGACGGGGGGACAGCTCCGTCAGGGGCCGGGCCGCCCGCCCGGTGCGAGCATGCCGTGGTGCCGAACGCCCGGTCCACCGACTGCCGCAGTTCGTGCACCAGTAGCACGTGAGCCAGCTTGTCGTCGGTGAACTCCGCGTCGCGCAGTGCCAGCCGCACGCCGCGCAGCGCGTCGTCGCAGAGCCGCCGGGCCTCGGCCCGCGTGGTGCCGGTCGCGGTGAGTGGGTTCCAGGAACCCGACGCGGCGTCAGCTTCCTGGTCCTCCACGGCATCCAGCAGATGCGCCAGGCGTCCGAAGAGGCGGCCCGCCTCGGCCAGCGGCTCCGCGTTCTGCGGCTTGCCCGCGAGTATCGCGGTGTGGGCGAAGGCCGCCGCGGTGGCGGTCTCGGTGGGCTCGGTGACCAGGAGCAGCGGGGTCCCGGGCCCGGCGAGCAGTTCGATGCCGGTCTGCCGGTCGACGGCGTCGACGAGCAGTGCCGTGTCGAAGCCGAGCTGTGCGCCGGTGCGCGCGCCGGCCCGGTCCCAGCCCGCGGCGACCCGGCGCGCTGCGGCAGCGACCGGGCGGCGCTTCAACAGACCGTCCCCGTCGGCGACGTGGTCCCGCACCTTGGCCGATGCCAGCACCAGGGAGACGGCGGCGGCCAGCCTGGCTCCCTCGCCGCGGGCGACCGGAGCGGTCCGCATGGCGCGCAGCGGGCAGGGTCCCGCGGTGCGTCGCCATCCGGTGGTGCGCTCGGCCTGAGCCTCCGTCAGGACAGAGACGATCAGGCCGTCATAGTTCGTGACGATCCGGGCGAACTGCCCGTGGTCGGAACGAAGTGCGAGACAGAGCCCGCAGAGATGGGCCATCCACTCGGACCTGAGCCCCTCGGACAACCGGTGGGCACAGGGCCTGACTATTCCGAACACGACAATCCCCCGAGAGTCGTTCACCTGTACGCCGCGCTCGTGCGCATGCTCGACGCGCATCGTATCGAGCACTCCTCGTTCACCCGTACGTCCCTCACATCACCCGTACGGACCGGCACATCGTATTTTCTTTCTTTCAGGCCCCTGATGCAGGAGGAACCTTGACGAATCGCCACATCTTCTGCACCAGTACCGTCACGAATCCCCTGCGCGCCGACTATCCACTTGGCGCACGATCCGCATCATGGACGACCATAGGGATACGAAAGAGATGCGGAACACCACGGAACCGCGGTGAGAGGAGGCGTCCATGGGATCGGTGCGCAAGGCGAGTGCCTGGCTGGGCCTCGTAGAGGACAACGACGAGCGGTACTACGACGACGACGAGTACGCCGAGGGTGCACAGACCGGGACCGGTCAGGCCTGGGTGACCGACCCCCGGGTGCAGGTGGCCTCCGAGGCGGCCGAGGAGACGGGCCGCCGGATCGCCACCGTCACCCCGGAGAGCTTCCGGGACGCGCGAGCGATCGGAGAGCTCTTCCGGGACGGCGTCCCGGTGATCGTCAACCTCACGACCATGGACCCCACCGACGCCAAGCGCGTCGTGGACTTCGCGGCGGGGCTGACCTTCGGACTGCGCGGCTCGATCGAGCGCGTGGCCACCCGGGTCTTCCTGCTGACCCCGGCCGACACCCAGGTGGTCAACGGCGAAACCGTCGGCCGGCCGGCCGACGGCTTCTTCAACCAGAGCTGAGCAGGGCGCTCGCCGAACCGGTCTACCGGAACGCGTCGAGGCCGGTGAGCGCCTTGCCCAGCACCAGCTGGTGCATCTCCACGGTTCCTTCGTAGGTGAGCACCGACTCCAGGTTCGTCGCATGGCGCATCACCGGGTACTCCAGGGAGATCCCGTTGGCGCCGAGGATCGTGCGCGAGGTACGGCAGATCTCGATCGCCTCCCGCACGTTGTTGAGCTTTCCGAAACTGACCTGTTCCGGACGGAGCCTGCCCGCGTCCATCCGCCGGCCCAGATGGTGGGCGAGCAGGATGCCCTTGTGCAGCTCCACGGCCATGTCCGCGAACTTGGCCTGGGTGAGCTGGAAGCCACCGATCGGCCGGCCGAACTGCTCCCGGGCCTTCGCATAGTCGAGGGCCGACTCGAAGCTGGCGCGCGCCGCTCCCATGGCTCCCCAGACGATGCCGTAGCGGGCATGGCTGAGGCAGCTGAGCGGGCCGCGGAGACCGGTGACCCCGGGGAGTACGGCATCGGCCGGCAGCCGCACCTCGTCGAGGACCAGCTCGCTGGTGACCGAGGCTCGCAGGGACCACTTGTGCCTGATCTCGGGCGCCGAGAAGCCCGGGGTGCCGGTCGGCACGACGAATCCGCGGATTCCGCCGGCCGCGCCGCCCTGGTCGGTCTGCGCCCAGACGACGGCGACCCCGGCGACCGAGCCGTTGGTGATCCACATCTTGCGGCCGGTGAGCACCCAGTCCTCGCCGTCGCGCTTGGCGTATGTCCGCATCCCGGCCGGGTCGGAGCCGTGGTCCGGCTCGGTGAGGCCGAAGCAGCCGATGATCTCACCGGCCGCCATGCCCGGCAGCCACTGCTGCCGCTGCGCCTCGGAGCCGAAGCGGTGGATGGCGTACATGGCGAGCGATCCCTGTACGGAGACGAGGGAGCGGATTCCCGAGTCGGCCGCTTCGAGTTCCAGGCAGGCCAGTCCGTACTGGACGGCGGTGGCGCCCGCGCAGCCGTACCCCTGCAGGGACATGCCGAGGGCGCCGAGCGAACCGAGCTCGCGGGCCAGCTCACGGATGCCGGGCAGCTCGCCGTTCTCGTACCACTCGGCGATGTGCGGCAGGACGCGGTCGGTGGCCCAGTCGCGGACGGTGTCGCGGATGGCGAGGTCCTCGGCACTGAGCAGATCGTCGATGCCGATCGGGTCGGCGGGGTCGAAGGGCGGGAGCTTCGAGGACTCAGAGGTGGACATGAGGGTGCCTCCGGCGGCTCGCACGATGCTAAAACTAGCAGTGTTAGTTACGGTGTCGCACCGACGTTACGGCTCAGTGTCCCGCCCGTCCAGAGCCGGTCGCCTCGGCGGGGCGGCGCCGGGCGGCCAGCGGGCGCGGCCGCTGCGTACGGCCCACGGCGGGCGCCTCGTGCGGACCGTGGGATCCCGGCGCCTCGCTCCGCCCCCGGGACTCATGGGCGTCCTCGGCCTCGTGGGGTTCACGGACACCCGGTGACGGGCACTCCATCACCCGCGGCAGCCGCAGCGCGGCGAGCGCTCCGACCAGCAGCAGAGCCGCGCTGACCAGCAGCGTGACATGCAGTCCGGTGATGAAGGAGTGGCGGGCCGTGGAGCGCAGCACCTCGCCCAGCGGACCACCCAGCCGGTCCGCCACCTGGTATGCCTCACCCAGCGAGTGGGAGGCGGCCGCAGCGTCCCCGGCAGGGACGCCCTCTTCGGGAAGCTTCGCGAGTCCGGGGGCATAGGCGGCGTTCATGACGCTGCCGAGCAGGGCGATCCCCATGCCCGCACCCAGTTGGTAGGAGGTCTCGCCGATCGCCGCCGCGCCGCCCGCCCGGTCGGCGGGGGCCTCGCTGAGCATGGATTCGTACGCCCCGAAGAGCGTGGACTGAAGCCCGAAGCCCAGTGCGACGAAGGCCGCGGTCAGCAGGCCGGGCCGGTCGTGCTGCCCCATCGCGGTCAGGACCAGTACCGAGGCGGCCGTGAGCACGAAGCCCCAGCCGACCATTCGGCGCGGCCCGATGCGGCGCAGGGTGTACGAGCCGGCGGCGCCCGCGGCCATGGCCGCGAAGGTGAGCGGCAGCAGCCGCAGACCGGTCTGAAGCGGGCTCAGACCCAGGACGAGCTGGAGGTACTGCACGGCTATCAGTTCCAGCCCGACCAGAGCCAGCATGGCGAGGATGATGCAGCCCACCGCGGTCGAGAAGGCCGGCCTGGCGAACATCCCCATGTCGATCAGCGGATGCGTACGGCGCTTCTGACGGCGCACGAAGGCCATGAGCAGTACGGCCCCGACCAGCAGCGGGGCCAGTGTGGCCAAGTTCAGCAGCCCCTCACCGGTGCCCGCCCGCTTCACCCCCAGGACCACACCGAGCACTCCGGCCGCGGCCGTCAGCGCGCCCAGCACATCCCACGGGCCGTCGTTGCTGCCGCGTGACTCGGGGAGCAGCAGGCGGCCGACCGGCAGGATCAGCGCCATCAGCGGGATGTTGATCAGAAAGACAGAGCCCCACCAGAAGTGCTCGACGAGGAAGCCGCCTATGACGGGTCCGGTGGCGGCGCCGACGGCGGCGACCGCGGTCCAGACGCCGATCGCCACGGCCCGTTCGCGCCGGTCGGGGAAGACCTGCCGGAGGATCGACAGCGTCGCCGGCATGATCATCGCGCCGCCGACGCCGAGCAGGGCACGCGCGACAATCAGTACACCGGGGCTGTCGGCCATCGCGGCGATCGCGGAGGCGACGCCGAAGAGGGCGTAGCCGAGCAGCAGAATGCGGCGCCGGCCGACGCGGTCGCCGAGGGTGCCGAAGAGGATCAGCAACGAGGCGCAGACCAGTGGATAGGCGTCCACGATCCAGAGCAGACCGACGGCACTGGGCCGCAGGTCCTCGGTGACGGCGGGGACGGCGACATGGAGCACTGTCGAATCGAGCGCGACGAGCAGCAGACTGAGGCAGAGGACGACGAGGACGACCCATCGATTGGCACCGTCGGCGGCTGAGCGCAGCCGGATTCGGGCTGTGGTCGTCCCGGACATGCATGTACCTCCCAAAAGGTCCCTCGCGCTCGGCAGGCCAGCCGGGGGTGCAGCGGTTCTCTGTCCCTCGGGGCCCGGCATCGACGGGCGAGTGATCCGTCAGCGTACGCGAGTTCGGATCACTCACGCGTGGTCCACCTCATACCTCGGTGGGCCGCGGGGTGTGGCGTACGCCACGCCGAGCCGCCGCTCGGGACCCGCTCGGACCTGCACGAACCCGCGCGGACGGCTTGCGCGCCCGGCACAGAAGGTACTCGGAGTGACTCCCGGAGCACATGCCGGGCTCGGACCGAAAGCGTTCGGTAGCCGGACGAACACTATCCGTTTCACTCCATCGAGAGGCCGGAGAAATTCATACCGGCACCCTTGCGCTTTTCTGTCCGCACCCAAACACCCTTCCGAAATGAGTGCGAAATCAATAGCGCAGAAACACATCTATACGCTTCTTCGGGCCAGGAATTAAGGCCCGGCTGAGACATAGTCCACATCACATCGTCATCACAAAGAGACCGGATCGACCTGTTCGCGCGCTAACTCGCTGTAACGTCGATTGGGTGCGTACCGACATCTTTGCCCGCCTGGACCGGGAGCCGGAGCCGCCGAAGATAGAGCCACCGCGGATGAGCCGTCACCGCATCGCTCTCTTCTGCGGGACGTTGGCGTTCTATCTCGCCATCGTCGTTGCCGTGCTGGTCTCTTCCTGGCTGGTGACTCTGGACTGGAAGGTCATGCTCTTCCGGCCGTATCAACAGTGGCCGGAAATCCACGCCTTCCTCGACTACTACATCGTGCTCGGCCAGCGCGGCCCCACCGCCACCATGGTCGCCTGCTGGCTCGGCTGGCGCTCCTGGCGGCAGCACACGCTGCGGCCCCTGCTGACGCTCGCCGCCGCGTTGCTGCTGCTCAACATGACGGTCGGGGCGGTCAAGATCGGCCTGGGGCGGCTCGGTCCGCACTACGCGACGCAGATCGGCTCCGCGGAGCTCTTCGCCGGCGGCGATATATTTCCGTCGGGCCACACCGCCAACGCGGTCGTCACCTGGGGGATCCTCGCCTATCTGGCGACCACCCCGCGGGCCAGGCGCTATCTGTCGGCCACGTCGGCGATCGTCTCGCTCGGCGTCGGCCTCACCACCGTCTACCTCGGCACGCACTGGCTCAGCGATGTACTGCTGGGCTGGGCCGCGGGGCTGCTGATCCTGCTGGGCCTGCCCTGGGTCGAGCCGCTGATCACCCGGGCCGAGGCCTGGATCTTCGCCCAGCGCGGGACCCTGCGGGGACGCGGCCGTCCCGTTCCTTCCGTGCCCGTCGCGGCCGGAGGACCCCGGACCGTACCGCTCCCGCAACTGGACGGCGGCGACGCCGTGCCACAGAGCCCGGTGCTGGAGCCGGTCGCCGCGGGAGGACACACGGCGACCACAACGGGCACGGTCACGGGCGCCCGCTCGCGTGCACACCCGGCGCCCCCGTCGCATCCGGTGCATCTGGTGCGCTCGGAGCGGACTCCGGTCACCCCGGCCGGCAGCCGCCGCCCGCCGCACGCGGACCGTGCGCCGCGCGGCGGCACCACCCCCGCCCGCCCGATGACCGGCGGCTGAACACACCCCAGGAGCAGCGGGGCCGGTACGCACAGCCGTCCCCCCGCACGGTGAAGGCCCCGACTTCGGTCGGGGCCTTCACTCATGCCCGGGCCCGGAGCCCGGGGCGCAGGGATCCTCAGCCCACCCAGCAGCGGGTGACGACGGCATCGGCGACCTCGAAGTTGATCCGTCCGCTCCGGAACTCCATGGTGATGATCGCGCCCGGCGGCAGCGATCTGACGGTGCTCCAGCCATGCCTGCGGGCCCGCTGCTCGGCCGCGTCGACGAGGAGGCCGACGTACACATCGGGTGTGTCGTCCGGCTGGGCGGATGGGGTCGGTATGGGTGCCATACCTCTCACCGTAGGCGGCCGCGGACCACGACGGAAGCCGGGGCGCCGACCACCGCACGGCATCCTCACGTCCCTCGGCGGTCACGCTTGTGTCACAGGATCACGACACGCGTGCCGCTCGAATCACGCCACCCGGGCACGCGGCCCGCGACCGGACACACAGTAATCACACAGGCCGGGAAACGATCACACAAAAGGCCCGAAAACAAAGCAGAATATTCCGCATCGAACAGCTGGAATTTCCAGGTTGAATAGCCTGCGTAAATGAGCATGCCACCGGGAATTCACGCTTCCTTATGGCAGCCTTATCTTTTCGTCACAAAATCCGTACCCCGGGCCTGGGCAGCCGCCCGCTGCCGCCCGTATAGCGGACAACCCGAACCGTCCCTGTATGGGCGCGCCGTTGGAAGCGCTCAGTCCAGGGCCCGGGACAGCCGGTCCCTGGCCGCCCTGATCGCGTCATTGAGCTCCGGCGGTTCGACGACCTCGAAGTCGATCCCCAGCAGCATGACGTGGATGACCAGCACATCGAGACTCGCCGCCCCGGCGCGCAGCAGGCAACTGTCGGAGCCTTCCGCCTCCAGCACCCCTGAGGGCGTCGAGACCCGTTCGGCCGCGCGCTCGATCCCCACCTTCAGCCGGATCACCGCGTGCGTCGCGTACACGGTGGTCGAGATTCCCTTCGCGACATAGGCGGCCAGATCCTCGGCCGGTGCGTCACGGGGGACGAATCCCGGGCCGTGCGGCGGCATGGGCGTGATCCGGTCCGCGCGGAACGTGCGCCAGTCCGCGCGGTCCAGGTCCCAGGCGACGAGATACCAGCGGTGCTCGGTGCATACGAGCCGGTGCGGTTCGACGGTCCGGCGCGATACGGAGCCGGAGTGGTCCCGGTACTCGAAGCGCAGCCGCTCGCTGTCCCGGCAGGCTCCGGCAAGTTCGGTGAGGACACCCGGATCGGCGGTGGACGCGCCGGGTCCGCGGAGCAGCGGGACGGTGAAGGTGTTCAGCGCGTTCACCCGGCGCCGGAGCCGGTTCGGCAGCACTTGTTCGAGCTTGGCCAGGGCGCGTACCGAGGTCTCACCGATGCCCTCGACGCCGTTGCCCGCCGCAGTGCGCAGCCCGACGGCGACGGCGACGGCCTCCTCGTCGTCGAGGAGCAGCGGCGGCAGCTGGGCACCGGCGCCGAGTTGGTATCCGCCGCCGGTACCGGGGCTGGCGTTGACCGGATAGCCCAGTTCGCGCAGCTTGTCGACGTCACGGCGGACGGTCCGCGGGGTGACCCCGAGCCGTTCGGCGAGATCGGCGCCCGACCAGTCCCGGTGCGCCTGGAGCAGAGAGAGCAGGCGCAGCAGTCGTGCCGAGGTCTCCAACATGGGGCGAGTCTGCCAGGGGTTGCGGACAGCCGGCGTCCGCAACCGGCTGCCGATGGTCTACCGGGCTTGCACCGGGTCCGGTACGAGCCGTACGCAGAGATCGTTGTCGGCCGAGTAGCAAGGGATGGCGCGGATGCCCTCCCCTGCGCTGCGGCCCGGGTAGACGAAGCTGTTCTTGCGGTCCCAGACGTCATCGAGGATGCGGGAGATCCGTACGCCGTCGGCCGGCTCCCCGGCGCCCGTCCCGGGGAGCAGCCAGAGCATCCACAGCTGCTGCTCGGTGACCGGCCCGGGGCTCAGCCGGTCGAGCGGAAGCGTGAAGGAGAACGTGCCTTCCTTCCCGGCGACCGGCACCCGGCAGACCCGGTCGGGGGCGCCGGTCAGTCGCGCCTCGACGCGGGCGTCGTCGCCGAGGCGGGTCCCGTACAGCGTGCCCTCGACGGTCATCTGGCCCCCGTCAAAAGTGACCGGCCCGGCCTCGGCGTGCGGCGAGCGGACCCAGCAGCGCACGGCGAGCCGGCCGTCGACGGTCGGGTACGGGATACGGACCGCGATCCGCCCGGTCTCCGGTGTGCGGTCCATGAGAAGCCGCACATCCCTGATTCCGGGCTCGACGGCCACCGCTGCGTCGTCGTCCGCGCCCGGCTCACGCACATAGACGTCCCAGCGGCCTTCGGCGGGCGCCGCGGTGCCCGGCAGCACCGCTCGCAGCCGTCCCCCGCCGAGCGGACTCAGGGGCAGCCGCAAGGTGTTGCCGCGGCCGCCCGTACGTTTGGCCCCGCGCAGCCGCAGAAGCAGTTCGGGCGTCTCCCCGGCCTCGCCGCGGCGGAGATCGAGATCGAAGGTGATCCCGCCGTCGGGGCCTGCCGTGCAGTCGGCTCGTGGCGTCTGTCGCTCTGCGGAGACGGTCATGCGGGCTTCCCCTTGCGGATGACATCGGCGGCCTTGTAGCGCAGGGCGTACGCCCCGTCCAGCACGGTGCCGCGGGCTCGGTGCAGTGTGGTGCGCAGAGCGCCGTGCGAACGGTCACGCGGGGCTCGGGAGGCGAGTTCGGTGAAAAGCCGCTCGTGACGTTCGGCGATCCGTGACGGGTCGAACCGCTGCGACGCGGCCAGCGCGGCGCGGCCCGAGCGGTGCCGCGCTTCGTCGTCGCCGATCAGACCGAGCAGGGCGTCCGCCACCGCCGCCGTGTCACCGACCGGCACCAGCCGTCCGTCGGTGCCGTCCTCGATGATCTCGCGGGGGCCGTGCGGGCAGTCGGTGGCCACGACCGGCAGGCCGCAGCGCATCGCCTCGACGATGGTCATGCCGAAGGACTCGCGGTCCGAAGTGACTGCGGCGATCGCCCCCTTGGGCCACTCGGCCTCCAGCGGGTTGACCGGCCCCATCAGGAACACATGGTTGTACAGGCCGAGTTCACCGATGAGTGCGAGCAGCGTCTGGCGTTCGTTCCCGGTCGCGTCGCCGCCGCCGTAGATGCGCAGCCGCCAGTCCGGACGGACGGCAACCACGTCGGCGAACGCCCTGACGAGCAGGTCGTACCGCTTGACCTTGTGCAGCCGGCCTGCGGCGATCACCCACTTGCTGTCGCCGTCGGCGGGCGCGATCCCCGGCTCGGGCACGCTGTTGGCAATGGCCTCGATCCGTACGCCGGGCAGCTTGAGCCCGGTCCGGTAGGCACGGGCGTCGGCCTCGGTGACGGTGGTGACCGCGTCGAGCAGGGCGTAGCGATGCCCGATCTCGCGGCGCAACCGGTAGCTGTGGCTGTCGAGGGTGAGGTGCTCCTGCCCGATCCGGACCGGACCGCGCCGGGCCTGCCTGCTGATCTGCACATTGAGCCCCGGCCGGGTTCCGACCACGACATCCGCGTCCAGGGAACGCAGATGGTCCGCCACCCGCGCGTCGGTCAGCCTGCTGTACTGGCGGTACCTGCTGTCACCGCGCGGGAACACGGTTGCCGGACGGGCGTGTTCGGCCGCGTCGCCGTCGTAGGACGGGCTCTTCTTCCGCAGGTCGACGAGATGGCTCATGCGCACGCCTTCAGGGGCGCCCAGTGCGGGGACGTCGCGGTGCCGGAAGACCGACACGATCTCGATGTCGTGGTGCCCGGCCAGCGCCCCGGCGAGATTGAACGTCGTACGGATCGTGCCCCCGACCCCGTAGGCGTTGTGGAGCAGGAAAGAAATGTGCATGAAACGCCATATCTCCTGGTTCGGCTGATCGGTGGGGGACGGCACTTGCCATGACGGCGCAGAGAGGCCGGTGGTTCACTCCGGGCATAGGCCAGTTTCGGCCACTCTCATGCTCACCCGTTTTCCTGATTTGTCGATGTATCGGTGAACCGGTGCATGGCTGAGTCGACCACATCGCCGTACGACCGATCAGGAGAAACAGCTCGCAATTGGCCTCTCGAATCCCGAGATTCACCCTCTGCGCCGGATGGTTCGATTACGTTCCCTTTCTCGCGTGACCCCGGCCGCAGATCGCCCGTTGTCTTCTGCATGAGCCGGGAACCGCCCGGCGCACGCACCGAGTTCGAGGAGCCACCCGTGCCGCGCATGCTCGACGTCAGCGAGGACGTACGCGCCGAGATCGGCGACGCCGAAGCCGACCGGCTGCTCGTCGGCGACAACACCCCAGGCAGTTACGACTGCACCTCCTGCCGCACCCCCGGCGACTCCGAACAGGAACGCACCAGCACAGTGCTCTTCGTCGGTGACGAAACCGCTGTCCTCGCCTTCGCCCATGCGACGTGCATCCCCTCGCAGGTCGTCCAGGTCGCCGAGGAGCAACTGCAGGGCGCCGTACGCAGCATCACCGGCAGCGAAGCGGAGCACCCCGAGTACCCGGAGGGCCTCAGCCCCGAACAGGCCGTCCTCGGAATCACCAGCGGTCTCGTCCTGATCGACGACGAGCTCCACCCGGCCCTCGTCGTCGAGCCGACCGGCGCGATCGCCCGCCCGGGCACGGACGGCAGCCGGGGCGACGAATTCCTCCAGCTGCTGCTGGAGCAGGGCTTCCACCCGGTCCACCGGATGGACCGGATGCCCCCGGTGCTGCACGGCTGGTCGATCCTGCTCGCCATGGGCCAGTTGCACGCCGTGCTCCAGCCCGGCACCGGCGGCGGCGCCCCGGTCGCCTGGTGGCAGGCGCATGCGCCGCTCCAGGTCACCGAGGGCTGGCGGACCGCGGCCAACAAGTCGCAGACCGTGCTCGTCTTCGCCGCCCCGGCAGGGGCGATCGGCCAGCAGCCCCGCGAGGACCTGCTGCGCGACGCTCTGGACAGGGCCGCCGCCGGCGGGCTCCTGGTCGCCGCGGCAATGCCGCTGGCCGGGACCTGATCATGGCCGTCGGCTCCTCGCACCTGCGGCGAACAGCTATTTCTCCGCCGGGCCCGCATCCGACGGACAGCGGGGTCGTTGGCACATACGTGCACCCATACGACTCCTCCCGCCAGCGCCCGAGCCCGATCCCTGCCATGCGCCCCTCGCAGGAGCCATCGGGCGGTCAGTCCCACACCCCGATCTACGACGCGCTGTACTCCGAGTACCGCCGGTCGTTCCGGGCGCTGCCGGGTGACCGTAGCGGCGAGGAGCATCTCGGCTTCATGGCCTTCGGCAGCGGGCCCTTCGGCAGCCGCATCCCGCTCAGCAGCCACTCCGGCCTCTCCACGGGGCTCTCCAGCGGTCTCTCCGTACCCAGCGGGACCACCGGACACGGCAGCGGCCCGAGCACGCACACCGGCAGCCTCGGCTCCTGGCAGCGGGTGGGCCGGCACTCCGGGCGGGCCCCTGCGGCTCTGCCCCCGGGATCGGGATCGCGAGGGGCCTGACCGTACGACGGAGCCCCGGACCCTTTCGTATGCGAAAGGGTCCGGGGCTCCGCCATGGGCGTACTACTTGTTGCGGCCGCGCTTCTCGCGGACCCGCACCGAGATGTGGATCGGGGTGCCCTCGAAGCCGAACTCCTCGCGCAGCCGGCGCTCGACGAAGCGCCGGTAGCCGTGCTCCAGGAAGCCCGAGGAGAACAGCACGAAGCGCGGCGGCTTGGTGCCCGCCTGGGTGCCGAAGAGGATCCGGGGCTGCTTGCCGCCACGGACGGGGTGCGGGTGGGAGGCGACGATCTCGCCGAGGAAGGCGTTCAGCCGCCCTGTGGGGACACGGGTCTCCCAGCCGGCGAGGGCGGTCTCGATCGCCGGAACCAGCTTCTCCATGTGCCTGCCGGTGACGGCGGAGACGTTGACCCGCGGGGCCCACGCGATCTGCGCGAGCTCCGTCTCGATCTCGCGCTCCAGGTAGTAGCGCCGCTCCTCGTCGAGGGTGTCCCACTTGTTGTACGCGATCACCAGGGCACGCCCGGCCTCCACGGCCATGGTGATGATGCGCTGGTCCTGGACGCTGATGGACTCGCTGGCGTCGATCAGGACGACGGCGACCTCGGCCTTCTCCACGGCGGCGGCGGTGCGCAGCGACGCGTAGTAGTCCGCGCCCTCCTGGAGGTGGACGCGGCGGCGGATACCGGCCGTGTCGATGAACTTCCACGTGATGCCGCCGAGCTCGATCAGCTCGTCGACCGGGTCACGGGTGGTGCCAGCCAGCTCGTTGACGACGACGCGGTCCTCCTTCGCCACCTTGTTCAGCAGCGAGGACTTGCCGACGTTGGGGCGGCCGATGAGGGCGATCCGGCGCGGTCCGCCGATCGCGGTGCCGAAGCGCTGCGCGGGGGCCTCGGGAAGTGCTTCGAGTACGGCATCGAGCAGGTCGCCGGTGCCGCGGCCGTGCAGCGAGGAGACCGGGTGCGGCTCGCCGAGGCCCAGCGACCAGAGCGCGGTGGCGTCCGCCTCGCCGCTCTGTCCGTCGACCTTGTTGGCGCACAGCACGACGGGCTTGCCGGCCCGGCGCAGCAGCTTGACGACGGCTTCGTCGGTGTCGGTCGCGCCGACGGTCGAGTCGACCACGAAGACGACCGCGTCGGCGGCCTCGATCGCGTACTCGGCCTGGGCGGCGACGGAGGCGTCGATGCCCAGCACGTCCTGCTCCCAGCCACCGGTGTCGACGACCTTGAAGCGGCGGCCCGCCCACTCGGCCTCGTAGGTGACGCGGTCGCGGGTGACGCCGGGCTTGTCCTCGACGACCGCCTCACGGCGGCCGATGATCCGGTTCACCAGCGTCGACTTGCCGACATTGGGGCGGCCGACGACGGCGAGCACGGGAAGCGGTCCGTGACCGGCCTCGTCGATCGCGCCCTCGACCTCTTCGGCGCCGAAGCCCTCCTCCGCTGCGAGCTCCATGAACTCCGCGTACTCGGCGTCGCCAAGCGCTCCGTGCTCGTGGTCCGAGCCGTCGGAGTGAATCTGGTCGTTCATGAAGTCCGTTCCTCTTTGCATCATCATCGATGGGCCACGACCACGCGGCCCACTACTCAAGTCTTACCTACGCCCGGTGAAACGCCTGGCCTCGTCCAGATGGGCGGTCAGCCGCCCCTGGATCCGTACCGTCGCCTCGTCCAGCACCTTCCGGGTCCGCAGGCCACTTCCGCCCCCCCGTCGCCCGTCACCACCCTTGTCCGAGCTGCGCGCCCTGTCTTGCGCGTCGAAGGCGTCACCGAAGACGACATCGACCCGGCTGCGCAACGGCGGCAGTGCCGATATCAACCGTCCGCGGCGCTCGGTGCTTCCCAGTACGGCCACGGGCACGATCGGCGCCCCGCTGCGTACCGCGAAGTATGCGAGCCCGGCACGCAGGGAGGCGAAGTCGCCCTCGCCCCTGGTGCCCTCGGGGAAGATCCCGAGCACCCCGCCGTTCTCCAGCACGCCGAGGGCGTGGGTGATGGCGGTGCGGTCGGCGGTCGTGCGGTCCACCTTCAGCTGACCGATTCCGCGCAGGAACGGGTCGAGGGGGCCGACGAACGCCTCTTTCTTGATCAGGAAGTGGACGGGCCGGGGCGCGGTGCCCATCAGCATCGGACCGTCGATGTTGTGTGAGTGGTTCACCGCGAGTATGACGGGTCCGGAGGCGGGAACCCGCCACGCGCCGAGGACTCGGGGCTTCCACAGCCCGTACATCAGCCCGATGCCGATCCCGCGCCCGACCGCTGCGCCGCGCAGCGTGGGCGAGCCCGTGGCTTGGGTCACTTCGCGGCCCGCTTCTCCTCGACGAGGGTGACGACGCACTCGATGACCTGCGGGAGGGTCAGCTCGGTGGTGTCCACCTCGACGGCGTCGTCCGCCTTGGCCAGCGGGGAGGTCTTGCGGCCGGAGTCGGCCGCGTCCCGCTTGATCAGCGCCTCCTTGGTGGCGGCGAGATCGGAGCCCCTGACCTCTCCGCTGCGGCGGGCGGCGCGCGCCTCCGGCGATGCGGTGAGGAAGATCTTCAGGTCGGCGTCGGGCAGCACCGTGGTGCCGATGTCGCGGCCCTCGACCACTATGCCGCCCTCGGCGGCGGCGGCGATGGAACGCTGCAGCTCGGTGATCCGCGCACGCACCTCGGGGACCGCGCTGACCGCGCTGACCCGGGAGGTGACCTCCTGCGTACGGATCGGCCCCGAGGCGTCCTCGCCGTCGACGGTGATCGTCGGGGCGCCCGGGTCCGTGCCGGAGACGATGACCGGCTTGGCGGCGGCGGTCGCCACCTCCATCGCGTCCTGCACGTCGATGCCGTTGTTCAGCATCCACCAGGTGATCGCCCGGTACTGGGCGCCGGTGTCCAGGTAGCTCAGGCCGAGCTGGGCGGCGACGGCCTTGGACGTGCTCGACTTGCCGGTGCCGGAGGGCCCGTCGATGGCGACGATCACTGCGGCCGGGGCCGTCCGGGCGGCGGCGCTTGCGGTTTCCACGGTGGTGGACACCTTCCTGGTACACGGGGTGGGCGGGACGGGGGCGCGCGAACCCGCCCCGCACAAGGTTACCGAGTGTCGGAGCGGTCCTCTGCACCCCTGTGGACAACCGCCTCCCGGGCCCGCCGCCCCGGGCCTACTGGCGCAGCGACCAGCCCCGGTCGCGCAGTGCCGCGCTCAGTTCGGGGGCCGCGCTCGGCTCGACCATGAGCTGGACCAGGCCCGCCTGCTGCCCGGTGGCGTGCTCGATGCGGACGTCCTCGACGTTGACCCCGGACCGGCCGGCGTCGGCGAAGATCCCGGCCAGTTCGCCCGGCCGGTCGCTGATGAGCACGGACACGATCTCGTAGGAGGCGGGGGCCGTCCCGTGCTTGCCGGGCACCCGGCCCCGGCCCGCGTTGCCGCGGCGCAGCACGTCCTCGATGCCTTCGGTGCCTTCGCGGCGCTTGTCGTCGTCACCGGACTGCAGACCGCGCAGCGCCCGTACCGTCTCGTCCAGATCGGCGGCGACCCCGGCCAGCACGTCGGCGACCGGGCCGGGGTTGGCGGAGAGGATCTCCACCCACATCCGGGGGTCGGAGGCGGCGATCCGGGTGACGTCCCTGATGCCCTGACCGCAAAGACGTACAGCGGTCTCGTCGGCCTCCTCCAGGCGGGCGGCGACCATCGACGAGATCAGCTGCGGGGTGTGGGAGACCAGGGCGACGGCCCGGTCGTGCGCGTCGGCGTCCATGACGACCGGTACGGCGCGGCAGAGCGCGACCAGTTCCAGGGCGAGGTTGAGGACCTCGGTGTCGGTGTCACGGGTCGGGGTGAGGACCCAGGGGCGGCCCTCGAAGAGGTCCGCGGTGGCGGCGAGGGGGCCCGATCGCTCCTTGCCCGCCATGGGGTGCGTACCGATGTACGGCGTGAGGTCGACGCCGCGGGCCTCCAGCTCGCGGCGCGGGCCGCCCTTGACGCTGGCGACATCGAGGTAGCCGCGTGCCACGCCGTCCCGCATGGCGGTGGCCAGCACCGAGGCCACATGGGCGGGCGGCACGGCGATGATCGCCAGGTCGACGCGGCCCTCGGGCGCCTCGTCCGTACCGGCGCCGAGCGCGGCCGCGGTGCGGGCCGATTCGGGGTCGTGGTCGACGAGGTGCACATGGATGCCGCGCCCGGCCAGGGCGAGGGCTGCGGAAGTGCCGACGAGGCCCGTTCCGATGACGAGGGCGGTTCTCACTGGGCGATGTCCTTGCGGAGGGCGGCGGTGGCGCCGAGGTACACGTGCGCGATCTCGGACTTGGGAAGGTATGTCTCGACGTGCGCGAGGATGCGCACCACGCGGGGCATCGCCCCCACGATGTCCAGTTCCTGGGCGCAGATCAGCGGTACGTCGACGATACCGATCCCGCGTGCCGCGGCGGCCGGGAAGTCGCTGTGCAGATCGGGGGTGGCCGTGAACCAGATGCTGATCAGGTCGTCCGCGACGAGGTTGTTGCGCTCCAGGACGGCGGTGAGCAGGGCGCTGACCCGCTCGTCCATGTGTCCGGCCTCGTCCTGATCCAGCTGGACGGCTCCACGGACCGCTCGTACCGCCACGTCGTGCTCCTCGCTCTTTCGTACGTGTCGCGCCTGCTGTCCGCCTGCGTGATCTTTCTGCACGATCAGCCTAGAGGGGCGGCGCGGCGGGCGGCCGGGGTGCTCTCCCAGTGAGACGGGGCGGTGACGCGCGCGTGGCAGAGCGCGTCGCCCGGAGGGCTCGCCTGATGGCGAAGGCCCTCCGGGCGCGCGGGGTGTTCCGGCGGAACACTTCTTTCCGCACGGTGAACGGCCCTTGCGGCCGCCCCGGTCTCAGAGCTGCTGTTCCCGGACCAGCTCCTCGATCGAGCGGCCCTGTGGGACCTCCCCCGACGGGGTCAGTCTGTCGACCGCCGTCGGCAGCGACCGGGCGATCTCGTCGGCCGCCTGTTCTGTGGAGACCCCGGTCTCCTGGGCGACCTTCTGCAGGGTCCCGTCCGGCAGCGCCTCGGCGATCTGGGCGCCGCTGACCGCCTGGTTCTCACCGGTGCCGACCCAGGACTGCGCCTGGTCGACGAGGCCGGACTTGGTGAGCATCCCGATCAGGCCTTCGAGCGCGTTGCCACCGCCGCCCGTACCGCCTTGACCGTTGCCCAGTGCGCCCAGCAGCGCGCCGAGGATGTTCCCGGCGCCGCCGGAGGTGCCGCCCTGGCCGCCACCGCCCAGCAAGCTGCCCAGCAGGCTGCCGAGGTCGTTTCCCGCCATGGTTCTGCCTTTCCGGAGGGGATGATTTATCGACAATGTCGATCAGAACCCGGGCTCCTGCCACTTGAGCGGGGCGGTTTTGCCGTCACACAGCGGTCGCCGGACCGACCCGGCGGACATCTGCCAGAAGCGCTGCCTCCGCGACATCGGGATGTTCGCTGTCCCGCAGCGCGGTCAGCTGGTCCGGCCAGGGATCCGCCCACCGGGTGTTGTCGCCCGCACGCACCACCAGCTCCACCGCGGCCAGCCCCGCAACGGCAGACCCCCGCGCCCGCAGTGCGGCCACCACCGTGCCGATCGCCGCGATCGGCAGCACCGGCCGCGGCCCCCGCCACTCGTACCGGATGGCGTCGAGCGCGCCCGGCCGCTCCCCCGCGAGGGCCAGCCACCGGTCCCACCGACCGACCGTCCACTCGTCCGAATCCGTCAGTGACAACAGGGCCGCCGACAGCGCCACCCCGGACGCCGCATGGACAAGCCCCGCCGCCCGGAGAGCCTCGGTAACGGCATCCAGGGCGGCGACCGGGCGCTGCCCGTACCCCCGCTTCAGCGAGTCGAGGACCAGCAGCGCGTCCCGCCGCTCCCCCTCGTCCACGGAACGGACCTGGCTCACCACCGCATCGAGCGCGCCCTTCAGCCCTGACCGCCCCTCCTCGGTGGTCGCCCACTCGCACAGCAGACGCGCCGCCTCGTCGCGGACCCCGCGCGGACGGCCGCTGTCGGTCACCGCGACGGCGACGACTTCTCCGACAGGGGCGGTGACCTGCGTGCCGCGGAGCGCGTGGACGGCAGCCGTCGCGGACGCCTCCTCCCCCGTCGCCACCGTGCATGCGAGGAACCGGCGCAGGGCATCGGCGGCCGACGGCCGGTCGGGCCGCGCCGCCATCACCCGTTCACGTACCGCCGCATGGTGCAGTTGCGCCGTGAACCGCTCCGCGACAGCGGCGACGTCCATGCGGGTCACGAGCACCTCGACCATCGTGGCGTGGACGTCACGATGCTGACCGGGTGCGTCCCATCCGGCCAGCACGGCCGCGAAGGCCGTCGGCGAGGACAGCGCGGACAGCGCGGACAGCCCGCGCACGGCAGCCTTCCGGCTGCCGACGGACCCGGTGACATCCATGACGACCCGGCTGAACCGCGCAATGGCCTCGTCGTCCGGCACCGTGTCGAGCATGGCCCGGACACCGGTCATCGCGGCCCGCCCCCGTACCCCGCCGGTCCCGGCGTGTCCGAGCAGGAGGTCCAGGGTCTCGGGATGGGCCGGCACTCCGCCGCTGTCGGCAGCGCGCTCCCCCAGCGCGGTGAGGGCAGCCGCGGCAACGGGCTGCGGTGCCGTCCCGGCCAGCAGACGCAGGCTGCCCGTCTCCCCCAGCAGGGCAGTGGCGTCGGTCCGTTCCAGCAGCGGCACCTCTTCGTCGGCGGCGATGCGCGACAGCTGCGCGTCGAGTGCGGCGCGCTGACGCGGCAGCCAGCGCCCGAGGACGCTTCGTCGCATCCGTGGCGCCCAGTGCGGCGGCAGTCCGGAGCCCAGGACCGTGTCGAGCAGATCGGTACGGCGACGGGCGATCGTGCGCCAGACGACCGGCACGACGACCGACAGGGGGTCGGCGGCCAGGAGTTCGGCGCAGCGTTGCTCCCGGGTGACCGGATCGGCCAGCCACAGTTCGGCCGCCCGCTGGGCCTGTCTTCCGTCCGACAGGCCCAGCGCTGCCGCCCGGCCGATCGCCTCGTCCAGGGCGGGAATGTGCGGGAGATGACGTACGAACAGGGCGCCGAACAGCACGAGCCGTCCCGCGGACCACGGGCTGCCGAGCTCCCACACCCCGACGGCCGCTTCCCTGCCGAGCGGCAACGGCCGCACTGTTCCGGAGCCGCGCGGGTCGGCAAGGACCTGGATCAACAGCCCGACGACCTCGGCGGCCCGGTCCAGGTCCCCGCGGCGGGCGGCGCTCACCGCCGTGCGCCGCAGCCAGGACTCGGCGGCCACGAGCGAGGCCCGGGTCGAGTCGCGGGACTGCACCGTGGTCATCGCGGCGTCCCGCAGAGCCGCGTACGGTGCCGCGTCCAGCAAGGAATCCGGGACGGTGCCGGCTGCGGCCAGGGTCGCTCGGCGCACCTCCTCCTGGTCGTGCCAGGCCCGTTCGCAGGACGTGAGGACGCGTGCGTACTCCTCCGGATCGCCGTGCAGTGCCGCGCATTCCAGCAGCGCGGGCCAGGCGGCGGCCCGTTCGAACGGGCGGTGCGCGCAGGCGAGTTCCCGCAGGCGCGGCTCACCCTCGGGCAGCGGGAGCAGTGCCGCGATGAGGCTGCGCGGGTATGTCCGGCGCCCGGC
Source organism: Streptomyces atratus (assembly GCF_014648655.1). Lineage (GTDB taxonomy): Bacteria > Actinomycetota > Actinomycetes > Streptomycetales > Streptomycetaceae > Streptomyces > Streptomyces atratus. The sequence continues at coordinate 399,339 of NZ_BMRN01000005.1, forward strand.
CCGTCCGTTCAGCCAGCGGGTGGCGATCTCTGCCCGGTCGGCAGGGGCGAGGGAGGCTACGCCGCCGAGTTCGCCCCGCCAGTCGGTGAGCCCGTCGGCCGACCGTGATTCGACCACTCGCCGCCGCCGGGCCGGTGGCAGCAGGGTGAGCAGCGGCTCCGGCGCCGGGTGCGTCCTGAAGGACCTTGGCTCCCTCGGGGATTCGACGCGCAGGACACCCGTGAGCAGGGCGACGTCCTCCTGCGTGCAGGCCGCGAGGGCGCTCAGCACCCGCCGCGGCAAGGGTTCCGGAGCCAGGGGCAGGCGTTCGGTGCCGGTACGCCGCACCGAGGCCAGTACAGCGGCGGGGGCGCGCAGCAGTGTGGCCGTCGCTGTGCCGGTGACCAGATGAGGGGCCCGGTCGAGCAGCAGCAGTCCGGCTGCCGGATCGCGGGCGGTGAGGCGGTTCACGAGGTATCGGCTGCGTCCGCGCAGGCCCCTGTGTTCGGACCGGTCGGCGCTCCCCGCGGGCAACCGGTCGGCGAGATGGGCGGCGAGTGCGGCCGGTGCGGTACGGGCGAGGGCGTGCAGAACCCCGTGCGGCACCTGGACCAGCCTCGGCAGCCACTGCTCGGCCGCCTCGGGCGTACAGGCGGGGAGCAGCCGGGCCGCGTCCTCGTCGCCGTGTCGTTCGTGGACCTGTGGGAGCAGCCGGTCGGCGAGCGCGGTCCGGCGGGACAGCCGGAGGATCCGGTACGTGTGATGGCGTACGTTCCTCAGATCACCCAACGCCAGTTTTTCCAGGGCCTGTTCGTCGACCGGAAGCCTGATCGCGGCGGCCAGGGCGCGCGGTCTGAGCAGCGGATCGTCGAGTGCTCGGGAGACGGCGTCGAGGTCACGGCGGACGACGGCCAGGAACAGCGCCAGCCGGCGTTCATCGGGGTTCCCGCCGTCCAGGGCCGTGTGTGCGGCGCGGTAGGCGGTGTCGTCCAGGGAGCGGGTGTGTTCGGCGACGGCCCGCATACGGGCCGGGTACGGCAGGCGTTCGAACCTGGTGTACAGAGCGGTTACTTCTTCTCTGGGGTACGGAGGTGTCGTCATCGCGCTCACCGGAGGGCGGCGCGGCGAGCCTTTCCCATTGTCGTCATGGTGGTGATCGTGACACCGGGGATCTTCCGGTGCAACACGTTTTCGTCCACGTAACCTCGCCGGCATGATCACCCCTGCCCCCGAGGCTCTCGTACGCGACCACACGGTCTACTCCTGCGTGATGGGCTCACGCGCCTTCGGGCTCGCCACGGACGGCAGCGACACCGACCGGCGCGGCGTCTTCCTCGCGCCGACCGCGCTGTTCTGGCGGTTCGACAAGCCACCGACGCATGTCGAGGGCCCGGCGCAGGAGCAGTTCTCCTGGGAGCTGGAACGCTTCTGCGAGCTGGCCCTGCGCGCCAACCCCAATGTGCTGGAGTGCCTGCACTCGCCGCTGGTGGAACGCGTCGACGCCGTGGGCCGTGAACTCCTCTCCCTGCGCGGGGCGTTTCTGTCCCGGCTGGCCCATCAGACCTTCGTCCGGTACGCGTTGGGCCAGCGCAGGAAGCTGGAGGCGGACGTACGGCAGTACGGGGCGCCGCGCTGGAAGCACGCCATGCATCTGCTGCGGCTGCTGACCAGTTGCAGGGATCTGCTGCGCACGGGCGAGCTCGTGATCGAGGTGGGGCCGGCCCGGGAGGAGCTGCTGGCGGTGAAGCGCGGCGAGGTGCCCTGGCCGGAGGTCGAACGCCGCATGACCCGCCTGGCCGAGGAGAACGACGTGGCGGCCGAGTGCTCCCCGCTCCCCCCACAGCCGGACCGGGCCCGCGTGGAGGAATTTCTGATCCGTACCCGCCGGGCATCCGCGCTGCGGCCCGACCAGGGGTGAACGGCCCGCCCCCGCCGGTGGGCGCATCCCGCGGACGAGCGGACGTTCAAGCCCGTCCGGCGATTGAGGACAACGACGCCCACCCCGTCAAACGCGCACGCACCACAAGATCGTGCAGCTGGTCGAACCCACCGGCCACCTCGGGAAGCCTGGATTCCGCCTGCGCCTCGTCAAGCACCCCGTGCAGCATCTCGACGTCCCCAGACACCACTGAGTCGTCCGCAGCCTCCGCTCCCTTGTGCTCGGCCTCGGCCTTGGCGGCGATCAGCTCGGGCAGATACGCCGGAGCGGCCACCTCCGCGAGGAGCGTCGGCAGATGCGCCCGCACCTCACCGCTGCGCATCAGGTGGACACCGGTGAGCAGCGCCCGGAACGTGTACAGCAGCGGCTTCAGTTCGCCCGTCTTCTCGAAGAGCCGCCACTGGGTGTTTGCGAACCCCCGGTAGTGGTGCGCGTGATTGCGGGTGAGCACATCGGGCGCCAGATCCACCAGTTCCGCGTGCAACTCACTCGTGTGCGCAACGAGCGGAGACAGCAACTGTTCCAGTACGTAGCCGTTCGGTTTCAGCATCAGCTGGACGAACTTCCGCAGATCATGGGTGACCAGGTCCATCTCGACCCCGCCCCTGTCCCACATCCGCGAGCGCGTCTCCTCGGGCTTGCGCAGCCCGAGGAGTTCGTCCGCGGGCAGGAGATGGACCCCCCGAAGGTCCACATCCGAGTCCCGGGACGGGAACCCGTACAGATGCGCCCCGGAGACCGTGGCGAACACCAGCGGGTCGCGCTCTTCGGCGAGCACCGGGCCGAAGTCCGTGACCGGCAGCCCGGCCTCCCTCAGGTACGTCGTTTCCGCACTCATGGATCAAGCGTCCCAGAGCGCCCCCAACGACAGCAGATCGCTCCGGTACTCGATCCGTTCCGACCACTCCTTGGGCCAGGCCGCCGCCCCCAGGTGCGCCCCGGCGAGCGCGCCGGTCAGGCAGCCGAGGGAGTCCGAGTCGCCCCGGGTGCAGGCGGCCCGGCGCAGCGCGGTGACGGGTTCTTCGGGGAAGAGCAGGAAGCAGTGCAGGGCCGTGGCGAGGGCCTCCTCGGCGATCCAGCCGTCGCCAGTGGTCTCGCAGGGGTCGGTCTCCGGGGACGGGTCGCGCAGGGCGTCCTGGACGCGGGCCAGGGCGGTGAGGCACTCGTCCCAGCCGCGCTGGATGTACAGCTCCGGCGAGGAGTCGCCCGCGTACCGCCAGAGGTCGCCGAGCCAGCGCGTGAGGTAGCGGCTGCTGTTCTCGTACGCGTAACTGCGCAGCTGCCCGATCAGGCCCATCGGCTCCGCACCCTGCGCCAGCAGGTACACCGCGCGGGCCATCAGGTCGGACGCGGCGAGGGCGGTGGGGTGGCCGTGGGTGAGCGCGGCCTGCAACTGGGCGGCGCCGGAGCGCTGTTCTTCGCTGAGCCCCGGCACGAGCCCGACCGGCGCGACCCGCATATTGGCGCCGCATCCCTTGGAGCCGGTCTGGCTGGCCTCCTGCCAGAGCCGGTCGCTGTCGAGCAGCCGGCAGGCGGTCATGCAGGTGCGGCCGGGGGCGCGGTTGTTGTCGGGCGAGTGGTACCAGTCGACGAACTCCTCGCGCACCGGGCGGACCAGCCGCAGCGGGGTGAGCAACCCGCGGTCCATGGCAGTACGGATGCCCCGCCCCAGGGCCAGCGTCATCTGGGTGTCGTCGGTGACGATCGCCGGCTTCGGCAGTCGCATCTGACGCCACGGCCCGCACTTGGCGAGGATCGACGGCACGTTGTTGAACTCGGTCGGGAAGCCCAGTGCATCGCCGAGCGCGAGCCCGGTCAGTGCGCCGGTGGCGGCCTGTTTGGTGATGGTCCTGGTCACGATCACGTGGTTCTTCCTTCCGGTCTCAGGAGTGGAGGGTGCAGGGCGGTAGCGGCACCCGCCCGGTAGAGCGCGGCCGGTTTCCCCCGTCCGCCGGTGCGGCGCGGCGATCCCTCCACCGCCTGGACGAAGCCGGGCGTGGTGAGGACCTTGCGCCGGAAGTTGGGCCGGTCCAGCTCGACGCCCCAGACCGTCTCGTACACCTGCTGGAGTTCCCCCAGGGTGAATTCGGGCGGACAGAAGGCGGTGGCCAGACAGCTGTATTCGAGTTTGGCGCCGATCCGGTCGTGTGCGTCGGCGAGGATGCGGTCGTGGTCGAAGGCGAGGGATCCGGGGGCTCCTGCGTCCCACCACCGGGCGCTGGCCGCGTCGCCGCCGCCGCGCGGTTCGGGCAGGTCGGGTACGAGTGCGGCGTAAGCGACGGAGACGACCCGCATCCTCGGGTCGCGGTCCGGATCGCTGTAGGTGCGCAGCTGTTCCAGGTGGAGGGCCGAGACGGTGCCCTCGGTCAGCCCGGTCTCCTCGGCGAGCTCCCGGCGGGCGGCGTCCTCGGCGGACTCGCGGGGCAGGACGAAGCCGCCGGGCAGCGCCCAGTGGCCCTTGTACGGGTCCTCGCCCCTTTCGACGAGCAGGACATGCAGCCGGGTGCCACGGACCGTGAAGACGGCGAGGTCGACCGTGACCGCGAAGGGTTCGAAGGCGTACGGGTCGTAGCCTGCGGGGACACCGGCGCTCATCGGTGCTCCGGAAGGGGTGCGGCGAAGTTCCAGCCGGCGGCGAGCAGGGTGTCGACGGCGGCGACCGCGGTGGCCACGCGTTCCTGGTGGGTTCCGGTGAGCTCGATGAACTCCCTTCCGGTACGGGTCAGTTCGGACCGGAAGCGGTCGGTCATCCAGGGCCGCAGCTCCTCGCCGTCGCGCAGCCCGTCGTCCTCGAAGGCGACGCCCTCGTGGTCGGTGAGCAGCCACAGATGGTGGGCGACCCGGTCGGCGGTCTCCTCGACGAGCGGGTTTCGGCCGCCGATGTAGCGCTCGTGCCAGACGGTGGTCGCGAAGGAGTCGGTGTCGCAGAAGAGCACCGGCGACCCGGTGCGCGCGGCCGCCTCCTCCTTGGCGTTCTGCACCTCGGCGATCTGCGGGAAGTCGTCGGTGGTGAATACGACGTCCTCCCACTGGGCCCCGGGCCACCGGGTGCGCAGCGTGGCGAGCTTCTCTTCGCTGAACTCCCGTCCGTACTCGGCGACGTAACGGGTCTGCGCCCAGACGCCGCCGCGCCGCCGGTAGTGGTCGGCGAGGGCGCGAGCCATCGTGGTGGTGCCGGTGGACTCGGCGCCGAGGACGACGATCCGGCGCGTGAGCGCGGCCCGTACGGGCGGTTCGAGGAAGTCCCAGCAGCCGACCGGGTCCTTGCGGACGGCGGTGCCGGAGACCGGGAAGACCGTGCGGTCGGGGTCGACGCAGACGGACTCGGCACCGAACCGGCGGGCCAGTTCGTCCCCGTACGACTCCGAGGTGAAGACGGCGTCCACCGGCTCGGGCACGGCCCCGGTGAAGACGGCCATGTGCGCGTCCCAGATCACCGGGTCGTTGAGATCCATGCGGATGTCGTCGACGGCGCCCACGACCCGTACGTCCGGGTGCACCTCCCGCATCCAGGCCACCCGGTCGGCGAGCGGTACGGACTCGACGGAAGCGGCGCAGACCAGGACGGTCAGCCGCTCGCAGCGGTCCTGCGCGGTGCGGACGAGGTGGTGGTGGCCGGCGTGCGGCGGGTAGAACTTGCCGAGGACGAGCCCGTGCGCGAAGCGCTTCACGCCGCTGCCCCGTGGAAACCGACCACTCACAGCGACCCCCCACGCCCCCGGCCCACGCCGGCCTCGCACCCGGGTGCCGCCGCCACCTCCACGGGCTGCCGTTGCTGCACGGCGAGATCGCGCTGCCAGTTGCGCAGGCCGATCAGGCACAGCGTCAGGAATCCGACGTACAGCAGGGAGGTCAGATAGAGCTCCTTGTGCGCGTACAGCGGGATGTACACCACATCGGCGGCGATCCAGAGCCACCACGACTCGACGAGCTTCCTGCACTGCCCGTACGTCGCCGTCAGGGACAGCGCGGTCGTCAGGGCGTCCCAGAAGGGCACGGTCGAGTCGGTGGCGTGGTCGAGCAGGACGGTGAGGGCGAAGGCCCCCACCACCCCTGCCGCGAGCAGCCAGGCCCATTCGGTGCGCGTGGTGCGCCGCACCGGCAGGTCCGGTGTCCCCGGTCCACCCCCGTGGGTCCAGGTCCACCAGCCGTACGCGGCAAGGGCGATGAAGACGATCTGGAGGCCGGCGTCGGCGTACAGACCGGACTGGGCGAACAGCAGGATGAAGAAGATGTTGTTGGCGATGCCGATCGGCCAGTTGGCGAGGTGCTGGCGGGCCACGAGCCAGACGCACAGCGCTCCGCTGCCGAAGCCGAGCACCTCGGTCCAGCTGACCGGGGTGTCAAGGACCGTCACCAGAGGTTGCTGCAGGGGATCGAGGAAATCCGCGAGACTCACTCCCGCCTCCTTAATAGTCACTCTGACTATAAAGGCGGAACGGTCGCAGCAAAAGGCCCGCGGCCGATTCCTGTTCGAAAATCGAAAGCAGGAACCGGCCGCGGGCCTTTGAGCGGACGGAGCCGGGTTACAGACCGACCTCGCGCATCAGCATGCCCACCTCGGTGTTGGTGAGGCGGCGCAGCCAGCCGGACTTCTGGTCGCCCAGCGGGATCGGCCCGAAGGACGTCCGTACGAGTCGCTCGACCGGGAAGCCGGCCTCGGCCAGCATCCGGCGGACGATGTGCTTGCGGCCCTCGTGGAGGGTCACCTCGACCAGGTAGTTCTTGCCGGTGTTCTCGACGACCCGGAAGTGGTCGGCGCGGGCGTACCCGTCCTCCAGCTGGATGCCGTCCTTCAGCCGCTTGCCCAGGTCGCGCGGGAGCGGTCCCTGGATGGCGGCCAGGTAGGTCTTCTTCACCCCGTACTTGGGGTGGGTCAGCCGGTGGGCCAGCTCGCCGTGGTTGGTGAGCATGATGATGCCCTCGGTCTCGGTGTCCAGCCGGCCGACGTGGAAGAGCCGCGTCTCACGGTTGGTGACGTAGTCGCCGAGGCACTGGCGGCCGTCCGGGTCCTCCATGGAGGAGACGACACCGGCGGGCTTGTTCAGCGCGAAGAAGAGGTACGACTGGGCGGCCACGGTCAGACCGTCGACCTTGATCTCGTCCTTGTGCACATCGACGCGCATGCCCTGCTCGACGACGATCTCGCCGTTGACCTCGACACGCGACTGCTCGATCAGCTCCTCGCACGCACGGCGCGAGCCCATACCTGCCCGGGCGAGGACCTTCTGCAGCCGCTCGCCCTCCTGCTCGGCGCCCGGGTGGGTCTTGGGCGTGCTGATGTCGGGCTTGCCCGCGTACCTGTCCCGGTTGCGCTGCTCGATCTTGGCGTCGAGCTCACGCGGACGGGACGGGGCGCCCTGGCGACGCGGGCCGCCGCTCCTGCCGCCGCCGGCCTGCGCGGGCTTCGGGCCGCCCTTGGCGCCGCCGCGGGCCGCCGCGCCACGGCCCTTGCGGGGTCCTTCGCCGCTCTTCTCCCCGGTGGAGCCCACGTCGTAGCGACGCTCCTCGGGCCGGGGCCGGCGGGGACGCTGCTCCTGCTTGCCGTCGCGCCCGGCGCCGGCACCCCGGGGATTCCGGTTGCCGCCGCTCTTGCCGCTGCCGCTTCCGCTGTTCCTGCCACTGCTTCGCATCAAAATTCCGTCTTGTCGTCTGCGTGAGTATCCGGGGTGTCCGGTGCGTCCGGATCGAACGACGGCACACCCTCTAGCGTCTCAGCCTCGATCGCGTCCGCCTCGGGAAGGAAGGGCGCGAGCTCCGGGAGCTCATCCAGGCCACGCAGGCCCATCCGCTCCAGAAAGTAGTTCGTCGTCCTGTACAGGATCGCACCTGTTTCGGGTTCCGCGCCCGCTTCCTCGACGAGACCCCTCTGCAGCAGGGTCCGCATGACCCCGTCACAGTTCACACCGCGGACCGCGGAGACCCTCGACCGGCTGACCGGCTGGCGGTACGCGACCACCGCCAGGGTCTCCAGGGCCGCCTGCGTGAGACGGGCCTGCTGGCCGTCCAGGACGAAGCCCTCGACGGCCGCCGCGTACTCCGGGCGGGTATAGAAGCGCCAGCCGCCCGCGACCAGTCTCAGATCGAAACCGCGACGCTGCACGGTGTACTCGTCGGCCAGCTCCCGCAGCGCGTCGGCGACGGCTCTGCGGGGCCGCTCCAGCACCTTGGCGAGGTGCTCCTCGGTGGCGGGCTCGTCGACGACCATGAGGACGGCTTCCAGCGCGGGCTTGAGATCAAGATCCGCGACGGTGGAGCCGGTGGTGTCCTGCTGACTCATGCCTTCACATCCTCAAAGACGTCCTGCACCTCGATGTCGAACTCGTCCGTCACGACGGGCTCGGCGCCCTCTCCCCCGGCCCAGCGCACCAGGAGTTCTCCCAGCGCCTCGTCCTGGTCGAGCGCGACGGCCTTCTCCCGGTACAGCTCCAGCAGCGCGAGGAACCTGGCGACGACGGTGAGGGTGTCCTGGGCGTCCTCGGTGAGTAACCGGAAACTGATCTCCCCCGCCTCCCGCAGCCGCGCCACCACGATCTCGGCCTGTTCCCGCACGCTGACCAGCGGTGCGTGGATGTGGTCGACGTACACCTGCGGCTTGGGCTTGGGCTGCATCGCCTTCACGGCCAGCTTGGCGAACCCCTCGGCCCCGATGCTGATGACGACCTCGGGCAGCAGCTCGGCATGGTGCGGCTCCAGCCCCACGGTCCGCGGAAAGCGCCGCCCCTCCGACTCCAGCCGGTCGCTGAAGATCTCCGCGATGCGTTTGTACGCGCGGTACTGGAGCAGCCGGGCGAAGAGCAGGTCCCGCGCTTCGAGCAGCGCCAGATCCGCCTCGTCCTCCACCTCGGCGGCGGGCAGCAGCCGGGCGGCCTTCAGATCGAGCAGGGTCGCGGCGACGACGAGGAACTCGGTGGTCTGGTCCAGATCCCAGTCCGGCCCCATGGCGCGGATGTGCGCCATGAACTCGTCGGTGACCCTGGACAGTGCGACTTCGGTCACATCCAGCTTGTGCTTGGAGATGAGCTGCAGAAGCAGATCGAACGGTCCCTCGAAGTTCGCCAGCCGAACAGTGAACCGCCCGTCGTCGGCGGGCTCGGGGGGCGAGCCGGCGGTTCCTGCCGGTACGACGGACTCGGGAGGTGAGCCGGGTGTTGTCGGTACGGCGGGCTCGGGGGGCGTTACGGCAACCTCGGGGACGGCGGTTCCGGCGGACGCTGTCGCATCGGCCACCGACGGTTCCGGGGACGCTTCCGCGGCCTCGGGAAGAGGCGAGGTGACGGATTCACCGCCGATGCCCCCGTCCGCCGCCGGCCCCGGCGCAGGCCGACCGCCCGGGCCGCGTCCCAGGGGGCGGCGAGGGGTCCGGGCGGGCTCGTCGGTCGTCGGCATGAAGGTCCAGGGGCGGCGGGATACGGGCGGCGGGCAGTGGCCCCCTACGGGGCAGGCCGGACACCCGGCCGGCGGCGGCACTCCGGGCAGGCTACCGGCGCCCCGCCGGTCAACGGCCGCGCAGCCGCCGTACGAGGATGCTCGCGTCGCCCCGCGACTCCAGGTCCGCGAGAACCACCGCGACCGCCTCGCGGACGATCCGCCCGCGGTCGACCGCGAGCCCGTGCTCCCCGCGGAGCACGAGACGGGCGTGTTCGAGGTCCATCAGTTCCTCGGCCGAGACATAGACGGTGATCTTCTCGTCGTGACGCTCCCGGCCGCTGGGCCGCCTGTTCGCCCCGCGCCCGCCTCCGCGCCTGCGCTGCTGCTGAACGGCAGGGGCGGGAACCGCCTCCTGCGCGGACGGCTGCGCCGGCGACTGCGTGGACGGCGCGGACTGCTGAGGTCTGCGCCCCGACTGCCCTGCCACCGCGCCCCGGTCATCGTCTCCGCCGCGGCTGCGCGATCCCCCCGCGTCGGCGTCGGCCGCGGAGTGTTCCTCCCGCGAAGGGGCCGCGGTGCCGGCTGCGGCCTCCGCCGCGCCCGCCCCGGATCCGTCGGCCGCGGGATCGCTCTCCCCGGCCGGACCGGGCACCCGGACCTCGCCGTTCGCCTTGCGCCGCCGGTCCGCGGGGGACGAGGCCTGCAGCCCCATCCCCCCGGTGGTACGGAACAGTTCGTCGGCCCCGGGCAGACTCACTCGGCGTGACACCGGGCGAGCACCTCCCTGGCGAGCTGGCGATAGGCGGCGGCACCGACCGAGTTGGAGGCGTACGTGGTGATGGGCTCACCGGCGACCGTGGTCTCCGGGAAGCGCACCGTGCGCCCGATGACCGTGTGGTAGACGTGATCGTCGAAGGCCTCGACGACGCGCGCGAGGACTTCGCGGCTGTGCACCGTACGGGAGTCGTACATGGTGGCGAGGATGCCGTCGAGCTCCAGATCCGGGTTGAGCCGCTCCTGGACCTTCTCGATGGTCTCGGTGAGCAACGCCACACCTCGCAGCGCGAAGAATTCGCACTCGAGCGGCACTATCACCTTGTGGGCCGCCGTCAGGGCGTTCACGGTGAGCAGCCCCAGCGAGGGCTGACAGTCGATCACGATGTAGTCGTAGTCGGCCATCAGCGGCTTCAGGGCGCGCTGCAGCGTGGACTCCCGGGCCACCTCGCTCACCAGCTGCACCTCGGCAGCCGACAGGTCGATGTTGCTGGGCAGCAGGTCCATGTTCGGGACCGCGGTCTTCAGCAGGACCTCGTCGGCCGACATGCCCCGCTCCATGAGCAGGTTGTAGACCGTGAGGTCGAGCTCCATCGGGTTGACGCCGAGCCCGACCGACAGGGCTCCCTGTGGGTCGAAGTCGACGAGCAGGACGCGGCGCCCGTACTCCGCGAGTGCGGCACCCAGGTTGATGGTCGACGTGGTCTTGCCGACGCCGCCCTTCTGGTTGCACATCGCGATGATCTTCGCGGGACCGTGATCGGTCAGCGGGCCCGGGATCGGGAAGTAGGGCAGGGGCCGACCGGTCGGACCGATCCGCTCGCGGCGCTGGCGGGCAGCGTCGGGCGCGAGGGTGGCCGCGTACTCCGGATCGGGCTCGTACTCGGCGTCGGGGTCGTAGAAGTGCCCCTGGGGCACCTCGTCGAAGTCGGCGAAGTGGGCGGTCTCTCGGCCACTCTCGTTGCCGGCCATGGCGTTCACGTTTAGGCCGTCCATCATCTGGGGGGCTGTCGTCATGTGCTGGTGGGTGGCGAAGGTGCGGACAGCGACGGAGCCGACAGCCTCCAGCCCGTTCGGGCTCTGGCCCCGTGCAGGCATCCCTGGTTGAACACCCCCGGGAGTAAATGTCGACTCATTCACAAGTCGTCTTACCTCCTTGGACGTGACCAGGAAACTTTATCGATAGGTCAGCGTGGCACCATGCCGACGATTGGCGACTCTATGGCGTGTCACCGCTCCGCAGCAACACAATCCGCCGGACCCGGCCCGATGTGTCGGCAATCGAACACCTCCCTGTCAAGGGCACGCAGCCACCGGGCGCTCTTTCAGCGGGTACACGAATCGGTTGAAGGGTTACGTTCGAGACGAGTTGAACGAGGGCCTCACAGGGGCCCGGCATGCGTCCGGCCGGGCCTTGCTGAGCAAGGTCCGGCCGGACGCATGAGGTTGACGGGAGATGTTGACTCGTCAGCCGAGAAGCGAGCTCAGCTCGACGTGCTCCAGGCCGTGGGCCTCGGCCACCTCGCGGTAAACGACCTGCCCGTCATGGGTGTTGAGGCCCTTGGCGAGCGCGGCATCGCGGCGCAGTGCCTCGACCCAGCCGCGGTTGGCGAGCTCCAGGATGTACGGCAGCGTGGCGTTGGTGAGCGCGTACGTGGAGGTGTTGGGCACGGCGCCCGGCATGTTGGCGACGCAGTAGAAGACCGAGTTGTGGACCATGAAGGTCGGCTCGGCGTGCGTCGTCGGGTGCGAGTCCTCGAAGCAGCCACCCTGATCGATCGCAATGTCGACAAGTACACTTCCGGGCTTCATCTTGGCGACGAGCTCGTTGGTGACCAGCTTCGGGGCCTTCGCGCCGGGGATCAGCACGGCGCCCACGACGAGGTCGGCGTCGATGACGGCCTTCTCCAGCTCGAAGGCGTTGGAGACGACGGTCTTCACCTTGGTGCCGAAGACCTTGTCGGCCTCGCGCAGCTTGTTGATGTCCCGGTCGAGCAGCGTGACGTGGAAACCGAGACCGACCGCGATCTGCGTGGCGTTCCAGCCGGAGACACCGCCGCCGATGACGACGGCCTCGGCGGGCGCCGTGCCCGGGACGCCGCCCGGCAGCACGCCGCGGCCGCCGACCGAGCGCATCAGGTGGTAGGCGCCGACCTGCGGGGCCAGCCGGCCCGCGACCTCGGACATCGGGGCGAGCAGCGGCAGCGCGCGGCTCGCGGTCTCCACGGTCTCGTACGCGATCGCGGTGGTGCCGGACTCCAGCAGCGCGTCCGTGCACTCGCGGGAGGCGGCGAGGTGCAGGTAGGTGAAGAGCGTCTGGTCCTTGCGGAGGCGGTGGTACTCCTCGGCAACCGGCTCCTTGACCTTGAGCAGCAGGTCGGCGGTGGCCCAGACCTCGTCGGCGGTGGGGAGGATCTGCGCCCCTGCGGCGACGTACTCCTCATCCGTGATGGAGGAGCCGGCCCCGGCGTTCTCCTCGACGACGACCTGGTGGCCGTGGCGTACGAGTTCGTTCACACCGGCGGGCGTGATCGCCACGCGGAACTCGTTGTTCTTGACTTCGCGGGGGATGCCGACCTTCACGTCGATCACGGTCCTTGGCTCAGAGGGTTACCCGGACATAGGTATACATACCCGGATAGACACAGCGTAAATGGAGACACCGCGAACACACGCGGCAAAGCCAGTCTAATGAAGGGATTCGTGCTGTCTAGCCTTACAAAGCATTAACTTTCACTCACCGCACTACGGATTTCGTAGGCCGCACTCTCCTCGCCCAGCAATCTGTCGGCCAGGCCCCGGTGCAACCGGGCCGCAGCCGGGTCGCCCAGCCGGTCGAGCGTGTCGGCCAGCCGCAGCTCCAGCGCCGCCTGCAGCCGTACGTCCCCGGCCCGCCTGGCCCACTCGACGGCCTCCTGACAGGTGTGCAGCGACTCCTGCGGCCGGCCCGCGTACTCCTGCACCCGGGCCGCCTCGCTCAGCGCCCGCGCCTGGGCCGGCACATCGCCGAGCCTGCGGTACCCGGCCGCGGCGGCCCGCCAGTTCCGCAGCGCCTCGCCGTACCGGCCGGCATAGGTGTGGACGGTGCCGAGCCGCCCGTACAGCCGCGCCTCGTCGGCCCGCTCGCCCTGGGTGAGCCGCTGCGCCAACGCCCGGCCGTACCAGTCGGAGGCCCGCTGGAAGTCCCCCAGCTCGGCGTAGGCACCGCCTACGGATTCCATCGCACGGCCGGTGGCATACGGATCCTTCGCGGCCCGTCCGGCGTCCAGCGCGGCCCGGTAGCGGGTCAGCGCCTCCTGCGTACGGCCGGTCTTGGCATCGAGGTCGGCGAGGTTGAGCAGTGCGGCGGCCCGTTCGCGCGGCAGCTCGCGCCGCTCGGCGACTGCCAGAACCAGACCGTGCAGTCCGTACAGCTCGGGCGCGGCCGCCTCGGTGCCCTGGTGCACGGCCAGCGCCCGCACCAGTGCGGCCACCAACCTCCTTGCCAGAGTGTCGAGTTCACCGTCCTCGACGGCGAGCCTGGCCGAGGCCAGCAGGGCGGGACGGCGGATCCGCAGCCATTCGGCGGCAGCATCGGGGGTGGGGAAACGCAGCGAGCGCGGCAGCCCGGCGAGCTTGCGGCGCGGCGGGGAACCCTCGGGGTCGGTGACCGCACGGCAGGATTGCAGCAGCCGGACGGTCCGCTCCAGCATCCGGGCCCTGGCGAGCTGGATCTCCGTCGGCCGGTCCCTGTCCTCCAGCAGCGCCCGCAGCAGCGGAGCGAGGCAGCCGGGCACCTCGTACTGCGGCTGGTCCGCCCCGTTGGTGCGCAGCAGTCCCAGGGCCACGAAGTCGTCGAGGGTCGTCTGGGCTGCGGAGACGGAGCAGCCGGCCAGGGCGGAGGCCGTGTGGGCGTCGGCGAGGCCGGCAGGGGCGAGCGCGAGCAGTCGCAGTATCCGGGCGGCGGTCGGCGGCAGGGAGTCATGGACCAGCCGGAAGGCGCGCGCCAGCGGGCGGGCGCCGGTGGACTGCTCCGTGTCTTCCGGCAGCTCGCGCAGCTGTTTGGTGACATCGGCGACCGACGCCATGGGGTGGGCGGCGAGCCAGCCGCCGACCATGACCAGGGCGGCCGGCAGGCCGGCGCACTCCTCGGTGAGGGTCTCGGCGGTCCGCGGGTCGACGGTGATCCTGACCTGGCCGATAATGCGGGCGAGCAGCCGGACGGCGGAGCCGGGGTCCAGGCCGCCGATGGTGCAGGGGCGGACACCGGGGATACCGGTCAGCGGGCCCTCGGAGGTGGCGACGACAAGGCAGTCGGGGTCGTCCGGCAGCAGCGGGTCGACCTGTTCCGCATCCACGGCGTCGTCGAGGAGCAGCAGGACGCGGCGCCCGGCGAGCGCCTCACGGACCATTTCGGAGAGCTCGTCCCCGTCCGCGCCGGGCGGTCCCGTCACACCCAGCTGGTCGAGCAGCCTGCGGGCGGTGCGCTCGGTGGGGACGGGTTCGCCGCCGGGGTCGGTGAGCCGGGCCCGGAGCAGGCCGTCGGGGTGATTGCCGGTGGAGAGCAGCAGGCGAGTGAGCTCGCCGGCGAGCGCGGTGCGTCCGGAGCCGGGGCGTCCGGCGATCAGCAGGACCCTGGCGCGGGCGGCCTTGCGGCCGGCCAGGGTGTCCAGTCCGGCCCGCTCGATGTCGGCTCGCAGCGCCTTCAACTCGCGGTCGCGGCCGAAGAATTGGGGTGGGACGGCGCCGGACGGCTCCTCGGTTCCCGCTGCCTTGGCCGGGCCGCTGGTGTCCACCGCCTGATCCGTCACGGGCCACGCTCCACTTCGCTGCACGCGTTGCCCACCGGGACTCCGGTCAGGGCATTCCGAGCGTAGTTCAGGCGTGTGGACGAATTCCGTGGAGCACGGCACAGAGGTCCCCCGATCGGATCAGCATCTTTTCCGATCGGAGGACGTCGATGAACCGTTCAGCGGCGCCTACGGGCTGTTGGACCTCGATCCGATCCCTGCGAACGCGGGACCTCGAACGATCCTCACGAACCGTCAGACCGTCGACCCTCAGGCCTCGAACGGGCGGGCCGGCCACGGCGCCTCGGCCGGACGCAGCGACTCGATCCCGTCACCGGCGAGCACCGTCGCGAGCGAAAGGACGCCCACCACGAGGCAGTTGTTGTGCAGATCCCCGGCGAGCACCCCTCGCACCAGCTCCTGGAGCGGCACCCGGGCCAGCTCCATGTCGGCCTCCTCCTCGGAGACCGCGAAGCGCTCCCCGTCGGCCTCGGAGAGATTCCGGGCCAGGAAGATCCGTACGGCTTCGTCGCAGCCGCCCGGCGTGGTGTAGACGTCGGTCAGCACCCGCCAGTCCTCGGCCTTGACGTACGCCTCCTCGTAGAGCTCTCGCTGGGCAGCGTGCAGCGGGTTCTCACCGGGGATGTCGAGCAGTCCCGCCGGGATCTCCCAGAGCTTGTGGCGCACCGGGTGGCGGTACTGCCGCAGCACGACGACCCGGCCCTCCTCGTCGAGTGCGAGCACGGCGACCGAGCCCGGGTGGACCTGGTAGTCGCGGCGTACGACCGTGCCGTCGGGCATCACCACTTCATCGGTGCGGACGCTGGTCTTGTTGCCGGTGAAGGGCGTCTCGGTCGCGGTGACCTGCCACTCCTCGGGCGTGTCCTGGAAACCCATCTACGTCCTCCCACGGAAAACAGAAACCGGGGCACGCATCCTCAGTGGATCCGTACCCCGGTCAACGTTAATGCCTGCGTACCGCCGGACTACTTGCCCGACGTGGTGCCCTGCTTGCCACCGGCCCCGGCACCCGTCTTGCGCTCGACGGCCGCCTTCACCAGGCCCGCGAAGAGCGGGTGCGGGCGGGTCGGGCGGGAGCGGAGCTCCGGGTGCGCCTGGGTGGCGACCAGGTAGGGGTGGATCTCGCGCGGGTACTCGACGTACTCGACGAGCTTGTTGTCCGGGGAGGTGCCGGAGAAGACCAGGCCGGCCTTCTTCTCCAGCTCGGCGCGGTAGGCGTTGTTGACCTCGTAGCGGTGGCGGTGGCGCTCCTCCACGTACGGCTGGTCGTCGTACGCCTCACGGACCAGCGAGCCCTCGGCGAGCTTCGCCGGGTACAGGCCGAGCCGCATGGTGCCGCCCAGGTCGCCCGCGCCCTCGACGTACGCCAGCTGCTCCTCCATCGTCGAGATGACGGGGTGCGAGGTGGCGGCGTCGAACTCGGTGGAGTTGGCGTCGGGGATCTCGGCGAGGTTGCGCGCCGCCTCGATCACGATGCACTGCAGACCGAGGCAGAGGCCGAGCAGCGGCACCTTGTTCTCACGGGCGTACTGGATGGCGCCGATCTTGCCGTTGACACCGCGGTCGCCGAACCCGCCGGGCACGCAGATCGCGTCGACGTCGGAGAGCTGCCTGGCGGCGCCGGCCGGGGTCTTGCAGTCGTCGGAGGCGACCCACTTGACCTTGACCCGGGCCTTGTTCGCGAAGCCGCCGGCCCGGATGGCCTCGGTGACCGAGAGGTAGGCGTCGGGCAGGTCGATGTACTTGCCGACGAGCGCGACGGTGACCTCGTGGTCGGGGTTGTGGACGCGGTCCAGCAGGTCGTCCCAGGTGGTCCAGTCGACGTCGCGGAACGGCAGGTCGAGCTTGCGCACGACGTAGGCGTCCAGGCCCTCGGTGTGCAGCACCTTCGGGATGTCGTAGATCGACTTGGCGTCCACGCAGGCCACCACGGCGGCCTCGTCGACGTCGCACATCAGCGAGATCTTGCGCTTGATGGCGGTCGGTACGTCACGGTCGGCGCGCAGCACGATGGCGTCGGGCTGGATGCCGATGTTGCGCAGCGCGGCGACGGAGTGCTGGGTCGGCTTGGTCTTGAGCTCGCCGGACGGGCCGATGTAGGGCAGCAGCGAGATGTGCACGACGAAGACGTTGTCCCGGCCGACCTCGTGGCGGACCTGGCGGACGGTCTCCAGGAACGGCAGCGACTCGATGTCACCGACCGTGCCGCCGACCTCGGTGATGACGACGTCGACGTCGTCGGTGGCCATGCGGCGGATGCGGTGCTTGATCTCGTTGGTGATGTGAGGGATGACCTGCACGGTGTCACCGAGGTACTCACCGCGCCGCTCCTTGGCGATCACCTGCGAGTAGACCTGGCCGGTGGTGACGTTGGCGGACCCGTCGAGGTCGACGTCGAGGAAGCGCTCGTAGTGGCCGATGTCCAGGTCGGTCTCGGCGCCGTCGTTGGTGACGAACACCTCACCGTGCTGGAAGGGGTTCATCGTGCCCGGGTCGACGTTCAGATACGGGTCGAGCTTCTGCATGGTGACCCGAAGGCCGCGCGCCTTGAGCAGGGCACCGAGGCTGGAGGCAGTCAGACCCTTGCCGAGGGAAGAGGCGACACCCCCGGTGACGAAGATGTGCTTGGTCGTCGTGGATGTGGGCTGCATAGCCAAAGGGGGCTCCCGTGGTCGCGATCGTGAGGTGCGTACCGGCGTTGCCGTCCGGAGATTCCGGAGGTGCCGTCGCTGCGGTTCGGGGGCCTCGTCTGCTGTTGCGAACGACCACCGGTCCACGGGCTACCAGGGTATCAGCGACAAAGGGAGCCTGCTTCCGGCCACACCCCGCACACCGGCCGCACAAGATCAACGTCGGCCCCTCCCGCCGCACCCGTTCGGCTCAGACGCTTTGCTGAGACCGTCGCGCAGATCATCCGGGTGCGTCGTATCCTGCTCGGACACTCGCTCCGGGCGAGGTACCGAGCTCGCAGGTTCCCCCACAACGCCCCCTTGCGACGACCGCATTACCCGCAGTAATGCCCCACGGGGCGACATGGCCGTTCGACTGGAGATGCACGTGGCCGGGCGCATCGAGGATTACGCACTCATCGGAGACATGCAGACCGCCGCCCTGGTCTGCCGGGACGGCACAGTGGACTGGCTGTGCCTTCCCCGCTTCGATTCACACGCTATTTTCGCGGGACTACTGGGTACCGAGGAGCACGGCTTCTGGCGCCTGGGACCGGCACGGGAGGACGGGGCAAAGCCGCCGTCCGCGGACCGCCGCCGCTACCGCGGGGACTCCCTCATCCTGGAATCGGAATGGGACACACCACGCGGAACGGTCAGAGTGACCGATTTCATGCCGCCTCGTGACGGTGCACCGCAGGTGATCCGGATCGTGGAAGGGATCAGCGGCCGGGTGCCGATGCGCTCCGAGCTGCGGATGCGGTTCAGCTACGGGCGGGTCACACCGTGGGTGCACAAGGTCGACGGCCGCACGGTCGCCGTCGCCGGCCCTGACTCCGTCTGGCTGGACACCCCCGCCGACACCTTTGGCGAGAACCTGACGACGTACTCCGATTTCACGGTCGCGCCCGGGGACCGGATCGCGTTCACGATCAGCTGGCAGCCTTCGCACCACGAGCCGCCCGGTCTTCCGGACCCGGAGAGTTCGCTGGACGCGACCGCGGACTTCTGGCGTGAATGGGTCGAGCAGTGCACGTACCACGGGCCCTACCGCGAGGCCGTGGTCCGCTCCCTGATCACCCTCAAGGCCCTGACGTACGCGCCGACCGGCGGCATCGTCGCCGCGCCGACCACCTCCCTGCCCGAGGACATCGGCGGCTCCCGGAACTGGGACTACCGCTACACCTGGCTGCGTGACGCCGCGATCACCCTCTCCTCGCTGCTGCGCACCGGCTACCGCGAGGAGGCCCGCGCCTGGCGCGAGTGGCTGCTGCGGGCGGTCGCCGGCGACCCGGAGAACCTGCAGATCATGTACGGCATCGCGGGCGAGCGCGAGCTGGGTGAGGCCGAGCTGGACTGGCTGCCCGGTTACGAGAACTCCGGCCCCGTCCGGGTCGGCAACGGCGCAGCGGGCCAGCTCCAGCTGGACGTGTACGGCGAGGTCACCGAGGCGCTGCACCTCGCCCATATGACGGGCCTGACCCGCAACGACTACGCCACGGGCCTCCAGCTCAAGCTGATCGAGTACCTGGAGAAGCACTGGGACGAGCCGGACGAGGGCATCTGGGAGGTGCGCGGCCCGCGCCGCCACTTCGTCCACTCGAAGGTGATGGCCTGGGTCGCCGTCGACCGCACCATCAAGCTGATCGAGTCCGGGGACGCGGAAGGGCCGCTGGAGCGGCTGCGGGAACTGCGGGACGAAATCCACCGCGATGTCTGCGACCGGGGCTACGACAAGGAGCGCAACACCTTCACCCAGTCCTACGGGTCGCAGGAGCTGGACGCCTCCCTCCTGCTGATCCCCCAGATGGGATTCCTGCCGCCGGACGACAAGCGCGTGATCGGCACGATCGAGGCGATCCAGCGCGAGCTGTCCACGGAGGACGGCTTCGTGCTGCGCTACCCCACCAAGGGCGAGGACGCGGGCGTCGACGGCCTGGAGGGCGACGAGGGCGCGTTCCTGGCCTGCTCGTTCTGGCTGGCGGACGACCTGGCGATGATCGGCCGGGTCGACGAGGCACGCCAGCTCTTCGAGCGGCTGCTGTCCCTGCGCAACGATCTGGGCCTGCTGGCGGAGGAGTGGGACCCCCGGCTGCAGCGCCAGGTGGGGAACTTCCCCCAGGCGTTCAGCCATGTGCCGCTGATCGACACGGCACTGCGCCTGACGGCGAGCGGGGCGTACGTCGGCTGACCTCGGGGAGGGGGCGGGTGGCCTGTGCCGGGCCCGCCCCCTGCGGCGAGCGGCATCATCGCAGTGGTCCCCCGCTCTCCGCTCCGGTCACGACGGGCAGCCCCGAAGGCAGCCCCCACTCGCTCCAGGACCCGTCGTACACGGCCAGCTCCCGGTACCCCGCCAGCTCGGCCCCCAGCGTCAGCACGCAGGCGGTGACGCCCGATCCGCAACTGAAGAACAGCCGCTCCCGCTCCCCTGCGAGGGCGGCGAACGCGGCGCGCAGCTCCTCCACCGGGCGCATCCGGCCGTCGCGCTGGATCTCGCCGAAGGGCAGATTGACCGCCCCCGGCATATGGCCGGCGCGCAGGCCCGGTCGTGGCTCGGCGGCCGCGCCGGAGAACCGCTCCCTGGAGCGGGCGTCGAAGACGGCCGCGGCGGGGTCGGCCAGGGCCGCCACCACCTCGTCGCTGCCGACGACCAGCCCCGCTCGCGGCCGAGCTGTGAAGTCGCCACGCGCCACGGCAGGCGCGGGCCCGGCGTCCTCCAGCGGCAGTCCGGCGTCGGTCCAGGCGGGCAGGCCACCGTCGAGCACCGCGGCCCGGTCGAAGCCCATCGCTCGCAGCATCCACCAGGCACGCGCGCTGGAGTAGATACCCGCAGCGTCGTAGACGACGACGGTGTCGGTGTCGTCGACGCCCAGGGAGCGCAGCTCCTCGGTGAACCGGTCGGCGTCGGGCAGCGTGTGGGGCAGCGGTCCGGAGTGGTCGGACAGTGCCCCGTCGATGTCGAAGGGCCGCGCTCCCGGAATCCGCTGCTCGGAGCCCCGGTGCGCGCCCACCGAGGCATCGAGGACCACCGGCCCGCGCTCGCCCAGCCGCGCCGCGAGCCAGTCGGCCCCGACCAACGGGCCGGGAAGGGGGCCCGCAAGGCCTTCCCGGCCTGAGTACGCCGATGTGTCGTCGTCCACGTCTGCTCCAGGTCCGGGTACGAGGGCCACTCGGCCCGAACCGCGCGGCGGTCACAAGATCGCAGCGGCCCTCGACCCGTGTCAACAGCGGTTCCATGCCCCCGGGCATCCCGAAAGTGGCTGATCGATGCCGCTGCCCCCGGTCGGCGGACTCCCCCGACGGCTCCCCGACGACGCCTCCGGCGCCCGGGGCCGGTACCTTCCTGAATCAGGGCGACTGTCCGCCCGACCCGAGTGGAAGCGCGAGGCCAGAGCCAGTGGAGACCCAAGGCGGAATCACCGTGCAGCGAGCCCTTGAGCTGCCGGGGCTGCGCAGCGGGCTTCCGGAGGTGGTGGCCGGTGCGGACCGGCTGAACCGTACGGTGCGCTGGGTGCACGCGGGCGAGGTCCCGAACATCGCTTCGCTGCTCAAGGGCGGTGAGCTGCTGCTCACGACCGGTCTGGGGCTCGGCACCCGCCCCGCCGAGCAGCGCGCCTTCGTCCGAAGGCTCGCCGACCGCCAGATCGCCGCCCTGGTGGTGGAGCTCGGACCGCGCTTCAGCAGGCTGCCCGCATCGATCGTGGACGCCGCCCGCGCGGCCGGTCTGCCGCTGGTGCAGCTGCACCGCGAGGTGCCGTTCGTAACGGTGACCGAGGAGATCCACACCGAGATCGTCAACGGTCACTACGCGCTGCTGCGGCAGGCCGAGGACGTGCACCGGCGGTGTACGGAGGCGCTGCTCGGCGGCGGCGGGGTGCCTCAGGTGCTGGGCATCCTGGCGGACTTCACGGCCAACCCGGTGTTCCTGGAGACGGCGGACGGCCAGCTGGTGTACGCGGCGGGCCCCGGGTCCGGCCCGGTGTCCGCCGATCCGCTCCAGGTGTGGGACGGGATGCGCGGCGACCGGGCGGCCCGTGAGACGCCGCCCACCGGTTCGGTGCTGGTGGATGTGCCGGGCGGCGGCCCTGGAACCGGTTCGGTTCGGGCCAGGCTGGTACTGCTGGCCGTGGCCGGCCCGCTGGTGACGGTGCACCGGATGGCGGCGGAGCGGGCGGCCGGCATCCTCGCCGTCGTGCTGATGCAGGCCCGCCAGGAGGAGGAGCTCGCCGCGCGCGGCCGGGGCGACTTCCTGACGGATCTCGCCGAGGGCCGGATCACTCCGGAGGACGCGCCGGCGCAAGCCCGCGTACTGGGCTTCAAACCGGGTGAGATGCCGCTGCTGCCGGTGGTCATGCGGCTGGCCCCCGAGCTGTCCGTTTCGGGGAACTGGGCACTGCTGGCGCGGGCGGTGCTGGAGGAGCTCTCGTCGGTGGGTGTGCCGGTGCTGCTCGGTGTGCGGCCCGTGGAGGGCCGGGTTCCGGTGCTGCTGGGGCTACGGTCCGAGACGGAGCGCACGGCGGTCGCGGACCGGGTCGCGGCGGCGCTGCGGGCGGGTGTGGAGCGGGCCGGTCTGGAGCGTGCAGGATCGTATCCGCCGGTCGTGGTGGTGGGCGTGGCGGGCGGCTGGGCGGCGGCCGGTGCGGGGCTGCGGCACGCCGCGGAGACGGCGACGGCCGCGCACGGTCTCAGCGACCGGCCCTGGTACGACGCCCGGCGTCTGGACATCGATCTGCTGCTGTGGCGGCTGCGCGACCATCCGGACCTGGCGGCGTTCGTGGACCGGGCGATCGGTCCGCTGCGCGATCACGACCGCACCTCTCGCCCTCCGCTGCTGCCGACGCTGGAGACGTATCTGGCCCACGCGGGCCGCAAGGCGGAGACGGCGCGCGAACTGCATCTGAACCGTCAGACGCTGTACAACCGGCTGGCCCGCATCGGTGAGCTGCTCGGCACCGACCTGGACGACCCCCAGGCGGTCCTGGCGCTGAGCCTGGCCCTCCGGGCCCGCCGTCACACTTCGTAGCTCCGTACCCGTCCGACGAGCAGCCTCTCACCGCGTCCGCGTCCGCGTCCGCGCCACCGCCAACGGCTTCGTCAACTCGTCGTAGATGCTGAGAACTTGAGCGACCGTGTCGTCCTCCGTCGGCCAACTCGCGGCCTGCACACGCCCTGCGGCCACCAGCTCCGCGCGCCGCTCCGGATCGCCGAGCAGCCTGACCACCGCCCGCGCGAGCGCCTCCGCGTTCCCGTACGGTACGAGCTCCGCCCCGTCCCCCACGAGTTCGGGCACCCCTCCGACCGCGGTGGCGACCAGCGGAACACCGAGCCGCAGCGCCTCCTGGGCCAGCACCGAGCGCGCCTCCCACCGGCTGGACAGCACGGCCAGATCGGCGGCGGCGAGAAGTTCCGCGATGTCGTCGCGGCTGCCGATGAGCCGGACGGGCAGTTCCTCGTTCCTGATCCGGCGCTGCAGAGCGGCCCGCTCCCGCCCCTCCCCCACGATGATCAGCAGTGGTACGGGGTCGATTTCGCGCCATACCCGTGCGGCGTCCAGCAGCATGCCGTACCCGTGATGCGGTACGAGACTCCCGTACGACATGATCAGCGGCCGTTCCACCACACCGAGTTCGGCTCGCGCCTTGTCTTCGTGGACACCGGTGGGCACGCGCGGTACGGGGGCGGAGACCGGCGAGAGCCGGGCATCTCGCGCTCCTCGGTGCCGCGCCCGGTCGACCAGGTCCGATGTCGTACCGAGCACAACTGCCGCCGCACGGGCGGCTCTTCGCTCCATCAGATGTAACAGCCGGCTGCGGGCGCCCTCAGCGTGGGCGCGAGCGTGCCAGGTGACGACCAGCGGGATACGGCGGCCGCCGAGCGCAAGAGCGGCGCGCACGGCAGCGTGCAGACCGTGCGCGTGGACCACGTCCGCCGTCAGGCAGGCGGTACGCAGCGCGGCGACGGCGGCGGGATCACTGCGTCGCGGTACGGGAGCGAACCGGGCACCCGTACCGGAGAAATCGTAGGCGTGGTCCAGTTCGGCCGGGGCACAGACGGTGACGTGCACGCCTCTCGCCACCAGCCCTGCTGCCAGCGAGCTGACGTGGGCGCTGCTGCCCGCGCTGCCGCCGCCCAGGACTTGGACCGTACGCAGCTGTGACACGTTGAATGGCTCCCGGGGCTCCCGAGTGGGCGGTGATGGCACCGCCAAGGATGCCAGTCCGTACGCACGTTCCGGCACAGTCGAGCCGCCGTCCCGCCGCATACAACAGCAACCGGCCGTGACGCACCACTCACACGGGTGAGAAGGCGGCGCGATGTTGCCGCGTCCGTGGACCCTGCCGGCGGTCCGACAGCATCTGGGCGAATCGGCTGACCCGGTCCCCGTACACCGTCGCCGCGACAAGCCCCGCCGCATGGGCGACGAGCCCGGCCCGGCCGCGGCCCGCGACGATGGCCACACCGAGTGCGGCGCCCAGGGCGTGGGCCCCGGTGTCCCCGATCATGGTGCGCTCACCCAGGTCGTCGGCGACGAGGGCTGCCGCGGCTCCCATGGGCGCGGCGGCGAGTGCGCCCGGCAGGCCCGGGGCCCCGAGGGCGAGCACGGTGGCGGCGGCCACGGCGGGCCGTACATCCATGAGATTGACGAGATGCGCACTTCCGGCGATCACGACGCCGGCGAGGACCCGGTCGGCGGGCCGCTCCTTGAGCAGCGCACCGGCCGCGAGCCCGGCAGCCCCGATCCCGAAGAGCTTCACCGCGCCACTGGTCACCTCGCCGTCCCGCAGCGCACCCAGGTGGGCACAAAACCCGCGGCGCGGATCGTCCGCACCGACGAGGTCGTCGTAGGCACCGCAGCCGCCGGCCGCGAGCACGGCGAGCACGGCGGCGTACCGGGTGCGCGCAGGCAGTGGGAGAACGGCGGTTCCGACTGCGGCGCCGAGGGCGACCGCCGGGCCCGCGTACAGATCGACGGTACGGCCCGCATAGTTGGTTCGCTGCCAGTGCCTGCGCGGCCGGGCCCGCAGCGCCCGGTACGCACCCCGCGCGACGGCGGCTGCGACGGCACCGGACACTGCGGCTTTGCCGAACGTTGCTCCCATGCGGGCCAGGCTACGCAGCGGCCCGCAGGACCGTCCGGCGGGCCGCTGCGTCCGCACGTCTCCGGGCGGACTCGAATGACAAGCCCGCCCGGAGACCGAGCACGAACACGCGCCCGACGGCCGCGAAGCCCCCGCTACCCGTTTGCCCGCGCCGCGGCCAGCAGCTCCTCCGCATGGGCCCGGGCCGTCTGCGAGTCCTCCTGCCCCGCGAGCATCCGGGACAGCTCCCGCACCCGGTCCTCGCCCTCCAGGACCGTGACCCCGCTGCTGGTCACCGACCCGTCGACCGTCTTCTCGACCAGCAACTGCCGGTCCGCGAAGGCCGCCACCTGCGGCAGGTGCGTGACGACGACCACCTGCGCGGACCTGGCGAGCTTCGCCAGCCGCCGCCCGACCTCGACGGCCGCCTTGCCGCCGACGCCCGCGTCGACCTCGTCGAAGAGGTACGTGGGTACGGGATCGGAGCCGGCGAACACCACCTCGACGGCGAGCATCACCCGGGACAGCTCACCGCCCGACGCCCCCTTGGCGATCGGCCGCGGCTGGGCACCGGGGTGCGGGGCCAGCAGAAGCTCGACCTCGTCGGCGCCGGTCGGCCCGTAGACCACACTCCGCCCGCCGATCTCGATGCCGGATGCCTCGTCCGCCGCCTCGGTCTGCCGGATGTCGAAGGAGACCCGGGCGTGCGGCATGGCGAGGGATGCCAGCTCCGCGGTCACCGCCTCGGCGAAGCGCTCCGCCGCCCCCGTACGCGCATCGGTCAACGCCTGCCCGAGGCCCGAGAGTTCGGCGCGCAGAGCATCGCGCTCCGCCGTCAGCTCGCCGATGCGGTCGTCGTCGCCCTCCAGCTCGGTGAGCCGGGCGGCTCCTTCCTCGGCCCAGGCGAGTACGGCGGTGATGTCTTCGCCGTACTTACGGGTGAGTCCGGTGAGCGCGGCTCGCCGCTCCTCCACCGCGGCGAGCCGCAGCGGATCGGCGTCCAGCCGGTCGGCGTACCCGGCCAGTTCCCCCGCCACATCGGCGAGCAGGATCGAGATCTCGCCGATCCGGTCGGCGAGCGCGGCCAGCGCCGGATCGTGGGACCGCACGGCGTCCAGGGACCGTCCGGCGGCCGCGACCACGGTCGTCGCGTCGACGCCCTCCGGGTCCTCCGGGTTGCCCGCGAGCGCGGTGTGTGCGAGGGCCGCCGCGGAAGCGAGCGCCTCGGCATGGCCAAGTCGCTCGGCCTCGGCGGCCAGGTCGCCGTCCTCACCCGCGAGTGGTTCGACCGCAGCGATCTCGCCCAGTCCGAAGCGCAGCAGATCCGCTTCCTGGGCGCGTTCGCGGGCACGCGTCGTCAGCTCGTCGAGCTGTGTGACAACAGCCCGCAGCCGCCGGTAGGCCGCCGCGTACTCGGCGTGCGGCACGGCGACACCGTCGCCCGCGTACCGGTCGAGGGCCTGCCGCTGCCGCGCGGGCTTGAGCAGCCCCTGCTGGTCGGTCTGGCCGTGCACGGCGACGAGTTCGTCGGCGAGTTCGGTGAGTACGCCCACCGGCACGGACCGTCCGCCGAGATGGGCGCGCGAGCGCCCTTCCGCGGAAACGGTACGGCTGATCAGCAGCGCACCCTCGTCGATTTCGGCCCCGGCCTCCTCGGCCCGTACCGCGGCCGCGTCACCGGCGGACACCGTGATCCGTCCCTCGACAACCGCGACCTTGGCGCCGATCCGCACCAGGGCGGGGTCGGCGCGCCCGCCGAGCAGCAGCCCCAGGCTGGTGACGACCATGGTCTTGCCCGCGCCGGTCTCGCCCGTCACCGCGGTGAACCCGGGTGACAGCTCCACCACCGCGTCGTCGATGACTCCGAGCGACCGTATCCGCATCTCCTCCAACACGGACATGACCTTACGAGGTCCGGGCCCCGATGTGCGACGGGCCCCGCCCCCCGGGGTTCACTCTCCCGTGTGCTCCTGAAGCATTCGCACCGCCTCCGGGGGAATGTCCGCCGGTCAGTGCGGCGCGCCCCGCCACCCCGAGACGGGCAGTGCGAACTTCGCCACCAGCCGGTCCGTGAACGAGGCGTGGTGCAGCCGGGCGAGCCGTACGGGCACCGCACCGCGCCGCACCTCGACCCGCGCCCCCGCGGGCAGCTCCACGGTCCTGCGCCCGTCGCACCACAGCACTCCGTGCGGGGTGTGCTGCTGGACCTCGACGGCGAGCACCGAGGTCGGCGAGGTCACCAGTGGCTTGGCGAAAAGTGCATGGGCGCTGATCGGCACCATCAGCAGCGCCTCGACCTCGGGCCAGACGACGGGCCCGCCCGCCGAGAAGGCGTAGGCGGTCGATCCGGTCGGGGTCGCGCAGACGATCCCGTCGCAGCCGAACCCGGTCACCGGCCGGCCGTCGATCTCCAGGACCACCTCCAGCATCCGCTCGGGCGACACCTTCTGCACGGCCGCTTCGTTGAGCGCCCAGTCGGTGTGGACGATGTCGCCGTTGCTGTGCACGACGACGTCGAGCGTCATCCGTTCCTCGACCTGGTACGCCCGGGTGACGACCCGGTCGACGACCTTGTCCAGGTCGTCCCGCTCGGCCTCGGCGAGGAAGCCGACCCGGCCGAGGTTGACGCCGAGCATCGGCACCCCGGAGGCGCGGGAGAGTTCGGCGCCGCGCAGCAGCGTCCCGTCCCCGCCGAGCACGATCAGCAGCTCACAGCCGTCCACGGCCTTGGGTGTGGTGTCCGTGACCGTCTCGACGGACGGCGGCAGCGGGAGATCGGCCGCCTCGGTGGCCAGCACCCGTACACCGAGGCCACTGCGCAGCAGTCCCTGTACGACCAGCTCGGCGCTGCGGATCGCGGCCGGGCGGCCGGTGTGTGTCAAAAGAAAGACAGTTCGTGCCGCATTCGTCGTCAACGAGGCCCCTCCGCCACTGCACGGTCGACATCTGCGGGATCCAGCTCAGGTGCTCCGGCCCGCAGCCACAGAAAGTACTCGACATTTCCCGAGGGCCCCGGCAGTGGACTCGCCGTCACCCCCTGCACTCCGAGACCCAGCGCCCAGGCCCGGCGCGCCACCTCCCGTACCGCTTCGGCCCGCAGCTCGGGGCTGCGCACCACGCCACCGCTGCCGAGCCGCTCCTTGCCGACCTCGAACTGCGGCTTGACCATGAGGACCAGGTCCGCGTCCGGGGCGGCGCAGCGCGCCAGAGCGGGCAGGACCAGCCCCAGCGGGATGAACGACAGATCGCCGACGACCAGGTCCACCGGCTTCCCGTCGATGGCTTCCAGCGTCAACTCCCGTACGTTGGTACGGTCCTTGACGGTGACGCGCTCATCGGACTGGAGCGACCAGGCAAGCTGCCCGTAGCCGACGTCGACGGCGACGACATGACCGGCGCCGGCCCGCAGCAGTACGTCGGTGAAGCCACCGGTCGACGCCCCGGCGTCCAGCGCCCGCCGCCCCTCGACCTTCAGCCCGAGGGGTACGAAGGCGGCGAGGGCGCCGGCGAGCTTGTGCCCGCCGCGCGAGACGTACTCGGGGTCGCTGTCGTCCTTGATCACGACGACAGCGGCGCTGGTCTCGACCTGGGTGGCGGGTTTGGTCGCGGTGTTTCCGCCGACGGTCACCCGCCCTGCGGCGATCAGCTGGCTCGCATGCTCGCGCGAGCGGGCGAGCTTACGGCGTACCAGCTCGGCGTCGAGGCGGCGACGTGCCACTCCTGCCACGTTCGGTTCAGCTCCTGTTGTTGTAGGAGGGCATCGGTGCGGGTACCGGTGCGGGTGCGGTCCTGGCGTCCAGCGCGGTCAGCGCTTCGCGCAGCCCACCGTGTACATCCTCGTACACCTCGATGTGTCCGTCCGCCGGGAGGTGGTCCGCATCGGCGAGACGCTCCAGCCGTGTGTCGACCTCGGCGTTGCCGGTGGGGGTGCGCACGACACCGAGGGGCGCGGGTGCGGCGGGGTCGACAGGAGTGGCGGCGGCCGGGGCCGCGCCCTCGCCGGACGCATCTTCCGCCACGGCCACGGGTGTCGCTCCGGGCGCTGTTCCGGCTGCCGTCCCGAACCCCGGCATCGAGTCGCTCATGCGGGAAACGCTACCGCGAAGGGCTGCGGTACCGTCGGTCACGATGGCGACCATGGCGGAGTGCCGCAGCGCACTCGAGAAACTTTCCGACAACCTCGCGAGGGCCGACGGCGACGTGCGCAGCGCGGCTGCCCTCGACCGCTCGCTGAGCTGTCACATCAAGGACCTGGACATCACCTTCACCGGCCGGCTGGCCAACGGCCGGATCCAGGTCCTGGACACGGTCGACGGCCCGCCCGGGGAGAAGGCCGAGATCCGGCTCGCGATGACCGGCGACGACCTGGTGGCCATGGTGAACGGCGAAATGAACTTCGCCAGGGCATGGGGCGCGGGCCGGGTCCGCCTGGAGGCCGGCTTCCGCGACCTGCTGAGACTCAGGTCGCTGCTGTAGCCGCGGGGCGGGTCCGCTTTCCCGGCCGGTCCCGCCACTGAGGGCAGGCCCCGTCCGGTCAGCCCCCTGCAGCCGGCCTGCCCTGCACGCCCACCGCGCCGCTCCGCGGCTTGCGCGCGGCCGGCACCACCAACGGCGTCCCGGTCTCCGGGTCGTCGATGACCTGGCAGCGCAGCCCGAAGACCCGCTCCACCAACTCCGCGGTGACGACCTGACCGGGTGTCCCCTCGGCGATCACCTCGCCTTCCCGCATCGCGATGAGGTGCGTGGCGTACCGCGCGGCATGATTCAGATCGTGCAGGACGGCCACCAGGGTGCGCCCCTGCGTCTCGTGCAGCTCCGCACAGAGGTCGAGAACATCGATCTGGTGCTGGATGTCGAGGTACGTCGTCGGCTCGTCGAGCAGCAGCAGCGGTGTCTGCTGGGCGAGCGCCATGGCTATCCAGACACGCTGCCGCTGCCCGCCGGACAATTCATCGACATAGCGATCGGCAAGCGCATCGACTCCGGTGGCCGCCATCGATTCCTCGACAATGCGTTCGTCGTCCGGCGACCACTGGCGCAACAGCCCCTGGTGCGGATACCGGCCGCGCCCGACGAGGTCGGCGACGGTGATGCCGTCCGGCGCGATGGAGGACTGCGGCAGCAGTCCGAGCGTCTTGGCCACCTTCTTGGCCGGCGTTCCGTGGATCGTCCGCCCGTCCAGGAGTACCCGCCCGCTGTTCGGCTTCAGCATCCGCGAGAGCGCGCGCAACAGGGTCGACTTCCCACAGGCGTTGGGGCCGACGATCACCGTGAACGAGTTGTCGGGGATCTCGACCGAGAGATTCTCCGCAATGACCCGCTGGTCGTAGCCGAGGGTCACCGAGTCCGCGGTGAGGCGCTGCATGGTCGTACTCCCGGAGTCGGAGGTGATCGGGTGCGCGGGTTCGCCCCTCGCCACGAGCAGAGGCCGCGGCCGAGGCCCGGTCGCCCGGCGGGTCGGCCATCCGGACGGCCGCACACCGAGCAGAACAAAGTTAGGTTAGCCTACCCTCCTTTTGGCTCGAATCGCCGGGAGTCGCCCTTCACAGCCCCAGCCTGGCGACCGCCTTCCCCGCGTCCAGCCCGCACGAGCCGTCTCCGGCGTACGACCACGCCGCCCCGCAGAGCGCCCGCAGCCCGTCGAGCACATCCCCGTCCCCTTCGAGCACCAGGTCGCCACCGCGCACCGACGCCGTCCAGCCACCGCAGCCGAACCCGTCGCCCGCCCGCACCACCTCGGGCTGCCCGGTCAGCAGCCCCCGCAGATCCGCGTCCACGTACGTCGGCCGGTGCTTCGGTTCGGCGGCCACCAACTGCGCCGCGTCCGTCACCCCGGTGAGCACCAGCAGCGAGTCCACACCGCCGTTGAACGCGCCCTCGATGTCCGTGTCCAGCCGGTCCCCGACCACCAGCGGGCGCTCGGCCCCGGTCCGCAGCACCGTCTCCCGGTGCATCGGAGGCAACGGCTTCCCGGCGACCTGCGGCTCGGCCCCGGTCGCGATCCGTACGACCTCCACCGCCGCACCGTTCCCGGGCGCGATCCCCCGGGCACTGGGAATCGTCAGATCCGTGTTGGACGCGAACCACGGCACCCCCCGCGCAATCGCGTACGCGGCCTCGGCGAACCGACCCCACGTCATGTCGGGCCCGCCGTACCCCTGCGCCACCGCGACCGGCTCGTCGTCAGCCGATTCCACCGGCACCAGACCGCGCTCCCGCAGTGCGACGCGCAGCCCCTCGCCACCCACCACCAGCACCCGCGCCCCGGGCGGCAGCTGATCGGCCATCAGCCTGGCCACCGCCTGCGCCGAAGTGATCACATCGGCGGGCTCGGCGGGAACCCCGATTTCGGTCAGATGCTCGGCCACCGCGGCCGGGGGCCGCAGGGCATTGTTCGTCACATAAGCCAGGTGCATCCCACCATCCCGCGCCGCTCCCAGCGACTCGACGGCGTGGACGATCGCATGACCGCCCGCGTACACCACCCCGTCGAGATCGAGCAGCGCCGTGTCGTACGCCTCGTTCAACGCGGTGCTGCTGCCGCTCGGCCTGGTCCTGCTCGCCTGACTCATTCTTTGCGCTCCTCATTCCATGCTTCTGTCCCGATCATCGCGCATCCCGGCCGCACACATACGATGCAGAAATGAACACATCAGGTCCGGCCGGGCAGGGACTGCGTCTGATTCCGTTCCGTGGACTGCGATACGTCCCCGAGCGGGTCGGCAGTCTTGCCGCGGTGACCTCGCCGCCGTACGACGTCGTCGTGCGCCCCGACGGTCTGCACCATCTGGAGTCGGCGGATCCGCACAACATCGTCCGGCTGATCCTGCCGCAGGCCGACACGGCCGCTGCCCGCCACACGCAGGCTGCCGAGACCCTGAACCGCTGGCTGGCCGAGGGCATACTCGCTCCCGATCCCGAGCCCGCGCTGTACGTCTACGAGCAGAGCGACGCCGAGATCCTGCAACGCGGCATCGTCGGCGCGCTGGCACTCTCCTCCCCCGCCGACGGCATCGTGCTGCCGCACGAGGACGTGATGGCCCATGTCGTCGAGGACCGGGCCAACCTGATGCGCACCACTGCGGCCCATCTCGAACCGCTGCTGCTCACCTACCGCAGCGAAGGCCACCCGACCGGCGCGACCGCCGTCATCGAACGGACCATCCACCGGCCGCCGCTCCTCTCCACCACCACCGAGGACGGCTACAGCCACCGGCTCTGGGCGGTCACCCACCCGGCCGACCGGGCCGAGATCGAGGCCGATCTCGCCCACCACCAGGCCCTGATCGCCGACGGCCACCACCGCTGGGCCACCTATCTCCGCCTCCAGCAGGAGCACACAGCTCCCGGCCCCTGGGACTTCGGCCTGGTCCTCCTCGTCGACACGGCCCGCTACCCGCTCCGGGTCCGCGCCATCCACCGGTTGCTGCACCGCTTCCCGGTCGCCGACGCACTCGCCGCGCTGAACGGCCTCTTCCGCATCCGCGACATGGAGGGCCCGCTCCCCCGGGCCTTGGACGCACTCGCCGAAGCGGCCGCCGAAGGCAACGCATTCCTGCTCGCGGGCGACGGCGGCTTCCACCTCATCGACCGTCCCGACGCCGGCTTGCTGTCCCGAACGATTCCGGCCGACCGTCCGACCGCCTGGCAGACCCTCGACGCGACGGTCCTGCACGCGGCTCTGCTCGACCACGTCTGGGAGATCCCCGACGCCCCGGAACACATCGCGTACATACACGACACCGCGGCCGTCGTCGAACAGGCCGAACGTCACAACGCCACGGCGGTCCTGATGCATCCGGTACGTGAGGAAGTCGTCCGGGATCTCGCCCGACAGGGCGTCACCATGCCCCGCAAGTCGACTTCCTTCGGCCCCAAGCCGGCCACCGGCCTGGTCCTGCGAAGCCTCACCCTCGACTGACGCCCACAGCAACAAAAAAGGGCGGCACCCCTTCCGGAGTGCCGCCCTTACTCATGCCTTACGACTCGGACGTACCGTCCTCGTCCTCGTCCTCGTCCTTGCCGTCGCTCTTGTCGGCATCCGCAGCGTCGGCCGACGCCGGAGCGGCGTCGTCCTCGTCCTCGTCCTCACCGAGGGCATCGACGAACTCGACACCGTCCAGCTCGGCAAGCCGGTCCGAGGCATCGGTGGCGCCGTCCTTGTCGGCCTCCAGCGCCTTCCCGAACCACTCACGCGCCTCGTCCTCGCGCCCCGCCGCCAGCAGCGCGTCCGCGTACGCATAGCGCAGCCGCGGAGTCCACGGGTGCACGGCGTTCGAGGCGAGCTCGGAGCTCTGCAGCGTGACGATGGCGGCATCGATCTGCCCCATGTCCCTACGGGCCCCGGCAGCCACCAGACGCATCTCGACCTGACCCGCCTTGTCCAGCTTCTGCACCTCGGGCTCGCCGGCCATGGCCATCGCCCGCTCGGGCCGCCCGAGTCCACGCTCGCAGTCGGCCATGACGGGCCACAGCTCCACGGAGCCGGTCATCCGCTTGGCCGCCCGGAACTCCGCCAGTGCCTCCGAGTACTTCTGCGTCGCGTACGCGGCAAACCCGGCCGCCTCACGCACAGCAGCAACCCGCGAGGCCAGCCGCAACGCGATCCGCGCGTACGCGTACGCCTGCTCAGGGTCCTCGTCGATCAGCCGGGCCACCATCACAAGGTTCCTGGCCACATCCTCGGCCAGGGTCTTCGGCAGGCTCATCAGCTCCTGCCGCACGTCCTTGTCGATCTCGTCACCGGTGACGTCGTCAGGAATCGGAAGCCGCTTGATGGGCTCACGGTCCCGGTCATCACGCCGCTCGTACCCACCACGGTCGTCACGACCGCGGTAACCACCCCGGCCACCACGGTCGTCCCGCTGCCCGCGGTAACCCCCGCCTCGGCTGTCGTCCCGACGGAACCCGCCACCACGGCTGTCGTCATCACGGCGGGGGCCACGCGGCCGGTCATCACGCCGCTCGAACCCACCCGCAGGACGCCCACCACGGTCGTCATCACGACGCGGACCACGGTAGCCACCACGGTCATCGTCCCGGCGCGGACCACGGTCACGATCCCGGTCACGGTCGTCGCGCCGGAAACCACCACCGGCACCACCCCGGCTGTCATCACGACGGAACCCACCCGGACGGTCATCCCGCCGGTCGTCCCGACGGAAACCACCGCCGGAGCCCCCGCCTCGGCTGTCGTCCCGACGGAACCCGCCACCACGGCTGTCGTCATCACGGCGGGG